>CANNFE010000049.1 GCA_947503775.1 uncultured Paracoccaceae bacterium | reverse complement strand
CCGAAAGACCGCTCGGTCACGACTAGGCTGAAGAGCCAAAGCTCCCGAAAGCCGCACGTCTGAACGTCAGTGGTGATACCGGAGGCTCACGCTCCCTTGTCGGTTCGGCTTTGAAGCCGCCTCATCCGCGATCACGACACGCTCATCTGTTATCCGACAACTCCATCCAACATAAGACAACCGCGTCCGACATAACGCCTCGC
>CANNFE010000048.1 GCA_947503775.1 uncultured Paracoccaceae bacterium | reverse complement strand
CAGACATGTTCACCGCTCAGTTTTCCAGCCGTGAATCACGCTACTAAGCAGAAATCAATGGGTCCTGACCCTAGGCGCCGACGGACTGCATCAAATGCTTGGTAACTCTGAACCGCGCCGGGTTTGCCGGAGGCTGATTTGTTTTAGCTACGCGGCCATGTCTGACCTTTCCAGAGCTGCGTAGAAGTTTGCCTCTGCTTCGGCTGGCGGGATGTTCCCG
>CANNFE010000047.1 GCA_947503775.1 uncultured Paracoccaceae bacterium | reverse complement strand
GGAGGGTCCGACAAATACGGACGCCCGGGATCTTGCGCGATCTATGCGGAATGCATGGCAGATTTGTCGATCCGGATTGCTGTTTTGTCAGTCCCGATTGTCGTTTTGTCGGTTCGGATTGTCGTTATGTCGGACAGGATTGTCGTTAGTGCGGATGGGACTGTCGCAACCGCGGAGGAGCGAGGCGTTATGTCGGACGCGGTTGTCTTATGTTGGATGGAGTTGT
>CANNFE010000046.1 GCA_947503775.1 uncultured Paracoccaceae bacterium | reverse complement strand
ATACACGCTAGAAGCTCGCCACGTCTGAGCGACGGACGTGCCGGGTTGTTGGCCTGGCGCGGAGCTCCCTGCAATATCGACCAACTCCGAGAGATGACGACGCGCTGCGGTTGGCAATCATCCGGCTTGCAAAGCAGTACGGGCGATATGGGTATCGCAAGGTCACTGAGTTGCTTCACGTGGAAGGCTGGAAGGTCAATCACAAGAAGGTTGAGCGGCTCTGGCGCGAAGAGGGATTGCAGCTTCCACAGCGGCACAAGAAGCGACGACGGCTCTATCACAAGGACAGTTCGATCATTCGAATGAGGCCC
>CANNFE010000045.1 GCA_947503775.1 uncultured Paracoccaceae bacterium | reverse complement strand
AGGATGATTTCTCTCTGAATGCGATGGTGCTTGAACGGCGGTTTGCGCGACTTGATGGACTTCCACAGATAAGGCCTTGCCAAGAACCATGACTAACGCAACAGTCCCACTTTGGGCTATAAGTCGCCGATCAACTACGAAAGGACTGCCACTAAAGGGCTAGAATCTAAAGGCCCATAACTGTCCACAAAACCGGGGGAACTCCAGATCTTCGGCGGGCAGACATTAGCCGACCGCGGTGCACGTGTAACAATACTTCCTAGCTATCATTACTTCAATTTCGCAAGAAGCATCGTCGACTACGCGCTTGGGATCAATACCTTTCCAGACCTTCGGCCAGTGCTAGGTGTTCAGGTCCGGCATCTGGTGGATCGGATTGACGATGAATCTGCTCGGCTCTGATGTCCAGATTTTGCAGATGTA
>CANNFE010000044.1 GCA_947503775.1 uncultured Paracoccaceae bacterium | reverse complement strand
ACAACCTGTTGAGGGCGCAGAAGGGCGCGCGTCGACCCGAGTGCGAGCGCCCGCGGCTGCTTTTCGTTCGGTGTCCTGCGCGTTCTGCGGTGCGGGAAGGCCGTCGCCGGCGCGCGCAGGCTCTAGCGGCGGCTGCGGTTTAAAGCCATCTTGCAGGCCGTGTGAAAGAGGCCAAGCGAGAGGAGGCGCTTGCGGCGGGTGACCTAGCTCCCGCCCCTCGCCTGCGCGTGGCCCACAGGACGTCGCTCTTTCGCTCTGGACTTCTCTATTGCCGGAAGCGGTACTGTGCCTGTGTCGTCGCCCGGATTGCCGGGCTCCACTCGGTACGGGGCGCGGGATTGTCTCGCGCCGACAGATGTGGAGACGACGATGACCAAAGCCAAGCCTTCAACCCGGAGCAGGGCCTACGCAGCCCGACCGAAGGACGAA
>CANNFE010000043.1 GCA_947503775.1 uncultured Paracoccaceae bacterium | reverse complement strand
CAGGGTGTCCTTCCCCCCTAGAATTGGGCCATTACATTGGCTGCTAGAGGGGGATTTGGGATGGCGAGGAAGCGACACTCGGACGAAGACGTGCTGAAGCTGCTGCGTGAAATTGAGCTAGAGCTGACGGCTGGTGATGATGTGGCATCGGCATGCCGCAGCGTCGGGATCAGCGATGCAACTTACTACAACTGGCGGCGGCGGTTCGGCGGCATGGGCCGGTCGCAGTTGTCGGAGATGAAGAGCCTGGAGAAAGAGAACGCACGGTTGAAGAAGATCGTCGCGGAGCTCGAGCTAGACAAGCTCATCCTCAAGGAAAGCCTGAACCACCTAAAGCCCAGGGCCTGACCACACAGGAGCTGCGTCAGGCCGTCATTTATACACGCTAGAAGCTCGCCACGTCTGAGCGACGGACGTGCCGGGTTGTTGGCCTGGCGCGGAGCTCCCTGCAATAT
>CANNFE010000042.1 GCA_947503775.1 uncultured Paracoccaceae bacterium | reverse complement strand
CCCCGCCCCTGACCACCGACTACCTCATCAAGACCGGTCTCCCACCGCTCTGGGGCGACCAGATCAAGCAGATCGCTGATCTCTAGATCCGCCTGTCTGCTACCCATGGGCGATGCGTCCAAGCCGAAGCAAAAATCAGCATGGCAATGCAAGAGGGCGCCATACCCCCGGGCCGCACCCTCCCGGCTTCCGCAAACAAGGACCGCCCAATCGCCAAACAGAGACGCGGGTCAAAACCCGCTACTCCATCGCCATTAAACAGAGTCTCACTGAAAGACCGACCAAGCCAAGACACCGAAATCTCAATGCAATGTCTCGGCAACCAGAACAGTATAAAAGCAAAGCATGTGGATGGCGGAGGACTTTTTTTCTTGCGACCCAGTCTCTGCTTTTGAGGGGGGGGTCGTGAGGGAAACGGCGGAAAATCAAAGGGATAGGAGGGTCCGACAAATACGGACGCCCGGGATCTTGCGCGATCTATGCGGAATGCATGGCAGATT
>CANNFE010000041.1 GCA_947503775.1 uncultured Paracoccaceae bacterium | reverse complement strand
GATTGCAGCTTCCACAGCGGCACAAGAAGCGACGACGGCTCTATCACAAGGACAGTTCGATCATTCGAATGAGGCCCACGCATCCGAACCACGTCTGGGCCATCGACTTCGTGCACGACAAGCTCAGTAACGGGCGGGCCTACAAGATGCTGACCGTTCTGGATGAATATACCCGGCACGCCCTGACAGTGACCGTTCGGACAAAGATGAGCGCCGACGATGTCCTCGAAGCGCTTTATCCGCTGCTTCTGAGGCATGGTACCCCAGAGTATATCCGATCAGACAACGGACCTGAGTTTGCTGCCGAAGCGATGCAAGCATGGCTTCGAAGAGTTGGTATCAAGCCGATCCGTATCTATCCCGGATCGCCCTGGGAAAATAGATACAACGAGCGGTTGAACGGCACGCTGCGCCGAGAGGTTCTCAACGCCGAGTGGTTCACGACGATCACGCAGGCGCAGATTGTCATCAATCACTGGCTCAAACAGTACAATCACACCCGACCGCATCAGGCGCTTAACATGCGGCCACCCGTTCCGGAAACCTTATTGGAGAAAGGCG
>CANNFE010000040.1 GCA_947503775.1 uncultured Paracoccaceae bacterium | reverse complement strand
GGCCATCGGTTCCCGAAAGACGTCATTCTCTTGGCGGTTCGCTGGTACTGCCGCTATCCGCTATCGTATCGGGACGTGCGCGACCTTTTGGCCGAGCGCGGTATCACAGTGGACGCAGCGACTGTGTATCGATGGGTTCAGAAGTTTGGCCCCGAAATCCGCAAGCGCGCCTTCGGTCGGCATCGGAGCTGGCGTGGCCTGCAGTGGCACGTCGACGAAACTTATCTGCGCGTGAATGGCCGCTGGTGCTATCTTTGGCGTGCTATCGACCAATGCGGCCAACTGATCGACTTCCGCCTAACCGCACGCCGTACCGCCAACGCAGCAAGGGCTTTCATGCGTCAGGCATCGGACACTGTCCGCTGCTATCATCCCCTAACCATCGTCACGGACAAAGCACACAGCTACGCCAAGGTGATCGCCGAATGGAATGCGAAATCGGGTCCAGAAGATGCCATCCGACACATCACCCGCAAGCATCTGAACAATCGGATTGAGGGCGACCACGCCGTCCTGAAGCATCGCCTGGCACCAATGCGTGGGCTCCAAAGCCTGAAAACAGCAAAGGCCACACTCAAGGGTGTCGAGACCTTCAGGGCGATCCGCAACGGCCATTTCACTGGATGTGAGCGAGGCGTGAAGAATGAGATCGCTTTTGTCCGGTGTCTGTTCGAAGAAGCGAAAAAGGCTGCCTAAAAGAAGCAGGTCCCGGCATCTGCGTGATCATGCGCGCGTAATGCAACGGACCC
>CANNFE010000039.1 GCA_947503775.1 uncultured Paracoccaceae bacterium | reverse complement strand
TAGGGTCAGGACCCATTGATTTCTGCTTAGTAGCGTGATTCACGGCTGGAAAACTGAGCGGTGAACATGTCTGATCTTTTCTGGCTTACGGACGCGCAGATGGCGCGCCTTGAGCCCTTCTTCCCGAAGTCTCATGGCAAGCCACGCGTCGATGATCGACGTGTGCTGAGTGGGATTATCTTCGTCAATCGCAATGGCTTGCGGTGGCGGGATGCCCCCGCCGCCTATGGGCCGCACAAGACGCTGTACAATCGTTGGAAGCGGTGGAGCGACAAAGGCATCTTCGCCCGGATGATGGCAGGTCTGGCTGCCAACCACGGCGAGAAGAAGACTGTGATGATCGATGCCACTTACCTGAAGGCCCACCGGACAGCGACCAGCATGGGCGTGAAAAAGGGGGGCGTGGACGCCTGATCGGTCGGACCAAGGGTGGTATGAATACCAAGCTGCACGCTATCTGCGACAGCCAAGGACGCCCGCTGAACCTGTTCGTCACGGCGGGTCAGGTCAGCGATTACATTGGTGCCCGCGCATTGCTGAGCAGCCTGCCGGATGTCGACTGGCTGCTCGGGGACCGCGGATATGATGCCGACTGGCTCCGGGAAGCTTTGAAAGACAAAGGGATACGCGCCTGCATCCCTGGCCGGAGACAGCGAAAGAAACCGGTGAAATACGATAAGCGCCGCTACAAACGCCGGAACCGGATCGAGATCATGTTCGGCAGGCTCAAAGACTGGCGGCGCGTCGCAACCCGGTACGACCG
>CANNFE010000038.1 GCA_947503775.1 uncultured Paracoccaceae bacterium | reverse complement strand
CCGGCATCTGGTGGATCGGATTGACGATGAATCTGCTCGGCTCTGATGTCCAGATTTTGCAGATGTATTCGTAGGGCGTGAGCCCGCTGAGTGTTTTGAGCCGACGAGCGAAGTTGTAGGCATTCAAGAAGTTGGCGAGGTGGCTGCGAAGCTGATCGTGGCAGTCGTAGTGGAAGCGTTTGACGGTGGCGTCTTTAATCGTCCGGTTCATCCGCTCGACCTGGCCGTTGGTCCATGGATGGTTGGGTTTTGTCTGCCGGTGTTCGATCCCATTGGCCTCGCAGATCATGTCGAAGCGCATTTGCCGAGAATAGGCGGTGTTCCGGTTGCGCGGCTGTTCGGCGAACTGGATGCCGTTATCGGTCAGGATCGTGTGGATGTGGTAAGGAACGGCCTCCAGCAGGTACTCGAGGAACTCCTATGCTGTCCGCCTGTCGGCCTTCTCGACTAGCTGGGCAACCGCGAACTTGCTGGTTCGGTCGATGGCAACGAAAAGATAGAGCTTTCCCTCGGCGGTCTGCAGTTCTGCGATATCCATGTGAAAGAAGCCGACAGGGTAGCTTTTGAAGCGCTGCCTCTTGAGCTTGTCGCCGCCCACATCTGGCAGACGAGAGATGCCGTGCCGCTGAAGACAGCGATGCAGCGCGGAGCGGGTCAGATGCGGGATCGACGGCTGAAGGGCATAGAGACAATCGTCCAGCGGCAGCAGCGTGCGCCTTCGAAAAGCGACGATCGTTGCCTCCTCGGCCTCGCTGAGAACGGTCGAGCGCGTTTCCTTCGGA
>CANNFE010000037.1 GCA_947503775.1 uncultured Paracoccaceae bacterium | reverse complement strand
CTGCCCTATGTCATGCCCTCTCGCACCTCGCCCTCCGAGGGGCTGGCGCAGGTCTGGGCGGTGAACGAGGCGCTCGCGGCGCATGGGGTGGAAGCTACGGGCTTCGCGGTAGGCAGCCAGATTGGATGGCGCTCGCGCCGGGCCGTGGCCGCCTTCGCCGAGGCAGGACACACAGTGGGCAACCATTCCTGGTCACACCCGGACTACGGTACGCTTACACTCGAGCAGTTCCGCGAGGAGGCGCGGCGGACGGATGAGGTCCTGTCGCGCTGGATCGGGGAGAGCCGCCTCTACCGCTTCCCCTTCTTGCGCGAGGGCGAGACGGAGCAAACCAAGACCGCCGCTGGCGAGGTGCTGGCCGAGTTGGGATACGTGAACGTCCCCGTCACCATTGACACGGACGACTGGCGCTTCAACGCCGACTACCTCGATGCGCTAGATCAGGGCGACGAAGCGACCGCCGCCGAGATCTCGGACGCCTATCTTGCCCATATGCGTGAGCGCACGCTACACTTCGAGGCGTTGGCGGAGGAAGTCATCGGCCGGGAGGTCCCACATATCCTCCTTCTTCATATGAACCGGATTAACGCGGATCATCTCGGCGCGCTGCTCGACTGGTATGCCGCCGAGGGCTGGACGTTCGTCACCGTCGAAGAGGCGATGCGCGATCCCTTCTACGCTTTGCCCGATCTCTACGCCGGGCCGCGGGGGCTGTCACAGATCGAGCGGGTGATTGGACAGGCGAGCGAGTAGTCAGCGTCGAGCAAGGTTACGACCGGGCGCACCTTCGCGGGACATCGCCGCGGAACATATGGCCCGTTCCAACACAATCGTTCTTGCATTTTGGGACGGAACAGATCGCTGGTCTAGATCCATCTGAACCCCCGAAGCTGCCATTCAGGCTCTGCGCAGCATCGGTCAAGGTGGGCTCGGAGCGGATGTATAGCCTGGGATTGCAGGTTTGCAGCGTCATCGCCCCCAAGTGTGGCTGGCAACGACCGCACCCAGCCCAAAGCGGGCACGATCTTGGCAGATCCTGAGATGCATGGCTCCCTTAGGGCGGGCGGGAAGCGGTCGTTCTCTGCAGCTGCAAAGTGGGCCATGGAGATCCTGCAAAGCTGTGATTCGGACCCAGGCTTGGCAGTGGTGGTGATGCCGCGACCACACCAAGGTCCGGTGTGCGCAGGAAGCGGACTTTGCAAAGTCAAGCAGACGGCCC
>CANNFE010000036.1 GCA_947503775.1 uncultured Paracoccaceae bacterium | reverse complement strand
GATTGGAGTTCCCCCGGTTTGGTAGACACTTATCACTTGATGAAGGAGAGTGTTTTTCATGCCGAGAACAAGGAATCCGTACCCTGCGGAATTCAGGGAGCAGGTGGTTGCGCTGGCACGAGCTGGTCGCAGTGTTGAAAGTCTGGCGCGGGAGTTTGAACCCTGCGCCGCCACAATACATGAGTGGGTCAAGCAGGCCGGTGCCGACGTTGGCGAGCGCGATGATCGTCTGAGCAGCGCTGAACTGGAAGAGTTGCGACAACTTCGCCGAGAAGTGAAACAGCTTCGGCAAGAGCGGGACATCTTGTCAAAGGCCGCGGCTTGGTTTGCACAAAACGACGTGACATCGCGGAGGTCTTCAAGTTCATGACCGCGAACCAAGCCGAGTATTCGATTCAGTTGATGTCACGCACCTTGGGTGTCTCCCGCAGCGGTTTCTATGCCTATCACAGCCGCCCGCCCAGTACCCGGCAGCTTGCCGATGACGCGCTAACCGACCGGATCGCCACCATCCATGAGGCATCAAAGCAAACTTACGGCGCACCACGCATTCACGCTGAACTGGCTGATGAGGGGTTCCGCGTTGGTCGCAAGCGCATCGAACGGTTGATGAAAGCCAAGGGCTTGAGGGGCGTCAGTCGTCGTAGGTTTATCGTCACCACAGAACGCGATCCGCGCGCCCGGCCAGCCAGTGATCTGGTCGACCGTAACTTCTATGCGGATGCGCCGAATGTGCTTTGGGTTGCCGACATCACTTATGTGCCGACCTGGGCAGGGTTCTTATATCTGGCCGTCGTCTTGGATGCTTTCAGTCGTCGCATCATCGGCTGGGCCATGGGCAATGATCAGAAAGCACAACTCGTCATCGACGCGATGAACATGGCGGTGACGCAACGCAAACCCAATAGCGTCATTCATCATAGCGATCAGGGTTCGCAATACACCTCGGTGGCCTTTGGCCTGCGATGCAAAGAAATGGGCGTGCGCCCGTCGATGGGATCGGTCGGCGATTGCTATGACAACGCCATGTGTGAAAGCTTCTTCGCCACCCTCGAATGTGAGCTGCTCGAACGCAGGAAGTTCCGCACCAAGGCCGAGGCCCGCATCGCCTGCTTCGAGTTCATCGAAGGCTGGTACAACCCCTCTCGCCGACATTCGGCTTTGGGGTATAAGTCACCGATCAACTATGAAAGGACCGCCGCTGAAGGACTGGAGTCTCTAAGCCCATAACCGTCTACCAAACCGGGGGAACTCCAACTCCA
>CANNFE010000035.1 GCA_947503775.1 uncultured Paracoccaceae bacterium | reverse complement strand
CGGCAGCGCATCGAATAGGCCTTCTCGAGGTCCCAGGGGAAATGCACCAGGATGCGGCCGTATTCGTCGCAGTCGATCTCGCCTTCGCCCACCACCATCGCCGTCTGCGGCCCGTGCACGATCGGCCGCGGCGTCACCCGCTCGGGCGCCAGCGGCGCTGTGGCGGGTGCAAAGCTGTAGCGGCCCGAATAGGCGTAGCTGTCGGAGGCATCGACGCCGGAGCCATAGCCCTCGGAGACGTAATTGTGCGACGCCGCAAGACACAGATACGCCTCGCCCGTCGCTCCCGGCACCGGATCGCCGGTCAGGCTCAGCACCATCCCCGCCTTCAGGCAGGTCGCATCGCCCACCGCCCGGTGGCGCGCATCCTGCGCCCGCTCCTGGTCGGTCCGCAGACGGGCGACCTCCTTGCCCGTGCCCTGCTCGAGGTAATCGCCCGGAAAGTCGTAGCTCTCGATCTGGCCCTGCGCATGGGCCGCATCGCCGGTCCGGTCCACCTCCATCGCCGCCGTCGGCGTCTTGAAGTTCCAGTCCGTCAGGCGGATCGCCCCCGTCGTCAGGTTGCGCTCGGGATGCCATTCCCAGAAATGCTCCTCATCGGCGGCATGATGGCCGTCGACGCCGCGATAGGGCCGCGAGGCGCCCGCGATGCGGCCGTGATCCTCCACGTGATCGGTCAGAACCAGCGTGTGGCTGCCGGGCGCATGGGTGAAATGCCAGGTGATCCCGAACCGCTCCATCAGCCGGCAGGCAAAGGCCAGATCGCTCTCGCGGTACTGGACGGTATATTCCAGCGGGCGGTACGTCCCCTTGAGCCGGATCTCCAGATGCGGATCGCCGAGGCCGGCATAGGGCACAAGCAGCTCCTCGAGGATCTGGACCACGGTTTGCCCATGAAAGATCCGCTGGTTGCGCCGCCGGCCAGCCAGCCAGAGCCACGGCCGAAGGGTCAGGTTATACCGGTTGCCGTTCTCGCCCGAGCCCGCCCAGGCGGCCTGCGTGACGATCCCGTCAAAGGCCTGCGCGCCGTGATGCGGGCTGTCGATCTCGACGCTCGCATGGGTGCCGATCAGCCCGTCAAAGTCGAGATTGGCCTCGCTCGAAAGCGCCTCCACCTGATACTCAAAGAGCCCGTTCACGTGATCGCTGCCCGTGAACCGCAAAAGAACCAGAACATCCTGCCCGAGCGCCGTCTCCAGACGGCCCAAACGGCTGTCCTGCTGAAATATCCGGTTCATAAAACAAAGCCTCGAAAATCCTTGATCAAGAAGGCGAACCTTAACGATTACCGCCATCTTTGCAATCTTCGATGGAGACCAGGCCCGTGCCGTCATTCCTCTTTTGAGGGCGGCGCTGACGGCTCAAGCAACCCGCGTCCAGCCCCCCCCCGGCAGACTGCGACCGCCACCGGCAAAAGCGCACGGACCCAAGAGCGCACGGACCGCAGAACATCGCGTCTCACCAGAAACCCGACCAGCGCAGCCCTCACCGCGGTGCGCGCCATCCCAAAAAGAAGAGCGGG
>CANNFE010000034.1 GCA_947503775.1 uncultured Paracoccaceae bacterium | reverse complement strand
GCGTCGATGGCCCAGATCCAGACCGCCTTCGGATGGCAGCCGCATACCGTGCGGGCGGCGATCTCGGCGCAGCGCAAAGCAGGGCATAAGGTGGAGCGCACCCGCAGTGACACCGGGCCGGTCTATCGGATCGTGACCGACGAGGCCAAACCATGACCCGGCCCTGCGCGGACCAGCTGGCGGCCGATCTGCAAGCGCTGGCAGAGGCCTCCCGCGCCGATTGCCTTGCGCGATGGCGTGCAGCCTTCGGTCGGCCGCCGCCCAAGCACGTGTCGCTGCCTCTTCTGCGCAAGCTGCTGATCTGGCAGCGCCAGACCGAGGCGCTGGGCGGGCTCTCCGCCCGGACCGAGCGGGAGCTGACCCGCTTGGCCAGCGGGCCCGCCCGCACCCGCCCGGTGGCGCCGGGATCCCATCTCGTACGAGAGTGGAACGGGCGCACCTACCGGATCGAGGTGACCGAGGACGGCTATCTGATGGAGGGCCGCAGCTGGCGGTCACTCTCGGCTCTGGCCAAGCATATCACGGGAGCCCATTGGTCAGGCCCGCGCTTCTTCGGGCTGGCCTGATGCGCCGGATCCGCTGCGCGATCTATACTCGCAAGAGCTCCGAGGAGGGGCTAGACCAGGACTTCAATGCCTTAGACGCCCAGCGGGAGGCCTGCGCGGCCTATATCGCCAGCCAGAAGCACGAAGGCTGGCACCTTCTGCCGGAGCGCTATGACGATGGCGGGATCTCGGGTGGCACGCTCGACCGGCCGGCCCTCACGCGGCTGATGCAGGCGATCCGCGACCGGCGCGTCGAGCGGATCGTCGTCTACAAGATCGACAGGCTGACCCGCTCGCTGGCGGACTTCGCCAAGCTGGTGGAGATGCTGGAGGCGGCCGAGGCCTCCTTCGTGTCGGTCACCCAGAGCTTCAACACCGCCACCAGCATGGGCCGGCTCACGCTCAACATGCTGCTTTCCTTCGCCCAGTTCGAGCGGGAGGTGACCGCAGAGCGGATCCGCGACAAGATCGCCGCCTCCAAGCGCAAGGGGCTCTGGATGGGCGGCACGGTCCCGCTGGGCTACCGGGCAGCGGGTCGCAGCCTGAATATAGATGCAGCCGAGGCGGCGACGGTGGTCAAGATCTATGATCTATACCAGCAACTTGGCTGCCTACGCGAGACGCGGTTGCAAGCCGCAGCTCTCGGCCTCAGATCGCGGCGGCGAAAGCGGGCCGATGGGCGCGCCGTGGGCGGTCTCGCCTTCTCGCGCGGGCATCTCCATCACATCCTGACCAACCCGGCCTATGTTGGGCGGATCCGCCACAAGGACCAGGTCCACGACGGCCAGCATTCCGCGATCATCGACCCCGCACTTTGGGAGAGCGTCCAGCGGCAGCTCCAGGACCGAGCGGCACAGTCCCGCGGTGGCGCCCGCAAGACCGCGCCCTCCCCTCTGATCGGCAGGCTCTTCGACGAGACCGGGGATCGCCTGACGCCCAGCCACGCCAACAAGTCCGGCAAGCGGTTGCGCTACTACGTCTCGCGAAGGCTGATCACAGGCCGGAGCAAAGACCATCCGGACGGTTGGCGATTACCCGCCGCGCCGCTGGAACGTCAGTTGAGGAATCTGATCAAAGCGCATCTGTCCGCGCCGCAAGTGATCGCTCAACTGCTGCGGGATCAACCCGTGGCGACGCTTGCAAGCGCGTCCGAGAAGCTGGCTGCGCGGACCGGAGATGCCGCCCTGCTCTCCCTCATCGACCGGGTCGACCTGCAACCGGGATTGCTCACCGTCCAGCTTCAGCCAAAGGCGGTCGCGGCTCTGATCGACGGCGTCCCCGACGATCTGTCGCCAGACGGCCTACAGATCACATCAACCTTCCAGACGCGCCGCCGCGGCGTCGAGACGAAGCTGCATCTGGGAGAGGCGCCACCCAACATCGACCGAACGCTCGTGACCAACATCGTCAAGGCGCGCGGCTGGCTCACCCGGATCCTCGCCGGAGAGAGCATCGCCGAGATTGCCCATGCGAGCGGCACCTCGCCCCGCCGGATCCAGGACCTCCTCCCCCTCGCGCTGCTCGCCCCACACCTCCTGGAGAGCATCGCAAAAGGCACCCAGCCCCCGCCCCTGACCACCGACTACCTCATCAAGACCGGTCTCCCACCGCTCTGGGGCGACCAGATCAAGCAGATCGCT
>CANNFE010000033.1 GCA_947503775.1 uncultured Paracoccaceae bacterium | reverse complement strand
GAAGAAGCGAAAAAGGCTGCCTAAAAGAAGCAGGTCCCGGCATCTGCGTGATCATGCGCGCGTAATGCAACGGACCCTCATAAACCGTTGCACCAGCCTGAGAAGGCAGAACGCAGAGGAGCACTCCATGGCGAAGCAGCCGTCGTGCGACGCGATCGGCCCGCGAGTCTCGAAGGCCGGACTGCCAACCAAAGCTGCAAGACCTTGAGGAGCTAGTCCTCGATTTCGTTGCGGCCCTGAGTCGGTCCAGTCCGAACCAAGAAATCCTTGTTGAAGGAGAGTTCCGTGCCGTCTCCGAACTCAAAATGATGGGCAAACAGCCCTGACCAGATATTGAACTTTCTTGGTTCGACCCCGCCGACAGACGCGCGAGTGGCGATAAGGATTGCTTCAGTACCGTCAGGGGCGATGTAGACACAGTTATAGGTTGGACGCCGGTCATTGGCATATCCCACGAGGTCATACCGGCACCGGAAGTCTTGACCGGATTGAATCAGCTCTCTCACGCCTTCAATCGTGATCAATGAGTAACTCTTCTTCATCGGCATGTGCTGTCCTCGTATTAGGACAGCTTCTTACGGGCTCTCTCGTCTCACAGAAAGCAGTATCACGTCAATATGTAGTCTTGCGCAAAATACAGAAACTGTCATAATGCTTTTAGGGACAAGAAAAAATCCCGCCACCCGTTGGGGTAGCCCAGCGAAGACCTCACGGTGCAAGCGTTTCGCGGCGGAACTTCACCGAACCAAACTTCTGTTTCGGAGCCATCCGTCCAAGTGTAGATAGCACCCACTTGTCGATCTTCGGCGAAGATGGATTTTGAGGGCCATGCGAACTTGGCATCACTCTTCACGTCTGGCGTCTTAACTTCGGCTTCGACAAGCATATGACCTCCGGGCTGATCCAATGATTTCAACGATGGCTTGATGTTGGCCTGCTTTCGCTTCCTGATAGGTTGCAGAGTTGCATTGATGGTTCCGGCAAGCACGAACCGGAATGAACCGGAACGAACTGCTACAAACCAAGAGCTCGTACTGCATTGATAAAGAATGGAAAATATTTTGTTCCGCCAGTAGATGAAGGCTTAGAGATAAAGCCGCTGTTCAAGCAGCTCGCTGACTGTGGTGCTGGACGCCCGGTTGATAAGCAGGGCGTGCCCGACGGCCCGTGGACACCTGGGCTTTTGGCAGATGCGATCTCCAGCCTTGATGCTGATGGAAGCGCGATCGAACTACGCACAGTCCAGCATTGGTTCGAGGACAATGAACGAGGAATAAATCTCAACAACATCCGCTGGCTCGCTTGAATCTTCGGATGCGGTGACCCCGAAGCAACGAGTGCCTGGCAGATGGTGCTGACCGCAGCGCAACGACGTCTTGTAGCAAGAAGGCGCGCGAGTAAAAAACAGCCGCGTGACGTAGAAGATCTCGGCACGCCTGACGAGATGACTGAGCTCAACCCAGAACAACATCCAGCGGCACATAAGAGAGGTTCTAGCCTCGCACGAATAGCTGAGGATTTGTTCCAAGGATCGAGAGCCGAAGAACTCCCTATCGTTGTGTTTACAGGCGCGGTGGCGCTGGCACTGATTGCTTTTACGTTAAATATTCATAGCGTGAAATTTGCCATGCCAAGTGGGGTTGAGCGGCAGCTAGGCTTTTTATGGGCGCCAAACTGGACAATCACCTTCTTAGTTGTGCTTCCGTTGTATCTAGCGATCTTAGCCGATGGTCTGAAGTCTTGGGTTCAAAACTGGCGACCTAGACTTCAAACAATATCAGAAGAACCAGAGTTAAAACCGACTTGGAGAGATCGAGTAGAGACAGCTGACTTTTCCTTTTGGTCAGTCTTGATTGTGACGATCGTCATTGCGTCAGTATATAATTGGTTTATATCTTATTTTTTCCCATTGTGGACGGGAGAAATAGGTACGCTACCAGTAGATTGGGGAAGAGTTGCCATTGTTGAGCAAGCGCGGGTATCACTACGATCATCAATTATTTTTTCAGGTATCGTATTCTTTTACGACGGATTTTGTGCGTACCTATTTTTTACAGGGTTAGTCTTCCTCAATACCGTTATAAAAGACTATGTCGATATCGCGAAGTCGTGGCAATCAGGCCTATTCGAGAGCCGTGGCGTAGAGATCGAACACCTAAGCCTATGCGTAATGAAGTTAGTTTTTCGTTGTGCTGCACTAGGGATCGCGATTACAGTTTTGATGAAGTTACAATCGAGCTACTTGGTGGCCTCTGAACCCAATATTCTCAACTGGTTAGTACATGATGCTCGATCCTTCTTGAACAGAGGAGTTGCTGCAGGGGCTGGTGCAAGCGGTCCGCAGTCCGCACCTGGATTCTTTTATAGCTTCTTTTGCTTGCTTGCGATCTCGGGCGTGTATGTCAGCGCATCAATGCGCATTCGCTGGGTGCTCGCAAAGGGCAGATCGGGAGTTCACCGCAACCATCTCTTTGAGAAATGGGCACTTATGGATGCAACGATGGCTGCCCTTGGGTCACATACTTCCTAGTCGGCGAGATCCAAGGGTTTTCTCTGGTACTCGTTGCAACCACCGCACTGACAACCTTCTCGATCATTAAACCAGTGATCGGATTAAGCCCATATCTTCAGGATACTCAGCATGACTGAATTGCAGCCAGCACCATTTCTTTGTGATGTCGCAGAAGGCCCAAGCAATGTGATTGCCTATTGGACAACAGCTGAAGATGGAGTGCGGTTGCGCTTATCACGCTGGCCTTTGGAGAGCTGCTCAGCCGGTACGGTTTTCATCTTCCAGGGCCGTACAGAGAATAACGAGAAGTATGGGCGCACAGCCGGAGAGCTAAGTAAATTTGGTTATACAGTTTTTGCGATCGACTGGCGTGGGCAGGGTATGTCAGATCGACTAACAAGCGACCAGTTAATGGGCCATGCCGTCCGGTTCTCAGACTATCAGATGGACGTAGAGGCTATGTGCCGGGCGGCTGAAGATTTACACCTTCCCAGGCCATGGTACCTGGTCGGCCATTCTCTTGGAGCTTGTGTCGGGTTGAGAGCTCTCATTGACGGAGCACCGTTCACCGCATCTGCTTTTACTGCACCTTTATGGGATATCAACCTTCAGCGAGTGCAGCGAGCGGCGGGTCCGTTGCATTACGCGCGCATGATCACGCAGATGCCGGGACCTGCTTCTTTTAGGCAGCCTTTTTCGCTTCTTC
>CANNFE010000032.1 GCA_947503775.1 uncultured Paracoccaceae bacterium | reverse complement strand
AGGACACCGAACGAAAAGCAGCCGCGGGCGCTCGCACTCGGGTCGACGCGCGCCCTTCTGCGCCCTCAACAGGTTGTCTCTCCGCAGAGGGCGGAAAGCTGACCTCCGCTGCGTTGGTCACCAGTGGCGGCGATGCACAGGAAGCATACTTTGCAAAGTTTCCGACTTCTTACAGCTTTCGCGGCTGGCACCGGCCCATAGCCGACCTTTGACACGCAGCGGAGATACTGCAGTCGCAACCCGCCTAGCGGCCGTTCGCTACAACCGCAAAATCCCGAAGTCTGTAAATGGGAAAATCGCGGGACATAGCTGCCTTTAGTGAACAGCCAAACACCTAACACGGCACCGATCGTTAACATCGGGGAATCCGCTGCTTAACTGCCTTGCATTGAATTTCTTCCAGACAACCTTAAGCTCAATCGCATGAACAAAATTCGTAGTTTCTCTGCATCGCAGCCCCTTTTTGTCGCGCTTGCAGTTCTCGTGATCGCCGCAGTTTACTTCGTTGCGCCAATTCTTTTTGCAGATACCTCTGAACTGTTCGGACATGGACGACAGCAACAGGGTGCATCCGAATTTGCCGATGGCCTTTGGACCGAGGCTGCAATGGCAAGCGTTATTGTTGGTGCCGTTTTTCTGATCGGCTGGGGTCGGGAGACGGGACTGCTCAGCATGCCCCGGTGGCGCGCGACGCTTTTCACTTTGCCTTACATTGCATTTGTTCTTGCGCTGATCTTTGTCACCTACGGTGCCGCCCTTCTAGAGAATGATGACTTTGCGCTGACGCCCGCGCAATGGGGGACTGTAGGGGTCGCAAGTTTTGCAGCCCTCATCGTCGGCTTCTTTGAAGAGCTTTTGTTTCGCGGCGTGCTATTGCACGGTTTGCGGTCGAAATTGCCCGCCATTGCCGCTGTCTTGGTTGCCGCCGTCATTTTTGGACTGTTCCACTTTGTGAACTGGATGGGCGGGCAACCATTGGAAATCACCTTATTCCAGGTTTCAGGCGCGATTGGCGGCGGTGTTTTCCTCGGTGCGCTCGTACTTTGGACGGGATCACTGTGGCCATCGATCATCATGCATGGACTGTGGGATGCGGCGGTAACACTGGATCAAACGATAACCATCGCAAATGGTGGCGAGGTAGCTTCTGAGGAAACAGCCCTTGTAGGCGCCGAAAGCGCTTATGATCCACTGCTTGCGCTCGTGCTCTCGCCCGAGACGATCTATGGCCTGATTTTACTTGCACTGTGGGCGTGGTGGAACAAGAGGCGGTCAGCCGTCTAGCCCGCAATCCGCCCTGATAGATGTCGAGTAAGATCAGCTCAGAGGCTTAGTGTTACAGCGCTACGGATATTGATCCTGATCTGTAGTTTACGCGGTAGAGAGTTCGGTCTTCTTTTTGTGACTTCCAGTCCATCAATGTCTTGAGAGGGCTCTTCGCAGACCTCACACGCATTGCAGTATCTTATCAGCATGACCGCGGAAACCAATCGCGGACGGCCCTTACTTTCCGTTGGTCGAACATCGCACATGCTGCAGTGCGGCCCGCCAAAGGGGACATCCAGAGTTTGATAATGCGTGGTAAAGCGGGTTGTGAACGTGCCATCCTCTAGGAATGCTGCGAAACGCTCCAAACCAACTCGAAACGCTCTGCAACGAACACCGGTCATTGGCAGTGCTAAGAACGCTGTTTCGCCTTCCAGCTTACACTTCAAACGAGCTTTTGCTGTCTGACTGGCTTACCGCGGTTGGGTTGAGCTGTTGCTCTTCCGATTTAAGATGTCTGCTGAGAAAACTTGAGGAAGCAGAATTACTTACGACCAAAGACGTGGATGGTACCTTAGTTGCTGAGTTATCAAATAAAGGCGCCGAAGTCGCAGAAGGCAGGATAGTTGTTGAAGGTGTACTTCGTGCTGCGCCCGAGTGCCCTTACTAACGGCCCAAGCCCGCCATTGCGACCTGCAAGAGAGTCGCTACAATGGTCCGCGAACCGGCCGTTCGCTGCAGGTGCTAAATCGAAATCCTGACAAGCTTATATATCGCAGCCGAAGTCGCCTTGTTCAGCTGTGGCGATTGCTGACGCGGCAATTGCCTGTGTGCACAGCACCGTGACCTGTGCCGCTCCTCGGGTTCTGCGAAGCTGGTAACAACATTTAACGTCTTTAGCTTTATTCGGGACGGAACTTTAGCCGCTTGATGTCTTCAGATTTTTCGGCCGTGCCATGAGCAGGGATTTGACAGTGACACCAGCGAATAAGCCTGTGTCAATTAGTTGGTGTTCAACGATGTCATTTCTCCTGTTCATCGCTTCGATCCCTTCAAGCGGCTGTACTGCATGGTCGTTAAATGCTTAAGCCTGGTGAACCTCTGGGACCTCAAACTGACTGCCGAAACAAAAGATCGGCTGGTCGTCCTTCCAAGGATCGAGAAGATAAGAAGGTAATTGTCGAAAGCCTCGACCGATGTGCGATAGTTGCGGATCAACAGCTAGAAGTTACGCGAGCCCCAACTGACCGGAGTGCCCCGATGAACGAAATAGAAAAACCTGGCAAAGGCACGAGGCTTCGGGAAGGGACGCGGCAGACGGCTGAGGCAGGATTATCGCTCGTCCCTGGAGGTGGGATTGTGACGTCCGTTGCGCGCTGGCTGTGGCCATCCAAGCTAGATAAGCAAAAGGCCGAATGGAAGGACAAGGTTACCGAGGCAACCAATCAGCAGGGCAAGGACATTCAGGAGCTCTCAGCTGAAACAGATGTCTTGAAGCTAGAACAGGCGAGTCTGGTTGACCGAATCGACGACACTAGAGGGCATGTCGAAGAGCTTGCGCTTAAGGTTGAGATTGGGATCGTCGAGACCGATCCGTTGGGCGGCGAATTGGAAATCTGCCGAGACCTCGTGTTAGCAGAGAAATATCAGACTGCGATGGATCTGTTGTCAGAACGCTTCGACAACCAAAAGCGTTCAAATCAGATTTCACCAAAATTGAAGGCGCGGGTTTTGAGCCTCCAAGGGGTGTGCCTGAAGAATCTTGGTCAGTTTGACGCGGCCGCACAGCACTTTTTGGCAGCGTTGACCAGCGATCCGGATAACGAAAAAGTACGTGCCAATGCTGTGGTCGGACATCTCATCAAGGAGGATACCGACGCGGCTCTCGGTTTTTTGGACCAGCTGATCAAGGACGAGCCTGAGATGCCCATGCATTGGGCCAACCTGATCTACACCCGGAGCCGCCGAGGTGAAGTAGTGGACTTGGAGTCACTGCCTGTCGTTGTTCGGCAATCCAAGGACGTCTGCGTTGCATTGATCGACGCCAAACGCGAGAACGATGACCCCTCTTGGGTCCGGCACGCTTTGGAAACTGCGGATTTGCATCCGAAATCGCGGCGCGCGCGGCGACATGGTGCTGAAGCAGCTCTCGATTTGGCGGTGCACTCCATTGTGAGCGACGAAATGTCCGCGACCGAAAAGACACGCATCTTGCTGAGGGCCGAGGATGCTGCGGCAGAACTCAGCAAGCAATGCGCCGATCATCTGGACACAGCGACCTCGAAGAGCTCTCCAGATATCACGCTTTTACAGAACACACTTGTTGCCCATCGTGTGACGGGCAATAGGGCGGCGGCGGCGACATTGGTCGAGGCGCATGGGGATGTGCTGCTGTCAGAAGATCGGGCAAAGCAGGTTCTTGGAGCCTATGCCTTGGATAGCCGCGATGAGACTTTACTGGACAAGGTGCTTGCGGAAGATTTCTCTGGAGCTGCAATTATACGTCTCGAGAAGGCACTGCGCGATGCGGAATGGACCGAAGCGCTGGCCATTTGTGAGACGCACCCCGAGGAAATTGCACTCGCCGGACGTATCGAGCCCGCCTTTGCGGCTGATTTGCTGCGGGCGGTATTGCTAGAAGGATCAGAGCAGACGGCGGCATTCGAGGAGATTTTTTCACAAGAGCCACAATCGGGTCCGGAGAACGATTTATTCCTGTGCCAACTTGCATCTAAAGCTGGGCTTCAAGATGTTGCGGACGCTGCGTTCGCGCGTGCGGCGGCCGCGGATATCGGAACGGACGCAGAGCTCCGTCGTGCCTTAGCGGGTGAAGCGATGGAACGGGATATGCCCGACGTGGTCATCAATTTGCTAGCAACATTCGTCGATCCGGCACGAGACGACAGAACTAGGAGATGGTTGGCAATTTCCTACGCCCGGACTTCTATTCCGTATGAAGCTGGAATCACATTCTTTGCGGATTGAACCGCGCCGGGTTTGCCGGAGGCTGATTTGTCTTAGCTACGCGGCCATGTCTGACCTTTCCAGAGCTGCGTAGA
>CANNFE010000031.1 GCA_947503775.1 uncultured Paracoccaceae bacterium | reverse complement strand
TTAACATGCGGCCACCCGTTCCGGAAACCTTATTGGAGAAAGGCGAGATCAATGGCCCAGGGACAGGGGGCTAGACAGGCCAGTTAGCGATTGTATCGGCGCACCGGCACTGCTCAGCAGCCTGCCAAAGGTGGACCGGTTGCTTGGTGATCGCGGTTATGATGTCGGCTGGTCCGCGACGCCTTGAAGGACAAGGGATGCGCGCCTGCATTCCGGGTCGAAAGCATCGCAAGACCACAGTGAGATATGACAAGCACCGATACCAGCAGCGCAACCGCATCGAGATCATGTTCGGCAGGCTCAAGGACTGGCGTCGGATCGCAACTCTCTACGACAGATGCCCCAACGTTTTCCTGTCGGCCATCGCCTTGGCCGCCGCCGTCATCTTCTGGCCATGACCATCAATGAGGTTGGACCCTAGCAAATCCGTATTGCAACATCGGACCTCGACGCGATTGTCGGCTCTGGGCCGTGTCGCGATAAGATTTAGTTTTTACTATTAAGGTATGCCGCGCTGCAGAAACTATCTGTGCAGTGACTACGTGCGGCAGTAACTTTCAAAACAAGACGCTCTGTCACCGAAGCTAAATGGTCCTGCGCGCGCCGACACGCTAGAGCTGAAGTAATGCGAGAATCTTTCTCTATCTGTCTGCATGAGTCCAATCCCTGACCTATGCAAACTATTCTAAAGATTCGGATCGCGGAGACAAAAATATCGCCCTGCCGCTTCAATCAGAACTCTTTTTCCCTCGGCTTAATCGAAAGACTCTGCGACCACGAACCGTCTGAATGCATATTGCATTGCAATCGTTGCTAGGCCCGCAATTAAGATCATCGTCAGCCAACTGGCCGTACCAGGCAGGATCCAAGAGGTCCTGAGCGTCATGAACGTAAATGTCCCGACGCCAGCCGCCGCCGACACTGCGATAAGAATGATACCCATTTTCACTATGAACTCGACCACTGAACGACCGAGAAACTCGAAGTCCGCTCGGCCCATCGGAACGAGTTTTGTCGGGAACAGCAAAAAGATCGTGTTCTCGACCGCATAAATGAGAAAGGTCAACGGGAGAGCAAACAGTGCCAGAGCCAGAGCAACGGGAGCAGTGAGACGGTCCTCAAACAGCAGGACGCTGACAATCATCGTGAGCGCAACGATATAGGCCAGAAGCACCTGAACCACGAGTTGGCCCATGCAGATACGCCATGGGGCGATCGGCAACATCTTATAGGTTTCCATTCGGCTGAGGTCGCCGCGAAAGTCGCATATCAACGTGCGCGGAAGGATGAAGGCAAAAAAGAAGAGGAGCATCACCAAGGCCCGGTCGTCCGTGATCGGTATTCCGATGACCGACGTAAGAGGTCCCGCGCAGGCTGCGACGACAATGAAGACGGCGATGACTTTCGATGAGTTGCGGACGGCCTTGATGGCCTGGCGCCAGGCAATGGGCCCCACTCCTGCGAGCGTTGGAGCATTTGGGATCGAGCGAACCTCGATCCGCTCGGTGGCCCAGAATGACCCGCCCTGCTTCATACGTTCCCAGCGATCACTTAGCCGGGCGTTGTCCCTCAGCGAACGCTCGGATGTGCGACCGTCGAGCCTGACGACCGCCCATAACAGCGCGACATTGATGAGGACCGCCATGATGCCCCAGAAGGCCAAATGCGAAGACTGGGTTCTTGCCAGAAAAAGCTCGGTAAAAACAATATATGGAATCAGGATGACTGTGCCGATCCATGAGTGGCGCAGCTCCGACAGAAGGTCGAATATAGTTCGGTCAGGGGCAGCCGCAGCATAGATGATGGCGCCGACTGCAAATACGAATAGCGCCGCCGTTGCAGGCCATTTCAGCCGCGCGAGTCTGTTGCCCTCGAATGCCTGCCAGGCCATGCCCGCGGCTGCGCTGTTCAACTGAACAAAAAGGAGCGTCAGAAACGCGGCGAGAAAGGCTGAAAGCACCGAGCCCGTTTGCGCTTGCGCAAAGGGTGCGAGGAGTGCGGCGCTCAGTCCGGCGCCGGCAGCATAGGCGATGAACTTGTAGAGGATCAGATCGCGACGGCTGAATGGCCCGACGAAAAGAAAATTGATCTCGGTCGGCGAGTAATGAAACGAAGGCCCCGTCGTGAGGACCACCGTAAGCAGCGTCATCCCAAGCAGTCCAAGCGGCATGAATGTGCTTATCTGAGCATGCATGGCCTCTGAATCGAAACGAGCAATATCGAGCAGCTCTGCGTTCGGAACAGCCTCTCTCGACGCGACCAGCAGCCAAACGATCCCGACCATCGCAAGCAAGAGCAATGCGCCGCGCAGGCTCACCACCTGCATCAGGCGCAGGCGAAGCCCGCCGCGCATTCGCATTGCGAGAAGTCTAAGAAGCGCTGCGTCCATAATTCAGACGCCACCCCTGTCTTTATCTTGTGTGATCGTGAAATACGCCGCTTCAAGGGCCGAATTGCTGTCGGATTGATCAAACTCTGTGAGGACATCGCTCATGGTGCCAAACCGGCGGCACTCGCCAAGGTTCAGCACCATAAGATGCGTACACAAGGTCTCGAACAGGCTCAGAAGGTGCGAGCTGATGATAATGGCGGCCCCCTCGCGGGCGCGTTCGCGTATCGCCTGCTGAATGCCGCGGATACCATCGGGATCGAGCCCTGTCAGGGGCTCATCGAAAAGGATAGCTTTGGGATCGTGCAAGAAGGCGCAAGCAATCGCCACTTTCTGACGCATGCCGCGTGACAAGTTATGAACGAGCGTGTCGCGCTTATGCGAAAGAGTGAAGGATTGAAGAAGCGCTTCGGCAGTTTCCTCAAAGTCTGCGACCTTATAGGCGGCGGCGGTGAAGGCCAGGTGCTCCCAAACCGTCAGAGTGTCGAACAGCCGTGGATCGTCAGGAATATAGCCAAGGTTTTGTTTGGCTGCGATGGGGGCTTTGACGATGTCGTGGTCCGCGATCGAGAGGTGCCCAGACGACGGTGGAACAATGCCGCATAGGGCACGCAGTGTTGTCGTCTTACCCGCCCCATTCGGCCCGACCAGTCCAAGGATTTGGCCGGGCGCTACCGTAAAGCTGAGGTCCCTAACGGCTGCGAAACCGTTGTAGTGCTTGCTGAAGTTCGTGACTTTGATCATCGGTGTTTACTCGGCGGGCAGTTCGCTGGGCACATTAACTGACTGGCTTGGGTTCCAATACCGTTAATGTCGAGCATTAAGTTGGATTACCGCCGCATATCGGCAGAGGGCCTGCTTTGGTAAATTCTTCTGCCAGCACTACCGTCTGGCTTGTAAGGGGGCCGAGGAATGAAAGAACCACCAGGATTCTCTGGCATATGTCAGTGTGGCGCTATTAGTTGCACGATTTCTATAGGCAGCAGCAAGGCAAAGGTGTTTCTACCAGATTTGTGGACGAGAAACCGGCCCTCAACCGAATATGTTGTGATGTGTTAGCATACCCGGCTGGCGGTCTTACTCGCGCAGCGAATGTCTTGTGTGGATGGCTCCTGCATAGCAAGTCCCTTTTTGATCTGATTTGTACAATTGTCAGAAGCAGTCTTGTGTCTGGCCTGTTTGCGCGGCTTTGACCGCTGGCGCTGATGGGTTCCGCAAACCAGGTCCCTTACGGCTTAGCGGGTTATGATGCCCGGGACATTCGGCGGGGTGTTTTGCCGTTGGCGGCTGACTTTTGCACCATCATTTCGCAGATCTTGCTAACTCGTGGTTCTTTCTCCTCAGATCAGATGTGGCTTGTAGGGTACGTCGCGGGTGAGGACGGCCCAGACGATCCGAGCCGTCTCGTTGGCCATAGCAACTGTCGCCAGGCGAGCAGGTTTTCGTTCGAGCAAAGACGTCAGCCACTTGCTGGCGCACTCCGGATGGGAACGGGTCTGTCTGACCAGCGATGTCAGCCCGACGACAAGCAGCGGCCGCAGATACCGGTCGCCTATCTTTGTGATACTCGCCAGCTTTTCTTTGCCGCCGCTGGATTTAAACGCTTGGTATCGTGCGAAGAAGGCGCACACGCGCATCCTCTTTTGCAACTTGCTTTAGGCGGTCTTCATACCAGCGAACCCGCCAATGCAAAGCCATGAGCTGTTCGGACAGATTGCGGATCACCTAGTTGGCGATGTTTGGCAAGTCGAGCCCTTCACCAAGGGTCATATCCTCAGCAAACCCAATCACACGGGCTAGCCCTCTGGGGATGTAGAGGCCAAACTCGGTGACCAGACCTCGCAAACCGTTGATCAATTGCGTCCTTTGGCGAACCAGAAGATCGCGGGCCCGATGCAGGGACAGCAATGATTGCTGCTCAACTGTTTTGATCGCGACAAACCGCATGGTCGGTCGGATCACAGCCTCGCAGATCGACTCGGCCTCAATGGCATCAGACTTTCCGCGTTTCACATATGGCTTCGCATACATTGGCAGGATCAGACGCATGTCGTGGCCCAATGCACTAAGTTCAAGAGCCCAATGGTGCGCCACGCTGGATGACTCCATGCCAATCAGGCAGGGTCCTAGGTGTTTGATCCCACGGTTTGATGGTGCGATCCATTTGTTGGAATGGAAGGAAGCATTATGGGACAGGTTC
>CANNFE010000030.1 GCA_947503775.1 uncultured Paracoccaceae bacterium | reverse complement strand
CGGAAATCCTCATGGTCCCAGACTGTCCCGTCCGCGAACTCGATCTCCTCGATGATGTTAACACCGTTGTGAAGGTAACCTTGTATCGTGACAGTACCTCCATCCACGAAAGTCATAACACCGTCTCTACCATCGCGGGATAGCGTGACGTCACTGGTCGTGAGGTCTACAAAGACAAGCCGGTCTGTCATTCCGGGAGCATAAGCCGCGTCGATGATGCGATCATTGCCATCACCGGAGGAATAGACATACGTCGTCTCAGACGTGCCTCCTCTCAGAAGGTCATCCCCCTTGCCCCCATAGATTATCGCATCACCGGATGTGCTGTTTATCTGATCGTCCCCGTCCAGACCTACCAAAACGCCTGCTGCCGAGTGCTCTATGATATCGTTCTGGTCAGCTCCTCGAACGATTGGGTCGCTGTCGAGAGTAGCTTCGATCTGGTCGAGTGGAATTGAACGATACTCGTCTGCAATCAGGGCTGCCAATTCGACCCTGTCGGACTTAAGAAACGCTGCAAAGCGTAGCGCATCAGCATCGGAGCCATAGTTCTCTGCCCTGAACAACTCGATAAGATCGAAAGCGAAGCTCTTGCTATCTCCAGCAATCCGGTCAGTGAACGGATTGTAGAACAGGTTGGTGAAGGGTACCAAAGCCCCTAGATCGGCATCGGACCCTTCCCGGGTCTGGATGGTGGAGACCGACTGCGTGAGGAAGCGAGCGCCGACATAGTCACGCATATCCTCATATGCTCTTTTGATCTCCGGAAGCTCTTCATCCGTTGGCTCAATTAGTATCAGATCTGGCGGTGCGATAAAATCTTCAGCAATGCGATAATCTTGGCCCATGGCAATTTGCAGAAAGCCAAATTTTGACGCATCCATATCGGGCGTCTCAGGTACAAAATCAGCGATTACCTGAGGCCTACTCGTATATGGACCTGATCCATTTCCAACCCGCACGCCACCGGAAGATGGATCGCCGAATGTGTCTATTTCAAAACCCCAGAAATCATCGACAGGGTCGTAATCACCTTCTCCATTGCCAACATATATCAAACTAGGAAGCACAAGATTTCGCTCATCCAGCCATTCCTGCACTTCGGAGTTATATTCAAACACCTCGTCTGATGTACCTGATGGAGGGACACCGCCGTCAGGAGGAAAAATTGGATAATCAGCATAGGAGAAGATAAACCCTTCGATATCTGGAGCAGGTCCATTATATCCGCGATCAGGGGGTGTCGGATTCTCTCCTACATTGATTGGCTGATTAGCGGCCGCGATTGCGGCAATCTCGGCAATTCGATCTGCATCGAAGGCAAAGTAAGCCCCGAACCCATCCACTTCGGAGGACCATAGGAAGTCTTCTGTATCCGCCCAATTCCAAAGAAACGAGTCGAGATCTTTATACAAGTCATCGACATCGCCGGATCTTGCTTCGGCTATCACCTCGTTCGCATCAGCGACCAGGCTCGCGTCTTCATTCATCGCAACCCACAAATCAGGCAGATCACCAAGACTGCGAACCCATGGAAGATCGAGGGTCCCATCGTTATAATCATAATCTCTTGAGACAAGGTACCGCGCGTCCGGCTGCGCGACATCGAAGAGAACGTCTGCGGACAGTCCCGTAGAGCCATCCGCAAAAGTCACCGTTCCAGTCTCGACGATGCGGTTGCCGTTGACGCCTTGATTGGTTTCCGTCGCTTCAAGACCGATGGATGCGACCCCCGCTTCGGACAGGCTAATCAATTCGCCCTCATCTGTCCGGCCATCTTCATCGTAGTCATGCCAAAGGCGAAGCTCGGAGAAGACCGCATCAGCGCTGTCTATCACACCGTCCGCGTTCTCATCGAACTCGGCCAATTCTTCATAGCCGGTCCTCAGCTCCGTTCCGAAAACTTCGGAAATATCGTCAATTTGTTCATTCCCGTTGCGGTCAAGCGCCAAAAGCGCATCGTCCGGCGAGACCCAACCGGTCCGCTCTGCCGACCCATCGCCGTCCAGGTCAAAATACGCGCCCGATCCCTCAAGAGAGGTCAGCTCGATCCCGTCTCCATCCATATCGATGATAAGCGGATCGATGAGTTCGCGAGGCGCAAAGTCAAGGTTCCGAATATCGTCGAGCCAGTCCGGGAACGACTCAGCGTCGAACAGCGACATAATATCTGTCGTGATTTTCCCCATCAGATCAGCGCCATTCTTCACGGCATCTGCAAATCCGAGTCCCGCCCAAGATGCCCCGACCAAGGCCGCAAGCGCTGGCCCGCCGATCGCGGCAGCGGCGGCGGTGGTTCCTAGAATCAGCGCGGCGCTAATGCCAGCGGCGATTCCGAAGTTTCCTACATCTTGCGCAAAATCGCTCCAGTCGCCGGTTGCAACACCCTTCTTCAAGGAGTCATACGCAATGTTCAGGAACTCGACAGTATCCCCAAGCAGACCTCCGCCAAGCCCTACCATCAACGAGTCAAAAGAGCTCGCCAACGACTTCATTACGTTGGACCCGAGTGAACTCAACGTGTCAGGAAGACTGACATTCAGAGAGCTGATCTGCGTCGCAAATGTCGAGCCGGCAACCATTACAGCATTGAAGTCTGGGAGTGATAGCCTAACAGACCCAGATTCGTTTAACGTAAAACGGGCAAGCTGCACCTCAAGGAAGGCCGGAAAACTATTGGCTATCGAAGCACCTTGATGCTTCGATATGTCAAAACCTACCGAAATACCAACTGCTGTGATCTTTCCAGAATTAAAGAAAGGACTGAAGGTTCCATCATTTATAGAGTCTCTGATTGGGTTAAGACGTTCCATATATGCGTCATATTGCGAATCATCAATCGCGCCACTCTTCAAAGCGGCCTCTACGAGACTATCTACAGTATTAAATCTGAACTCTGAGTTAGGCGACCGCAAACCGTTATCGTCGATTTGGGTATTAATAAAGTCATTCTGATAGGTTGAGACATCTACATTATACTCACTATAAGCCGCGTTAAACGTATCAACAGTTTGCGTCCCGCCACCCTTCAAGCCTACCGGCTCGCCATCTACAAATATATTTCCTAAAGAAAGATCACGCCCAAAACTATGAAGCTTGAATAGCTCCGACTGCACGTCAGAGGGCGAGACAAAACCAGAATTTAATACAAAATTAACTCTATTGATAATGAATTTATTGTACCCACTATGGGAGCCATGAGACACGCCGCCTATCCCAGCATCGGAAAATACAGTCGATCCGCCGAGCCCAGCCAATCGAACCGCTTCTGCCATTGCAGGATTAACGTAAAGAGCTATTTTATTACTCTGAGCATCAACGGTTATGCCGTATTGCTCTAGCTGCCTTGAGATCTCAACATCGTCAAAAAGCTGGTAAGGAAAAATATGATGAGTATGAAACTGAAAAGTCCACGGCGACAAGCTCATATCTTAATATCCAATTAATGTATAGAAATATTTTTACATCTGTAAAGGCCAAGCTCCTTGGCCAGCCCGGCATTTCTAATGCTCTCTGCCAATCCATCCGTCATAAACAAGCTGTGCATTAGAGACTTATCTCGCCAAAGATCAACACCAATTCTGGAATCTGGCTGGACGGCAATAAGGTCATCTTGCATTTCATTTGGAATATCCCAAGCATCTATGTTTGGTTGAACTCTTCGTACTTTTGGAGACCCCCCTGAAACGAATGTTTCCTTGAACTCACATAGATTAAGACACTTGTGCTCTCCGGGAAGCGGGGTTTTTCGGTCTGCATCAAGTAGCTTCACATCGTATACAGACGTCTTTCCAAGATTAAATGGGACTATAGCATCTGAAAGATTCTTTGAAATCGTCCAAAATGAGTTAGCTAGAAAGAAGGAAGGCAAGCCATTCTTATATTCCCCTGCCCGCTTTGAGTACATTTCCTTTGGAAAAAAATGCTCCGCTAATGGCTCCCCCCGTTTATTCCTCCTCATGGCGTCTAGCGCTTTATCCTCATCATTAAAATAAAGATCGCTATCAAATCCGAGTACAGTCCTATCATGTTGAGCCATGATATCGACTATCCAAATGGTATTGTCAGACATTAGCTATGTCCCGATATAGAATATTTCTTAAAGAAGATGACACGACGCGAGAGTAATAGAATCCACCGTCAGCCGTTAATAATTCCACTCCTGATATAATCATCTTATATGTAGGACCTACCTATAGATCAAGAGCTCCAAAGGCGTCGAAACACACCACCTCAATCTCATCGAAGATGGACGCGAGGTCAACGAATGAGACCGGGGTCACGATCTATGTCCCCGTTGATTTTGCGCGCGTTCTCAACCTCTTGCTCCTTTTTCTGATCACGCTCGCCCTCGATCTCCAGCTTTTCACTCGGCTCTCTCAGCACGTCCTTCTGCCGCCCGCTGACGAATGACTTTCGCTTGGCCCGTCCGGTTTCCTTATCAAACTCAGGGTCGCCATATCCGTTCAGCTTGTGACTGCTACCTAGTCATCGCCTCCGCGTCTTCTCCACGATCTCCTTTAGGCGCTCCCGCGCGATTTTGCGCCGCTCCGATCTTGGCGCATCGTTCCGGTCCTCTGACCAGCACACGACGCGCGCAAGCCGCTCTCTCATATCGTCCAGCTGCCCGTGCGCTGCGCTCCTTTTCGGCCGTTGCCCTGCCTCCCGCTCAAAAAAGGGCAGGTCATGCCTGATTAGTTGGACAAACAGCGGGATGAACACGGAGTTGCCTGCAGTCACGGAGAGTAAGCTGCAATCCTATGACGCGCGCCGCCTTCCCTGGCTTCATCCCACCGATCACCTGACGCATCTGGGCGCAACGACGACTGCCCTTCTGAGCGGTGCACCGGACCCAAAAAATGAGCGATCGCTCCAGACCGAACGCAGGCATTGCGCCCAGTCCTCGCTCGACGGATCATGAGCCATGACAGCCCCTCCAGTCCTGATCGGCTTCAATCACAGCGTCTACCAACGGATCGTCCGCATCGCGCTGCACGAGAAAGGTGTTCCCTTCACGGTGGACGAGACCGATCCGTTCTCGCCGGCCGGCGCCAGCAAGCTTCGGGCTGTTCACCCGTTTGGACGGGTCCCGGTGTTTCAACACTCCGGGTTCACGCTTTATGAGACGAGCGCCATCTGTCGCTATATCGATGCGGGCTTCGATGGCCCTACCCTCGTGCCGTCCGATCCACGCCGGGCAGCGCGGATGGCCCAGGTGATCTCGATATGGGACAGCTATGGCTACGGGCCGATGATCAGACAGATCTTTGCACGCCGCGTGTTCGATCCATGGAGTGATGGCGAGGCGAACGAGGCTGAGATCGCAGATGGACTGCGAGCCGCACGGCCGGTCCTCGAAGCTCTCAACGCGCTTGCTAGGGTCAGGACTCATTGAGTTTCAAAGCCAGTAGATGACGAGGGCGGCAAGTGCGATAGCTGACAGGAAGACTTT
>CANNFE010000029.1 GCA_947503775.1 uncultured Paracoccaceae bacterium | reverse complement strand
AAGTCTTCCTGTCAGCTATCGCACTTGCCGCCCTCGTCATCTACTGGCTTTGAAACTCAATGAGTCCTGACCCTAGGACATCAAATTGCCTGACCAGCCCCCTAAGACCCACGGAAGCCGTGTGGTCCAGGGAGAGCACCCGAAACTTGTCTGAGATTAGTGCTTAAGAGCCATGTCCTCCCGAAGGCCTTGATAGCTTGTGAATAGCTTCGAGGATTGGCGGTTCAGCAAATCCAAGCCACCGTTGGTTGAATTTCGTCCAATGCCAAGCGTTGCAACGAGAGAACTTCGGAAAACCATTAGCGGTCTGTTCTTCAGATCTCCGGCATGGCGCGAGAGTGCAATGTTCGGCTGACCGCTGTGAAGGAAAACAAAATGAAGACGACGATGAAAAGACTACTTGGCACCGCCGCTATCACCACATTTACGGCCGGTAGCGCGTTCGCCCAAACCACAGCTGAAACGAATGAGACCGTTCTGCCGACACAAGGCGGACAGGTCGTCGTCGAGCAGGAGGATGCGACTGTCAATGTCACTGTTCCGGATCCAAATGTAGAAGTGACACAAGGCCAACCTGTCGTCACTGTTGAGCAGCCCCAGCCGGAAATTACCGTCGTTGTACCGGAGCCGACCGTAAGGGTACGTCAACAGGCGCCAATCATTACGGTCGAGCAGGCGCAGCCCCAGATCACCGTGGTCATTCCCGAACCCGTAGTGACTGTCATGGTGCCGAAACCTGAAGTCGACGTTGCGACCGGCGAGCCCATTATTGATGTGGATCAGCCTGAGCCAATCGTCCGTTTCATCCGGCCAGAGCCAAAGATTACAATCCAAGAAGCGCAACCTCGTGTCGAGTTCGAACAAGGCGAAGCGCAAATCAATGTCGCGACAGGTGAAGATGCGCGGGTAAGCGTGACGCAAGAAGATGCGAAGGTGAATGTTCAGCAGGGCGGGAGCGCTGATGTGTCCGTTACCAGTGAAGAGCCGGAGGTCAATGTTGTCGGAGGTGGCGAGGCCAATATCGAAATCGAGCAGATGCAAGCACGTGTCGTCATGGAAGACTTCAATGCAGACGAAGCTGGTAACATGCCAGAAGAGGATCGTGCTCGATATAAGGAGTCTGTCGAGGTTCTGCCGATCTTCAATCAGAACGTCGAAGACCTTGTGGGCCGTAGCGTCGCCACCGAGTCGGGCGAAGACGTCGGCGAAGTCGATTTCATCGGTATTCGCGGGCAGACGCTTGTCGCAATCGTCGGAGTCGGCGGTTTCCTTGGTATGGGTGAGAATGAAATAGCAGTGCCGCTGGAAAAGCTGATCATTCGCGGTAACGAATTGATCGTACCTCAGTTCACTCAGTCACAACTTGAGAACATGCCAGAGTTCAACGAAAGCGAAGTCCGCATTCTAGAGCCGGGTGTACGTCTTGCTGAAGAGGTTGGTCTGGACTGAAGCCTAACCACAAAAGGTTTGGAGGCGGAGCCACGATCCCTCCTCATCAGGTTTTAACGAGTATCCCTGCCGCCGGTTATCCGGCGGCAGTTTTTGTCCTTCATTGCGATGGGCGTTGATGTCATTTTCGGCACACCGGAGATGCAGCGTCATCGAGATAGTTTTGGAAACTCAATAAAATAGGATTAGTCATCATGACTGGAATAGGATGGATCGGTTCGTTGATCATCGGCGCACTTGCCGGGTGGATTGCGGAGAAGATCATGAAATCGGATCAGGGGCTTTTGATGAATATCGTGCTCGGTATCGTCGGTGCGGTCGTTCTCAATTGGCTGCTGATTGCAGTTTTCGGTACAACGCTTGGTGGGTGGATCGGTCAATTAATCGTTGCGGCTGCAGGAGCATGCCTTTTGATCTTTACCGTGCGTTTGGTGCGTCAAAAAACCTGAGATAAAAGACAGCCTGATTGAGACGTTCTCTGTCAGACTGTCAATTTGATGCCTCAGGACCAGCCTTGTTGTCATCCACATCGCCTAAGAATCGCGCAAGGGTTTGCAACGATTGTGTCTCGTCGCAAGCTATCTTAATGACGATAAGAATAGGTAGGGCGACGATCATGCCTATGATCGACCAAATCCACGCAAAGAACGCCACGAAAACAAAAACGATCGTCGTGTTGAGCCGCATCCTTCGGGAAATCACTAACGGCGTAATGAATTGGCCCTCTACCGAAGTCAGAGCGATATAGGTTAGGAAAACACCTGCTGTGGCCCAAGCGATGTCCAAGCTGACAAACGCAACTGCGGCGGCGATAGTCGCGCCCATGAGGCCGCCCAGAAAGGGCACGAAGTTGAGGCCGAAAGCCATAAAACCGAAGATCACGGCGTTGGGCAGACCCCAGATAGTCATCGCAATTGCGACGGCCACACCAAGCCCTGCGTTAATGATGGCAATGCCGCCTAGATAGTATCCTAACCGTTCCTCTATTGTATGAACGACTTCGACCGTACGCCGCTTGTCTTTAAACCGGTCAAAACTTTGCACAGCTTTAGCAAGAAACATGTCGCCCGATGCGACAAGAAAGAACAAAAGGATCAGCGCGAATAGAATACGGCTGAGAAAGCCCGGAGCCATACTAAAGAGCGCGGATGCGATCCCGGTATCGGACACGATCTCGACCTCTACCGTCTCGGCATCTTGACTGTCGATGATCTCTTCCGCGGCAACGGTTGCGTCATTGATTGCCTCTAAGGTGCCTCCTGCTGCCGAGAGTTTCTGCTTTATTTGCGCCATCAGCGACGGAAGATCTTCGATGAATTGAGCTGCTGGCGCACTGAGCTGCACAAGCAGAAGCGCGATCAGAGCCGTAAGAATTGCAGTGAAAAGTGCAGCCGAGACGACGGGCGGGATCCCGACCGTGGCAAGGAAGCGGCGTGGCTTGTTCAGAACGAAGTAACCCAGGCAGGCGGCCGTCACGGGGATTAGGAAGTCGCTTGCCCACACGAGCGCCTGCAGCAGCAATAGGCAGAATATTCCAATTATGGGCACGTCCAGCCGCCGCCAAGGGTCAGTATGCGCTCGCGCTTGAGCTTCCGTCTCGCGGGATGCCTCGCTTGTCGGACTATCTTCCATCCGCGACTTCCCATGATTTGTCAAAAAGGACCGTTGCTGCCATTGGAAAATGGTCAGAGCCAAAGTTATCGAGACGATTGAACGACACTAAACCTATATCTTTCGTTATGAAGATCTGATCGATCGGTAGTCGCAAGAACGAATAGTTGGCGTGAAAACTCGAGATCATTCCTCGGCCCACGCGCGGTTCGACAAGGCCGCTGTACCGCTTGAAGCGCCTTGTGGTCCACGACCAAGCTACGTCATTGAAGTCTCCCATGACGACAGTGGGTCGTATGGAGGATTGGGTTATGAGAGCGGCATCCTCGATCTGCTTATCACGAACCACGGTGGTATTGCCTGGCACCGGCGGCCGTGGATGCAATCCAAGGAAGTTGAAGTCCACACCGTCAGGCGATCTCAGGACGGCACGAATGGCCGGTGTGTCGTCCGCATCTGGCCAGAGCAGCTCCAAGCTCTTGGTCTCGAGACGTGTTGCAAAGATGAGGCCATAATGATCGTCTGCAAGATGCGATTTGGTTGTTGGGTACCGAGCCAGCAGATCCGAGAGCGCATCGCTCCAAACCTGATCGGTTTCCATAAGTAACAAGATATCGGGGTCTTCCCGATCGATGATGGCCTTAAGATCATCGTGCCGCGTATTCTCCATCAGAACATTCACAGAAATCAACGAGACCGTGATTGATGGGTCGGATGCCTGAACAAAGTCAATTTCCGTCTGCGCTAGTGAAGTATATGGAAAGATCTGGAATGCTTGGTAAGACAATACCCCGCCGAGAAGCACGCATAGCAACAGCTTGAATGATATTGCGAAAGGAAGACATGCTACTAAAAGTGTCAGTGCCAAGATTGCGATATGAAGACGTGGGAAGTCCCAAATGCGCACCCACCAGACGACCCCGTTCGTAAGCGGCAAGAGCGTCACGGTCAGCACGGTGATCGTCATAGGCCAGAAAATCCAGCTCAGCATCCAGTTCTCTCCGTCATTATCATTGGGTGGGCGGATCCAGAACAACGTCGATTGAGGTGTTCTGCGGCATTGTCTTCATTGTTAGGCTCAACTCCGTCATCGAGAGTAATGGCTTTTGTCTCGTACTCGAACCGCGCATCCTTTGATATGACGCGATATGGGCGCGCTTTGTCAGAGCAGCTTATGTGAACGATCAGGGCTGAACGGCATGTAGACGCTAATCTGGTTTAGCGTTTGCATAGCAATGACAAGCCTGGGCCAATTGACCACTATTCAGGAAGCTGCACCCAGATAGCGTGAGGGCTTACCTAGAAAGGATAGACGATGCGCATCGACACGCTTGAGGACCTCTATCTCGAACAGCTCAAGGATATTTACAGCGCCAGCCAGCAGGTGCTGGATATCACCAGAACGATGGCAAATGCGGCGACTGATCCATACCTTACCAAAGCCCTGATTTCAGGTGCTGACGGGATCCAGGGCGGGATCATTGCAATTGAAAAGATCTCTAAAGGTCATGACGAACGGCTGGAAGGCGGGACCTGCCGTGGTCTGGAAGCCCTTGTCAAAGAGGCCTATACTCATGTGATCGAGAAAGTATTTTGCGAGAATGCAGTCAGAGATGCGATGATAATCGCGCAGTATCAGCGGCTGGTTCACTACTCCATCGCGGGATACGGCTACATTGCTGCCTTCGCTGACCGGTTAGAGTTGGACCGGGATGCATATCTCCTCAAGGAATGCCTGGACGTCTCCCACGAAGACGATCGCGTTATGACAAGGCTCGCCGCAGGCCGAACGGATACAGAGATTATTGCATAGGCTTACTTCCGTTCGGCGAGATCCGCCTCTCCGGTTGTTTCTAGACCGATCGCGGGAGGGAACCAGGATGTATCCATGTTGACGAATGCGTTGACGAATTCACACTCCTCCTCCCAATCGGCTCGCTTGAGAAGGCGAACATAGGGACGATCGATCTCGATCTCACCATTATCAACAAATCGGCGGAGCAATTTGTTGACGTAGATCGATGTCAGACCCACTGCCTGTCCAATCTCGACCTGGCTGAATGGCACTTGGAACCTGTTTCCAAGCCCGATATTTGCGACCTCTAGTCGAGAGCGAAGTTGCAGTAGCCAAAATTTGAGTTTGCCAGTTGCGCTCATAGATCCGAGGCTGCTTGCGTGATGGCGAAGTGCAATTTGGTCTAAGCTGCCGACAGCTGCAAGCAATGCGCCGAGACGGGGATAATCCGAGAAGAGCGGTGCTAGGCCTTGTCGTGGAAATGGACAAATGATGCCATCGGTCTGCATAACGATGCGGTGGTTCGCATGAGATGATCCGATCTCAGTCATCCCCATGACCTCGCCTGGCAAATAAACGCGAAGAATTTGGCTTCGTCCATCTGAGCTGTCCGCCTTGACCACTGCCCAACCAGATTTCAGAATAGCTATCCCCTCGGTCCGATCACCGACGCGAACAATGGGTCGACCTCGCCGACGAGGATGCTCATCGCTCTCCATCTCTGCGATGAAATCACATTCCTGATCGGTAAGTGTGACAAAGCGAGACAGGCGGCTCACCAAGCAGCTATGATACTCTTCGGACATATAAAGGCACCTAACACAGACGAATTCAGTCTGCTTGGGCTATCTGGTCAGGGGAAGGCGTTTGCCATAACAGCGCTTGTCCTTCTTTACAGATAATTTCTTCAGATCCCTCACGCTGATGTCAGGCCACCTTTCTGAAAGAAGAAACGTATCATCTCGGCGCTGGCATCCGGGCCTTTCTGATCCGTGTAGGACCCTTCGGGTCGCCCGCCCGACCACGCGTGACCTTGCCCTTCGATCACCCATTGTTCGACGACTGCTGTCCCGTGCAGATCGCTGGAGATCTCGCATGTATATTCCCGGCCTTCCACATCGCTTACGGTCGTTGTCTCGATACTTTGCGGTAGGTTGATACGGCGCGCTCGATGGGCGATGCCGTCGCCATTCGACGGGTGCACGGTGCTGTCGGATCTTCCGTGGAAAACGATAGTTCGGATCTTGTCCTTGGCCGTTCCTGAGATAGGCGCGTCGAGGGCGTTGCCTGCCATAGCTCTGAAGGCGGATGGCACATTTTTCGCCGAGCCGAACGGGAGGCCGGAATGGGCGCCGACCGCTTCGAATGGGACTGTTGCGTTAGTTCTTTTGAAGGGGTCTGTTGCGTTAGTTCTTTTGAAGGGGTCTGTTGCGTTAACCGGCCTATGTTGCGCAGTGTTGTACCACGGAGATACCAGATGATGCCACGTCGTGACCCT
>CANNFE010000028.1 GCA_947503775.1 uncultured Paracoccaceae bacterium | reverse complement strand
TCACCTGAAGTCCGCGAACGTGCTGTGCGGATGGTGCTGGATGGCGCGGGGCAGCATGAGAGCCGGTGGGCGGCGCTTGTGTCGATTTCATCGAAGATTGGCTGCGCACCGCAAACGCTGAACGAATGGGTCAAGAAGGTCGAGGTTAATACCGGTCACCGCGGCGGCATCACGACCGAACAGGCCGAGAAGATGAAGGCCTTGGAGCGCGAAGTGCGCGAGCTCAAGCAGGCCAATGAGATCCTTCGCAAGGCGTCCGCATATTTTGCCCAGGCGGAGCTCGACCGCCCACTGAAACGATGATCCGGTTCATAGAAGCTCACCGCGGGGATCATGGGGTCGAGCCAATCTGCCGTGTGCTGCCGATTGCCCCCTCTACGTTCTATGACCACATGGCCAAACTCGCGAACCCGGACCTGCTGTCAGATCGTGCCAAGCGTGACGAGGAACTGAAACCTGAGATCGAGCGTGTCTTTGAAGAAAACCTGAGTGTCTATGGCGTGCGGAAAGTCTGGCACCAGATGCGACGGGAAGGATTTGACATAGCACGCTGTACCGTTTCCAGATTGATGAAAGACATTGGTATCGAAGGTGTTGTGCGCGGCAAGAAGCCAAAGACAACGATCCCCGATAAGGCGCTGCCCTGCCCATTGGACAAGGCGAACCGCCAGTTCCATGCGCCAGCGCCAAACGTGCTCTGGGTCAGCGACTTCACCTATGTCGCGACGTGGCAGGGTTTTGTGTATGTGGCTTTCGTCATCGACGTCTTTGCCCGTCGCATCGTTGGGTGGCGTGTCAGCCGCACGGCCACCGCCGGGTTTGTCCTAGATGCTTTGGAACAGGCCATTCATCAACGCAGACCGGACCAGGACCAACTGGTGCACCACTCGGATCGCGGATCGCAATATCTATCGATCAGATACACCGAACGGCTGGCAGAGGCGAAGATCGCCCCGTCTGTCGGCAGTGTCGGCGACTCCTATGACAACGCTCTGGCGGAAACGATCAACGGTCTGTTCAAAGCCGAAGTCATTCACCGGCGTGGACCATGGCGTAGCTTCGATGCCGTGGAATACGCCACCTTGGAAGGGGTGGATTGGTTCAACAACCGCCGACTGCTGGAACCCATCGGGAACATCCCGCCAGCCGAAGCAGAGGCAAACTTCTACGCAGCTCTGGAAAGGTCAGACATGGCCGCGTAGCTAAGACAAATCAGCCTCCGGCAAACCCGGCGCGGTTCAGAGTTACCAACGGCAGGTTTGTCCACACCTCGATGGTCGATCCCGGTTGCAGCAAATGGGTGGTTTGAATTTCGCCCCTTAGACTGGCCTTTAATGACCGGTCTCGCGCCGTCGTCTGCAACGCAGCGATTAAGTGTGCCGCAGGTGCGAGCAGATGTTGCGTCAGCGAACACCCACAATTGCAAGGGCAGCAAAGTCCGCTGACCGCCCTACTCGGTCGAAAATAACGGTTCTAAGCCCGGAGGGTAGCGAAGCCTGCGCCCGGCTGAGCAGACCTTGGTAAGAAAAAAGCGATAGCGGATCAGGGCCCTGCCATCGCTCCTTGCTGAATATGTACCTACGAACAGGTTTACGCGATCGCAAGATCGTCCGGTGTCTTGCCGTTCTCCAGCGCTTCTTTAAACCAGACCGGCTGTCGCCCACGACCAGACCAGGTCAGTTCGGCGTTTTCCGGATGTGCGTATTTCGGAGTAGCCGGGCTGGATTTGCGCTTTTTCGGCATGGCACCGGTCAGGTCCGAAAGCGAAAACCCGTGTTTCTTCGCTGTCTCTTCAAGCGCGGTCAAAGCGTCTTTTCGGCTGCGATCTTCCGCGGCCTTGATCGCTTTATCGACATCTTTTTGAAGCTGCTTTAGGTCTTTTACAGACATTTTGTCTAGATTTGGTTTTGCCATTTCTTATTTTCTTACTTGCGAGCTTTTGCGTGAGCTTATCTAGCGAGAAACGTATTGATCGTCGAGTGTGATGTATAGTAATGCGGCGCATTGCGATCAAAGAGATGCTCTGAATATCGCGCGAACGTCCTGTCTACACTGGTAGGGTCCCCGCATTTGATCAGATCTGGTTGAGCTTTAGCCAGTAGCGTCTGTATCGGCGCTCACTCGTACGAGTAAAAGCCCCCATCTCCAGCAAGTTCTACAAGTCCCGGGTCGCGGTTGCGCGCGAAGTGCCCGTGATCGACAAATAGTTCTCGGCGCTGAGGCCTCCCTTGAAGCCTTCCGGCCCTTCCTGGAACATCCGTTCAATCGCCTTACCCTGACCCTCGTTAAGCTGATCCCGGTGCCGGTCGTAAAAATGCGCCTTGGCAATAAGGAAGCTCACCCGGCTTAAGGTAACTTGCTGCGCTGCAATTACCGTTTCGGCAAACCATACGAGCCACGGTGTAACATCGAATGTCTTCTGATGCCGCTCAAGCTAATCGTAATAGTCTTTTCGCTGTCGCTCGATACTGAAGGCGAGGACTATCAGGCTTGGCTGGCCGATGCTCTGGGCGAGGGACTCTTCTGCCAAAGCCCGGCCCAAGCGACCATTCCCGTCCTCAAACGGATGAATGCTCTCGAAATAAAGATGACTTAGGCCGGCGCGCGTCAAAGCCGGTAAGGGCTCTTCGGCACCCGGCGCAGTGCGATTGAACCAATCGATATGCCGGTCCATTTCTTCTGGAACCTGCGAAGAGGGCGGTGCTTCAAAATGCACAACCGGACGATCAAGGCGACCATAGACGATCTGCATCGCATCATCATGCTGTCGATAAGAGCCGATGGACCGAAGCCGCTTGTCAAACGACAAGAGCATCTCATGCCACCGAAATAGCGTTTTATGCGTGAGGTGCGCCGCATAGGTCGAGTAAATGTCGACCATCATTTCAGCCACGCCCTGCTCTCGGGGCTTGTTCGGATACGTATCAGGAGACAATCCAAGCTGTCGGCGCAGCGAGGTATCGCCGTACCGTAGCCAAATAGATTCGGCGAATTGGTGGTCTCTTAGGGGGCTTCTATACCGTTAATTGCAAAACATCCACGGATCTCGGTCTGCTCATTCCGATGTCCGTAGATTACCGCAACACTCACATTCTCCTGACCGCTGGATTAAGGTATGACGGTCTACATGCTGAGCACGAAACCCCTTGTTCTGGTCGTCGAGGATGATCTCGAAATAGCCGACATTCTGTCGCGCTACCTTGAGCGGTCGAATTACCGCAGCGTGGTCGCTGCTGACGGGGATACTGCGTTGCGCCATGTCGAACAGTTGCGTCCCGATCTTTTGCTCCTCGATCTGAACCTGCCAAGACGCGGCGGATTCGAGGTGCTTTCGATCTTGCGGACGAAAACCCAAACGCCAGTCATCGTCGTCAGCGCGATGGACGACGATGTCGATAAGCTCTCCGCGCTCAGGATGGGAGCGGACGACTACGTGACAAAGCCCTTTAACCCCAATGAGGTCGTGGCCCGCGTCGCCGCGGTTCTCAGGCGCGGAGCAGGCGCCACGCCGTCAGCGCTTCGCCTGGGCGATCTCGTCCTGGACTTGGACGCCTATCATGTCACAGGACCGGAGGGTGCGATTACCCTGACGCCGAGCGAGTTCAGCCTTCTGAGACATCTTATGGCCAATAGGGGGCGTGTCTTTTCGCGTGCGGATCTTCTCGATGCTTGTTTGGGTGATAGCGAGGCGATCGACCGCACCGTTGATAGCCACCTGTCGAACCTGCGCCGTAAGCTTGCACGGGGCAGGGCCGGGGTGGAACTTCGCACGATTCGCGGCGTCGGCTTTCGTCTGGACGCCGGAGGGTGAGGCCGCTTTCTGTCCACCTCCTGCGGATCGGCGGTCTTGCCGCCCTCGTGGCCGTTATGACGATCCTTGGGCTTTTCTCGCTGGCCGATCTCGTGATCTGGGGGCGGTTCGAGCAAACGCTGCCGCCTAATCTAGCCGCGGAGCTAGCCAGTGACGAACCGATGTCGGAGGAGCTGGTCGATCTCCTGAACGCACATATCTCGGAGCGGCAATTCGCCCTTCTGACGGCTGCCATCGCGCTTGGCGGTCTTCTGGCGGGGGCGGGCGTGGCGTTCGCTGGCGGGCGGCGCCTGCTCCGCCCGCTGGTGTCGCTGTCGCAAGCGGCGCGCGATCTTAGCCGGGGGGATCTGTCCGCCCGGGCCGAAACGGGCGGGCGCACGACCGAGGAAGTCGCTCGCTTCATCCGCGATTTCAACACGATGGCTGCTGTAGCAGAGCGATCCGACCGCGAGCGGCGTGAAAGCGCGGCCGCCGTAGCCCACGAGCTGCGTACCCCGCTCACCGTTCTGTCGGGCCGCCTGCACGGAATGCTCGACGGGGTCTTCCCGAGCGGCGAGGCAGAGCTTCGCTCGCTTCTTGGGCAGGTCGATCTTCTGACCCGGATCGTCGAGGATCTGCGCCTTCTGACCCTTTTCGATGCGGGCAGACTGACCCTGGATCTCGCCCCCATCGATCTGGCCCGGATCGCGCGGGATCATTTGGAGGCTGCTCTTCCCGTTCTTGTCGAACCGGAGCGGTCGGTCGAAATCGCGCTTGAGAGCGCTCCAATCAATGGCGATGCCCTGCGCGTGACCCAGGCACTTCAGGCATTGCTGTCGAATGCTGCTCGCCATGGTGGCGGACCGACCCGGATTGAGACGGGATCGGACGGTGACGCCTCATGGCTGCGCGTCATGGATAGTGGACCCGGCCTGACCGAAATGCAGTCGTGCCGCGCCTTCGACCGGTTCTGGCAGGCCGACAGCTCTCGCGGGGGGGCCGGATCGGGGCTGGGCCTGTCCGTGGTCCGGGCGATTGCCAAGGCGCATGGCGCGCAGATCACCTATGCAAACAGATCCGGGGGCGGCGCCCTCTTCGAGCTGCACTTTAAGGCGGCGCGAAACGATGCGCTCTCCACACTTTCTCCACGGAATGCGGACACGGCCTGAACACTTCTGTCCTATCTGCGGTGGCAGTGATGGCACAGGAGAGGCGGCGTGAAGATACATCATACTCTGATCTTGATCGGCAGCACGGCCTTTGGACTATCGGCTTGCGAAATGACTACGGAAGACGAGATCGACAATTACAGGTCAATGTCTTGCTCGGAACTCATAAACGAGGCCCGATTCTGGGAAACAAATCGCGAAGAGGCAGAGATTGATATTCTTGTGGGCCTATCCGATCGTCGCGGTGGAGAGGGCGTCAACAACGGTCTGACGGACGCTGAATTTGCAGCCGATGAGCTCGAGGACGCTGAGCGAAGTCTCGCAATCCTCAGAACGCTGATTGCCGAGCGTGGCTGCCGCACATGACCGTAGAGCAATCAGATCGCCCGCTGCATCCACCCGCAAGTGCGGGCTGAGCGCATGATGCTTTGGATTGCGTGGTCCTCTGTTAGCCATGACTGGCGTCGTTACCTTCCGGTCATGATCTCGGTCGGTGTGTCCGGCATTTTAATGATCATGCAGCTTTCGCTGATGTTTGGCGCGTTCCGCAATGCGTCGGCCCCGATTACGATGTCAGATGCGACATTCTGGGTGGGACCGGCAGGGAGCACGTCGCTCGAGGACAGCCCGGGCTTGACCGATGCGCAATCCTCGTTGCTTTGGCTCATTCCCGAAATAGAGCGGATGGAGCCCTATGCCCCTATCATAGGTGATCTTCGTTTGCCTGATGAACCGGACGGCGATGAGTTCGGGGTGGGACACTGGGTTCAAATCATCGGCACGCCGAGCACGCCTGACGGAATACTTTATTCGAAGATGCTACCGGCAAAGATGCGAGCTGCACTTGCTGAACCCGGAGCGACAATCCTCGATACAGCTTTCGCCGCGAAGATTGGCGTCGGGATCGGGGATCACGTTGTAATTAACAGCAAGACGGCCCGCATTGTCGGCATACTCGACGGGTTAAAAGGGGTTTTGGCTGTTCCTGTGATTACCTCTCAGGCGACCGCGCGGTCCTTTACAGGGTCAGAGAGTGCGCCTGTGAGGTTCATGCTGGTCAAACTCGGGGAGGATGTCCCACCCGTCGCGCTTGACCGGCTTTGGTCCGGGTTCATCGAGCATCCAGACCTGACGTTCTGGATGGAAGACGAGCTTATCGCATCCAGCATGGTTTCATGGATGGCATCGGGTCTGGGAGCCGTCTTTGTCTCGTCGGTCGGTATCGCGCTGGTCGTCACGCTGCTTATCGTAAGCCAGTCCTTTGCCGGAGCGGTGGCCGCATCCATTCGCGAATATGCGGCCCTGCGGGCCTACGGGCTTTCGTTCGGGCGGCTTCAGCGGCTTGTCGTGGCGCAAGGCGGGATTGTCGGGATCGCGGCCATCGCCGTGACGGCCGTGGTGGCTGGTCTTCTGATCAGCTACCTGCGGGAGCAAAATGTGTCGGCCGTCCTAAGCCCGTCGCTTATCGTGGGATCGGCGGTCGCGTTGACGGCCGTTGTGCTTTTCTCGAACCTCATCGCTCTGCGCCGTCTACGCCGGGCCGATCCGGCGGCGCTTCTGCGATGAAGGATACCGCCCCCCCTCAACCGGCCCTCGCGGCCCGCGGATTGACCAAGTCGTTTCGCAATGGTCCGGCGACGATCGACGTGGTGCGCGACCTCGATATCACAGTGCATGAAGGCGCCTTTACTCTCATCAAGGGGCCGTCGGGTTGCGGCAAATCCACATTGCTGGCGATGCTCGCGGGGTTGACGCCGCCCGACAGCGGCGCGGTCATTGCGGGCGAGACATCGCTTTGGTCGTTGCCACGCAAGGCGCGAGACGCCTTTCGGCTGGCCCATATGGGCTTTATCTTCCAGGGCTCGATCCTGCTGCCCAGTCTCAGCGCGCGCGAACAGATCGCCTTTGTCCTTCGCGAGATGGGCATAAATCGCCGCGAGGCGCGCGCCCGCGCGGACGACGCATTGCGCAATGTCGGCCTTGGCGACCGGATGACGCTTTTGCCGGCCGCGCTGTCGGGCGGAGAGAAGCAGCGCGTCTCGGTGGCCTGCGCGTTGGCCAAGCAGCCCCGCGTAATCTTTGCGGACGAGCCGACCAGCGCGCTCGATAGCGAAAACGGTCAGCTCGTCGCCTCGCGCCTGCGCGACCTTGCGCGCCAATCGGGTGTCGCAGTGGTCTGCGTGACCCATGACGACCGCCTGACCCCGTTCGCTGACCGCATCCTGCAGATGGAAGACGGGCGCATCCTTGGCATACAAAGAAAAGAGACCTATCCAGCATGACGCGACTTCTTTTGGTTTTCCTCACGTTCCTCCCGCTCTCCGTTAACAGCCAGACGCCAGACAGTCCCTGGCTGGCCGTGGCAACGGGCCGTGTCGACATCGAAGGCGGCGTCATGCGTCTGGCTGCGCGCCGCGAGGGGGTCATCGCCGAAGTGTTCGTCACCGAGGGCGCCCGTGTCGAAAAGGACCAGCCGCTTGCCCGGATCGATGACACTGCCGCTCGGCTTCAGCTTCAGATCGTGCGCGAGCAGCTCGTTCAGTCGGAAATCCAGGCCGATCTGGCCAACATGCAGGCCAGTCAGGCGCTCGCCGATGCCAGTCGCCTCTCGCCTCTCGCCGCTGCCGACGCGATTCCGGCCCGTCAGGCCGACGAGGCGCGCCGCGCGGCCCGGCAGGCCGAATTGGAGGTCCGCGCCGCGGAGGTCGCCGTCACTCTTTCCAACCGCGGGGTCGCCCAGCAAGAGGCCGAGATCGAAGCGCATGTCGTTCGGGCGCCCCGCTCCGGAACGGTGCTGCGCAGCTCTGCGCGCGAGGGCGACGGCACCAGCACATCGACCGTAACCGAGATGTTTCTGCTTGCCCCCGATGCGCCCCGCGTCGTGCGCGCCAATCTCGACGAACAATTCGTTGGCCTTGTTGAACCCGGCCAGACGACCGAGATTATCTCTGAACAAGGCGCGGGCGTGACTTTGCAGGGCGAGGTCCTTCGCGTCGCGGGCGTTTACGGCACTCCCGGTCAGTCGGGCGGTGATGCCCGCACGGTTGAAATCGTCGTGCGCATCGACGCGGAACCAGAGGTCGCCAATGCTCTGATCCTCGGTCAGCGAATGATCGTCCGGGTGCTAAGATGAAGGCCGCTGTTGCCATTGCGTTGAGCCTTGGCCTTACAGGCTGCGCCCTGCCTGAGCTTGACGGCGGCCCTATCGATGCTGTCAGCAGAAGCGATCTGGCCGTCCGGGAACCCACTGTCTGGGCCCTCGATTTCGGTGATCCGGGGCTGCGGCAGATGCTCAATGAAGCCGATATCGCCGGTCTTGACGTCGCTGCTGCTCGCGCCCGCGCCAGAGCGGCTGACCGAGCGCTTTCGCAGACACAGATGGACCTTTTCCCGCAGCTCAGCGGCACAGGCAGCGCGCGAGGAACCCTCAACACGGATCGAGAAAACAGCGCGCGCTCCTACAACACCGAGGGTCGCTTCGAGCCTGATCTTACGGGCCGGCTGACCGCCGCTCTTAAGGCCGCGCAGCTAGAGCGCAGCGCCGGAAACCTCGATCTGTTGATCGCCCGCAGGGAACTGGCCCGCGCCGTTGTCGAAGGCTGGATCGCGCTGGCCGAGGCCCGGACGACCGCCACTCGCGCCCGCGAACGGGTGCGGCTGGCCGAGGCCGTCTTGCCCGCCGTACGCGCACGCGCCGCTGCCGGCGAAAGCACCAGCCTTGATGCTGCCCGGCAGGTTCGCGAGCTGACCAATGCCCGCGTCGAGGCTGCGCAAAGCTCAAGCCGGATCGCGTTGGCCGAAGCGCGCCTGCGGGCCCTTGGCGCTCGCACGATCCCGCATGCAGTCTCTTTGCGCGACCTTCAGCGTCCTTCCGTCCCGGCACGCACCGACCTGACCGACATCGCCAACCGCCCTGCCGTCTGTGCCGCCTGGTTACGCTTTCACGCTGCAGATGCCTCCCGCGCTCAGGCATTGCGAGACACGCGGCCCCGGGTTGTCGTGACCGGCTCGCTTGCCGCGACCGCGCGAACGCTGGCGGGGCTGCTGTCGGGCAATGCCGCCGCGCTCAGTAACAGTATCAGTCTCGAAGGGGTATTTTTTGACAACGGAGCCGCCCGCCGCGGCGTTGACCGCGCGCGTCTGTCCGTGGCCGAAGCTGAAATCGCCTGGCTCCAGACCCGCGGCCAGGCGGAGATCGCGGCGCTCGAAGCCGCGGTCGAGCTGCAAGGCGCCGAAGCTCAACTTGGCAGTAGCTTCGCCGGGTACCGTCTGATTGCGGCCGATCTCGACCGTGCGCGCGCCCGGCGTCAGGCGGGTATCGACGCCGGGACCAGCGTGATTGAGGCGCAATCGGCGCTTGCAAACGCCCAAGCTGGCATCGACACGGCTCGCGCCGTCGCCTTCCGTGCCGCCTTGCGCTGGTATGACGAGACAGACACCGTGGTTAGATGCACCAGTGTCACTGTCCCCTAACTAATCAGAATTTACGGACTAGGTGCCCTTTCGGCAGTTTTGTACCCTTAATTGCAGTATATTCACAGGACTCTGTGTCATTGTCTGACGTAACTCTGGCGCTCCAGATAGCATTGGCTCATGCCAGGGTGTCCTTCCCCCCTAGAATTGGGCCATTACATTGGCTGCTAGAGGGGGATTTGGGATGGCGAGGAAGCGACA
>CANNFE010000027.1 GCA_947503775.1 uncultured Paracoccaceae bacterium | reverse complement strand
ACAGTACAATCACACCCGACCGCATCAGGCGCTTAACATGCGGCCACCCGTTCCGGAAACCTTATTGGAGAAAGGCGAGATCAATGGCCCAGGGACAGGGGGCTAGACACCCTGACGACGGACGGCTCCGCTATCAAGCTCGTCGCGATCGCCGCGCAAGACTAAGCTTTATTATTCGCCAGGGGACCGCCATTGTATTACGACCCGGTCGCCTTACTGCTCGAATGAGAATATGTCCAAGTTGGAAACTCGTGCTATTACGAGCCTCTATGACCTCGTCCTTTAGAGTAGCGACTTCAGTTTTTAGTCTCCTTATAGTAGCTCTATCTGCCTTATGGGTGATGTCATCTGATTGCTCTCTGGATTCTTGCGCCTTTCGACTGAGCGAACGTATACTTGCTAGCTCATGGTGCAATTCCTCAGCCTTATTTTTGGCTTCTCTGCATTGCCGATCGGCAGCAGCTGAGAAGACACGTAGACGTTCAATTTCTTTCGCGGCGAGCACTATCCTGCGCTGCAGTTCGGCATTTTGCAGAATCGATGATTTAAGCTCCTTGCGATTCGCATCTAAAGTAATTTCACTCTCTTCCAAAGCTTTGCGCCAAATTGTATCGGCGCCTTTAGTATTGGAAGTTACTGAAGGCATTTGGTATTGATATATACGATAAGCCTCATTTAGCCATATGCGAAGCGGGACAATTGATTTATTTATCTCCAGAGCATTCTTGAGTAATATCTCACGATCAAATTCCGTATTAGCGGCACTCTTCAAAACGTCCCACATCTGTTCGACAGCAGAAATAGAGCATGTGTAGCCGTTGGTTCCACTGCGATTGAGGGTTGGCTCTAGGAGTTCATCTACCGCATTGCGATTCAGTCCACCCTCCAAACCTGTAAATTTACACAAAGCATTGATATGATCCATATCAGCACGCAAGATGTGTTCATAACGGGCTAAGAAAACATTAGCGCCAGTATCTATAATCGCAGAAAGGTATTTGGTCAGCCAGAAGAGCTCGGCAGTCCCTGCATCCCAGTTATACTGTCTCATCAGAGACGTAACGACCGCCGACGGTTCACGTATACATAGAACAATTTTTGGAACGACCTTTTCGGCATTAAAGATTCGGTGCCACAAACGAAATGTATATGCCGTGTCGGGACTCTTAAAGCCCCACGGCTTTAGACCCTTGTCCGGCTCTGTATCCTCACCCGCAACGCCCTTCCTTAAAAGCTCTCGCAATAAGGGCTCCGCTTTTGAGACGGCGGGATTGTCCATCCAGTTTTCTGGCGGCGGCAGTCTTAGGGGGCCCACTTGTGCCAGCATCTCGCGTTGCAGCAAAAAGATTTCCCGATCTTCAAAACTGCCACGTGGGTTCTGGACACTCGCTTCGATCAAGTCGTCTGAAAGACGCATGCCTGCCTTTGCAAGAAGGCCTGCAACGAGTGATGTACCAGATCGACCGGCCCCCGTGATAACGATGCAATCACTCATGTCGGACCCCATGTAATCTGTGCCAAAGCAGGTGTTGCACGGATGCGCCGAGCCGTGCAAGTCTATCAAATCACTTGATAGACATCGACCTGACATTCAGGAGAAGCAATGTCGCACCAAGCTAATGCAGTCGGGGCAGCTGCATCCTCAAGCAACACCCAACCCCTTGCATCTCTGGCGGATCACCCTGCCACTGAGGCATTTGCCCAGGAGCTTCGAAGCCGCGGTTACACAGACGCTGCAATCGCAAATGTCTCTTATGCGCGCCGTGACCGCTTTCACCGTGAATTTGGCCCAAGAATGACGAGCGCCTTCCCCGAGAGCGCTCCGGCATCAACTCGTAAAGTGGTCGAAATCGGGTGTGGTGCAGGATCTGTTACTCACGCCTTTACCGAGATTTTCAAGAATGTGGATGCCTTTGAGATAGATCTACAAATGTTTGAGCTCTGCCTCGAACGCAAAAAGGCCTATGGCCTCGATAATCTTGAACTCCACCATCTCCCCCCGGCGGACGTCGTCGCCGCAGCCGTCAGTGCAGCTGAGCCTGGTTCAGTGTTCATGCTCTTCGCTGTACTTGAACACATGATCGAAGACGAACGTCTGGCGACGCTTTCCGGGCTTTGGAAAGCTATGGATCCCCAAACTGGAATCCCCGACGCTCATATTTACGTTGGCAACACCCCGAACCGTTTATCGTGGCAAGATCTTCATACGCACGAAATACCCTTCCTGGTCGGCTTACCAGATAAGACAGCTCATCGTTATCTAGGCCTTCATCCAGACCTGAAGCTCGCGTCGCATTTACTACAAAGTCATGTTCAAGGGGGAGAGGAAGGCTTTGCGCTTACGCGGGCGCGACGCGGCTTGGGTGTATCGTTCCATGACTTCGAGATTGCTTTTGAAGGCGTAGATCTCGACACCTGTGTGATATTGCCTGACATCGTGAAACCTTGGCAAAGTCACGATGCTTTATTAATGTCGTTTCTCCTATCCGAAAATATTAAGGTGCCAGTCTGTTTTGGCGTTCGTGATATGAATTTCATGCTGAAGCGTCCGCGGAATAAAGCCGAAGCAGACGCAATTCGAGCACACAACGTTTCGATACGCAAGACGTACGCTACGATGGCCGCAAAACAGCTCGATAAGATCTCGAAAGATTTGCTTGCGTTGGATTAGGCCTTCATTGCAGCAGTTTTTGATAAACAGGAAGTAATCGGGTTTCTACAATGCGCCTCCAGTCAAGGGCCTCGGCAGCTTTCCGGTTGGTTTGTATTGTCTTTGTGGAGCGATCTATGCCAGTTTGAAGTACGGTTGCAAGGCCACCGGGTGTATTGCTAAAAAAATTGAATGCAAACCCATGTCTGCGGCGGAAGGAGACATGACCTGGTGTACGTGAGGCCAGAACCGGTAGCCCAAGTGCGGCATATTCAATCGATTTCAATGATGGTGCTGAGCCAAACATTTCATTCGGAACATAGGCAATTCCAGCATCATAGCTATTCATGCGTTGCCACAACGTCGCCTGATCAACCTGCCCCTGAAACACCACTCGATCAATAAGATTTGCTTGGATCAGATGGCTTTTTAGCTCTTCTTCAGCATTTCCAGCACCGAAAAAGTCTACATGCAGCTTCGGAGTTACCTTTACAGCCTGGGCAATCATATCAAGCAAGGCGTCGATCTTGCGAGTTCTTGATAGACTGCCCACGTAAACGAGACGAAGCCGCGTTGATCCATCTTGCCTATCTCGCGCTGGAGCAAATGGGATGGAGGCTGTGTCGACCCCCGGCGGAATTTCAACGGCTACGCGCCATCGGCGACGAATATTAGTGCGTAGGCTTTCCAGAGAATGCGTCATCAGGCCGTCGACGTGAAGATGCATTTGTTGAAACCGCTTTAGGCTTGGCGCATCGCGCGGTCCGACATGGGGAGAGCGAAAATCAAGGCACCATTTGATATCTGGAAAAACAGGTTTCAACGTCATAAAATCATCGAAACAATACGGACTTTGTATCATATGAACGATGTCAGGCCTCGTGCTGCGCAAAACGTCGTAGATCGCGCGTCGACGTTTTGCTACTGGACCGGCCGGGACATCGTAAAGCCGCAAACCTGTGGATGGAGCTCTGACAATCTTTTCCCGGCCTGGCGTCTGGATAACAAAAACGTCGTGATGCTCTTGGACCAGTCGGACATAGTTCGTAAGCGCAGCCTCCCCCATCGCGCCAAGTGTTGATCTGGCAATGAACCCGATTCTCATCGTGATGGCCCTCTTCGATCTGATTGTGTTGACTAGAGGTAAACTGCAATAGGCTTCAAGCCGATAAAGCTTTCCGAACATCCTATCGGCCAAAGACCAACTGAATCGGGTCGTCTGGCTCATGAGCTTCCGAGTTGCTTCAACGTCACGTCATCGTCGCCTTAGGTTCAGGACTTATAGCCAATATAGGACGGTTGCGGCGAGAGCGATGGGCGACAGAAAACCTTCGGACATCTGTCGTAGCGGGTTGCAACACGCCGCCAATCCTTCAACCAATAGAACATGAGCTCTATCCGATTGCGCCGTTTGTAGCGGCGCTTGTCGTACTTTACCGGTTTCTTCCGCTGCTTCCGGCCAGGGATGCAGGCGCGCATCCCTTTGTCTTTGAACGATTGCCGGAACCAATCGCCATCATCGCCACGATCCCCGAGCAGCCAATCGACATTCGGCAAACTGCTCAGCGAGGCCCGTGCTCCGATGTAATCGCTGACTTGCCCAGCTGTGACGAAGAGGTTGAGCGGATGTCCCTGGCTGTCGCAGATGGGATGTAGTTTCGTGTTCACGCCGCCCTTGGTCCGGCCAATCAGGCGTCATTAGTCATTATCCTCGGACGAATGGCGGACAATTTCTCATCCCCCTTTTCACGCCCATACTGGTCGCTGTTCGATGAGCCTTGAGATACGTTGCATCAATCATCACGCTCTTCTCTTCGCCGTGCTCGGCAGCCAGTCCCGCCATCATCCGGGTAAAGACGCCCCTATCGCTCCATCGCTTCCAACGGGTATCCAGCGTCTTATGCGGCCGATAGGCAGCCGGGGCATCGCGCACCATAAGCCATTGCAATTGAAGAAGATAACATCACTCAACACACGCCGGTCATCGACGCGTGGCTTACCGTGGGAAGTGGGAAAGAAAGGCTCAAGACGCGCCATCTGCGCATCGCTCAGCCAAAAAGATCAGACATGTTCACCGCTCGTCTTCCGAGCCGTGAAGCATTCCCCAGGCGGAAATCAATGAGTCCTGACCCTAACCTGGTAAGAGTCCCTCTTTGATTAATGCCGGCGCGACATTACTACACCTTGTAGCTAAGGGTATGCCAAGCTCCGGTCGAAAAATCTTTATGCATAGGATAGGCCAACCGTAACGCTGCCTCGATATCAGGCGGAGGAGGTTTTGACCAAGCCGCCTTAAACTCTGTAGATTTAAATTTCGATGCATCGAAAAACCCTTGGTAATCCTCAGTGAAATATCTATTGATACGCGGGGATGTGTAAAGTTGCTGGATTGTGAGCGCAGCATCAGTCTCGGTTACACCAGAGACAAGCAACCTATCGAGCATTTCTGGAGGACGCAGTAATAAATGCCCCCATGGGCCGATTGGCCCGTCGGGTTTTTGAAAGTTAAGATCTTTCGATACATATGCGTGATGTCCGATCACAGACGGCCAGATCGGGCCGAACCTTGTGGCAAAAACACCGCCCGGTACTAACGCACGCCAAGCCTTTTCAAGGAATCTCACTATATCCAGCACATGTTCAATTGTCGCAAAAGAGACAACTATATCGAAGTGTCCGAAAAAAGCCGGAGGTAAAAGCGTTGCGTCTCCGTTAATTATCGTTAAAGGCTGGCGACCTATTTTTTGGGCACCAGCATCATAATCAAGGATCTCAACGTCTTTAAGATGCCCAAAGCGTTGTGCTTGATATGCACCTGAAATACTTCCAATCATATCAATCGAGGTCCATGTTGAAGCACCTAAGTCACCAATCGTGATCTCTGTCGGGATGTTCCAGCCGCCAAATTCCAGAACGCGCCGACCGTCGAAGTCTATATCCTCAGCCATTCTGGCAAGTCCCTCGACCGTATAGTTAGCAATTCCGTAGCGCTCTTTATATTCAGAAGACTTACTACGCAGAAGGGCGCTGCTACCATTTGATGCCTTTTTAGGTCCGAAAGAATATACCATAATACGATTATTCTATCATAGATTGAGGGACACCGTTGCTCACGAATGTCATATTTGCCAACATTTTCTCATTATCCATTTTCCAGCTATGCTCGGCAGCTCCACGGCGCCAATAAACAAAACTACTGTCGTCGAGTATTGCGAAGCGTCCATCGACACGACCTTGCAAGTTGGAATAGTAGTGTGTATCTGTAGCAGAGAAGTTTCCTTCGGGATACGGGTTCCGGCGAAAAAAACTGGTCCTTCCAGAAAGGGTCGCCCCGCCGATATGCGCCTCCAGCAAATCATCGGGTCCAACTAGTTTTAACGTTTGCTTCCCGTCTCGTGCATATGTCTGATCAAGCTCGGAGAAATAGAAGAACCGGTTCGCTTTTCCAAAAAGATCAAGATCGTGAATACTTGCGTGTAATATCATGTCCGAGACGTAATTGGGTCCGTAAAGATCATCATCATCCATTTTTACAATATAGTCGCCTGTCGCCATGCGGATTCCGTGGTTCAGGCTTCCCGCTTCTACGCGTTCAGCGGGCAGCACTGCGATGCGAACATCGCTTCGGGTGCCAACCTGCTTTGTCACATCGGCAAGAGTTAGCCCATTGCTATTAACAACAAGAATAAGCTCCTTATCAGGATAGACCTGCGCGTCAAACTGCTTGAGGATGCGCTCCAGGTATTGAAGGCGGAACGTCACTGCCAAGACGGATACCTTTGGCTGCACGCGAAGTTTGATATCAAGCCCCAGCCGATCGAAGATAATCTGAAGCCGGTGCGCATAGCTTTCTTTTCCCGCCGCTTGGCGCCACGCTCTCTGGGTTTCGTTCAAAAGATCGACGGGATCAGCGAGCCGTTTCTTAACAGCATCGATCAAATCACTGCCATCCTCATAGGAATGATAAAATGCGTCCAGCGCACCTCCTGCCTGAGGGGTGCCGTGCTGAAATATCGCTGTGCCACAGGCAGCAGCTTCTACTAAATCCCAATGTTGTGCATGAGGGGTCACAATCGTCTGCGTCGATACTATCCGCGCAGAGGCGCGCCGCGTCAGAGACCATAGACTTGGACGGGTTACACAGCCAAGCACATGCTCGCCAAGGGGCCCACTCGTTTCGATCTGATTCTTGTAAAGCCGATAACGCGAATCAACGATCCGAAGGCCGTCCGGCATCAGAGCTTCGAGGAACGACAATGCGTCAGGATGGCGTATGATATCAGCCCAGCCGTCAAAAAGTATCCGTGGAACGGTATCACCTGGCCGTCTGTTACCGGCAAAGCCAAGATCCGCAAAACCGCGAGTGGTATCGATTGGGGTCTGAAGAGCAGGCGAACAGGCAGGTGGCAGATATTCACTATCTCCGCGCTTTACTATCGAGCGGGGGCGCGAACAGTCAAAATGTCGACCGTCGCTGAAAAAATGCAGATCGAACTGATCAGCCATCCCGCCAAAATGGTCAGCAAATGCTACATCGAGAGTATCCCAAAAGACGGTCGGGATCCCCGCTGCTTGAAAGGCAACAACGATTTCGGCGATAGAAGTCCCATCAGACTGATCAGCCGTGTGGAATTGATCGAGATACCAGTGTCCGTCGAACGACTGGATAAAACTCTCGACAAGCAAGAATGCCGGACGCACTACATCGCATACCGCACGCCAGTTCGCTGGCGTAAGAGAAATCGGATTGCAAATCGGCGACAACCCATATTGTAGGCGCGAGCTGCCGATCATGGCAATATCGATGTTATGCCAATTTGCCTGACGGATGCCGTCAGTGTTAACGAAAGGATCATCCCACCCAAACACACCAAAGCGTGCTGGATCACCATCCCGCAAAGACAAAGGTTGACCAACCCCGAGATCGTCGAGATCGTCGAGATCGAAAGTAAAAGGGTTGTCGTCATCGACCACCACTGATGATTTTGCCGCTGCCACATCGTCTTGCGCCATAAGTTTCAAGCGCCTTTTCTATTGCTTCATCACATTCCAATCATTCTGACATGCGGCAAGCTGCTAGGTCACCCCTAAAAGGTTTATAATTAGGGTTAGGAGCTATTGACTTCCCTGTACTGGCGTGAAGTACGGTTCGAAAACGAGCGGTGAACATGTCTGATCTTTTCTGGCTCACGGACGCGCAGATGGTGCGCCTTGCGCTCTTTTTGCCAAAGTGCCACGGAAAACCCCACATTGATGATCGACGTGTCTTGAGTGAAATTGTTTTTATCAATCGCGATGGTTTACGGTGGCGTGATGCCCCTGCTGACGATGGGCCGCATAAGACGCTGTACAGCCGCTGGAAACGATGGAGCGATAAGGGCGTCTTTGCCCGGATGATGGCCGGACTGGCTGCCGAGCACGATGAAGAGAAGAGCGTGATGATTGATGCAACGTATCTCAAGGCTCATCGAACAGCGACCAGTATAGGCGGGAAAAGGGATGAGAAATTGTCCGCTGTTGATGGTGTGGATGGCCCGCTTACGGCATCGCGATGTGCCAGTGGAGGAGCTGTGTAGCATTCCACCGAGAGGAGCCACCCATGGAGCAGTCTATCATCATCGGCCTTGATCTGGGCAAGAGCGTCTTTCAGGTTCACGCCGTTGATCCGGAGGGGCGGGTTGTCGTCCGGCATCAGCTGCGCCGCACGCAAGTGCTCAGATTTTTCGAGCGGCTGGGGCCGTGCCTTGTCGGGATGGAAGCCTGCTCGGGGGCACACTACTGGGCGCGGGAACTCGCGGGGCTCGGCCATGAGGTCCGGTTGATGCCGCCAGCGTATGTGAAGCCTTACGTGAAGCGGGGCAAGACGGATGCCGCCGATGCCGAGGCGATCTGCCAGGCTGTGGCGCGTTCGACCATGCGCTTCGTGCCGATGAAGTCGGCCGAGCGGCAGGCGGCGCTTCTGGACCACAAGGCGCGGGACTTCCTGGTACGGCAGCGGACCCAGACCATGAACGCTATCCGCGCGCATCTGTCGGAGTTCGGGATCGTCATGGCGAAGGGCATTCACAACCTCGACCGAATGCTCGAAGCCGCGCGCGACGTGCCCTGCGCTCGACCTGCTCGCCGGTCAACTGCACGATCTTGAGGACCGGATCGAGGAGGCAACCACGAGCATCGTGGCGGCACAAATGGCCGACCCGCTCGCCCGGCGGCTCGCCACATTCCCCGGCCTCGGCCCTATCGCATCATCCGCCTTCGCCGCCGCCACGCCGGATGTCGCGGTGTTCCGGTCTGCGCGCGACTATGCGGCGTGGCTCGGTCTCACGCCTCGGGCACATTCCTCCGGTGGCAAGGAGCGGCTCGGGCGGATATCGAAGGCGGGAAACCGATATCTGCGGCGGCTGCCCTATCTTGGCGCCGTGGCGCAGATCAGCGCGCGACGGGGACGACGGACAGCAAAGGCTGAAAATGCGGCCCGCGACTGGCTCGACCGGATGCTCACACGCAAGCCGGTGAAGGTCGCAGCCGTTGCGCTGGCCGCGCGCATGGCTCGTACCATCTGGGCGCTTATCGCTCGTGGCGGCAGCTCCCGGGCCGTGCCCGGTTGAAAACAAAATCGCCGCGGGCACGACCGGGCGACTCCGAGAAGGTAAGGCGCGAGGTGAGGTGATGGCATAGAGGCGGAGAACAGGACGGAAGGGACACCCAGTTCGGACCGGTGCGGCTCAGACCGCGGGCCATTGATCGGGACCCGTCCACCTCAGCGAACTTTATCAGGGCGCGCGGCAGACCAAGCCGCAGACGAGATGCCGTATACATGGCCGCGACCGATCGAATGCCGGAACCGAACAACGCTCTTACCAAGGGGCCATCCATAAATGGTCCGAGGACAACGACGAATGACGCCTAATTGGTCGGACCCAAAAGGGGCATGAACACCAAGCTGCACGCCATCTGCGACAGTGAGGGCTGGCCCCTGAACCTGTTCGTCACGTCGGATCAGGTCAGCGATACATCGGCGCGCTGGCATTGCTCGGCAGCCTTGCCGAATGTTGACTAGCTGCTCGGGGACCGCGAATATGATGCCGACCGGTTTAGGGACTCGTTGAAAGACAAAGGGATACGTGCCTGCATCCCTGGTCGGAAGCAGCGGAAAAAAAAACGTCAGATACGATAGGCGCCGCTACAAACGCCGCAACCGCATCGAATCGTGTTTGGCAGGCTCGATAATCGGCGGCGTGTAGCAACACGATACGACCGCTGTCCGAAGGTCTTCCTCTCGGCCATTGCTCTCGCGGCAACCGTCATCTATTGGCTATGCGTCTTGAACCTAAGAAATCGCCTCGTTCACGTGTTCTGTCTTTGTATTCGAAGTTGAGAATGATTGTGATAAGGCGTCGGGCGGCGTCGCCATCGATAATCAGCTGAGCCAATTTGCTTTTTTCTGTCACTCTGCCAGGCTTGTTTACCAGTGCACTCTTTGCGCAATATGCCGCACAGACCAATCGTTGAAAACTACCGCCTCTCAAGAAGGTGCAGGTGATTTTCACACAGACCGTGTCGACTTTGCACCTGTAATAAACGGCAGCTATTCACCCAATCTGTTAAAAAAACAACCTGTTGAGGGCGCAGAAGGGCGCGCGTCGACCCGAGTGCGAGCGCCCGCGGCTGCTTTTCGTTCGGTGTCCT
>CANNFE010000026.1 GCA_947503775.1 uncultured Paracoccaceae bacterium | reverse complement strand
CCCTACGAATACATCTGCAAAATCTGGACATCAGAGCCGAGCAGATTCATCGTCAATCCGATCCACCAGATGCCGGGACTGAACACTTAGATGGAGGCAGTTGTGAAGACACATCCGCAATGTTGCATAGATTCGATCGCTCGCCGACCAACATGCCGCTCCGTATAGTTCAGGCGCTCCTCGGGCATGCGAACCTCAAGAGGACCGAAATCTACATGAGGGTTTCGAACCATGCCCTTCGGCGAGCCTTGGAACGAGTTGACGTTTTGGGCGAATTGCGACCGTGACAGCCCTTAGCCGACATCCAATACGTGGCCTCGAAGCTGCAGTCGCAGCCTGCATGACAGAATCGGCTGCAACTGCGGGCGTTGGCTTTGTTGGATGACCGCAGCGTGGACTTTGCAGCCATTTCGCTTCTCGATCCAGAGGTCCGTTTGAGGCAAGTCACGACTTGCCGGTGTCATGCCAATCAAATCGAGGCTTAGTCGATCGAGATATCTAAATTGCACAAACAAACTCGGCAGTCGCTCGCAGACGGTGACGTACGAGATCTCATCTTCGTGCGATCGGCCATGCGATACGACCTCACATGTCGTTGGTGAGAAGCACGCCATGAAACATCATGTCGATGTGTGCTTCGAAGAAGCGTTCGAAGTCCAGCGGTTGAGTGCTCTTAAACATCATGTTGTGTACGGCGAAGTAGACTGCCGGCGCGATCAACACCTGGGGTGTGTCAAGAACCGGGCTGGATCGGACTTCGCCGCGTTTCACGCCGCGAGCGAGGATTTGCTTGAGAAGGGTCGCGCCGCGCTGCACCGTCATCGAATGGTAGCTGCTGATTACGTTGGGCAGCCGATCCCCTTCGGTCAGCAAGATGCGAAACAGGGCTTGTGCCTCGCCGTGGACGAAACGCGCGTACATGTTCTGCAGGAGCCTCGTCAGAAGCTGGCGCGTCGTGCCCTCGCCGTCCGACATCTCAGCCTCGCTCTCTCCCATAACCGACGTGACGTGCTGTTCGATTGCGGCGAGAAAGAGGGCCTCTTTCGACTCGAAATAGAGATATATTGTGCCTTTGGAGATGCCAGCGGTCTTGGCGATGCGGTTGAGATTGGCGCGGTAGAAGCCATGTTTCTCGAACTCCGAGATACCGGCCGACACTATCTCGGCGGGGCGTTCGTCCTTTCGGCGGCGTGGTTTGTCGACATCCGTTTGATCATCTGCCTCTTTATTCATCTTTGATGTACTACTTTCATTGCAGTAACCGCAATGTGGTCAGTGACACCAAAGAAATCAAATGCAGAGCTTGATACCTGGCGCGAGCGACACATGTTTCTTACTGACCCGAAGGTCAGTAAAATCGGTTGCAGGGAATTCGCATGCGCAAGGTACTCAGGTTCGCAGGTCGCGCGATACGCGAGCTATTTTGGGTGGTCGTGGCGGTCGCTATTGTCGGCGGTGGCTACCTGGGCTTTACCTATCTGGGTGAGAACCGCGAGGTCGCCGAAGCCGAACCTGCCCCTAGGCCGGATACATTGGTAGAGACGAGCGGGTTCACCCTCCACCAGGCCCCGTTGCCGATCCGGGGCGAAGGCTTTGTCGAGCCGTTCCGGACGGTGGACGTTTCCGCCCCGACGGGCGGGCGGATCGTGGCCTTGCACCCCGCGATCACAAACCGGGGATCGTTTCGAGAAGGTGATATCCTTGTCGAAATCGATGGCAGTGCTGAGCGGGCGCAAATTGAGCAATCTCGAGCCAGCATTGCAGCGACAGAAGCGCGACTTGATCTGGTCAACATACAGCTCGAGCGCGCGCAAAGTCTGCGCGAGCGCAACGCCGCATCCCAATCGACCGTGGATGACCTCCTCGGACAACGCGACGAAGTCTCCGCGAACCTTCAGGGCCAGCGCGCGCAGCTGTCATCCTCCGAGATCGCGCTGGAGAACAAGATCGTGCGAGCACCGTTTGACGGCGCGGTCCAATCGAAGGACGCCGAAATCGGCAACGTCGTCGCCGGCGGGAGCCGAATTGCCCAGATCTACACGAAGGATCAGATGGAGGTCAGCATTGCAATTCGTGAATCGGATGCGGTCCTGATCCCCGGTCTATTCGAGGGCAATCCCGCACCGGCGACGGTTTCGATCAATTTTGCAGGTGAAACAAAGGTGTGGTCTGGCGAGATCGTCCGTATCGATCCAGCGCTTGATCCGCAGACACGGACGCTCACGACCACAGTCGCATTGCGCGAGCGACAGGAGAGTGCAACGGAGTTCGCCGCCGGTGCACCGCCGGCGCTGATCAACGCGTTCGCCAAGGTTGTCGTCGAAGGGATCGAACCTGAAAACACGTATGCGATCCCGTCGACAGCGCTCCGGTCCGGGGACACGGTCTGGCTCTTTCAGGATGACCGGCTCGTCTTCCATCCCGCCGCGCGCGTCCATGTGGATGGAGAGACCACATATGTTCGGATCGCTGGCCTCAGACCCGAGGACCGGCTGGTGCTCACGACCCTTGCGGCGCCGCAGGAGGGCGAGGTCCTCAGGGATGTTTCGGGGGATGAGGTTCGCACCACCCTCGTTTTCGATTAAGGGGCCGCCGCGATGAACGCTGCAATCAAATGGATGGCCGAGCACCCCGTCGCTGCGTGGCTGCTGATGATGATCGTGGTCGCCGGCGGCGTTTTGACGGCGACCAACATGCCGCAGAAGACGTTCCCGGAATTCGCACTCGACAGCGTGTCGATCTCGGTGGCCTATAACGGCGCCTCTCCGACCGAAATTCAGGACTCCATCGTCAGGCCGATCGAGGACGAGCTTTCGGGTGTCGATGGGATCGACGACATCACGGCCAACATCTCGGAAGGTCGTGGCGGCGTCACGGTGACGTTTCTGGATGGCGAAGACATTGAGACGAAGCTCGATGAGGTGAAAACCGAAGTCGAAGGAATTTCGACCTTTCCGGACGATGCGGAGGACCCGGTCGTGGTCAGGTCCGACAACTCCACACGTGTGCTGGAAATCGCGGTCCACGGCGATGCGACGGAACGGGTTCTGAAGGAAGAGGCGCGGCGACTGAAGGACGAGTTGATCGCCATTGACGGCATCTCCTTTGCCGAGGTCGCGAACACACGCGACTACGAGGTCAGCATCGAGATCGACCGCGACACGCTCAGAGCCTACGGGCTGACTCTCGGTGAGGTTGCGCGCGTTGTGGGCGTGAATTCTCTTGAGTTGCCCGGCGGCTCGATCGACACGCAAAGCGTGGCGATTCCCATCCGCACAATCGGACGCAACTACACACAGTCCGACTTTGAGAACATCGTCATACGGTCATCGGAAAGCGGGGCGCAGGTCCTGTTGCGCGACATCGCCACCGTCAATGACGGGTTCGAGGATGCGGACATCGCCACATCGTTCAACGGCACGGCCGCCGTTTCCGTCAACGTGTACCGGGTGGGTGATGAGCAGATCATCAATATAGTCGAGCTCGCCCAACAACACCTCCGAGAGAATTATCGCCCTTCGCTAGAACAGGGGATCGAGGCGACGGTCTGGCAGAACGAGGCGACGCAACTCCAGTCGCGGATCGACCTTCTGACCAAGAACGCGCTTGTCGGTCTCGGCCTTGTCGTGCTGTGCCTTGCCCTCTTTCTGGACGTGCGTCTCGCTTTCTGGTCTGCAGCGGGGATCGCGATCAGTTTTGCGGCAACGTTCATCGTCATGGGAGCGATGGGCATGTCGATCAACATGATCTCGCTCTTCGGTTTCATTCTGGCGATCGGCATCGTGGTCGATAATGCGATCGTCGTGTCGGAGAACATCTACAAGAATGGCGAGAACGGCCTGACGCCCCAGGATGCGGCGGTGAAGGGCGCGCAGCGCATCGCGGTGCCGGTGATCTTCTCGACGCTGACGACGCTGGTGGCATTTTGGCCGCTCTTGCAGATGCCGGCGCCGCTCGGTTCGTTCCTTGGCGACATTCCGACCGTCGTCATGATCGTATTGTCCCTGTCGCTGTTGCAGGCGCTTCTGATCCTGCCTCGGAACCTTTCGACGCTGGCGATGGGTGACGACTACAATCCGAACCTCGTCTTTCGCGCATTGGGCGCCGTGCGGGGCGTGATTGACCGGGGATTGAAGTGGGTCATCCAGAAGCCGCTCGATGCCGCGCTCCGCTTTTGCGTGCGCCGCTTTCTCATCCCGATTGCGAGTGTGATCGCGTTGATGATGCTGATCGTGGGCCTCTTGTCCTATGGCTATGTCCGTTTCCAGTTCTTTCCCTCCATTGATGGCGAGTTCGTCACCGCAAACGTGGAAATGACCGACGGGACAACCTTCGAGAGAACGGAGACTGTCGCCGAAGACCTGCGCCGTGCCGCGATCCGCGCGGGCGAAAGGCTTCAGGAGAGTTTGCCGGAGAGCGCGCCCAACGTTCTGATCGGCCAGTATGTCGTCGTAGGGATCGGCGCGGGTGGCGGCGGGCCGACGGGCGATGCGGCGCCGACGGCCCCGACTTTGGCGCAGGTTGTGGCCGAGGTGACGGAAGCGTCGAGGCGAAGCTGGGAGACGGCGGAGTTCGAGAGGCTTTGGCGTGAGGAGGTCGGTCGCATCGCGGGCGTCGACAGCTTGACGATCTCATCTTCGCTCGTGGACGCTGGAGACGCGATTGCCATTGAGTTGTCGTTGCCGGATGGGCAGGCGATCGAGCCGATCGTGGCCGAGTTGCGGCAGGGGCTTGGGAACATCCCCGGCGTGTTCCAGATCCAGGACGACGCATCGTCCGGGCGTCTCGAATACAAGCTTGCCCTCAAGCCCGAGGCGCGGCTCTACGGGCTGACGCTTCAGGATCTAGCGACCCAGACCCGAAGCGGTTTCTTCGGTGTCGAGGCGACGACGGTCCAACGCGGACAGGACAGCGTCGACGTCATGGTCCGTTTTCCAAGCGAAGATCGTGACAGCCTGTCCGACCTGCTGGATACACGCATTGCGACACCTTCGGGCGACCTGATCCCGTTGTCGGTGGTGGCGCGGTTGGAAGAGGGCCTCTCACCGTCTGAAATCCAGCGCCAGAACGGACGCCGCGTGACGACGATCACGGCGGATGTGGATCAGAGTGTCACCACGAATGGTGAGGCGAACCAGATCATTCGAGAAGAGCTCTTGCCGCCCCTTCTCGAAGCGAACCCGGGCCTCAACGCGGGCTTTGGCGGGGAACAGGAGACGCAGGGCGACGCGCAGGCGGCTCTGGGACAGGCGCTCGGGATCGCGATGTTCGTGATCTTCGCCCTCCTGGCCTTGGTCTTCCGCAGCTTCGTTCAGCCCATCGTCGTGATGGTCGCGATCCCGCTCGGCCTCATTGGCGCGGTAACGGGGCATTACCTTCTGGGTATTCCGCTGGGGCTCCTGAGCATCTTCGGGATCATCGGCCTTGCTGGTGTGGTCATCAACAACAGCCTCGTGATGATCGACCTTTACAATGAGTATCTCGGCAAGGGCTACGATGTCGCCGATGCGGTGGTTGAAGGGACGAAGGACCGGTTCAGGCCGATCCTGCTGACATCCGTCACGACATTTCTTGGTGTCTACCCGCTGATCATGGAGACGTCTCTCCAGGCGCAGTTCCTGATCCCGCTTGCGGTCTCGATCGGGTACGGTGTGTTGATCGGGACCGGAGTGATCGTGTTTGCGATCCCTGCGGTTTTTATTATGCTTCACCGAATAAGCTCGGGGATCGCCAGACTGCCGCGCGCGTTGTTTGATGACCCAAAGCCACAGCGCGGTATGCCGGCGGAGTGACTTTTGTCGTTTGAAGCGACCCCGTACGAGCATTTCATCCGACATATCACGTTTTCGCACTGCTCCTTGAGGATTGGTCTCCATGGGCGGAGTTCGCCATGTCTGTCGTCTGCTTTTCTGCGATCCTCTACCGGTGAGGCGCGCGCAGTATTTGTTACTTTGGATTCCGAGTGGCCGACCAAAGCAATTGCCCTCAAGTAACCTGCGCACGTGTATCGGAACGAAGCGAGTGTCAAAGAGCGGGCGTCTGTGAGCGCTAACGTCTTGCCAACTATTACGCGAGTGCTTCCACCAAGTTGGCCATAAGCCGGGCGTGCGTGTCTGGGTCGGCAGTGCGGACCTTTGCCGTCATTTGTTGTTTGTACTTCGTCTGCGCAGCATGATTTTGCAGCTGCGGCATATCATTTCTGCACCGTGGCCCAAGTCGTCTAACCGCTCGCTGATGTGCGTGGATTTCGCCTAAACCGAAACCGCGCTTTCGCTGCAACCTGCTCGGACCATCATCGATGACGCATATAAAGCAGTTTTCTAGGTTGCATATACGAACCTCGTATTTCCTATGCACGCAAGACGGCAACCCTGTCGGTCGAAGAAATGGCTACCGCAACTCCACCACTTCAAAATGTCCAAATCGCGCCAAGACCAATGCTCGTCGATGATGCCTTTTCGACCAACGGGCTGTCTTGGTTTTCTCCCAGATCCTCGTATCCGATCTGACCGACGGCCGTGATGACCTCCGTGATTGGGTAGGCAATTGTGACATTGGCAAAGGCGGTCGTTGTCTCTTTGGCAGCGTATGCCGGTCTGCTTGCGTTTGCCTCTGCTTGCGAGACCCCAAAAAGGTATTGGTTCAGCGCAGCGTCGCGATACCGTGCTCCCAGTGCTGCATTCACCTGCAGATTGTCCATATTCATGATGTATCCGATGTTGAGGTCAGCTTCGGTACCGCCATGTGCATCGCTGATGTCGGTCAGCGCACCGATCCCGACATAGGCATTTCCGAAGTCCAACTGTGTGCTGAGCCCAAGTTCGATTGCGTCGTCGCGCTTGAGCCCATCGAAAAGCGGGGTCTCGTCAGGAAACGCCGGTGCTCCCCTGTATCCGAGTGCGACATCGACCTGACCCAAGCCGTAGTCAAACACCTGATATGACAGGCCGTCCAAACCGATATGGAACCTTTCGGTGTCGTAGCTGATGACAGGCGCGAAGCTGGCTGTGTCCTCTTCGCCGACATAGATACCTGTCGCACCGACGCCCGCGCCTCCGACCGTCCATTGCCCTTCGGCAGACGCGGTACCGGCCGTGAAGGCCAACACCACCGACAACATTCGTTTATTCATCGTTCTTTCCTTGTTTGAGATGTGAATGTCATCTCACTGCCGCTGTCCAAGCATCGGATCGTCCGTATTTACAGGGACGGACAGATTGGAAGGGATCCGGACATCTCCGATCTGGCTTCCCGCGGCCCTTTGGGACAGTTTGCGGCATGAACGAAATCATCATGGAATTGATCAGCACGGCGAGCATTGCGATCGCAGTGTTCGGCATCGCATTTTGTTTGATGCAGAACACGTATCGTAGCGTAAACCGCAGCTTTGCAGTGTTCCTTGGTATCGTTGCCCTGAACAACATTCCCGGCGCCTTTGGCCGTATGGTCGACATGACGCAGCCGGGCCTTCTGCAAGGGATCATTTTTGCGATTTGGTTGTGCAGCGCCCTGTGCCTTGCACTATCTCTTTGGGTGTATGTCTTTACGCTGACATCCCGTGCGCAACGCCGCCCAAAGCATCTGTACCGGCATCTTGTTCTGCCCGCGCTTGGGGCCATGGTTGGTATCCTATGGATCCTTGGCCCCGCCGACGTCACCGCGGTGCTTCTTTCGGATGACGACGTGCCGTTATCCGGTTGGCCGCTGGTGCTTGCGACATGCGTCGGCCTTTTGCAGCTCGCCGTCTATTTGCAGTTGGCGGTCTATCTGTTTTTGATCATGCGCCGTCTGTTGCAGTACAAACGCAGGCTACGCGACATTTACGCCAGCACCGAAGGGCATGAACTTCGCTGGATTTATGTGATCGGGTCGCTGGGGCTTCTTTTCTGGGTGGCAGAGGCCTTGTTCTTGGCCAGCGCGATTGATGCTTCGTGGACCATCGCACCAACGGCGATACTGAGCCTTCTAGGACTTGCCCTTTTTACGGCTACGACGCTCTGGGGGTTACGCCAGTGTCCGGCATTGGTTCCCAATACCAAGGACACCGAACCGATCAAGATCGGCACCAGCGATCAGAGTGAAAAAGCGGCCCGGAAATACGGCAAATCTGCTCTCAGCCCGGAGGCAGCAGCACGCCTTGCCCGCAAGATCCGTGCCGCCATGGAAGTGGACCATCTGCACCGTGATCCTAACCTGTCGCTGTGGGCCCTGGCACGCCATATCGGCGCATCGCCAAATTACATCTCGCAGACATTGAACGATGTGATCGGGGAAAGCTTCTTTGATTTTGTTAACCGGCACCGTGTCATCGAAGCAATGAATCTGCTGTCCACAACCGACGATACCGTCTTGGCCATCACCTATGACGTCGGCTTCAACGCACGGTCCTCTTTTTACAACGCCTTCAAACGCGTGACCGGTCAAACGCCGACCGGTTATCGAAAATCACTGTCTGTCCGTGAGGAGATGGACGACGCAGGCTACGAGGTGCGCGAGACCTGATCGCATGATGACCGATCAGGAGACGAAGAATGACTTTGCGCCACCCCATCAAGACACTATGGCGTCTTTTGACGCCAGCACCCGCACCCTCACACAGCCGATTATCGCACAAATCATCGATCAAACGACGGAATTCCAGCACTGGAAAACTGATGCTGAGCGTCGCAGTGTTGCTGTCCGCATGTACCGGGATCACAGGCCTTTCCGCACGGCCGCAAGACCCGATTGATCGACGTTACAAAGTCGAAGAGGTCCGCTTTGCAGGTGGACCGGGTATCACGCTGGCCGGTGAACTGACGATGCCACAGCAGGGCGGGCCTTTTAAGGCCGTTGTGCTGATCTCTGGCTCTGGTCCGCAGGGCCGGGATGAAGCACTTGCCGGACACAAACCCTTTCTGGTCCTGTCTGACCATCTGACCCGCGCGGGTTTTGCAGTCTTACGCTACGATGATCGGGGCTTTGCCGAAAGCACAGGGACTTTCGAGACAGCGGACTTGTACGATTTTGCCGATGATGCTGCCGGCGCCTATCGCTATCTGCAGAGCCGTCCAGAGATTGACAGCGCAGCCATTGGCTATATCGGCCATTCCGAAGGTAGCTATATTGCACCGGTCGCGGCGCGGCAAACAGACCCCGCTTTCATGGTGTTTCTGGCTGGTGCTGCACGTCCGCTTTTCCCCGATGTCATCGCAACCCAATCGGCTGATCTGTTGCGGGCGCAAGGGGCGGATGACGACATGATCGACGTCGCCGTGACTCAGTTTCACGTGGGGTCGTCAATTCTGAAACAGCAAGCGCCACTGTCGGACATCCGCAATGACCTGGATGATTATCTGACTTCACAAGGCATGGGCCGTCGTGATCGGCGTGAAGTTCTCGATCAATTCGCCACCCGCTGGGGCGTGAGCCACGCAAATTACGATTCAAGGGCGGAATTGCGGTCGCTGTCCAATCCGGTCCTAGCTCTCCTCGGTGAAAAGGATCTGCAGGTCTCCGCGACCGAGGAAGCCCCCGTGATGCGTGCGGTGCTTCGGCACCCTAGTTCCGAGGTGCTGGTGATCGCAGCTGCAAATCATCTGTTCCAACCATCGCAAACAGGTTTGCCCTCGGAATACGCCAAGATCGAAACCACCATGTCAATCGATGTCCTGAACCGGATCAGCACGTGGATCAGCGCGCTGTAGATCGGCCCGACACGCTATCACCTACGCCGATGCATGAGACCTGGTCTCTAGCAGCCTCCCATCAAAAATAAGGAAGAACCAAAATGACAATCAAGACTACCGCCACAGGTGCCATGCTGATCGTCGCCCTTACGCTCGGCGCTTGCACGACACCTGACAAGCCTCTGACCAGTATGAGTTGCACCGAACTGGCGATGGAAATCGGAAAAATGACACAGGCGCGCGACGAGGCTGCCATCGACAGCGCCGCGGGCGCGATTAACATCATAATCGCCGATAACAGAGCGGAGGAAATCGAAGGTGGTGTCGAAGCGCTGATTGGTGACGTATCCGGTGCAATGGCGCAAGACGAACTCAGCAAGCTTAACCGCGTGTTCGTCCAAAAAGGCTGTCGCTGACACTAGGTGTTTGATCCCACGGTTTGATGGTGCGATCCATTTGTTGGAATGGAAGGAAGCATTATGGGACAGGTTCGTCACGGCAGCGCCACGACCACGCACGCCATCCGAGCTGCAATACAGCGATCGCAAGCTTCGACCGCGGTGCTAAGCCGGGAACTCGGGATCAATCCGAAGACGGTCTCGAAGTCGCGCAAGCGTGAGACGGTCGAGGATCGCAAGACCGGTCCGAAGGAAACGCGCTCGACCGTTCTCAGCGAGGCCGAGGAGGCAACGATCGTCGCTTTTCGAAGGCGCACGCTGCAGAAGCGAATAGGTGTTGCGCTGGCAACAGCAGCATGTGCACAAGTCCGCTTCGTCCCGCGACTTGATCCTTGCCCGGCCTATCCTTGCTGCGACAGGGCTAAATGGCCGGTTTAGCTGCCGCTGTTCAAAGACACCGATGATGCAAACGTGGCAGAATTTGCCCTGCGCGCGCGGCACAAATTGTCGATGACCGAGTTTGGGCTGCAAGCGGTCGTCAGAGCCACTGCAGCATACGCCAGATAGATGAGCAGGTTGCCGTCGCTGCTGGTCCGTCAAAGCTGTCCTTCGTTGCGCTTGGAAAAGCAGTTGCGTGGTCTCGCCGCGGACGGTCCAGACGGGATTGCGGAGTATCTACTGCTCCGTAGGCGTCGTATATATTAAAACGCATCCGCCTTTTGTATCAGATGCCTTACTCTGCGCTAGCCGTCGCACAGCGGAGATGTCTTTTCCTGAGCGAACTTAGCACCATGTCCTGACTGGAATGAAGCGTAGCATATAGCGATCAAATGCCGAAACGAACCTCTCCAGACGACGCGCAACGGGTCGAGGATGCAAGCGATCTCGAGGATGTCGTACAAGACAAGCGAGCGGTCTGGCGCGCGACAGGCGCGAAAGCGCGACGTCAGCAGCGGCGATATCAGAAGTTGATCCTTTCAAACATCGACGTTGATGGAGTTGAGGACGACTTCGATGACCAAAGCAAATCGTAACGAATTCGAAAGCGGTGAAAGGGATTACTCATGCGTGCGACGGTTAATTTGAGGGATCTGGTGATTGAAACACGGATTGGAACATACGGGCCGGAGGACGTCATGCCGCGTGCGCACATTCTTGACATGGTGATGACGATCGATCCGGCATTGGTTTTCATCGACCGTGACGGGATGGAGCATGTGTTCGACTACGATCCTCTCATCCGCGATATTGACGCGCTCGCTCGGGATGACCGTTATCATACTCAGGAAAGATTGATGACGCGCATCGTGCAAGCAGCGGCACGGTACCCGGAAATAACCGAGATGTCCGTCAGCTTGCGCAAGACGCCCGTGTTGGAAAACAGCGGTCATCTAGGTGTGACGCTGGTTGTGGATGCCAAAGACCTTGCGGAACTGCGCCAGCAGAAAGTCGCTGCATGAAGCCGGTGTTTTTTGTTCTTGCCGCCTTGGGCGCGTTGATGTTGGCGACAGGTGCTTCGGCGCATGTGCGTTGGTTTGTGGACGGGGCTGCCACTGTTGAGGCGTTTCAGCCCTATAGCATCACCGACATCGAAGTGATCGTCTGGATCGCAATTGCCGTAGGCTTGGTCTTTGCGTCAATCGTGCTGGACATGCGATTGCCGACGGTGCGCATCGTAGACAGCAAGACCAGGCACGACTTCATCGAGCTTTTGCGCGTGTTTTCCGGGATGTCGATGTTGTTGACGGCATATGAGGGCGCGATCATCGCACCCCATTTGAGTGCCTTTGGGACCTTTGGCACGGTGCTTTTGTTCGCGCAGGCAGTAATCGGCATAATGCTGATCTCGAACCGTTTCGTGCGACACGCTGCGATACTGATGATCCTTCTGCACCTCGGATTGGCGATCAAGTTCGGATTTCTGTCCGCGATGGAGTACCTGATCATGCCGGCGATTGCGGTCTTCCTGCTGATCAACAACTTGCCGACCGCCGAACTACGCGAGCGGTTCAAACCATATTCGGTGGACCTGCTGCGTATTCTGACAGGCATCTCTCTGATCACGCTTGGTGTGTCGGAGAAATTGGTCGGCGCGATGATGGCCGAGAGTTTCCTCGTGCTCTACCAATGGAACTTCATGACCTCGCTTGGACTCGATTTCTTTACGGATCGGTTGTTCGTCTTATCTGCGGGCGTGATCGAGGTGGTCTTCGGTGTCATCATGGTGCTTGGCACGACGACCCGTTTGAATGTGCTCGCGTTTTCGGTCGTGCTTTTCGCCTCAAATGTCCTGTTCATCGTACAGGGAGAGAGCGAGGCTGCGATGGTCGAGTTTATCGGGCACATGCCCGTGATCGGCGTTGCATTGATCCTGTTGCTGCTTGGTGCGGGACAGCGGCTGAAAGTCACGAACTTTTTGCCGCAACGGCAAAAGAATCCAATGGTCAGAACTGTAAGGGTGCCAAGCGATGCGTAATTTCTCTCTCCGCTTGCCGTATTTGATATATCTCAGCATTGGCTCCTTGCTGGTTGGCGTGCTCGTCGCACCCGCCTTTCGCGACATGCCGGAGCCGGAACAACCGCCCATTTCGATGATGCCCATGGAGATGGAAGAGGGCATGGTACATCCGATGCGTGAAGTCGTTTCAGACACCCCTCCGTCGCTGACCATGGCTGTTGAGAAAGACAGTATGGACGGCTGGAACATCACGCTTGCGCCAGAGAATTTTGAATTCACGCCGGACCAGGCGGGTGAGGACGGTGTGCCGAACACGGGCCATGCGCATTTTTACATCGACGGGGCCAAGGTGGCGCGCCTCTATGGGGTTCATTATCACGTGCCTGACCTAGCTCCTGGTCAATACGAGTTTGTTGTCACGCTAAGCAGCAATGATCATGCGTATTATACACTGGATGGAGAGCGCATTGAGGCGCGGGCGACAATCACTCAAGGTGAGGCGACGATGGACATGTCGATGGAGTAGCTGGATGGGCCGACCCGACTGGAATGATCCTTCGCTGCGTTTTGTGAAACGTATCAAACAGATCGCAAGCAAGGGTCTGACGGCGATAGGGATTGTCGTTAAAAAGGCGGCCGGGTGCGTCTCTTGCCGGGGTAAAGAGGCTACGGCCCCCATATTTGATTAACGCCGAATCAATTGATGCTGGCCGGGGCCGCAAGGTGAGACGGGTGGAGCTATTTGGTCCTGTCCGTACGCTTATTGTGCGACCTATCTCCCCAATCGGTAGCGAGGGCGCGTCTTGGTTCTAGTCTTTGTTGCTCAAACAGGTTTTGGGAAAAGATAATGATCATATCGACCATGGTGAAACTGAAAACGCTGAACTTTGCACAGCAGGTCGTGGCTGGCGCTTTCATCAACGGGGCCTTGATCGGCGGGACGATGGTCGCTGGTGCTATCATCGCCAGCAAGGCCCGTGCCGGCGATGGCCCCCTCTGCAAAGCGGTGAAAACACCGGCCCCGCACGAGCCATAAAACGCTCATGAGCACAGGATGTGAGCCGTACATTCGGGCATGCCTGCAGTCGGTCCCAGCGGTCTGAGCGGCGCGTATCCATACGTCGGTCCAAACCCCTAGTGTCAGCGACAGCTGGTTTTTCAAGTACCTAAGTTGTGCTTAAAGCTCGCTCTCGAAACCAGATTTTTTCAGAATGTAGCCGTCGATCGAGTAACGATAACAAGGGGGAATGGATTTTCACACGCATGGCGGCGTCGGTCAGATTCGGGTCGCGCCGACTTTCTTCTCCGGAGCACCTGAATGTCCGCTTTGGTGGGGTACTGCGGAGCGGAACATGGAAGCCAATGTCCGGTATGGGCCGTCTGCTTGACTTTGCAAAGTCCGCTTCCTGCGCACACCGGACCTTGGTGTGGTCGCGGCATCACCACCACT
>CANNFE010000025.1 GCA_947503775.1 uncultured Paracoccaceae bacterium | reverse complement strand
CCGTGACGAACCTGTCCCATAATGCTTCCTTCCATTCCAACAAATGGATCGCACCATCAAACCGTGGGATCAAACACTTAGTGTCCTAGGTTACTGAAATCGAGTAGTCCGCTGGGATCTCACCTGGAGTTGGAGTTCGTCCAGGACAAGCTCAGCAATGAGCGCAGTTACAAGATGCTGATGACTCTCGATGAGTTCACGCGGCAGGCCTTGGCTGTCGTGGTCCGCACCAGGGTGGCTGCCGACGATGTTCTCGAAGTACTCTATCCGGTCATGCTGCGCCACGGTTCCCCACAGTATATCTGATCCGATAACGGCCCCTAGTTCGCAGCAGAGGCAATGCAGGGCTGGCTTCGACGCATTGGCATCAAACCGATCCGCATTTACCAGGGATTACCGCGGGGAAACGGATACAACAAGCGGTTCAATGGGACATGACGGCGAGAGGTTTTCAATGTGAAGTGGTTCACGACGACCGAGCAGGCCCAGATCGTCATCAACTACTGGCTCAGGCAGTATAATCACACACAGCCGCATCAGGCACTCAACATGCGCCCACCCGTTCCTGAAACTCTACTAAAGAAATCCCCGATGAGTCGCACGGATACCAGCCGCTCAACATGATTGTATAGCCTAGTATCAGCGCGTCCCGGATCAATGAGGTTGGCATGTAGCTTAACGAACTCAAAAAGAGCGTTAATCAATTGATCCCTTACTCTGCAGCAACTTTCCGCATTCTTTTGTCTGCAGGACCCGCCGGTCGGTTCGACGTGATAAGACGGAGGAACCATCCACGATTGTTTGAACCATCCTTGGCGCGTTTGGCAGCCTTCTCCTCTCGCCGCTCCCGTCGCAGATACGTATGGTAGAGCGCCGGGACGCCGATCAACGTCAGGATTGAGGCAAAGCCAAGACCTGCCATGATCGCGACGGCCATCGAGGCGAAGAACGCGTCCGACAGTAGAGGCACCATGCCAAGGATCGTTGTCGCTGCGGCCAGCACAACGGGACGCAGGCGGCTGACCGAGGCCGTGATGATAGCCTCCGATTGCGGCAGACCCTCCTCATCTTTCTGAGCATCGATTTCCTCGACAAGTACAATGGCGTTTTTGATGAGCATTCCTGACAGGCTCAGCAGTCCAAGAAGGGCCGTGAAGCTGAAGGGAAGGTTTGTGAAGAGCAAGCCAACGCCCACACCTGTGACCGCCATTGGCACCACCGTCCATATCACCGCCGTCTGCCGCAGCTTGCCAAACAGCAGGATAGTGATCAGCAGCATGGTGCCGAACGCCAACGGCATTTGCCGCCCAAGGCTTGCTTGTGCCGTGCTGGCGCTTTCAAACTCGCCTCCCCATTCCATACGATAGCCCGGCGGCAATTCCATCGCCTCGATCGCGCCGCGGACTTGGGTAAAGGCTTGCGGCGGCAGAACCCCGGAATGGCAAATGCCTGCACCGACACGGTGGGCGTTCGGTCCCGGCGCTGGATCAGTGTGTTTCGTGGCACCACCTCGAACCCGTTCACGACCTGACCGATATGCGTGTAGGACTGCGGAGTAGGCGCGTAGAGCGGCTGATCGAGCAGATATTCCACTCCTCCTTCCTGTTCGTTGCGGGGCGTGCGGATCAGGATCGGCACCTGACGGTCGTTCTCGCGGAAGGTCCCCACGCGCAACCCGTCCGTCGCCAGCGCAATCGACTGCGAGACATCTGAGCGGCTGATGCCAAGAGCCTTAGCGCGGTCGGTCGCGAAGATCGGCTAAGTGGTCAACTCGAGCTCGCGCCAGTCTGTGCGTTCGACCATGAGCAGGTCGGTTTGGGTTTCGAAGATGGTCTGCGCCTCTTCCGCAAGGCCACGCAAAACCATCGGGTCAGGGCCGGACAGGCGCACTTCGACATCGGCCCCTACGGGCGGGCCGTAGATGATTTGCTGCACGCGGGTCTCCGCCCATGGAATGGACCGCGCAGCGAACGCCGAAAGATCGTCGCGCAGCGCCGGGATGTCGGTGTGTTCGGCGACACGAATGACCAGTTGCCCGTAGGATGGATCGGGATCTTCTGGGGTGTAGGTCAGCAGGAAGCGGGTCATGCTGGCCCCGATCGTCGTGCTGACCGCTTCGACCGAAGGGTGCTCGAGCAGCCAGTCTTCGATGACCACGAGGTCGTCGCTGGCCGTGGCGATCGACGTGCCCTGAACGCCCTTGTAATTGAAGTAGACCAGCGGTGTTGTCGCGGGTGGGAAGAACTGCTGTTTCACGAGGCCCATGGCACCGACACCCGCTACAGTCGCCCCAATAAGCGCAATGATCACGATCCAACGCACGCGCAGTGCACCGCGCACCACGGCACTGTAGCCCCGGAAGAAGAATGTGTCATAAGGGTCCTTCGCGTCACCGCTAGTGTCCGTGCGAAAGAAGTAGCTGGCGAGCAATGGGGTGACTGTGACTGCAAGAAGCCATGACAGCATCAAAGAGATGCTGATGACGGCAAAGAGCGTGAACAGGAATTCGCCCGAACTGTCGGGGCTCAAGCCGATCCCTGCAAAAGCCATGATCCCGATGATCGTCGCCCCGAGTAGAGGGATCTGCGTGCGGCGGGCCACCTCAGTTGCGGCCTCTACGGCTTTGCGGCCCCTGCGCATTTGCACCTGCATGCCTTCCGCGACCACGATGGCGTTATCGACCAGCATACCCATCGCGATGATGAGGGCGCCCAGGCTGATCCGCTCGACCTTGATGTCCCATAAATACATGAAGAAGAAGGTGAAGCTGACCGTCAGCAGGAGCGAGCCGCCCACCACCACAGCCGCGCGCCAACCCATGAAGAGCGCAAGGACGGCAATTACCACGCCCACGGACATCGCAAGACTCGTAAGGAAGTCCTGGTTGGCGGTATCGACGACGCGGTGCTGCTCGTAGATCGGCTCCAACGTGACGCCCGCAGGCAAGAGCGGCGTGATCTCAGCGAGGCGCTCCTCGACCCGTTGGCCAACGGTCACAATGTTCTCGGACGTCAGGCCCGCAACGCCGATGGTAAAGGCTTCCACCCCATTGTGCCGGATGATCTGGCGGGGCGCATCAACCCGCGCGCGGTAGACGTTGGCCACGTCAGTGAGGTTCAGCACTTCTCCGCCGAAGCCGAAGGTGAGCGCACTGATCTCGCTTACGCTGTCGTTGGGGGCAGGGGCGTTTACGCGCACGTCGGAGCCTGCATTGTCAGCCGTTCCCGTGGGCACCACTGCATCAGCAGCCGAAACCGCGCCGACCACGACCCCGGGCGGCACGCCAAGCGTTGTCAGGATTTCGCTCGATGGCTCGACGAAGATGGCCTCCTCGGGCAGGCCGAGGGTTTCTGCGTTAGCGACCCCGTCGACGGTCAGCAACTCGCGGCGCAAAAACGTCGCTATGTCCCAGATCGTCGCGTCGTCATAGCCGGGGGCGGTGACCGCGTATAGCAAGCCGTAGACGTCGCCAAAGCTGTCATTGACTGTGGGCGGCAAGGCCCCAACCGGCAGCCTTGGCGCTGCATCCGCCACACGGTCACGCATATCGTCCCAAACCTGGGGCAGCTCGGTCCCGTCATAGGTGTCCTGGATTGTCACCTCGATCACCGACAGGCCCGGCCGGTTGCTCGACGTGATAAAATCCACCTCGTCCATTTGCTGGATTTCAGCCTCCAGAACTTCTGAGACCTCAATTGCGACCTCCGCCGCCGTAGCGCCGGGGTAGGGGGTGATGATGAGCGCGGATTTTAGGGTAAAAACTGGATCCTCAAGCTTACCGACGCCGAGATATCCAGCGGCACCGCCAAACAAACAAAAGAGGATTAGAAGCCACGTGTAGAGCGGTCGTTCGATGGCAAGACGCGCGATTTGCATGGATCAGAACCCTTCAACCGTCAGGCCGGTGAAGCGTTTGACGCGCTGGTCGTCTTTAATGAGATGTGCACCTACAGCGACGATCTCTATCCCCGCAGGCAGCCCTGCGACGCGGAACTCGGTGCCGTTGCTGGTGGTGACGTCAACCGGCCGGTGCGCGGCAGTGTAGACCGGCCCGTCGCCCTGGAGCGTCACGACATATTGTGCGCCCTCGGGCGAGGTGCGGATCGCGGTGGAAGGAAGGGTAACGCCGTCTTGGTCGGTCGGCACCTGAGCCCGGACAGTGATCGTGCGACCCGGCAACAAAGACACCTCTGAAGTGGTCGCCAGGGAAATCGTGTAGCTTTGCCCGACCTGTCCGGTTTCAGCACGGAACTCGCCAAACGTCAGCGGGATCGGGGTGTCCTGTCCCGCCATCACGCCAGTGAAGGTCACGGCTGACGGATCGCCAATCTGGGACAAGAGCCGTTCGGGCAGATCGAACTCCACCCGAGTTTCCGACATGTTGTGCAGCCTCAAAATAGGCATGCCGGGCTCGATCGTTGAAAATGCGGTCGCAAGGCGATCCGCGACCAATCCGTCGAACGGGGCGCGGATTTGCGCGTCGGCCAGCGCATCGCGCGCCTCACGCAGCGCCACGTCTGCCAAGTTACGCGCCGTCGCCGCATCCTGCGCGCGCACTTCTGAGCTGACATTTCGAGAGGCCAGTTCTTGTGCCCGCTCAAAGTCGCGGTTGGCCTGCGCAAGCGCCAACTCAGCACGTTCCACCGCACGTTCGAACGGGGCGAGGTCAAGACTGGCGAGGAGCGTGCCCGCCTCGATGACCGTGCCTTCCTGCGCTTGCAGCGTTTCAAGATAGCCACCCACCTCAAACGAGATGTTCACCGTTTCTAGGGCAGCGACCTGTCCAAAGAACTGCCGTGAGATACTCGCATCCTCTGACGGGACAAACATCGTTTGCACGAAAGTCGGCAACGGTTGTTCAGGGGCCGCCCCGTCTCCCTCTTGAGCAATAGCACCGAGAGGCGTTGAGATCGCCATGGCCAAGAGAATGATTTTTGACCAGACTTGTCCCATTGTACTTTGCTCCTACCTTTGCAACCGACCGTTCGGTAGGGAGTTAGACGCACAACAAGGATCGTCAATGCAAATCAGAGAAGAAAGTTCGATCCCAGACAAGCGTGTGCAGATTATCGAGATCAGCACCGACCTGTTCTTGCAGAACGGATTTTCGGGCACGTCCATGAGCAAGATCGCGGCGGCTTGTGGTATGACCAAAGCGAGCCTCTATCACCACTTTGCTGGGAAGGAGGACCTATTCGTTGCCTGTGTAACGCACGGTTACAGCGCAGCGTTGGTCGCTTTAAGAGACATTGCAGGTCAGCCCGATCTCCGGCCCGAAGACAAGTTTTGCGCGGCACTGAACGCGCTTTACGACACCACGATTATCTCTCCGGTGGGGCGCATGTCTCCACTGATCGCGGAAGTCTCGCGAACCTTTCCGACCGTCGCGCGGTCATTTCACAGCGAATATATCGCGCCGCAGCAGGCATTGCTTTGGGAAATCATCCAAGAGGGTGTTCAATCAGGCGCCTTTCGGGACGCCGATGAACGGCAGATCTTTCACCTCATCTTCGGCCCGATGGTGACGCTCTCCCTTTCGCGCGAGATGTTCGCAAGTTTCCATGATCTGGATACGCATTTCCCGGTCGATCAATTGCGCGATGGGCATGTCGATGCGATCCTTGGTATGCTGCGCGTGACCGCCAATGGCTGATGCGAAATAGGGCTCGGAGGGCATCGCCTTGCAAAAGAAAAGCGACAGAGAAGGCGGGATTATCGTCACCGAGCGGTTTGATCAGCACAACGATATATTTACTAGCGCGATGTGGGATCCGAAGGTCAGAAAAAGACTGACGCCTTTTCTGCGTCTTACCGTGTAGATGCCGCTCCGCGCAAAGGCGACGGTTTTAGAGAGCGCGACTTTGCCTTGCGGATGAGCCTTGGCTGATCTCGGAAATAGTCTCAAACCGTTCGGAAGAAGACGGGCGGCGCGAAAGGTTTCAAGCGACAACTAAGGCTGACATTCCTTTGGCATCAGAGCAGGTGCCTGTCGATAACAGCCAAAAAGTAATGGAAGAAGTAAATTGCATCGCGCGGTTCTTTGGCGCGAATTTGTGCAGGATCGTGGATGGCGACGACCGTTGGATGTATGCCAGCCAAGTAAGTAAGCGGGATTTGTTCAGAAGGAGCGAGGAGTGAGAGTAGATTTTCTCCCATTGGGCGCCATGGGAATCGCGTTTTCAATAGGGGGGCAGGTCAGTGGCCGAGGCCGTCAACAAGCGGCGACCTTCTAACTTTCGCAACACGGAACTAACGAAAGCATTTGGCAGGAACATCGCGGGACAGCTACGCCGCGCCTGACCGACGTCCACCAATCACTGCCACGACCAGGGCGATCAGCGCCACCGCTGTCGCCGCGACCGCCAGCCCGGTGAATCCCGCTGCCCCCAAGACGAAGCCGCCGAGCGCCGCGCCGGCGCCCTGCCCCGCGTAGAGAACCGAAGTGTTCATCGCGAGCGTCAGCGCGCTCTGCGAGGGGTCTGCGCCAACGAGGGCCTTCTCGATGGCGGGCGACGGCGCGATGAGCGTGGCTGCCGTCAGCACAAGGGCCGCGAAGGTGGCCGCGATGGCGACGACCCCGGCAAGTGGAACGGACGTCAGCGCAATCCACAGCGCCAATGCAGCGGCCAACGCCGCATACATAACGCCCATGTTCGACACGTAACCACGCGTATCCGCCAACTTTGCGCCGACGGCCAGCCCGACGATTGAGCCGATCCCGATGGCCGACTGCATCGCACCGATGGCGCCGCCCGTGAGACCCGTCAGTTCGGTGATGAGGGGGCCGATGAAGGCAATCACTGGATAGGCCGCCACGAAGGCCAGCCAGATCAGGGTGAGGCTGTAGGGCACGACCGGCTTACGGATGACACGCCAGTCCGCGACGGGCCGCACCTCGCCCACGCCGGTGGCAGGCACCTTCCACGCGATGACAGGGACGACAGCCAGCGCGACGACGCCCGCAAAGACGAAGGTCGCGCGCCAACCGAAGGCACCAACGATGGCGGTCCCGATGGGCACGCCGATGACGAAGGCGACTGTCAGGCCCGATAGAACGAGTCCGAGTGCCTGGCCCTGCCGCTTAGGCGCGACGAGGCTGGCCGCGATCGCGCCCGCCATCGGCATAACCGCCGCGCCCGCGACCGCCACGACGATACGTGCGCCCAGAAACGCCTCGAACACAGGCAGGGCCGCAGTCGCGAGATTGATGAGGCCAACGCCGGTTAGGGCGCAGAGCAGGACGGCCATTCGGTCGAGCTTGGCAAAGACCGACACGACGAGTGGCGAGGCGACCGCGCTGGTGATGGCGAAGGCCGTAACGAGCTGACCCGCCACGCCGAGCGAGACTCCGAGGTCCCCCGCAACGTTGGCAAGAAGCCCGGTGAAGACTGCACCCTGGACACCTACCACGAAGGCAGCGAGCGCGAGAATATAGACCCCAACCGGCATGGCGAACCTCAACTGGCTTCGATGACGAGAGCGGCGGCGAGCGCGTCGACGGTCCCTTTGATTTTGGCGATGGCCTCCGGGTCAGCTAGGGCCGCCCGGAGATAGAGCGCGCTGGCGACGGCGGTGGCCAGCACGCTCGCACCGCCCATGTCCCCGGAGGAGGCAGACAGAAAGATAGCGGGCTTTTCGCCGTAGACCTCGATGGTCGCGCGCGACGACCAGTCGAGCAGGTTTTTGAAGGCGGCGGTGTAGCTGCCATTGTGCTCGGCGAACGAGATCACGAGCGCGTCGGCGGCCTGGATGCAAACGAGAAACGCATGCGCCGCCTTGGGGATGCCGGTCATCTCCTCGCGATCGGTGGAATAGAGCGGCATCTCGAAGTCGCGTAAATCGAGGAGGTCGATCTCCGCGCCTCCCACGCGCGTCGCGAGCAGGCCGACAGCGTAGCTCGCCAAGCGGCGGTTGATGGATTGGCTGCTGGTGCTGGTGCCGAGAGCGAGGATCTTCATCGAGCGTCTCCGTTCGTCTTGCGCAAGATATGGCGCTTCCCTATTGCAGCACGAGTGATTGGAATGCGCGCCTAGTGCGCGTATCTGCGACATATGATTCTCGAGGATTGGAACGAATTGCGGACCGCGGCCGCTGTTGCCCGACTGGGAACGGTCAGTGCGGCCTCCGCCGCGCTTGGCATCCACCGTGCGACGGTCGCCCGGCATGTCGAAGCCTTGGAAGCTCGGCTAGGGGCGAAGCTGTTCCAGCGCCATGCCCGTGGCTTCACGCCGACCGAGCTGGGCCGCGATCTATTGCGCGTGGCCAACGCAACGGAAGCGCAGTTCGGTGACCTTGTGCGGCAGGCACAAGGGGTAGGCGAGGCTGTCGCTGGCGAGATCGTCGTTATCTGCCTGGACGTCCTCGTGCCTCTCGCGATGGGGGTGACGGCACGGTTCCGGCAAGACCATCCACAGGCCAGCATCCGCCTGGTCGTCGACGACCGCATCCTGCGTCTGGCCTATGGCGAGGCGCATCTGGCGCTCCGCATCGGCCCCCGACCAGCGGAGCCGGACAATTTCGTCCTGCCAGCCGGCGCTCTACAGGTGGGGCTCTATGCGGCGCCCGCTTATATCGAACGACACGGCAAGCCGCCGCCCGACCTGGCCGGTCATGCGGTCGTCGGCATCGCTCCTGACGGCCCCCGCATTCCGGCAATGGAATGGCTTGACGCGACTGTACGGCCAGATGCCTTCGCTCTGCAAACGGCGAACATCCCCGCCGCCTATGCCGCCGTCCGTGCCGGGATCGGCGTGGGCATGCACCCGGTGGAGGAGGCGGAAGCAGCTAGGCTCTTGCAGGTCGCACCCGCGCAAGGCGACTGGGCTGCCCCAGTCTGGGCCGTAACTCATCGGGACCTTCACCGTTCGGCGAAGGTCCAGGCTGTCGTGAGAGCGCTGAAGGCAGCACTCTCCGCCTGACCTGTCGCAGAAACGCGCAGGCACCGCGCGTTTCGATCTGTAGTCACGCACCATTAGCTCACCCATCTTCTGCTCGAACGGAAGCAGAGGAGCCCTTGATGACATCCCCCAAAATCTACGACCACCCCATCGTCGTTTGCGGAGCGACCGGAAAGCAGGGCGGCGCGGTCGCGCGCCACCTGCTGGCGAATGGCCACCGCGTCCGCGCCCTGACCCGCAGCCCTGACAAGCCCGCTGCCAAGGCGCTGGAAGAGGCGGGTGCCGAGATCGCAAAGGCCGACCTGGAAGACCGCGACAGCATCGACACCGTGCTCAAGGATGCGGCCGGGCTCTATTCGGTACAGGACTTCTTGGAGGCGGGCGTCGAGACCGAGGAACGGCAGGGCAAGAATGTAGCCGAAGCAGCGGCCGCCTCCGGCATCGAACACATCGTCTATACCGGCGCCTCCACGATGGACCGCAACACCGGGGTCCCTCACCTCGACAGCAAGTGGGAGGTCGAGATGGCCGTGCGCGGCACGGGCAAGCCCTGGACCGCCTTCCGCCCTGCCGCTTTCATTCATAATTGGGAATGGGAGCGCGAGGACATCGCCAAGAATGGCGCGATCCATTACCCGATGCGTCCCGAAATGCCCTATGCCCAGATCGCCTGCGACGACATCGGCCGCATGGTAGCGCTGGCCTTCGAGCAGCCGGACATGTGGGGCAACAAAGCCGCACCGATCACCGGCGACGTGCTGACGATGGTCCAGGTCGCCGCCACGATCGGCCGCGTCATGGGCCAGGACGTGAAGTACGTCCAGACCAGCTACGAGGACGCCGAGAAGGCCATCGGCGAAGAGCTGATGCTCATGTTCAAGTCCTTCGACGAGATTGGCATGGACGGCCGGCCCGAGGACCTGAAGCTCTGGCTGGGCGAGGTCAGCAGTTTCGAAACTTACCACCGCAATAACGGCTGGGGCGACGCCGCCTAACCATCTCCCGGCGGGATCCGACAAAGGGGCCCGACTTCCCGTCTCGCGCGCAGGAGGATCATCGTGAGCTTGGACCTGACCATTAACGGTGACACGGCCTCGGTCGATGCCACCCCTGACACGCCGCTCCTTTGGGCGCTGCGCGACCATCTCGGCCTCACGGGCACGAAGTATGGCTGCGGGATCGGCCAATGCGGGGCCTGCGCCGTGCTGATCGACGGGGTGCTCGCCTATGCCTGCGTGACGCCGATCGATACGCTTGGCGGCGCGTCGGTCGAGACGATCGATGATCTCTCGGGACCGGCGGCGGAAGCCGTGAAGGCTGCCTGGATCGCCCACGACTTCGCGCAATGCGGCTACTGCCAGCCCGGCCAGGTTGTCGCCGCGACAGCGCTGCTGTCTGAGACGCCCGCGCCGACGGATGCGGATATCGACGCGGCCATGTCGGGCCAGCTTTGTCGCTGCGCGACCTACCAGCGGGTGCGGGCCGCGATCCACACCGCCGCAGCGGACCTGGAGGGTGGAGAATGACCGGGCCACTCGACCTCTCGCGCCGCGCGGTGCTCGGCGCCGGCACGGCCTTCGTCCTCTCCGTCGCCCTCCCCCTGCCCCGCCGCGCGGCCGCGCAGAGAGCGGAGGCGGACGCAACCTTCGATGCCTTCGTTTCCATCGACGCGGACGGGATCATCACCATCCAGTCCAAGCACCTGGAGATGGGACAGGGCGTGATGACGGGCCTTGCCGCGATGGTGGCCGAGGAGCTCGACGCCGACTGGTCGCAGATGCGCGCGGTCCATTCCCCCGCAGATGACGAGGTGTACGCAAACCTCGCCTACGGCTCCGTCCAGGCAACGGGGTCGTCCACGTCGATCTCGAACGCCTACGAGCAGATGCGGCGTGCGGGTGCCACGGCCCGCGCCATGCTGGTCGCCGCGGCCGCCGAGGACTGGGGCGTGTCCGAAGACGAGATCGCGGTCCGCCGCGGCACGCTTTCTCACCCGAGCGGCCGTGAGACCGAGTTCGGCGCGCTCGCCGCTGCCGCGTCACGGACGGCACCGCAGGACGTGTCGCTCAAGGACCCGTCGGACTTCACGTTGATCGGGACGCACCTCCCCCGTCTTGACGCCGAAGCGAAGACGACCGGAGCGCCGATCTTCGCGATGGACGAGACGCCGCCGAGCGCGCTGGTCATGACGATCGTCCACCCGCCCAAATTCGGGTCCATGGTGGCGAGCGTCGATGATGTGGAAGCCCTCGCGATCAAAGACGTCGAGCGTGTAGCGTTCTATGATGCGGGCGTGGCGATCTTCGCGCGCGACACCCACGCGGCCTTGCAAGGACGCGCAGCTGTCCGCGTCGGATGGAACCATATCGATGCCGAGACGCGCTCCAGCGCGGACCTCTATGCCGAATGGTCGGGGGCCGCTTCGACCCCCGGCGTGATCGTGGAGAACCGCGGCGACGTGGATGCGCGCCTGGCCGACGCGGCCGAGAGCGTGGAGGCAGAGTATCGCTTCCCCTTCCTTGCCCACATGCCCATCGAGCCCATCGACGGCGTGATCCGCTGGGACGAGACCGGAGGCGTGGTCTGGCTGGCCACCCAGATGCCCGCGCTTGACCGCGATGTGATTGCGGGCGAGCTAGGGCTCGACCCGGCCACCGTGACGATGAACACGATGTATGTGGGCGGCGCCTTCGGACGCCGCAGCCAGCCAGGCCAGAACATCGCCCGTGAGCTGGGCCGCATCGCAAAGGCGGGCGGCCCGGGCACCTATAAGATCATGTGGACCCGCGAGGACGAGACGAAGGGCGGCTTCTACCGCCCGCTGACGGTCCACAACATCAAGGCCGGGCTCGACGTCGATGGGGCCATCGTCGCCTGGGACAACACGATCGCCAACCAGAGCTTCTTCACCGGCACCATGTTCGAAGGCTGGTCGATCCAAGATGGCATCGACAAGACGGCGATCGAGGGGGCCGACAACCTTCCCTATGTCTGGCCGGACCACCGCGTCTCCTGGCAGCGGATGTATTCCGGCGTCCCGACGCTCTGGTGGCGGGCCGTAGGGCATACGCATGCGGGCTACGTGACGGAGACCTTCCTGGAGGAGCTGCTACACCGCACCGGGCGCGATCCCGTGCAGGGCCGGCTCGACCTGCTGGCGCCCGACCGCACCCGCGACCGCGCCGTGCTGGAGAAGGTGGCCGCGATGGCCGAGGACGCCGGGGCCGTCCCCGAAGGCCGCACGCGCGGCGTGGCGCTCCACAAGAGCTACGGCACCTATATGGCGATCATCGCCGAAGTCTCCGACGACGATGGCATGCCGCGCTGCCACCGCGCCTGGGCGGCGGTGGATTGCGGCATCGTGCTGACCCCCGACAACGTCGCCTCGCAAATCGAGGGCGGCGTGGGCTTCGGCCTCTCGTCGCTCCTGGCCGAAGAGATCGTACTCGGCGACGGAGGGGAGGTCGAACAATCGAGCTATGTCGACTACCCGATCCTGACCATCGACCGCATGCCCCATGTCGAGGTCGCGACGATCCCAAGTGCTGCGCCTCCCACCGGCGTGGGCGAGCTAGGCGTCGCCCCGATCCGACCAGCAGTGGCGAACGCGTGGTTCCACCTGACGGGCGAGATGGTGCGGACGCTACCCTTCTCGTCGAGGGACCGGGCATGAGCGAGACAGCGAAGATGGAGGACGTCCTGTCCTTCTGGTTTGCGAAGAACATGGCGCGCAACTGGTTCGATGGCGGAGAAGCGTTCGACCGCAAGGTCGCGGACCGCTTCGGCGCGACGTTGGAGGCTGCCGCGTCGGGCGCGCTGGACGAATGGCGCGTGATGGTGGAGGGGCGCTTAGCCCTCGTCATCGTGCTGGACCAGTTCTCCCGCAACATCCACCGCGGCGATCCGGCGACCTACGCGAATGACGCGGCCGCGCTGGACCTCGTCAAGCAAGCACTGCGCATGGGTGACGATATCTGGCTGAAGACTTACCGCCCCTCCGATTGGCGGACCTTCCTCTACCTGCCCTTCATGCACAGCGAGGATCTCGAGGATCAGCGGCGCTGCCTCGAACTCTACCAGATGCACGGGCCGGAGCATGGGGTCGCCCACGCCCGCCACCACCTCGACGTCGTCGCCCGCTTCGGCCGCTTCCCGCATCGCAACGCGATCCTCGGCCGCGAAAGCACTGCGGAGGAGGTGTCATTCATGGCCGTGAAGGAGATCGCAGAATGACCGAACTCGACCCGAACAAAGTCTACAAACCTAGCCCCGCCTCCGGCGAGGATGCCGCGCGCGCCTTCTTCCGGGCGTGGAACGCGCAGGACCTCGACGCGATGGAGGCGATCTTCGTCGCCGACGCCGACTTCGTGAACGTCGTCGGCTTTTGGTGGAAAACCCGCCGCCAGATCCGCAAGGCGCACGATTACGGTTTCCGCCGTATCTTCCAGAACGCGCGCGTGGAGATCACCGAGCTGAAGGTCCGCAGCCTCACGCCGGAGATCGAGGTCATCCACGCCGTGTCGACCCTCGACGGTCAGAGCGGCGCGGATGGCGAAGAGGCGGGACAGCGCATCGCCGTCATCTCCATGGTGGTGCAGCGGCAGGCGGATGCCGCGTGGCGCATCGTCAGCTGCCAGAACACCGACCGCGCGGAAGGCGCCGACACTCATCTGAACGCGGCGGGCGGTCTGCGCCCGGCCAGCTACCGACAGGATTGAAGGAGAGCATCATGGGCATCCTCGTGAACGGCGAATGGCGCCGCGACGACGACACCGAGGTTGAGGACCGCGCTTTCAAGCGCGCCACGTCGAACTTCCGCGATTGGATCACGGCGGACGGCTCGCCCGGTCCAGACGGGGCGAAGGGCTATCCCGCCGAAAGCGGGCGCTACCACCTCTATGTCTCCTACGCTTGTCCCTGGGCGCATCGGACGATTATCTTCCGCGCTCTCAAGGGACTGGAAGAGCATATCGGGATGTCCGTCGTCTCGCCCTATTTGGGCGACGAGTCCTGGACGTTCGAGATGGATGCCGAAGGCACGACCGGCGATCCGGTCGAAGACTCCACCTACCTCCGCGACCTCTACCTCGCCGCACGCCCAGACGTATCGGGACGCGTCACGGTGCCGGTTCTTTGGGACAAGAAGACCGGCAGCATCGTCTCAAACGAGAGCGCGGAGATCATCCGCATGTTCAATACGGCCTTCGATGGCATCACGGCCGATGGGCAGGACTTCTACCCCGAGGACCTGCGCGAAGAGATCGATGCCGTGAACAAGCGCGTCTTCGCGGACGTGAACAACGGCGTCTACAAGGCCGGCTTCGCCACGGGGCAGAAGCCCTACGCGGACGCCGTCGCGGCGCTGTTCGACACGCTCGACTGGCTGGAGGACCGTCTGTCGCGCCAGCGCTACCTGGCGGGCGACCGGATCACGGAAGCCGACTGGCGCCTTTTCACGTCCGCCGTCCGGTTCGACGCGGTCTATCACGGTCACTTCAAGTGCAACCGCCGCAAGCCGTCGGAGTATCCGAACCTCACCGGCTGGATACGCGAGCTTTATCAGGTTCCTGGCGTCGCCCCGACCGTCCGCCTCGATCACATCGTTCCCCACTATTACTGGTCCCACGACTGGATCAATCCGAGCCGCGTCGTCGCCGTCGGTCCGAAACCTGAGTTCGATCGGCCGCACGGGCGCGACCGCCTCGACGCCGCTACTTGAAGCACCATTTCTCTGTTTGCAAAGGAAGCTACGATGACCATTCATAATCTGAAATCCCTCTACATTCTCGAACTCCAGGACATGCAAAACGGATGCAGCATGCAGCGCGACGCCGTCGTTGCCATGCGTGACGCAGCAACCGACGAAGCCTTGAAGGAAGCCATTGGCTGGAACCTTGACGGCATCGACAAGGCGTTGGAAATGTTCGATACGATCCTGGATAGCCACGGTGCCGACAAGGCACATGACCAGAACAAGGGTCTTACGGCCATCGCCGAGGAGGCCGAGGACATCGCCGTTAGCCACCACTACGAGGGCGACCGCCTTCGCGACGTGGCGATCTGCTCTCGCTATCGCTATCTGCTTCACTATGCCCTCGCGGGCTTCGAGCGCTATGTCGATTATGCCGAGACGCTCGGTCTCGACGCCGATCTGAAGCACCTCATCCCGATGCGCGATGCTCAGACGGAAGGCCTTAAGAAGATGGATGCCATCGCGGCACGCCTTATGGCAGCATAGTTGGGGGATAAGGCGTGACGCTGGAGGAAGAGCGGCCGGTCCGTCCTGCAGTCCTGAAAGGTGCACGGGGGTGCTGTCCCCACTGTGGCGAGGGCCGGTTATTTAGTGGGTACTTGAAAGTGGCTCCGTCTTGCGGTGCGTGCGGTCTGGAGTTTCATCATGCGCGAGCCGACGATGGACCAGCCTATTTCACGCTCTGTGTAGTTGTAACGATCGTTCTCCCCCTGATGGCGTTGATTTATGCGAACTATGACCCCGACCCGATCTGGGTCGTGATTGGTCTTTGTTCTCTCTCTGTCGTCCTTGCCCTTTTGATCCTTCCCCGAATCAAAGGCGCGTTCATCGGTGCCCAATGGGCAAAGCGCCTGCACGGGTTTTGAGGAGCCTATGGTCAAACGGGCCCTCGCATCGCATGCGCCGGGGCGAACAATGCAATGGGCCCCGCCAGTTGGCTTTACTTCGCCTCGTACAACCCGCCCCAAGTATTTTCTGTAAAACCTTAGGTGTTTGATCCCACGGTTTGATGGTGCGATCCATTTGTTGGAATGGAAGGAAGCATTATGGGACAGGTTCGTCA
>CANNFE010000024.1 GCA_947503775.1 uncultured Paracoccaceae bacterium | reverse complement strand
TATGAAAGGACCGCCGCTGAAGGACTGGAGTCTCTAAGCCCATAACCGTCTACCAAACCGGGGGAACTCCAACTCCATACTTCCAGTCTCAGCACAACGCGACAACGCATGAATTGACGGGTATCGAGGTGCTCGTTCGCTGGCAGCACCCGGAAAAGGGCGTGCTTCAGCCAGGGGCATTCCTTCAGGTTGCGGACAAAATTGGCGCAACGAAGGCTATTGACCGCCGCGTATTGGAAATGGCCGGTGAAGCGGTTCACCGCCTTGAGTCGCAGGGGTTTGGTATTCCTAAGTTCAGCGTAAACGTAAGCCTCAACCGTATGCTTGAAGATGACGTACTCAAGTCGATTGACGCTTTACCCACGACTGATGCGCAGTTGACTTTTGAGATCCTCGAGTCAGACTTCCTAGATGACCCTAGTGAAGCGCTGTTATGGAGACTTGATCAGCTTCGCGAGGCTGGGGTTGGTCTAGAGGTTGATGATTTCGGTAGCGGACGCGCTTCGGTGATTGCGTTGAAGCTGCTAAACCCAGACAGACTCAAGATTGACAAAGGTTTGATCCTGCCGATCACTGAAGAGTCGGCAATGAAGTCGCTTGTTGCATCAATTGTCGAGATGGGGCGGGCACTAGGCATCGCGATCACAGCGGAAGGGGTAGAGACGGCTTTGCACGCAGATGTCGCGGCTGAACTCGGAATAGATACGCTTCAAGGGTATTACTTTAGCAAGCCTGTTTCGGAACGTGACTTAGCAAGACAAACGATGGCTGCCTGAAAACCTTTAGGGTCAGGACCCATTGATCAGGCTCTAACCTTCTTATTCGCTGCTTAAAAAGCGAGCGGTGACATGAGCAATTTCTTTTGGCTGACGGATGCACAGATGGCCCGTCTTGAGCCCTTCTTCCCGAAGTCCCATGGCAGCCCACGCGTCGATGATCGACGTGTGTTGAGTGGAATTATCTTCATCAATCGCAACGGCTTGCGATGGTGCGACGCGCCCAAGGACTACGGCCCACACAAGACCCTATACAACCGCTTGAAGCGCTGGAGCGAGAAAGGCGTGTTCGGCCGGATCCTAGTCGGACTGGCTGCTGAGGATCCCGAAAACAAGACGGTGATGATTGACGCGACCTACCTGAAAGCCCACCGCATGGCGACCAGCCTGCAGTTGAAAAAGGGGGATGAGACTTTGCCCGCAATTGGTCCGAGGACAATGCCGAATGATGCCTGATCGGCCGGACCAAGGGGTTCGAGGGAAGAAGAAACTGTCCAGCGGACAGTTTCGCCCGAGAACGGAACACGAAGCTGCACGCCGTCACCGACAGCGTCGGGCGTCCGATCCGCCTCTTCATCACAGCCGGCCAGGTCAGCGACTACATCGACGCGCGGGCATTGTGCGGGTCTCTGCCGACGGTCGAGCTGCTGATCGCCGACCGGGGCTACGACGCCGACTCGTTCCGCGAAGCCTTGACAGACAAGGGTATCCGACCTTGCATCCCGGGAAGAAAGACCCGCGGCAAGGCCGTGCGATACGACAGGCGCTGATACAAGCGACGCAACCGCATCGAGATCATGTTTGGTCGTCTGAAGGACTGGCGCCGCATCGCCACCCGCTACGACAGATGCCCCAAGGTCTTCCTGTCAGCCATCGCATTGGCCGCCGCGGTCATCTTCTGGCTATGACCATCAATGAGTCTGGAGCCTAGCGGACATCTTCGACACTTCTTGAGGGCGCTTCGCCTCGAAAATTTTCTTCTGAGTGAGAGTTTTTTAATCAAATCTTAGTAAACATCGAACATCTCTGTTGTCAGCCGCAGCATCTTATTCTTGGTGCGGCACCAAACCAGTCAACGTCCCCCCGGTGGTTTGGTTAGTTCCCAAGTGATCCCTTTCACCCCAAAAGGATCACTTGGGATACTCATCGATCGGATTAAGTAAATTGCTGAAACCCACCTCACCTTCCTGGCAAAGATCGCACTGGAGAAGCTCAGAATCTCAGAAAGTGTCAGAGCAGCCAAATGCTTATCTCACCCTTTCAGATAATCAGTTCCAGCGCAGCTTTAGGTCCTGTTTCCACAGCGTGTAGATCGCCGCCGCTTCTGCGGTGCCGAAGGCGTCGAACAGGCGCCAGACTGATGGTATCTCATTTATAGGCAGCGAGAACTTGCCGTGGACCCTCGACGGCCCTCCCGCCAGGTCTCCCATATTCAGTTTAGCAAACAACCCTCGGCCTTAGTCGGACTCGTTTCCCCAAGAGGGCGGGTTGATATAGAAAAGGGTTTTTGCGCTGTCTTATCGTTCGAGGATGGCCCGCCTGTCAAAATTCTTGAAGATGATATCCTTGAGCTGGGTATCGACCATGTCAATAAGCGGCTTGACGTAGGTCAGATGGTCGATCGCGTCGATCTTCTCGATGATGCGGATGAACAAGGCATTCTTTCCATGCAGCCAAGGTACCAACGACCTGACGGCGCACACTTTCCTCATTCTCGTCATTTGAATCCCCCAATCGGATTGTCTTCCTTCGTTCAGACAAAGGATAGTCGACATGTTTTGAGTAGATCGTCGGTGCAGCTACTCTCAAATTTGGCTGCGTGGTAGGTGCTATTCGCACAGCACGTGTCCTTTCGGAGGCGCACAAAGCGCCGACAATGGTGCTTGAGGAGGTTTCTTGAGTGGAAACTAGAACTGTTTTTGCATCCCTTACGTGCTGGCTCTTGACCGGTTCGGATGAGGACCCAACGTTGAATGGCATGACATCAAAGCCATCCTACCGAGAGCCAATCGAGCGATCCGATGATCAAACCGAAACAATCGATGGAGAGGATCGATTTGTCGGACCCATACAGAGAGTCGTAAGGCCTTATAGTTCCTCAGACCAGCAGACACTGTTCAACCAACGCATTCACGATGTAGAAGGCCAGATAAAGAAGAACGATGACCTCATTCTGAAGCTCAGAGGGGATGCCTAGGCCCAGGAGTCATTCATCTCCGCCATGCGGCATGGATCATGGCTCGAAAACGAGTGGTGAAGATGTTTGATCTTGTTGAATTACGCTCAGATGGCGCTTCTTGAGCCTTTCTTTCCTAAGACTCACCGGTAGATCCCGGTTGGATGATCGATGGATGTTGAGCGAGATTCTCTGTCAATCGCAGTGGCTTGCGTGGCGGGACGCGGCAAGAGAGCATGGTCCGCACAAAACGCTGTATAGTCGCTGAGGGCGATGGAGCGACAAGGGCGTCTCCGCCAGGATGATGGCGGGGCTCGCTATCGAGCATTTCGAGAAGAAAATGATGCTGATCGGTGCACCTTATCTGAAAGCCTCGAACCGCGACCAGCATTGGCATGAAAGAAGGGTGGCGTGGACGCTTGACTGGTCGAACGAAAGATGACGCAGATATCAAGCTGCATACCATCTGCGACAGCCAATTCCGCTTAAGCAATTGACTCGTGACGGTCCACCAGATCACGACTACATCGACGCTCAGGCCTGGCAGAGTAGCCTGCCAGACGTTGATTGACTGCTCTGGGACTACGGCAACGGTACCGATTGGTTCCGGGAAGCGTTAAAAAACGGATGAGCTTGTATCCCAAGCCGCAAATAACGCAAAACCAACGTCAGGTATTGCGGGCGCCGCCACTAGATCGAGCTCATGTTCAGCAGGCTCAAATATTGGCGCCGCGGAGCAACCCACTACGACTGATGCCCAAAGTCTTTCACTCAGCTATCGCACTCGCCGCAACCGATTGGCTGGGAGGCCTGACCCCAGCCACCTCCATCTATCCGTCGCAGGCAAGCACAAATAGTATAAATCAATAAAGCCATACTCCGAACCTCCTCCAGACCATGCCATCGAAAATTTTCTAGCACTCATTCTACTTTAATAAAATTTTAATGAATAAAGTGCATTATTATTCATACCTAAAAGTAGGAGAGGAAAGTGCTTCACTTTTTGCGTGGTTCAGATCTAAATCAATATCCTTATCTCCGGCAGACTATGTTTCAAGATCGAGCCAAACAGTTCTATGCCCGGCTTAGATGGAATGTAGACGTTGATCATCTTGGGTTCGAACAAGATGAATATGATCGACCAGACGCCATCTATATTATTTGGAAGAATCTAGATGGGTCGCATGGTGGTTCAGCCAGGTACTTGCCAACCCTAAAGGAAACAATGATCTACGGTCATTTCTCACACATAGCCGATCTTTCAAGCATAGATCGCAAAGCAACCTGGGAGTGCACACGCTTCTGTGTATCCCCAAAGGCAAACTCCGCAATCCCAGGTTATCTGATGTTAGGAGGAGCAGAGCTCATGCGACGCTTGAGCCTTAAGCACTTCATCGGTGTCTTTGATCGTAGGATGATCCCGCTATATCGCAGGATTGGTTCCTCTCCAGTAGTCCTTGGAAGTAAAGGAAAAGAGAAGAGCGAAATATTCGTAGGGTTGTGGACATTCACTGAAGCTAGCTATAATCAGCTTCTTAAAAAAACTGGTATTGGCCAAAATAATATAGAAATCTGGAGCTCTCGACTGTTGTCGAGCCAGTATATCGAACTTGATTGCGCTTCATAGCTAGGTATAATATCTACCTTCTATCAGTTATTTCAACTAATTTATGTTAGGAAACTGCCGAGATCGGACTCTGCTACGACCTACAATAAGATGGCCACGTAATAAAATTCCAAAAACCAGGCAGGCAGACTGCAGTTGTGTGATAATCGCCTGATCCTGCTTTCTCAGAGTGGGTTCGCCCAAAGCTCTATTCTGAACAAGAATAATCGATGATGCATTTAATTCAAGAGCTCGCTTTATAATCTCGCGAGGGTAGCATTGAGCATGATCAACAGTCCCTCTTGCATTTCGCTCGCTAGATATTAGCGCATTCTTATTATTGAGATACATGATATGTATCTGCTCATTTGCCTCAAGAGAAAGTACGGCTCGCCAGTATTTGACCAACTTTTCCCAGGAAGTAAGTATATTGCATTCCTTTACATCTTGAAAAAGGATGTGATTAGTGAATTTCCTTATCATAATTATCCGGGAGTAAACTCTTGGTGTAACGCCTGGTATGCTTAATAGCCGTTCTTTGCTCGCAGACATTATGTTGCGCAAGCTTTGAAAGTGGCTAATCAGATTATCAACAATCATAGATTCATCTTCGTTTGATCTTATATCATCAATGAGAATAGATAGTATATCCCTTTCTGAGGAGATAGATAGCTCGCTCCAAATGTTTTCCGCAGACAGCCAGTCATCGCTATTAGTTCCAATAATTGAATTAAACCCTGGTAATAGTGGCTGGTCATCGCCATACTCGCTAGTTTTCAGACGTCCGTTAGTATTTGATGGAAGGGGTCTCACATTGGTCACTTGAGTTAGCCAGCCAGGTAGACGAACAGCATCCCTAAGGATATCATCATCATGCACGGCATTTTTCGATTTCTGTTGATTAATTCCGATTTTAGCATCTTGTCGTGAGACTCCTTGCAGAAGAGTTGTGGTGAAATGATTTAACTTTAAGGTCTGTAATATGAGGAGAAAGGCTAGTATAATCGGATCAATTTTGAGTCGTAAATTTTCATATAGCGTCAATTATCGACTAATGAAAAATGCATGATCTGGAGTGTCCCGCCCAAAGCTCCATGATCATGCATATTTTTCAGTTTCCAGTTGATAAATTTAGTGGATGACCTGCATCATCAATATAATATCTAAGATAATAATCTTAATAAAAAGTGAAGAGAATACCTATCGTTCGACAAGATCTGAGCGAAATTTGCCGTGGCATGGCCACAATGTTAGCGGAATTTCAGGCTATCAGACTTGAGGGTAGCTGAAGCATCGAGGAAATTTAGTATGAGCTTGAACAACTTGGTCGGCAAGGCAGATGCGCGAAATCACGGCGATAACAGTAGCCCTCGTTCAACCAACTCGACTGCCTCGACGCGTCCTACGTCGGCACAGTTCGGAGAAACTCAAGCCCAGCGCCTCGATGGATGCTGCTACGATTATGAGGCTCTCCTCAATCTCCAAGATGTTGTGGACTACGTAAAGCTTCCCAATCTCCGTAGGTTAGTCGACCTAGCGATTGTCGAGCTCGAATCGGAGATTATAGTAAGAACTAATGATCTTCACTCCCGTCGAACGATCGAAAGCGGCCATGATTTACCTTGATTAACGAACCGTTAAGATTCTTTAGCTATCCAGGTTCTGGGTCGAATCTAAGGGGGTGCGATGACCGATCTTACGAACCAACATACCGAAGAGGATCTACGCATAGAGCTCCTGATTGTTGCAAGAAACTTGCGACAAACTCTCACGTGGGTTGGATCTCCGAGCGCAGAGACCCAATTCATGGCTCAGATTCCTAGCATCTTGGCTAGACTTGATCAGCTTGAGAAGATGGCCGAAGATCTATATGAAACTAAAGACTTGGCTGAAGCAAGATCATCTAATTTGGAAGCTCTCAGTCAAAATTGACTAGAGCACCAATCGCTGCTGGTGTGTGTTGAGTGGTTGATGTGACAGTAAGGTCATCCTGATTTCAGCCAGTGATTGATGATAATTAGGGCCTGTTTCGTTTTAGTGAACTACTAGGCATTCAGCATCTCTCGTGCAGCGCCCTATGAACCGCTGGTTGTATCCGTTCTCCCCGAGCGATTCCGGATGGATGCGGATCGGTTTGATGCCGACGCGTCGAAGCCAGTCCTGTAGTACTTTGGCCGCGAGTTTAGGTTTCTTACCTGACCGGATATATTTTGGGGACCTGTACTTTAAAAAGGAGCGGAAAAAGTGTTTCTAGAACGTCGTCGGCTCCCATCTTTAACGAGACGGTCACCGCCAACGCTTGTCGCGTGAACTTATCCAGAAGCGCCAGCATCTTGCAGCTCCGGCCGTTTCTTGTAGGAATTCGATGGCCCAGAGATGTTTCGGATGCGTGGGCATAAAGCGGATAATCGAGCTGTCCTTATAGTAGAGCCTTTTGCGCTTCTTGAGCCTCTCCTGAAGCTGCAGCCCTTACTCCCGCCACTCGACCATTGTCCTCAGACCAATGGCGGCCAAGGTCTCGACGTTCGCCCTTCTTTTGGTTCACCCTCCAACCCTCGACGCGAAGGAGTTCGGTGATCTTGCGGTAGCCATCCCGCCAAACTGTTTCCAACAGTTGTAATATGTTGCATTACTGATACTGTCGCTTCGACAAGCGGATGCCGCATCGTCGCCCATTGTGAGCTTAAGCTCAATCTCTTCTCGCGGTCATTGTAATTACCCATTTCTACGGGAGGAAGGACGTTCTCGGATCTCCAGAGCAAACTTCTATACCAACGACGGATCATCTCGGCATCGACGGTGATCATATGATCGCTAGCAGATCATGTGCATCGCGATCCGAAAGCGCGCGCAAACAACACCGGCGAACCGCGAAAAAGATCACATGCCTAAGAGAACGCTACTGCTTGAACGGATCGTACCTTGGCATGAAGACCTCCCATCTTCTTATCCCAGCACTCTCGCTTTTGCACACCACTAATGTAACGAAGCCGCTTATATTAAATTCGCATTTTGCATCCAAACATCCGGGAGTCGCCCAAATTTGTTTAATGCCCATTCATACTGAGGTGCTAGAAATTTTGCAGCTCGCTCCCGGTCCTTTGTACTTAGTTCAACATAGACCCCTTCGTGGACCGCCTTCTGCTCCGCTGGATGTTCAGGTAATCCTAAGAAGTGACAAATTTTATTCAACCCAGGTCCATCCCACACATCTTCTATGAAGATTGTCATTAATTGCTTATCTGGTATAGCCTGCTCAAGGTTGCTAGAAATAGTTGAATAATCACCTCGTCGAATGATATTTTTCTCTTTATTATTATTAATAAGATTCTCGAAAATACCCTTAGCTTTGGCTGAGATTTCGCCCTCTGGATTTGGTTGACGAATGGCTTGCATTCGAATGTGGCTCCATAGTCTTTCTACTGGATCGCGAAGTAAAAATAATACTCTACTCGACTCATAAGACATGACCATGCGGTTCATCATGGCTATATCTAGAAGTCCATAACTAGGTGTAATATCTGCAAATAGCTTCGCATCATTATTGGTCATCTCTAGATAGGACTTATAGACGAAGTCGTCTTTTCGATCTGCTTTGAGAACGTCTCGCAGGCCCGATGCATCAAGAATTCGTCGTTCCAAGTTTAATACTCGCCAAGCTTGATTCTTGGTGCGCGCTTGATCTTGAAGTGCTTTGAAAGCCATAATCCGCCGCTCTTCAACCTCTACCTGTTTTTTGCATGATTCGGGGTCAAAGGTGTCCCAATAGTGAAGCTCTTTCAATGATCTGAGGGCGCAGTCAGGTCTATCATGCAAATACTTGTAGAGCCATGAAGTCCCTGCCTTCGCTGCTCCAACTCCGAAGAGAACAACCCAATCACTCAATTTTGAAGTTCCTTAATGTTCTTCATCTAGGCAATATACACACCTCTCAAGCGCTATAAGAGGCAAAGTTCAGAGAACCTGATTAAGGGGTGGGTAATTGCCTAGATAGTTGTATTATCCTCTACATTTTCCTGAGCTAAGGTTCGCTTCAGCAAGCGCTTGAGCGCACTCTCGATGACTATACGCTTCGATCTTGTGAAAAACAACCATAGATAGTATTCTTGGTTTCAGCTAAGTTTTCTGTTCTAAAGCTATGAGCAGTCCAAACACTTTCATGCCACCATAAGATAGGTAGGCATCTTCCAGGAAGTTGAATTTTAAGAGTTAATTGATAGTATACTACTATCGTCAATCAGCCTAGCTTATAATTATATTCTTTTCAGGACATTTTCCCTAGATAATAGATAGTGATGTCTTGATATCATAAGCTGTACCGCAGGTTTTGTCTCCATAGAGGAAGCCTGAATGGTGCGGAAAGGCTCCGTTGCACAAGTTGGTTGAAGGACTCAGCTTGTGAATTCAGTGCGGTGGTTGGAGTGGATGAGCAGACCCATAGCCTGTGGGACCAAGAACTGGTCGGCTTGTAACAAAGCGCTGAGTCGAGGGACCCACTGCATCTAATCATGGATCGCACAGCTATCAGAGACGAGGGCTGAGGCAAGTGGTACACATGCAAACGCTGCGGTCCCAAACAGTGGGACTGGCGCAAGGTCCAACTCGGGTTTGATCAGGAAAAGTCGGAGATCAAAGTCGTTGAGATCACCGGAGCCACACCGGCGACGCACCGGTGGTGCTCGATCTGCTCAGTTAGATCCCCGTAAATGAAGAGTTCGCCAGCGTCACGGCAGATGATGCGTATGACATCCGCGAGTGCCGCGATGTCATCGCCGGTCGCGACGCGTACGCTGTCATCCCGCCACGGAGGAATGCCAAGCTGTGACAGACCGTCGCCGCCAGTGCCGCCAAGTGAAATGAAGCCCCAAGGATCTAAAGACATCTCGGTCCAGCGCCTTGGCGAAGATGGAGCGGATATCAAAACCGGAGCCGCATCGATCTCGGCAGACATGTAATGAGGTCTATCCACAAAGCTACACGAGACATGTCACATGATATCTACAAGGCGAATGTCTATACGAGCTCGTTCGTTCAGAGGCGGAAAGTCGAGATGCTCTTCGCCCGCCTAAGGTGATATATTGCCGTACCGAAGGTCGACTTCGAGGGCTAAGGGCGCACGCGAACAGTTCCAGCTCGCAGCCTCAGCACGAAACCCTAGGAAACTCGGAAAGCTAGTTCTGCAACAAGAGCTAACAGACCGAGAGAAACAACCTAGTTGACTTAGATTTCTCCCATCGGCAGCTCCAACCTCAAGTCCTTAAACACTATCCCGAAGAAGTTGACTTTCGCTGAGGCTATGCCAAGGGTTGCTTCTGCGCATTTGGTTTTTCCAAGCGAGCGGCGTGCTAATGATAACATTTCAGTAGTATGGCTCCAATGTTTAAAGAGGCCATCAATGCTTATTGAACCGAGCCGGAACGATCGATACCTGTCAGGATCGCCGTCAGGCGCGAAGGGTAGAAAACACGCAGTCCATCGGCGGGATCACCCTCCACTGGCTCTCATGGAGCGGCAGGTCGCAGCCTGTGCAAAAATAGATGCCTGCCTCGGAGGACTTTCAGAACGGATGGAAGCGCGTTGGCTCGGTCCCACCCTGGCGCGGGGCGTTAAAGTCGAGAGCCGACAGCATCTCGCGCCAGTCGCTTTAGGCGTCGTTGACCTCGATCTGAAAGGCGTAAATCTGGCCAGCCAAGTCGGCACACGCCGTGGATCCGGCAGCAATCGTTGCGCATCCCAGAGTGGTGATGTTGAGGGATGTGCCTCGGTCGAGATGTACGTATGTCATGGCCAATCTCCCTCTTTCAAGAGGAAGTTAATCGCAACTCTGCCAAAACATGCGGCACGTCTGCGCGACGCTGCGCGGCCGGATCTCGAGGCTTCATGAGGGCCTGTTCATGACGAAGCCGGATCTCACGATCGCGCTTCACGCAGGCGCTCACAAGACAGCGACGACGCATATTCAAAAAACGCTTTCCGAGAACGAGACCCTCCTCAATGAAGCTGGGATCACATTTCATGGCCCTAGTACTTTTCGCGCCCCTGGGGCGACGCTCAGACATATGTTCGAGATCGGACGAAGAATGGAAAGGCCCTTTCCAGGCGGGCCGCGCGCGTTGCTCAAGAATCTGGCGGCCGGACGCGGCCGCCTGATAATCTCCGAGGAGAATTTCTTAGGCTCACTCAACCCGCCGGATGGCGCATTTCGTCGTCATCTCTATCCGAATGGTCCAGGGCGGCTCGAGGCTTTGTTCGAACGGGTTGCGCCGTGTCCGATCGATCTTTTTTTCGCGGTCCGGGATCCTGCGGCGTTCGTGCAATCTGCTTACAGTCAAGTGCTGCTTTCCGGTCGCCGGGTTTCTCTGGACGAGTATCTGGATGGCGTGAGCCCTGAGCAGGTCAGCTGGTTTCGACTGATAGACAGACTGGTGAAGCGAAAGGTCGCCCGGCAGATCTGGATCTGGCGATACGAGGACTATCCACAGATTCAGGAGCAGCTCTACAGCCGCCTACTGACACCCAAGATCGCGCCCTCCATCGTGCCGCATCCGACCCATGTCAATCAGGGACTATCGCAGGCCGCAGTCGAGGCCTGCCTGTCGAATAATCCACAAAGCCCGTTGGGTCGTAAGGCACGCGAGCTCTATCCTGTCGGCGACGCCTATCCCCGCTATGAGGGCTTTTCTGCGAAAGTGCGGCAGCACAGCTGGTTGCGATACGAGGACGATCTCTTGCGCATCGAAGAGTTGCAGGGCGTGCGCCTTTTGAGAAGATAACCTCGCATCTAGGTCTGATGGCTCAACAGCGCCTAAAAATGGTCGGTTTCCGCTCTGAGCGATAGACTCAGGCCATTGACCGGGAAGCGTCTGCGTGGTTCACTTGTTAAAACCGAGCGGTAACGTGTCTGATCTTTTGTGGCTGACGGAGGCGCAAATGAAGCGTTCTCGGCCCTTTCTCCCGAAATCGCACGGCAAGCCGCGCGTCAATGGTCGGCGTGTGCTGAGTGGGATTATCTTCTCCAATCGCAAGGGCTCACGCTGGCGAGACGCTCCGCCGGAGTATGGTCCGCCGAGAATACTCTACAATTGTTGGAAACGGTGGAGGTGAGCGTCTGAACACCGTTAGTCCGAGAGAAGCAACGAACAGGGCGTATTCGCCTAGATAACGGCCAGCATGGCCGCTGAGCATGGCGAAATGAAGACCGTGATGATCGGCGCGACCTAACTAAAAGCTCATCGAACGGCGAACACCATAGGCGCAAAAAAGGGATGCGTTGACGCCTGATCGGTTGGACCAATAGTGGAATGAACACCAAGTACATGCTATCTGCGATAGCCAAAGACTGGCTGCTCAAACTGTTCGTCACAGCTGGTCCAGTCAACTGTTACGTCGGTCGCGGGCGCTACTCGGTAGACGGCCAAAGATCAATGGCTTCTCGGCGATCGCGGCTAGGAAGTCGACTAGTTCAAGAAAGCGCTAAAAGAAAAGGCATACGCGCCTGTATTCCGCGCAGAAAGCAACGCGAGACCACAGTCAAATACGACAAGCGGCGGTACAAGTAGCGCAACAGAATCGCGATCATCGTTGGAAGACTTACGAACTGACGGCGAGTGGCGACCCGTTACGACAGATGCCCACAAGTCTTCCTCTTTGCAATCATTTCCGCAGTAAACTGTCCTCTATTGGCTACAAGTTCTGAGCCTGGTCAACTCGGATCAGAGAAACTATCTATAAAATATCTTCATCTGTTGGCTTCAAACCATCACAGATGAAAAACTTCTCATCACCCAGCCTAAAGTCATCGATCCTAGTATCGCCGTGGCTTACTGTCTCAATACTAGTCAAAACATCCTCGCGATCTGTATTATTAACACGAATCTGGTTTCCATCTTCGAGTTGAATTATAGTATTTCCATCTCGTTCAATTATGATCTGCTCTAAATATTGGTCTATCTCGTCCTGACCTGCATTACGGCTATTAATTCCGATAGTTTCTAAGGTAATGTAGATCTCATCTTCTCCGTCAAAATCAGTAATAATATCTCGGCCTGAGTTAATGCCAAAATGAAAGACATCTGCATCTGCACCCCCAGAGAGGCGATCGTTTCCTTGGCCGCCATCGATAAAATCATTGCCCTCTCCGCCATCAATGCGGTCATTTCCAAAATCTCCTTGAATGTAGTCATCTTGAGAGCCGCCATTAATCTGATCGTTGCCATGCCCTCCAAAAATCTCGTCGCGACCGGAACCACCGAGTACTTCATCATCGCCTTTACCAGCAAAAGCTTGATCATTTCCTGCGCCTAAATGTATCTTGTCATCCCCATCAAAGGTAAAGACAGTATCAAAGCCACGACCTGCGTAAACCGTATCATTGCCATCACCAGATAAGACGCGATCCTGTCCATCTCCTGTTCGAAATAGGTTATCACCTTCCGCAACGGAAAAATAGTCACTGGCCTCGGTTCCACCGTAGGCCCGACCTCCCATATCGGACCCACTTACTTCAGTTGCATCTTCAAGTGCTTCATCTTTTAAGATAGATACAAATTTTTCTGTTGGCGGGCCTTTTGATACCACAACACGAACAAATTCAAAGTCTTCTGTTAAATCGAGATCAAACGAAGAAAGATCTCCCGTATATAGTGCTGTATCAACTGTTGGCCTCTCATGTACTCTTGCTTCATCTGATTGAAAGTCTCCTGTATAGGTGTCGTCCAAAACTGTACCTAGACGCTCAACATGAAGGTAGCTGCCCTCGGGTAAATCACCAAGTTCAAGCGTAGCCGACCCTCCACCATCACGAAGATCGTTCGCTGCAACGAAAATGATCAACATTTCCGGACTCTCGAATGAGTACTGCATGACTGCATCAGATCGATCATTTTCCTGATAGCCGTCAAGTATCGTTGCACCTGGTAAAGCCTCCGACATCATACGGAATGCTTCCCCTTTGTGCGTTAACGTGTCTCTTCCACCAATGTCAGACAAGGCGTTTAGATTTGGCGCGTTTATGCCCCAGGCTGCAGCGCGATCAACTCCGGCATCTACGCTTGTCACGAGAAGTTCGAGAGATGCTGATGCTGATCTCAGACCATAGTCATTATAGTCAAGAAAAGCATTTTCAGGGCGAGTTGCTCCCTTCCCAACATTCCATGCTGACATGTAATGTTCAACATCATTACTACCGCCCGCACTGGCTATATCCTGTGCCCAGTCTTCTGCAAAAGTGGCTCTACTTTCTGTTTGTGTTTGATCTAAGAGCGCCCCATCGAGGGATCGCTCGTTCTGATTAACAGCCTCAAACCGGATGGGAAGTGCGTGATGCACGACAGTGTTAACGATTGACAAGGCTTCATCGCTCATCGTTTCTCTTATTATGATATCCTCTTCTGATCGGTACCCTGTTTGTACTCCGATTTTTAAATCCACTCCAAGCTCATCTAAATCGTATTTAGGCAGGATTTCTGTAATTTTTTCTAGTAGTGCGTTTGCCACCTTGGCATACCCCGCAGCTCCCTCTTTAAACTTATTATCGTATTCGTTGCCTATTTCGAGAGTTAGACTTTGTGGTAACGATCCGTATTTTCCATCAAATAGATCTTGAATGAAATCTCCCACTTCTCGTATGCCGCGATCATGATTGTCTTCATACCGCATTGTTGGTATAATCATACTAAAGGCTTGATCGGTTTCAATCGCATATTCCAGCATGTCAGACAGACCAGGCCTTTGACGATTTTCATTGTGTGTCCATAGTTTTGTGCCGTCAAATAGGTTTGGAATGTCAAGGCCGTAGATATCGTAGTCAACCTCAGCAAGTGTTCCACCTGGCCATCTGATATGATGGCTCTCAAGTTTCTCAGCATGAGATTCAAAATGATGCCATTGGAACATATTAGTTTGAATTATTCCAAAATGAGCCTCGGAGAACTGCTCGGAGCCTTCTACGTAATCACCTCGGTTCACTCTTAATACTGCCATTTGAGCCTCCTTCGTCTAAGTGTCGAAGGTGGATGGCTACACTAGCGGCTCTGCTAATTTCTTAACTAGAGGTGGGAGTCTCTATAAACTTTTAAGAAACTCTATCGAATATCTTCGACTGTGCCATGGGCGCAAACTTGAAGGCGGAGCTCGTTCTTGAGGCGATTGGTCCATACAAACCGTGGGATTTGATCCATCATAGCGACTAGTTTCACAGTGCAGGTCCATTACGTTTGACCTACGATGCTTAGGTGTTCAGTCCCGGCATCTGGTGGATCGGGTTTAGGATGAATCGATCTGGCTCAGAAGTCCAGATTTGCAGATGTATTCGCAAGGTGTGAGACCGCTCAGTGTCTTCAAACGAAGTGCGAAGTTATATGCATCCAGGAAATCGGCGAGGTGGCTGCGAAGCTGATCGTGGCTGTCATCGTGATACCTTTTGACCGTCGCGTCCTTGATCATGCGGTTCATTCGTTCGACCTGACCATTGGTCCATGGATGGTTTGGTTTGGTCAGCCGGTGTTCAATCTCATTTGTCGCGCAGATCATGTCGAAGCGCATGGGCCGAGAATAGACTGTGTTCCGGTTGCCGGGTTGGTCTGCAAACTGGATGCCGTTGTCTGTGAGAAGGGTGGGATCTTGTAAGAAACGGCTTCCAGCAAGTGCTTAAGAAACTCCCATGCCGTCTTGTGATTCGCGTTGTCGACCAGCTGTGCAATGGCGGACTTGCTGGTAGGATCGACGGCCACGAAGAGATGCAGCTTGCCTTCCTCGGTTTGTACCTCAGCAATGTTGATGTGGAAATAACCAATTGGGTAGCGCTTGAACTTCTGCCGTTTCTGCTTGTCGCCTTCGACATCTGGAAGACGCCAAATGTCATGCCGCTGAAGACGACGGTGCAAGGAAGAGCGGGTCAGGTGCGGGATGGACGGCTGTAGCGCATAAAGATAATCGTCCAGAGGCAACAGAGTATGCCGACGGAACGCAACCACCATCGCTTCCTCTTCTTCGTTGAGAACGGTTGAGCGCGGTTCTTTCGGCCCGGTCTTCTGATCCTCAACTGTTTTGCGCTTCCGCCACTTCGCCACCGTCTTGGGATTTATCCCCAGTTCCCGGCTCAGCTCTGCGATCGCTGTGTCGTTGCTCTGATAGTGTGCGTGGTCGTGGCGCTGCCATGACGAACCTGTCCCATAATGCTTCTTTCCATTCCAACGAAAGGATCACACCATCAAGCCGTGGGATCAAACACCTAGCCTCAAGACACTTAACTGCAATCATAGGGAGAACAGATTGATGGAGCAGGCAAGGCTTCGTTCTGCGTCTGCTTCGTACGAGGCATCGTCACTTCCTTTCTGCTTCGTAATCACAGCGCTTTGCCAGTCTAGCGTGCCCAAGTTGGGGCTGATCCTTGCCTCAACTATTGGACCAGCCCCCTCCCTCACTCTCTCCAGTCCAGGTTGCGCCTTAAGATCTCTTCGATCCTGGCCTCTCGCTCGCGGTCAGAGAGGTCGGGCTCCTTGGCCAGCATGTCGACCTCCAAGAGGGCTCTCATGAGGTCGCGCATCTTGTCGGGCGGCAGGAGGTCCTGGCCGCGTTTGTGAGCGTGGCCCGCGGCTTTGAAGGTCTGGTGGATGCGCTTGCGCAGCTCCCGTTGGGGCAGGGCCTTGTAGGTCACGATCGCAAAGGCCGCCTCTCCCTCCTTCCAGCGCAGGCGGGGCGGAAGGCCTTGGTTGAGGATGGTCGCCATGGAGAAGGCATCTCCCAGCTCTGATGTCGGAGGGCTCTTCTTGCGACCTGGCTCCGCGCGGTGGCGCTGCTTCTCCTCCAAGGCAACGGTCATCAGCAGCGCCTCGCGCTCCTTCAGACGGTTCTGCAGGGCGTGATGCTCCTCCAGAGAGCGCGGGCCGACGAGCCGAACGCCCACTCCGGGATTGATCTCGATATCGTCGGGATGCGGGAAGATCAGCGGGTCTTCTCCGTGGGTCTTGCGATGCTCTGCGAAGAGCCGCGCGCGCTGTGCCTTCTCTCGCGCCCAGAAGGCAATCTCCTCATCGATTTGGGCCTGCCGCGCAGCTTCTGCTTGGTTCAAGCGGTCGAGGACATGACGCTGAGCATGGGGACTGCCGGAGATCGCGCTGGCGATGGTCTTCTGAACGACGGCCTCTGCGGCCGTGATCCGCTCTGTGCCGCCGTTTCTTTTGACGCTGACCTCTTGCGCCGCGGCCTCGAGCACCTGCTTGTCCAGCGAGGTCATCTTCCTCGTCTCGGGGGTTTTGGGGGGGCGTGACTTGCTCATAACACCGCCTTCTGCTGGACCGTTTCCGCCAGATCGGCAAAGCGCGCGCCGGTTGCGGCATGGATCGCCGCCAGGCCCGCCACGCTGTCGGCCCGGCGCAGGATCGTGTCGCAATAGAGCGGATCGTATTCGAGGAGGCGCGCCCGCCGCCCGCAGCTCTCCGCCGCGATCAGCGTGCTGCCAGAGCCGCCGAACGGATCGAGGACGATCTCGCCGCGGCGGGAGCAATCCTGGATGGCGTCCCGGATCATCTCGACCGGCTTGACCGTCGGATGCATCGCAAGATCCGCATCCCGCTGCGCACCGAGAACCGTCGCGCCCGCATAGTCCCAGACATTGGTGCGGTAGCGACCGGTCTCGCCCAGACCGAAGCTGTTCACATGCGGGGCTGTCCCGATCTTGTAGACAAAGACCAGCTCGTGCTTGGAGCGATAGAAGGTCCCCATCCCGGCATTGGTCTTGTTCCAGACGCAGAGATTCTTGAGTTCGGTGAAGATGCCGCGCCCGGCCTCCAGGAGCTCGGACATATGCCGCCAATCCATGCAGACGAAGGCGATCGCGCCGTCCTTGGCCGTTGCAGCCGCATGCCCCAGGGTCGTGGCCAGGAATGCCGTGAACTCGGCGCTGGACATCTCCCCGGAGGCGAAGGCGAACTCCCGGTGCACCTGTTTGCCCAGACCGCTCACATGGCCGTCGATCGGGACGTTGTAAGGCGGATCTGTGAAGATCAGATCGGCGCGGTCCGGACCCATCAGCCGCGCGAGGTCCTCGCTTTTGCGCGCATCCCCGCAGAGCAGGCGATGGGGTCCGAGGATCCAGAGATCGCCGGGCTGCGTCACCGCCGGACCGGGCAAGGGCGCGGGGCAGGGGGGCTCAGCAGAGGTCTCGCCATCGGCCTCGTCGAGGATCAGGTCGATCTCTGCCAGTGAGAAGCCCGTCAGGTCGAGATCGATCTCGAGGTCGAGAAGACCCTGAAGCTCGATCGCCAGCAGATCGCGGTCCCAGCCGGCCTCTTCGGCCAGCTTGTTATCCGCGAGGATATAGGCCCGCCTCTGCGCCTCGCTGAGATGGGAAAGCTGCACGACCGGCACGCGATCCAATCCCAAGGACTGCGCCGCCGCCACCCGCCCGTGACCGGCGATGATCTCGCCCGCGCCGGTGACCAGAACCGGGTTGGTGAAGCCGAACTGCGCGATGCTGCGCGCGATCTGTTTGGTCTGCTTCGGGGAATGGGTCCGCGCATTGCGCGCATAGGGAACAAGCTCCTCCGGGGATCGATAGTCGATCTCCAGAGAGGGTGAAGGGAAGGACACGGGTGTGGTCATCGCAGTCTCCAATAGGTCAGGTCGCTGTATGGACCTTGAGAGCTACCGGACGTGCCCCGGGGCGGTCTCCCCCGACAGTTTTCGGGGGAAGACAGCCGGTCTCGATTGCGGGTCTCTTTGAGAGCGGCCGGGGCGAGGGCACCGTTCAAAGGCCCTTCAAGCCCCCCTTCAAAGACCATTAAAAACCCTGGAGGAGATCTGCCCGCTCGAAGTTCAATTCAGAGCTGCAGCTTCACGAATTGTTTCAAATAGGGCGGGACAGCGCATCTGCTCGTAATCCAGCGCCCTGCTTGGGTCACATGGCCCGCCCGAACCCATCGCGCCCGACCCGCATTGCACGCTTAAGGACTGATGCTGAACAGTGCGGGCTAAGCTCATCTCGCTTTCGGAAGAGCACCCGAAAGACCGCTCGGTCACGACTAGGCTGAAGAGCCAAAG
>CANNFE010000023.1 GCA_947503775.1 uncultured Paracoccaceae bacterium | reverse complement strand
AAGTCTTCCTGTCAGCTATCGCACTTGCCGCCCTCGTCATCTACTGGCTTTGAAACTCAATGAGTCCTGACCCTAGCTATAAATCTATTTGATGTTTCTTATCCACCAGATTACTTGCCCGACGGTACGGTTATACATCGGTTCGGCCGAGCGGAAATGATTCTAGAAGACCTTAAAGAAGTCTTTGTGGGGGAGAGTATTCACGGTCGCTGGCGTGGCACTGGTGATTATTTTTATGGAAATGAAATTGACATTGATGGTCGAAGGATAAATGAGGGCTCTGGTTTTCGACCTGAGTTCCAAGATAACACAGATCAAATTAATCATGTGTTTGGTGGCCTTTGGGGGGCTTTCCACTATAGTATAGTGCCAGAAATCATAACAAACTTAAGGGAGAATGGCGACGAGGACCTTCAAATAAATTATGTCACTTTTCCGATAGGGAACTTGATTAACGATTACAATATATCTGATCTACCCCTCCTACTGGCTTCTGGATTAGCTGATGGCGAAAACTACGATGCATACTCCGGTGAGGCTTTTGTCGAGCTGCTAACCAGTTCAATATCTCAAGCGTTATCAGAAGGGCAACTGTCGCCAGAAGAGGCAGTCAATCTTTATCAGCATGCTGTTGGGTCTGGAAATCCGTTGCTTATAAGGGCATACAATAATGCTCTTGCTGAAAGTAATGAGTGTTTCCTTGCTGGAACCCCGATTTCACTCTGCGAGAAGAGTGTAAGGCTTGCAGACATCAACTCGAATTCTGCGAATAAAGAGTTCGCTAAGCCGATCGAGAAGATCAAGGTTGGAGAGTATGTCATTTCATATAACGACTATGATGAGCCTGTCTGTGGAAAAGTTGTAAGAACTTTCCAAAAGAAAGTCTCCCACATACTCGATGTTCACGGCCTCAAAGTCACACCCGGTCACGTCACCCTCTGCGGTGATGGTCCCTTCGCCAACCGCCATGTTCCCATCATCGATATCCTTCTGAGCGACAGCGCGCTGGTTAAGGAAGACGGCTCTCTGGTTCGTATGGCGATCGACAAGCCTGTCGGGTCAATTGAGGATCAGTTTGTCGAGGTCGCTTATGCTCTGACCGCTGAGGATGCGAGGAACGGCATTCTGCATTCGGGGCGCATGCGTGTGGGAACGCTCCTCTTTGATCGGGATGGGGCGCCGGTTTCGGTGCTGGACTGTCTTCGTGCGGAGGGGCTGACCTTCGATCCCGAAACAGGTCTCGTGGCCCGGGAGGGTCAAGCACCGGAGCCGCTTCGCTGGTTTGGACCGATGCCTCGGCCGGAGGATTATATTCTGCGGCGCAGTCAAGAGACGCTGGAGGGGATCCTGGTGGATGGCGAATGGGAGGGCGCTCCGTCCGAGTTGATCGCTCGACGCCTGCGGCACACAGCGTCTCAGGTTCACTGAGATGTCCGAGATCGGGAGCCCATCAACGAGCGGCAAACCTGTTGGTGTTGATGGATCAAAGGCGCTGAATCCGGATGAATTCGGCACGTATCTTGGTTTGGTGAGCTGGCTCGCAACAATGTCGAAGGAACATCGGGAACTGCCGATCTCACATATCGATCGAAAGATCCTACCAGCCATCCTTTTCAAGCAATTCAAGATCATCCGGAAGGAAAAGATGCCGGTTGCCTTCCTCGCCTGGGCGACGGTTTCGGACGAGGTGAAAGCGCGCCTTGGAGATCCCGAGGCGCAGCTGGAGCTGGCCGAATGGCGGTCCGGGCCGCATGTCTTGATTGTGGAATGTATTGCGCCGTTTGGTGGTGCCGACACCGTAAAGCAGACCTTTTTGGATGGGCTGAAGAAGCCACACTGATTTTAGGAAGAGATAGAGAAGATGCAGATTCAAACCGCTTCCAGCGCTGTAGACGCGCGCGCAGATTTCGCTGCCAATGGTTTTCTTTCGATGACGGGGACCTTTCAGACTTCAGATCAGCTATCGGGAATTCGTCCTGATGATTTGGTTGCGGTTGCATTTGCTGACCTTGAACCGAAACCTGCGCGTCACACGGTATACAACTTCGAAGTCGAGGGGACACATACCTATATCGCTGGAGGATATCGGGTTCATAACAGATCAGCTCTTTCGTATTTCGACCCGGAAAAAAATGGTTTGATCACGGATATCTATAACGACGGAGCAGGTCGTTTGGTCGTTGAGTCCGTGGATGAGCAGGGTGGCAAGTGGAAGATTAACACCGCGGAGGCGGTAAATACCGCTACGGGAACCACGACGACCGCGGTCACAAAAGAGTATGAGTATGGTGTTCTCGACGAGAACGGAGAGCGCGACAGCCGGTTTTACGTAAGTCAAACTGAGACTTGGGAGGGCGAAGGTACCTCCGAAGAACGCCTTACTGGCGTTACAATCAATGAGAACTATTGGCTCTTTGGAGATGAAACGGGTGGGCAGCTTTCGGATGCCCTGACACCATTCATCCTCACTGCCGTCGGGAGCGATTCCGCTTTCGAGCGCCTGGCGACAGGCACTCTGGTCGACACGCTTTTGCAGAATATTCTCGAAGGCGGTCTCAACTTCGTTCACCACAGCTTTCTCAATGGATCGACAAACGGGGATGTCTTTGAGCAGCTGGTCATCGGTGCATTTGATGACTTTGGCCTCGATCTGGCTTTGAACGGGATCGACAACTCTATCTCCTTCGCAAGCCAGTTGATCATGGCGGAGATCTTCTCGGGCGCAGATATTGACACGCTACCCGAAGAAGTTATGCAGGCGTTGGTTCAGGATGGCGTTGATTACGTTCTATCGGTTGGCGTTGACAATTTTATCGACACCATTTTGGGAGAAGGATCGAAGCTTGGCGAAGCATTTGATCCAGGCAAGCTTGCCATTACGGACGGAGCTGCGTTCACGAGTCTTGTTTTTAGCGTTGCCTTGAACGAGGTCATCCCTCAGCCTGAGACTTTGGAAGGGTCCATTGCGTCTTCATTTGCGAAGATCTTGACGAGTGGGGCTTTCTCAACCCTGGGCCCGATTTTGCCCATTCTTGGCCCTGCCGTGATTGGTTTCATCGTCGGGAAGCTCTTTGACTCCATCTTCGATAAAGATCCTGAGGCGTTTGCAGGCCTCACATTTGATCCTGCCAAGGGTATCTGGACGATAGATTATATCGACGAGAATGATGGCGGCTCGAAGGAATTTGCGAAGAGCCTCGGGCAAGCTGTTTCAAATGGCGTTGAGCAGTTTCAAATCGCTCTGCAGGCAACCTCGCACAACTATGATGAGATCTCGACGTTGGAAATCGGTCATCATGAAGACAAGGTCCGCAATGGCGACGGGCGTAGTTATGACATGGATGATCCAAAGGCTGTCTTTGGTGCCATTACGGCAATCGTGAAGCAAATACGCCCTACGGATGGTGATCTGCGCGTCGCACGAGCACTCGGGTTCGAGACGATTGAAGAAGACTTGACCGGGCTCGACCCTGAGGAAGCCTATTCCTATCTTTACTCGCGTTTGCGTATTGCGCTCGATTATAAATTCTATCTCGAGAATTCTGAGCAGATTAATTTGTTGATCCTGACAGCGCCGGACAGCGCTGAAGCAAAGGCATGGCTTGCCACGATCCTCGCGGCCTCTGACATGGGCCTTGCGGATGCTTATCAAGTCATCGGCGACGCGACAGATAATCTGGTGCTGACAGCCGATAGCGCAGATATCGTAGATGGTGCCGGCGGTGATGATGAAATCTTCACCTTCGGTGGTAATGATCAGATCAAGGGAGGAGATGGCGAAGACTACCTTGTAGGTGGAGCTGGTGCGGATGCCATTGATGGCGGTACGGGCATTGATACAATTGGATTTGATCACACGACCCGCGGCGTCGAGCTGGATCTGAGCGAGGGAGCTGGAACCGGCGGAGACGCAGAAGGTGATACCTATACATCGATTGAGAACGTGATCGGATCTCTTCAGGCGGACCATATCATTGGATCTCAAACGGTGAACGCGATCCAAGGCAATGTCGGCGACGATATCATCGAAGGCCATGCTGGAGACGATGTTCTCCACGGCAATGAAGGCGATGACACGCTTTACGGTGACTTGGCAGATGATGTGACCACAATCGGAAACGATCAGCTCTTTGGAGGTGCCGGAGACGATCTGCTATTCGGTGGACGCGGTATTGACACCTACAATGGCGGTGATGGGCGTGATCGTGTCTCCTTCGCACTCGAAGACTACGGTGTCGTCGCTTCTCTCGAGGAGAACCAGGTCAAGATTAACAGTCTTCGCGAGACCTTCACGAGTATCGAGGGTGTTGTTGGATCAAGATTTAATGACATTCTTACGGGAGATGCTGATGCGAATAGTCTTGAGGGCGGTAAGGGCAACGACGTGCTTGCCGGCGGACGGGGACTGGACACGTACTATTACTCTCTTGGCGATGGAAATGACGTTATCTACGATAGTGTTGATGGTGCTCAAGATAAGCTCGTCTTTCGAGATATTACCTCTGATCAAGTAAGCTTTGATAAGCTGGGCTTCACTCTCTTAATTCGGATCGAGAACGGCGATACGATAAAGATTGACAAACAGTTTACTGGTGATTCGGCCATACTATATTTCGAGTTTGCTGACGGTGTATCCTATGATGCAGAAGAGTTGCATAATCGTATGGTTGCCGATCAAGCAAATGGCGGATCGGATGTAGGACCACCGACGTTTCAGGATACATCCTACATACACCGCCTGGGAGATGGATCCTATCATATTAAAGAGAACTACTCCCCAGGAACGACGGATATAAGCCTTCTCGATGTGGAACCTCACGAAGTTAGACTTGAGCGATCTGGTGATGATCTTCGAATCGTCCTCCCAAATGGTGAGGCTATTACTGTAATAAATCAGTTCTGGATTGATGAAGATCTAAAAATAGATATAATTAGGTTTAAGAATGGGGACGAGCTTTCCAAGGAGGATATTGAAGCGAAGGCACTTGATATTGCAAGTGATCTGGCAAACAAGATCGGAACAGGAGCTTCGGAGACTTACAGTCATAGTGTTGGTGATGGATCCTATGTCATCTCAGATTACTCTTTTTGGGGAGATCCCGATTCCCTTGTGTTCGAGGATCTGACCGCTGAAGAGATTAGTCTTTCGCGTAGTGGGGATGACGTGATTATCCAAACATCTACTGGCGAGCAAATCACGATCATTAATCATATGAACGGTCAGTTTGCCATCGAGAACTGGTCCTTTTCAGATGGGGAGGAATGGACTCCGCAAGAAATACGAGATCGGCTTGTCTCGGATGTGAAAGGCCGATTGGAGATCGTTGGAACGTCTGCCGGAGAAAACTATGTTCACAGACAAGGCGATGGATCGTACACAATTACGGACTACGACTGGCATATCGGGCTTTACCATCAAGACAGTCTGACATTTGAAGATGTCTCCTCAGCTGATGTCAATATGTCGCGAAGTGTCTCCAATATCATTTTTACACTCCCCAATGGTGAGAAAATCACCGTTACAAATCAACTCAATGGACGGTACGTTATTGAGGAGGTCAGCTTCAGTGACGGAGTAAGCTGGAGCAATCAAGACATTGTGCAACGGCTTGTCGCGGATGGTGAAAATAGCGGCATCATACAAGGAACCGGGCTCAACGAGACTTACCGGCATGACTTGGAAGACGGACCGAAGATGATCCTCGATGGCGGTGGTACCGATGACCGCCTATTTCTCGAAAGCTTTACCGTCGACGAGGTCCAGTTTCTGAATGTGGGTGGCGATGACTTGCAAATCGTCTTGCCAAATGGCCATTCGATTACGGTGCTGGACCATCTGGGCATCTCAGGAGCCCATGCGATTGAGACGATCACATTTGCAAATGCAGTTGAGCTTGACCTCCAAGCGATCCGCGACAAGGCAGCGAATGATGCAAAACCGTATGGCGCCGTATCGGGGACCGAGCGAACTGAAAACTATGTCTATGAAAGCTCCGACGGTTCTGTAACTATTACGGACTTCGACCTTTACGGAAAGAGTGGTACCGACTCTCTAACCTTCGCGGATCTGGGAGCGACCGACCTGAGCTTTGCTAACGACGGAGCTGGGACACTAATCATAACCACCCCGTTTGGGGAGACCGTGACGGTTGTTGATCACTTTCTCCGTGGCTCTCAGTTTGCGATCGAGGAAATGAGGTTTGCGGACGGTACAGCTCTCGATCTTCAGGGGATTAGGGACAAAACCGTCGCAGACATGAAGTCCATGGATGTGATTGTCGGGACTGAGCATGCGGAGAACTACACCTACCTAACAGGTGATGGCTCATGGGTGATCTCAGATTTTGACCGACATTCCAATGATGGGACGGACACTCTATTTTTTGAAGACCTCATGCCGGAAGAGATCATATTTAGGAACAACGGAGATGACACGCTTCAGATCGTGACCGAATCAGGCGATACAGTCTCAATTCTCGGACAGCTCGAAAGGCATTCCTGGACGAGGATCGAGGAGATTTCATTTGCGGATGGGACCATCCTCGATCTTCAGGCAATTCGTGACAAGGTCGTAGCGGATGCTCGTGATACCGGCTTTGTCACGGGAACGGAACATGCCGAGAATTACGTCCACACCTCCGGTGATGGTTCCTATCGGATCACGGATTACGATCCCTACGCGAATAATGGCACTGATACCCTCACTTTCGCTGATTTGCGCACAGATGAGGTGTCGTTTTCTGAGGGTAACGGCGGTAGCCTCGTTATCTCGACGTCTGCAGGTGAGACAATTGAAATCGAGAAGCAGTTGGGGACGAATACCTCATACAGGATTGAGGAGATAAACTTCGCGAGTGGTGAAACTCTTAACCTAGATGGTATGAGATCTAAGCTCGCAGATGACACTGCTGTGGATGGTACCGGCGGTAACGATACGATCAGTGACGGCTACTCAGACCAAGAGGGTCATGCGATTAACGATCTCGGGCAAGTGATCTACGGTCATGGCGGAACTGATAAAATCTATGACGGCGCGGGAGACGATCTTGTCTACGGCGGGTCTGGGAATGACCAATTCTATGCTGGCGAGGGAACCAACGAGTTCCAAGGCGAGACTGGATCCGATCGAGTCAGTTACCAGAGATCGGAAGTCGGGTTGACCGTTGACTTGACAGACACGGCAAACAGTACAGGACGAGCGCAAGGAGATATCTATTCGAGCGTAGAATGGATACATGGGTCGAACCATGATGATATCATCGTTGCGAGTTCTGAAATCAGCAATATTCATGGTCAGAAAGGGAATGATGTTCTCGTTGACGGGGCTACCCGCAACGATTTTATTGGTGGTGATGGGTACGATGTGTTCCGTTTTGAATTTAACGACGGACATCGTGATAGGATCCGTGATTTCAAGCAGGGCGTGGATAAAATCGACCTGAGTGCTGCCGGAGTGAGCAGCTTTTCTGAATTGTCGATTACAGAGAACGTCGATAGTGATGGGATCCCACAAGGCCATCTCTTAATTGCCTATGGATCTGAGACCCTTCGCGTTGACAGATATGACGCAGCCGACATCGGGCTTTTTGATGAGATGGACTTCATCTTTGCCGAACCCATGCAAGCTCAGGCCACCGCAGCATCATCTGACGAAATGACCGGAAAGGTTCTAATCAATCGGGATCTTCCGTCAGACAAGTGGGTGCTGCCTGAGGGCGGTCTGAAAGTCTTGGTCAGCCGCGATCTACCACGGTGGGACATAGACCAAGAGAGCGATGTCATGAAAACTTCCGGTGAGCAACCCGACCAATCAGCTGTCATCTATTGTGATGGTTTCCACTCGTTGTTCGAAGTGGTTGCCGACGAGCTGACTGGTTTAGGTTCTGCAAAGCAGCGAGTAGTGGACATAAGCTTCGCGAGTGACTTTTTTGTAGGTGAGTTGGATGTCTTCGATTTTCGAACACAAGGTCTACGCTTAAGCTCTTCTTCGGATCGATCCGATATGTCAGAGGTCTTGGCTATGATCCTGGATGATGAGCGCTTCAATCTGGTATCTCAGAGTCCCTATCATTCGAAAGAGACCTACGATTTTCCCGAGAACGAACTAGCCGCCGATAGCTTCGATTTTCTTTGAGGATATCAGAGAAGTACTTTGCTAATTATTCCGGATCAGTTCCACAGCGACTGATCCAGGATATTTTCTTCTGTAAAAATCCTGTGACTCAATTCCCTACTATAGGCGATTTCGCATGCCGAGAATTATTGATAACTACAGTTGGTCATGCTGGGGTGAAATCATCGATGCCTCGATCGGCTGCAAGACAATCATAAAACCCGACCAGAAGGCCCGGAGAGCAGCTTAGAAACCGCTAGATCCTACCGAAAGATGGGGGAGCACCTCAACTGCGCTAAGCGAACCAGCTTCCGACTGCGCTTCGTTGAGCCTGGGAATCCGGTACGGCATACCTTCGTCGAGAGCTGCAAAGGTAGGTTCAGGGATAAATACTTGGATCTCCGTTAGCTCGCACCGCTCCGCTACGCCTGCGAAGAATTCGACCGCTGGCGAATCTACTATACCACCGAATGCCCCCCCTCGGCGCTCGGATACCTGTTGCCGATGGAGTTCCTGACCAGCGCCATTGTGCCGGTGATTGAGCCTCTTGTGGTTTCCACTCCGACGCTCGATGCTCAAACCCACTCAGAGATTTTCGGCACTCTGTGGATTAATCGTTGGGAAGGTAACATAAAATGGTCTTTGGCAGCTGCTTTGTCAGCGCTCGATCGAACGCCGCGTCCGCCCGTTCCCATACGCGCAAAAGTTTCATTTAGAGAAGCGATCGTTATTGAGGTTTAGTTTAGGCTTTTCGTCTTGTTTAGCAGCGCGCAACGCATGCGCTAAGCCCCCCCGTATACGTCTATCGCCAGGAAGGACCCGAAGGGCCCTGAGACAAGAATGGCTTGGCGATCTTGCTTCTCCGAGCGTTGAGAGCAGGATAGGATGCTGCAATTTCCACCTCGTTAGCCCGACGCGTTGACCAGTTGTTCTACCCCAGAACCGCGAATGCCTGACGGCATCTCTTATGCAGCCAAGCCGAGACGGGAGCATCGATAGCTCATCTGGCCTGAAGAAGACGTTCTCTCGCTATCTGGAATAGTAGGTGAGGTCAGTCATCGCTGCGATGAGCTGTAGTTGCGAGAGTATCGGGCCGGCGAATTCACGCAGCGGGGGACTTTATTGCCGTTCACAGATCCGCTTTTGGTTCGGCCAGTACTACTGTGTTTCCGTCTGGGTCACTGAGCTGAGCGAACGAAGCAAAGTCTCCTGTGACTATGTCGCCAACTACTAATCCAGCTTTCATGAATCTCTCATGTTCGGCCGGAAGTTCGGCCAAAATCAGGGTCATTGCCCCATGACCAGCACCATCTGGGTTTGAAACAAGTTGAAAACCTGCGCCATCTCCATGGTGCCATTCTTTGAGGCCGTCCATGGGGGCTATGTCATGGCTCCTCCCAAAGAGCTGTCCACACCAAGCGGCACTCGTTTTCAGGTCGGCGCAGCTCAGCTGCGCATAGAGCTTTTGAATAGGCATGTATTTAAGCTCTCAAGGGCGAGTTCCAATGCAGGCTGGGCTCACCTGAGATCTTTGCTGCTCAACGAAACCGCGTCAACAGAGCTGGACGAATTGAGTTTTCGCTGCAGCTGCAGCAGGGCCTGCTTTGGATTGACCAGATTCAATCGATGCCGATGATTTGGAACGATCTGCCTTTGCCTACCGAGTTTTACTGATAGGAATATTCCGCAAGCTCTTTCGTTTCCAAATGCTCCAGACTGTCGCGGTCAGGACCAGCATGCAAAGGATCGCTTTCGAAAGCTGCTCCATGGCACCTTCGATCATCAGCGCGTGCAGAACGGTCCCGATAATTGTCAGCATCGCCAGAAGCATATGCCCGGCGCGAAATGCCCGTAGCCGGAACTGCCGGCGAACCGCGGCACAAATCGTAGGTCCGAAGGCAGACCACATAGCGACCGCGCCCCAGATGCGAAACGGTGTGTGCGACCGAGACAGAAGGAGGTCGATCACATCGGGTGGGCTGGTGATACACAGGCCGACTACGTGCAGGATGATTGCTACGACGAGGACTGTGCCAACCCATGCATGAGCCCGCCCGGCGACCGGCCCCTTACCCAGCGCGCCACTGATAAGAAGAGGCTGCAACAAAAGAAGTCCCAGCCCGACGATAAACGCGATCGCTACCCATGCCAGGGTCGCGCGGCCCGTCATGCGGGACGGAGCACGAAATCCACGCGAAGGCTCGTATCCGACGCCGACGGCATGATCGGGCGGAGGAACACGGTCCCGAACCCACCGTCGTCATAGTCGGCATCATAGGCGAGATTACCATGAGGCTGCCCGAAGGCGGGTACGATCTGGGGCATCTCGATCCGGAAGACGCCGTCCGCGTCGGTAAGCGTCGCGCCGTGGGACCGGGCGTCGCGCTCATGGCCTTCGGTCGTATGAGCCCAGACCTGAATGCGACGCCCGGCCAGGGGAACGCCGTCGCCGGCGCGGCGCACGGTGCCGGAGGTCCAGAAGCCGCCGCCGCCGATCCGCCCGACTATCGGGGCGCCGGGGCGATAGTTGTTGGCCCCACCTCGCATGGTGGGTGTGGGCGCGAGGCTCTGAGCCAGGGCAGGCCGAACAAGAGCGGGCGCGGCGAGAAGTGCGGCGCCCGTCACGGAGATGGCGGTGCGGCGCGTGATGCTGCGGGTCATGGCAGATCTCCTGATGGTAGCTTCGATGAGGTGTTCAGCGGGTGAGGTATTGCAGTGCGGGTTGGATGTAGCCCGCCTGTTCCCAGGTCGGGTAGCGGCGGCGGACCTCGGCAACCATCGCGTCCAGATCGCCCCCGCCTGCAGCGATGTCCTCCAGCGCGCCTAAGTAAACATTCACGGCTTCCGGCAGTTCAGTGCCGCCCAGGCTGCCATGACCGGGCACGATGATCGTGGGGGCGAGGTCGGCGATCAAGCCAAGTGCAGTACGCCACGCTTGCAGGTCGATATCGTTCGCGCCGATCAGGGGCGGGAAATAGGGTACGATCGGGTAGATGCGTTCCTCGATCAAGTCGCCTGCGAAGAGCACGTCCGCGTCCGGCAGGTGCACGATCTGGTCACCCGGCGAATGCGCGAGGCCGACCGAGCGGAGGACGGCCTCGCGCCCGCCGAGATCAAGACGTGTCTCGGTCGCATCATAGGTCTCCGTCGGCGGGGTGATCTCGATGCCGTCGAGCAGGAACCGGTGTTCCGGCGGCAGCACGGCAGCGCGGAAGCCATCGAGCAGGGGCTGGCCCGCCCGAGCGAGGTGCTCGGCCTGCGGCGCGTTGTAGAAGATGCGTCCGTCGGCTGCGAAGACCTGGGCACCGAAGCCATGTTCAGGATGGGCATGGGTTAGGGTCAGCACGATCTCCCGCCCCGGAGCGAGGCGGCGCGCCGTGTCCAGAACCGCCTCTGCACTGTCGATCCCGAGCCCGCAATCGACAACAAGCGCCCGCTCAGAGCCCACGATGACGCCCACATTAGGCACTAGCGGGATCCGGCGGTCCGGGATCACGAAGACACCCGGGGCGATCTCGGCCGGGTGCCGGGCGTCGATCGAGGGCTGGGGATAAGATGTCGGCACGAACCCGTCACCCTCGGTCGCGGGATCGTTCTCCTGCGCGACGCCCGGGAGTGGCAAGATGCCCGCGGTAACCGCGACGGTGGAAAGGTGCAAAAATGTGCGGCGGTCGGTTGAAAGGTCGAAGCTCATGAGATGGTCCTTCGCTGTTGGGATCAGGCAAGGGCGGGCCGCAGTTCAGCCTCGGCCCAACTGCGGAATGTCGTGGGCGAGGCGTCGCGGGGCGCGCTCGGAGCCATCTCGTCCAGTCCGGTCGCCTTGGCCGTCATCATCGCGGCGTAGTCGTGGATCATACCCTCCGACGCACCCATGCCCCGCAGCATCTCGGCGAAGGCGGGGACCGGGGTCTCGTGAAACGCGATCGGGCGCCCGAGGACGTCTGTGAGGATCGCCGCCATCTCATTGTGGGACAGATCCTCGGGACCGGGCATCGGAACCTCAGCCACGCCATCCCAATCGGAGAGCAGGAAGCGGGACGCCTCGGCTGCCACGTCGGCCTTGGCCACGAGCGGCATAGCCCGATCCGGAGGTGCAGGCACATAGAGGGCGGCTCCGCCACGGATCGCATTGAGCTGCCGTATCAGGTTGTCCATCAGCGAGGCGCAGCAGAGCGCCCGGTAAGACACGCCCGTGGTAACGATTAGATCGTCCATCGCAAGGCTGGCCGAGACCAGACCCGCCGGTCCCGGCCAGCCCCGTCCGAGGGCTGAAATACCGACTACATGGGTGACGCCCGACCCGGGCAGCGCCTCAACGAAAGGACGAGAAAACGTGACATAGGCATCGTGGGCGTCCGGTGCGACCGGGCTACCCGGCGGGAGCCAGAACACGCGGTCGGCACTGTCAAGCGCCTGACCGATCACGGCCGCGTCAGCATGGGAGCCTTCGATCACCTCGACCCTGTCCGCGACGGATTTGGACCGTTTACTCGCATCGCGCGCGACAACCCGAACGGACGCCTCGGCGTTCAGCAAATGCTCCAACACGCGAGCGCCGATACCGCCCGTGGGTGTAGTGACAAGGATCATGGTAGCTCTCCGGCTTGTTCGATCTTGATTTACGGGCGACAAATGGAACGGCATATGCGTGAAGATACGCAATGATCTTTCCATCGTTCAAAAGGAGCCCCATGGACCCACTTTCCGACATCGTCTCGCTACTTCACCCGCATGACTGCGTGGCGGCCGGCTTCGATGCGGGCGGCGATTGGTCCATCCGGTTCGAGCAGCATGAGGGACTGAAGTGTAATGCTGTGCTGAAGGGCGCTTGCTGGATTGCGGTTGAAGGATGCAACCCGGTTCGGCTGGAGGCGGGAGATTGTGCGATACTTCCGCGCGGACGACCGTTCCTGCTCTCAGCGCGACCCTCACGAGCCGGGATCGATGCGCAGATCCTCTACAAACCCGTTCGCCACGGAGGCACGGCGGTGTACGGCGACGGCGGCGACTTCTTCATGACCGGAGCGCGCTTCCTGCTCGACGGCCCGCCGGCCCGCACGCTGATGCGCGGCCTGCCACCCCTCATCGTCGTCGGACCCGGCCCTGAGCAGGAGACAATTCGCTGGACGCTGGACCTGATGGCCGCGGAGTTGCGTCAGCCGCGGCCCGGCAGTCCTTTGACCGTCACCCACCTATCGCACGTCCTACTCCTGCAGGTGCTGCGCGACCACCTCTCAGCCGCTGCGCAGGCGGGAACCGGCTGGCTCGCGGCGCTCGCCGAGCCGCGCATCGCGCCAGCCATCTCCGCGATCCACGAGGATCCGGCCCGCGCATGGACCGTCGAGGCGCTTGCGGCGACAACGGGCTCTTCCCGCACGTCCTTCGCCGTACGCTTCCGCAAGGTCACGGGTCAGACACCGATCGAGTATCTGACCGAATGGCGCATGCTGGTCGCTGCCGAACGGCTTCGCAGCACCCATATGCCGGTCGCAAAGATCGCCGCCGATGTCGGTTATACCTCCGAAAGCGCATTCGGCGTGGCATTCAAGCGCGTGATGGGACACGCACCCCGCCGCTTCGCGAAGACAGGCGGCATCGAAGGCTGGCCAAGTGATGCCGCTTAGCTCGCCCCGGCAGCGACGCGAGCGGCAATATCGATTACAGCCATCAGATCTCCGAAGTATCCCCTCGACCGCGCTGGCCTATCCGGATCGGATATCGCCGTCATCGTGAGCCCCAAATCCGGCCCGACGACAAGGAGCTGTCCGCCATAGCCCCGGCCGTAGGCCGCGCCGTGGCCACCGATACGCGTCAGGAACCAGCCGTAGCCATAGCGATCCCCGGACGAGGGCGAGCGGGTCCGCAGCGTCCAAGACGTCGCGATCCAATCCGCCGGGACCACCTGATTGCAATTCCAATCCCCGCCTCGGCGAACCATCTCCCCTATGCGTGAAAGACCACGAGGGGTCAGACCCATCTGATTGCCGCCGAGATAGAACCCCTGCGGATCCTGGTCCCAGCATGGAATGTCGATATCAAGGGAGTCGGCTATGTCCGGTCGATAGCAACGGCTCCGCAAAGGGGGTACACGAGCAGGCCAGTTGCACGCTTGTCCTGGATGAGCGTGTCGATGGCGAAACAAATACCCTGTCGGGCGATGGCCGCGTCCATTGAAGGGGCTGCATCTGAGAGGTTCGTGCCCTATTGGGTCGCTCTAGGCCCTAAGCCGCCGTCGGCTGCGACACGCATCGACTACCGCTGGCAGCCCGAACCAGACATTGGATTTTCCGACGGTTTGGCCGGTCAGCGGGACCAATCCGACTTTCGCTGCATTCTGCACGAATGTCCGGTTCCAGCCGGGCGTACTTCAGACACGTTTCAAGATCTGGCATCACTGTTGGCGATCGGCATCCCCTCCGCTGCAGCGACGATGCATATCTCCACTGGCGCACCGGACTGAAGCGATGCGACGCCGACTGCCGCGCGGCTGCTGATCGCGTGCTCTCCAAGCGCAGCCTGCCAGCGCCTTGTCCCCCGCCTGCGCCGTATCGTAGAAGACGCCCGCCTCCTGTCAGCCGACCTCGATAGCGACGGGTTGAGCGGCCCTTACCGGCTTGGCGCGATCGCCACGGCGTTGACGGATCACGCCTCGCACATCTTGCAGCATCTGGCTTCTCATTCGCCGCGATGCGCGCTGAGGATTGTGCCGGGCGGGTCACGCGAACTCTATGCCCAGGTCGCGGCCGAAGAGCTGGACGCGGCGCTTATGGTGCGCCCGCCGGATGGCATCCCGAAGGCCCTGACCGTGAGAGAGATTGAGACGCAGCGATATGTCCTCGTCGGCGCGCAGCAGGGGTCGGCCTCGGAAGGCCTCATCGTCTACGAACGGACGACCTGGGGTGGACGCCTTGCATGGGACTACATCCTGCGTACGATGCCGAAGACCAAAATCGCCTGCGAGATGGACGATCCTCAGGTGATAGCCCTCCTTGCCGCGTCCGGGCTAGGCCGTGCCATCCTACCCCAATGGCGCGGTCTTGCGAAGGTGCCAGGTCTGAGCATCGACGAGATCGACCTGGCTCCAGAACGGAAGATCGTCCTGGCAACGCGCGGACAACTGAACGCACTCGACCGGCTGTTACTGAAGGCTTTGGTGCAATAGGTTGCAAGTGTACGGTACGGCCCGGCACGGCGGTTTAGCCGTTGAAACAGTGTTTCTACCGGCATTTGGAACGTACCGACGACCGGACCCAGGATCGCATAGAACAAAATGCTGTGACCTTGTCGAACCCATCAAACCCGACATTCATTCGTTGCGCAGCATTAGGTAAATTGGGCACGAAGCAGCCGTCGGCTGCGATACCTATCGACTACCGCTAGCAGACCGAACCGGACATTGTACTCTGCGACGGTTTGGCCGGTCACGGGACAAAGCGGACTTGTGCAGGTGCAGCTATTGCTGACGCAGCATTGCTTCGCAGTCACACCATAGTTGTCGCTGCGATGCAGCTGACATCATCGAAGCCGTCATTCCAACCTGCGGTTTTGAGCCGGTCGACACCAGCTTTTTACTGCGGCTGCGCCAATAGCCGTTTTTCTAACATACTCGGCCCATGGTGGGGGTACGTCTATTGGGAGGCACTTTGCCAGAGGCGTGGTTCTAAAAGTCATCAGTTTCCGGAACACTCCCGAGCCTAACAAGAAAGCTCGGTGATCCAACCTCGCCACTGCTTGGGTCTTCACTAATCATATAGGCATCGGCACCGGCACACTCCTCGGATTGGGCTTCCCGTTCCGCTCTATTCTGAGCATCTGCTGCCGTGGAGTACTGAAATTGTTTGCCAATCTTCAGGCTCGCTTGCCCGTCGCGCCCCGGCTTCTGTTCCACGTATGTCTGACAGATATAATGAACTTTTGTTGTGCTCTCGTTTGCGTGCGTCATTGGAAAATTCCTTCTGGTGTTTCCGGTCGCTTCGGCAGGTATAAAAGCGCGGACAAAACGGGGATCGTTGCGATATGGTCGCTTTGGTTGAACCTTTCCTACGCCCCTAGCGTGACGGCTTTGCCGGAGTGTTGGCCTCCCGTTCAAGGCGCGCGTTGCGAAGACGGTCGTTCTTGGCTTGGCGCTGCTCAGCCTCTTCTTCAACGATCTTGCGAACGATGCGGGTTGTTTTGTCCAATGGCGTTTCCGCTTTGGAGCCTTGCGCTTTGAACACGCTGGTTTTTGTTAGTTTCGCCAAGTGACAATTTCCTCTTTGATTTTTCGTTGCCGGGCCCCAACACTGTCGGTCAAACCAATGCGAGGTGTTTCTCTGGACCATTGGCATCGATTTCCTGTGACCCAGGCCGGTCATTGTGTAAATTCGTTTGAATGTCAGGCGCGGCCATGGCGCGTATCAATGCGCTATAGTTCATCTGAAACCGCATTTCAGATCCAACGCAGAGCTTCGGATCTATCGTGCCAATGACGAGATGATCGCTTGTCGCACCGATAAGTGTACTGCCAGCAGGCATTGAAAGCCCCGCCACATCCACGTCTTGGTTTCCAAGGGCAAGAATGATCCGTGTCGTTTCTGAGGTGGCAGGAACGAGCCGAATGATTGTCGGTGCGGGATCCGCGGCGCCCAATAGTGGGCTCACCGGCTTGGCGTCGGTCTCGATCACTTCGGCGACAAGGGTGAAGGTGTCTCGAAACAAACCACCAATCTGATCTCCTGTGATCGGGTCCATGCCAAGCAGTATGGCTTCGCCAATGCGCAGATCGTTAATCCGGCCGGTCGCGCGCGAGCTGAATGCCCAAGGTAGATTAGCCGAGTTGCCGCCAGATACCGTCTCAAGGAACGGGCCACACTGCCCCTCGACTTCATTGGCAAGCGCGGTCAGGGCCTGCATCTTGGTGGCCGTCGGGACGATGCCGCTCAGACAGGCGAAGTTGGCACCGATGCCTTTCAGCGCCACACCGGGCATGTCCACGACTTGCTGTCCTATATATCCAATGTCTTGCGGCATGATCCCTTCGCGCAGGTCACCCATTTCGGCCATCAAGATGACGCCGTGAACCTTGTTTTGTCGGAGTGCAGCAGCCGCCAATGCTGCGATCACAGATATCTCCGTGTTGTAGCTCACCTCACAGACTTGCACGATGTTATCGACCTGGCTCAACAATGGTGTTCTGATCAAGGTGATCGGACAAGTCATGCCAGCCCGGCGCAACCGCTTCACATTGCTCAAACGCGCCTCAGCCAAGCCCTCGGCACCGCCATCAAGCATGGCCTGTGCTATGGCCGGATGCCCACATACCGCTTTGGTCACGCCAGTCACCCGAATGCCGCGCCCTTTCAAGCGCTCGACAACGGTTCGTGTGTTGTGGCGCAATTTGCGCAGATCAACTTCTATGCGTGGGCAGTTCAAATCGCGGCCACGGGAGTTCGTTGCTGCAGCCCAGGATAGGCCGCAGCAACCATTGCCAGCAAATGTGCCGCTGGTCTGCTAAGCGCGTCGGTCACAGGCAGCTCAAGTTCCTTGCTTTGGGCTGCGATCGTTTTCGCGATCTCGGCTTCCGACATCCCCTCGTGGTTGAGCGTGACGCCGATGACCTTGGTGTCAGAAAAGGCCTCGATCAAAGCAATCTCGCTTGCCGGGGTGGGCATCGGCATATTGGGAAAATCGCAGCGATGGACGCGTTTTGGTGCGTGCTGAAGGATGACTGCGTCGGGTTGGCTGCCGCGCAGGATAAAGGCCGATGTGCAGAACGCAGGATGGCTGAGCGCGCCTTGACCCTCGATCAAAATGACATCAGGTTGCTCTGCCTCTGAGGCCTCAACAATCGCACCCTCAAGTTCGCCGCAGCAGAATTGGGGCGGGACGGCATCCATGGCCACGCCATATTTTGCGCCCTGCATCAGGCCCGTCTGACCCGTGCCAACCAGCACGGTCTTAATGCCTTTTGCGTTGAGGGCGCGTGCCAAGACCGTCGCAGTGGTCCGTTTTCCTATGGCGCAGTCGGTCCCCAGAACAGCAATGCGTAGCGCGGCGACATTTGCAACGCTGCCGTCGAACAAACGCATGTCTTTGCTGGCTTTGGGTTTGCGGATGTCGCGGATGGTGACTTGTCTGTCCGATGCGGCTTGTGCAATTTCGGGATCGTCACTGAGGTATTCATGCAGGCCGCTGACGATGTTCATACCGCGCGCGATTGCGTCCAGCACGACGCCACGATCAGCGGGCGAAAGCCGCCCTGTTGAGGGGGCCATGCCATAGATGAAGGTATCAGGCATAGACGTTTCGCGGGCGATAGCGGTTTTCAGGCTCTCGACGATTGGTACATCGTTGATCACGTCTTCAAGAACCAGCCCGGCGTTCTCGCCGCTATGGGTGCTGTCGATGACCGAAACAATCTTGTAGGCCTCTGAATTACGTACAAGGCCATTGGCCGTCTTACCGTCAATTTTGGCGAAGTTGCCTTCGCAGTAGACAACCGCTGGTGGGATTTGAGTGAGCGAAAATGGTTGTGCTGGTGCATCAAGGATCACGGGGGGCGCTTGGGCGCCCCTTACGGGACGGCGAACGGTATCTACCGTCTGGATTTCGGTTTTCATCTTGTCTTCCTTTTGGTGGTGAGACTGTCGTTCGGCTAGGTGTTGACGCGGACATCTTGGTGCGACACGCTTAGTTATTTTGAACGCACAGGCCCTTGGACTTTTGGAAGTTCCGGTTGCATTCCCAACGGTTCCCAGAGCTGTCGAGATGAGCGTTCGCGGGCATGTTAATCGCTTCGCATCCTTCACCCGAAACTTCATATCCCCGTTGGCATTTCCATCCCTCGCCGTAAGACGCATCGTCGAAATATGCGAACTCAGGGATCACGACGGCCTTGCATAGACCGTCCTGTTCGAAAAACCCACGTTCGCATGACCAGGGTTGACCATAGCGAGAACCGTTCAGATATCCGTTGGCGGGCACCACGATCGCAGCGCAACTGTCGTCCACCGTCTCAAACCCGCGTCGACATTCCCACGCGGACCCGTAGGTCGCGTCCACCAGATAGCCGTTTTCTGGCAAGACAATCTCTTGGCAGGTATCGTCGACTTTGGAATATCCGCGCAAGCAATGCCAACGTTCGCCTGAAGGGTTCAGGAACCCGCCATCGGGGACAACCACCGCAACGCAGGCCACTTCCTCGACCTTGCGAAAGCCGTGATGACATTCCCAGCCGGATCCATAGGTGCGGTTTGTCCCATGGGCGTTTTCAGGGACCACAATCGCTGCGCAGGTCTCGTCGATCGCGCGGTACCCAACGTCGCATTCCCATCCGTCGCCATAGCTTTTTGCGCTGGCGTTTTCAGGTATGGTTTGGGCAATGGCGGGCATTGCAAAGAGGAGCAGAGCGAAGATGGGACCCGTGAAAACGACCCGAAGTATTCGGGCGTTCACGAACATCGGTGTGCCGCAAATTGCCGGTGAAGTTTGCAGCGTGACGCTTGAATTATGATCCATCGAATTCGAGCCCCGCAAGACAAGCGTTTGCAAGGTCACGGTTCGGCGTATCTGAGCCTGGGTAGGTCGCCCAGCCGGTTTCCATCATTGCAGTGCGGCGACCAAAGTCAGAAATCTCTTGCAGAGCTTCGAGCTTCTGTGTGCGCTCTGGATCAGCCACCGACAGGTTGAGGCATAACGGAACCATCGCCAAAGTCACTTCGTCAGATGCGAGGTCCTGCGCCATGGTTTGGGCGTTGCTGCTTGTTGTCCAGCCACCCCAAGCGAAGCCAATTATAGAAACCGCAATCGCACCACTCAAAGCACCGTAGAGGCCGGATTTCGTCCATTCTGGAAAAGTCATTTTTGATCCTTTGACGGAGAAAGTGCCGCCACGCTGTTTTTGCGCTGACAAAACATTTTGTCAGAGCGGCATCGAGATCGATTGATCGACAACACGCAATCCATGCCCGGTCGCAAATCGCTGGTCCGTCAGGCCGCCAAGACGGAAAGATATGACGCATGGGTGATGCGGTCGTGCGCCATCAGTCGGCAACCGTCCCAAGCGTCAAGTCCCTGTAAAGGCACCCGACAGTCGAATTTTAGCGATAGATAATTGCAGTTGGCTCTGGCAGGCGATGCACCTCTGCCGAAGAAGACCACGACTTTGTTTATTTGATGTAGTCGCCCAGAACCCAATTTACAATGCTGGTTGACTTGACCCCTTTTCAGAACAAAGCCCGTGGTTTCTAGCTCTTGACCTCTTTGAGCCGCCTTCAGCGAAACGCGGGGCCATGCGCCCAGACGGTCAACGAGCGCCGGATGCCCCGCTTGATCGGCGTCACCTGATGTAGTGCAAAACTCGGAAACACGCTTACAGATCCCTGCGCCCGGTTGGCTAGTAGGACCTGAGCACTTGGCCTGATTTCCAGGTCGCCCCCGTCGTAGGTGTCAGGATTGCTCAATTGCAGCACAAGTGTGAGCTTTCTTTTACCGGCAGCGGGACCATGACCAATGTCAGAATGCCACGCAAAATGGCCCCCTTTTGCCGCATCATAACTGGCTACTTGGGGGCTTTCTGCAAATTCGCGCACATCGAAATCAAATTGTTGGTTGTTGGAGCGGCTGACAAGCTCAATCAACCGGGTCATCACCCAGCTGAGGTCTCCGACATCGTCCATCCAAACGAGTTCCGCATGACGCAAATTGTGATCCCGATTGCGGCCGACAAGCAGCGCTTCATCGGTGAGTATTTTGGCGACTGCGGCAACAATGCGATCACATTCCCACCTCGTGAACGCATCGGGCACTGAGTGTACACCCATCATGCCGCCCACCATTTACAGATCACTGTTCGCGCCTGCATTGATGCGAGAAGGGTCTGCATTAATGCACAGCCGGTTTCCCGGATCGATCCCCTAGATCTTTAAATACCTTTATGATTTCTGCGGGCTCTGCGCGATCAAGTGCCGCATTTGCGGTCTCTTCTTCCGTCCAAATCCAAGTCTTTGCAGGATCATGAAGCATCGCCCAACTTGCAAACAATCGACCTTGTATCTTGCAATTCAGGAGTTCTTTGACCCCAGCATGACGATCATCGCGACAAATCCGAGCATAGGCTGCGCGCACTGCATCTTCCGGACCTTCCAGCAGTTGAAGGTAGATGTCATGTCTACAAACAAGCGCACCGGTCACGTCATCCCGCTTATTACAGCGTCTGGCATCGAGCAAAATGCCTGCCAGTGTCGGCTCATCGTATCCAAAAGGCTGTGATGCATAAACGATCTGAATGAGACTTGTGATGAATTGGCTCCCTGCGGGATTGAGCGATTCGTGAAAGTACTATGATAGAGGCACGATCACATCGCTTCAGATGAGGACCGTACGGCTTCGGAGACGCTGAGTCTCGACCAAAGTGAACGAACGGCCAATTTGGCGAAATTCCTTTCAAGATTGAGGTTCTTGCCCTGTGAACTCACAGGGTGGGCGCAATACGGCCCATCACCTCCCGAAAGACAAATAACCCCTGAACCGCGCCGGGTTTGCCGGAGGCTCCAACTCCTGAGTAGGATGGAGCATCATGACAAAGACGACGAACAAGTA
>CANNFE010000022.1 GCA_947503775.1 uncultured Paracoccaceae bacterium | reverse complement strand
ATACTTGTTCGTCGTCTTTGTCATGATGCTCCATCCTACTCAGGAGTTGGAGCCTCCGGCAAACCCGGCGCGGTTCACCTCAGAAGAAATGGGCCATCGGGGAATGGCGTGGCACGATACCGAGATTGTCGGCTATCTGAACGGCAAGCCCGGCGCCAACCGCCGCTTCGCCGCCGACCGAGCTGGAGGTCGCGCCCGATAGCTCTGACCTTTCGGCCAAGGACCGGGACGAGGTCCGCATCATCATCCGCGCCCTCGACCAAGTCGGCAATCCCATGCGCTTCCTGGCAGACACCGTCCGCTTCGAGGTGGAAGGCCCCGCCGAAATCATCGGACCCGACTGGTCGGCCCTGCAAGGCTGCTCGACCGGATTGTGGCTCCGAGCCGCCGGCGATACGGGCCCGATCACACTGACCGTCACGTCCGGACGCTTTCACGTCGCCAAAATATCCTTGCGCGCAAAATAAAAGGGCCGTGCGCGACCCCTCCGGGGCCAGCCGGGATCAGGTCCCGGCTGGCCCTCCGATCAAGCGAGGAGGGGTCCTTACGCCGGAAGCTCCTGCCCGTTTGTGATGCGGTCGGCGAAGTCGAGGACCTTTTCCACATAGGTCGGATCCCCTAGACCGGTCGTCGTGACATTCGCATCGCTCGTGTCGACGCTGCCAGGGCCGGAATTGTAGCCGCGAAGCGCGAGGTCCCAGCTGCCGAACTGGCCTTCGAGGTCTTTCATGAAATACGCCGCAGCGAGGATATTGGTCGCATCGTCGCCGGGATCCATGCCTTGAAGCTCAGGATGGTTGGCCTGCAATTCGGCGAAGGTTGCCTCGTTGATCTGCATCAGGCCGCTATCGGCGCCGCCATTGCCGCCGTTTGTCGTTACGGCATGGCTCTTTCCGCGGGATTCCTGCCAGACCATCGCGGCCAGCATGTCCGCCGGCACGCCGGTCTCCGCCGCAGCATCGTTAATCATCGGGGCAAGGCGTTGCATCGCTTCGGGAAGGTTTGCGGGATCGACCTCGGTTGCGCCGCCTTCACCGCCCGCGCCGGACGTTTGACCTGCGCCTTCCGCAGCAGCCGTATCATCGCAGACGCATTCCCCTGCGCCGCCAGTTTCGGAGGCAGCGGCTTGCTGGATCTGAGGTTGCGTACCGCCAGTCTGGGCGCCGCCACCCTGCTGGGCCTGAGGCTGCGCACCGCCCGACGGTGCCCCACCGCCCGCGGCCCCGCCACCTGGTGCACCACCTCCGGCAGCCCCACCACCCGGAGCGCCGCCGCCCTCTCCGGCCTCCCCGCCGAGGAGTTGCTTCAGCCACTCGTCAAGCATCTGGGCAAACTCTTTGTTCTCCGCCACGGCCTCCTTCAGCGCGGCAATCTGCTCTTCCATACCCGTCCCTTGGATCGCACAAGTCATCGTGTAGTCTCCTCTCTCGGGGATCCTGCCCTTGGCGGACAACCTGTCCCCATGCATGGCTTCGCTGACCCGAGATGACGCCTATGTCCGGGGGTCATAATCCCGAGGAGACCCGGTTCGCCCCGCGCGCGCTACTGTGTGCTCTACTTACTTGCTTCGGTATGGAAGGCGGCAAGCCTGCCTTGCGACATCGGGGGTCGGCCCAGTCACAAATTGAACATCTTGCGCACCGCGCCAACGAAGGTGGGGTAGACGCTTTCGTCCAACGTTTCGCCAATGGGGCGCAGCAGCCCCGCGCGGGTGAGGATGGCATTTTCATGGACCGGCCAGCCCTTGTCGGCGATCCGCGCGCGCAAGGCACGCGCCCCCTCCAGCGTGGTTGCCTGCGCGACGATATAAGGGGCCGTGACATCGGGCGGCTGGAACTGGATGCCAACCGCGCTGTCGCCGTAAAAGAAGCACATCGTAGCATCGCCTGCCGAAACGGTGCGGCGGGGCGCGTTCGCTCCCTCGCGCATACGCCGCCGCCGCTCCTGCCGGATTTCGGGCGTTCCGTGCTGGTCCTTCCGCTCCTGCTTGCGTTCAGTCTCCGTCATCTTCTGTTCGTGCAGGAAGAGCTTACGTTGCATGATCATGTCGGCGATCGCCGCGATGACAAAAATCGCAATCGCCCCGAGGACGAGACCTTTCAGAAGGGGCAAAAGCTGATTGACCATGCAAATCCCCGCGCATGTCGTCTGCTGCAAAAGCGCTACGAACGGAACCAGCCCGAGGATCGTGGCGAATATCAGCCAGACCGCGATCCACGACAGTGACACGGGCGTCTGGATAAGACCGCGGCGCCCGTAGATGCGCTTGACCCCCGTACCCGGAGAGATCCGGCTCATCTGAGGGCTCACAGGTTTGAGAGCGAAGACGAGCCCGTTGTTATAAATGATCGACACGATGAACGCCGTGAGAAGCGTGATGGCAAGGATCGGGATGACAATGCCGATGAATAGCTGTGCCAGAATATCACCGATGGTCTGACGCGCTTCGGGGAATGGCAAGTGAAACAGGCCGAAGCTGCGCGTAATCATCTCCTGTATCCGGCTCCAGATGATCGGGGCGGTCATGACAATCAGCGTAATTCCGAAGCCAGTGGCCAGAAATCCCGAGGAATCCGCGCTGTTGGCGACCGTCCCTTTCTCGCGCTGCTTGCGGAGTTTGGAGCTGGATGCGGCGTGTTTCTTGGCCTCGGTTCCCTGGCTCATTCGAAGAACCCCTCCAGGATGCGCAAGGCCATTGCGCTCTCCTCGATCATGTCACCGGACAGGGACCAGATCAGCCAGACCACCAGCGGCAGGCTGACAACGGTGAGCACATTTTTGATCGGGAAGGCCATGTCGTAAAAGTTGAACCGCTTGCCAAGACGCGCGGCAATCGAGACGGAAAACTCGACCACGACGAGCAGCGCCAGCAGCGGAAGGCTGATCCAGATGGCTGAGGCCAGCGTGCGCAACAAGATATCGACCGCATGAAGCGCGGCCTCCGAGGAGAAGGTTGGAAAGACGAGCGTCAGCGGCCAGATGTCATAGCTTGCATAGAGGTTCTGAAGCAGGCGCTGGAAGCCGTCGAAGCTGAAGAACGCGAAGAAGGCGATGACCAGATACAGGATCGACGAGGTATGCAGCGATCCCCCCGTCGGGTCCTGATGGCCCGTGTCATTCTCCCCGCGAAAGGCGTCGGTGATCGCGCCGGCATACTGGACCGCATAGAAGGGCAGCGAGGCAAGAAAGCCCAGAGCATAACCCACTCCGAACTCCTTGAGTGCAAGCGGCGCCAACTCAAGGATCGAGGGGTCCGCGACCAGCCTTTCGATGCTTCCAAGGCTGCCCGCGACGGTTGGCAATGCGAAGACAAGGGCGATCGACAACCGCAGCATCAGGGCGGATTTCAGCGCCCATGTCATGGCGAGGAAACCGAAGAGCAGTCCGAAGGGGCGCAATGCGACCAGGATCATGACGGGATAGACCTTCGCGATCCCGTAATCGCCAATGAACCGGATGAACTCCTCACCCACGGCTAATTGGCGAGGATATGAAATTCTTCGAACACGTGCATGGTCGAGGTCATGAGAGGGCCTGACAATCGCGCTCCGAAGACAAGCAGGACGAGGACAACTGCGGTGATCTTGACCGTCTGCGATAGGGTCTGGTCCTGGATCTGCGTGACGGCCTGAAAGAAAGAGGTGATGAGACCCGAGATAGTCGCCACCGCCAGCGGAGCCCCGGCGAGGATCGCGATGTCGATCATAAACCTCACAAGAAGCGTGCTGAACGACGTCTCCATCAACCCGCCCCCCCGTAGGTTAGCACAAGCCCCTCCGCCAGCCTTGCCCAGCCGTCGACGAAGACGAAGGTCAGCAGTTTGAAGGGCGTTGCGATGATATTGGGCTGCACCATCTGCATCCCGAGCGCCATGAGGATGGCTGTCACGGCGATGTCGATGGCGACGAACGGCAGGTAGATCAGGAACCCGATCCGGAAGGCCTCGGTCAGTTCCGAGATCATGAAGGCGGGAACCTGAATGATGAAATCATCGCGCGATCCGGTCAGGCCAGAGCCGGCCCAGAGGTCATTCGAGACGGTGATGAAAAAATCCACATGCTCGATCGTGGTATTCTGCGACAGAAACGCCTGAAAGGGCGCGATGCCCGTCTCCCAGATTTGCAGAAGGCCCGAGATCGTCGATGTGTCGATGTCGATCTCGCCGACGGAAGTGAGCGAGGCCGAGAAGACGGGCAGCGAGATGAAGACTGCAGTGAACCCCGCCAGCGCCATCAGGACAAGGTTCGACGGCACCTGCTGAAGCCCCAGTGCCTGCCGGACGATCATGAAGACGACGGACAGCTTCACGAAGGAGGTCAGCGTCAGGACGGCCAGCACCATGAACCCAGCAAGAAAGCTGAAGGCGAGGGGGCCGGTCATGTTCTCCATGACGTCAGAGGATCTGGCTGAGGCGGAGGCCGACCTTATCGTCGATCCGCACAAGATCGGCCTCGGCAAAGGGCGTGCCGTTTGCCGAAAGCGAAACATGGCTGGGCAAGGCGTCCCCGAAGGGAAGCACATAGCCAACGGTCATGTCCTTCAACTCGGCAAGCGGCACGCGCTTCTGTCCGAGTTCAATACTCAGCATGATATCGAGGAGGCCGGCATCGGCAGGCGCTTCGGTCATAATTGTCCCTTTCTCTATATTTCTCGGGCGCTCGCTGAGCGTGAACCCCATCGCCTCAAGACGCGCGGCAGCTTCGAATCGACCGCCGATTGTCACTGTCGCTGCGCCAAGCCGGGTCCAATCCATCTCGACAAAAAAGCCATCGCCCGCCTTGAGACGGGGACATTCAGCGGCTGGAATGCGGAAGGACGGACCGGTCAAGGACAAGTCGATTGGCAACACGCCGATATTGAACGTCTTCAGATCCTTGGCGGGATCGCCGATTTTCTCCGCGATTGTCTGCAAGGAATGCAGATCGCCATAAAGTGCGAGAGCGATCGGCTTTTGCCCCGCCTCGTTGACATAAAGGCCAAGCGAGGGCCCTTCGGGGGCGCAGGGCGTCATCGTAATATCGGTGATCCTGATGTCGGTCCCAAGCGCCGTTTCGAGCGGAGCCAGGGCGGGTTCGAGCAGATGTTCGACAACGAGTGCCCGGCTGAGCGGTGCACACTGGTCGAGCTCTCCGGTGAAACCGCCCAGATGCGCAAGGCGTGCTAGGAGGTCTCGTGGCGCGAGCACACGGATGGTCGCTTCAAGAACGGCGACATCAACGCAAATGCAACTTTGGGGATTTGGCGCCGAAGCCGGGCCGGTCAGGGTGATATCGACACCATGCAAAGAGGTCTTCGCGTGATAGCTCAGATTGTTCAGCCGCCGCTGGAACTCGGCATCGCGCGCAGCGAGCCGTGGCAGGAGAGGCCACGGCGCGAGTGGCAGGGCCTTGATGATCGGCTCGTGCTTTGTCATCGCCGCCCCCGCCCCGAGAAGATGTCCATGATCTCTTCGTCTTCGCGGGCCTGTTCCTCGCGCAGGGCATCGGCCAAGATCTCTTCAAAGACCTCTTCGACACCCTCCTGCTGCGCGATGGCCCATCTGAGCGCCTGGCTCGCCTCGTCGCGGTCGCGCACCGCATCTTCATGGCGTTGCGTCAGCCTTTGGGCGCGTGACCCCAGAAGCTGCGCGTCACGGCGCGCCTTGTCATGTCCGGTCGAGAGGCTGACGAACAGATGCGCCGGATGCAGCCCGCTTTCGGCACCCTCTGCAAAGCGATCCTTCACATAGGTCCGCGCCGTGATCACAGCTGTCTCATGCTCTGTCCGCCCCGAGGCGGCAATCATCGCGCGCTTGCGCTCAAGATCGGTCGCGGCGGACAGGCACGCCTCCATTCGTCGCTGGCGCAGGGCCCGCAGCTCCTGCAATTGTCGAAGATTGTCCGCCTGGCTCATGTCATCGTCCCTTCGAGACGTTTCAGCACCTCCGCAAAGGGGGTCTTCTGCTCTGCGGTTTGCTGGAGGAAATCGTCGAGTTTTGGCTTCGCGGTGACAGCCGCATCGGCCTGCGGGTCGCCGCCGGCTTGATATTCACCTACACGAAGCAGCAGCTCGATCTCGCGGTGCTTGGCCAGCAACATACGGGCCTTGCCCGCCGCCTTGGCGTGATCTGCCGTCACGACCGTCTTCATGCTCCGGCTCAGGCTTTCGTTGGGATCCAGCGCCGGGTAATGCGCCGCCTCCGCCAGCTTGCGGCTCAAAAGGAAATGCCCGTCCGTCAGGCTCTTGACCTCTTCGGCGATAGGGTCGGCGTCGTTCTCGCCTTCCAAAAGCACGGTATAAAGCGCCGTGATATCGCCCGCTCCGGTCCGCCCCGCCCGTTCGATGATCGCGGGCAGCGCCGGATAGACCGACGCCGGGAAACCACGCCGGGTCGGAGGTTCTCCGGCGGCAAGCCCGATCTCGCGCAAGGCGCGCGCGGTCCGGGTCAGGCTGTCGATGAGAAGAAGAACCGACTTGCCCTCGTCGCGAAACCCTTCGGCCACGGCCGTGGCGCTATGGGCGCAGAGAGCGCGCTCCACCGCCGGACGGTCCGAGGTGGCCGCCACGACCACAATCCGCTCGCGCGCCTTGGGCGACAGTTCCCGGTCGATGAACTCCCGAACCTCGCGTCCCCGCTCGCCGATCAGGCCAATGACGATCACATCGGCCTCCGTATGCCGCGCGATCGCCGCAAGAAGCGTCGACTTGCCGGTGCCAGGCGGTCCGAAAATCCCGACCCTTTGCCCACGTCCCAGCGTCATCATCCCGTCTATGACGCGCAGGCCGGTCGATAAAGGCGTGTCGATCAAAGGACGGTTCATGGCAGAGGGCGGCTTTGCCTTGATCGACCGTCGTAGCGCTTTCGACGGCAAAGCCTCGCCATCATCAATCGGCACACCGAACGCGTCGATGACACGCCCCAAGACAGCCTCACCAGCCGGTATCGTCAAAGCAGTGTTCACCACCGACACAACCGCCCCGGCAGCAAGACCGTCGCTGTCGCCATAAGGGCTCAGCAAGATCGACGAGCCATCGACGCCGACAACCTCGGCGGCAAGCGTCGTGCCGTCCGGTCGGATGATATCGCAGACCGCGCCCTGCTCGATATTCGCATAGGTCGCCCGCAGCAAAGGCCCCTGAATATGTGTGATGCGTCCAAACGAGCGGCGAACGACCGCCGTCTGAAGCACACTCGTCAGGTGCGATATCTTCCCGACGAGGGCATTCATGGCGCAACCTCGTCCGGCTTGGGCACGTCTTCGATCCGTGTAAGAACTGCGTCTATCTGCGCCTCCACACCGATATCCGTGAAACCCCCCTGTCCTTCGAGGATCATCGCGCCAGGCGCGAGTTTCGCGTCGGGCTGGAGCTTCGAGATGGCGGCGAACCGTTCGGGATGTTCGGCAAGAAGCGCGGCCATTGCGGTTTGATCTTCCGTCGCAATGCGAAGCATCAGCCGATCCTGTTCGGCCCGTTCGGCGACAGCTGCGGCAACGATGGTTGCGATCAGATCCGATGGCGCAAGATCGGCTGCAATCCGGCGCATGGCGGTGCCTACCAGCTCTGTCAGCCAAGGGGTAAGGGCTTCAAACTCCGCCCTGATCCGACCGACTTCGTCGATGATCCGAACGGCAGCCTCAGCATTCGCCTCTGCCTGCTTCTGACGCAGCGTATTGGCATAGCCGAGCCGTTCGACCTCCTCGATCCGCGCTGCAAGATCGGCCTCGCGGGCTTGCAGATCGGCCTCACGGGCCGCAAATCGCGCGTCGGCTTCGGCCTCGCGGGCGACCATCTCGCGCTTGGCGGCGGAGAGGCAGGCCGTGACCTCTTCAAACTCCTCGCGCTTCACGATATGGGCAAAGGAAACAGCTTGCATCCGCTCAGCCCTCCACAAAGTCCGGATCGTTCAGAAGCGTCTCTGTGAAGGCCGCTCGCGCGTTGTCTTCCTCAGGGTTGGAGGGCAGGTCTGGCGTCAGACACAGCAACAGACGGCGGGCCGCCGGCTCGGGCGATTGACACAGCCACGCGGCGATGCAGGTCACTCCGTCCTGCCGGTAATCACACACCGAAGCAGATCGTTTAGGTAGATTGTGAACCTGATATCGCAGGATCAGGCGTAGCACCGATCGGCCCTCTATACCGAGCGCGCAGCGCTCCCCGCGATCAAGAAGCCGCCGCGCCAGTACCGGTGCCAACCAGATCTGCCCCACGCGACTGAAAAGATCGTCGTTCAGCCGCGCGGCCAGCCAAGAGAGCGGCTCCGAAGGAGCACATGCATCATCGTCTACGCCAGGCCCCTCAACGCCCGCCATAAGCATCTCCCCCAGACGGGAGGCGAAGCGCGGTGCGGCCAATATAGCATCCCGCGTGTTCTCATCCGGGATATCGGTGAGCAATCCGGCAAGCCAGCCGAGATGCACTTTTCCTTTCGGCAAAGACGGATGAAGTTCGAGCTCAAACACGACGCGCCCCGCTCACAGCCAGAACCGATAGCGAACCGCCACAATCCCTGCTGCGAGGAGCAGGCAGATCACCCCGATCACCCCCGGAAGCGTCCCGGCGCCGGAGGGTTTTTGAGTGATGAAGCCCGCCTTGATCACCTCCGTTTCTCTCGGCTCTGGACGGGGTGTTCGTATCTGCGGCCCGGATGCCGGAAACAGGGCAACCGCCACGTTGTCATATTCAAGGTTCGGCAGCGCGTAGGCGATCAGAAGTTTGATCTTCGGAACCTGCGGCTCCACGTTGAAATTGGGCTCGTAATTGATCGTCACCGAGGCCGTCGCAGGCGGCGCCTTGCGCTCGTATCGCTCTTTCGGCGGGGCCGTGACGATCACGCGCGCCGACCGGATGCCGCTGATCGACGTGACCGTCTGCGACAATTCCTGATTCATCGCATAGATATATCGTGCTTGCTGCTCGAACGGCGTTCCGACAATGCCTTCCGCCGTGAAGACATCTCCGAGCGACTGAAATTTCGGCTTCGGATATCCCTGATTGCGCAGCAATGTCGTGGCCGCCGCCACATCCTCTTTGTCGATCAGCAGGGAGTAAAAATCGTCCTTGTCCCGTTCGCGTTCGGCCGCGACACCCGCCGCCGACAGGATCGCGACCATTTCATTCGCCTCAATCTCGTCCAGCTTCGAGAAGAGGATTTCCTTACAGCCGACCAAGGCGAAAAGGCAGAAAACGACCAATAAAAAGCGGCTTGCAGAATGCGATATGCGTTTCATGAACTGGCCCTCTGTTCCGTTGCCAATACATGAGACTTACCGCTTCCCCTTGCGCGTATCAGTTCGCATGGAAGCCCGCATCATTGCGCGCTCCGCAGAAATGATCCGTAGCTACGGATCAGCGGCGGTATGCGAGGAGGATCTGCTTTTCGATGATAAGGCGGGTCTCAGAAGAGTTGAGACCGCCGAACGGAAGAGGCTGGCGAAGCGAGGGGCCGACGCTGCCATGCGCCATGAGATAGTGCATATTGACCAGATCCAGATGGCTGGCGAATGCCGATAACACGGATTCGGCGAAGCCTTTCCGCGAGGAGATCAGGATGACCGGGTCGCCAGAGGCATCGAAATAGGCAATTGACGAAAAGGGCAATGCTGTTCCGTCGAGAACCTCTTCCGCGTGAGAGGTTGACTGCACCGAAACATAGCGCGGAGAAATATCCGGGAATGCGATTCGCGATGTATAAGGATGGGCACGCTCTTCAATCTTCAAGAACTGGGATTGCACCGCACGCCGGACGGCCTCCATTTCCTCGACGAGGTGTGTCGCTTCGGAAAGGTGGATGACACGCTCTTTCCCGGCAGTTCCGGTGAAAGAGAGAGTGCTTTGCTCCTTGTTCAGAAAAGAATGACGATCCGCCAAAACGAAGGAGAGGTCATCGCTCCACGCCATATCCACAAACAGGCCCTACATATATTATGCTTGGCTAGAAATACTGCGGCATATGGCACGATGATTTGTGTTGAAAGATATCGCCCCAGACAGAGCCGCCCCTTCTGCCTGGAACTAGATTAAAGCGTATGTGCAACGCAAGCAAGACAATCTATAGCTGCATAGCTATTGTTTCTGCGCTTGGAAGGGCCAGCTGGGCCGCGATCTTGTATAAGCTGTCAATATTGTTGCAATGCGTCTTTCGATAGATCGCATTGCGATGGGCTTCCACTGTACGAACACTGATGTTAAATCTGGACGCGACTTCCTTAGTGCAGATGCCCGAAACACAGGCATCTAGTATCTCGATCTCTCTCGGGGAGAGACCATACATGTTTCCGGACTTTATTGAGTTTTGTCGCAGCTTGACAAAATTCTTGATGTAGCATTCCGGTAAGAAAGCATATCCAAGATGAATGGAACGTATCGCTGCGACAAAATCCAGAGTTCGTGCTTGTTTGGGAATATATCCCTTAACCCCTTCGGATATCAACGAGAAAACCTCGCCAGCATTGATCTCTGAAGAACACACAACCAGCTTGAGATCCGGATTTATGGACATGATCTTCCGGATCGTCTCAACCCCGCTCGGCCGCGCCAATGAAAGGTCTATAATAACTATGTCAATATTCTTATTTCTGCAGTACTTAATCGCGGTATATCCATCCGCAGCGGTGCCAACGACCTCGGCACATTCGGCATCTGTAAGAATGCCTGCTATGCTATTGCGAATAATTTCGAGGTTGTCGGCGATAAGGACCCTTGGCAGCTCCCGCATTTATCTATCTCCCACGTCAGATATAAGATGTGTTAAACATGTGTCGACTAATATCCACATAGATACTGTAAACAATTCGTTACGCTTTCAAAGCGTAATAACCTGACCCCTCCAGCTTAGGCGAACAATAGCCGAAAGATGGCGCAGGGCACTTAAGCGACCAATTAAGTCAGATTAAAAATCTGCGAAATGTATCTGGCATAAAAATATACAACAATTTGATTTTTAGACAAAAATAGTAGTTATCCACAAGCCATCTGAAATGCAGTACCTCTGACAAAATCGCGAATGCAAAGATCCTATAATAACGTTCAGATTGCTTATATTGTGCGAAGGGACCCGTCCGATCAACCGGCGCGTGCAAAGCGATGGACCTCAGTTTAACAGCTCGGAAGACGTATCGCGAGTAACATCTTCAGCATGGCGAATCGCGTGATTGAGGTAGTCACGCGACCGCTGGCAATCGGGATCAATCCACAAGCTCAGACGCAGTAATCCGATCGCCTTCTCATACTGACCGAAGCTGAGATATCCCGCAGCGATCTGGCGAAGCAACGACACATCCGCCCCAGTCGTCCTTGCGCAGGCCATGGCGTCAGACCTCCTGATCGTTCTGAAGAACGATCAGGTGTTCATACATTTTTGCCATCTCCGACAGAACCTCAAAGCCCTGCTCCGCCCCTGATGATCCAGCAGCAGTAACGGGCTCTTCCAGACGCGCCGCCAGTTCCGACACGGCAAATGCCAGATCGAGCGTGTCACAAGAGGCGATCGTTTCCAGATCCGGCGCCAGAAGCCTGTCCAGCTCGGTCGCGCCAGCAGGATTAAGCGGCGGGAGGGGCAGCTTTGGAGGACGCAAGATGATGTTCCGCTGGGCCGGAAGCCTGCGGATTGCCTTCTCGATCGCGGGGATCGGCAGCGCGTCGTCCAAGCCCAGATCGACCGGAACGCTTTTCTCCGTCGTATTATGCCGCTCGATGACTGACATGTCCGGCCCCCTTATTCAGATGTCTATGTCGATGACTTCACCGGCCCGGCGCAACCTCAACCGGGTTTCGCTGATGCTGTCGACAACCCAACCCTCGGACACCGGGTTGCCGGGGCCGGAGACTGTTCCGTTCGAAAAGATCACCTGCGGGGCGTCGCCCAGACGAAGCGCGGCAATGGGCGGAAGGTTGGTCAGTTTGGCTGCCATGGAGACATTTGCGATCACGACGGCATCGTCGCTTGAAGCGGCATCCAGCCTGGCGCGCACCGTCCGCCAGTCCGACATGCGGGAGCCCGGCAACTGACCCGTGATCCGGATCGTGCGCGCCGATTCTTCCTCAATCCGCAGATACTCACCAAGACCGGCATCTTCTATCAGTGTCGATGCCGTATCGCGAAGGGACTGGCGCATCGGAATGGCCTGAAGAAGAAGGTCGGGCCGCTCCGGGGTCAGCCCCACCTTGTGCGGCGCAGGCTCCGGCAGCGGAGCCGACCGTGGACCGGCCACGGTCACATCTTCAAGAACAAGCTGCATCGGTTTGTTTCTGGCGCTCATGTAATGCTGTCCCGTGAAGGCCAGAAGGGCGAGGAAGGCCAGCCCTGCAACGGCCCCCTGCTCGAGCATGATGCGCGATTTCTCGGGTATCGTCTCGATCAGGCTGAGGCGCAGCACGATCCCGTTGATGCTGACCTCGCAGGGCATCCGCTGGGCCGCCGTATTGGTCCCGGCCATGATCGGCAATCCGTTCAGCCGCACATCGTCGCGATCCAGCGAGATCAAGACGAGCGTCCCGAAAAGCGATTTGCGGAAACATATCTCTACGCACCCGCCCATCGCCTCGTCATCAACAAGCTCAATGTCGTCGTCCGAATTGGGGCCGACGACAAGGCGGGACGCCTCAAGCTCAACAGACGAATTCGCGTGCAAACCATTCAGCGCCTCGATGCGCACGGCGACCTCGTCGGACCGCTCGGGAAGGACCATTGCCATGAGATCGCGCAGACGTGTCTGCGCGAAGCTGCGATAAGTCTCTATATCTATGTTGAATGCCATGGAACTGGGTCCTCTGGATTACTGCGCCTTCAGCAGGGTTTCGACATCCCGGCCGGTTCGTTTCGCCATGTTCCAGGCAACCTGGTAGACCGTGACTTCGTTGTAGAGCCCGCTGATCTTCGTGATGAAGTCATCGGACAGTGCCGTCGGCTCCTTGGGCTGGGCCGCCTCCGTCAAGAAAGCATTGTCGCCCGTCTCGCGCAGGATTTCCGCCTTGAGCGCCTGTTCCTTCTCGACATGGCCCGGATACTTAGTGACGCTCTCCAAAGCGACGTCGGAGATCTGGGACAACAGGTTGGCATTTCCGGCCTCTGCCGCAGTTTGCGCGGTAAGATCATCAAGGCTCGTCCTCTCTGGGGCCGAGACTGCGCTTACCGATCCGGTCAATTCGCCCATTTTATGCCTCCGTTCCTCCAGTTGAGATTGCTGGGAGCTATTCCTCGCCCTCGCGATCTTCTTCCATCATTTCCATCATCGGACCGAAGATCATCATCTGCATAATCAGCTGCTCCATCATCTCCTGTTCATTGAAGCCGCCTTTTTCCGCGGCATCGGAGACTTCGCTGCTTGTCGGACCATCCACCATCGCTCTGACCTTATCCTTGTTTGGACATTTCATTTCAGGTGCGCGGGGATCGCTGTGCGGGACCGCATCCTCCGACGCATGACCCTGCCAGCTGACGATTTTCGGACGTCTCCCGCTATTCGACGCGGATACGTATTTCGATTGGTAACACCGGTCGGTGGCGAGACTTCATACCAAGGATTTTTCAGGCTTTTACCGCGCCCGGGCGCACGCGCTACCAGTAGGCCGCGCGCCTCCCGAGATGGAAAGGTTCAGGGCAAAGGCGACCGATGCCAGACGACATCAAGGGCGAAGCCATGCAACTGCGCAGCGACATTCTCTCAAGGTTCCTGATCGGAGCGGTTCTGTCCCTTCCCCAGATCGCTGGCGCGACCTGTAACGGCGCGGACTGCGACCCCCGCAACGTAACGCACCCGGCAAAGGAGGCCGTCTTCAAGGTCATCAACATGACGGTGCCCGAGGCGCTGACGATGCTTCAGACCCAGATGGGTGGGCGCATGTCAATTTCCCCGCAAGTGCGCGGGCGGATCGAGGGGATCACCCTCTCCGGGTCGATGGAAGACATGATAGACGAGATCGCCCGGCGCGAGGACCTCGACTGGTTCGCCTATGAAGACGTCCACTATGTCTCGCGGGCACAGGACATCAAGACGCGTATCGTCGCGCTGGACGTTCCCAGCGACCTTGCCATGAGGACGCTTGCCGAAAGCGGCCTGCCCATCGATGCGCGGCGGGTGCGCAGCATTGCCAATGACAGCGCGCTGTCGGTGTCCGCTTCGGCGGAATACGTCGCGCTGATCGAGGCGATCCTGCATTTCACCGAAGCCCCCATCTTCGAGATCATCCCGCCTGAGCCGGTCATCAAGGTGCGGCGCGGTCGGGAAACGACACTCGAACGGTATGGGACCGCTACACCCGATCAGGAGGGTGCCGGGGACGCACCCGAAGAATCGGCAGAGGATGGGTCTGACGACTCAGGCCCATCCATCGAAAAATCGCCGGAGGAGGGATGATGAATGATCCCGTTCCGGCACAGGAATTCCCCGGCCCGCCACGGGCCCGGGAATACGGCGCAAAGGGCAAATCGCCCGAAGCGCGACGACCGGCGCATCAGGCTCTGCGCAGGAGGCGCCGTTCGTCATTCAATTCAAGTCCAGCTCAACGAAAGGACAGTGAATGATGAAGGTTACTCCAGATTTTCAGTGCAAGATGGCATCAAGCGCCGAAGGCGTCAGCGGTGGCGGCGGAGGTGGCGGCCCCGACTACGGCCAGATGATGGCGGACCTCTTTAACCAGATGGCCGAGAAACAGTATCAGGCCGCTGTGAAGAAAGAGCCCGCCAAGGCCAACAAGACGATCACGCAGGGTTAATCCCCGCTAAGGTGGAACGCGGGCCTCCGCGTTCCATCAACTCACATCCACAAACGGCGGGTTGATATGCGTAAGGACATTCTCCTCGTTGGTGTCATTGTCGCGTCTTTGACGCTGATGGTCATACCGCTCAGCTCTACAATCATTGACGTGCTGCTCGCCGTGAACCTGTCGCTTGGCGTCCTGCTCCTGATGGTGTCGGTCTATCTCAAGCATCCGTCCGATTTTTCCACGTTCCCGTCGGTCATCCTGATCGGCACGGCCTTCCGCCTGGCGCTGTCCATCGGCACCACGCGTCTCATCCTGTCCGAGGCTGAGGCCGGCGCGATCATCGAAACTTTCGGCGAATTCGTCGTCAGCGGCTCGATCGCCATCGGGCTTGTGATCTTCCTTATCATCACTGTGGTCCAATTCGTCGTCGTCACCAAGGGAGCCGAACGGGTGGCCGAGGTCGGGGCGCGCTTCGCGCTCGATGCGCTGCCCGGCAAGCAGATGAGCATCGATGCAGAGGCCCGCGCAGGCAACATCACCGCCGAAGAGGCCGCCGTCAGACGCCGCAGGCTCGATCGCGAAAGCCGCTTCTTCGGTGCTATGGACGGCGCGATGAAATTCGTGAAAGGCGACGCAATCGCGGGCCTTATTATCATCTGTATCAACCTCATCGGCGGGCTAGCCGTCGGCGTGACCTCTCACGGCCTCTCCTTCGGCGAAGCCGCCAGCATCTTCTCGCTTCTGACCATCGGCGACGGTCTGGTCGCGCAGATCCCGGCTCTTCTGATGTCACTCTGCGCCGGGATCATCGTGACCCGCGCGGACGGGCAGGGCGGCAAGGACCTCGGCTCCGACATCTCGGCCGAGATCATCGCCGACCCCCGCGTCCCCGCCATCGGCGCGCCAATCGTCCTCGGCATCGGGCTCATCCCCGGATTTCCCACGATGATCTTCGGCGCCATGGCCGCCGGGATGCTGCTGATATCGGTCGCCGTGCGGCGCAGCCTGCTTGCGCAGGAGCGGCAGCAGGCGGCTCCACCGGCAGAGGCCCAGGCCGCCTCCCGGGACAACGATACCGGCCTTCTCGACAATCGCGTGATTTTCGGCATCGGAGAGACGCTGGTCAGCGAAATTGACCTTGCAAGCGTCAGGGACCGCCTCTCCTCTCATGTCACGGCCCTGCACGCCGCACGCGGGGTGGAATTTGCCTGCCCCGTTGTCGAGACACGCCCCCTGTCAGACCCACGCAGCCTCGTCATCGAGATCGACGAGGTTCCCATATCCCGCGAGACCGTGCCGGAAAACCACGTCCTCACTGTCGGACAGACGCCCGCTTACCTGAAGACCGAGCTGGGGGTCGAGCCGGGCAATGTCTGGCCCCTCATCGACGGCGTGTGGATCGCAGACGCCGCGAAAGCAGACCTCGACGCGGCAGAGGTGCCCATAGCGGACATCGAGACCGGGCTCGCCGATCTAGGCTTCCGCGTCTTCGAACAGAACCTCGGCGCGCTCTTTTCCCACGCGACGTTCGAACGGTTCCTCGACGCCGCCAGATCAGCCGAACCCGCGCAGATGGAAAAGATCGAGGCGCAGCTGGACGCCGGGGCGATGTACAAGATGCTGCGCTATCTCGTCGAAGATGGCGTGCCCTTGCGCCCGCTATCGCTGGTCGTCTCGTCGATCAATTACTGGCTTGTGACCGTAGCCGAAAAGGAACCTGTCATCCTCGCCGAATGCCTGCGCGGCTCTATGAAGCGCCAGCTCTGCCACCGGATCGCAGGCGAGGCAGGCGTCTTGGGTCTCGCGATGGTCGATCCCCGGCTGGAGGCCGACCTCCGGCGGGGTGCCGCGGACACGTCGAACAGGCCCATCGACTTCGCCAATATGGGCCTCTCGCTTGACCCACAGACCAATGATCGTCTGGTCGATCACGTCCGCAAGTTGCTCGACCGGGGCAGAAGCAACGGACAGCACGTCGCCATCGTCGTCGCCGCCGACCTGCGCCGCAGGCTGCGCAACCACCTCGCGAACTACAACCTCCACCTGCCGGTCCTGGCGGCCCACGAGATCGCCACCGAAACGACGAGCTACCCGCTCGATCTGATCGGAAAGGTCGAAGAGGCCAGCACGCGCAGACGCCCGGTACGAGGGCGATCCACGGCAACAGCCTAGCGCGCTTTATCCCAAGAAACGCTGTCCCGGTCTGGCTGCGCCGGTCGATCCCATCCCGGAGATGAGGGCTCTACCTACGATCCTCGGTATGGCCCGAGATAGAAGCTGACTGGCGGACGCGACAAACTTGAAGAGAGATTTTGAGAGGGCGCGTAAATGGTCAAAGTTGTGGATGACGGCAATTCCAACACGGCAGCAAATGCGCTGCAATCTCCGGACATGGAAGAACTCAGCCCAAGAGCGCAAGAAAAAGCTCCGAAGCATACAAGTAGCTGTGGCGAGAACATCTTTCAAGCCGAAAACTCGTATTCCAGTTTCTCCGCCACAGGGGCGCTCGCGGGCAGATGCTATACCAATGCGTCAATATTAAACGCATCAGGCGCAGCCGCAAGTGGGTGCGGCGTCGATGCCAATGTAATGAACGCAGGAGGGGCAAATGTAAAAGGAGCTATTTTTAATGCCGGCGCAATGGGCTTTACTGGTGTTGCCGGTTTTGCTTGCGTTGTCAAAGCTAACGCTTTCACCGGCTGTGCTGCCAATCTTCTTGCTTGCGGCGCGAAGGGAACCCTTGGCTACGTTAATGTCTTTGGAGCGACCGCATGCGGAGCAAATGTTGCTCTCACAGGCGCCTGCAAAGTGAACATTAATGCGTGTGGTGCAAGGGCTTCCGCTTTTGATATCGGCAACAACATGGTAGAATTTTGCGGCGCCGATGCAAAAAAGTGGCACTTCTGCTCCACAAACGTAGAGGGATGCTCGGTCAAGGCGTCGAGCTCAAACTTCAAAGCAAACTCGATTGAACTGCAGAATGTTGGTGCATCTGCGGGCACTGCCTATATCAACCGTGCCAGAGCCCGTTTTGCAGGTTTCGATGTAGGAAATGTAACCGCTAACGCAGCTGAGGCGAGCGGTGTAGCGGCAAAGGTTGCAACGGCATCCGCCAATAAGGTCGAAGCCAATTTGGTAGAGCTCGATGTGGGCAGAGCTGTTGTAAACAGCGTGGAAGTTGAAGCAATTGGTGCCGATATCGGGACTATTGGCGTCAACAATACCGAGGTCGGCATTATCGGCGTTGATACAGGCAAGGCCGTCGTGAACAACGTGGAAGCCGAGGCAATCGGCGTCGCCGCCGGGACGGCTGGTGTTAATAACAATGAGGTCGGTCTGGTCGATCTCGATGCAGGCACCGCATTTCTGAGCAGTATCGAAGCCGATGTTTTCAGTGCCGATGTCGGGGCGGCCTGCGGAGACAACGTGGAAGCTTGCGTTGCCAATGTGGATGTCGCCGACGGATGTGCCTTCAATGCGTCTGCAGAAGTGGCGAGTGCCTCGGCAGGGGCACGCAGTGTGACTGCAGGCGTTTGCGGCTTCAACGCTGACGCGGAGGCCTGTGGGGCCGATGTCGGCGCATGTGCTTTCAATGCAATGGCCGACGCATGTGCGACGGATGTAGATGCCTGCGGTACAAATGCGATGCTTGAAGCCTGCGCAGCAGACTCGGGCGCCTGTGGCGCAAATGCAAGCGCGGAGGTCTGTGCCGCAGATACGAATGCATGTGCCGCCAACTTTTTAGCGGAAGCCTGCGCTGCAGATGCGAATACCTGCGCGGCCAATATAGGCGCGGAAGCCTGCGCTGCAGATGCGAATGCGTGTGGAGCGGATATAGGGCTAGAGGCTTGCGGCGCCGATGCGAGCGCCTGTGGCGCGGATTTGGGTGGAGTATGCGCAGCTCATGCCGGGGCGTGCGGAGTAGATCTGGCCAATGGCGACCCTGTTTCAGCTTGCCTGATCAACCTCATCCCAATCCTGCCCTCATGCTGACCCTTAAAGCAGAACTGGATATGACATGCGCTTGATCGACAGTCCTGCACTCGGGGGTGGGCCGCGCATCACTCTCGACGACATCCGGGCCACTAGAAACCGCTACAGCTCAAATCCGGCGATGCTAAGCGCGTTTGTCGCAGGCTTTCGACCGGCACCTGATCTCCTGCTCGACCGGGCGCTTCTGGGCGCGGTCGGTGCAAGCGGACGGCATGGATTTTACGGTTACGTCCTCCACGATCTGCTGCCGCGGATCTACGACGCACATCATCTCAGCACTCTGGGAGGCCGGTTCGCCCTGATGCTTGACGGGGTGGGTGGCTACACCATCACCCCCCTGAACCGCCGGATCATCACATTGCGCGGATTGCCGGTCGATTTGACCGGGAGAACGATCGTCGACCTGTCCGTCAGGGCCGACGTCTTCCTCGCCCTCTTCAATCAGATGCTGGCCGACATGGCCGAACAGACCCTCCAGATGACAGCCCGGGCGGTCGGCCCGTGCGCCTCTGACCAGACAGCGGGAGCGATCCAATGAACGATCAGACCTTCGAGCCATGTGCCGCAATCGAGGAAGCCGAACCGGTAAAAGTCGCATCGTCCGCCGGAGAACAGGCGCAGGCACGCGCCTTGACCCAAGCGGCCCAAACCGCCCTAGTCTATATGGAGCCGACCCGCCGCAATAGCGCGACCGGGCACTTCACCGTCTCGCGTTACAATATCGTGGTCGCGCTGAAATCCGGCGGGTCACTGCTCTTCAACTCGATGACACGCTCGCTTCTTCTCCTGTCGGAGGAGGAAACCTGCAGCTTCGAGGCGCTCGGCACAGACCCGTTCCCGTCCCAGGGCGGGCCCGACAAGATGTTTCTCCAGATCCTCGCAGGCGGCGGTCACATCGTTGCCGCAGGCCGGGACGAGCTGGCCGAGGTTCAGCAAAACTACGACGCCACCCGCGCCTCGAAAAACGCGCTCACCCTCACGATTGCGCCCACCATGGCCTGCAACTTCGCCTGCGGCTACTGCTTCCAGGGCCTCCTGAAGCCGACCAAGAAGATGGGGCGCGAGGTGCAGGACGCCATTTTGACCTTCATCAAAGCGCAGGACCTCAAGGCGTTGAATATCGTCTGGTATGGCGGCGAACCCCTGATGGGCCGCGACTCAATCTACCGGCTCTCGGACGCGCTGATCTCATGGTGCGACAAGAACGGGATCGCCTATTCCGCCGGGATGGTGTCGAACGCCTGGTTCCTCGACGGCGAGGTGGCCAGCCAGCTGCATGCCCGCCGCACCTCCTGGGTGCAGGTCACGATCGACGGCGACCGCGACACCCATGATCAGATGCGCCCGCTCACCTCGGGCAAGGGCACCTACGACCGGATCATCAAGAATATCGGCGAGACGCTGGACACCACGCCGATCAACATCAGCGTCCGCGTCAATGTCGGGCAAAGCAACGTCGACCAGGCCAGCGCCATGCTCGACGAATTCGCCGAACACGGCTTCCAGAAACGCGGCAGCTTCTACGTCTATTTCTCGGCCATCGAGGCCTCGACCCCCGAAAGCGGCACCGCCTTCGAGGAACGGATGTCCAAGGCCGAGTTCAACAAGGCTGTCCTCGGGCTCGAGGAAAAGGGCCGCAAGCTGGGTTTCTCGGGGATCCAGAAAGTGCCCGGCGGCTTTTCGGGCATGTGCGTGGCGGCGTCCTCCAACGGTTACGTGGTCGCGGGCAACGGCGACATCCACAAATGCTGGGAAACCGCCCATGACCCGACCAAGCGCATCGGCACCATCTTCGAGCCGAAACAGCTGGGCGACAGCACCAACGCCGCCGTCTGGCAGGAATGGACGCCCTTCGACAACCCCGTCTGCAGCTCCTGCAAGATCCTGCCTATGTGCGGCGGCCACTGCGCCCACCGCTTCATCTACGGAGACGGCTCCGCGCTGCCCTGCCCCAGCTGGAAGTGGAACACGGCCGACTACATCTTCTCGCGCGCCCGCGACCTGGGCGTCGTGGCCCAGGACGATTGGCTCCCCGAAGAGGCGACCGTCACAGCCATGCAATCGGGCGAGCGTCACTCGCCCGACAGCATCAAGGCTAGCCAGCAGCGCCTTCTCGACAAGGTCAGCGCCCGGATCGGCGACACCATCGACGTCGATGCCCTGATGGCCGGAGAGGTCGAGGCCGGCGGCATCGGAAGCGACCGCAATGTTTGACACCGCGCCCCCCGCCCCGCTCCATTTCGATCTGGACCGGGTCCGGCTCGACACGGTCGTCCAGAGGCTGCTGACGGAAAAAGGTAGCGAACGCCGCGCCAAGGACAGGTTGACTGACCAGATCCTGCAAGGCGACCACACGGCGCTTCGCCCCGAAAGAATCGCAGGCTTCGAGGGGATCAGCCAGGCCACCGCTAACCGCGCGATGTTCAACGTGATCGACTTCTTCTTCGAACAGCTCGTCCTGGCCTCCATGAAGGATGACAAGCGTCTGCACTACTTCATTTCGATTGAGGCCAGCATCCGTCTCGATACCCCGGCAATGCTCGACTTCGGCCGACCCATCGTGATCGAAACGGTGCACCACGTCGCTGTCTTCTCGATGATCGTCCTCTTGGCCGCCCGCCTTCGCGCCCAGGGCGGCAAGGACCGAATCATCCTGCTGCATCAGGCCCAACGCCCCGAGCCGCGTCTGGAGTATGCCGCACAGATCATCCGGAATTATCTCGGCTTTCAGACGATCTCCGTCCCCATGACGGGCAATTGGTTCCGCCAGCTGAGCGCCTCCATGTCACCGACAACAGTTCTTCTCTATCTCGGAGATATGCCGCCAGATGCCAAAAAGCAGGACAACACAAGGCGAGAGCTCATCCTCAGCGACAAGGGAAGCGCCGCCACAGGACTGGTCGAAACGCTCTCTGCAGCAGCACGCCTCGCCGACCTTCTCGGCGCCGATCACTTTACGCTCGACTACCCGGACCCCTGCGCAGCCTCCCTGAAACCGGCAGCCTCAGCACCCCTCCAATGCCCCCTCAAGGACTGGGTCTTCTGGCCCGCCTTGGCCAGCGCATCGTAAAGACCGACCTGAAGCGCCAATGGCGAGAATAGTGGCTTCTAGTGTCCTGCCTGCAATGGCGATCATGAATGGTGGCTGCTTGACACCGAAATGGGCATCTACAGAAACGACGACCCATTCGGTTCCGGGGAAAATTGGCTCGATGATTACGGCAAACAAGCGTTCAGGAACGCCGACAGTATAGCAAAACCCCGAGCCCAGCCCCAAGACGTCACGAAAATAATATCAAGACTTGAGCCCCTTGATCTCGTCACCGCAGCTCTGTTCAGGAATTACAAGAGCACGATCGTCTGTGCGCATTATGGCTGGAGCGGCGAATACCCTTAAAATGGGTCTGTTGCGTTAACCGGCCTATGTTGCGCAGTGTTGTACCACGGAGATACCAGATGATGCCACGTCGTGACC
>CANNFE010000021.1 GCA_947503775.1 uncultured Paracoccaceae bacterium | reverse complement strand
CCCCGCCCCTGACCACCGACTACCTCATCAAGACCGGTCTCCCACCGCTCTGGGGCGACCAGATCAAGCAGATCGCTAAACTTTAGGATCTGGCGTAAAGCATCGGCTGCGAGCCCAGACGCAGACGCATCGGCGGTTGCGCCGAGCGGCGGGCGCAGCGCCCCGAGCCGCAGCGATACAGCGATACAGCGATACAGCGATACAGCGAGATACTACCGTCCCAGCTCACTTCGCATCCGCAAACTCGTACCGCGGATTCCCTAAACTGAGACGCGGGCCTAAAACCGGCCAGATCTAAGCCCAGAACTAAGTCTCACCAAGAAGACGCACCTGCCAAGGCACTGAGATCTCAACACAACACCTGCAGGGAAAGCACACCACCAAAGCAAGACAGGTGGGTGGCGGAGGACTTTTTTTCTTGCGACCCAGTCTCTGCTTTTGAGGGGGGGGGGGGGTCGTGAGGGAAACGGCGGAGAATCAAAGGGATAGGAGGGTCCGACAAATACGGACGCCCGGGATCTTGCGCGATCTATGCGGAATGCATGGCAGATTTGTCGATCCGGATCGCTGTTTTGTCAGTCCCGATTGTCGTTTTGTCGGTTCGGATTGTCGTTATGTCGGACAGGATTGTCGTTATTGCGGATGGGACTGTCGCAACCGCGGAGGAGCGAGGCGTTATGTCGGACGCGGTTGTCTTATGTTGGATGGAGTTGTCGGATAACAGATGAGCGTGTCGTGATCGCGAATGAGGCGGCTTCAAAGCCGAACCGACAAAGGAGCGTGAGCCTCTGGGATCACCACTGACGTTCAGACGTGCGGCTTTCGGGAGCTTTGGCTCTTCAGCCTAGTCGTGACCGAGCGGTCTTTCGGGTGCTCTTCCGAAAGCGAGATGAGCTTAGCCCGCACAGTTCAGCATCAGTCCTTAACAGTTCAGCATCAGTCCTTAATCGTGCCATGCGGGTCGGACACGCGATGGGTTCGGGCGGGCCATGTGACCCAAGCAGGGCGCTGGATTACGAGCAGATGCGCTGTCCCGCCCTATTTGTAACAATTGTGAAGCTGCAGCCCTGAGTTGAACCTCAAGAAGGCAAATCTCCTCAGGGGTTTTTAACGGTCTTTGAGTGGGGGCTTAAAGGGCCTTTGAACGGTGCCCTCGCCTCGGCCGCTCTCAAGTAGACCCACACTCGAGGCCGGGAGGCTGTTTCCACAAATTTCCACAGAGACAGCCCCGAGGCCTGTCCGGTAGCTCTCGAGGTCCATACAGCGACCCGACCTATTGGAGACTGCGATGACCACACCCGTATCCGCCTCTTTGGAGATCGCGTATCGATCGCCCAACGATCTCGTTCCCTATGCGCGCAATGCGCGGACCCATTCCGCGAAGCAGATCAAGCAGATCGCGCGCAGCATCGCGCAGTTCGGGTTCACCAACCCGGTCCTCATCACCGGCGCGGGCGAGATCATCGCCGGTCACGGGCGGGTGGCTGCGGCGCAGTCCTTGGGATTGGATCGCGTGCCGGTCGTGCAGCTCTCCCATCTGAGCGAGGCGCAGCGGCGGGCCTATATCCTCGCGGATAACAAGCTGGCCGAGGAAGCCGGCTGGGACCGCGATCTGCTGGCGATCGAGCTTCAGGGGCTTCTTGATCTGGAGATCGATCTCGACCTGACGGGCTTCTCGTTGGCAGAGATCGACCTGATCCTCGATGAGGCCGAGGACGACGCGCCCTCAGAGCCCCCCTGCCCCGCGCCCTTGCCCGGTCCGGCGGTGACGCAGCCGGGCGATCTCTGGATCCTTGGACCCCATCGCCTGCTCTGCGGGGATGCGCGCAAAGGCGAGGACCTTGCGCGGCTGATGGGTCCGGACCGCGCCGATCTGACCTTCACAGATCCGCCTTACAACGTCCCGATCGACGGCCATGTGAGCGGTCTGGGCAAACAGGTGCACCGGGAGTTCGCCTTCGCCTCCGGGGAGATGTCCAGCGCCGAGTTCACGGCATTCCTGGCCACGACCCTGGGGCATGCGGCTGCAACGGCCAAGGACGGCGCGATCGCCTTCGTCTGCATGGATTGGCGGCATATGTCCGAGCTCCTGGAGGCCGGGCGCGGCGTCTTCACCGAACTCAAGAATCTCTGCGTCTGGAACAAGACCAATGCCGGGATGGGGACCTTCTATCGCTCCAAGCACGAGCTGGTCTTTGTCTACAAGATCGGGACAGCCCCGCATGTGAACAGCTTCGGTCTGGGCGAGACCGGTCGCTACCGCACCAATGTCTGGGACTATGCGGGCGCGACGGTTCTCGGTGCGCAGCGGGATGCGGATCTTGCGATGCATCCGACGGTCAAGCCGGTCGAGATGATCCGGGACGCCATCCAGGATTGCTCCCGCCGCGGCGAGATCGTCCTCGATCCGTTCGGCGGCTCGGGCAGCACGCTGATCGCGGCGGAGAGCTGCGGGCGGCGCGCGCGTCTCCTCGAATACGATCCGCTCTATTGCGACACGATCCTGCGCCGGGCCGACAGCGTGGCGGGCCTGGCGGCGGTCAATGCCGCAACCGGCGCGCGCTTTGCCGATCTGGCGGACGCCGCCCAGCTGGAGGCGGTGCTATGAGCAAGTCAAGACCCCCCAAAGCCCCCGAGACGAGGAAGATGACCTCGCTGGACAAGCAAGTGCTCGAGGCCGCCGCACAAACGGTCAGCGTCAAAAGAAACGGCGGGACGGAGCGGATTACGGCCGCAGAGGCCGTCGTTCAGAAGACCATTGCGAGCGCAATCTCTGGCAGTCCCCATGCTCAGCGTCATGTCCTCGACCGCTTGAACCAAGCAGAAGCTGCGCGGCAGGCCCAAATCGATGAGGAGATTGCCCTCTGGGCGCGAGAGAAGGCACAGCTCGCGCGGCTCTTCGCAGAGCATCGCAAGACCCATGGGGAGGACCCGCTGATCTTCCCGCACCCGGAGGATATCGAGCTCGATCTGGACCGGGGCGTGCGGTTCCTCGGTCCCTGCTCTCGAGAGGAGCATCGCGCCCTGCAGACCCGTCTGAAGGAGCGAGAGGCGCTGCTGATGACCGTTGCCTTGGAGGAGAAGAAGCGCCACCGCGCGGAGCCAGGTCGCACGAAGAGCCCCCCGACGACCGAGCGGGGCGACGCCTTCTCCGTGGCGACCCACCTCAACTACGGCCTTCCGCCCCGCCTGCAATGGAAACCAGCAGAGGCGGCCTTTGCGATCATGGCCTACAAGGCCCTGACCGAGCGGGAGCTGCTCAAGCGCATCCACCAGACCTTCAAAGCCGCGGGCCACGCCCATACACGCGGCCAGAGCCTCCTGCCGCCCGACAAAATGCGAGATGTCATAAGAGCTCTTATCGAGGTAGGCAAACTTGCTAGGGAGCGCGACCTCTCCCGCCGAGAGCAGCAGGCCCGGATCGAGGAGATCGCCAAGCGCCATCTTAGCTGGGTCGCCTAAGGCGATTGGCGGAGACCTAACGGATCGTAGATCAAGCAGGCGGTAAAGCTGGTACTACGCCAAGTCCCGGAGGTCCGGTGTGCGGGACAGAGCGGCAAAAGCTATCGATATCTCATCCGGGAATTGATGGGCTTCGAAATGGTTGTCGCTTCGCCCAATAATGCCGCAGTCGAGAATATCTCGAAGGAGCTGCCGCAAAGCGCTCCGGTGTCACCCAATGATATCGCGTATCTGCGTCCGGTGGCGCATAAGCTGGCCGCCCAACAATTTGGTGGCAAGTGTCGCATGCTCGTAAAGAAGACCGGCCGTGGGGTCTGGTCGCAGCAGCGATGGGCAAGAAAACAAATCGTTCCACTTTCGTTGACCGCGCCTTCTCAAAGAAGTTCAATGGAAACGCACCAAAGACATGGTCAGCCTCGCAAGCAAAATATACGGCATTGAAGCCATGAACAATGGTCCGTGACTCAACAAAATGCCCTTAGCCAAGCTTCGGAAATAAAGTCCCTTAAATGGGAAGGCAACGAATAGTCCTCAAACGAGCACCCGTGCTTTCCCAACTCGGATACAGCAATCAAGATCTCCGCTTGAACTAAGAAGATGTAAGGACCTACAACCGCGCCATGTACAAAATTTACGGCTTGACCATGATTCAAAAGATAGAACAGCGTTGCATCATTGTAGTACTTAGAAACATGAGGTGACGGCTTCTCGACAAGAAAATCCCGCTGCAAGCCGCCTGTGTCCAGCTCGTCGTCAGAAGAAGTGACCGTGAATACAATGGCGCCGGGCTTCAACAATTTGAAATGGCGATCAGACAAGGACCGATTGCCTGTTGCCCCACATATGTAGTCATATTTCCCAATATGCGTGTCCAAATCTTCGCAAATCGCATATCCCATGGATCGCGCGAAAATGAGGCGCCCCGGATCAACATCGTGAACCGCAACATGCATGCCGCGTTGACGAAGCGCGTCAGCGGCGGCAGAGCCAACTTTTCCGAAACCCACGACTAAAGCATCGTGGCCGTGAAAGGTGTGGCCCATGACGCGGGTTAGGGCTTCCGCCGAAAAGACAGTGGAATGACCAACCAGATAGTCCTCGGGCTCCTTTAGTGGACTTCTGGCAACAGACACCAAAGTTGCATCAAATGAATGGGCATTAAGGTACTTCTGAAGACCATTTTCGGTATCCTCGACTACACCTCTAACTCTTAACCGTTTCTCCGTGTCGAGCTTTCCAATTAGACCTTGAAAGTAGCCCCCAATGTCAACGAAAACATACTCCGAGTTGGGGTGCTGATCCATACACTGCGACACGGTGGAAAGAAGATAGGTGTCATCACGCCTGGCTACTTTGAGTTCAAATACTTCTTTGGACCAATCTAGTGTTCGTAGGTGGACAGATTTTGGTTTGTAGAAGACAGTGTCAATCGGCGCTATTTTAGACAATGCACGTAGAAAGTATGGCCGATCTTCGAGCAGATGCGTAACAACGATTGACCTTGGCCGGTTAACTTTCTCTACTCGAGATAAGACTTCCTCGAAGAAATTCTGAACCTTTTGTGTGTAGAAAATATCCATTCTTCAATAGGATTTCGCCGAGGTTGGATAGATCTCACGAATCTTCTCTTCTGTAAAGCTTACACAAGATTCGAATCTTATGCTCTCTCGTTGCATTAAATCTCGTGCCGTTCCTTCGGATCTGTTTATTATGACAGCCACGCCTACTGGACATATTCCCGAGTTGCGCAGGTTAAGTATGCTCGTGTAGGTTTGCTCTCCACTCGAAGCAATGTCATCAATTAATACGGCACGCTTACCCCGTAAGTACGGCCCTTCAATATATTCACCAAATAGAATATTGTTTCTGACGAACAGCAGTGACTTTGAGAGCCCTTGGGCGACCTCAATAGATAATAGGCAGTTTCCAAGCTTCGGAACCACAAGATAGTCGAACCTTTCTAAGCTAAAGCTTCGCCTTATAACTTCAGCTAGGACAGTCGCGAGGCACATTCTATCCCGTTTATTATGGGAAGCAGTTAGCAGATCTATAAAATAAGCCGACCGAGTTTCTCCAAATTGCCCCATAAGAATACCTTCCGGAGCGTAGCGAATATATCTTGCTACGATGCCTGAAACACGCTCCACATCGGTTGAATTTTTCAAAGGCTCAGAATCTTCTGGCAAGATCAGTTTTCCTTGTACTTGGTCGTGAATTCGTGGAACAAAGATACAGGCAATTTTATTGGGAGAAAATGGTTTCTGATTGGCCTGATGTTGGTCCCAAATTCCGACAAGAATTCAGGGCGAAGATACTGTTCTTCACAGTTCTGCGAACAGCATTTTTAATTTCTTCCAGGTTTCGGAAGAAGCTCGACAAGACCAGACACCCCTTTCGCAATAGGATCAACCGTAACGTAACCTGTGTCATCAGAAATTTTTTGTAGCACCGTGTCTACTTTGTCCGTTTGGAGGGCCGATGTATTAATGCTCAGTCCAAGAACGCGCGCTTCAGGATTAGTTAAATATGCGGCTTCGAGATATAAGTCCGCATAATTGTTCAAGCTTGGAATCGATATTTCAGGCCAATCAACTAGGCTTTGCGTCCCAGCTACATGGCATAAGATAAGATAGTCCGGTTGGGCGCCATGAACGAGGCCGAGTGTTACCGCTGCATGGGAGGGATGCAGCAGAGACCCCTGGCCCTCAATAACGTCCCAATGATCAATATCAGCGGACGGTGAAAGTACTTCCACAGCGCCACTCACAAAATCAGATGCAACCCCGTCAATTACGATACCGCCGCCGGAGATAAGTAGACCTGTCTGGCCAGTCGCACGGAAAGAGACATCGTATCCAGTCCTCCTCATCGCCTCCGTCATTGACAGGGCAGTGAACTTCTTGCCTACACAAGTGTCTGTACCAACAGTCAGTATTCGTCGTCCATTCCGTCTTCTTGGGCTGCCGATTGGAAAACGCGCATCAGAATGGCGTATGTCGATAAGCCTTCTACCAAAAGTCTCCGCAAGCCCCTTCAATCTTGGTTGATCCGTTAGGCGATCATGTAGCCCAGACACCACATCGAACCCCAAGGTCAGAGCATCCGCTGCAAACTCAATCCAACTTTCGGGCAAACGCCCTCCTGCTGGGGAACCTCCGAGTATTGCCGTTCGAACACCAGACTTCCTCGCGCTCTCCAGAGTGTGACTTGGAAGTCCTACATCGAGGGCTTCACTCGTCAATCGTACTTGACCAAAGCAATCATCAAAACGCCAATGCTTCAATCCAGTCGCAATCTTTGCATCAAGAGGATCAACGATATCACCTAGAAAGATTAAATAGGGCCTCGAAATATCACGTAGTTCAGTAATCATGATCTCCCTCAACAAAACCTTTTAGCATGATCCCTGGAAGGCCAAACTGGCGGCGTCGAAGGTCGAATTCTAACTTCGTTTGAGGGTCTTTAATTGGCTCTCTCTCATACTCAACCAAAATAGCATGCTCCGCATCGGTTCGGGGTATAAAAGTCTTACTTTCATCGCAAATATCGCCGCACCTATCCCAAATATTATCGATTAACTTACAAATTTCCAATACACAGGACTGCGCGGCATCTTCGTGAAAAATATCTCCAAAATAAAGCTTGTAGAATTCGTCTCGAACACCTTGGTCAAATCCTTTGACACGGCTTAGGTATGCAATCAGCCACTTATCTTTGTAGTTAGTATTGCCGAGAAGGTGAGTATAACCTCTCATCTGACTATATAGAAGCTCTCGAGCAACTGTTGCCGCTTCGTGCCATCGCTCTTGTTTCACGAACCCTGCAAGATCCTTGAATTCTGGATAACCACCCATTCCTGTACGATAAAGAAGATAACAGAATCTTTCTCTAGGAAAGTCTCTAAGAAGCTCTTCCCATTCTTCTTCGCCTTGAATTGGAACTGCAGCCAACAGTTTATGCGCCATATCAGCATGATCATTTCGTCCATCCAAGCGTTTTCCAAAGATCTCGCGCTTAAGTTTTGTTTCATACAGGCAAGAATCAAATTCTGCATGTATCCCTTCAATTAAATCCCGTATGAAATGGACATTGAAGTACTTTACATCGATTGCATACCCGTTACGACCAACGTAGTCATAGAAATGGTACAAGTGCCCGTCAACGAGTTCCGAGTAATTGTGATTGTTCTTGAAGGCTGCAGGAGCTGTCTCGCGATAGAAAACGTAAACGTCCAAGTCCGAATCAGGCGTTCCTATACCTTCGATCAAAGTACCGGCTGCAACTGCGATTTCCTTGCTGTCGCCCCTAATCTTTGACTTTAGATCATGGAGAGATATATTCAGATTTTTCAGGGTACTATCTAGCGGGTCGTGGATCATCTTTCGCTCCATAATAGCTGAATTGAGGTGTGGTCATGCTCCACGTTAAGATCACCAGCCGTTGCGAACGTCATATTTAATGCTGTCCTGGTTTGACCTGCTTTGACGGGATAAACTCTGTGTAGGTTGATACGGGAATCGATTATGTAAACGTCACCGGGCTTGCAAGGGTAAGGAACGATCGTCGAATGCGCTAAAATTTCAGAAATCGGCTTTTCCCGGAGGCTTTCGCCTCTTCCTGGATGTTGGGCGATCTGAAGAAACCCACCGCCAGATGCGTCAGGAGCCTCATCAATCCACATCAATGCTATTGTATAGTCATCGAGGTGCCAACCCTGAGTATCACCCTCTTTTTCGAGCTTCGTTATGAGAAAGCGCTCCGGCTCATACGGGCATGCCAAGACCTCTTGGCCAGCAATGTATGAAAGAAGCCCCATAAGTTGGACATCTTCATAGATCTCCAAAATTTTTGGCTCACTCTCAGCTATGTCGGCCATTCTCACGTTAGACATTCGTCGAGGTGAGTCACCTGTTTGCTCAACAGACAAGTCTCGGCGCTGCGCGCGCCTGTCAATACTTCTTCGAATTGAAGATCTAACGAAATCGATAGTCTCAGGGGCAAGAAATTCCTGAATACTAACAACTCCGACTGCTCCAAAGGAATTTCTTTTTTCATCTAAAGTCTGGCAAGAAATTTCGTCAAGACGGTTGTTAAGCACCCTTGCGGGGGATTCGATGGCTGTCGCTGTCATCAATCTATCTCTCCATTGCTCTTTAATTCATGGCTGACACATCACATAAAGACCTTTGGAAGTGCGGTAGAAACCAAAGCTCTAGACATCGCGATGTATGGAACGCGAAAGTTGATTTGGTCGCCTAATCTGACTGTGCCAGCTGGGACTTTGAAAACGGAGTACTCACCGCAGTATGTGTCAACTTCGTATATCGGACCAAAGTCACTTGTAGTGAGTTGTTTGGGGTCCGTGTGAACGGTGCCGACATTTACAATCACTCGCTCGATAGCGTCGTCATAATTTGCTGGGCCACGGCAGAATTCCGCTACTGACTGCCCTTGGGCTTTTAATTTTCGACTTACCTCCACAGCGGTTGTTTGGATTACAATCGCATCCTCACCAATGCGAGAAGATGAAGCCTGAGGATGCGGATTTTTGCCGTTAAGTATAGCCTCGCCAATCCGTATCTCGGAGACACAAGCTGGCAACCGTTTCTCAATAACCCAATCCAAGACAACAGATCCACCGAGCGAAACCAATAGCTTATCACAGATGGTCTCCTTCAATTCCTCAGAAAAACGGGACAACCAGCAAAAAAAATCATTGGTTGGCATTGCCATGTCGCAGCATCCGAAATTCATAAGTATTCCCAGATTGTTAGTGATTTCTTCAAAACCCTTCACCGTGGAAGTCAGCTCGTCTGACTGCAGACCATCTCGCAAATCACCAACATCAATCGACAAAAACGGTGCATGAAGGTCTGGGCCCAACTTCAAGTCTGACAGTTCTCCAATCGAAGATCTGCAAGAATGCACACTTCTCCGAAAGCGCTTTGCCAAACTCGCCCAATCGCCATTGGCAACAATTCCTAGCAACCCTACTTCATCGCCTCTACTCCAACTTATTTTCTCGGACGCGCTGGCAGAAGATATCCAAAACCGACCAATTCCAGCAGATCGAATAGCCCCCACGATCTCGTCGAAGGCATACGAAGCCTTAATGACGGCAGCGCAATCCACCCCTGCGGCATCCGCATATGAAAGACAGGATTCCGCGTTTTTCTTTATTACCTCTAGATCAACAAGGATGGAGGCTTCGGTCAACACACAACCCTTGGTTGCTATCTTTTCACGTGCTTGCTTTACATGCATGCAGCAGCGTGTAAAGTGCTTCAGATGGAAATATAGCTTAGCAGCAAGAAGTTGCCGGTTCCATGGTTAAGCCGAGTCTGCTGAACTTCGGTCAGCTCGCGCTACGCCATGAAGTCCTGTAGCTTGACTAGTTACTCATGTATCAATCTATGGCTGATTCTCGCTGGTTACATCAGCAGCGCCCATGGGAGCGGGAACTTGTATTAGAGTAAGACATTGAGAATCAGGCGATGTGGGATCAATAGCCAATGACAGCGATGGCGGTGAATGTTGGAAGCTCTTCGGTAAAGACGTCTTTGTTTGTGGGGCTGAGCCGAATTGACATTAACCTTAATTTCTTTGGCTTGAGAAGGCAGAAGCTGTCTATATCATGTAATGGCGTCAAAGAATCCTGTGATTGCCTTACTCCAACGATGGCAGACGCTGCAAACTTGGTAGCTGACACCCTGGCGCTCAAAGTGATAGAGCAAGATCTTGCCGATGTAGGCATAGTGGGTCATCGCGTGAAGTTTGTTGGTGTTGGTCCGAGAGTCCAATTGTTCGACGAAGTAATAATGGACTCTCTCCAGACCAACTCCTTCTTCTCTTCGCGTCATAATGAGTTCTGTCTGACGGTGTTTGGTGCGATCAAGCAGAGATTTCCAAACGCAGTCCAGCTTGCAGTCCGCGATTTCTCAGTGGAGTACAATCCTGCTACCAATTATGACAGCATTCCTTTTTCCTTACCTCAGATCGCCAAATACTCAATGATTCCACTAGGCTATCACGGCTTGGCGCTTGCTGCTGCCATGAGGTTTTACCAGAAGCATATCTCCGACCTCGCCAGCAAGACAGTTCTATTTCTTCAAATTGGCTCTGGCGTAAGTGTTACGAAATGCCAAGATGGAAAGGTGGAAACTAATACCATGAAATTCGCCGCCTGCGACGGTCCTAGGATGCACAACAGATCAGGTGACATTCCGCCAGGGGCAATATTACGGGCCCTGAAGAGCGGATTGGCGTTGGGTCGTTTATCCGATTTTTTAAATCTAGAAAGCGGCATATATGGGCTCGCAAACGCAGATCCGGAAGCCAGCCTTAGCGTTGAAGAAATCCTGACTACATCCAAATACTGTAAAGCAAAGAAGGCATATATGAGTTTCCTTACCAGATGCGCACTGTCAGCAGTTGACCCATCGGGCCCACTTGATGGCATTGTCTTTTCCGGTGGCCTGGGGTGGAAGCACCCCTTCATTTGTGATGAAATCGCAACCAAACTGGTGCCAACAACAGGGCCCATCGATTGGCAACCTGAGGAAAATAACGCGCAAGTGAGCAAGGTGGGTGATACTAATCTTTTGAGGCTTGATATCGACGAGCAACTTGAGATCTTTGCACTAGTTACGGAGTATCAACAGACAGAACAAATAGTACCTGCTATAACTACAAATCAGCTTGGTGTATTGCAAGCAGGTACACTATTTGGACAGCTTGTAAGGAGCCCACCCTGCGAAGAATCGAAGGTTCCCTTCATACTGCTCATGAGTCATGACAGTATTGATTGGTTGAATGCTGAGCGATCAGATGTATCTGGAATCATTTTGACGGGTTCTTTGCCGACCTTGTCTCTGAGAATTAAAACAGCGTACCTTTCGAAGCCGATCATCTGCAGTATGCAAGACGTGCCCACCGCAATGATTGGGCGTGATATATTTGTTGAGACCGCAAATGGACCTGTCAAACTTCTTGAGTATTGAGAATACAATGGTTATAGAAGAATTTGAGGAATTTCTTGCTAGTTTTGGGATTTTGAGGGTTTGGCAACTCAATCCCGAGCTTCGACAGCTCGATAAAAATAAATATTCGCTAGACGACTACACCGAAAAGCTTTCTAAACTTTCTGATCGCTTAAAGCGTGAATGTATGAATGAGATAACTGACAAGCAATACTTTACTAAAAACTCTGATTTAGAATTGGAGTTGCTACAGGATGTTGCTGCGCTCTATCTGATGCTAGCCGATTACATCGAAAGGTTGCAATCATTCCGTACCGAAGGATCCAACTCTGCATATCATTTGTTAGCTACTAGGGAGGTCGTCGATGGAAGAACCTCTAGATTAATTGTGGAGCTGCTTGAAAAACGAAATGCTAAGTTGACGTCATCTCTATTATTCGAAGAGATTAGTAGATTAATTTCAACGGCTAGCTCTTTGTCACTTCATCTAGATGACGCACTACTATTGGCAAGGGGGCAAACTATCTCGGAAAGAATATCCTATTTTATCACGACAATGGAGTTGCAAGCATCAGTACGAATACTCTCTGCTTATTTACTTGTGGCCGTGGCAATCAATAGCTTAGATAGCTGAATTTGTGCTATCAATTCTGGAAGCGACTTCTCGTATGTCATGTTCTTACCATTCCTACCTGGCTTCGTCTCATTGACGGCCCCGCTCGGAATCCTTTTCTTCTTGTCTTCGTTTGCGCGTGGTTTGTATATCGTTGTTGTTGGGTGGGCAGCTGTTTCCTTGACAGAAAGTGTAGCTGCTACAGGCCGCGTATTCCTAATTGGTCATCTAGTACTACTATTCCTTGGACCATTTGCTGGTGTATTGGTCGATAAGTTTTCACACTCCAGAATCCTTTTTGTAGGACAGGCTCTTAACCTTGCAGCTTTTGGTATTCCTGTTCTTGCACCGCAGCTTGGAGCGCAGCTTACCATCTTTCATTTGTATGTCGTTGCATTGCTAAACGGTATTGGTGTTTTGACGATGGCAGGAGCTCTCGAGAGGTACCTTGCCAACTCAACTGAACCGGAGGCGCGTCGCCGAGCCATTGCTTTTGCCGGAGCGGTTAACAACGTATCTCTTGTCACCGGGATATTTGTCGCAGGATATGCGATCCATTATTCATCAATAACTACAACTTTTGCTATTGGCGGCGTTACATGCGTTCTAGTAGCGATGCTGAGTCAACTCTTACCGCCGAATCACGGACCAGCCACTTCGTCTGCGAGCGGTAGTTATTGGAGAAGCATTTCTGAGGGAATGAGTAGAATCGTTTCACAGCGGTCACTGCTAGTGTTAAGTTTGGTGACCTCGATGAGCTTTTCTGTTGGGCAATTGACAAACGCGCTTTTGCCGGGATTCGTGAAGTTGGACCTTAACCTTGAAAGCGATGCCCTTGCTATTCTTGATGCGAGTTGGGCATGCGGTGGTATCCTTTGTTCAGTCTTACTTGCCAAGTACATTCTAGAAGTATCGTCATCGGCTCGGATAGCCTGTATATCCCTGATCTTATTGGGATTTGTAACATTTATCGTTTCGATGGTTTCGATCTTGTCCTTCGCCGCTATTTTTTTATTTCTGATGGGTTTCTTCTTCTCATCTACTAGAATTGTTGCAGATGCGCTGACTCTCGATGCCTGCCCAGCAGCGCTGGTCGGTAGAGTAAGGCTCAACCAGCAAAGTCTTACCAGCCTGTTTGGCGTAGCAATGTACCTGTCGCCAACCATATTGGGTGCCCAGTCTTCCCAACAGCTTTTCTCACTATGGGGGTTGTTCATTTGTATTTTCGGGTTTTTCTTGGCATGGGTTGCCCGAGGATCGAGTTGAAATGAAGGATCTCCCTCTTGTCCAACCGGCCAGGGTTTGATATTGTTTGAACGCAAGGGTTTAGTTTGGCAATAGTTAAGAAGATGAAAGGTAAATTTGGAAGTGTCTTTATAGGAGACTGGTGTAGGAGACGGTTCTATAACTGTTATCTATCCAACTGGCATATAGTCATTTTCGTAGATGCAGTAGTTTCTGATGCCAATTTAGGTGCCGCCTGGCCCGAACCGGGTAGGTTGGGCTAAATGTTGAACGCTGGAATGGCTTGACAAGCGCGCGATACAGCAAAAAGGATCAAGCTGATACTCCTGATTACGGGAGCTAGATGGCCGTGAATGCAGACCAGATTATCCTACGTCTGGGTATGAGGCGGACGTTCTCAGCGGATGCGATGGAACACCTATTTCTTCATAATTTATAAGCAAAAGTTACAACGAGGTAAGTTGGTGCTGTGGGTTTTCTCAATGGATTGGCTTGTTATGCAAACGACTATTGTCAGATGTCGCTCGCCTAGAGGTTGTTAACGGTTACAGAGAGCGCTATACTAGATAGTTAATAAAAGAATCTATGCCGTTCGCGTAACTTCCAATTATCGAACTGTGCACCGCTTAGGTTGGTGCTGCATTAGTGGGATCTGAATATCAGATGACTGTCATCAAGTACACTCCCAGCGACTTTCTTGTGAAGGAAGTCTATTTGCCCAGAGAGCCAGTCTCTGGAAGGCCAGAACATGCCTACTTTCTGCTAAGAAAATGTGGCTTCACGACGTTCGAGGCCATAGAGAAAGTCTCAAAATTGGCTTCCTGTGATCCACGGTTCATCAGCTATGCGGGATTGAAAGATGAAGACGGAGTAACCGAACAATATGTTGGAGTAGAGAAGAAGTACTGCCCGCACGTACCAAGAGTGTGCGGAGAAAGTGATGTCGGCGGCAGCTTTATCAATATGGACCCGACTGGGGAGACAGGTCCGCCTATTGAAATTGGAAAACTGGTTGGAAATGCTTTCAGGGTTACTGTACGGAGGATGGATGCGGTGTTGTTTGACACGATCAAAGACAATGGGAAGGCTGACTTCCAGTTCCTTAACTACTATGACACACAGCGTTTCGGTATTCCTAATGCCCCAAAGAATACTCACCTCGTGGGTCAGGCGCTTGTATCTGAGGATTACGAATCGGCGTTTGACCTTCTGCTGAGTTCAGGTACTCGGGAAGCAGCAAAGGCAGAAACATGGACTGGTGATCCTCAGAGTTTCTTCAAGAGCTTAGACCCGAGGATATGTTCCTTTTACTACTCGGCGGCAGCGTCTTTCGAATGGAATTCTGGGCTAATGCAAGCAATTGATGAATTTGCGCTGTCGGAAACTAGAGAGGTTTTGCGAGACGGAATACGTTACGTGTTCTCGACGGACCCGGCGGCCATCCTTCAAGTGCAGCGAGCGGCCAAGAACAAGCCGATGAAGCGATATGAACGGGGCGGTCAATTTGAGCAAGTAGGTTCTGAACAGCGGCCTGCAACTATTCAAACGAGGTTTCGGTTGGTTGATCTCGGAGCCGACGAACACCACCAAGACTACATCCAAGCATCGTTCGAGTTTTTTCTTCCAAGTGGAACCTATGCGACGATGGCTATCGACCAGTTTATAACTTCGCTAAAAATTAGCGAACTCCATGAAATATAAACAAGAAATACTTATTCCAGTGTATTCTGTGATGATGCGGAGTACTTAATGCATAAAGTGACCGCGCCCCTCAGCGCAAGAGCAACGGCCCTAGCGCTCGCATCAATCGTCTCAGTTGGGTTCTCGGGCGCTATTTATGGACCATCTCTTTCAAGCATTGCAGAAAGCCACGCTGTAGAAAACCATATCGCTGGTTTTGTGATTCCTGCCCATGGCGCTGGAGCTTTTACGGGAGTGGCGCTGTCACTACACTCTAGGCTCGACGCGTTGATGCGGTTCAGGTCGTCTACTGGACTGCTCCTCATTGCAATAGGTGCCCTTCTCATTGGAGGCAGGCTCGCGCTGCCTTTTGCTTTCCTTGGAGCGTTCTTGATCGGCCTCGGGTATGGGTTATTGACGGTGGGGTTGAACGGTCTCTTTGCAAGGTCGTTTGGCAAAAATTCCGGCGCGATGGTCAACCTGCTCAACACGATGTTTGGCATTGGGTCAGTTTCTGCGCCATTTGTTTTTTTCCAAACCGATGGATCCATTGCTCTTACTTTTCTCCTTCTAGCGGTCTACGCTACGCTGTTGATCCTGCCGGCGTTGGCGATCGATGATCGAGGCAAAACAATTGCATCCGAAAAGAAGAGCACTGTCTCTACTCGAATTACGACAAAACAGTTCGCGGCACTAGCAACAATGTTCTTAGCCATAGGAACCGAAGTATGTGTGATCGGTTGGGGTCCAACGATCCTACTTTCCAGCGGTATCGATCCACTCACTGCAGCTGTTGCTAGTTCTTGGTTCTTTGTCGTTTACCTGACAGCGCGCACCGCAGCAATTTTCCTATCGTTGTACATCCGCCCGATGCTCTTGCTATTCTTTTCGCTAGTGTCATTATTTGTTTTGTCGCTTTGTGCGTGGTCGTTCGGCAGCCCTTACATGTGGTTCATAGCTATGGGCGTAGCGGGCATCTTGTTTCCAAACGGATTTAGTTGGTTAGTGACTACGATACCCAGTGTTGCAAGAATTGAAGCACGGATTGTTCTAGCCGCACTGCTCGGTGCAACGCTTATGCCATTGGGTCTGGGACAACTTGCGTCGGTAGTCGGTACTCAAGACATGTTTGGTCCGCTCGCACTGCTTTGGGCCACCACTATTTCTGTTGCTCTTTGGACAGGATTTTCACGCTGAGGCTGGGAGCAACCTGGACAAGAGCGGCCTATAGAGAGGCGAGATGCCAATATGACAAGCCCCGATTTATCGACCACGTTGTTTGGTAAAAGGTTCAAGAACCCATTAATCCTGGGTTCGGGTACATTGGTTGAGAGACCAGATCAGATCACTCCTTATATCGCCGATGGAGCGGCACTAGTTGTTCCCAGGACGACTAGAGCAGTTATGGAACGCGCAACCCATCCCATTCCCCACTTATGGCAAGAAGGTCGCCGAGCTGACCCGAATTTCTTCAACAGTGAATGGACTGGCGCCGACATAGATTTCTGGCGCCCAACTTTGGCGGAGCATCTTCAAAGCGGCAATGTTGTAATGTCGGTATCGGGACGTGACATTGAGGGTTGCTTAAGGGTGTGTCAGGAGCTCGACGCCTATGGACGTTGGCCCTACATAGAGGTGAACATCAGTTGCGCTCACAGCAACTACGCGCACAGTGTCATCAATTCAGACATCGAACATACAAAACGCTTAGTCGGATCGCTGTACAATCTAAGATTGCAGTCTCCTATAGCACTAAAGCTTGGATACTCCGCCGCGCTCATGGAAATGTGCAGATGCGCCCACGACGAAGGTATTGATGGCTTAGTCTTGCTCAACACCTTTGGTCCAGTTTTTCATTTTGATATTAATAGTCAGGGTGAAGCGGTACGGACGTCCGGTCTCTCTGGCTCAATGTCAGGGCTATCCGGTGCTCCGCTGTTCCCGATTGCGCTTGATGCGGTTGCTCATGCGTTTCACGAAACGCGACTGCCAATAGTCGCATGTGGGGGCGTATCGTCTGGGCGCGAAGCCCTGCAAATGTTAATGGCTGGAGCGCAGGCCGTACAGGTGTACTCCGCCGCCCACAGTCTGGGTGAACGAGGACCAACGGTTTTTGCGCGTATATTGCAAGACCTCAGGAAGCTATTGAATAAGTACCAAGTTTCACGTCTTGATGACATTATTGGAGCCGCGGTGCCAATAATGGAATACAAGACTAATATGGAGAAATATGTTCCCACCGTTCTAGATGATCATTGCATCGGATGCGGAATCTGCGTTGAGATCTGTTTGCCTAACGCAATAACTGAAATCGAAAGGGACAATTCGAAATCCGACCTTAAAACAGTTCGCATTGATAATGACACCTGTGTTGGCTGTGGACATTGCATCCCTGTGTGTCCGACAGGAATACGCGCCCTACAGTGGGATCTTCCCAGCGATTAATACACACAAGGTAACGAGAATGTCGGAGTTTCGGTTGCTTTACCGTCTCAACTTGCTTGTTCAATGAGTGACGTTTACCTTTGTAATAATTTTCATGATCTCCAAATGGCTGTGTCTGCGAACAGAATGACCAATAAACTACATGATAACGGACTCATTTTTAGTCGCGAGGCGTCACCTCATTCAGGAGTTGAACGCAGGCTTTTCGTGTGCGATGTTGATGGCACCCTCCTGAAATCTGACCACTCTCTTCCACAGGCAGTTGTTGGGGCGGCACGTCGTTTAGTATCGTCAGGTATCGCCCTAGTTCTAGCATCAGCGCGCTCTCCGCAAGGTGTAGCAAAGATTGCGCGGGAGTTTGGAGCTTCTTCGACCGCCATTTGCTTCAATGGAGCTTGGGTTGGCAGCCTAGAGTCTAGAGCTAGCATTCAATCGCAGGCACTTGATAAAACAACCGCACAATTGGCTTTTGATCTTACACACGAGTTTGGAGGAGCGGCGATGTGGTTTGATGAAAGAGGCGCGACTGCAACCGAAGCCGGAGTGGATCTGGCGCAACCGGTCGCAGCTGTCGCAACTGATGTTTTAACGGTTATCTCTTCTAGCAGTAGCCTCGTGGGCACGCCGTTGAAGGTTCTATCGATCTTCAACACCTGTAGAGCTGATGACATGGGGCGCAAATTAAGAGATGCCTTAGGCGAGAAAGCTTTAGTCCAGCGCTCGGGTTCAGGATTTGTCGAAATCACTCACCCGACAATAAGTAAGTCCTATAGCGCAGAGGTAGTTCGCAGGCGGCTCGGGATCAGGCCGGAAAATACTTTGGCTGCTGGTGATGCAGAAAACGATATTGGACTTCTGCAATGGGCTAACATCGCAATCACTGTCGAGAACGCTGTACCTGCCGTAAAGGCTGTGGCGGATTATGAGTTCCCAAGTAGCGACGAAGCCGGAATGGCAAAAGCATTTAGATGGGTTATAAAAGGATGAATATCAGATCCTTTGTAGACACCGCAGCAAGTCCCTCTGATACCTTTTTGGTTCACATCACCCGATAAGCTTTCAGGGCTTTTAGCCTGCGAAATACATATTATCCGTAGTCTGTGATACTCGACTTTTCGTATTTGGAGACCTATAATGTTGAGGGGTAGCTTGACAGCTATTGGTCTTGTCGCGGTTTAGTTTCGGTCTCTTTCCAGCAATGCTTGCTATGAGGAAGGGAATAGATGGCAAAAAAGTTACATCGATGATGTTTCGGCGTGATGCAGTGCGCATGGTAATCAGTAGCGTCTTAACGCGGCCACAGGTTTCATCTGATTTGGACGTTGGCCTTTCGACCTTAAACAAGTGGGTCCAAAGGCATCAGCATGATGATTTCACGAACGCCTCCACATCTCGACGCGATAGTGTGCGCGGATCGTCCGCGATTGGGTGACATAAATCGGTCTAGAGGCGAGTGCATATAGCACGCATTTGATGAAGCGGACAAAGGTAACCCAGATCTACAAGAAGACAGGCAACCTGCGTGCTGTTCAGCTTCTGCTCGGTCACGCGAAGATGGACAGCACGGTGCTGCGATACCTTGGCGTGGAACTTGAAGATGCACTGGCTATTGCTGAGGCCATCGAAATCTGACGCACTCAGGCTGCCTTCACGGGCGGCCCTTACCAGCCGCCAACCTTCCCTGCATTGCAGCTTTCCCCAAACAGACATTGCCCTATGAGCGCAGCATTTTGGCATTCTGGATGATTGCGTCGCGGGATGAAACAGCCGTTCGACTTTCGCGCTTCGCTAACGCAGCATCCACTCGCAGGTGCCGCACGCAAATTGTTGCGACGCAGCGCCTGTTTGGAACGATTGTTCGCCATTCTAGCCGACCTTGGGGATTGGTGGCAGCGACAGGATTGCGACGTCAACACCTTTGTCGCGCAAAGCATGGACATCTGCCAAATTGGGGTCAGAGAGCCAGTCTTCGGCATGTTGCGCTAATGGAAACTCAAGAATCACGCCTTTGGACTGCGCACTTGCCTCTTGCAGGACTTTCATTTCAGGATCTCCTGCGAAAGCGCGCCCTTCATGTTTGGCCACGGCCGCCGCCCCGGCCTTGAAATACTCTGCCAGAGCTACCTGGTCTTTCACGACAAGTAGAACTGAAAGGTAATGGGTCATCATAGTCTCCTTTGAAGTAGAGACATCCTTTTCGCACTTCGCCAACTTGTTCGAAATTATCTATCTATGCAAAAGCCATGTACGAGAACAATAGCCTCATTCTTGAATGGGGTACCCTTCGCCTTGTGCTCGCGATTGATCGCCTTGGTGGCATTTCGGGGGCGGCGAAAGCCTAGGGGTGACACACGCTACTGTTTCACGGCGCCTTGCCCGTGCCGAAAGTGCTGCGAACCTGTTGTTCTTTGACCGCCTGCCTGCAGGCTTGCAGCTGACGAAAGTTGGGGCTGCGGTCTTAGCGCAGGCTGAAGAAATGGAGCCCGGCTTGGATCGGCTGGAGCGGACGCTCATATCTACGGAAACGGGTCTGGCGGGCCCCTTTCGTGCCGTTGCTTTTGACAGGAGACTTGGCCGAAACCATTGCACAATTCACCAACGCGCATCCCGAGATCGAGCTCTACTTTATTGGGGACAATCAGCTTTTGAACCTTCATCAGCGCGACGCCGATGTCGCCATTCGCGTGACGCATAAACCCCCTGAAACGCTGTGGGGACGAGAGCTTACGGAGCAGAATGAGGGATTTTATGCAGGGACACACTGGTTGGCCTAAAACCAACTATCAACAGACCCACACTCGGTAGAACTGCCTTTGATCTCATTTTCAAGCTGGCCATCGCCCGTTCCAAAAATCATCAGAGCGCTTTGCCCAAATGCAAGCGTCGTTGCACGGTGCGACGACATGGTTGCCGCGGTTCAGATGGTAAAAGCTGGTTTAGGGATCACACGGATGCCACGCTTTCTTGGGGAAGGGACGGTCGGTGTCACCCGACTTGAATTCATGCCATGGGAAAGTTACTTCCCGGTCTGGATCCTTACCCACCCAGAACTGCGAAGTGCCCCGCGCGCGTCAAAGCATTCATGCACTTCGTGGCCTCGGCGATTGTGGAACAGCGGTGCAAATACTTCGTGGAGTAAAAGTCGAAGCGGCCCATTGCCGGCTTCCGGCACTGATCGCCATGCTGCAGTGCATCCATTCAGAGCAGACATTGGCCGCCTGTGCTCCAATGTCTAGGATAAGGAGGCTTGGTAGAAGGGGTGGGTTACGTAGTTTCCAGCACTTCCGGCTGCGGCAGCCGTCCGCTACCTTCTACGCATGGCCTACCTGTACCTGGATGACAGTAAACACCATCGCTTTGGCTTCTCTCTAGCCGCGTCCGTCATTTGCAGTGACGACCCAACAGAAGAGATGAGATCGACATACCTGAAGTATGTGTTTGATCCGTCGTCGTTCGAGTTCAAATCCTCGGCAAAGATGAAAGGAAATTACAGACTCCAAGAGCTATGGAGTGCTTTGAAAGCCTATATTGGCAGACGCTGCAGAATAGCCGTCTGCGTCGTCAATGGCGACAAGAGGCTGGGACCGGCGGCTCTGAAGCTTCTGGGCAATGCGCTAACCCATCCCGAAATTGCAGGGAACCGACATCAAGTCTTCTTCGATGAAGGGTTGTTTCAGTCGATCAATGCTGCCGCCGCGTTGGCAAGAGAGGAAGGCGCGCTTGCTGAATGCGAGTTTTATTTTGAACAGGACTCTCGAACCCTGTTGGGCATTCAGCTTGCTGAAATTGTCTCCCATACATGCAGCGTGATGCTGCTGGAAACACTGGGGCACGTCACGAAGACGATTGTCGTCGATGAGCCGAGAGACAGCGTCTATCACGGCATGGAGGTTGAGCTTGGTTTCGAGATGTGGGCGGGAATACGATATGCATTCTTGAGCCAAAACAAACCTAATCCCAAAGATGATTTCGACCTGGCAAACCTCGATGTCTACCCTTGGGGACTATTCATAGACGAAAGTGTCGGTGAAAAGATTGCTACCGCAGCCATGGAGCGATTTGGAGAAAACTATTTGGGGTGCATCCATTAGCGGCCCAGATAGCACTGTGACCAAGACATCATGCGCTTTGCCGCAGCATTTTCAGAGCAGACTTCACTGGTCAGAGGTCTTGCCGGTTGGCTCTTGCATGGTTTGCCGGCATTCTGAACATCATGACTTTTGGGGTTTTCATTCACCGGACGGACTCCATCTATGACGACGTCCCGTCGGAACGATATCAGTTTCCGAAACAGTACCTTACGCGTGCTCATCAGTGTGAAGGTGATTGGATCGTTTACCTCGAGCCCAGCAAGGTCAAACACACCAAGGGCTACTTCGCTGTGGCAAAAGTACAAGCGATCATTGCGGATCCCCGAAACGCTGACATGCACTTGGCCGTCATTGAGCCCGGAACGTACCTCGATTTCGGTGACCCTGTCCCGTTTCGCGATGCTGAGGATGTCGTTGAGCAGGGCCTTTTGAATGACGATGGGAAAATCTCTGGGCGTGCTCAGGCTGCTGTGCGACCACTGTCTCCGGAGGACTTCGCCCGGATTGTTGAACGTGGCCTGGGACAAGATGAGGATATTCTGCCTCGGATTGATCAAAGCGTGCCAATCGGCGCCTTCCAAGAAGCGCATACACCATTTCAACACTTGTCAGCTCGCGAACGGGTCAATCAGTTGACCAACCGCGCCGTTCGTGACCGGAACTTTCGAAAGAATGTGCTCCGCGCCTACGGTGAACGCTGCGCGATAACAGGGCTTCGCCTAATAAACGGTGGTGGACGTGCAGAGGCTGAAGCTGCACACATCAGACCGGTGGAGCATGACGGTCCCGATATCGTGAGCAACGGACTCGCATTGTCTGGAACCGTACATTGGATGTTTGACCGGGGGTTGGTGGGGCTGTCCAACGATCTGACCATACTTGTCTCCCGGCAAAGCAATGACCTGGATGCCGTGAAAAGTATGATCAATGGTTCGGGCAGGCTCTTGGCTCCAGAACGTGCAGCCAACCGGCCTAGGCCTGAATTTCTAACTTGGCACAGAGAGAATTGCTTCAAGCATTAGCGGCCCATTACGGTCATTCGTACTGAGCATCGGCGCCGCGCTGCAGTGTTCCCCAGACCGGACGTTGCTTGATGGCGCAGCATTCTGGCTTTTGGACGCTTGCACCGCGGGACTTTGCCGCCTTCCGCTGCCGTCGGCGCGACGATCTGATTTAGCATGGCTATACTTGGGCGACATGTTCCGCCCACTGCGGTATCTTGGCGGCAGAGGACTGCTAGGACACCGAATGCTCTCCGATCTCTTCCGCGTCATGGCCGGCTGCTTGGCTGTTCTTTCGGTCGGCCTCCCCGCCACTGCGCGCGAGATAGCGATCACGCTCTACGACCTGCCCTATGTCATGCCCTCTCGCACCTCGCCCTCCGAGGGGCTGGCGCAGGTCTGGGCGGTGAACGAGGCGCTCGC
>CANNFE010000020.1 GCA_947503775.1 uncultured Paracoccaceae bacterium | reverse complement strand
ATGGTGATCCCCCGCATCGGCATGGAGGTCGTGGTCGAGTTCATCGAAGGCGACCCCGACATGCCACTGGTCACAGGATGCGTCTTCAACGGCAAGAACGACGTCCCCTACGAGCTGCCAAAGCATAAAACGCGGTCAACGTTCAGGACCAATACGCATGATGGGCAGAGGACAGGGAAGGGGTTCAACGAGCTGCGGTTCGAGGATGAGAACGGGCGGGAGGAAATCTTCGTCCATGCAGAGAAGAACACAAATGTCTTCACGAAGAACGACTTTAGCCGGATCACAGAACGGAACCTGTCCAGCCAAACTCTCGGTAAGAGGCACGAGGTCATTCGGAAATCTTCGCTTCTGGAGGTCGGTCGATCCTTCACCATCCGGGCTGGCGATCGAGCACGCAGGACAGGCAAGTTCGGCCATTCCTTGCGACCCGACGATATGAATGCCCTCGGCGAGGCGATCGCCGGTGACAGCGTGGTTGAGAACGACAGTGTCGGGGACTTCGAGGTCATTGCAGAGAGTGACGTCGGCATTAGCGCAAAGGCCAACTTCAGCGCCTCGGCGGGTGACGGGGTCCGGATATTCAGCGGTCAGAACATGAACCTCGAATCCGCGGGGCGCTTCTCGCTTGACGCGGGGCGCCACGTTGAGATCGGCAGCTCCCGCCACATCGCTTTGCGTTCCGGAAAGCGCATTCGGCTCACAACCGGGGCTGGCTTTATCGAGATCGACGAGGCGGGGAAAATTACGATCAGCGGCACTTCGATTGACCTCAGGGGCAGCGGAAACATTACCTTGAACGGCGCAAAAATCATGTTGAACTGACAATGGGAAATCTACTCCAAACTCACGAGGTGGTCGCTCGCGTTGAGAGGCTAGTTGATCTACTCGAAATCCGGAGCGACTGGAACAGGGGAAGGTTCGACGGATGCGTCTACGAGCACATGCTCCCGGTCATGGACTCCGCTTACAGACACTTCGTGAAGCCACTGACACGGTCAGGGGAGCTGGCCGAACGGAGACAACTCGAGCGCTCGGTCAACGAGGTCTTCGGGCGGAACAGCCGCGGTTTCTCTCTAGCTCCGCCACATCAGGTGATGATGACATTGGTGCAGGACTATGTCGTGTATGGACGGCGCCTCGAATATCCAATCGACGAGTGGACGAAGGAGGAACTCTTCTCAGAGTACGATCATTCCTATTACTGGAGCGGCGTCTGGGGCATCGTCGCGACAGCGGTCGCGGCCGCCGACTTCTCGGCGATAATCGTGACTGCCGCTGCGACGATCGTAGGCGCTACGACGGTGGTCAGGGCCGCCGGGGCCATCGGAATTGCCGCGACGCTTGCTGGAGCGGCCGCAGCCTATCTGACCTACCGCCACTACACGAGACAGCGCGACCGTATCCGCGAAGAGATTGCAGACAGGATCGACGACGGGAGGATCGACGCATCGGAATGGGATGCGGTCGATCTGGAAGTTCGACGGAAATACAATGGCTAGCATGTACAGCGATGCCATGCGCCGGACCATAGCGATCCTCCTGGCGGCGGCAGCGGCAGTCGTGGCAAGCGTGGCCATCCTGGACCTGTCTCGAGGGCGATTGGGCGATGTCTTTGAGGTTCCGGTCTGCGCCGAGGCCTGCGTCCCGCTCCCAGAAGGCACGGCGGGCGCGATCCAGAGGGCCTTAGCAGGGGATATCACGGCCGTGGAGAACCTATTCTCGACGGCGAATCGCTGTCGCCTGCCGCTGGCCTACCTTCCTGGGGCGATGCCCGATACGAGTCTGGACCGCGTGAACGAGCTCCTCGAGATCGAAGGGCTGGTCTTGATCGAGCGGCGAGACGATGTGTGGCGGGTAGGGCCAGGCGCAGCCACGGAAGGGATCGGCGACACCCTTGCTGCCATTGTTGACCCTAGGCGGGCCGATCGAACATGCGTCGTCCCATGGGTGCCAAACTACGGGCTTTTGATCCTCGCGCTGCTGTCGACCGCGGCGCTTCTGTTCGCCGTCAGGCCGTCAGCGCGGGACTAAGGCCTGGCGGTGCGGCAGAGCGCCATAGGGTCCGATTATGCACTGTGGCGCTGTGGCCCATCTGCCGGCTGCGAGGGCCCCGCGATCCCCGCGGCCGTCAGAGCGTCGCGCACGCCCGGCGCTGCCGTCGCCATTTCGGCATCGGTGACGTCACGGACGAGGTTGTCGGCCGAGAGGATGCCAAGGCAGATACGCGGCAGGGATGGCATGCGACCGATCACCGAAAGCCGGGGATCCTGTGGTTTGGCCTCGGGTGGCAGAAGTCGGGCCGCGCGAGCGCCGTGACCGTGGGCAGTCAACGGCAGCGAGGCTGCGTACCAACGGGTCGCCACCGTCTCGGGGTCGGCACCGGAACACCAGGCGATCGCGATCGCGGAATAGGCCGTCCAACCCGCGGCCTCCGCAAAGACACTCCAGCGGGGCGCCTCGACCTGCCGCAGCTGCTCCAGGAGCCGGCGGTCTGTCTCGTCGATGCGGCTTCGCTGTCGCTGCCCGTCCGGGGAGCTGCCAGCGCGTATCCACATCTCGGCATTGGCATGCAGCCCGATCCACAGGTCCGGTAGCGTCAGGTCGTCGCCCAAGATCAACGCGCCGGTTCGGCTCATCGGCAATAGACCGTAGTGAGGCCTGGGACGTAATTGCCGTTCGCGTTGTGCGGCTGCACATCCATGTCGTCATGCTCATTGCGCTCGCCGCCAGGCAGGATGCCCTCGATCACCTCACTGATGCCGGCAGGGGCGTAATCGTAGGTGCCCATGTCGGGCGAGGTGTCATCAAGGCCGCCATTCACGTAGCGACACTGCCACCCGCGCACTGACCCGCTTGGGACAACTCGAAACGTCGCGTTCATCCGGTCGAAATCGGTCGTCAGGGGGTTGGGGTCGCCATGGAAATGCCAAGACGTGAAACGGTTGTCCGGGGCCCATTCATTTCCCTCGCAGTCGATATATCCGACCACTTCGTCATATTCCTCCCATCCACCGGGCGCGAGAAGCAGACCGACCCAGCGGCGCTTTCTCACGGTGACCGGCGTCGGTGGGGACGCTGGGCAGCGGTTGCATTCGTTGCGTTCCAGATGCGCAACCGAATTGGGATCGATCTCGTCTCCCAGTTCGATGTCGCGGCAGCGCGGTTCGTCCTCGCCGCAGGTGCCCTCCGGGCAGTCGAATTCGTCTTGGCCTGCCATCAATAGACGCCTTCCACGCCAAAGACCCCCATCCGGGCATCGAAGGTCTGACGGTCCTCTGGCGTCAGGTCCGATTTGAGGTAGAGCTGGAACAGCGTCGATCTGAACTTCGGGTCCTGTGTCTCGTGGGTCATCACCTGCTCCCAGATCCATTCGTCATTGGCGATGTCCGGGCGCAGGATGCGAACCGACGACATGCGGATGACATCTTGCTCACGGGTCGATCCCATCCGCTGCGTATCCGCGATCGCCTGCTCGATGCGACCGCGCAGATCGTCATCGCCCAGATCCTCCGTCTCGGCAGCGAAGACCGTCCGGTAGAACCGGAAAAGATCGTCTTTCAACGTCTCGGAGACGACTTCGCGCATGGCCTGGACCTGTTCGGGGCGCATCGTGTGGAAAGTGCCATTGCCGAGGCGCAGGCTGTCCGCCGGCGGCTCGAAGTGGGACGGCCGGGACCACGTCGTCACCGTGTCCCCGCGCAAGAGCGATATCGCGTCGAGCGGACCCATGAGCGCCTCGACTTCATGGGGCAGGAGCGTGGCGGCAAGGGCCGCGAAGACACGCGGGTCCTGAAAGCGGAACATGACAAGATCCCTTCCTTTTTCGGGATGAACTGACAGCCATTTGCGCCAATGCCGGCGGAGCGCGTCCCGGGTCGCGTTGTCTGTCAGGTCATGCCCGGGCGGCAGGTGCAGGCCTAGCGCAGACGCCGCTTCCAAGGCGCGGAGAGCCGCGGCGCGATGATCCGCGTCCGTCCAGTCCGGATAGGCGAGTGTCGGGGCCTCGGCGGCCAGCAGAATCGCGTCCGCGCCGGAGAACAGGCTGACCGCGTCCATGCCGGCCTCGGCAAAGAGAGCGGGCCCATTAGGGATGCCAGTCATGTCGACAAGCAGCGCCGTCGGTTGCGATGGCCAGTTCGAGCCAAGCGCGGCGGTCTTGCGGGCGAGAGCGGTCACGACCCGACGAAAGCCTGGCCGCGGCGGCGCGCTTCGCGGATGCAGCCCCGCGTGCAGGGGGTCTTGGCGAAGCGTGCGGCGCCCCCGATGTTCCGGACCGGATCGAGCTCGTCGGCGAAGACATCCGCCGAGCCCGCAGCCATCGAGCCACCGCAATCGATACCGTCTCCGACGCGTGCCAGGGCGCGTCCGTTCACGAAAACCGTAGGCGAGCCGCCCGAGACCGACCTACCATGGGGTGGGCAGTCGCTGCAGCCATGGGGCGCCAGGGCATCGCCTTTGCGGAGCGCACCGATCGAGTTGATGAAGACATCCCCGCTCGCTCCCACAGCGGGCGTCGGTGGGAAACAGCCATGGCCAGATCCAATATCCCCGCGTCGACTTGTCTCTGGCATGTTTTCTCCGCCTCTCGTTCTGTGCGCTTTCACGACCAATTTCCCGTCGAGGCCTCGTCGGTCGAGTGGGCGCTGTTCAGGCTCTCGTCTTCCTTTGGCAGCTAGCATATCCCTGCACATCAGACCAGCAGGGACTGTCGCTTCAACATTGGCGATCTGCGCAGAGCGTCTGTTTTTCCTTGATCATCTTGAGGTTTCGGACAGTTGAGCAAGGATCGCAGTCTCGCCATGAACGCCGAGCTATTTGTGGTGGGTATTGCTGGGTGTGAGGGTTCGGATTGTTTCGATACCTCTTGATGGGCTTCGAGAGTCCTGGACCGAGTTCCTGGCCCTGGCGATACATCTTCGATCGACCGGGATGTCGCTTTACCAGACGTTCAACACCGCGCTGGGAAGACGCAAGATAACGCAGGTTTCAGCGTAGCGTGGAAAGGATGTCTCTCTAAAAGCGATGGCGCGTAAAAAGGGGAGTTTCGCGGCCACGCTGAGTCTCCAGCGCTGAATCGACCGCCGGTAGCATGAGATGATGCAGCGGTTCCTTAGGACCCCAAGGGGATCGCCGTCTTCTTCCAGCCCGGTTCTGCACCCCCATCAGGCTGGGCGTCATTTGCCCTTGAACGGCGCCATGCCAGCGCGGGCCAGTTCGTCGGCGCGCTCGTTTTCGGGGTGGCCCGCATGGCCCTTCACCCATTCCCAGGTGACGCTATGCCGGGCCTGGGCGTCGTCGAGGCGGCGCCAGAGATCCTCGTTCTTGACGGGCTTTTTCGTCGAGGTCTTCCAGCCGCGGCGCTTCCAGCCGTCGATCCACTCGGTGATGCCGCCTTTGACATAAGCGCTGTCGGTGACGACCGTGATCCGGGAGGGCTTGCCCAGAGCTTCGAGGGCGTGGATGGCGGCCAGAAGCTCCATCCGGTTGTTGGTCGTATGCGGCTCGCCGCCCTTGAGGTCCCGCTCCTTGACGACGGTCTCTCCGTCGCGGGCGATCAAAAGCGCGCCCCAGCCGCCGGGGCCGGGATTGCCCGAGCAGGCGCCGTCGGTATAGGCGAAGAGCTCAGCCATGGGCGGCGATCAGGATGTAGGGTGAGATGTCGCCTGCCAGGCCGCGTTCCTCGCCGGTCCGGGTCCGCGTGACCGTCAGGCCTGCCCCGCCGAGGAGGCTGCGCAGTTCGTCCTCGGAGTAATACGTGTAAAACCGGCCTAGCGTGTCGCGGCGCTCTCCGGTGCCAAGCTTCATGCCCAGATGCAGGAGGCCGCCGGGTTTCAGCGCCGCGGCGATGGCCGCAAGGAAACCGGGCATTTTCCCGCGCGGGGCGTGAAGGAGGCTGAAGCTGGCCCAGATCCCATCATAGAGGTCCATTCCGGCCAGATCGTCGAAGCTGTCCTGGCGGGCGGTGATGCCGGGGATCTGGCGGGCCAGGGCGATCATCTGCGCCGAGGCGTCGGTGGCGGTGACGGCGAGGCCGGCCTTTGCCATATGGCGAGAGGCGGCTCCGGGACCGCAGCCAAGATCGAGGACCGTCGCGCCTTTGGGCAGCGCTGCGATGAACTCCAGCAGGGTCTCCGAGGGCGCGCCGCCGAAGCGGGCCGCATAGTCGGCCGCTTTCGCATCATAGACGGCGAGAGTTTCGGCATCCTTGGTCACAGCGCGGCGAAGCTCAGGCAGACGAGAACGACGGCGGTCAGCGGGATCCGCAGCGACAGCCACCAGGGCGGGGCGAGGCCCTGGCGCTGAAAGCTCCAGTCCAGAAGGAGGAGCGCGGCGTAGCCGATCATCAGGTTCATGGCCGCGAGCTGATGACCGCCCCCGAAGGTGAAAAAGGCCCAGAGAGCGGGCAGGGTCGAGAGGGCATAGCCTGCGGCGGCGGCCTTTCCGTCGGTCTTAGTGGCGAAACCCCAAAGGACGCCGGACATGAAGGCGAGGATGATCGTTCCATAGGCGACAAGCACGTAGGGCGCCGTGAAACGGGGCCCGATGGTGCGGATGGTGAACTGGGCGACGGGATCGGAGAGCAGGGTCAGAACACCCCAGAGAAAGGGCAGCAGACCGGCCGCGCCGAGCAGCATCGCAGAGAGCGGGACAGGCCTCACGGGCAGATCACGCAGGCTCGCGCAGGATGCGGGGGACCTTGAATTCCACGTTCTCTTCGGCGGTCGTGACGGTTTCGATAGTGACGTCGTAGCGGGCCTTGAAGGCGTCTATGACCTCCTCGGTGAGCACTTCGGGCGCGGAGGCGCCGGCCGTCAGGCCAATGGAGCGGATGCCATCAAGCGCGCGCCAGTCGATCTGGTCGGCGCGGCCGATCAGTTGGGCATAGGGGCAGCCGGCCTTGCTGGCCACCTCGACCAGGCGGCGGGAGTTGGAGCTGTTGGGCGCGCCGACAACGAGGAGGGCGTCGCAGCGGGGGGCCATCGCCTTGACCGCCTCCTGCCGGTTGGTCGTGGCATAGCAGATGTCTTCTTTGTGAGGGCCGATTATGCCGGGAAACCGGGCCTTCAGGGCGTCGACGATCTCGGCCGTGTCGTCGACGGAGAGGGTCGTTTGGGTGACGAAGGCGAGCTTGTCGGGATCGCGCACCTCGACCGTTGCAACATCGGCGACGGTTTCGACGAGCAGGACCTCTCCCGGAGGGAGCTGGCCCATGGTGCCGATGGTTTCGGGGTGGCCTTCGTGGCCGATCATGATCATTTGCAAGCCATTGAAAGCGTGACGCTCGGCCTCGATATGGACCTTGGAGACGAGCGGGCAGGTCGCGTCGACATAGATCATCTCGCGCTGCTCGGCCTCGGCGGGGACGGATTTCGGAACGCCATGGGCCGAGAAGATCACGGGGCGATCGGCGGGTGTTTCGGACAATTCCTCAACGAAAACGGCGCCTTTCTCGCGCAGGCCGTCGACCACGTATTTATTGTGGACGATCTCGTGGCGGACATAGACCGGGGCGCCCCATTTCTGCAGCGCCATCTCGACGATCTTGATGGCGCGGTCGACGCCTGCGCAAAACCCGCGCGGGGCGGCGAGATAGAGGGTGAGGGGCGGCTTGCTCATGGGATGCTAAGTAAGCGTTTCCCTATTGGGGGTAAAGCGCCCGGCTGACGCAGGCGCGTGAAATCTTCCTTGCAGGCGGTTGCAACCAAAATCTTCTAGAAGATTTTGAAGATCAGATCTTTCCAGAAAGATCTGGGATCAAGAATTTTCTGGAAAATTCTTGCCCCCTTGCTTGCTCGCTTTCTGCAGGACGCCGGACCAGGTCGACTTTGAGGGCGATAGAGCTGGGATCCGAAGACCTTCCTGAGGCTTTCGGCTGGCAGATGTGATACGTCAAGGGCTGGATTGCCCGACCCCTCCCAGCTGGTTTCAGTAATAGCACATCCTTATGTAACTATCTACGTCTCAAAGATTTTTTACGAAGGGAATTCTGATATGCGTTGGATTGCAGCACTTCTGATGATGTCCGCACCGGCAATGGCGCAGCAAGCGGAGCCATCCCGGCAGCTGGCGCTGACCGCACAGATCGCTCCGGATCCGTCGGTCACCGAATGCGACCCGGTGACCGAGGCGCCGTTCCGCATTGTCGTCCCTGAGCGGGTCATCCGGCCTGCGGTGGATGGTGGGCCTTTGAACATGACGGAGTTGACGCGGGGGCATAGCTATATCGTGCAGCGCTCGGGCTCTGAAAGGATCGCAGTTCCAATCGATCTTGTTTCCGAACCAGAAACGGATGCTCCCGGCAGTCCGGGTTATATCGCGGGATATGTCGCCGATATGGAGATTGAGGACTATTCGCTCGGTTTAGAGGGGGAGCTTTGTGTTGCGCCCTTTCGGACGCGGTTTGTCGAGATCGAGATGAGCTTGGATACAGAGATCGGGCGCGGCTATCTCAATGCGAACTTCTCGCGGCTCCTTTCCTATCAGCGTGCGTTCATTCACCCAGAGGCGGCCGAGGAGATATCCGAGGACATCGGACTTCGGATCACCGCTGAGATGAGAGGATCCGTGACGCCGCTTATCGGGTTGGTGCGGCCTGTTGAGGTGATGATCCGCCTGCCCATGGATCTGACGCTCGACTTCCCCGAGCTGCCGGTCCCGGACGAGGGCAGTGCGATCAGATTCGTGTCGCCAGAAGGTTCGCCATCAGGCGGAACGCCCCGGGTACGAGCTGCTCCATCTGGTGATGGAGGATGAGAGAGGTGTGGGTGTGGCGGCCCGCGCCGATGTCGGCGGTCAGGAGTGCACCCTTTAGGGGTGCCTCCTTCGGGTCGGCCATGGAGAGCAACGGCGTGTAGGCCGCGTCCCAGCTTTTGGCGAAGTAGAGCCCGCGCTCTTTGTGCCAGCCGGTCCAGTCCTCAGGCGTGATGGGGTTGGGCGTGGTTAGAAGCGGGTGATCGGGGACAAGATGCGTGACCTCGGCCTCGCCATCGGTGACGCGCCAGCGCAAGGAAGGCTGGCCGATCTCGAGGGGCTTGGGCGGGATGACATCAGGGTCCCAATGGTCCCATGGGCGATGATAAAGCGTGAGCAGCGTACCACCATTTTCGGTCCAGCGGTGAAGGCGCGGCATCTGTGCGGCAAGGCCCGGGCGGGCGCGCATCCCGAAGATGCCGATGACGAGCGTGCCGTAGTCGGCGAGCGCCGCATCACTGGCCAGATCGGCATCGGTCAGCTCGGTGACATCCGCGCCCAGCCGCGTGAGCCAATGGCTCACCTCGTCCGCGCCGCCGCCGATATAGCCGATGCGCGCCTCTGGAAGCTCGGCATCGAGGACACGGATCCGGATCGCGGCGGGGGCGCTGAGCAGCCGGGGCGCGATATGATCATAGGCGATGGTCCGGATCGTCGCGGCGGGCTGGCCGTCCAGCATGAGCGACGCGGTGTAGAGGCCCGGATCGGGCGCTTTGGGCGCGGTGAGCGTTAGGCCGGTTTGCGTCCGTTCGGTCTGCCAGCCTTCGGGCGCCTCGAGGGTGGCCTGGGCCTGGGCCGGGCTTTGATCGCTGAGGGAGATATCGGTGCTGCGACGCGGGGCGCGCAGGTTGAGGATATCGCTCTGCGGAGAGAGGCGGACGGAGCGAGACGGCAGGATCAGTGGTGTCTGCTCGAACGGAATATGGCTTTGGGTGGTATGACCGTGGGCGGTGATCTCCATGCTCAAGTTGGGAAGCGGTGGGCTCTCGGGGTCGTAGCTGTCCGGGTAAGGGTCGGAGGGCAGCGTGCCTTCCGCGATGGTCAATGTGCCGTCCGCGTGGCTCCATCCATCCGGCAGGGCTGGGGTCAGCGCGACGCTGTCGGCCTCGCCCTCATGGTGGTCGATGGTCAGGGCGGTTTGGTCCCCCGGTACGAGTGTGATCGCGGCGGGGCAGGCCTGCGCTTCGACGCCCGAGGCGATGCGGATGATATGGGCCAGCTGTGTCAGCTTACGGACTATCCGGTGGGCATCGTCGGGTGCGGCTTCCGAAAGAGCTTTTCCAAGATTGCGGTGCGCCTCGGCGCTATGCCGCAGGATCGCGGCCGCGTCCGGAAAGGCGGCGAGGGCCGCGTCGATCTGCGTCTGCGCCTCTGGCAGGTCCAGATCGGCAAGCGTGGCAGGCAGGCCGGAGGTGATTGCCTCGTCCGGGCCGTCCACTCTGCTGGCGGCCAGATGCAGCGGCCAGTCGCGTTCGCGGCCCGGCGGGACCCAGCGGCCCATGCCCTGCGTCAGGTGCTGGCCATGTGAATGCTCGGCGATCCGGGCATAGGGCCAGCCGGTCACCGGATCGCGGCCGGACGCCTTGATGGTGAGCGTGGCGGGTGGCGGCGGCAGGTCGTCGTCATAGGATTGCCCCGCGCCGGACCAGGCGGGCAGGTAGAGCTTGCCGATCTGCCAGGGCTCCAGATCGCTGCCGGTATAGGCGGGATCGGCGGCGCGCTCGAAAACGGCATGGGCCATTTCGGTCATCGCGCGGTGATGGCCGTGCTGTCCCGGCACGTCGAGGAACGTCGGGCACAGGATATCGGGCCGTTCGGTCCGCACGATGTGGGTGAGGCGCGCCAGCGTGCGCTCGCGGCCCCAATGGGCCAGCGTCTCCTCCCCGCTTTTGGAGAAGCCGAAGTCGAAGATCGGATCGTCCGGCGCGGTGCTGAGCCAGTAGAGCCGCATGCCAAGGATGCGGGCGGCCTGCTCCATCTCGGCGGTGCGCAGGGTGCCGAGCGCGGCGGTGCGTTCGGTGCCGATATCGTTTTGGCCGCCCTCGCCGCGATTGGCGCAGGCAAAGGACAGATCGATCCCGTCCCGCCAGCCCAAAGCGGCGAGCATCCAGCTTGTCTCGTCATCGGGGTGTGCGCCGGAATTCATGAACGAGACCGTGCTGCGCAGGCGCTGCAGCGCGCGCCACAGCGTCACGATCCGCGGCGCGAGGCGGTCGTTCAGGATGCGGGTCTGATCGGTCAGCGGCATGGCCGTCAGGCGACGGAGGCAAGCTGGGGAGTGAAGGCGACATTCAGGATCAGCGCAGCAGCCCCCATCGTCGCCGTCAGCCGCCCGCAAGTGCCCCGGATCAGGCGGGGATGCGGGTTGTCGGGCCGGTTCGAGACGGAGGCCTCGGGCAGCGCAATGCGGGCGATCAGATCGTCGAGCAGCGCCTCGGGCATGGCACCGCCGAGGATGATCGTCTGCGGATCGAGGATATTCTCGATCAGGAGCGCGGCATGGCCAAGGGCGTCCGCGGCCTGATCCATCCAGCCCATGAGAGCGGGATCGGAGCGGGCGAAGAGCGCCTCGAGCGCGGCGATATCCAGGTCATCCGCTCCGATATCCAGACGGGCACGGATCGCGGCGCGGCTGGCCAGTGTCTCGAGCGGGACAGGGCCGTCTGCGGAGGGGACGGGAATATGCCCGATCTCTCCGGCATTGCCGAAGGCGCCCGAAATGAGCTGCCCGTCGCTGACGATGCCAAGGCCCAGACCGGCGCCGAAATAGAGATAGGCGTAGCTATCGATTCCGCGCGCGGCGCCCGAGATCCGCTCGGCCAGGGCGGCGGCGTTGGCGTCATTCTCGACCTCGACCGGAAGATCCAGCGCCTCTTGAAAGAGCTGCCGCGCGTTCATGTTACGCCAGCCCTTCAGATCGGTCGTCGTCCCCGAGAGGCCCGAAAGGCCCGTCGGGCCGAAGGGACCCGGCATCACGATCCCGGCGCCGAGGATGCGGCCCGCACTCTCCGGGACCGCCTCGACCGCCTGATCGCGCAAGGTGGCCACCAGGCTGGCCACCGTGGACGGGTGGGTGTCGGGCAGGGCCGCGCGATCGGTATGGCGGGTCTCGCCCCTAAGATCGAGCAGGGCGGAGAGGATGGCGTCGGGGCGCACCTCGATCCCGAGCGCGAAGCCGCCCGCCGGGTTCACCGCATATTGCAGCGCAGGCAGCCCGCGCCCTTCAGAGCGGTGGCCGCGCGTCACCAACATCCCGTCGCCTTCGAGATCGGCGATGATATTGCTGACGGCTTGCGTGGTCAGGCCCGACGCGCGCGCGATCTCGGCCCGGCCCATCTGGCCCTTGGCCTGGATATGCCCCAGCACAAGCCGCCTGTTGTGCGAGCGCGAGCGACCGGCATTCGATCCCTGGATTCGGCGAGGGCTTTGCATGGGGCCTTAATAACTCAATTTAGTTGATGGTTCAACGAAGTCACGTTAGGGTTTGTGACAAGGCGCATATCAGCGCACAGTCCAAGACGCGACACTCATAACGCTTCAGCAGACGGGGGAATACTCGATGACACAGACGATCAGACGCTATGCGCAGGCCGGCGCGATTTGGGCGCTGGCCTTCATGGGCGGCGGGGTTTCGGCCCAGACGGTCGAGATCGAGTACTGGCAATATTTCTTCGACGCGCGGGTCGAGGCGATGGAGCAGCTCATCGAGAGCTTCGAGGCGAACAATCCGGACATCACCGTGACGATGACCCATTTTCCCTATGCCGACTACCGCACCAAGGTCGCGGCGGCCATTCCCGCGGGCGAGGGGCCGGATGTGGTGCAGCTCTTTTACGGATGGCTTAACGATTACATCGAGGCCGACCTGATCCAGCCGCTGCCCGAAGAGACCTTCCCGGCAGCGGCGATAGATGACGCGTTCTTCCCGATGGTGCAGGCGATGAAGGTCGAAGGGCAGTATTACGCGCTGCCCACGGCGGTCCGGTCGCTGGCTTTGTTCTATAACGAGCGCCTGTTCGAGGAAGCCGGGATCGAGGCGCCGCCGACCACGCTGGACGAGCTGGTCGAGGTCGCCAAGGCCACGACCAAGACCGACAATGCAGGCAATATCACGCAAGTCGGCATCACGACCGGGATGACGGCGCAGGACCACCACTGGTTCCGCGAAGTGCTGGTGCGCCAGTTCGGTGGCGATCCCTATCAGGACGATTACCGGACGGTGAATTACAATGACGAGGCGGGTCTGAAGGCGCTGGAATTCTATGCGGGCCTCGAGAAGGAGCATGGCGTGACCGCGTCGAGCTTCATGGATGAGCCGCAAGCGGCGTTCAAGGCGGGCCGGGCGGCGATGCATATTGATGGCTCGTTCCGGATCGGATCGCTGGCCGATCAGCGGGGACTGAACTGGGGGGTGGCCGAGCTTCCTGCCGGGCCCGATGGGACGCAGGCGAATTATTCCTCTTACTGGGTGAACGCGATCACGACCAAGGCCGACGGCGAGCGCTATGACGCGGCGGTCCGGTTCATGGAGTACCTTACCTCGGATGAGGCGATGCAGGTCTGGCTCGATGTCGTTGGAGAGCTGCCCGCCAAGCCCAGCGTCGGGATGACCGAGGAAAACGCCAATAATGAGGTGTTCGGGCCGTTCATCCGCGGGCTGGAATATGCGCGCACGACGAAATTCGCCAATGAAAGCGCGCAGCGGCAGGTTCTGGTGGACATGCTGGCGCGAACCGATCTGGAGGGTCAGCCGCTCAAGGAGAGTCTCGCGGTCGCCGCCGAGGAGGAACAGGCGATCCTGGACGAGTATTACGCGCAATGAGGCCAGCCGCCCTGTCCCGAGCTGTCCCGGGCTTGACCCGGGACCTCTTGTCCGGGTCCCACGGGTGAGCCGGGGGCCCTTGCAGTGGAGGTCCCGGGTCAAGCCCGGGACGCCTTTGCGCGGGCAGGCGGGCGTTTCGCGATGACGGGCTACCGCAACCTGACCATCCGGCAAAAGCAGATCGTCTGGGCCTGGACGTTTCTGGCGGTGCCGGTGGTCTTCTACGTGGTCATCCGGTTCTATCCAACGGGCACCGCGATCCTGATCTCGTTTCAGGACTGGAACCTTCTGGGCAGTCGCAGTTGGTCGGGGCTCGAGAATTACCGCACGCTGGTGGCCGATCCGGTCTTCTGGAAGGTCTTTAAGAACACGTTTCTCTATCTGCTAATCGGAACGCCGGTCAGCCTCGTTCTGGCCTTCGTGATCGCCTACCACCTCGACAAGCTGCGCTTTGCCCATGGGTTTCTGAGGATGCTGTACTTTCTGCCCTTCATGACCAGCGCCGTGGCGATGGCTTGGGTCTGGCGGTGGTTCTATCAGGGCGTGCCGATTGGCCTATTCAATAACATGCTCGCCTCGATGGGGATCGCTCAGGTCGAGTTTCTGAACTCCACGACCAATGCGCTGCCCGCCGTTCTGGCGCCTGCCGTCTGGGCGGGGCTTGGCTTTCAGATCATCATCTTCATGGCAGGTCTGAGGGCGATCCCGACCTCGTATTACGAGGCGGCCAAGATCGACGGGGTCGGCTGGTGGACGGTGCTGACCCAGATCACCATCCCGCTGCTGAGGCCGACAATCGTCTTCATCGTCGTCTTTTCCTCCATCGGGTTCCTGCGGATCTTCGATCACGTCTTCAACATGACGACGAACAATCCCGGCGGACCGCTCAATGCGACCAAGCCGCTGGTTCTGATGATCTATGAGACGGCGTTTACCAATTACGACATGGGCTATGCGGCGGCGCAGACGGTGGTGCTGTTCGTGATCCTGCTGATCGTCAGCCTGATTCAGCTCCGTTTGCTGAGGAGCACGTGACGTGACGGCGACGGACACCATCCGCCCCTCGAGCGGGACGCTGCTAGAGGCCCGGGCCGCGCGCCGCCCGCGTAATATGGGGCAGGTGATCCGCTGGCTGCTGCTTTTCGCGGGCGGGATCGCGATGGTGATGCCGATTGCCTACATGATCTCGACTTCGCTGAAATGGCCGCATGAGGTCTATAACATCAACCTGATCCCGGACGAGCCGACGCTTGAGAACTATACCTATGTCCTTGAGGACGGGCGGTTCTACGGCTGGTTCATCAACTCGATCATCATCGCGACGCTGACGACGGTCTCGAACCTCTTCTTCGACTCTCTGGTGGGATACACACTCTGCAAGTTCCGCTTTCCGGGGCGCACGCTGGTCTTCATCGCGATCCTCTCGACGCTTATGATCCCGACCGAGATGCTGGTGATCCCGTGGTATCTGATGAGCCAGAGCTTCGGCTGGCTGGACAGCTATTGGGGGATCATGTTCCCCGGCATGATGACGGCTTTTGGCGTCTTCCTGATGAAGCAGTTCTTCGAAAGCGTGCCGGACGACTTCCTGGAGGCCGCGCGGATCGACGGGCTCAACGAGTTTCAGATCTGGTGGAGCGTGGCGATGCCGCTGGTGCGGCCCGCCCTCGCGGCGCTTGCGATCTTTGTGTTTCTCGGCAACTGGACCGCGTTCCTGTGGCCGCTGATCGTGACCAATTCGGTCGAGATGTACACGTTGCCCGTGGGCCTGTCCGGGTTCGGGGATGAGGCCGATGTGGCCTGGGAGCTGATCATGACCGGGGCGGCGATTTCGACCATCCCGACGCTGATCGTATTTCTGATTTTCCAACGCTTCATCATTCGGGGCGTTGTCATGGCAGGACTTAAAGGATGACAGAGACACCGGACCGCCCGTCGGCGGATGACTATCAACGCGATCTGGCCGAGTTTCAGGAGACGGTGTCTCCACTCGGGCAGGCCTCCCCGCTGGTGCGAACGGATAGGCTGGATCATGTCCATCTTTACGTCACCGATAGAGCGGCCGCATTGCGATGGTACAAGCGGGTGCTGGGGCTGGCCGTCTATGGCGCAGGCCATGACGACGTGGCCGAGGATCATCCGGTCTTTCTGGCGCCGGGAACGGGCGGGGCCCATTGCCTGTCGCTATTCGTCGGGCCGCGCCCTGATGGCGGGGACCGGACGGTGGCCTTCCATGCCAGCGGCCGGGCCTTCGTGCAGTTTGCAAAGGCGCTGCCCTCGGCGCTTCTGAAGGGGCGGGACGGCACGGCTTTGACCGCCGGGCGGCACCACGATTACGGCGCGGCGCTGACGTTCAACTTCCTCGATCCGGCGGGCAACCAGCTAGAGCTGGTGACCTATGACGTGGACGAGGCGCGCGCGGGTCTGGAGGCGCTGGCGTGACGGACAGCTCGGTCTTTCCACATCCGGTCTATCGAGACACGGTGCTCGCCCCGCTTTTCGAGGCGGTCAAGTGGCACCACGCGGTGGATATGGCGCGGATCAACCGCGCGCATCTGGTGATGTTGGCCGAGACGGGGATCCTTGAGCGGGTGGATGCGGCGGCTTTGGGCGGCGCTTTGGCGGCCATCGAGAACGAGACGGATATCGAGGCGCTCACCTATACGGGCGAGCATGAGGATTACTTTTTCGTCGTCGAGGCCGAGTTGACGCGGAGGATGGGCGATCTGGGCGGCGCACTGCATACGGCACGCTCGCGCAACGACATGGATCACACGCTCTTCAAATTGGCTCTGCGTCGCCGGGCGGAGGTGTCGCAGGGGCAGCTTCTGGCGCTGACCCGGGCGCTGACCGCCAAGGCCGAGGCGGAGGCCGACACCTTGATCGTGGCCTATACGCACGGCCAGCCCGCGCAGCCCTCGACCTTCGGGCATTATCTGGGCGCTGTGATTGAGGTGGCTTTGCGTGACGCGGCGCGGCTGGACGCGGCGATCCGCGCGCTGGATCACTGCCCGATGGGGGCTGCCGCGATCACGACGTCGGGTTTTCCCATCGACCGGGACCGGATGGCGGATCTGCTGGGGTTCGAGGCGCCGCTCTTGAACTCCTATGGCTGCATCGCGTCGGTCGATTACGTCACCGGGCTCTATTCCGCGATCAAACTGATCTTCGTGCATCTGGGGCGCGTGGTGCAGGACCTGGCCTTCTGGTCGGCCTTCGAGGTCGGGCAGCTTCACGTACCGCGCAGCCTTGTGCAGATCAGCTCGATCATGCCGCAAAAGCGCAATCCCGTTCCGATCGAGCATATGCGCCATCTGGCCAGCATCACGGCGGGCCGCTGCGATGCGATTGTCGATGTGATGCGCAACACGCCGTTCACCGACATGAATGACAGCGAAGGTGAAGTGCAGCAGGCGGGCTATGCCGCCTTTGAGAGCGGCGGGCGCGTTCTGGATCTGCTGGCGGCGTTCCTGCCCGCCTGTTCCATCGATGCGGCCAAGGTCCGGCGCAATACCGATGCGGCCTGCATCACGATCACCGAACTGGCCGATACACTGGTGCGACAGGATGCGCTCAGCTTTCGGCAAGCCCATGACATCGCGGCCCGCACGGCGCGGGCCGTGATCGAGGCGGGCGTGCCCTTGTCTGAGGGGGCTGAGGCGTTTGCGACGGCTTTTGCAGAGGTGACGGGCCGGGCATCGGCGCTGGATGAGGCAGCCTTCCGCGAGGCCGTTGCGCCCGAGACCTTCGTAGCCCGCCGGGACCGGACGGGCGGGCCCGCGCCTGCGGCCCTGGCCGAGGCGCTGGGCATCTACCGGACCGAGCAGGCGGCGCTGGCGGCGGCGCAGAAGGCGCGGCTGGAGCGGCAAGCGGACGCGGCGGACCGGCTGGATGCGGCGTTTGACGCGGTGAAGGAAGGGTAAGGGTATGGCGGGTTTGGCCCTGCGCGATTTGCGCAAATCCTATGGCACGACAGAGGTGCTCCACGGGATCGATCTTGAGATCGCCGATGGCGAGTTTGTCGTGCTTGTCGGCCCGTCGGGCTGCGGGAAGTCCACGACATTGCGGATGATCGCGGGCCTCGAAGAGGTGACATCGGGCGTGATCGAAATCGGAGGCCGCGAGGTCAACAACCTCGAGCCGAAAGAGCGCGATATCGCGATGGTGTTCCAGAACTACGCGATTTACCCGCATATGAGCGTGAAGAAGAACATCGCCTTCGGGCTGCGGTCATCGAAAATGCCGCGCGCGGACAAGGAGGCTCGGATTGCCGATGTCGCGGCTCTGCTGGGCATGACCGAGCTGCTCGAGCGCAAGCCGAGCCAGCTGTCAGGCGGGCAGCGGCAGCGGGTCGCCATCGGCCGGGCGATGGTGCGCGATCCGGCGGTCTTTCTTTTTGACGAGCCGCTCAGCAACCTCGATGCGCAGCTCAGGACGCAAATGAGGCTGGAGATCAAAAAGCTGCACCAGCGGGTCGGCACGACCATCGTCTTCGTCACTCACGATCAGGTCGAGGCGATGACGCTGGCCGACCGGATCGTGATCATGAAGGACGGTCATATCCAGCAGGTCGGAACGCCCGATGAGGTCTATCGCGCGCCGGCCAACATGTTCGTGGCGCGGTTCATCGGGGCGCTGTCGATGAACATCCTGCCCGCAACGCTCGAGGCGGGCGGCGATGTCGTTCTCGCCTCCGGCGGTCGCGTGCCGATGGGTCTGCCCGGCACGGGCAGGCCGGTCATGCTTGGCGTGCGGCCCGACGATCTGCACCCCCAGAAGGGCGGGCTGATCGACGGGACCGTCACCGTCCGCGAGCCGCTGGGCCCGGAGACGCTGATCTATGCCGAGACGGCGGCCGGAGAGATCGTGGCCAAGGCCGACGGACGCCATCCGCCCGAGGTCGGCAGCACCGTCCAGCTGGGCGCACGGGCCGAGGACTTGCATCTTTTCGATGCGCAAAGCGGGGTGAGTTTGCGATGAGTGCGGGCGGGGTTTTATGCGCGGGCCGGCTTTATTGCGATCTGGTCTTCACCGGGCTGGACCGGCTTCCAACGCTGGGGACCGAGACCTTTGCCGATGACGTGGGCCTTTACGCAGGCGGCGGGGCCTTCATCACGGCGGCCTATCTCGCCGCCCTGGGCCGCCCGGCGGCGCTGGCGGCGACGCTCCCCGCCCCTCCGTTCGAGGCGCTGGTGCAGGCGGATCTGGCGCGGTTCGGCGTCGATGCCGCTCTTTGCGCGCCAGCCGCAGAAGGCAGCGATCCTCAGATCACCGTGGCGATAACGACGGCCGAGGATCGGGCCTTTCTGACCCGTGCCGCCGGACCCGCGCTGCCGCCGCTCGAGGCCGCCGAGATGGGGCGCCTCGGCCTTCAGCACCTGCATATCGGAGAGCTGCGGACGTTGGCCGATGCGCCCTGGCTTCTGGACGCCGCGCGACAGGCGGGTCTGACCGTGTCGCTCGATTGCGGCTGGGAGGACGCGCTGCCCGAGGCCGCAGAAGCCCTGATCGCCGGGGTCGATCTGTTCCTGCCGAACGAGGCGGAGGCGCAGCGGTTTCTGGACCGGGGCCTGACGCTGCGCGGTCCGATGCTGACGGTAATCAAGCGCGGGGCTGCGGGGGCCGTGGCGCTGGACGGGGCCAAGGACTGGGACGCTCCGGGTCAAGCGGCGCGGATCGTGGATACCACGGGCGCGGGGGATGCATTCAACGGCGGGTTCCTGGACCGTTGGCTGGCGGGCGCGCCGGTCCCCGACTGCCTTGAGGCGGGCAATCGCTGCGGGGCGGCGGCGGTCGGAGCCGTCGGCGGCACCGGCGGGATCGCGGAGCTCAGGGATGCCCGCCCTCTGCCTGTCGCGAGCGACGCCTAGCCGCCAAGCCCGGTCCGCGCCGTCACCCAGGCGAGGATCACATAGCGGCCCGTCTTGGCGATCGCGACGAGGGTCAGAAAAAGCCAGAACTGGGTGCGCATGACGCCCGCGACCACCGTGATCGCATCGCCGAAGGGCGCCCAGGACAGCAGCAGCGACCAGACGCCGTATCTTGCGTACCAACGCTGCGCGCGGTCAAGCTGCGCCTCGGAGGCCGGAAACCAGCGGCGGTGGCGAAAGCGCTCGATCCCCATGCCCATCGCGTAGTTCACGCAGGATCCCAGCGTATTGCCAATCGAGGCAACGACGAGCAGCGCCGTCGGGGACGTGTCGCCCCGCAGCTGAAGCGCGACAAAGACGATCTCGGACTGGAACGGCAGGATCGTGGCCGCCCCGAAGGCGGCGACGAATAGCGTAAGCAGGGAGGCCGCATCGGTCATCGGGACCCAAGCCGCGCCACCCGGAACCGGTTCCCCGACGGGGTCTTATTCGGCCACGGTCTCTTCTTCGGTCTCGCTGTCGGTCTTTTGCGGTGCGTTGAACTCCCGCGGCTCGCGCGGGGGGCGCCCGACGACATCGCGCAGCTCGTCCAGCTCGATGAAGTTGTCGGCCTGCCGGCGCAGATCGTCTGCGATCATCGGCGGTTGCGACCGGATGGTCGAGACGACCGACACGCGTACGCCCTTGCGTTGCAGCGCCTGGATCATGGGGCGAAAATCACCATCGCCGGAGAAGAGCACGATGTGATCGACATAAGGGGCCAATTCCATGGCATCGACCGTCAGCTCGATATCCATGTTGCCCTTCACCTTCCGGCGACCCTGGCTGTCGGTATATTCCTTGGCCGGCTTGGTCACCATGGTGAAGCCGTTATAGTGCAGCCAATCCACCAGCGGACGAATAGGGGAATATTCGTCATTTTCGAGAAGGGCGGTATAGTAGAACGCCCTAAGGAGCTTTCCCCGCCGCATAAACTCCTGCCGGAGCAGCTTGTAATCGATGTCGAAGCCTAATGCCTTGGCTGCTGCATACAGATTCGATCCATCGATGAAGAGCGCCAATCGCTCATCACGATAAAACATCTTAAATATCCTTTCGGGGCTCGCAAAAGGTTGAGTGGTAGGAAATGTGCAAACCCAGACCAATGTTTTGAAGGAATCGGATTCATGACGCAAGCCCGTGCATCCGCGACGCGTGGTCCGTCGGCCCTAATCTGCTTGGGCGCGAATCTTCCTCTCGATGGGCAGGCGCCGGTTTCGACGCTCAGGGCGTCGCTTTTGGAGATTTCGGCGCGGGTCGGTCTCATTTTAGGGCAAAGTCACTTCTTCGAGACGCCCTGCTTTCCCTTGGGTCAAGGGCCGGATTTCGTCAACGCTGCCGTGTCGGTGAAAACGGATCTGCAGCCAAAACAGGTGCTCGCGGCGCTCCACAGGATCGAGTCGCGCTTTGGCCGCGAGCGGCGCGCGCGCTGGTCGGCGCGGACGCTGGATCTGGATCTGATGGCGATGGGCGATCTGATCCGACCGGACGCCGAAGAGCAGAGCCGCTGGCGCGATCTGCCCGAAGCCGACCGGGCGAGCCAGGCGCCGGACCGGCTGATCCTGCCGCATCCTCGCATGGCCGAACGGGCCTTCGTTCTGGTGCCCCTGGCCGAGATCGCGCCGGACTGGACGCACCCCGTCACCGGCCTGACTATCCGCCAAATGCTGGAGGCGCTGCCCGAGGAAGACAGGGCGGCGGTCCGCCCGCTGACGGACTGATCCGCCGCGACCTGCGTTGCGCCCGATGCCGCGACCGAGAGCTTTCTGGCGCAGATAACCCGGCTGACCGGGGGCGATCGGACCCGGGCCATCGCGCCGGTCGCGGCGGCCAACGGGATGGCCCTGCTGGCCGATGCGGACGCAAGCCGGGGCGATCTTGAGCTTGTGATCGACGCGGCCCCCGCCCCTTGACGGCAAAGGCGCCCAGGCCTTGTCAATCCCTTTTGAAGGCTTTATGCCCCGCATTTCCGCTTTCGCCATCATCCGGAGAGTTCCATGGCCCGCGTCACAGTCGAAGATTGCGTCGATAAAGTTCCGAATCGGTTCGAGCTGGTCATGCTCGCCGCGCATCGGGCCCGCGAGCTGTCGACGGGCTCTCCTCTGACGGTCGAGCGCGACAACGACAAGAACCCCGTCGTCGCCCTTCGCGAGATTGCCGACGAGACCCAGCAGGCCGACGATCTGCGCGAGCGGATGATCGAGGCGAACCAGACCCAGATCGAGGTCGACGAACCCGAAGAGGACGCCATGGCGCTTCTCATGGGGCAGGAGACCGACAAGCCGCAAGCCGATGATATGGATGAGGAAAGGCTCCTGCGTGCGCTGATGGAAGCGCAAGGGCAGGGGTGATCCCGGGCGGGGCGCGATGATCGATATCGACGATCTGATCGTCCTCGTCCGCAACTACAATCCGCACACGAACGAAGACCTGCTGCGCCGCGCCTACGCCTATGGCGAGACCGCGCATGAAGGACAGTTTCGCCATTCCGGCGAGCCGTACTTTACCCATCCCGTCGCCGTCGCCGCGATCCTGACCGAGCAGCAGATGGACGATGCCTCCATCGTCACGGCGCTGCTGCATGACACGATCGAGGACACCCGCGCCTCCTACAAGGATGTCGAGACGCGATTCGGCACCGAGATCGCAGAGCTGGTCGACGGGGTCACAAAGCTGACGAACCTGCAGCTCTCCTCGGCTGAAACCAAGCAGGCCGAGAATTTCCGCAAGCTCTTCATGGCGACGTCCAAGGACCTGCGGGTGACGTTGGTCAAGCTGGCCGACCGGCTGCACAACATGCGCACGATCAAGGCGATGCGGCCCGACAAACAGGCCCAGAAATCGCGCGAGACGATGGAAATCTATGCGCCTCTGGCCGGCCGCATGGGGATGCAATGGATGCGCGAGGAGCTGGAGGATCTGGCCTTCCGCGTGCTCAATCCCGATGCGCGTTCCTCGATCATCCGGCGGTTCATCACGCTCCAGCGCGAGGCGGGCGATGTCGTCACGCAGATCACGCAGGACATCCGCGTTCTCTTGATGGCCGAGCGGATCGATGCGGATGTCTTCGGCCGGGCCAAGAAGCCCTATTCGATCTGGCGTAAGATGCAGGAGAAGGATCAGGGCTTCTCCCGGCTCAGCGATATCTACGGCTTTCGGATCATCTGCGATAACGAAGCCGACTGCTACCGGATCCTGGGCGCGATCCACCAGCGATGGCGGGCCGTGCCGGGGCGGTTCAAGGACTACATCAGCCAGCCCAAATCGAACGGCTACCGGTCGATCCACACCACCGTCTCGGGGCGCGACGGCAAGCGGGTCGAGGTGCAGATCCGCACCCGCCAGATGCACGAGGTCGCCGAGGCGGGCGTGGCCGCGCACTGGTCCTATCGCGATGGCGAGCGGGTGGAGAACCCCTTTGCCGTCGATCCGGCGAAATGGATCAACGCGCTGACCGAACGGCTTGATGCCGACGGCGATCACGACGAGTTTCTCGAAGCGGTCAAGCTCGAGATGTACCAGGATCAGGTCTTCTGCTTCACGCCCAAGGGCGATGTGATCAAGTTGCCGCGCGGGGCGACGCCGATCGATTTCGCCTACGCGATCCATACCCGGATCGGATCGGCCTGCGTGGGGGCGAAGGTCGACAACATCCGCGTGCCGCTTTGGACGCGGCTCAAGAATGGCCAATCGGTCGAGATCATCACCGCCGAGGGCCAGCGACCACAGGTCACTTGGATCGACATCGCAGTCACCGGCAAGGCCAAGTCGGCGATCCGCAAGGCCCTGCGCGAGGAAGACCGCGAACGCTTTGTCCGCCTCGGCCGGGAGCTGGCGCGCGTCGCGTTCGAACATGTTGGCAAGCGCGCGACGGACAAGGCTCTCAGAACGGCGGCCAAGACGCTGGGCATGCCCTCGATGCCCGAGATGCTGGCCTATCTGGGCTCGGCCGAGATCACCGCGCGCGAGGTCGTCGCCGCGATCTATCCCGATCTGGCCGAGCAGGAGGGCGAAGAGATCGACGGCTCGCGCGCGGTGATCGGCCTGACCTCGGACCAAAGCTTTGGCCGCGCCCGCTGCTGCCAGCCGGTGCCGGGCGAGCGGATCGTGGGCATCACCTTTCGCGGGCAGGGGGTCGTCGTCCATGCGATCGATTGCGATGCGCTGGCCATGTACGAGGACCAGCCCGAGCGCTGGCTGGACCTCAGATGGCATGAAGGCCGTCACCCGGCGGACAATACGGTCACGCTCGATATCACGATTTCCAACGCGGCGGGTGTGCTGGGACGAATCTGCACATTGATCGCAGAGCAATCTGCAAATATCTCCGATCTTAGTTTTCTGGATAGGAAACCGGATTATTACCGGATTCTCGTGGACGTCGATTTGCGCGATGCGGAGCATCTGCACACGGTCATGACCGCGCTGGAGGCCGACAGCGATGTCGCCAGCCTGGCCCGGCACCGCGATCCCAGCCGGGTCAGCCCCGCCGAGGCGATCGCGACTGTTGCGGACGGGACGGCACGTCGCCGCGACGCCGAACTGGTGTCGCAGAATTGACATATCGCGGCGCGATGACGACGTGCAAAGGAACGAGACAGTCGGCACCGCCGTGCGGCTGCCGTCAAAGGGGATACGACACGTGGTTTTCAAGCGCCGCGACAGAAGAGGCATTCTGCGCATCGTGCTTGACGCGCTCTGGCCCAAGGGCGGCTGGGCGCGGGCGTTCGAATACGTAAAACACCGCCTGCGCCGCTTGCCTGATACGCCCGAGAAGATCTCGCGCGGGATCTGGGCCGGGATCTTCACCACCTTCACCCCGTTCTACGGGCTGCATTTCATCATCGCGGCCATCGTGGCCAAGATCATGCGCGGCAATATCCTGGCCGCTTTGCTGGCGACGTTCTTCGGCAATCCGCTCACCTATGTGCCGATCGGGGTCGTGGCGCTCAATTTTGGGAACTGGCTCTTGGGCAACCGGCCCGATCCCGATGCGCATGTGTCGCTGGCGCGCAAGTTCGCGCATGCGGGCTCTGATCTGTGGGCCAATCTGCTGGCGCTCTTTACCAAAGAGGAGGCCAACTGGTCCCGTCTGGGCCGGTTTTACGATGAGGTCTTTTTTCCCTATCTGATCGGGGGCATCCTGCCAGGACTGGTGGTCGCGACAACGGTATCGATGCTGGCGCTTCCGGTGATCCGGGCGCATCAGAAAAGGCGCCGCAAGGTGCTGCGGGCGCGGCTCGACCGGCTGTCGCAGAATCAAAAGGCCCGGTAGACGGGGGCGAGGGGAAGGGACGAACGCGATGGCAGAGCATCTGCGGCTTGGGGTGAATATCGACCACGTGGCGACGGTGCGGAACGCGCGCGGCGGCGCGGTGCCCGATCCCGTTCGCGCGGCCCGGATCGCCGAGGAGGCAGGCGCCGACGGGATCACCGCCCATCTGCGCGAGGACCGGCGCCATATCTCGGACGCCGATATCGAGGCGCTGATGGACGCACTGACGACGCCGCTCAATTTCGAGATGGCCGCAACCGACGAGATGCAGAAGATCGCGCTGCGCCACGTGCCCCATGCGGTCTGCATCGTGCCCGAAAAGCGCGAGGAGCGGACGACCGAAGGGGGCCTTGAGGTCGCCAAGGACGAGAATCGGCTCGCCCATTACATCGCGCCGCTCAGGGAGGCGGGCTGCCGCGTGTCGATCTTCATCGCCGCCGACCGGCGCCAGATCGAGGCGGCCAACCGCATCGGCGCCGAGGTGATCGAGCTGCATACCGGCGCCTATTGTGACGCCCATGCCGAAGGCCGCCTGGAAGAGCGCGACGCCGAGCTGGCCAAGCTGACCGACATGGCCGCCTTCGGCCACGAGCTGGGCCTCGAGGTCCATGCGGGCCACGGGCTGACCTACGACACGGTCCAGCCCGTCGCCGCACTGCCTGAGGTGCGCGAGCTGAACATCGGCCATTTCCTGATCGGAGAAGCCATCTTCCGCGGCCTGACCCCCGCCATCACCGAGATGCGGAGGCTGATGGATGAGGCGCGGGAGGAGTAAGCGGGCTGCTTGCTGTCGCCGCCACGCCGAGATCGACGGCGATAAAGATGAGAACGAGGTCGAGTATCAGATGTTTCTGAGGATCACTTCAAAGATTGGCTTAACGGCGGCTTAGAGCCTAGATTGCCGGATGCTGCGCTTTGCTGCAATCTTCGATTCAAGAACATACAGCATTCTCTTCAGTCTTCACCGTAAAGGCACTTTCATGAAACTTGCGATGGTCCTTGTTAGCTTATTATTGGCGGTGGCGCCGCCTGTCTCAGCACAAGACGTACAATGGGCTCTAGTTGACACTGGTGTCTTGTCTGATTTGTCTCACGGCCAAGGCATCGAAATGCGTATACAGCCGGACCCAGTGCCCGACGGTTTGTTCGGTAACGAAAATTTGGATGATCTTCTATTGGCTCTTTGCAATCATTATGCGCCATCCGTTATTCCGTTCGTGCAGCAACAAGCGGATATTGAGGCTCCAGATTTCATTGCGGTGCGTATTGTTTCTGGAGCTGCTGTAGGGCGCTATGTTTTAGAAAGATATGCTATATCTGACGGAAAATGTGGAAGGGCATTGTAAACCGCTTGGTGATCAAACTTTCCGCTCAGAGCAGACATTAGCGCGCGTAACGAATGCCCGCTTCATCCCGCAAAGACAACGTCCAGTGAAAACAGGTCAAGCCCTGCCCACTTGATACGTCAAGTATCAGCACCCTAAAGTTCTAGGACATCCCGTCGCAGTTTGTTCAATATTTCCTGAGAAAATCTGAACTCTGCTCGCTGCGGGCCGTTGGTTTGGTGACGTCACCTAACACAAGGAGACATGACGATGACCAACGACCATAAACCGATTGAAAAGCTTTATACCCGCATGATCGATAGCCGCGATGGCTATAACGATGCGCTGGATTCCGTGTCCGACGGCTTGCTGCGCACGATCATGACCGAGCTTCGCAACGAACGGGCCGAGTTTGCACAGACACTTCGCAGCGTCTTCGCCTCCAAGGACATCAAGCTGGATGAGGACGGATCGCTTCTCGCCTCTGCGCACAGGATGTTCGTGAACCTGCGCGACACGCTGTCCAAAGGGGACGATGCGGTCCTTGCAGAGATCCTGCGCGGTGAGCAATCGCTCCGTGATCTTTATGAGGATGCGATGAAGGCGGTCGACACGGATGCCGAGTGGTCCTTCCTGACCCATCAGCGCGACCGGATCGACCAAGGCATAGCGCGCCTCGATCACAAACGCGCCGCCTAAGACCACGTCCTGACGAGTTCCATGGCCGCTCCCCTTGTGGGGGCGGCCTTTTTGCGCTGTTTGGGGGAAACCTTTGGAAGGCTCTTACGGATGATCCTCGGTATCGGAACGGATCTTGCGAATATCGACCGGATCGCGAGCACGCTCGAGCGGTTCGGCGACCGATTCCGCAACCGCGTTTTCACGGAAGTTGAGCAAACCAAGGCCGAGCGGCGCGCCGATACGCCCGGCACCTATGCCAAGCGCTGGGCCGCCAAAGAGGCCTGCTCAAAGGCGCTGGGCACGGGTCTGAGGATGGGGATCTCGTGGAAGGACATGGCCGTGTCGAACCTCAGAACCGGCCAGCCCGTCATGCATGTCACCGGTTGGGCCGCCGAGCGGCTGGCCGAGATGACGCCCGACGGCCACGAGGCGATCATCCATGTCACGCTCACCGACGATCACCCCTGGGCGCAGGCCTTCGTCGTCATCGAAGCACGTCCTCGCGCAGATGTGGGCAGCGTCGCTTGACTTGCGGCAGACGCGCCCGCATGTAGCGCCGAACCCTTCCCGGAGTGCTGAATGTCCGAACCGCAAGGCTTTGTTGCCAGCACCGTCGAGCTTATCAAGACGGTGGTCTACGCCCTTCTGATCGCGGGGATCTTCCGCACCCTCTTCTTCCAGCCGTTCTGGATCCCGTCAGGGTCAATGAAAGACACGCTGCTGATCGGCGATTTCCTCTTCGTCAACAAGATGAGCTACGGCTATTCCTACGCCTCCTGCCCGTCGATCCGGATCGCGCGGCTGGGTATCGATATCGATGCGGAGGATATCTGCGGGATTTTCGATGGCGATAACGGACGGCTCTTCGGCTCCGAACCCGAGCGGGGGGATGTGGTCGTCTTTCGCCATCCGGTCACGGGGCGCGATTTCATCAAGCGGGTCATCGGGCTGCCGGGAGAGACAGTGCAGATGCGAAGCGGTGTGCTACATATCAACGGTGAGCCGGTCGCGCTTGAGGACGATGGCATCTTCACCGAACCCTACGAGCGTCAGGGACCGCAAGGTCTGGTGCCAAGCTGCGCCAATGCGCCGGTCGGGCAAGGCGGCATCTGCGAAAAGCCGCGCCAGATCGAGACACTGCCAGGCGGGAGCACCCATGCGGTCCTGAATGTCGGCGAACGCCGCCTCGACAGCACGGGCGTGTTCACCGTGCCTGAAGGTCATTACTTCTTTATCGGGGACAACCGCGACAATTCCACCGACAGCCGGGTGCCGCAGGCCAGCGGCGGCGTCGGCTTCGTCCCGTACGAGAACCTGATCGGACGCGCCGACCGGGTGATCTTTTCCTCGTCCGGGCGGCGGATGCTGGCCTTTTGGACCTGGCGCGGCGACCGTTTCTTCGAGAGGATCGACTAGGGGCCGGGCCCATGCGGAAGGCCCTTGTTTCCGGCTTCGACTGGAACGGCACGACGCCGCGTGGCCGCTACCTGCTGGCGCTTCTTAGCTTCACTGTTTTTTCCGTCATCGGCAGCTATGTGCTCGAGCGTTCGGATATCCCCTATTGGGGCGAGGCCGTCGTCATCGTTATAGCCGCGATCCTGCTGATCCCCCTTGTCGGTCTGACCGTCCGGCGGCTGCACGATGCGGGGCTCAGCGGCCTTTGGACGTGGCTGACATTTGTGCCGGGCCTCAACCTTGCGCTGCTGCTCGCGCTACTCCTGATCCCGACCCGGGCGACCTATGGGCGCGTCCCGCCCTCGCGGCTGCGATCGGTGGGCTTCATGCTGACCGCTCTGGGGGCGTTCGTTATCCTGACGCGCCTGATCTGGGAACCCTATGTAATGCCGGCGGGAAGCATGAAACCGGCGCTTCTCGTCGGTGATTACGCCGCCGGTCTACGCTTCGCCGAAGATCACGGGCGCGGGGATGTCATCGTCTTTCGCCACCCCGTCACGGACCGGCCTCATGTGGCCCGGATCGTGGCCTTGGGCGGAGAAACGATCCGACTTGAGGCCGGGACCGTGATCCTGAACAACACCCCCTATCCCGCCGAGCCGGGCGGCACCTTCACTGAGACAATGGCGCGGCAGGGCCGATCCGGATCGTTGCCGCGTTGCTCCAACGGGGCGGTCGGCTTTGGCGCGCCTTGTGAAAAGGCCGCCTATATCGAACAGCTGCCCGGCACGGCGCCCTACCGCATTCTCGACATCGCGGATCAGCGGTCGGACAATACCGCTAGCTATACGGTCCCCGAGGGCCATGTCTTCGTAATGGGCGACAACCGCGACAATTCCACCGACAGCCGCACGCCAAGCGTCCTGCGCGGTGTCGGCTTCGTCCCACTGGAAGCAATCGAGGCGCGGTTGAGCGTCGTTCTCTTCTCTTATGCCGGTCAATCGCCCTTGCAGTTCTGGACATGGCGCGCGGGCCGCTACATGCAGGTCATCGTATGAAACTGAGCAGCGATCTTCAGGAGTTCTCGGACCGCATCGGGCACCGCTTCGGCAAACCGGAGCTGCTGGTGCGCGCGCTGACCCATGCCTCCATGTCCTCGGCCAATCGCGACGACAACGAACGGCTGGAATTTCTCGGCGACCGGGTGCTGGGTCTGGCGATGGCCGAGGCGCTTCTGGCCGACGATCCCAAGGCCCCCGAAGGTCTGCTCGCCCCGCGCTTCAACGCGATGGTGCGCAAGGAAACCTGCGCCGAGGTCGCGCGCGAGATTGATCTGGGCGCGGTGCTCAAGATGGGCCGCTCCGAGATGAAGACGGGAGGGCGCCGCAAGGAGGCGCTGCTGGCCGACGCGATGGAGGCGGTGATCGCGGCGGTCTATCTCGATGCGGGCTTCGATGTGGCGCGCGATCTGGTGCAGCGGCTCTGGGGCGCGCGGGTGCGCGCGGTCGAAGACGACGCGAGGGATTCCAAGACCGCGCTGCAGGAATGGGCGCAGGCCCGTGGCGACGCGCCGCCCGCCTATGTCGAAGTGGGCCGCTCCGGCCCCGATCACGCGCCTGTCTTCACCATCGAAGGTCGCCTGCAATCGGGCGAAACCGAATCCGCCGAGGCCGGATCGAAACGGCAAGCCGAACAGGCGGCGGCCAAGGCGCTTCTCGCCCGTGTGAAAGGATCCTCATGACCCGTGCCGGTTTCGCTGCCCTGATCGGAGAGCCGAATGCGGGCAAATCGACCCTCCTGAACCGCATGGTCGGCGCGAAGGTGTCGATCGTCACCCACAAGGTGCAGACGACGCGCGCGCGCATCCGGGGCGTGGCCATCGAAGGGCAAAGCCAGATCGTCTTCGTCGACACGCCGGGCCTCTTCCGTCCGCGCCGCAGGCTCGACCGCGCCATGGTCGCCGCCGCTTGGGGCGGGGCGTCCGATGCCGATGTGATCGTTCTGTTGATCGAGGCGCATCGCGGCATCACGCCCGGTGTCGAGGCGATCCTCGAGCAGCTCAAGGACCGGGGTGGCGCCGCGCCGGTAGCGCTTGCGATCAACAAGATCGACCGCGTGCAATCCGAGGTTCTCCTGGGCCTGACGCAAAACATGAACGAGCGTTTCGCTTTCACCGAGACCTTCATGATCTCCGCCGAGAAGGGCCATGGCTGCGACACTCTCAAGACCTGGATCGCAGGCGTCCTGCCCGAGGGCCCGTGGCTCTATCCCGAGGATCAGATCGCCGACCTGCCGCTGCGCATGATCGCCGCCGAGATGACGCGCGAGAAGCTGACGCTCCGGCTCCATCAGGAGCTGCCCTATCAACTGACCGTCGAAACCGAGAGCTGGGAAGAGCGCAAGGATGGGTCGGTCAAGATCGACCAGCTCGTCTATGTCATGCGCGATGGCCATAAGGGGATCGTACTCGGCAACAAGGGCGAGACGATCAAGGCCGTCGGCAAGGCCGCGCGCGAGGAACTGGAGGAGTTCCTCGGCAACCGCGTGCATCTGTTCCTGCAGGTGAAGGTCCGGCCCGGCTGGCTCGAAGAGGCAGAGCGCTATTCCGAAATGGGCCTCGATTTCCGCGACGGAGATGGCTGAGCCGCGCCTGGCCAGCGGCATCTGGGTCGCCGCCTACCTGTCGCGCCTGCGCCTGGCCGATATCCCCGCCTTCGTCGTCGCCCGCGGCGACGAGACGGCGGGCGCGATCTTGGTCAAGCTAAATACCCTCGACGGCCAGGCTCGCGTCTTCCAGCGCTCCTACGATCTGATGAGCGGGGAACGGGTCTGGGTCATCCTGTCCGAAGGACCCGAAGCGGATGTGGACGACGCACTGGCCCGCCAGCGGCAAATGGACCGCGACCTCTGGCTCATCGAGGTCGAAGACCGCGCTGGCCGCCACCTGCTGAACGAAGAAGGGCTGCGATAGGCCAGTTCCCGGCGCGAAGCTGTCCCCAGTGAAGGCTGAACCGGCCACCCCTCCGCCCCACGCGCCTAAGGCCCACCCGGAAGATATCAGACGACTTCGAGCCCGACGACCAGAGCGAGCACGATGGCAAATACCGGCAGGTATGGTGAAAGGCAGCTTTGAGCCCAAATTTCTTAATGATGCACAATCAGCGAAAGTCTGCTTCGCAGTAAATGGCCATTAATGCGTTGTCTTCGTTTGGTTGGATTGCTAGGGTCAGGACCCATTGATTTCTGCTTAGTAGCGTGATTCACGGCTGGAAAACTGAGCGGTGAACATGTCTGATC
>CANNFE010000019.1 GCA_947503775.1 uncultured Paracoccaceae bacterium | reverse complement strand
AGTCTTCCTGTCAGCTATCGCACTTGCCGCCCTCGTCATCTACTGGCTTTGAAACTCAATGAGTCCTGACCCTAGGCTCAAAAACTCTTGTAACATCTAAACTTCAAGTAGTTCCCACCTATCGTCCTCCCTCCCTACCTTGAGCATCCCCCCCATCCCGCCTATCTCGGACGTTCCGACCACCGGAGACGTTCCATGCCGATCACACTGCCTGCCTCCCTGCCCGCCTTTGACGTCCTGACCGAGGAAGGCGTCATGGTCATGTCCGAGGCTCAGGCGGCGCGGCAGGATATTCGGCCCCTGCGGATCGGGCTGCTCAATCTGATGCCCAAAAAGATCCAGACCGAGACGCAGTTCGCGCGTCTGATCGGGGCGACGCCTTTGCAGATCGAGTTCAGCCTCATCCGCATGTCTGAACACCAGACGCGCAACACCGCCTCCGAGCATATGGCCGAGTTCTACCGCCCGTTTCAGGACGTGAAGGACGAGAAATTCGACGGCCTCGTCATCACCGGGGCGCCCATTGAACACCTCCCCTTCGAGGAGGTCACCTATTGGGACGAGCTGACCGAGGTGATGGACTGGACGCAGACCAACGTGCATTCCACCTTCGGGGTCTGCTGGGGCGGGATGGCGATGCTGAACCATTTCCACGGCGTGCCCAAGCATATGCTGGACGCCAAGCTCTTCGGCTGCTTCCGGCATGCCAATCTTGCGCCCAATTCGCCCTATCTGCGCGGCTTCTCCGACGATTGCGTGGTCCCCGTTTCGCGCTGGACCGAGATTCGCGCCAAAGATCTGCCCGCAGGCGTCACCCAGCTTTTGGGCAGCGACGAGACCGGCCCCTGCCTGATCGAGGATCCGGCCCATCGCGCGATCTACATCCTCAACCATTTCGAATATGACAGCGGCACCCTCAAGCAGGAATACGACCGCGATCTGGCGCAATCGCAGGTCGCGGGGCAGCAGATCCAGACGCCGCTCCATTACTTTCCCGATGACGATCCCGCGAGGGCACCGCTCAACCGGTGGAGAAGCCACGCGCATCTTCTATATGGCAACTGGATCAACGAGATATACCAGACCACCCACTTTGACATGACCCTGATCGGCAGCTGACCCGGATATGAAATTGGCCCTGACCCTTGCGCTGTCCTCCCTGCTCGCTTTGACGGGATGCGCCGCCATCACCGACCGCATCGCCGACCGCAAGGAAGCGCGCGCGGCCATCAGCTTTCCGCCGGGCGGGCAGCTGATCGATGTCGGCGGCGGGCGGCAGGTCCATGCCGTCGTCGGCGGGCGTGGCCCGGATCTGGTCCTGATTCATGGCGCGTCGGGAAATACCCGCGATTTCACCTTCGATTTTGCGCAACGCCTTGCGGATCGCTACCGCGTCATCGTGCTCGACCGGCCCGGATTGGGCTGGAGCGACCGCGCCGATCCGCGCTACACCGATCCGTTTCTCGCCGATGCCGAAAGCCCGCGCGAGCAGGCCCGCATGCTCAAGGCCGCGACCGATGCGCTGGGGGTGGAGGATCCCATCGTTCTGGGCCATTCCTATGGCGGGGCCGTCGCGCTGGCCTGGGCGCTGGAATTTCCCGATCATCCCTCGGCCCTCGTCATCCTGTCGGGCGCAAGCAATCCCTGGCCCGGTGATTTGGGCCCGCTTTACAAGATCAACGGCTCCTCCCTCGGCGGCGCCGTGATCCCGCCGCTCGTGGCCGCCTATGCCCCGCGTGATCGCCTGCTGCCCGCCATCGTCGAGGCGATCTTCCGCCCCAACCCGGTCCCCGACGGCTATCTCGATTTCATCGGCGCGGACCTTTCGATCCGTCGCAGCACGCTGCGGGCCAATGCCCGCCAGGTGAACACGCTCAAGGCCGATGTGGTCGAGATGTCGCCGCACTACCCTTCCATCGACATGCCGGTCGAGATCCTGCACGGCGCCGAGGATCCAATCGTCCCGCCCGAAATCCACTCCGTCCGGCTCTACGACCAGATCCAAAGCGCCCAGCTGCGCCTTATCGACGGCGTCGGCCACATGCCGCACCACGTTGCCCCGGACGAGGTGATCGCCGCGATCAACCGCGCCGCCTCACGCGCCGGATTGCGCTAAGCCCCTGACATCGCCATATGTGTAGGCCCGAAGTGAAAGGCCGCAACATGTCCCTCCCCTTTGACGGCGCGATCAGCGACTACGCCCGGACCGGCGCCCCCGACTGGGTCCGCGAGCAAATCGCAGGCGCCAAGAAGAATGCCGTCCTTGACCCCGAATATCCCTATGACAGCCGCTGGGACAAAGGGGCCTACGAGGACGCGATGGACGCCCTGCAGATCGAACTGGTCAAGCTGCAATCCTGGACGCGCTCCAGCGGCACCCGGATCTGCGCCATCTTCGAGGGCCGCGACGCGTCCGGAAAGGGCGGCAATATCAAACGCTTCCGCGAGAACCTGAACGCCCGCGGCGTCCATACCGCGGCCTTGCCCAAACCGACCGAGCGCGAGGCGGGCCAATGGTACTTCCAGCGCTACGTCCAGCACCTACCCGCCGCCGGAGAGATCACGCTTTTCGACCGCTCCTGGTACAATCGCGGCGTGGTCGAGGATGTCTTCGGCTTCTGCACCCCCGATGAGCGCGCCCTCTTCTTCGATCAGGTCGTCCCCTTCGAGCAGATGCTGGTCGAGGACGGCATCCACCTCTTCAAGATCTGGCTGACCGTGGGGCGCGCCGAACAGCTGCGCCGCATGCTCGACCGGGAAAGCGATCCGCTCAAGCAATGGAAGCTCTCGGGCATCGACGTCAAAGGCCTGCCGCTCTACGACCGCTACACGCAGTCCATCGGCGAGACCATCGACCGAAGCCATACCAAGGCCGCCCCCTGGACCGTCATCCGCGCCGACGACAAGCGCCGCGCCCGGGTGCAGGTCCTGCGCTCGATCCTGTCGCAGATCCCCTATGAGGGCCGCGACCACAGCGTCGTGACCCCGATCGACGACCGGATCACCGGCGGCCCGGCCCTCTGGCACGCGGCGCTTCATGCCTAAACGCGGCTACCATCACGGCAACCTCAAATCGGCCTTGGTCGAAGCTGCCCTCCAGTTGATCGAGGAGAAGGGCCCAACCGGCTTCACCCTCTCCGAAGCGGCCAAGCGCGCCGGCGTCACCCCCGCCGCCGTCTACCGCCATTTCGCGGGCCGCGAGGACCTGATCGCCGAAGCCGCCCGCCAGGGCTACGCGATCTTCGCCGACCTGATGGAGCACGCCTATGCCGAAGGCCAGCCCTCCGCCCTCGCCGCCTTCGAGGCGACGGGCCGCGCCTATCTCGCCTTCGCCCGCAAGTTCCCAGGCCATTACGTCGCAATGTTCGAAAGCGGCATCTCCGTCCAGCGCACACCAGAGCTGGCCGCCGCCGCCGCCCGGGGCAGCGCCATCCTGGGCCGCGCCGCCTCGGAACTGTCGCAGCACATCCCCGCCGAAAAACGCCCCCCGCCCGAGATGTTCTCGGCCCATATCTGGGCCATGTCCCATGGCGTGGTCGAGCTCTTCGCCCGAGGCTCCCCCGGCACCCGCTCTCCTTTCCCGCCCGAAGACCTGCTCGAGACGGGAATCGGGGTGTATCTGCGGGGGCTGGGGCTTATTCCGCCGGATGAGTGAGGCGAGACGCTAACTTTTAACCGATGCCTCTTTGTCTGAATCTAAGAAAGAGCAGACCTTCAATAATGCTTCTGCCACTGCCTCAGTAAACTTATCCAGATCAGCCGCACACCGCTTATTGCGGGAAGCCCATTCTTTTGTCGTCCTTCGATAATACAATCTGCGCTCACGTTTAGATAGAGTCTCATCACGAGGCGATACTACTAAATCGAGAAGTGTAAGCCTAGAAATTGCTACATCATCATATTTCTCATGATGATGAGATTTATTTCGTTGCCGAATTTCGCTGTCAAACATCTTGTCAAAGGATTTTATGAAGTCTCCGAAATTAAGTTGAGAGCTTGGAACAGCCTCCTTATAAGCTTTAGAAAGCTTCTTCAATCTCTCTTTGAACTCATAGAACCTATTAAAATACATTTCGCAACAGTATCTCAAATGACTATCATGAGTAACGGGGGTTTGACAGAAAGGATATCTTCGAAAATACCACTCAACATCTCGTAATGCTTGCGGGGTGCTTACTAACTCCATATACGAAGTCAACAAGGCATGCTCTCTATTTAATGGCTCGGAGAAGTCAAAGCTGCTACTCCTTTCTTCAGGAGGGAATTCTTCTTCGTCAAACCAAAGGGTGTAGTAAATGTGTGATCTTTTCCAATCCCTCTAACCGGGATGACTTTGCATCTTCAAAATCCATTTTTGAATTGCGTTTGTCATTCTTTCTTGAGCAGTCATTGTTTAATCCTGTATCTCGACTTCTATCTTTCTAGTTGAAAATTATTAATAGGAATTATATTCAGCGTCGTCTGTATGTAATATCAAAAATCCTAAAGTCGGAAAAGGCTTTATAGTTGGGCTCGGAATCAAGCCGAAGGCGCCGGGCCAGCGCCGGTCCGCCCCGACGGACTGGCGCTTTGCCACCTTGCGCTCACCTCAAAGCGAAGATGTACTCGGCACCATAAAAGTGCTCCGCTCAGCCGAACCTGCGCCACCCCGCGGACCGGCGCTCGCCCGGCTTAGGTCTTGATAACCCAAAGGACCCCACCCCGATGCCCCTCTCCCTCATCTGCCCCGGCATGGGGCGCACCGGCACCGAGAGCCTGCGCCTCGCTCTGATCGAGCTTGGCTTCGGCCCGTGCCACCACATGGTCGAGATCCGCGCCAAGGCGAACCTCATCAACCCATGGCTTGCCATCCAGAACGGCACCACGCCCGACTGGCCCGCCATCTTCGACGGCTTTCGCGCCCAGGCCGACTGGCCCGGCGCGACCTACTGGCGCGAGATCACCACCGCTTTTCCGGACGCCAAGGTTATCCTCAGCCTGCGGGACGCCGACAGCTGGTACAAAAGCCTCAGCAAGACGATCCTGCCCTTCGTCGCACAAAAGGGTCGGCACAGCCCGCCCCATCGCAACGACATCGCCCAGTGGTGCGAGACAATGTTCGACCGCGTCTTCGACGGGCGCGTCCACGATCCCGATCACGCCAAATCCGTCTTCGACGCGCATAACGCCGCCATCATCGCCGAGATCCCGCCTGAGCGTCTACTCGTCTATCCCGTCGGCTCCGGCTGGGAGCCGCTCTGCACCTTCCTGGGCGTTCCGGTCCCGGACATACCCTACCCTTCCGGCAACACGACCGAGGATTTCAACAAGCGGATCGCCGACAATCTGATCTCGTGAAAGGCGCGCCTCGAGGGCCGCTTAGTCGACATCGGGAAACCATAAGCCATCGCTTATACGTGAAATTTCACTGATCCCGATATGGAAACAATTCCTGATTAGGATGCCTACTTACCCGATGACAGCGACGAAAAAGGGTTAACGCGCCCCCGATACGGCTCTTTCCGAAAATTCCGCCTCCCATATGCCGACGGGATGCCGCCCGGATGCCGCATCTTAAATTTGGTTAAGAGAGCCGTTTACGAAGATGAACGCCCCAAACGAAAAAGGCCGCCCCAAGGACGGCCTTTGCCAGTTTGATATCCGCCGCGACTTAGCGCTTGGAGAACTGGAAGCTCTTGCGGGCTTTCGCCTTGCCGTACTTCTTGCGCTCCACCACGCGGCTGTCGCGCGTCAGGAACCCGGCCGCCTTCAAGGCGCCGCGCAAAGAAGGATCGTAAAGCTGCAAAGCCTTGGAAATTCCGTGCTTTACGGCGCCGGCCTGACCCGAAAGACCGCCGCCTTTGACGGTCGCCATCACGTCAAACTGACCGTCGACACCAGCCACCGAGAACGGCTGGCGCAGGATCATCTGCAGCACCGGACGGGCGAAATACTTGTCCATTTCCTTGCCATTGACGCTGACCTTGCCCGAGCCCGGCTTGATCCAGACGCGTGCGACGGCGTCTTTACGTTTACCGGTCGCATAGGAGCGGCCCAACTCGTCCCGGACAGGCTCGCGAGGGGTTGAGGTTTCAGGCGCAACCCCCTGAACTCCCCCGATATCTTCGGTTACGGCCTTGGCCAGTTCGTCTAGCGTGGTTACCTGCTCAGCCATGGTTAACCCTCCCGCGTGTTTTTGGAGTTCATCGACTTCACGTCGAGAACCTCGGGGTTTTGTGCGTCATGCGAATGCTCGGCGCCCGCGAAAACACGTAGGTTTGTCAATTGCTTACGGCTCAAACGATTGCCGGGAAGCATCCGCTTGACCGCCTGCATGACAACGCGCTCGGGATGCTCGCCTTCCAGGATCTGCCCGGTCGTCCGGCTCTTGATCCCACCCGGATAGCCGGTGTGCCAATAGTTTGGCTTATCACGCTTTTTCCCGGTCAACTGGACCTTGTCCGCGTTAATCACGATGACATTGTCGCCCATATCCATATGAGGCGTAAACGTCGCTTTATGCTTGCCCCGAAGGCGCATAGCGATAATCGAAGCAAGACGACCCAAAACGACGCCTTCCGCATCGATCAAGATCCACTTCTTATCGATATCGCCAGGAGTGGCAGTGTAGGTTTTCATAAGGTCACCCGTATCGATGGGCCCGATAGCCCTTGGAATAAGATGGGTGGGTTATAAGCATGTCGAAAGGCAGGTCAAGCGCCCAAGAAGCCTAAAATACATTATACAACAATGGCTTATAAATTAGGTACTAGAATACCCCATCATGAGATCCCTTTCGGAGGGATCGAGTAAGTGAGCCCTGCCCGTGCGACAGGCTCCTCCATCCCCTCGCTGAACAGCATCGCGTCTCCGACCGCAAGAACCCGCCCCAGTTTCAGAAGACGGGCCTCGCAGATCATCTGCGCACCGGCGGAAGGCTTACGCATGAAATCGATCGTACAATTGGTCGTCACAGCCAACGCTTCAGGTCCGATCCGCGACAGGATCGCCAGGTAAATTCCCACATCGGCAAGGGCAAACATGCTCGGCCCCGAAACCGTACCGCCCGGCCTTAGGTGACGCTCCGCTGTCAAAAGCCGAACCCTCACCCCATCTTCCGTGACCGCATCGATCCGAAAGTCGCCGTGAACCTGCGGAAAAGCTGTCTCGAGAAACGCCGCCAACGCCGCATCGTCCATCCGGATCGTCATCGCTCTTCCCTCACTACCCTGCGCATCCTAGAGTTTCGCAGCATGAAGCGGAGGACAAGATGGCTTTGCTCGAACGGCGCGATAAAGACGGGATCGCTCATCTGACCATGACCGCGCCGGAGCGGCTCAATGCCCTGTCGGACGCGATGCTTGCCGCCGTCCGAGAGCAAATCGAGACGCTGGCAACCGATCCGGACACCCGGGTCGTGATCCTCTCCGGCAAGGGAAAAGCCTTCTGCGCGGGTCACGATCTTAAGGAAATGCAGGCCAAGCGGCAATCCACTGATGGAGGAGCAGCGGCGTTCCGCGACCTCTTCGAGCGCTGCGCACACGTCATGCTGGGACTGCAATCGCTGCCCCAACCGGTCATCGCGCAAGTTCACGGCATCGCCACCGCCGCCGGCTGCCAGCTTGTCGCTACCTGTGATTTGGCAGTAGCGACAGATGACACCCGTTTCGGCGTGAACGGCGTCAATATCGGCCTCTTCTGTTCGACACCGATGGTCGCGCTGACCCGGAATATCCCGCGCAAGCAAGCCTTCGAGATGCTGACGACGGCCCGTTTCATCACGGCAACAGAAGCGCAGAGGATTGGCCTTATCAATCACGTGGTGCCAGAAAGCCAACTTGAGACAAAAACGCAAGAGCTCGCCCATACGCTTGCAGGCAAACTCAACTCTGCGCTCAGGATCGGCAAACGCACGTTCTACGACCAGGCGCAGATGACCATCGAGGACGCTTACCGCCATACAGCAGAGGTCATGACCGAAAACATGCTCGATGCGCAAACCGAGGAAGGGATCGCCGCGTTCCTCGAGAAACGGTCACCGGACTGGTCCTGATCTCTTTGCCTGCCCAAATATCCCAGGGAGTGTGAGGGACAGCGTCCCTCACGCCCGCGCGGCGAGCGCAAAGGATCAATATGCAGCGCAAGCTGCTCCGTCAGGTCAAAGCCCGTAAAGCATCTGAAACTTATCCTCGAGATACTTCAGCAGCGGTGCTTCACTCGGCGCACTGCCAGTCGCCCGGGTGATGATATCGCGAGGCAGCAGCAAGGCTCCGTGCTGCTGGACGGTCTCACGTAACCAACCGGTTGCCGCGCCCAGATCGCCCTGCGCCATCTGGGTATCGAGATCGGGAACGGCCTGACGCAAGGCGCGGTGAAGGCAGCCCGCATAGACGTTGCCAAGCGTATAGGTCGGAAAGTAACCGAAAAGCCCGACCGACCAGTGCACATCCTGAAGAACACCGTTCGAGGGCTTGTCCACGGCAAAGCCGAAATCTGCCTTGAACCGGTCATTCCAGGCTGCTTCCAGATCGTCGACCCGCAGATCGCCGGTCATCAGGCTGTGTTCAAGGTCAAATCGCAAAAGCACATGAAGGTTGTACTGCACCTCGTCCGCTTCCGTGCGGATATAACCCCGATGGACACGGTTCGATGCCGCATAGAAAGCCTCCGGACTTTCGATGGATAGATCTCCGAAGCAATCGGTCATTTGCCCATAGAGCCAACCGGTGAAGGCCCGGCTCCGGCCAAGCTGGTTCTCGTAGATCCGGCTTTGGCTTTCATGCACGCCCATCGACGCGCCCCGTCCAAGCGGCGTGAGCGCATAGACCGGATCGATCCCCTGCTCATAGGCGGCATGGCCGACCTCGTGGATCGTCGAATAGAAGCAGTTGAAGGGATCGACCGGGTTGGTGCGCGTCGTGATGCGCACGTCATCGCCGGATCCGGAGGAAAACGGGTGGACCGCCTTGTCGATCCGGCCCCGCCTGAAATCGTATCCAAAAACCTCGGCAAGCCGGGTCGACAGCGCGAGTTGATCGTCTTCGGCAAATTCGCCTGTCAGCTCAGGTCCGGGCGCGGCATCGAAGATCCTATCTCGAAGATCCACCAGCCGGGGCCTGAGCGCGCCGAACATCTGCTCCAGCATGGCGGCCGTTGCACCAGGCTCGTAGTCATCAAGCATCGCATCATAGATCGCGCTGCCATTTGCAAGGGCCTCTCCTTCCTGCCGCTTGAGATCAACCACGGTGTTCAGCGTCGGCAGAAACGCGGGGACATCCTCCTCCGCCCGCGCGGCAGCCCAGATCCCCTGCGCCCGGCTGGTGACGCGGGCAATCTCCGCCGATAGATCCGGCGGCACTTTGGTATAGCGCTCGAAGGAGCGGCGGATCTCCCTGATCTGCGCCGCCGCAGCGTCATCGGGAGCGTCTGCCGTCTCGAGCCAGTCGGCAACCTTGGGGTCCGTTCTCCGTGCATGCAAAACGCCGTCGATCGCGGCCATCTCTTCGGCCCGCTGCTCGGACGCGCCGCGCGGCATGACCGTTTCCTGATCCCAGCCAAGGCGGCCTGCCACCTGCGAAAGGGCTTCTGTCTCGCGCTGAAAGGCCATGAGGTTGTCAAAACTGCTCATCAGATCGCGCCTCGCACGGATTGTTCAGGGGGATAGCCTGCCAAAAACCGCGCCCTGAGGATCAGGACCCACAGGATCACCGCCAGAAACTGGTGAAGAATGGCAAGCTGCCATGGGGCCGAATACATCACCGTCACGATCCCCAGCAGCATCTGAAGCGTCATCACGGCGATCATCGCGGCAAAGGCCCGCCGTGTCGCCACATAAGGGGATCTTTGCGCCCGCCAGAAGACAATGAGACCGGCCGCAAAGAGAACATAACCGCTCATCCGGTGCATGAACTGAACCAGGCCGTCATTTTCAAAGAAGTTTCGCCAAACCGGCGTCAGATCAAGCGGCTGAGGCGGAAGAAAGCCGCCTGCCATGAGGGGCCAGTCCGTATAGTTGCGGCCCGCATCGATTCCCGCGACAAGCGCACCTAGGAGGATCTGAATGAAGGCCAATGCCACAAGACCGCCGACCAAGGCAAAAAGCACGCCCTCGCGCTCTCTGCGCGCCTGAAAGATCTCGCGCTGCGAACGGCCCAGCCGAAAGGCGTACCAGCCGATCAGCCCAAGGATCAGGAAAGCCAGGCCAAGATGCGTCGCAAGGCGATAGGAGGCGACATCGAGCATCCCTTCTTCAAGCCCCGACGAGACCATCCACCAACCAATTGCCCCCTGAAGCCCGCCAAGCGCGCCAAGCAGAAGAAGCCTGCCGGTCCAGCCTTTGGGCAGGCGCTTCGTGACGAGAAATCCGATGAACCCGGCGGCCCAAACCAATCCGATAAAGCGTCCCAACTGGCGATGGCCCCATTCCCACCAATAGATCACCTTGAACTCGGCCAATGACATGCCGCGGTTCTGCTCCTGGTATTCGGGGATCTGGCGGTATCTTTCGAATTCGGAAGCCCAGTCTTCCGCCGAAAGCGGGGGGATCGCTCCGGTCACAGGCGCCCATTCGGTGATCGACAGACCGCTATCGGTCAGGCGGGTCAGCCCGCCAACCGCGATCATCACCACGACCAGCGCAAAAAGGCTGAACAGCCAAAGACGGATCGCGCCCCGGCTCGTGTCCCGGTCCTTGTCGATCAGTCCAGGCTGAGGGGCCGCGGCTTGCGCTTTGGGCGTTTCGCCGACCTCTTCGAAAATGCTGCGGTTCTTCGTCATACGGCTCTACTTTGACGTTTGTTCATCCGTACCTAGGCCCGGTCCGGCAAAGCAGCAAGTCAATCGCCCCGCTCTTTCCAGCGCACCATTTGACGCAGGATACCATGCAGGATCTGAACGTCAGCCCGGGTAAGCGGCATCCTGCTCCAGAGATTGCGCAGATTGATCTTCATCCCCTCGGCCTTGGTGTCGGGAAAGAAGAACCCGGCGGTCTCCAGCCTCTCCTCGTAGTGAGAGGCCAGTGCTTCGACCTCGATCTGCGAGGCCCAGTCCCCCGCCGCCTCGATCTCTTCATGCGCCATTTCGGTGGTTTGCCTGCGCCATTCGTAGGCCATCAGCAGAACGCATTGCGCAAGATTGAGCGAGGCAAAATCCGGGTTCACCGGAACCGAAACGATGGCATTGGCCCGGGCGATATCGTCGTTCTCCATCCCGGCCCGTTCGGGCCCGAAGAGGACAGCGACCTTCTCTCCGGCAGCGATCCGCCTTTGCGCTTCGGCCATCGCACGCTCCGGTGTCAGAACGGTCTTGGTCAGCCCGCGCGGACGCGCGGTCGTGGCCAGCACCCAGTGGCAGTCCGAGACGGCGTCTGCGGTCGTCTCAACCAATTGCGCCTCGTCCAGAAGCCGTCCTGCCCCGCTTGCCATCGCGACGGCCTTGCTGTTGGGCCAGCCATCTCTTGGCGCCACGACACGCATCCGCTCGAGGCCGAAATTCCACATCCCCCGCGCGGCAGCGCCGATATTTTCACCCATCTGCGGGCGGATCAGAACGAAAGCGGGCTGTGAGGATGGGGTCGGCATGACAGCAGGCTCTAAGCAGGCCTTGGCTTGTCCGCAACCCTTCGTTACGACAGGCCAATTCGCAAGAAAGTGACATGCCCGCGATGCCAGATCCCGTTCAGCAGCCTCAGATTTACCTCATCACGCCCCCGGTGTTCGAGCTGTCGCGGTTCCTCAAGGATCTGAAGGTCTGCCTTGACCGCGTTCCCGTCGCCTGCATGCGGCTTTCGCTGGCAACCGAGGATGAAGATCGCATCGCGCGCGCCGCCGACGCCCTTCGCGAAGAGCTTCATGCGCGCGATATCGCCCTCGTCGTCGAGCGGCACGTGGTGCTGGTCGAAAAGCTGGGACTTGACGGGGTGCATCTGACCGACGGGGCCCGCTCCGTGATCCAGGTCCGAAAGGATCTGCCGGAGGATGCGATCATCGGTGCCGATTGCCGCGCATCGAGCCATGACGGCATGAGCGCAGGCGAACGTGGGGCCGACTACATCTCCTTCGGTCCGGTCGGAGATGCTGCGCTTGGGGACGGTGTTCAGGCGGAGGACGATCTGTTCCAATGGTGGTCGCAGATGATCGAACTGCCTGTCGTCGCCGAAGGCGCCCTGACCGAAGAGCATGTCGCGCGGCTCTCGCCCTTTGTCGATTTCTTCGCTCTGGGCTCTGAAATCTGGGAGCAGGACGACCCGCTGGACGCGCTGACGCGCCTTCACAAGGCAATCGGCTAAATCAACGCCTCCTCAAGGCCGCTGCGCACCGTGGTTTCCGCCGCAAGGGCAAGCGCCTTCCGGTTCGGCGTATCGGTAATGGCGATGGGCGCATGCAGGACCACATCCACCTGTCCGCGCTGCCGCAAGGCCAGAATCTGAAGCAAGTGGACCCCAAACTCCATGTCGCCCCACCACCCGTAAAGCCGCTCATCCACGTCCGGGTGCGCGCGATAGACGATCGTGGCGGGCACGATTTCGGCGGTCTCCTCGGATGACAGGAAAGCATCGAAGAGGCTCGATTTGAAAGGCAGAACGCGCCGCCCGTCGGTCGAGGTGCCTTCCGCGAAAAGCACAAGCTGATGGCCTGCCCCGAGACGCTCTGCGATCAGATCCCGTTGACGCATCGCGGTCTTGCGATCGCGGTCGATGAACACCGTCCCCGTCGCCCGCGCGAGCCACCCGATGAACGGCCAACGCGCAACTTCGGATTTCGAGACGAAGTAGACCCGGTGGACCGCATTCAGCACGAAGATATCCAGCCAGGAGGCATGGTTCGAGACGATCGGCCCCAGGGACCCTTTCGATCTGTCGTAAAGCGTCAGGTGTAGTCCGATGAAAGCGAGCGACATTCGACACACGGCCTGGGTGATATGGGGCGTGATCGGGCGGCGCAGGCCGAATAGCGGTCGCTCGACCAGACGCAGCGCAAGCAGCACGACCAGACCCGTCGAGATCACCAGAAGAAGCAAAGTCGCTCGGACGACGATCCGGGTCCAGCCGCCGATACCAGGCCGCGGCGCCGGCGGAGGATCCATGTCCGAATGCCAGGCTTGCGTCATTCAGCGCTTTCTTTGACATAAAGCGCCTTTTGTCGGGCGTTCATCGCATCGGTATCCATGATCAGGCAGATATCCGTCGTGTTGAAGGCCCGGTCGATGTAAGCGCCCATGCCGACGCGCCCGCCAAGCCTGAGATAGGCCTTGATGAGCGACGGCATCTGCAAAAGAGCAGCCTTTCGATCCACGGCCTCCTTGGGAAGAAGGTCCATCCGTTGAAACCCGCTTTGCCGGGCGGTCACGCGAAGCGCCTCGGGCGCGAGATGGCGGTGATGCAAGAACGAGAGCGGCTGGGCGAGCGCCTTGGGATCGGTGCCGTGAAAGCTGGCCACGCCGAAAAGGATCTCGATCTCGGTCTCGAGCACGAACTCGGCCAGCGCGCTCCAGAGCTCGTAAAGTGCAGATCCCCCGCGATAGTCGGGATGCACGCAGGACCGCCCAAGCTCGAGCAGCTTACGACCCGAGGCCCGTAGCGGCGCGAGATCGTATTCGTCATCGCAATAGAACTGGCCCGCAGCCCGTGCGCCATCCGTCGTCATGATCCGGTAGACACCGACCACCTGATCACTCTCGGCTCGCGCCCGGTCAAAAAGCAGAAGGTGGTGAAAAGACGGATCGTAAGCGTCGCGTTCCAGCCGTCTTTCGTGATCCACGAGCGGGCCATCGCCGCCCAGTTCGGTGACGAAGACATCGTAGCGCAATCGCTGGGCCGCCTCGATTTCATCGGACGTTATGGCAAAGCGCGTCTCGAACTGAGGCGTCGTTGCCGCCATTCTCGCTCCCGATCTGTTCCCATCCGTTGAAGCGCCGCCTTCTAGAATGCGCAAGGCGCGATGGCAACTCAGTCCTCTGCTTTACCCAGAGTAGCCAATTGACAGGGGGCAAGGTGCCGCTACTCTGAGTTGCGTTTTGCGAAAGTGCTTCGCAGTCAGGGAGAATATACGATTTCCAGAGATACCTTATGCCCGTCGATCACGGTCTTGCCGAGATCCGGAAAGTTCACCGTCACCTTCCCGTCTATGTTCGATTGCACCTGCCCGGTTCCCCATTCGGGACGCTCTGGATGCCGGACAAGCATGCCGGGTTCGAGAATGGATGTGATGCCGGTCATCGGTGCTCCTGCGTCTGGCCCTACGCATGTCTGACACTTCCGATGCTTCCCAGTCCAGCCTTGTCGCGCTTGTCGGCTCGCGGATCTGTCACGACCTCGTCAGCCCGGTCGGGGCGATCCTGAACGGTGTCGAATTGCTCGAGATGTCCGGCAAGGGCGACACGCCGGAAATCGCGCTGATCCGCGAGAGTGTGGAAAATGCGAACGCAAAGATCCGGTTCTTCCGCATTGCCTTTGGAGCAGCCTCGGCGGACCAGAAGATTGCCTCGTCCGAGGCAAGCAACGTCTTGTCGACGATCGAGAAATCGGGCCGTCTATCCTACCGCTGGCAATCCGAGACCGATTTGTCGCGGCAGGATGTTCGTCTCGTTTTCTTGCTGCTGCTCTGCTTTGAGGCGGCCCTGCCCTTTGGCGGCTCGATCTTTGTTGCGCAGCGTGACGGAAACTGGCGGATCGAAGCGGACGCGCCAAAGCTGAAATACGATACTGAGCTTTGGTCGACGCTGGTCGCTCCGAAAGGCGCGACAGATCTTCCGGCCTCTCAGATTCAGTTCGCGCTCTTGCCCGGCCTGATCCGTCAAAGCGGACGGCGGCTCCATCTGGAGCAGACCGAGACGCAGATCCGAGCCTTGCTTTAGTCGCGGATCGCGCCGTTCCCAGAGACGACGTATTTGAAGCTGCAAAGCTGCTCGGCCCCGACGGGGCCGCGCGCATGCATCTTGCCGGTGGCGATCCCGATCTCGGCGCCCATTCCGAACTCACCGCCATCGGCAAATTGGGTAGAGGCGTTATGCATCAGGATCGCGCTGTCGAGCCTGTTAAAGAAGGTTTCAACCGCGACGGGATCTTCACTGATGATGCAATCAGTATGGTTCGATCCGTAGCGGCGAATGTGATCGATCGCCTCGTCAAGACCATCCACGAGTTTGACCGCGACGATCATATCGAGAAATTCGCGCCCAAAATCATCGGCTTGCGCCTCTGTCGTGCCTTCGATCTTCAAGAGCTCTCCGGTCGTTCGCACTTCGACACCTGCATCCAGCAGGGCCTCGATCAGAATCGAACCATGCTCGGTGTAGAACTGCCAGTCGATCAAAAGGCACTCGAGCGCACCGCAGATCCCTGTCCGGCGCGTCTTGGCGTTAACGATGATCTCACGCGCCATGTCCGGTTTGGCGGTCTTGCCGACATAGATGTGACAAATCCCCTCCAGATGCGCGAAAACGGGAACCCGCGCTTCGCGCTGAACGAGACCGACCAGACCTTTCCCGCCGCGCGGCACGATGACGTCGATCGTATCAATCATGGTCAGCATCTCGCTGACGGCGGCCCGGTCGCGGGTTGGAATGCGCTGGATCGCATCGGCAGGCAGGCCGGCGCTCTCGAGCCCCTGAACCAGACAAGCGTGAAGCGCTTCGGAGCTGTGATAGCTCTCGGATCCGCCGCGCAGAATGACGGCATTGCCCGATTTCAAGCAAAGCGCTCCTGCATCTGCCGTTACATTGGGGCGGCTCTCATAGATCACGCCGATCACCCCCAAGGGCGTTCTGACGCGCTTGATCTGCAAACCGGTGGGTTGCTCCCATTCCGCAATCACCGATCCGACGGGATCCGGCTGTTCGGCAATGGCGCGCAGGCTATCCACGATGCCTCGAAGGCGGTCCTCGGTCAATTCGAGCCGGTCGAGCATTGCAGGCGTCAGGCCCTTCTCGCGTCCGGCCTCCATATCCTTGGCATTGGCATCGAGGATCTCGGCGCGGCGCGTCCAGACCGCATCGGCAGCCCCCAAAAGAGCCGCATATTTCCGCTCGGCGGAGGCCGTGGCAAGTTCAGCCGCCGCCGCTTTCGCCCGCGCGCCCAGATCCGCCATCATTTCAGGAAGATCAGAAAAATCCTTCATGTCATCCTCGCCTGGTTTGGCCTGCACTGGCCTCGATCATTGAAGCACCATGTCATCGCGATGAACGAGGGCTGCCCGAGCGTCGTATCCCAAAACAGCAGGCAGGTCACGGGTCTGCAAGCCCTTGATCGCGGCGGCTTCCACGCTGGTGTATCGGCTTAGACCGACCCCCAGCGCCAGCCCTGCCGGATCTTCGATTGAAACGGGGTCTCCCCGTCCGAAAGCGCCAGACACATCCGTAACCCCTGCGGGCAAAAGACTTTTGCCGTTCGAAAGGGCCTTGTACGCGCCGGCATCGACCGTGACCGAGCCCTTCGGCTTCATCGCAGCGATCCAGCTTTTGCGCGCGGCCTGCGGGTCGGTCTGTGCCAGGAACCAGGTGGTCCGAGCTCCGTTTTCAATCTGGGTCAATGGGTTGGCGCTGCTTCCTAGAGCGATCGCCATGGCGCATCCTCCGTCCGAGGCCATGCGCGCAGCCATCAGCTTCGTGCGCATTCCGCCCTTGGAGAGACCCGAGACAGGATCCCCGGCCATCCGCTCGATCTCGGGTGTGATCCGCTCGACCACGGGGATATGAGCGGCACTGGCCTCGACCGAGGGATTGGCCGTGTAAAGACCGTCAACATCCGACAGAAGAATAAGCTGATCTGCGCCGACCGTGACCGCGACCTGCGCGGCAAGCCGGTCGTTATCGCCATACCGGATCTCATCCGTCGCGATGGTATCGTTCTCATTGACGATCGGGGTCACGCCAAGCTTGAGAAGCTGCTGAAGCGTCGCGCGTGTATTCAGATAGCGGCGCCTGTTTTGGGAATCCTCAAGCGTGACAAGGACTTGCGCCGTCTTTATGTCATGGGGCGCGAGCGCCTCTTCATAGGCGCGGGCCAGATGGATCTGGCCGACCGCGGCGGCGGCCTGGGATTGCTCCAATGCAAGATCGGTGGGCGACAACTCCAGCAAGCGCCGACCCAGAGCGATGGAGCCGGATGAGACGACGATGACATCCGTGCCCCGACTCCGGATCGCGGCGATATCTGCGGCCAGCGAGCCAAGCCAGTCGCGGCGCAAGCCCGCGTCCCGATCGACCAGCAAGGCCGATCCAATTTTGACGACCAGCCGCTGGGCATCCTTGATATTCAGGGATGCCACTGCTCATCCTCGGCAGGCGCCTGTTCTGCGCGGCGAGCCTCTGCAATCTCGGCCTGCAAGGCCCGAAGGACGGCCTGAACGCCCTCCTTGCTCACCCCCGACATCAGATAAACGCGCCGCCCCGAAGCAGCTTCCAGCGTCTCGCGCGCCTCTGTCCGCTCGTCGTCATCGAGAGCGTCGATCTTGTTGAGCGCCGTCACCCGCGGTTTGCCGGCCAGATCTCCCCCGTACTTCTCCAGTTCAGTGATAATTGTCTGATAATCCTCCGCAATCGTCTCGGAGGTCCCGTCGATAAGGTGCAAAAGAACCGCGCACCTCTCCACATGGCCAAGGAAACGATCACCGATGCCTTTTCCGTCGGAGGCGCCTTCGATCAGCCCCGGAATATCGGCGATGACGAACTCCTTTCCATCGACGCCGACGACCCCGAGGTTGGGGTGAAGGGTCGTGAACGGATAATCGGCGATCTTGGGCCTCGCATTCGAGGTCGCGGCGAGAAACGTCGACTTGCCCGCATTCGGTAGCCCAAGAAGGCCCGCATCCGCGATCAGCTTGAGCCGCAGCCAGATGGTTCTCTCGATCCCGGGCTGACCGGGATTGGCGCGGCGCGGCGCCTGATTGGTGGAGCTTTTGAAGTGAAGATTGCCAAAGCCGCCATTGCCGCCGCGCGCGATCTCGATCCGCTGCCCGACCTCGGTCAGATCGGCGATCACCGTCTCCTGATCCTCGTCCAGGACCTCGGTCCCGACCGGTACTTTCAGGACGATATCTTCGCCCGACCGCCCGGTGCGGTTCTGGCCCATCCCGTGCTGGCCATTCTTGGCAAAGAAGTGCTGCTGGTAGCGAAAGTCGATCAGCGTGTTCAAACCGTCGACCGCCTCGACCACGACATCGCCGCCGCGCCCGCCATCGCCACCGTCGGGGCCGCCATATTCGATGTATTTCTCTCGCCGGAACGACACAGAGCCCGCCCCGCCCGAGCCGGATCGAATATAGACCTTGGCGAGGTCGAGAAATTTCATGAGAGCGCCTCGAATGCTGTACGGGTCAGGCGGTACTCCGTTGCGGGCGCAGGCTCAAGCCGCGCGGCAGACCAGCGCTCGTCTAGATGGCGGTGTTTCTCGAAGCCGAGGCGGCCCATGACAGCGCCCGAGGCCGGGTTATCATCGAAGTGATCCGCCTCGATAAGATCAATCTCGAACCGCTCGAAGCAGAAGCCGAGAAAGGCGCGCATCCCTTCGGCGGCATAACCTTGCCCCCAGCGATCAGGATCGATGAAATAGGCGCAGGACTGATGGTCCAGCCCAGGGCTCTTGCCAAAGCCGAAACATCCGATGATCCGTTCATCCGTTGTCAGAACCGTCGCGCGAAAGCCGGGTCGTTCGCGATAGCGTCCCGCGGCGATCCATCGGCGGCACTGCACTTCGGGCCAAGGGGTCATGACGCTGGCCAGCATCGGGGCGACACGAGGGTCGCCGCCGATCCGGGCAAGATCGGGCCAGTCGGCGTCCCGGGTCTCGCGAATGATCAGGCGATCCGTTTCGATCTCGAAGGCGCGCCGCTCCTTCCAGCGGGCGCGGGTCAGAACGAGCGCCTGGCTCTCCACCTCTTTATCAAGCGCCTTGCTGAAACTTGTCTTTTGGTGCGTCTCGACAAACCCCAGCTTCCCCAAAACATTGGCCGAGGCCGCATTGCCAAGCGTATAGCTCGACCCAATCTCCTCATCCTCGGTAAAACCGAAATGCGCATCGAGCACCGCATCTCCCGCCTCGGTCGCGATCCCCTTGCCCCAAGCTTCGCACCCCAGCCAATAGCCCAGATGATCCTCCGTCCCGATCACACCGACAAGCGATCCGCCTTGTTCGATGGCCCAGTGAAACCCTGACCCGTCCTCTGTCACGACAGCACTAAGGAACTCTTCGGCATGCGCCAATGTATAGGGATGCGGCGCACGCGACAGCCAGCGGGTGACCTCAAGGTCCGATATCAGCTCCGTGATCCGCTCTGCATCCCGAAGCCGCAAGGGCCGCAGCTTGAGCCGCGGCGTGCGCAGGACCGGGGTCACGGATCCAGCTTTCGACTATAGGTCCAGGTTGGTACGAGCGTATTGCGCGCGACCGAAAACGCCTCTGCGTCGCCCAGATAGTCGAACCCGACCTGCATCAGAACGCGGGCCGAGGCCGGATTGTCCTGAAAAACCGAACCAAAAATATGCGTGTTTTGGTGCGGATTGCCCGCGATCAGGGCGCGCACCGCCTCGGTGGCGTAACCAGTTTTCCAGAAGGCCGGCGCGATCCAATAGCCGATTTCGGACTGATCGCGGTCGAGCCTTGTCAGGCCGATAAGGCCCAAAAGCTCTGCATGGCCGCGCGCACTCCCGTCGAGCGCCCAGATATCTTCGATCCGGTCTTCGGCGGCGGCGCGGGCGAGCAAGGCTTCGGTCGCTCCCGGCGGTAAAGGATGCGGGATCGATGTCGTCATCTTAGCCACGCGCGGATCGCCCGCATGCAGATCGATCAAACCGGCATCGCTGGAGCGCAGAGGCCGCAAGGTCAGGCGATCGGTTTCGATAACGGCTTGAGCGGGGGAACTCAGAACAACAGTCATATCATACACTCCCGAATAGGGCATAGACGACGCTGGCAAGCGTCAGAAGGGCGAGGGCGGCCATCAGCCATCGTTCGGCGGGGCGTCCCGCAATGGCGCGCGCGATGGTCTCGCCCGCAAAGGTCCAGAGCGGGTGAAAGACCAGTTGAACGAGCAAAAGCGCGGCAGCGACCACGGCGGTTCCTACCAGAGGCGTGACGCCTTGCGGGATAAAGTTCGTGAAAATGCCGATAATCATGGCCCAGGCCTTGGGGTTGAGAGGATGGACGATCAGGCCTGCCAGAAAGCCGGGCGCAGCGTCTTCGGCCATACCGGGCGTGAGGCGCATTCCGGCGATACGCCAGGCGAGCCAGAGGATATAGGCCAGCGACATCCATTTGAGCGCCGCGAAGACAAGCGGCGCCTCGCCTGCCAAAGCCAACAGACCGAAACCCGCCGGCCAGATGATCAGCTGCTTGCCAAGCGCCACGCCCGCCACGAAGGGCAGCGCCCGGCGCAGGCCGAAACGAGCGCCGGTGGCCAGCAGGATCATATTCGCGGGACCAGGCGTCGCGACCTGAGAGGCCGCGAACACCACCAGAGGGGTGAGCGCAACGCTCACCGCCTCCGCGCCTCATTTTCGAGCCGGGCGCGCGCGGCGTGCTTGGCCTGGGCCTTCCTACGCCAGGGAGCATCGCGCTCCCAGTCGCCGGCCATGATCGAGCCATAGGGCTCGATCTCATCGACCACATCGGCCAGCTTGTAGCGCGCCATCTGGTTACGCACCGTTGCCGCAGGCTTGTAGGCCGAGGGCAGCTCGGAGATGTCGACATTGCCGCTGTAGAAGCGCACGTCGAGGCCGTCCGTTTCCTCGGCAAAGATCTCGGCTTCTGTCCGCTCGCCCATGGCGCGCTTATGCGCGGAGCGGGAATAGTTCCTGCCTGCCCCATGGGGCGCAAAACCAAGGTTGGCTTCCGTCTGATCGGACCGGATCAACAGAACCGGCTCGGCCATGTTGAGCGGCACGATCTGGATGCCACCGGTATCGGGCAGCATCTCGTCATCGATCGGGGTCGCGCCCTTGGCGTGCCAATAAAGATCGCCCTTACGGAAGACGAAGTTGTGCTCGTTCCAGAATCGATCTTTCATATCGGCATGCGCGATCCGTGCGGTGGCCGCATGCAGGCAGTTATGATTGGCCTTCGTCCATTTGCGGATCAGCTGCAACGCCTCCCAATAAGCCTCGCCTTCAGGGCTGTCCGCCGGAATCCAGGCGTTCTGCTTGAGCACGCCTGTCGACAGCTCCTTGCGGAAGCGCTCGGCGTCTTTCATGCCAAGCTTGTAGAGACCCGCCCCCGGCCCGCGAGAGCCGTGATGCGTGACGAGACAGGTCGTCCCGTTCGCCTTGGAGCGGCCGACAAAAGCGAAATGGTTTCCGTCGCCTTGCGTGCCCAGATGCTCCTGAGCGGCCTGAAGGATCTTCTTGTCGCGCAGATACCCGTTCGCCCGGAAGGCGTCGTAGAGATCGGGCGACATTGTGTAGCGCATGCCATTCGGGCGGCCGCCTGGGCCGAAATGTGTTGCCTGATGGACCGCGTCGAGAATGTCCTTCGGCTCAGCATTTTCGAATTCGGTAATCATCACCGAACAGCAGATATCGGCTGAATGCATCCCCGGATGGATCGCGTTCTGGGCTGCGACGACACCCCCCACCGGGATCGTCCCTTCGGGACCGGCGGGGCAGGCATCGGGCATGACGGCGCCCGTGCGCAAGGTCGGCGTGCGCATCAGCACATCCATGCTTTGACGGACCTTATCGACGTTCTCCTGCTCAAGCTCGGTCTCCGCATCCAGGTTGAAGCGGATTTCGGGAGCCTCTTGCAGGCCAAGACGGGGGGCGGGCTTGTTCTCGGCGACCCAGGCAACAAGGGCGTCACCCTCGATCCCGTGGGCATTCACATGCGCTAGAGCACCCGCAAGGGCTTTTCCCTGTTCAAAGCCAAGGTCGATCAGATCGCGTCCGGTGACAGTCATTGTACGAGTCCATTCATTCCTCTTGGATTGATGCGCAGTTTCTTGCGCTTTGATGGACCGGACCCTGATTTTTCTATGTCAGAAAAAGAAAAGGACCGGCCCCTGGTGAGCCGATCCCTGGTTGTCTTAAACCTTGTGGTTTCGGCTTATTCCGCGGCCTCCTGGGCTGGGAGTACGGAAATGAAGGTGCGACCTTTCAGACCCTTTGCGAAGGACACATTGCCCTCCACGGTCGCAAAGATCGTGTGATCGCGGCCCATGCCGACGCCCTCACCCGGCCACATCTTGGTGCCGCGCTGACGCATGATGATGTTGCCGGGAACCACGGATTCGCCGCCGAACTTCTTGACGCCAAGACGCCGGCCCGCGGAGTCGCGGCCGTTGCGGGAGCTACCGCCTGCTTTTTTATGTGCCATTGGTCTTTATCCTCAGTCTTTGGATGCGGCGGCGTATTCGGTTGCCTGCGCGATCCAGTTATCACGTTCGATCCGTCCTTTGAAGGACAGCTGATCATCCATATAAGCGACCTCTTCAGGGCCCCAGGCCATGATCTGGTCGAAGTGGAAGACGCCATTGGCGTGCAGCTTCTTCTCCAAGGCCGGACCGACGCCGGAGATCTTCTTAAGATCATCGGCCTTGCCGTCACGCGCCTCGGTCAACAGGTTGCCGGGCTTGGAGGTCGGTCCAGCTTCGGCGGTCTCGGTCTTGGCCGCGACTTTTTCCTTGGCTTTGCCGGTCGTAACACGCGCTTTCATCTCGGACTGCTCGTCGCGGTTGCCCGCGTAATCGCCCTTGTCGGACTTCACGCCAGTCCAGCCTGCAATGCCTGCGCCGATCGCCGCCTTGACGCCGGACTTGTCGGCGCCGTTCTCGAGCAGATCGGTAACGCGCAAAAGCGTGAGCTGCTGGCGATGACCCTTGGTGCGCTTGGAGCCATGCTTCCGGCGGCGCTTGACGAAGTGGATGACCTTTTCGCCCTTGATCTGCTCGATCACCTCAGCCTGCACGCCCGCACCTTCAACAAGGGGGGTGCCGATCGTGGAGCCGATCATGAGAACGTCATTGAATTGGACTTTTTCGCCCGCATCGGCAGCGATCTTTTCCACGCGGAGCACGTCGCCGCTGGAAACCCGATATTGCTTGCCGCCGGTTTTGAGAACCGCAAACATCTGTTTTTCCTTCATATCCCGCGTCTCTCGGGTTCCGCCGATGGCGGTATTCGCGATCCCTTCCGGATCACCCTCGGACAGCGCGCCCCGGTGCAGGGCGTTCGTTGATGACATCGCAAAACGCGAAAGACCCCGCGTTGCGAGGCCTCGCGGCTTATCGGGGCATGGCAGGCATCTGTCAAGCCCCGTTCGGGGTCAGATGTCCTGGCTTGTGATCGCCTGCGCTGCGGCGCGTCCAAGGGCGTAAGAGGTCTGTTCGAAAAGCGGCTCGAAGGCGGCGAAGATGGCGCCGTTCAGGGCGGACCCGGCATCCGTTTCGCTCAACGCGATATAAGCTTCGAGGTCTTCCTCCTCGAGCGGCTGGTACGCCATCAGGAGGAAGGAATAGATCCATTCGGTCATGTCGGCACGGATCTCGCCTTCCTGGCTCCAGACGGAAGCGAGCATCTCCTGCTCGCCCATCATAGCGGAGGGATCCCCGCCGTCGGCAAGGCCGCGGAAGAAGGCGAGGCTGGAATTGAGCGCGCCCGCCACATTGCTGTCAATCAAATCATTGGTCGAGATGAACTGGTCAACCAGCTGATATATCTCGCCATTTTCAGCTGCCATCTCAGATGCGGCGTTTTTGCTGGCCTCCTCGATCTCGTCATCAAGCATCGCGCGGCGGGCGCCAAGTTCGAGTGAGACGATGGTCTGGCCCGGCTCTGAGGCGAAGAAATCAAGGAGGATCTGCGCGTCTTCGTCGGACAGGTTCTCGGTGAAATTGGTGCGGACGGTTTCGATCATGGGATCAAGGGTGTAGATGCGGCCGATCTGGGCGTCCCAGCTGGTGCTGGGACCACCTGCGAAGAGCGTCTCGCCCATATCCTCGGCCACGTCGAGCCCCTCGAGGCGTGCGATTTCAACGACTTGCGGCAGATCGAGCGCCTCGTAAAGCTGCATCTGCACCGATTGGGCCGAGGCGGCGGTGGCAGTGCCGAAAGCGAAGGCGAAGGCTGTCAGATGGCGGATCATTGCGGTCTCCTTGGGAGCGGGTTGCTGAGATATGTAAGGGATTGCGGGCGGTTAGCAAACGTTTCAAACGCAGATGTGAGACGGGTCGGCAAGAATCGGTTGCACCTTAGGAATTGCTCTTTTATGCCGCGCGGCACGATCCTTCGCGGAGAGGTGCCGGAGTGGTCGAACGGGGCGGTCTCGAAAACCGTTGTGGGTGCAAGCCCACCCAGGGTTCGAATCCCTGTCTCTCCGCCAGAAGGCTTTGATTTCCAAAGATCTTTACCTGCAGGCCCCTGAGAGGCTCTGACGCAGCGCGGCTGGAGCCCGAGGCATAGCGGTCCGTTTTATCCCTATTCGTTAACGCGAGACGACAGCCAAAATCGGCATGGCGGCATCGGGGCGGCATCCGGTCGGCATCTGGTCGGAGGCAAATGCGCAAAAGCCGGGATGAACGCAGCGCGCGTTGCATATTCAAGCCAAAGGAGCGGGGGTCCCATAAGCCGCGGCTTATCTGTCGACCGGACCCAATCGGATCCATAAGTCTCCGCTTATGGGTCAGCCCGCGCGCGCCTCGGCGGCGGTGCCGTATTGCGGCAGGTCGGCCTGGGTCTTGCCGTGGGCGGCCATGAGCGTGTCACGGACGAAAGCGATATGGGCGGTCTCTTCGATGATCTCGGCGAGGTACTGCGCCTTGGTCAAGGTCGGCCCCACCCCGATCGTGCCGTGATTGGCGAGGACGGCGGCGCGGATGGAGGGGTCCTTGAAGACCGGGCTGATCTCGACCTCGGTCTGAGGGCCGCCATTGGCGGAGAGCGGGATCAGGGGCATGCGGCCGATCTTTTCGATGGTCTGGACGGTCAGGCAGGGGATTTCGAGACCTGCGCTCGCAAAACCGGTGGCCCAGGGGCTGTGGCAGTGGACGATGGCGTTGATGTCGGGCCGGATCCGGTAGAGATCGAGATGGAAGTCGAGATCCTTGGACGGCTTGAAGGAGGACGGCTCTATCCTTCCGTCCAGATGGACGACCTGGAGGTTGTCGCGGGTGCATTCGGCAAAGCCGACGCCGGAGGGCTTGATGACGATGGCATCCGCCCCGCTGAGCCGGACCGAGAGGTTGCCGCCCGCATTGGTCTGAAGGCCAAGATCGAAGCAGCGGCGGGCGGACCAAATCAGGGCGTCCTTCTTGGCTTCGATATCGTTGGGGTCGAGAGCGGTCATGCGGGTTCCTTTGCCATGAGATCGGACAGGGCCTGTGCCGCGTGATGGGCGCAGGCGGGATCGTTGATATGAGCGTCGATCCGTTCGACGGGATCGCCGAGGGCGGCATCGAGCGTATCGGCGAAGGTCCGGCGGAGAGCCGCGTCTTCGATGGCGCCGCCGGGGCGATCCTCGTGGGAGAAGCCGCCCATGGGCACGATCACGCGGCGCGGGCCGGTGCCGTCCGCGAGTGCTTCGGCAAGGATCGTGGCGCAATTAGCGGCTTCCTCGGCGGAGCATTTGACATGGGTGAAGAGCGGCGAATGGGCGTAGTGGGCGCGGGCGCGGTAGGCGTCGGGCATCAGATGCGGCTCTCCGACGCCGATGAAGTTCACGCCGCCGGTCAGGATCACGCGCGGCAGGTCCTTATAGGCGGTGAAACGCGTTGGCATGGCGGTATGGACGCCCGCCACGTGGAGGCGGGTCAGCTCGTGCGGGGTGTAGTCGATCACCGCCTTGAAGGCCCCTGCCCCGCACCAGCGCGCGAAGGCGGCACCGCCGAAGCCGTTGGCATGAAAGACGGTCGGCTCTTCCCCGGCGGCCTGCAAATCCTTGATGAGAACATCCGTGCCCGGACCAGTGACGCCGAGGGCGGTGATGCCGATGGAGGGCTGGATGCTGGCGGGGCCGGTCGGCAGGCTGGCATCATAAAGACCGCGCAGGATAGCAGCGGCCCGGTCGAGCGCCTGGCGCACCGTGGCATTTAGGCCCGACAGATCGGCCATGGTGGGCACGAGGATGATCGCGTTGTCGGCCAGCGCGTAACGCGGATCGAAGGGCAGCGTGGAGACGAGGACCTTCGGCATCTCGATGGGCATCTCGCGCAGGACGCGGAGCGCGATCTGCCCGCCGGTGCCACCACCGATGGCCGCGATCATGCGGCGGCCCTCCTGTGGGGCGGTCTGAATCCAGTCGAGTGCGCCTGCCGCGGCACGCTCCATCGCGGCGATCTTGTCGTCGCCTGACCAGTGCTCTCCCTCGGCGCGCAGCGAGATATCGCAGCGTTCGGTCGGCACGCCGAGGGCCGTGAGCGCATCCATGAGATACTCGGCCTCTTCCAGCTTGGTATCGTAGGTGGCCAGCAGCAGAACGCTCATCAGCCCTTGACCGCTCCTGCGGTCATTCCGGTGATGATCTGGCGCGAGGCGACGAGCGTGAAGAGGATCGGCGGGATCGCGAGCAGCATGCCGGTCGCCATGATCACGCCCCAGTCGATCTCGAACTCGGTGAGGCTGTTGACGATGGTCACGGGCACCGTACGGGTGCTGCGGTCGGCCAGCGCATTGGCCAGCAGGAACTCGTTCCAGGCGATGCGGAAGGTAAAGATCGAGGCGGCGGCCAGCCCCGGTTTGATCAGCGGCAGGACCACCAGAAAGAAGACCTGGAAGGGGCCGGCGCCATCCATGCGCGCGGCCTCTTCCAACTGGATCGGCACCTGAACGATGAAGCTTTGCAGGATCCAGATCACGAAGGGCAGGTTCATCGCGACATAGATCAGGATGATCCCCGCGCGCGTGCCATCGATGCCGAACTGGAAGGTCCAGATCCCGAAGACCGGCACCAGCAGGACGGCGGGCGGCACCATGCGCATCATCAGCGTCGTCAGCGACACGGTATCCCGCCCCATGAAGCGGAAGCGGACCAGCGCATAGGCCGCCATCGTGCCGATGATGAGCGTCAGCGCGGTCGAGATGATCGAGATGATCAGCGAATTGACGAGCGCGCGCCCGAAGGTCGGATCGCAGCGGTCGACATGGGCCGGCTCGTACCAGAGCATGTCGCAGAGCGCGGTTTCGTAGTTGCGGATCGTCGGCATGAAGATAAGGCCCGACGTGTCCGACATGATGTCCACGTTCAGCTTGAGCGACGTGATCAGCATCATCAGGATCGGGCCGATCGCCATGAGGATCAGCACGGTCAGCAGCGCGTAGAAGGCGGGGTTCTGGCGGTCCTGGGTCATGCGGCCTCCTCGGCGGCGGCGCGCAGGCGGGCCGCGCGCAGCTCGGCCGCCTTGCCGTAGAGATACATCGCCACGGTCAGGACCAGCAGCAGGATCAGCAGGAAATTCGACATGGCTGCGGCCACGCCAAGCTCGCGGAATTCGGAGGCCGTTCGGGCGATGCGGAGCGACAGGATCTCGGTCGACAGACCCGGGCCGCCATTGGTGAGGACGAGGATCACCTCGAGCACCTTGAAGGCGTCGATCAGGCGCAGGAGGGCTGTGACGATGAGGACGGGCATCATCAGCGGCAGCTTGACGTAGAGGATCGTCTGCCACGCGCTTGCGCCGTCGATGCGGCTGGCTTCGATCGCCGATTGCGGCAGCGATTGCAGCGCGGCGAGCGAGAGGATGAAGATGAAGGGCGTCCACTGCCAGACATCGGCGATGATGATCGAGGTGAAGGCCCAGCCCCCGTCCGAGAGCCAGGGGACGGTGGGCAGGCCGATGTTTTCGAGCGTGCGGTTAAAGATGCCGACGGTGGGATGGTACATATAGCGCCACATCAGGCCCACCACGATGGGGGCGATCATCATCGGCAGAATGAAGAGCGTGCGCAGGATCGACATGCCGCGCAGGTTGCGGTCGAGCAGGAGCGCGAGGCCGACGCCGAGGACCATCTCGAGCGTGACGACGATGGCGGCGAATTTGATCGTGACCCAGAAGCTTTCGCGGAAGGCGGCGTCGCCCAGAAGGTTGGTGTAGTTGCGCAGGCCGATCCAGTCGGCCTCTCCGATGCGCTGGCTGGGGTTCCAGTCCAGAAAGCTCGCATAGATCATGTAGCCGATCGGATAGAGAAGCGCCGCCACCAGGACGATCCCGGCGGGCGCCAGGAAGAGGTAGGGCGTCATCCGGTTGGCGAGCGCGGTTTTCATGGGCATCCCATCAGGCAGGCGGGGGATGGCAGGGCGACGAGGCCGCCCTGCCCGTTTGGTTTAGTTCCAGGTGTAGTAGCCAGCCTCGTCCATGATGGCGCGGCTGCGTTCGGCGACGCCGTCAAGGCCTTCCTGCACGTCCAGATCCTCGGTGATGATCTGGCTGAGCGTGGTGCCCAGATCGGCGTTGATCTTGCCCCAGGTGGGGATGATCGGGCGCCAGTCGGGGTCGGCATATTGCAGCGCTTCGCCGAAGGTCGCCGCGTAGGGGTATTTGGCATTCAGCTCTGCGTTCTCGTAGGTCGAGAAGCGCGAGGGATTGCCGCCTTCCATGGCGATCATCAGGTCGGCCTCTTTCGAGGTCAGCCATTGCATCAGGAGGAACGCCGCTTCCTTGTTCTGCGCGTTCTTGGGGATGGCGATGCCGAAGCCGCCGGTCTGGGAGGCGCGCTTGACGCCTTCGGGGTGGAGCGCCCAGCCGACATTGCCGACGACCTGGCTGTTGGTCTCGTCCTCGAAGGTCGCAGCGAAGGCGATGCTGTCGAGGAACATGGCGTAGTCCCCTTGCGCGAAGGCCGCGGCAGCTTCGGACGGACCGAAAGTCTGGCTGCCTTCGATGCCGCAATCGACGATCGATTTGAGCGCATTGGCCGCCTCGACGCCTGCTTCGTTGTTGACGATCGGCTCCCAGGCGTCATCGAAGATGCCACCGCCCAGAGGGTTGAGGTGCAGAAGGAAGGCATGGCTGGCTTGATGGCCGGAGGCCGCGCGGGAGGCGAGACCGCCCATGCCCGGCTCGAGCTCGGGGATCTGGCAGGCCAGTTCGAGAAGCGCGTCATAGGTTTCGGGCACTTCGAGCCCGTGCTTTTCGAAGATATCCGTGCGGTAGCCCAGAACCGACGTCTCGGAGCCGAAGGGGATGCCGTAAAGCGATCCGGTCGGTCCCGGCAGATAGCCCTTCTGACCGCCCGCGACGCCGATATTCTGGACGTAGCCGTCGATCAGGTCGGCCGCGTCATAGTTCGGATCGGCCAGCTTGGGGTTCATGAAGTACCGCGCCAGATTCTCCAGCTGATCGGCATAGACGTAGTCAGCCTTGGAGAAGACGACGTAAGAGATCAGGTCGTAATCGCCCTCGTCCTTGGTCAGCTCCAGCGTCTGGCGCTCGCGCATCTTGAGATATTGCAGCTGGTCGACCTCGACCTCGATGCCGGTCTGTTCGGTGAATTCGGGCAGCACCTTCATCGCTGCGTTGTAATGCGGGTGGGCCGGGAAGTTCACGACGAGCGTGGTTCCGGCATAGGGCTGATAGGGCGCGGGCACGTCTTGCGCTGCGGCGATAGAGCCGAGCGAGACGCTGGCGGCCAGGGCGGCCACGCAGGTTTTGAAGGTCAAAGTCATGTCATCCTCCCAGATGGTTTTGGCGTGAGGCGCGTCACAGCGCGGCCTCGGTTTGTGGATCGAAAAGGTGCAGTTCCTCGCGTTCGATCGTGAAGTGACGGATCTCTCCGATGCGGACGGGTTCGAGCGAATTGAGCTCGATCGTGACCTGCTGGCCGCCAAGTTCGGAGATGAGAACGGATTGCGCGCCGATATATTCCGACAGGACAATCGGCATTTCGATGGCGCCGGGTGCATCGGATTCGACAAAGCCGCTGGGGCGCACGCCCAGATGGACGTTCTGGTTGGTATAGCTTTTCAGGCTCGCGCTGCGTTCTGCCGAAAGCGGAACAGAGAACCCCTGCCCTTCGACATGGAGCGTGCCGCCGTGATCGCGCAGCTCTGCGGGAAGGAAGTTCATCGGCGGCGAGCCGATGAAGCCCGCGACGAACTTGTTCTGCGGTTTGCGGTATAGCTCTTCGGGGGTGCCGGCCTGCATGATCTTGCCGAATTTCATCACCACGATGCGGTCGCCGAGCGTCATCGCCTCGACCTGGTCGTGGGTGACGTAGATCATGTTCTTGTTGATGCGCTGGGACATCAACGCCAGCTCGCCGCGCATCTGGCCGCGCAGCTTGGCATCGAGGTTCGAAAGCGGCTCGTCAAAGAGAAACGTGCCCGCATCGCGCACGAGGGCGCGGCCCATGGCGACGCGCTGACGCTGGCCGCCCGACAGCTCTGCCGGTTTGCGCTGAAGGTGGTCGGTCAGGCCGAGGATCTCGGCGGTTTCGCTGACGCGCTTGTGGATTTCGTCCTTGTCATAGCGTGCGAGGCGCAGCGCGAAGGACATGTTTTTAGCAACGTTCATATGGGGATAGAGCGCGTAGTCCTGAAAGACCATCGCCAGATCCCGCTCTTTCGGCTCAAGCCGTGAGACGTCGCGGTCGCCGATCATGATGCGGCCCTCGGTGACCGCCTCGAGCCCCGCGATCATGCGCAGGGTCGTGGATTTACCGCAGCCCGAGGGGCCAACGAGGACCGTGAATTCTCCATCCTCCATCGAGAGGTTGAGATCCTCGATCACAGTGACCGCGCCATAATCCTTGCGCAGATTTTCCAGCCTGATCTCGGGCATAGATCCCCTGTCTCCCTCACGTCTCGCGAAAAGAGCGCATAGTTTGTATGCAAAAGCAACGCAAAATATCCAGAAAGGTGGATTACATTTGGTTTCCGCCGGTTCTGCTGTTATTGGTAAGGCTGATCTTGGAAGGAATGATTGGTGGACGGGTCAGAAAAACCGCCGCGCGGATCGGCCGCGCATCGTGTCGAGGCCGCCTTGCTCGAGGAGATCGCGGCAGGCGGGATCGCCGCGGGCGAGCGGCTGGACGAGACCCGACTTGCCGAGCGGTTCGGCGTCTCGCGCACCCCGATCCGCGAGGCGCTGAGCCGGCTTGCAGCGCAGGGCGTTCTGGAAAGCGGCGAGGGTCGCGGGATGCGGGTCGCGCAGTATTCCCGCGAGGAACTGGCCCAGATGTTCGAGGCCATGCACGAGATAGAAGCCTTATGCGCAAGGCTTGCCTCGCAACGGCTGACGCTTTTGGCGCGCTCGCAGATCGAGGTGGCGCAGGCTGAATGCAAGGCGGCTGCAGAGGCGGGCGACCTGCCCCGCTACCTGCGCGCGAACGAGGAGTTCCACCTTTCCATCTATCGTGCGATCGAAAACCCCTACATCTTCGAAATCGCGGCGGATTTCCGGCGCCGGACCGGTCCGTTCCGCGCCAAGAAGTTCGCGGATGCCGGGGATCTGGTTGCCTCTGCCGAGAGCCATGACGATCTGCTCGAGAAGATCTTTTCCGCCAACTCCAACATCGCCGCCGAAGGTATGCGCCAGCATATGGCGGCGAGCTTTCTACGGGTTCTGGCGGCGAATTGAGGGGCTGGCCCTGCAATTTCGGGCCTGTTGCGGTTTCACTGTAGACAGAGGGCATTTTCTGTATACAAATCTCCGGGAATTGACCTGGAGGGCCCTCGATGGGAATCGCTGACACCAAGATTTATCCGATCAATACCGGCTGGCTCGAGGCCGACCTTGGGACCTATATTTTCTGGAAGGGTCCGGCGGGCCAGAAGATCTGGAACCCCTGCTATTGCTACTATGTCGATACCGGCGAGCATAAGGTCCTGATCGACACGGGCCTGTGCGACGAGCCGCGCGCGACGAAATACCACCACAAATGCGAAAAGCGCGGCTGCACGGAAGTGCATAAGCACCTGCCCGAAAAGCTGGGCGTGCAGCCCGAGGAGATCGACGCGATCATCTTCACACATCTGCATTGGGACCACGTGCAGAACATGCGGGAGTTTCCGAACGCGCGCTACATCGCGCCGCGCAAGGAGATGGTGATGGCCTACAATCCCCTGCCCCTTTACTACCGAACCTATGAGAGCCCGATCCTGGGGATCGAACCGGCCTATGCGGGCTGCGCCTTCGAGCTGATCGACGATGAGACGGAGGTCTTTCCCGGCATCACCATGTTCCACACGCCGGGCCATTCGGTCGGGCATATGGCGGTGACGGTGACGACCTCGGCGGGGGATATCGTGGTGGCAGGCGATGCGATCTTTCAGGCGCGGAACCTGGAGCCGAACGAGGAGGAGAAATGGCGCTACTGGGTGCCGGCCCGCTTCGTCAATTCGGTCGAGGGATGGCAGTCGGTCGAGGAGATCGACAAGCGTGCAGATTATATCCTCGCCTGCCACGACAAGGCCTGCGGCGATCACGAGGTCTATCCGTTCGAAGGGATGAAGCTGCGCGAACGGCGCAAGCATATTCCGGGCTTTGCCTTCTATTTCGGGGATATGCCGGGGGGCACTTCAGGCAGGGTGGCGCCTGCGCTGGCCCCGGAGGAGGTCGAGGGATATCTGGCGGGGCTTGAGGCTCCGAAACCCGACGCGCCGCGCTAGAGCCCGATGACACGGCTGATCCGCAGCCTGAGCGAGATCACCGATCAGGTCGATGCGATCGTTCTGGATCAATGGGGTGTGCTGCATGACGGCAGCGCGCCCTATTCCGGAGTGCCGGAGACCTTAGGGTCGCTCGATATCCCGTTGGCGGTGCTGTCGAATTCGGGAAAGCGCGCGGATTTGAATGCCGCGCGAATGGAGGCGATGGGCTATCCGCCCACGCTTTTCCGGACGGTGATGACCTCGGGTGAGGCGCTTTGGCAGGATGTCGAGGCCGGGCGGATCGAGGCGAAGACGCTGCTTGTCATCACCGGATCGGAGGGCGATGCCGAGATCTGGGCAGGCAGGCTACCCCTCACGTTGACCGACCGGGTTGAAGAGGCGGAGGCGGTTTTGCTGATGGGGCTGCCGGAGGACGGGGCGACGATCGCGCAGCAGCACAAGCTGGATCGCGCGCGGCTGGCGGGGCTCACGCTTTACTGTTCGAACCCCGACCGGGGATCGCCGCGCGACGGCGGCCGGATTGTGCCGTCCCCCGGAGCGGTCGCGCATGACTACGCGGAGCACGGCGGAGAGGTTATTTTTTACGGAAAGCCGCACCGGCCGGTCTATCGCGCGCTGGAGCGAGACCTTGGCTATGCCCCCGAGCGGATCCTCATGGTGGGCGACTCGCTGGAGCACGATATCGCGGGCGCGGCGGGCGCGGGCTGGCGGTCGGTTTTGGTGCAGGGCGGGCTTCACGCCGGGGCGTTTCAATCGGACGATCCGCTGGCTGATCTGGATTTGCTGGTGGCCCAGAGCGGGCATCCACCGCCGGACTACATGATCGAGGTCGTCGCATGAAGACAGGCGCGTTGCCCTCTGATTTCGTGTCTTATTCCGCCGCATGGGGCGCAGATCCGCTGCGCATTCAGGGGCCTGGGGGGAATACCTCGATCAAGATCGGCGAGATCATGTGGATCAAGGCCTCGGGGATGGAACTGGCCGAGGCGCTGGAGCGGGACGTCTTCGTTCCGGTCTCGCGCAAGATGGCCTTGGCCGAGGCGCGGGGCGCAGGTGACGGGACCTGCAAGGCGGCTGTGATCGGCGAAACCGGCCTGCGGCCGTCCATCGAGACGACGTTCCACGCGCTGCTGGACTGGAATGTCGTGGCCCACACCCATTCGGTGGCAACGCTTGCGCATGCCGTCTCTGCCGAGGGGCTTGAGGTGGCGCGCGATCTGCTGCGCGATCTGCCGGTCGCCTTCGTGCCCTATGCCAAGCCGGGACTGCCGCTGACCGGCCGGATTGCGCGTGAAGCGAGACCTGAGACGCAGGTGATCGTCCTAGCCAATCACGGGCTGATCTGCTGTGGATCGACCTCTGCGGAAGTTGCGGAACTGATGGACGAGGTCGAACGGCGGTTGGAGCGCCCTGCCCTCGATATGGCGCATCCGCCGAAGGACGCGCCGCCGGACGGGTTCGATTGGGTGCCGGAGATCGGGCGGCTGGCCATGGAGAGCAGGCTGCGCGATCTGGCCTGCGGCGGATCGCTTTATCCCGATCACGTTGTGTTCCTTGGACCGGGGGTGCCGCGCGCGCGCATGGAGGATGGGCCGGTCGCGATCATCGAGGGGCGCGGCGTTGCCCTGCGTCGCGCCGCGACCTCGTCTCAAAAAGCAATGATCGCGTGTCTGGCCGATGTGCTGTCCCGGCTGGATGAGGACTGGAGCGTCAGGCCAATCGGGGCCGAGGCCGAGGCGGATTTGCTCGATTGGGATGCCGAGAAGTACCGGCAGGCCTTGGCGGCGCGGGGGCCGACATGAGCTATGCGCTCGGCATCGATATCGGCACGTCCGGGGTCCGCACGGCCGTCCTGGATGCCGGCGGGACCCTAGTCTCGACCGCGCGGGCGGCGCATATGGCGCGGGCCGGCGCTGAGGTTCGGGCGGAGGATTGGTGGAGCGCCGTCGCGCAATGTCTGGAGCGGCAGGTTACGGCCCTGCGCAAGGACGGTCTGGACCCGCTGGCGATCCGGCATGCGGCGATCGACGGGACCTCGGGCAGCATGGTGCTGACCGGGGCGGATCTGACGCCGGTGACACGCGGATTGCTGTACGATACCAAAGGGTTCGAGACCGAAGCCGAGCGGATCGCGGCGGTGGCGCCCGAGGGGCATATCGGGCGCGGATCGGCGTCGGCCCTGGCCCGGCTTCTGCATCTTCTGGGCGATGCGGACGGGGCCAAATGGGTCCTGCATCAGGCGGATTTCGTTCTGGCGCAGCTCACGCGGCGGGGGGGCATTTCGGATCAGAACAATGCGCTGAAGACGGGCTATGATGTGGAGCGGGCCTGTTGGCCGGACTGGTTCGAGGCGCTCGGGATCGAGATCGGGATGCTTCCGGAGGTGCGGCCTGTCGGGGCAGAGGTTTCGGTTATAGATCAGCAGGTTGCGGCCCGGTTCGGGCTGTCGCCGGAGCTGATGTTTCACGCCGGAACGACCGATAGCATTGCTGCCTTTCTGGCCTCGGGGGCCTGTGAGGTGGGCGACGGGGTGACGTCGTTGGGGACGACTTTGGTGGTTAAGGTGTTAACGTCAAATAGGATCGAGGATGGCAGGCTGGGGCTTTATTCCCATCGGCTGGGCGAGATGTGGCTGGTCGGCGGGGCGTCGAATACGGGCGGCGGGGTGCTGCTGGAGCATTTCACACCGGGTGAGATCGCGGCGCTGAGTGCGGAGATCGATCCGGGGACCCCAAGCGGTCTGGACTATTATCCGCTCGTGCGTCCGGGGGAGCGGTTTCCGGTGAACGACCCGGATCTGGCGCCTCGGATGACGCCTCGGCCTGAGGATAACGCGTTGTTCCTGAAAGGGATTTTCGAGGGGATCGCGCGGATCGAGGCGGAGTGCTATGGCGCGATCGAACGGCTCGGCGGGCCCTCTGTGGCGCGCGTCTTCACGGCGGGCGGCGGGGCGGCGAACCCGGTCTGGACGGAAATGCGGGCGCGTGTTCTGGGGCGTCCGGTGCTGCGCGCGGAGCAGACGGAAGCGTCGGTCGGCGCGGCGCGTCTGGCGATGGGGCTGATCTGAGAGGACGGCCCGGACGGCTCTGGTTAACGGGCGATATCGGGGGTGCGGTATCCGGTCGGTATTGCGTCGGTATTTGGTCGGTGGATTCACGCAAGTTGGGGAGATTAAGGCTCCGCCCGTTGCTTCGGGGGGTGTGAAGTGTGGACAATGGGTTTGGGTGGAGTGGGTTGGGGACGGTGTGGTTTGGGGTGTATGTGGGTCGGTTTTTCTTAGTTGGGATCGTTGGAGATCGCAGGCGTAATCTAGGGTCAGGACTCATTGAGTTTCAAAGCCAGTAGATGACGAGGGCGGCAAGTGCGATAGCTGACAGGAAGAC
>CANNFE010000018.1 GCA_947503775.1 uncultured Paracoccaceae bacterium | reverse complement strand
ACGTCCCGATACGATAGCGGATAGCGGCAGTACCAGCGAACCGCCAAGAGAATGACGTCTTTCGGGAACCGATGGCCTTTGAAAGGGTCACGACGTGGCATCATCTGGTATCTCCGTGGTACAACACTGCGCAACATAGGCCGGTTAACGCAACAGACCCATCCAAACAGATATCACCTTTAAACCGTAGTCTTTTCTGATCAGCAGTTGCAGAGATTCCAACAGCCAATAAGGAGAGTACTAAGATGCCGAATGCGAGGCTAAGAAGAAGAGAATGGAGCGGTGAGCGTTTCATAGTTCTTCACACTGAGTTGGTCATCTAATACTTACCTTACTAAAAACTGAGAAATGCCAGCCACAACAAGACGCAACCTGATTAGATATCTACAAAGCAAGGAGACATAAAAACGAGTTAGGGAGGTGACTACCTCCTGAGAAGGTAGTTAGCGATTCTTCATGAACTCAACTTAGGATGACATGCCGCAGCACTTCTAGCAACCGAAAGTGATACAGATATACGCTTGTCTGCCGACAGGCCGCAGGACACGGCCGACTTGCGAGCCCATGAGAGAGGGCGGGCCGGAAGGCCCGCCCCGATCGTCACTCGCTTTTCGCAGCGCGGCGGCGCTCATCATGGCTGAAGTCGTCGAAGCTCTCGGCGGCGAGCGTCATGCCATACTCGGTGCCGCCATCGCTATTTTCCCACTGCGTCTGGCGCATGGTGCCGCGGGCGTGAACGATGTCGCCGGGCTGCACATTCTCTTTGGCCCATTTTTGGACGTTCTCGTTGAAGAGCGTCACTTCGTTCCAGTAGGGGTTCGATTCATACTCGCCCTGGTCGTTCTTCCGGCCATAATCCGCAGCGATGCTGACCCGAAGCGTGGAGCCGACTTCCTTGATTTTGCCGACCCGACCGATGATCTGAAATTCTGCGAAGGTTCTCATGTCTTTGTCTCCTTGGTGAAGTGTTTCGATGAAAAACGGCCATGCCAGGTCTTGATGCGATCAAACGAAAAAACGGAGGGTCCGCTCGCGGAAGCCGTTTTTTCGTTTGAAAGTGAGGGGCTTGGACCTCGCTGCTCGCAAAGAGAGACCTGAGCGATGTTCCGTTTGAGAAACACGGATCCAAGGAGGCAATGAGAACCTGGTTGCTTGGTATTCGGACGGTTGGAGGCGGCAAATGGAAGTCGGCCGCACCGGTGTCAGCAGAGCTCGGAATTGACTACGGGCGGAAGAACGACGGAGGTGGGGTTCGAAACCCTCGAATGAAGTGTCGCTCTCATTGAACGTTCTGGGCCAAAGTGGCCTGCAGCTAGCTGGCAAGAGACGCGTGGTCTCGCCAGACTGGAAAACGATGGCGGTAATATGACATGACCATCGCTCACTCGACTGAGGATTAGCCGATGAGACTGCGAGTGCGAAACCGAGGTCGATCGGGATGGGTGTCGGTCGTCCTTGCCGGGCTCGGGATACTCGTAGCGTCCTATAGCCTGTCGCCCGATAGAGGCTTGGCTGAGACGATCGCGGCGCGATCGATCTATGTGATCGACGGAGATACCATCGATGTCGGGGGCCAGAGGTGCGTCTGGTAGGGTTCGATACGCCTGAAACTCAAAACGCCAGCTGCGCCTACGAAAGAGCCCTTGGAGATGAAGCCACACGGCGGCTTCGCCAGTTGATCGATCAGGCAGGTGCAATCGAACTGGTCGTGCTGCCGGGCCGCGATCGGTACGATCGCGCTCTGGCTCGGCTGTTCGTCGAAAGCCTGGATGTGGCGGATGTCCTGATCGCGGAAGGTCTTGCTCGACCCTATGAAGGCGGACGTCGGCAACCGTGGTGCTGACGGCAGCTATGGCATCTCGGTCGATCAATGCACCGTACCCTCACGATTGAGTATTCCGAAGATGGATCGATGCAAATGAGCTTCACCGCGCTCTGCCTTCTCGGCCATTCGCCGCACCCAGGCGCCAGGTTTAAAGATGATGCCGCCCCGCGCGATATCGTTGGCGTCGGCCAAAAGGACGAGGATAGCGGCGCCGGTACGGTCGAGAGCAGCTTGAGCGAGAGCCCAGGCGGTATCGTTGATCCCAAGGGCCACTTTCCGTTCATATGCGACATTCACGAAACTCGCCCAATCGACAGCGCCATATCGCTCGAACAGGACATGCCATTCGTCAGGTGCAGCATTCAGAGCCATGCGCAGGGTCACATGCTCGAGGCCACAAGTCGGGCGCGACGGCCGATTACCTCCTTTCTTCTCAGCAGGCATCGCCGAATTACAGGAATCTATATTTAGATCAGTTGTAGTGTATGATCGTGCGGTGGAATTTTCCGACCGGTCGGACTCTTCCTTAGGTGACACAGCATTCGCACCCGCCCGACTGTCCTCGATGAGAGCGTCCACACGAGCGCGAAAATTAACAATGCCGCTCCATAGATTTCGCAGACGACAAAGGTCGAGCGACGCGATGCGGCGCGGCAATTTCTCGTAATAGGCGCGATCCGCATCTGAGAGCGCGCTATGCGCAACCAACGGCTTCAGCTTCCTGCGGAGCGTGGAGATCTCGGATCGGTAGCGCTGCATCTCGGTCGCCAAAGCGTTCATACGCGCGACCTTCTCCTCTAGCTCTTCAGCCATCGCCAGGAGCGGGGCAAAGCTAATGCCGTGAAGAACAGCGATCGTCCCATTCGCTGCTCGAACGACACACCGTCCTCCCCCATCGAGGCATTCGTCCTGGGCAAGGCCAAGGCGGATGAGGGTGCTGATATGATTGCGGGTGGTGCGCACATCACAGCCGCGTTCGTCGGCGAGCCTCTGTGCCTGGACCGGCGAGATCGGCGCAGGGGCGTCTTTCGGGATGAAGCAAATGAGCGTGGTTCCTGTGCACAGCACCGCATCTTTCAGGCCGTAGATCTTGGCTGCATTACGCAGCGCCCTGTGCAACCGGCTCTGTTCGGCCGGACGATTTGTCGATCGAGCCGTCCTCGCGGTTGGTCTTGTCGCCTCAGTTGTTTCTCTAAGTGCCTGCATTTCTTTGTCTCCGCTGGTTGCGGCGGAGGGATCACGACAGGCATATTTTCTCTGCTCGCCCAAGGACGTTTTTTGCTTGCCTGCTTGTCCGGGAAGAGCTAGCGTTTCAACTGACCAAAGTTTCGACGTTAGGCCCCCCTTGTGATCCCAGATTGCCGGGGGGTTTTTCGTTTTAGCGCGATTTCGTGACACCTGTTGTTCTGACTAGTGCCGTCATCTGCTTTGGTTCCTTTCATCTCGTTGGCCTTGAGGTTGAACCAACTGGTTGATCTCTGGCCGACTTGTTTTCTGGTTGCCTTCACTGGGGCGGACTCGACCCCTGCTGGGCGAATGATCAGTCCGAACATACGCAAAAATAAGCGGAGAGCAAAAAGTATTTTTGTCCGGTCTTAACTTGCGCCAGACAGGAGCAGATCTTGCGCGCTACGTCTAATGCTGCGGTCGCAGCCCACTTTTCAGCCATTTGCTACAGTCGCGAAGTACCTGAGGAGGCGAACTCACAAATCGCTATAGAACCGGACTTTCGCTGTGGCCTACACCAAAGTCCGTTTCGATTCGCTATAGCCAATTAGCACGGCAGTCTTGGAACGCCTGCGTCGATCTCCAGCACCAGCGCGGCGTGGTCTGAGACCTCCGGAGTCGTCATTACGTCGAAGGTTTCGATCCGTACGGCGTCATTGACCAGCATGTAGTCGGCAAAGCGTTGCGGCTTCTTGTAGCGCGGGGTCCGCGTGCCGTCGAAGCCCCGCGTCGTGACGAGTTCCGTCAACCCAAGTTCGCCGAGGATCGCCAGCGTCTCGCTACCCGGCAGGATGTTGAAGTCGCCGCAGACGACGAGGCGTTCGTCGGGGCGGTGCAACACCTTGATCATGCGGACCAGCCGCTCTGCCTGCGCGCGCCGGGCGGGCGTGTCGGCTTTATCGATCAGATCGCGGAGCCCGTGCATATGCGCGACCGTGATCGCCGCACCGAGCCGATCGTCGTAGACGCGGACGACATGAGCCTGCCTCGGATAGGGGTGCTCTCCATAGCGGTCGGGCAGGAAGTCGTCATGGACGAAATCGTGAAGCTGTCCGATGACCGTGAGATCGCGCTTCACGAACGTGGCGAGGCCGGAGAACGAAGGAACCGGCGTGCCATCATCGAAGAGGTGGCCGCGCGCGAACGGACAGTAGGTGGCTGCATGGCCCGGCAGGACGGCCCCGATCTCCGTCAGCAGGTTCGTGCGTTGCGGCAGGTCACGCTCCGCGTCGCGATAGTGGAGCCATTCCGCGGTCGTCGCGGGCGTGTGAACCACCTCCTGGAGACAGTAGATGTCGGCATCCTGTTCCCGAAGAAACGGGAGCAGGTCGTGGTGGAGCACGCCGCCCCAGACATTGAGCATCAAGATCTTCATCCGGCGATCCTACCGGCGACCGGGGCTTCCAGCCATCGCCCCTTACGAATGGAGCGCCGCGCCGACGACGCTCTCACGTTCACCCGTCTCGCGGTCACAGCAGATCTAGCAGGACGAGATCGCGTATCACCACCTCGCGGTCCGGAACCAGTCCGAAGGCTTCGTCGCCCGGGTAGAGGATGGCTTCGTCGGACGATCCGAAGGCGCGCATGGCCGACAGGCTCTGCCAGAACGTCGTCAGCGTGAATGTCGTCACTGCGTCTTCGGAGGATGTCGTCACCGTGGCGCCGAGATAGCCCGGCAGGTCCCGCGCCTCCGTCACGCCGGTCGCCATCAGGTGGCGGCGGAACTCGTCCGCATGGCCGTCCGGCACCCTCCCGGACCAGGTCCGCGCGACGGCCCCGTCAGGCAACGTGTCGGCGGTCACCATAGCTCGTCCCTCAATGCGAGGATCGCCGCCAGGTCTTGTACGCCCAATCCGACGAGGCTGGCGACGGTGACGTGCTCGGACGCGTTCCGCCGAAGCCGACCCTCGTTCAGAAGGGTTCCGATCTCGGCGACAGGGGCCTTGGTTCGGCCATCGATCCCGCCCTCCTGGAAGAACCCGGCCCGGGCGAGGCTGCCGTAGCGCCCGGCGGCATCCAGGCTGTCCACCACGACCAGATCGGCGCGAGCGAAGCAATCCGCGGAGAGTTCCGCCTTCGTGGCGTCGTCGGAGCCGACGGAGGTGACGTGCTGGCCGGGGCGCAGCCATTCCCCGCGCAGCACCGGGTCCTTGGCGGCTGTCGCACAGACGATCACGTCGCTCTCGGCAATGGCGGCCCCGAGGTCCGCAAGGGTCATCACCGTCGGCTTACCGAGGGTCGCATCGAGGTCTGCAGCGAAAGCCTCCGCCTTCACTGTGTCGCGGCCCCAGACGAGGATGCGGTCGATATCGCGCACCAGGCAGACGGCCTCGGCCTGAAGGCGCGCCTGCGCGCCGGTCCCCACGACCGCGAGCGTCGAGGCATCCGGCTGCGCCAGCGCGTCGGCGACCAGCGCCCCTGCGGCGGCCGTCCGGTAGTCGGAGATCAGATGCTCGTCGTCCAGAAGCGCGCGTAGCTCGCAGGTCGCGCTGTCGTAGACGGCGATCATCCCCGTGGTGGGCTGCAGGCCGCGGTCGGCACGGTCCTGCGACCACCCCGCCATCTTCACGGTGAAGATCGGCGCGCCGTCCAGAGTGGCTGACTTCACGTGCATGTCGGACGTGGCCGTCGGATGCAGGACCGCGATGGGGGAAGCGGAGCATCCCAGCGATGCCTGCCGGAACGCCTCCCGCATAGGTTCGATCAGTAGGTCGATCTTCAGCAGGGGTTGCAGGTCGTCGGCGCGTAAGATTCGAGGCATGTCAGCCATCGGTGCCCGGCAAGACGTCTAGGGTCCCGTGACCCACCATCGAGACGGGACCGGCGACCTCGACCCGCGCGATCTCGTCAGCCACGCCGTGGACGGTCACGTCGAGGCGGCTCGGACGCCCGATGAAGTGCACCTGCTGCAGGCCGATCACCTCGCCCGGCGAGCGGATGCCGTGGCGGACCGCGAAGACGCCGACCGGTCCCGCGCCGCTGCCGGTAGCGATGTCTTCCACGATGCCGTCGTTGTTCCAATGCCGACCCTCCATCGTGGCCGGGTCGAAGAGGTAGGCGAAGTCCGCGCCGATGGCGGCGAGACGCTCCTCCAGATCGGGGACGACGATGCGGGCGGAGGCGAGGCCGGACGCCACCGGCAGCACGAGGTAGCGCAGGCCGGTTGAGATCACCTGCGGGCGGTGCGCGGCGATGTCGGACGCAGCGAGGCGGAACGCTTGGGCAAAAGGGGCGATCTCGTCATCCGCGAGCGCGTGGAGGAACTCGGGCCGCCCTTGATCAAGCTTGCCCTGAAGCGTGCCCCGCGCCTCCGACACCGCGACAGTCACGCACCGGCCCTCGTTCAGCTCGACGGTCCAGACCGCGTCCGCGTCCCGCCCCGCCCGCCGATGCATCGCGCAGGCCGCGCCGATGACGGGGTGCCCGGCGAAGGGCAGCTCCTCGATCAGGTCGAAGACCCGGGCGCGGAAGCGGTTCGGTTCGGGCGAGGACCAGACGAAGATCGTCTCGAAGTGGCGCAGCTCCTGCGTGATCGTGAGCATCTGCGCGGTGGTGAGGTCCGGGGGATCGACGAAGACCGCCAGGCTGTTCCCGGCATAGGGAGCGGCGGCGAAAACGTCGCAATGGATGTAGTCGAGGGGCATCGTTGTCGGGGCGCTCCGTCAGGGCTATCTTCGTATCTGCATCGGCAATAAACTATATTGTAGGATACCTATATGAATCGGCTGGAGGTTACAAGGACCCTGCGCGCCCTGTCGAACGAAAACCGGATGCAGATCCTCGAATGGCTGCTCGACCCGCTGCCGCACTTTCCGCCGCAAAAGGATGGCGACCTCGTCGAAGACGGTGTCTGCGTGGGTTTCATCACCGAGAAGATCGGCCTGAGCCAGCCGACCGTGACCGCCCACATGCGTCAGCTCGCGGACGCGGGGCTCGTGACACACAAGCAGATCAAGAACTGGGTGTTCTACAAGCCCGATCGAACGGCGATCGAGAAGGCGATGGCGGCGCTGGCGTCGCGTCTGGGCACCGCGGCGCCTCGCTGATCGCCTCGGCGGACGGATCACGGATCGATGGACGGGGAACATTTCCATTCCTGCTGACTGTGGCATCAGTCGGATTTCGACACGGCGACGGGCCTGAGCGCGCCGCGCCGCGCCATCGTCCCGAGCAGGACTGCCGCCGCCGCGAGGCCCGCGCAGAAGCCCACATAGATCCCGGCCGCGCCCAGACCGCCGGGATAGGCCAGTGCCAGTCCGCCGCCGAGGCCGATCAGCCAGTAGCATGCGCTGCTGAGGATCATCGGCCCTACGATGCGGCGGAGGCCACGCAGCGCGTGGAGCGACAGGAGTTGCACCGCGTCGAAGAGGAAGACCGGTGCTGTCCAACGAAGGAGTGTGGCGATCAAGTCGCGGGCCTCGGGCGTCGCCGACGGACCGGCGAAGAGGGCCGTCACCGGCTCTGAGAAGGTCCAGACGAACACGCCCAGGATCCCCGCGCCCGCCACGGCGAGGCCCACGCCTATACGGTAGAGGCGGAACAGGCCGCCTGCCCCCGCCACCCGCGCTGCCGCGAGGCGAGCCGACAGCACCTCGCCCAAGGGCACGGCGATGGCGAAGGTCAGCTCCATGACCGCGAAGATCACCGTGACGGCGGCGAGCCAGAGCGCCGACCAGAGCCCGACGAGGAACAGGACGACCGTGAAGAGCCCGCTCTCCAGAACCTGCTGCGCGCCCGCCGCCCAGCCGAGGGCGAGCACGTCGCGCGCGGCCCGAAGCACAGGGCGCGGGCGGAGGCCCGCGAGGCGGATTAGCCCTGCTCGCGCGACGACGAGAGTCAGGGCGCATGCCGCGCCCACATTCACCGCAAGCGTCGCCCAGGCCGCGCCCGCGACGCCGAGGCCCGGCCAGCTGGCGACCCCGTGGACCAGCACGACGCTCGCCACGAGGTTGACGAGGACCATCCCGACCGACAGCCACAGGATGGGCCCCGTCCGGTCTGTGGCCGTCAGCACGTTCTTGAGCACCGCGAAGACCAGCGTCGGCGGCCCGGCCCAGGCGAGGATCGGAGCATAAGCGTCGAAGGCCGCGACGACCGCCGGGTCGTAGCCGGCCCCTGTCAGCAGATCGCCGCCGCCCGCGCCGACCAGCAGTGCCACCACCCCAAACGGCAGGATCAGTGGCAGCGAGCCCGCCACGATCCGGCCTCTATGCGCAGGGTCATCCCGCTCGGCCATGAGGACGAGCCCCACCGACAGCAGTGCGAAGCCGATCATCATGACCGACAACAGCACGGTCTTGGCCAGCCCCACGGCGGCCAACGGCGCGGTCCCGAGCCGCCCGACCACGGCGAGGTCGGTCAGACCGATAAGGATCTCGGTGAGATAGAACGCGCCGATCGGCAGAGCGCTGCGGATCATGGACGTGGCGATGCGGGTGGAGGACGGCTCGGTCATGGGGACCCCATGCGGATGCAGGGGTCACCCATCGAGCTGATGACCGGGTTGCCGCGGGATATGGCCCGCGGGGCAGCTTACCACAAGCGAAGCTATCACCGAGATTGACCTAGGAAAACACCGATCAAATCGATCGATATTGACGACGGAGATCATTTAGCGACCTTCCGTTTGCGCAGGACGATCCTGCACGTAGACGCTCGACCGAAGCGAGCGCCGAACCAGAGTGAAACTTGCCCTCTCCGCAGTGACCGCGATCATGATCAACGCAATCCCTACAACCTGAAGCGGCCCGGGACGGATGTCGTAGACCACGGCAACGTCCGCATCGTCGTTCACGCAGAAGCGCGAACGACCAATACGGTCGCGTCCGGGTTCCTGTAGCCGATACGTCAATCGTTGTACCCATAGGGTGGCATCGGAGATGCGCTTGCGGCCGTTCCAGGGAAATCTCGTCCGGTGAGGCTGACCGAACCGACCCGCTCGGAATGTTCCCGGCCGTCACGCAGCGATATCTCCGTGAACGTCCCTCGAAGTCCGTTGCAGGAGCGTTCGGGGCTTCCGGGATCACCCATCCGTGCGACGCCGCCCGATCAATCCCGATGCCAGGCCGATCCCTGCCAGGACCAGCGCGAGGCCAAGCAGCAGCACCGTCGTGATCGCCTCGCCCAGAAGGAGCCCCCCAAGGATGACCGCCGTGATCGGATTGAGCGCAATGTAGATCACGGTGGTGGATGGCGGCAGCCAGCGCAGCGCCCAGGTGAAGAGGGCGAACTGCACCGCGCCGGCGAAGGTGCCGAGGAAGAGGAGCGCCGCCCAGCCTGTCGAGTCCAAGGACGGCCAAGCCGGGCCGCCGGTGGTGGCAAGGGACAGACCCAGCAATGCCGCCGCGCCGAACATCATTGCCAGGGCGGTCACGAAGAGCGGCCCGTGCGCGCGCAGGGATTGGCGGCTGAAGACCGAGTAGAGGGCCGCGCAGAACACGCCCGCCAGCATGTAGAGGTCGCCCCGCCACACGCCGGCCCCCGCCTCGCCGAAGGCGGCGGGGCCGAACACGACAGCCACGCCCGCGAAAGCCAACGCGACCGCACCGAGCTTGCGCGCGCTCATCGCCTCGCGTCCGAAGAGGGCGGCCACGAGCAGGGTCTGGATCGGTACGGTAGCAAGACCCACGGCGCCACGCGCGGCGGGCAGAACCTCGAGCGCGGCGTTGAAGCCCCAGGTGAAGAGGCAGAAGAACAGAAGCCCCAGCACGGCGATGGTGCCCACGTCGCGCGCTGTCAGCCGATGCGCGGGCCAAAGCATCGGCAGGACCGGCAGGAAGCAGGCCGAGCCGATCAGGTAGCGCCAGAAGGCGAGGTCGATGGGATTGACCTCGCCCACGACAAAGCGCGTCGCCACCACGGCGGTGCCCGCGCTGAGCGCGGCAGTCGCCGCGGCGCAGTGGGCCAGGAGGGTTCGCTTGCTATCGTCCATGGCCCCGCCGAGTCACTTCTGTTCTGCAAGTGACTGTCTGACCGAGTGGCTTCAGTATTGCAAGCGACCGTGGTAGTCGTAAGCATGCCCGATATCGGCCAGACCGCTCACGCCCTGCTCGCACCCGACTTCCGCTCGCGCTGCTCCATCGCGCGCAGCCTCGACCTGATCGGGGATAAGTGGACGCTGCTGATCGTCCGCGACCTGATGTGGCACGGCAAGGCGACCTTCCAGGCGCTCCAGCGTAGCGAGGAGCGGGTGCCCTCGAACATCCTGTCCACCCGCCTCAAGCGGCTCGTGGAACTGAGCCTCGTCGAGAAGACGCCATATCAGGACCGCCCCGTCCGATACCGCTACGCACTGACCGAGGCGGGGCGCTCGCTGGAACCTGTCCTGCTATCGCTGATGGCATGGGGGCACGGCAACCTCGACGGCGGGCGTTACGACCCCGCCACGGGCGATAGCACGCCGCCGGTATGAACGAGGCCCGGGGGATGCAGATGGAGCACAGCTGGGATGCGGTCGCGACTGTTCAGGATAGGTCTCATCAGGTGACAGGGGCGGAACCGGCCCGTCCGCAAAAAAGTCCAGCCGTCACTGGATCATAGTTATACGGAACGTTCCCGTGATCTGGTCTAAAATCGCTCGTCGGATCGGTGAATGCGAAGTGCCGAGGATGATACTGTCCCACTCGACCATGCGCGGCGATGTTAGAGCTTCGGCGAAGTAAATTGCTTCCGACTGCGGTTAGATGAGCGCACCGCCGTCGGCATCGAGGACGGCACCTGTAATGTAAGGGCTGGTCATGGCGGCGAGGTAGAGGGGGGCGAGGTCCTCGGGCTTGGCGACGAAGCCGACCGCGAGCGCTTCGGCTGCGGCCGCGACCATGGCGTCCTTGCCGTCGCCGGCCAGCATCGACAGCCCCGGCGTGTCCACGAGGCCCGGCGAGACGGCGTTGACCCGGCGCGGGGCCAATTCCGCGGCGAGGGTCCGGATAAGCGCCTCGATGGCGGCATTGGTTGCCGTGAGCGCTCCCATTCCGGGGGTGGCGCTGCGGCTGGCGGCACCCGAGGTCAGGGTGATCGAGGCGCGGTCGGTCAGATGCGGCAGGGCGGCCGCGAGCGCCGTGACCTGCGCGCCGAGCTTGGCCGCCATCGTGTCGGCCAGACCCTGCCAGCCGATCTCGGCCACCGGGCCGTCTGCGGATGCGCCGCCTGCGGTCAGAACGAGGTGATCGATGGGGTCGATTTCAGCGAACGCGGCCTTCGCGCCTCCGGGATCGGTCGCGTCCAGGGTCAGGATCGCGGGGCCCGCCTGGAGGCCGGTGCGGGCGGCCTCCAGGCGCTGCCTCGACCGCCCCGCGAGGGAGACGCGGGCGCCAAGATCTAGTGCCGCTCGGGCCACCGCGAAGCCGATGCCGGAAGAGCCGCCGACCACGACGACATGGGCGTCCTGCAAATCGAAGCTCATGCGAACAGCGCCTCCGGCGTGTAAGGCAGGTACCTGACCCGGCGGCCCGTGGCATGACGCATCGCATCGGTGATCGCCGCTTGTAAACCGACGCCGCCAAGCTCCCCCAGGCCTTTAGCGCCGAGCGGGTTCACATGCGGATCCGTCTCCTCCAGGAACTCGAACCGCATCTCCGGCATGTCGGCCTGCACGGGCATGTGGTAGAGGCCCAGGTCCGGGTTCGCCGTCCGCCCGTTGCGGGGGTCGCGGATGGTGTGCTCGGTCATTGCCATGCCGATGGCGAACACGGCTCCGCCGATGATCTGCGAGCGTGCGGTGGTCGGGTTGACGACCTTGCCTCCTGCATAGACGCCCACCAGCCGCGTCGGTTGTGCCCAAAGGGTGATCGGGTCGACTTCCACCTCCACGAAGTTCGCTCCGAAGGCGTACATGGAATAGCGCGTGTATTCGTCGCCGGGCCGCGTCTCCGACATGGCCTCGACCGAGGCGCGTCCGGTCCGTCGCACGGCTTCTCCGATGGAGCCGCCGACGCCGCCCAAGTCCAACTGTTGCCGCAGGGACCGGGCCGCGGCCTGGACGGCGGTGCCGACGCTGGCCGTCGATTGCGCGGCGACCGCCGCAGGCGCGATGGGCAGGTTGGTGTCGCCCAGCAGGACCTCGACGCCCGATGGATCGATGCCCAGCGTGTCGGCCGCGACCTGGGCGCAGACCGTATACATGCCCGTCCCGATGTCATGGGCCGCGCAGGCCACCTGCACCCGTCCGTCCGGGTAGGCTCGCAGGCGCGCCGCGGAGATCGTGCGGATCATCGGATAGGTCGCACTGGCCATGCCCCAACCGATCAGCTTGCCGTCACGGGTCATGGAGCCAACCTCGGGCGTGTAGTCCGCCCAGCCGAACATCTCTGCCCCGCGGTCGTAGCTTTCCATCAGCATGTTGGACGACCATGGCAGACCATTCTCAGGATTACGTTCGGCCCGGTTGATGCGCCGCACCTCGACCGGGTCCATCCCGATCTCGGCAGCATAGTCGTTGACGAGGCTTTCGAGCACGAACATGCCCGACGCCTCGCCCGGCGCCCGCATCGGCACCGGAGCGGGGATGTTGCAGGCATGAAGGGCCAAGTCGGCACGCATGTGTTCGTTGGCGTACATGTGGCGCGGGGCCAGCACGCCAGGCTCGAAGGCCACGTCCTGGAAGACGGGCGTCTCGGCGAGCATGTGCATCGTGATCGCATTGATCCGCCCATCTCGCGTCCCGCCGAGCGCGGCCTCGGTATGGGTCCGTGCGCGGAAGCCCACGGCCGAGAACTCCAGCGCGCGGGTGATCACGAGTCGGACGGGCCGACCCAGCCGCCGCGCGGCGGCCACCGCCAGGATCGTGTGAGGCGCGAGAAGGCCCTTCCCGCCGAAGCCGCCACCCACGTATTCAGACCGGACGCGCACGTCATCGGGCCGCAGGCCGAACGTCTCGGCCAGACCGTTGCGGATGCCGAGGACCCACTGCGTCGGCTCACGTACGTCGAGCCGGTCGCCATCCCATTGCGCCAGCGTGGCGTGCAGCTCGATGGGGTTGTGGTGCAGGATGGGCGTGTCGAACGTGCCTTCGATCCGGACGGCGCTCTCGGCCATGGCGACGTCGGGGTCGCCGCGGGTGTACTCGCCTTCGAGCGTGCCGAAGATCGTCTCGACGGGTGTATGCGCCTCGGTCCGCTCGTAATCGAACTGCACGGCCTCCTCGGCCTCGTATTCGACGACGATCCGCAGGCCCGCTTCCTGCGCAGCTTCGTAGGTGTCTGCAAGGACAAGGGCCACGTATTCCAGATCGTGCACGATCCGGTCGTCCTGCATCGGCAGACGCACCTGCTGACCGCTCGCGCCCATCGGATCGAGCGGCGTGACGTAGAGCGATAGCGGGTTCAGCCGGTCCATGTTCTCATGGGTGAGGATGTCGATGACGCCGGGCATCGTTTGTGCTGCGCTCGCATCGATGGACACGATGCGCCCGCGGGCGATGGTGGCGGGCACGAGATATCCATGGGCGACGCCGTCCGGGTAATGGTCCGCGGCATAGCGGGCGACGCCAGCAACCTTGGCGGGGCCGTCGATGCGGGGGATGGATAGTCCGATGGCCATGTTCAGACCTCCGTGATGTCGGTGAGGACGCGGACGATGGCGCGTTCCAGGAGGGGCAGCTTGAAGCTGTTCTGACGTCCGATGACGGCGCCTTCGCGCGATAGCGCAGCGGCCCGCTCGAAGAGATCCGGGCCGGGCGCCTCGCCGACCAGCGCGGCTTCGACCTGCGGCAGGCGCCAGGGCACCGTGCCGACGCCGCCAGCAGCAAGGCGCATCTCGGTGATCCGCCCGTCCTCGACGCGGGCCGCGCCGCCGACCGATAGGAGCGCGAAGGCGTAGGACCGACGCTCGCGGATCTTGTGGTAGCGGCTCGTCAGGGCAGTGGCTTTGGGCACGTCGACCGACAGAATCATCTCGCCCGGCCGCAAGGCTGTCTCCACCTCCGGCGTGTCGCCGGGCAGGAGGTGGAACTCGGCGAAGGGAATCTCTCGCGCACCCTCCGGCCCCGTCACCCGTACCGTGGCGTCATAGGCCCGCAGCGCGATGACCAGGTCCGACGGCATGACGGCGATGCAGCTCTCGCTCGTTCCGAAGATGGCGTTGAGCCGATCGAAGCCGCCCACCGCGTCGCAGCCCGTGCCGGGGACCTTGCGATTGCAACGTGTGCCGGGGACGTAGAAGTAGGGGCAGCGATTGCGTTGCAGGATGTTGCCCGCCGTGGTCGCCACGTTGCGGATCTGCTGCGTCGCACCCTCCAGCACGGTCTGCGACACCATCGGCACATGTTCCAGCACAAGGGGGTCGGTGGCGAGCGCCGTGTTCGACGCCAGCGCGCCAAGGCGGATCACGTCGCCGCGATCGGTGATACGGTCCAGGCCAAGCCCCGCGATGTCCACGAGGTGCGAGGGACGGTGGATACCCGCCTTCATCATGTCGATCTGGTTGGTCCCGCCTGCGACGTACTGCGCTTCGGGGTGGGCGGCCATCATCTCGACGGCCGTGTCGACCGAGCGGGGACGGAGAAGCTGAAAGGACCTCATGTTCCCTGCTCCGTGACAAGGCCCGCGTCGCGGACGTCCTCGATGGCGGCCACGATGTTCGGGAAGGCACCGCATCGGCAGATATTGCCCGACATGAACTCCTTTATCTGGTCGCGGGACCCGGCATTGCCGGTCTCGATGCACGCGACGGCCGACATGATCTGACCCGGCGTGCAGTAACCGCATTGAAACGCGTCATGTCGAACGAACGCGTCCTGCATCGGGTGCAGGTTGCCCGGCGTTCCCAGGCCTTCGATCGTCGTGATCTCGTCACCCTGGTGCCGCACCGCCAGCGTCAGGCAGGCCAGCCGCCGTTCACCGTTCAACGAAATGGTACAGGCCCCGCAATGGCCGGCGTCGCAACCTTTCTTCGTGCCCGTCAGTTCCAGCCGGTCGCGCATGACGTCGAGCAAGCTTGCGCGGATGTCGGCCCGGACGCGACGTGTCTGACCATTCACGCGCAAGGTCATTTCGATCGCGGCCACGCCGACGTCGCCCGGCACGATTTCCTGCGCGTGGCCCTCGCTGGTAAGCAGCGGGATCGCCGCTGCGCCGGCCGCCGTTCCGCTTAGGAACCCCCGGCGGGAAACCCCGCTCGCCTTCGTTTCATCGCTCATGTCGTGGCCCTCCGGAAGCCGTTTTCGGAAAGTTTGGTCATTCTGCCAGAACCCGGCCGGCCGTAAGCGCCTGCGAGATCAGGAGAGTATCGGCGTATTGAACCAGCCCGGTCAGTCTTCCGTCCAACCCGACGGTCCAGACATGGACGAATGGGGCTAGGTGCACTTCGTCCGAGTTCTTCGGAGTCAGGTTGTAGGTCCCAAAGGAGAATACGGAGGCGTCGCTCGCCTCGACCTTCTCGATGTCGACGGCGATGTCGTCGAACACCTCGAAATAGAAGGGTGTAAGTTGTTCTTCGACCTCGGCCGGCGAGGTCAGCGTCTCGCCACCGAAGAAGCCCGGCGCATGGGTCCAAGCGATCTCGTCGGCCAGCATCGCGTAGTCCATCGTCGCGTACCAACGCTCGACGATGGCGATCCGATCCGCTGGCGAGAGACCCTCCGCCGACTGCGCCCTACTCGTACCTGTCGTTCCGGCAACCAGTCCGGCGATGGCTAGGGTCGCCAATGGTACGACGCCTTTCCTTCGGCGCGTCGTCTTGACGGGAAGAAATCTTTCTGTAGCGCGCATCGGTATCTCCCTAGCTAGGTCTAGGACTACCGCCCTGGAGACGGCATCCGGCTTCCGACAAGACTGTCAATGTGGTAGAATGGCGCTGGATGCGGGGGCGACTTGATCATTCCGCGGCGTTTGAACAATTTAGCCGAGGCGAGGCATTTGCAGTACGGCACTTTCTACCGGGAAAGCGGATACGCACGGTTCGCACGGCAGGAGCGTTCAAGCGGCAACGGCACGGTTGAGGCAATACTGGCCGATCAGCGCGGACACGCCTTCGCCGACCCCGCGACGCCGGATATCGTCATCGGCTTGACCGTCGCGGGCCAAACGCCTGCCCGATGGAAGGTAGGGGCAACTTGGCGCGAAACGGATTGCCGAGACCGCGGCTGCATCGGCGTCTCGCCTATGAACGAGGCGTTGGAGTTCGACGTTCCCGAACCGCATCGTCTGCTGATCGTCACGATTGCGCGGTCTTTCGTCGAAGACGTAAAGTCGCAATACGCAAGTGACGTACTAGACGTGCTGAACACGCTGCATCATGCGTATATTCGCGATCCCGAGACAGAGTTCCTTCTGAATGGGATTTGGCGATCGCTTGAAAGGCTGGACACTCTGACCGATCTGCGCGCGGACGGACTGACGCAGCTCCTAATCGCGCAGCTTCTAGCGACCCGAGGCGAGGATCGCCCTAAACGGACGGATCGTGGCTATTCCATCGACCTTGCACAACTAGAGGATTACGTCCGAAGTCGGGTGGGCGAACGGATCACCGTCGCCGATCTCGCCGCGACCTGTGCCATGCCGCCTGCCGCGTTGGCACGGCAATTGAAGATCCAGGCGAACCTCGCCCCCTACGCGTTCGTCCAGTCCATCCGCTTCCGCATGGCGGTGGAGCGCGTTCGGCACGGGCGCGACGATCTGGGTCGTATCGCCCTTGATCTCGGCTTCGCCGATCAGGCGCATTTCTCCCGCGCATATCGGGCTCGGCTCGGCGTGCCGCCAAGCGCGCATCGAAGGGGTCAGCGGAGCTGAAGGGTGCAGCCAAGACGGTCGGAACAGCCGATGTGATGCTACTCATTGGGATGTAAGAAATGTTCGGCAGTCCATAGGTTTGAAACTGTTTCTGCACGCCTCGAAACCAAGGCGGCTAGGGACCGCCGTTCTATCGAGGCCGCGCCGCGGTCCGGGGCCTCCGAAGGGTCCCCGACCCCGCGGCGAGCGCGAGGAGCGCGGCAAGGGCGATGCCTCCCGTCATCGCCGCGAGCGATCCTTGCGTCCCAACTGCGCCCAGCAGGGCGGCGGCGGCAGCGCCCACTACCATCTGCATCGCACCAAGGAGGGACGAGGCCAGCCCGCCCTCGCCGCCCTGTGGCCCAAGCGCGAGCACGGTCGCGACGGGCACCACGAGGCCTAGCCCCATCGTCACGGCAAAGAGCGAGGCGATTGCCAGCCAGAGCGGCGGACCGGCGAAGGCCAGCATCGTCGCGAGGACCGCCGCGCCCAAGTAGAGGACGAGGCCGGTGCGCAAGGTGCGGACCTCGCCGATCCGCTCGGTCAGAGCGCCGCCCCCGCCGGCGGCGACGACGAAGCCAAAGGCGATGGCGGCGAAGGCCAAGGCGAAGCCGGTCGGTCCGAGGCCGTAGCGTTCGGCAAAGACGAAGGGCGCGGCGATGATGAGGATGGCGAAGGCCGCGAAGCCGAAGGCCGAGGCGAGCGCGGGGCGCAGGAACCGCCCCTCGCGCAGCATGGCCCCCGCGCGCCGCACGAGCGCGCCGGGCGCGGCGCGGCGGGTCTCGGCCGTGCTCTCGGGCAGGAGGGCCGCCGTAAGGGCCAGCGCACCGACCCCGACAGCGGCCAGGGCCCAGAAAAGGCCGCGCCAATCCGTCAGCATGAGGAGCAGGCTGCCTGCCAGGGGCGCGAGCAGGGGCGAGGCGGCGGTGATGATCATCACGACGCCCATCAGCCGCGCGGCCGGCGCGCCGTCGTAAAGGTCGGTGACGACCGCGCGGGGCACGACCATGAGGGCGGCGGCGCCTATGGCCTGGAGAACGCGGGAAGCGATCAGCGGACCTAGGCCGGGCGCCAAAGCACAGCCGACGCTCGCCGCGGCGAAGAAGCCGGCGCCCGCCAGCAGCACGGGCCGCCGCCTGTCACTGTACCCTAATTAATCAGAATCTGCAGATTGGACGCATTTTCGACGGTTTCTGTACCCTTAATTACAATATATCCACAGGGCTCTGCGTCAGTGGCTGACACAGCTTTGGCTTTTCCAGATTGTATCGGCTCGTACCAGAAGCGCCTGACGATCTGCATCGGGCCCAAGCTCAGAGATCGCCTGTCGAGCAGCCTGCAAGGCACCTTCGGACGCAACTGGTCGGTCCGCTGCTTTCGTTTCTTTCTTTGGCGCAGGCTCTGCTTTCTGTATGCGCGGAAGACGCCTCTCGAGATCCTCTGAAAGCGTGAGCACCCGCGCGATCACCCGTCTGTGCAAAGGAAAGGCACGGCGTAGTTCCCAGAATGCCTTGTCGTTTCCGCAAAGTAGGATTGCCGCGCCCAACAACGGACGGGTTGTACACACATCGATTGCTGCGAGTGCCTCTGATCTTTGCAACTGGCACCGAGACGCGAACGAGGCGGGATATTCCAAACCTAGTATCTTCAGAACAGCCAACGTGCGGCTGATCCGGCGCATGCGCCTGAGATCGTTGGCATCGACCGCGGTCTTCAGCACTGCCACGCCACGAGCAGCGCGGAGGCGCAGCCTGTCTGATAGGCCATCTGACGGATGTCTCGCCACAAGTGGTCGACCACAGTTTTCGCAAGTCAACGACCAGGCAAAGCGCCAGTGCCGTAAGATCACTCCCGGCGTCTGATCTCTGCAGCTTTCGCAAATCTGGAAGTCATCAGGCGATACGCATTGAATGGGTAAATGCGTCGTGTCCGGAAGAGTCATTGCCTCAATCTCATCCCGGGTCTGTTGAACTGCTGAGCAAAAGCGAGCCCAGTTCACCTGTCTGAGATCTTTCATACGCTCCGGCACCCTACTCTGCCCCAATCCGAGATAGCCGCAGAAGTCCTCGACAGAACAATGATTGGCTTGGGCCAATCGTCTGATCCAGCTCGAGAGCAGTTCGTCGCGCACCTGCAGCGGACGACGCGGCAACGGTTTGAGGATCACCCGAACTCCGCCATGGGCTGACGCGGAATGCTCCAGGCGTGCTTTGCCCATATTGGCTGCCAGGACTGAACCGCCTCGTCAGTGATCCGTTCGTCACCCGTCTCGATTGCTTCAATGGCCAAAGACTTGACCATGATGAACACGCGCGAGGTGACACCCCCGGTCACTTTCAGGATTGTCCGAAGTGAAGCGACCGTCAGACCCGACCTTTGCTCGAGCGCCATCGCCGCAATCAGCGTCTGGATCAGCCGAGAGAACTCCACGTCATCCTCCCACAGCGGTAAGTAGTGCTCGTCCAACCGACGGGCCAGTTGATCGTCACCGCGGACGGCCTCGAGGGCTTCGGTGACACCGAAAACGACAGCGAGGCACAGAGATCGTTGGCCAAGAAGCGCAGCATGTTAAGGAACCGACGTTGCTCACGGTAGCTACCCGCAAGCAGATTGTGCACTTCGTCGATCATCAGCATCTTCAGGTCCATGTCGCGAAGATGACTGAGCGCACGAACTTCGAGCTCGGAGACGGTGTGACGCCCCCACATCGGCGCTCCGATCGTCGACAATATATGCTGATAAAACCGTCGTTCATCCGGGGCTGGTGGAGCCTGAACCAGCAGGATGGGGGTCTTTGTGATGCCCAGATCTGCGTTGTACTGCGTCGGATACTTGCTGGCCATGCGCTTCGCGATCATCGTCTTCCCGATACCGGAACTTCCATAGACCATTAGGCCGGGCATCCGGCTCTGCTGTGGCATTTCCATCAGGGACGTCAATCGGTTGAGAACAATCGTGGCTCGGTCGAACGCGATCCAGTGATCGCTACGGATACGGTCAATTCCTTCTTCTGGGGTCATCAAACTCTTCAATCGGATAGGTTGGGAGATCTGGGTTACCAGTGTCGATGGCGAACATTTCTCGGGATGGATCGCGACGCGGCTGGTGCTTGAGTAGTCGCATTTCTCGTTCACTCTCCAGACGGGCGGCCCGTGTCTTCTGACGCGCCGCCTCGGCCAGTCGTCGCTGCGCGTCGATCACCTGGAACAGGGCCTTCTCATTGATCCGACTGCCATGCTTCTCCTGCCATTCTTTTCGCGCCCGACGACTTTCCCATAGCGATATTCGCGGGTGGCTCAGGTCCCGATACCGCGCCGGGATCATGCGGCCATCATCGACGAAGGCCCAGACCTGTGACAGGTCTTTGGGGTCGTACTTCACCTGTACCTTGCCGTTGCCCCGCCCGACCAACGACGCAAAGGCGTCGCTCCAATAGTGCACACCAAAGAGCGTGATGCCTGTGCGCCCGAGTTGGCGCCACTCAAAAGGCAGGAAGCTTGTCCGGAAAGCTTCGACGTCGACGACCTGCCGTCCCGCGGTGTCCCCGCCTAAGTCAGCCCAGGCTGCCAGCGCAGTTCGCCCGAGGGCTTCGTGGCGCGTATTGTGGTAGCGACAAATCTCCAGATGAAGCCAGTCCTCGAACTCGGCCAGGGTCAGTGCGGCATATTTTTCACTGTCGTAGTCGCCCTTCTCGGCAGCAGAGGATTGCGTGGTCCCAGGCAAAACATGAACAGCCCCCATGGTCGTGCCGATCAAACGTTCGATGTGTCCACCGAAGTGCGTTGCACCCGGCGGACGGTACTCGACGGCAATGCCCCAATCTTCGCAAGCTGATGAGAAAGCTTCGCTGTGGAACTCCTGGGCATTGTCGACATGGATCGCCTTCGGGATACCGGCTGTCGGCCAGACCAGCTCTTCCAGCGTCCCGGGAACGTGGATTGATTTCCGACGTACGCAGTGATCGAGACAAAGCGCGATCGACAGAACAGAAGGTGCATCAAAGCTGACAAAAACCCCGAGAACGATCCGGGTCGCGACATCGATCGCCACCGTCAGATAGGGGCGCGCAAGCGGTCGCCGATCCACGTGATCGACCAAAATGATATCTGCCAAGGTGTGATCGATCTGAACGACATCCAGCGGCGTTCCAACTGCAAGCCGACCGGGACGCGGCGCAAAGGTCTTGCTCGCCTCCTTTGCGCCATGGCGCTTTCGGACAACCTCTTTCTCATCCATTGCATTGAGCCGAGCTTTCACTGTCTTTCGCGTCGGGGGCCGAAAACCTTTCGCCTGGCACTCTGAACGGATCTCTCGCCAGATGCGTAATAAGCTCGAGCGCTCGCGAACCAGATAGTAGCGCCGCAGGCTCGCATCGATGACGTCTTCGACTTCTCTCGCGATCCGTTTCGACCCCAGTTTCGGCCCGCGGCGAGAGAGCTCCAGCGCCGCAGCCCGCCCGTCATTTTCGCGCAAACGGCGGTAAAGCGACCAGGTATGGCTTTTCGCCAAACCCAGTTCCCAGGCGGCATCTCCGATTGCGACGCTGATCGGCTCACCCCTCTTTTCAAGCTCCAGGATCGGGCGGAGGACCGAAGCTCGATGTTTTGCAAGACGCTCGCTGACCACGCCAATCCCCTGCCCCGACTGGTCAGCACTTATCCACAGAACTGACAGTATGCTAGTTAAGGGTACAGTATGGCAATTAACGGTACAATATGAAAATTAAGGGTACAGCCCGCTCCTGAAAACAAACGATAATTTCAAGCGCGATTCTGATTAATTAGGGTACAGTGACAACCGGGGAGGCGAGCACCTTGTCGATATAATCGGCGATCTCGGTGCACCGCGTGCGCAGCTTGCCCGGATCATGACCCTTGCCGGACCTGGTCTGTTTCAAGGTCGGCACATGAAGAAAGCTCCCCAGAGCATCATAGTGCCTGCGCAGCGTTTCCATGTTCAGTACCGTCTCGGTGCCAAGCATTGTCATTTGGGACGCTGGCTGGCCCGGCGTGTCCTCGATGCCGTAGGCGATGGTGCTGTCCTTGTCGGCGGTGGCGTCGATTTCCAGTAGTACCGCCATGACCTTGCGCGGTTGCCAAGTCTCGTATTCATCGGGCGGGAACTCGTCCTTGTAGGCCTTTGCCCTGTCGTAGGTCAGCGATTCCATGGCCATGCGCAGTTCGAGCGCGGCGTATTTTAGGCTTTCGTCGTTATTGTTCGCCAGCGCTGCGCGGGCGCGTTTCAATGCCTGCCTGGATTCATGCCTGTAGTTCATTGCCGCCTTCTTTGTTGTCGGTTCGCCCAATGGATTGCTGCTGCAAGCTGGTCTTGCGGTATTTCTTCCGCCACGTCCAAACACTGACGGGCGGGCCTTGTAGGCCTGCGCGGCAATTTTCGTTGCAAGAGAGACGCAACGATTTGCCATCCAAGTTAGATACTTCAGCATTTACAGCTGCTTAATCGTTTCACAGCCTTCCCTGAATCGTTGCATTCCTCTTAGCAGCATAAATCGTTGCAAAAGCCGTGCAACGAAAACTTGATAGGCCGAAAAAGCTATTATAATCTAGATAGATAATCGTTGTGAGCAATAGGATTATCGTTGCATGCCGTCCCCGGACCAACCCATTCTGAACTATATCGCAGATCATCCCGGCGCGGGCCGGGCAGCGATCCGGCGTGCGGTAGCACCGGAAGATGATCCCAGCACGGTATGGCGGACGCTCAGGCGGCTTGTTGACGAGGGGCAGCTTGAAGTCTCGGGAAAGGCCCGGGCGACCGGCTACACCATTGCCGGATCAGCCGTGGTGCGGGCGCACTTGAGCACGCCCTACAACCGCCGTCCGCCTGTCACCTACCGCAAGGACTTCCTCGACGCCTATGTGCCGGGCAAGACCTACTATCTTCCCGAGGAAGACCGGGCGCGGCTGCTGGAAGCGGGACAGCCAGCGGGTGGGCCGATTGCCGCCGGAACTTACGCACGGCGTATCCTGGAGCAGCTGCTCGTAGATCTTTCATGGGCCTCCTCTCGGATGGAGGGAAACACCTATGACATCCTGCAAACCGAGCGCTTGATCCGCTTTGGCGAGGAAGCCGCGGGCAAGGACCGCAAGGAAGCGCTGATGATCCTGAACCACAAGGAGGCGATCCAGTATGTTGTGGACAATCTCGATGGCATCACCTTGCGGCGCGCCGACCTGTTTGCCATCCATGCTCTTCTGTCGGACGGGCTGCTCGGCGATCCGGGCATGGCCGGCCGCCTTCGTGTCAGTGCGGTCGGGATTTCGCACTCCAGCTATAAGCCTCTGGATGATGCCGTCAGCATCGCCGAGGAGTTTGACATCCTGATCGCCAAGGCGGCAGAGATCGCCAATCCGTTCGAGCAGTCATTCTTCCTGCTCGTCCATATCCCGTATCTGCAAGCCTTCATCGATATCAATAAACGGACATCGCGGGTGGCCTCCAACGTCCCGCTGCTCAAAGCCGACCTTGCCCCTATGTCGTTCCTGACCATGGATGATGCCAGTTACATCGACGGGCTGATCGGAATCTACGAGCTGAACAATGTCGCGCTGCTGCGGGAAGTCTATATCGAAAGCTATCTCGCCTCGGCGGAGAAATACCGTGTACTGCGCGCCGAAGTCGAAACACCGGAAAAGGCAGCGCTCGCTTACCGCGAATTTGTGCGTGAGGCCGTCCGTCGCTGTGTCCTGGAGTTCAAGGCATTTCGGGCGGGTGAAGTTCTGGCCATGGCAACTGAGGCCGGTATTCCCGAGGACGACCTGGACGCCGTGGTCGCCTACGTTGGCCAGCAAGTGCGCGGTCTTCACGAAGGAAACGTCATCCGCTACCGGCTTCACCCGGCGGACCTTGACGGCCTCGTACAGGAACAGGCGTGATGGCAGAAAACTTTTCGGATCGTTACGGCTATCGCGGCGCTGATGCAGAGATCACCATTCGCGAGGACGCACCGGATGGCCTGCGCTTTGCGGTGCTGGCGATTGCCAAGGAGGCCGGTCTTGGGCCGAAATCCATGCGCGAAACCATTTGCCAGGTGCTCCGCGAACCGCCCGATCCCAACAACTGGTCGGACTACCCGAACATCTGGGAAGAGGTCCAATGGCATATTCAAGATTGCCCATGGCACAAGGTCTATGACATCGCCGAGGCGTTCCATCGATCACTTCGGCATGGGTTTGGTGATGGTGCGAATGCCTTCGAGCACAAGATAAACCAGTATTTTCGGGAGCAGGGCGTCGGCTGGCAGATGGACGGCGGCCAGATCGTCTATCGCGGGTCCGAAGCCTTTTCCGGCGCGACGCAAGAGGCAGTTGAAGTTCTCGAGCAATCAGGGCGCACCGCCGCCGCCCGTGAAATTCACGAAGCGCTGCGGGACATTTCGCGCAGGCCGGATCCTGACGTGACCGGAGCGATCCAGCATGCCTGCGCAGCCATGGAAGCGACGGCGCGCGATGTCATGGGTGACTCTTCTACATTCGGCGCGCTTACCAGGCGCCTCGATCTTCCAAAGCCGCTCGACACCGCAGCCGAGAAACTATGGGGCTATGCGTCCAACAACGCCCGTCATGGCATGGAAGGGCAGCAGGTCGATACGGCCGAGGCAGAACTGATTGTCAGTGTTGCCTGTGCGATCTGCACGTATCTTGCAAAGCGCGCGGCGAGCTAGCTGGCGGATGGGACCACGTATTTTCACTGTAACTTTTGGTCTTAGACCAATAAAACTCGAGCGATAGAGCGCGTAGCATCGCCGCGCGATCGTCATCCTTCGGCCAGTCCAGCGTCTTGCATCTGCTCCCGGTCCGGCAGGTCCTGGAGTGACTCCAAATCGAAGGCGGCCAGGAACTGTTCGGTCGTGACATAGGTGTAGGGTGCGCCGCGTCGCGGCGACCGCGGGCCAGTCCCGATGAGACCGCGGGAATGCAAGCGGCCAATGAGATCGCGGCTGATCTCCTTGCCGAAGATGTCCTTCAGCCCTTCCCGGGTGATCGGCTGGTGGTAAGCAATCGCAGCCAGCACAGCGACGTCGTAGTCGCGCAGATTAAGATCCTGGTCACCTAGATCCGCAGCTGCTTTGATCGCCGTTGCATAAGCAGGCCGCGTGCGCAGCATCCAGCCGTCAGAAGCCTTGGCGATTTCGAATGACCGACCTTCGAGGTCTGCCATGAGATCCTCGATCAACAGATCGACCGAGACCCCCTGCCCCACAACGCGGGCGAGGTCTGCGCGCAGCACTGGAGACGCGCTGACGAACAGCACAGCTTCGATCCGGCGCATCCATTCGCGCCAGCGTAGATCGGGTGGCAAGTCTTCCAGGTCTCGGTCCAGTTCGGGCGCGGCCTTGTCTCTTGCCATCTTTACACGCCGTAAAGCCGGAAGGTGTCACGCCCGGTTAGCTCGCGCGCTGCGCCGAGGTCCACCAGACGGTCACAAAACCGCCGTGCCGCCCGATCAGAACGTAACGAGGTGAGCGCCGTCGGCGGCAGGGCATCCTGGGATAGGAACAGGGCCACCGCAGTGTCAGATCCCTGCGCCCGCAGCTTCGGGCCGACCTCCTGCAAACGCGCCATACGCCAGGTCAGGTCGGAGGCCAATTGTGACGCTTCCTGCACAGCATCGACAAGAGCCCGGTGACAGGCCAGGCGCAGCTCTTCATCCCTTTTCCGCGGATCGGAGCGCTTTAGTCCGATCGCCAGCAGCGGCACGACTTGGCTCCAACCGAGCGCCTGCGCCAAAGCCGCGTCGGCTAGGATCAACGCCGTAGTGGAGTCCCGCGGTCGATCCGCGAGAACCGCCTGCAGCACAGCTGCTGCACGCCCGACCGGAGCCCCCTGCCCCGCGCCGCGCGGGTCGCCCCCATCGCATGGGTCGTACCCGTCCAGCCACATAGCGATCTGATCCGGCTCAAGATCAGGTAGCGCGCGGTGAAGTGCGTTGACTGAGACAGGCCGCTCAACCGCCCGTCGCCAGGATAGGTAAACTTCACCGGCAGGGCCCGGGTTGTCACCGGGCTGCAGGAACGCCACGGCATCGCGCATGTCGCCGGCTCGTTCCGGACGTCCCTGGTATGTCATACACACCTCCGCCGCGCGCAACGCCAACCGCGCCCGGAGCAAGCTCTGGGGGACGCCCTCACAGCTCAACACAAGATGCAGATGGCTAAGCGCGGCGCCTGACAAAAACGCCACATCTTCAGGGGTTTCCGGTCGTGCTGAGGTGACCCAGGACGGCATTCGGGGTAGCGTGTTCAGATCGTCGGCGAGGTCATGGCGGGCATAGGTCATGCCACAAGACTATCTTACGGCGGCGCTTTCGACCACAAAATAATGCAAAAACCGCCCCACTCTGCAGTTCTTCTTTATGTCCAATAAGTTTGCATTATCGGACGCAAGAATGGTATGCTTTGAAACATGCGCAATCTCACAAATAGCGGTCCGAAAAACAGCGATACCGGTGCGCCCGAGGCCGAGATTTCGAGCTCAGCGTCCCAGGAGGCGACGACCGAGGCTCAGCTCGAGGGGGGCGACGCGCAATCGAGCGGGGAGATCATCCTGCCCGCCCATGTGGCGGGATCGGGGTCGCTCGATAGTCTGGTCGAGACCGCGAAGGACTACGCGCGAAGTGCTGCGTCCGAAAACACTCTGAAAGCTTACAAGGCCGACTGGGCACACTTTGCGCGCTGGTGCCGGATGCGTGGATCAGAGCCGTTACCACCCTCGCCCGAGTTCATCGGATTGTATCTCGCCGACCTCGCCTCAAGCGAAGGCTCCTCCCCTGCCCTTTCGGTGTCCACGATCGAACGCAGGCTCTCTGGCCTCGCCTGGAATGCCGCGCAGCGTGGCTTTCCGCTCGATCGAAAGAACCGGCACATCGCAACCGTCCTGGCCGGGATCAAACGTCAGCATGCGCGCCCGCCGGTTCAGAAGGAAGCGATCCTCCCGGAGGATATCCTCGCCTTGGTGGCCACCCTCCCCTTTGACCTTCGGGGTCTGCGCGATCGCACCATTCTGCTGCTCGGCTACGCTGGTGGGCTACGCCGCTCAGAGATCGTCAGCCTCGACGTCGGCAAAGATGATACGCCCGACAGCGGCGGATGGACCGACATCCTCGAAGACGGCGCGGTGCTGACACTCAACGCAAAGACCGGCTGGCGCGAGGTCGAAATCGGCCGCGGATCGTCCGAGGCGACCTGCCCCGTCCACGCGCTCGAAGAGTGGCTGCACTTCGCCAAGATCGACTTCGGCCCCGTCTTCGTGCGCACGTCGCGAGACGGCAAACGCGCGTTCGACGCACGTCTCTCCGACAAACACGTCGCCCGCCTCATCAAGACCACCGTGCTGAAGAGCGGGATTCGCGCCGACCTGCCAGAAGCAGACCGTCTCGCGCTCTTCTCGGGGCATTCTCTGCGCGCCGGGCTCGCCAGTTCCGCCGAAGTCGATGAGCGCCACGTCCAGAAACAGCTTGGCCACGCCTCAGCCGAGATGACCCGCCGCTATCAGCGCCGTCGGGACCGGTTCAAGGTCAATCTGACCAAAGCCGTGGGGCTCTGAGGACCATACGGACATTCCAGGATGGTGCGTACGGGGCGGACTGGGCCTATTGAGACACCCAATTGTCCAGCTTCAGACGCTCCACCCTCGAGAAATGCCGCGTGTTATTGGTAACCAACGTCGCGTCCAGTGACAGTGCATGGGCGGCGATCATGGCATCGTTGGGTCCGATCGGCGTCCCCTGCCCCAGCAGTTGCGACTGCAACTCCGCGAAAACATCGGCCTCTTTCGTCGACCAGTCCGCGATAAAGTCTAGTCTCTCCGACAACGCATCGATCAAACGGTCGTATCTCTGGCGGGCCTGCGACCGCGCAGCCCCCAGACGCAACTCGGAATAGGTGATGACCGAGATGCAGATGTCGTCCCCGGCCTCGACTTTCGCCTGCATGGACTGAAGAACTGAGATGTCATGCTCCCGCATCAGGAAGCTGCAGGTATCGGTGTCGAGCATGTACAGGGTCAGAACTTGACCCTTTCCAGATCCAGCAGTTGGGTACGCTCCGCCATGAAGTCCGGCCCGGCGACCTCTTCCTCCGCGAAGCTCGTCCAAGACTTCCGGATCGGCTCTAGGATCAGCTTGTCGCCAACCTTGCGAACCATCACCTCGTCAATCCCCTCGAAGGCAAAGTCCTTCGGGATCCGCACGGCCTGACTGCGTCCGTTCAGGAAAAGCTTGGCTGTCGCTGTCATCTGGAGCCTCCATAAGCATGTGATCTATTACAGATATAGGCCAAGGCGTGGCATATCACAAGAATAGACCGCCACGCGCCATCTTGAGCACGATCCAAATGGCCCGCCATTCTGGATATTCGGATGTCGAGTCTCTGATCGAGGTATCGCAGAGACTGGCCTGCCTTCAGGGGCCGCATCACGCTGCCTGCCCGCTCAACCGGCCATAGAAGCTCCGCTCGAGATGCAGCTCCCCTGCCCCGGCCTTTTCGGTCATGCCGCGCAGATAGCCGCCGGCGGACACGATTTCACCCTTGGCATGCTTGTCGAAGACGAGCGCCATGGCGGCCGCGGCCACCTGCTTGCCCATGACCTCCTGCGCTGCCAGCCAGGCATGGTCTGACACCCCGATGATCTTCTTCAGGTCGCCCGCGATCCGATACAAATCGCCCCAATCCCGGAGATAGCCGCTCATGTTCCGCGCCCAGTAGGCGAATTCCGGACAGGCTTGCATGACGGTACGCACATCCACGGCCACGCCCCGAGGCTTTTTGCTCTCAACGCCCTCAACCTCTTGCGATCCGGACCTTTCAACCGGCCTGACCGTTGGGGAGTTGGAAACCACACCCGCCGCTTGCTCATTTTCCGAGCAATTACGAATTACAGGAATGAGTTGGTTTGTAGTTAGTATATGAGGTTCGAGATTGACCTCCTTGGGGTCCATTTCTTGAGTCTTCTTCATCATTTGTGCGTCTGTATTTACCGTTTCCTCCACAAGATCATCCGCACGAACGGCCGTGAGATAGGCCCGTTCGACCCGCTGCTGGAGATCCTGAAACCAACCGAGCACCTGTTGGAGCGTCTCGGAGCCCGTATTGGCGCGGGGGAGCTTGGCCAGGAGCCCTTCGAACCGCTCCAGATATCGTGCCCAGGCGCCACTCAACGCGCTCTGAAGGGCCGCCTCGATGCGTGCCCGGATCATACGACGTGCCACAGTGATCTGCCGCTTCAGACGCTGGCACAGCGCGCGCTCGGCCTGGATGCGCTCGAACAGTTCAGTGAACTCGTCAACGCGGGCCGCCATTGGCGACAGATCGAACCCATAGGCCTCAATGATATGGCCGTCAGGATTCCGGTGCCCCCACCGTTTGCCGTTGGGGCTATCCTTAAACGCAATCACCCCGACCTCCGCCAGGCGCCGCGCATGGCGCTTGAGCGCGGACAGCGAGAAGCCGGTCTGCTCCATCAGATAGGCGTTCGACGCCCAAACGATCGGCCGGCGGCGTTCCTCCCAGTCCTGGAGCTGTGTGAACGCCCCCAGCGTATCGAGCAGCATCAAATCGGTCGCCTTGAGCCCAATGTAGGCCCCGACGCGCTTCACGGCGACAAAAGCCTCCGTCTTGGGCACGGCGATCCGCTCGCCGGTCTTGGCCAGCTGCTCGGTCACCGCAAGATTGGCACTGACCTTGCGCCATCCGGTCGGCCGACCCATCTCAGGCATACAGATACCGTTCTGGGAACCTGAAGTCCCAGGCGCTCCTCTCGGAGCATCGTCAAAATGTTCCATAGCGTGCCAGCAGGCAAAGAAATCCCGTTCGCTCAGGAGCGATTTTTCTTGTTCGGTGATTCGGTGGCTGCTAGACTCTAGGTGTCAAATCTAAGAGTTGTGCTTTGCGCAGCAGCCCTCGAAGCCTCGGTTTCGGGGGTTTTCTTTTTCTGCCATCCTCCTTTCTGCTCGTCCTCAGTTTTCATCCTGCGAGTTCATTTCAGTGAACTCCGCGTAGGATCTCTTTATGATGTCTTCGAGGTTCCTATCTAACCAAGCTGCGAAAGCCGCATGCGTACCGTTCTTCTTCACTGAGAGCGACACTGCGGATTGGCTGGATTTGATCGACACCCCGCCGATTGCCGTGACCTCCTTTTGAGCCGACGATTGCCGTGTGCCGCGTTTTGCCGCTCCCCTGAGGAGCGCCTCGACTCGCTCATCGGAACTCAGCGACGCGGCACTCGCCAAAACCCTAAGTGCGAGGCCCTCGGAGAGCTTGCCTGAGCCGAAGAGTTCGGCCAGCACTGTCCATTTTGGTCGCCCCGACTTTGGCGCAGCACCTATTTGATCACCGACTTTTCTTGGGACGTTCTCTGAAACCTTGGTCAGATGAGAGAGGCCCGACTTGGATAAGTTGAGCACTTGGCGGATTGTGGCAGTGTCATGCCCAGCTTCGCGAATTGCCTCAGCGAAGCGTGCTTTCTCATAAAACGACAGGTTTCGCCTTGCAGCGTTCTCCAGACCCTTTGCGAGCAGCGCCGTCGCATCGTCCAAGTCTTGGACATTTGCCCGCACCTTGATTCCGAGCTCCCGACAAGCCCTCAGCCTCCGCCGACCAAAGATCGCCTCGTAGCGCCCCTCTGTCTTGGACCTACGTACGAGGATCGGGACCTGCTGACCTCCGCTTTTGATACTCTCCTTGAGCGACTCAAAACTCTCCGCATCCTCCTCAGGGTTTACAGATGTAAACTCCTCCAACCGATCGGTCGGACCCCAGTCGTCAATCAGCTGCGGATCGATCTCGCGAATAGATGCAAGAGACCCCTGCAACGCTCCAAGTGCTGGCGCGCTTGTGCGGGCCGCTTTCTCACCCGGCTTCGCACCAGAGCGTGCGATCGTGTCCGCGATGCCAGAGAGTTCCTGCAGTGACTTCCTAGCCATTAAGTTCTCCCCCACGCCTCGTGAACCATGCGCTCTACTTCATGGCCAACAGCGTCCATCGATGCCTTTGCCCGATCGTAAGTTGAACGAGTCATCTCAGCCCGAACCACCTCGTAGATCGATTGCTTCAGCATCGTTGCATCGCTGATGGCCGTGCTCTTGAGAGCAGTTGCGGACATGACCCGATCTTGGAAAAGGGCTCTCATGAAAGACGTAAGTTGCTGCGAGGGAACATCCGTCGGCTCGTCGCGTGTGATCAGAAACTTGAAGTGGTCATATTGTAGTGAGGCCCCGGCATCCTCAATGACTTCCATATACGCCCCCGCAAGCTCGAGGAACTGCGCCGTTGACGAAACATCGAGCATCGATGGTGTAAGTGGCACGATAAGCGAACTTGCAGCCGCCATCCCAGCGATCGTCAGAAAGCCGAGCTGAGGCGGACTGTCCATCAGCACAAGGTCGAAGTCGTCTTCGACCTGGGCGACAGCGTTTCGAATTCTGGTAAAAAACGGCTGGTCGGGGCTGGAGTGAACCGCGGACTCCGTTTCGAATTCCGAAAGAAGAAGTCGCGATGGTGCGAGAAACAAACCGGGGAAATACGTGCGAACAACTACCTCACTCATCTGCACAGGATCGTCGTAGCGGATAGCATCATACACCGTTAGGCCGTCAAACTCGATTTCCGGGCTAATGCCACACATCGACGTCAGCGAGCCTTGTGGATCCAAATCTACCGCGAGAACACGGTATCCGCGAAGCGCGAAGTAGTGGGCGAGGTGGATCGTTGTTGTGCTCTTGCTGCTACCGCCTTTGAAATTCATCAACTGCCAGATCTGAAGGCGCTCGCTTTCAGACCGGCGCGGCACATATCTGCCTGCCTTTCTCGAAGACTGCTCAAGAACGTGTCGTGCGTCCCAAAGTTCTTGAGCTTTATAGTAGCGACGGCCGCCCCGGTTCTCTTGAGGCTCAGGAACCGTTCCTTCGGCGTGAACTTTGCGCATAAACTGGCCGGACACACCCAAGAGTTCAGCCACTTCTGGCGCAGAGAACTCGCGGAGCGTCTTTGTACTATCCGGAGCGAACGCAGATAGTAGGTGCTCGCGGATCGCCGCATTAAGGCGCTCGGATATGTCGCCCGCCAACGCCGAAGGACTCTCGGTTGAAAGTGGTGTCACGGGAATCATGCAGTTGCCCCAATTTCCAAAATGTGGTCTTTTTCACGCCACTTGAAAGCAGGAACGGTGATTCACCGTTCTAAGTCAAGGATTTTCGCCGATTTAGTGTCTACCAAGCGCTTGATAGACTATATGCGCCAACGACGGCAGACAAGCGTTTACAGCTGTAAACGCACCAGCGGGGGCCGAAGCATCGATGACAGCCAAGAGTTAGCCCTCGCGCGGATCCCATGGAAACACAGCTTTCAGAGACGAATCATCCTCATGCGCGGCCGTGCGGAGATAGGCATTGAAACCGTAATCGCGGATCGTCGCCTGAAGCAGTCGTTCTCGGTCTCGAGGCTCTGCTTTTTCCAGACGCTGCCGCACTAGACGAGCCCGCCGCGCAGCGAGCGCCCAAGGGGGGACTGTTGCGTTAGTCATGGTTCTTGGCCAGGCCTTATCTGTGGAAGTCCATCAAGTCGCGCAAACCGCCGTTCAAGCACCATCGCATTCAGAGAGAAATCATCCTTTGCGCGGTGCGTTGGTCCTTGCGCTACCCCCTATCCTATCAGGATGTCGTGGATCTTCTCTCCGAGCGCGGCGTCATGGTGGATCGATCGACGGTGTATCGCTGGGTCCAGAAATTCGCTCCGGAACTTACGAAACGAACTGAGAGGGACTTACGCCGGGTAGCGTCGATTGGCATTTCGACGAGACCTATATCCGGGGTCCGGGGCAAGTGGCGCTACCTGTGGCGCGCGATCGATGGTGAGGCAGAGCTGAAAACGATCCAGTGAATCGTTTTCCCGCCGAACGGGCAGATGGTCGGTTTCCGCCTGACTGTGCGGCGCGATGCCAAGGCTGCGAAAGCTTTCCTGCGCAAGGCGATCGAGCGCGTGCGGCTGTACCGGCCGGTGACTATCTGCATTGAGAAGGCCGACACCTATCGGCGTGTTATCCGCGAGATCAATCAACAATATAATCCGCATTTCGACAGCATTCGGCACATCGATCGGAAGTGGCGAAACAATCTAATTGAGAGCGAACACGCCGCCATGAAGCGGTTGTTCGGCTATCGCCAGAGCTTTCGGTCTTCGCGAACAGCCAAAGCGACCCTCAGCGCCATCGAGACGATTCGACCATCAAACGCGGTCACATCCATCATAAAACAGCCCGGCGTCGCAGGCGAGACCACATTCATCGCCAGCCTGTTCGACATCGCCGCCTGATCAATTGCGCCAGCCAGGCACCGGCTCGACGCCGCCTGACGAATACAACAGTCCCGTTGAGAGACAAAGAGGGCAGGCGGCTCAATGACGTCCTGGCCGACATGCTTGCAGCATACGAAAATGAAAAGCGACATGAGTGAGGCATTGACTTATGTGCCAATGACGTATATCTGATGCTAAGTTACAGACGGTCGTAGAACTTCCGGAATTTCAGCGCCGGGCAAAGGCAGTCATGTCCGATGATGAGCGCGAAGCCGCCATCGTGTGGATCGCCGAGAATCCTGAGGCAGGGACCTCGCTCGGCGGAGGGTTGCGGAAAGTGCGTATCCCTCGTGATGGTGCGGGCAAGAGCGGCGGGTTTCGGACGATCTATGTCTTTGGCGGTCGGCATATGCCGATCTTCCTGGTTACTGTCTTCGCCAAGAATGAGAAGGCAAACCTACGGCCAAGGAGCAAGCTGCGGCCGTCGAACTGAGCAAGGAGATCGTAGGCATGTGGAGTAACAAACAATGAGTGCGTTTGAAAGTATCAAGCAAGGTCTCGAAGAAGCCAAGGCGTTCTCGAAAGGGCAGGGGGCTGACGCTCGTGTCCATGAGATTGCTATTCCAGAGATTGATGTTGCAGAGGTGCGTGCGAAAACAGGCCTGTCGCAAGCCGAGTTTGCTCGCAGCATCGGTGTCGCGAAGGGCACGCTACTGAATTGGGAACACAGGCGGCGCAGTCCTACGGGACCGGCGCAAGTCTTGCTTGCGTTGATCTCAAAGCAACCGTCGGTCGTGCAGGACTTTTTGAAATAGTCAGGTTTGTGGCGCGCTAAGCTATTATTCAAATAAGAAAACGGGACAGTGTGAGGTCTAGAGGGACTGTTGCATTAGTTCTTTTGAAACAAGCGAATGCCCGAATGTGCTGAAGAGCTACGTTGCGGCCTCGAACAGGTCGGCAATGAAATTGATCTCGCCGGTGACGCCGGGTTGCTTGTGGTGGATGTGACCGCGTTTGATGGTTCGGATGGTTTCGATGCCGCTCAGGGTTGCCTTCGCTGATCGCAGGGATCGGAAGCTTTGTCGGTAGCCGAGGAGCCGCTTCATGGCGGCATGGTCGCTCTCGATCCGGTTGTTCCGCCACTTTCGGTCGATATGCCGGATGCTGTCGAAATGGGGGTCGTATCGGTGATTGATCTTGCGGATGACGCGCCGGTAGGCGTGGGCCTTATCGGTGCAGATCGTCACCGGTCGGTGCAGCCGCACACGCTCGATAGCTTTGTTGAGAAAGGCCTTGGCAGCCTTTGCATCCCGACGCGCGGTAAGGCGGAAATCGACCATCTGCCCGTTCGGCGGGAAAACGATTCACTGGATCGTTTTCAGCTCTGCCTCACCATTGATCGCGCGCCACAGATAGCGCCATTTGCCGCCCACGCGGATATAGGTCTCGTCCACGTGCCAGTCGACGCTCGCGCGCCGCAGATGCCTCTCGGTACGCCTGGTCTGGCCTGCTGCCGGTTTCGTGGACACCGAGATAAGGTGTTTATGAAACTGGAGAATCTATATGACGAGAAGGATGTTCAGCCGCGAGTTCAAGCAGGAAGCGGTGGAATTGGTGACCAAGCGCGGCGTGAGTGCGGCGCAAGCTTCAAGGGATCTGGGAATACATGCGACTGTGCTGCGCCGTTGGGTTCGGGCAGCCGCAGTTGATGGAACGGCAGCGTTCCCAGGGAATGGCAAATTAACACCTGAGCAGGAAGAGCTGAGATCTCTTCGACGTGAGGTGTCCAAGCTGAAGGCGGAGCGAGACATCCTAAAAAAGGCGGCCGCCTACTTCACCAAGGATCAGCTGTGATGTTTGGGTTTGTGGCGAAGCACCGAGGGGTCTGGCCAGTAAGTTGGATGTGTGACGCGCTCGGTGTGTCACGAAGCGGCTTCCATGCCTGGCTGACGCGGCCACGTAGCGACCGGTCTATCCGCGACGAAGAGCTGTCAGTGGCGATCCGGACTAGCTTTCTGCGATCGGACCGAACCTACGGTGCCCGACGGGTCTGGCACGATCTTCTCGAAGAAGGATATGCCTGCGGCCTGCATTGCGTTGAACGATTGATGCGGCAAGCGGCCTTCAGAGCCCGCCCTAAGCGTCGGCAACCACCAAAAGACCAAGGTACAAGGTCTGTCATAGCTGCAAACGTGCTTGAACGTGAGTTCGAGGCAGATGGTCCGAACCAAGAAATGGGTGGCCGACTTCACATATGTCTGGACGGCGGAAGGCTGGCTCTACGTTGCAGCCGTCATCGACCTGTTCTCGCGGCGCGTTGTTGGCTGGTCTATGAGCGATCAGATGACATCCCAAATGGTCACGGACGCATTGATCATGGCAATCTGGCGCAGGGGGAGACCACAAGAACTGCTGCATCATTCCGACCAGGGCAGCCAATACACCAGTGAGCCGTTCCAGCGACTGATGGCCGATCATGGCATCACCTGTTCGATGAGCCGGTCCGGAAATGTCTGGGAGTTCAAGCTGGTCCGCGCCAGCGGATCAAACGATCCGTGGGATCGTTTGAAGGCGCAGAACGCTGCGATGGAGAGCTTCTTCTCTTCACTGAAAACAGAGCGGATCAGGCGGCGAACCTACCGGACCAGAAAACAGGCGCGCGCCGATGTGTTCGATTACATCGAGCGGTTCTACAATCCAATGCGCCGCCACTCGACCATTGGCTATCTAAGTCCTATGACCGTCGACGAGCGAGCTATGAAAGCTTAAGTTGCCGTCCACGAAACCGGCAGCAGGCCACTTCGATGAAATCGACACAAGCGCCGCCCACCGGCTCTCATGCTGCCCCGCGCCATCCAGCACCATCCGCACAGCACGTTCGCGGACTTCAGGTGAATACTTGTTCGTCGTCTTTGTCATGATGCTCCATCCTACTCAGGAGTTGGAGCCTCCGGCAAACCCGGCGCGGTTCAGTCCTACTATACGAACGGATTTAGGTAGCTCTCCCGGTAGAGGTGGAGCGGGGCTGGAGTTAGCGATTTGAGGCAGGGATGTGTCCGAGCGTTCGCGGTTCGGCGATCCTGCAACTTAATTGAGAGTGTTACGAGCGGCAGTTCGCAGCGTCTCCCGAGAGGTGGGACTTAGAACGAAACGACCAAACAGCGTAACACAGAGAAAAACGCTAGCGATGGAGTTTACGTGTGACCAGCACCATCTCAGTCGAAATCAAAACCGATGCAAAGCCGCAGGACGTCGTCGATGAATTGATCAACATCGCCCTGCCAAGGAAACCTCAAGATCTTCGCAATAGCAGCGCCATACAGGTGATAGTTGACGGCGCCAAGCAGCTTCCCGTGCAAGGTGGGCCATCAAAAAATCCAGGCGCAATGCTTACCGATGCTGAAAAGACCTTTTTGAAGCAATTGGTGATCGGCAATGATCCGGAAGAGCTCAAGCTGATGGACCTTACTGACGTTCAAAGAGCCTATGCCGATTATCTTCTGAAGGGCGGAGGCGCCACTTTAAGCCCGGCCGAGAAGGGGCTGCTTGGAGATATTGTTACGCTTGATCCTGGATCCCTCAAGGGAATGAACCTTACCGATGCGCAAAAAGAGTTTGCGGAAAAACTCTTGGGCGGCAATGCCTCGATCGGAGAGGCCGTTGATGGCGAGGGCGGCGCAGGCACGCAAGCATCTTCTGATCACGCCACCGCAGGCCAGCAAGCTGTACCGAGACAGGCCGGAACAATGTCAAACCAGCAAGCTCCATCCGGGCCGGTTAACTCTGTGCCTGGACGGCAAGCTCCTTCTGGACAGCAGAGTCCGCTGGGCCAAGCCGCGCCTAAACCCGGGCAGCAGACTTCGGTCCGCCCGCAGGCTTCAATGGGACAGCATAATGCGACAAATACTGCCGATGTTGCTGGAACGGGTAACCCACAGAAAAGCTATGCGAATGGCGATTTTATCACCTCGAATGGGTACGAAGACCCCGTCGAGGGCCCTAAGGCAATTTTAGGACCACCCCCAGCGGAAGATGATCCGTATGGAGAAGCTGCCAATGGTTTGAACTCTAATACTAGACGGCTGCCCGGTGATGAGCGTTCCGCAGAAGAGATCATCGATTCCAATTATACATTGGCCAATTTGGCTAATGGGCATAAAGAAAGGCTGAAGAAAGTTGTCGGGGACTTTGAAAACGATGCTGACGCAGCATGGCGCGCATCAGTTGCGATTAACCAAATCCAGAACTATGATTCTGACGGCAACGTGGTCAGAGGTTATCAGCCTTATAACGGATCGATTGATGGCCTTCTTGAGGAAGGTGGCCAAGTTGACGGAACTGAAGCTGAGCGACTCGGTCTTTTCTTCACGCAAGGCTACTCTTCCTTGAAAGGTGGTGATGCCATGATAAATGGCTTGCCCCCGAGTGGACCGTCTGATTTCGATCGCTTCTCTGAACGCCCTGAAGGAGACGAACGATCTGCTGAGGAAATTATCTCTGACACTCCCGTTCTTGCTCACCTTGCAGAAAGAGAGAAACAGAAGCTGAAGGAAAGTGTTGGTGATTTCGAAACCGATGCCGATGCAGCTTTCCGCGCGTCAGAGGTCCTAAACCTAATACAAAATTGCAACTATGATGGCTCAGAGCGTGATGGAGAAATAACAGAACGAGTTGATGGTTATTACGATCAAGAGGGCGGCGCAGACGAGGGCACGCAAGCAAAACTTCTTGAAGACTTTTTCTATTATGGCTTCGGCGTTCTCGAAAACATGGAGGTTGACTTTGAAGCCAAGGATGGAAGTGCGCGGCTGAGGAAAGCTGTTTTGGATGAGCCGCTCTTGAAGATGTCCGAAGCTGTCATGAACGGCGATGTCGACGCGATGAAGGAGGCGATGAACGATACGTATCTGGATGTGAACCGTCCTGTTCCGGGACAGGGAGAGGGCAACGGTCTGCTTGTGGCGGCCATGGACTCTGAAGATCCCTCGGCGGCAGTACAGTTCCTTGTCGAAGACGCAGGTATCGACCTTGCGACGGCGATGACAGATGATGACGGGAACACGTTCAGGCTGCCGGATATGGCTGAAGATGCGGGTCACAAGGACATCTCGATCTACCTGCAGAACCAAATGAACAGGCAGCTCTTGCAGGCCGCCCAAGGGGGAGATTCGGATCGTATCGGGGCGCTTGTTTCGGCTGGAGCGGACCCTCACATGCAGGTTAGCCCGGGTGTGAGCCTGCTGGATTACGCAGCTCATTCGGGTGATTTTGATCTGACTAAGGCCATCCTGGAGGCTGTGCCGGAGGCGGATCGGGCCGAGGTCATCAATGCGCCGAATGAAAACGGCCTGACAACGGTTCTGGCGGCTGCGGCTGGAATGAGCCCTGGGTCGCTTGGGGGTGCGGATGTCTATGAGTATCTGACGGAGCTTGGCGGGGATACCTCGGTTGTGGACCCTCAGTCTGGTATCACGGCATCAGAGCTGTTTGAGAGCAGAACCGTGGAGGGCATGTCGGCCCAGCCGGATGTCAGTGTGGAACAGCCTGCGGAACAATCATGATACTGGACCGGGCGGCCTTCGGGTCGCCCGGTTTCTTTATTCGATTTCACAAAAAAACCTTTCCGTTTTTCCCTTTAAGTGGATGCGTTTTCCCCTTGTGACGACAGGATGAGGTGCCGCGATGAAGCCGGAGATCAGCAAGGAAATCGAGCCCTATGATGGCGACGACGATGATCTCGAATATGGATCGGTCCTGCGGCCCAGATTAAAGCCTCCCGCACCGACGACGAACCGGCGGGGAAGCCGGTCTCAGAAGCAGCCCCTTGGCCCGGCCTATGACGATGGCCACACTGACAGTGGAACCGGAGCAGAGGATTCAGCCGAGAACCCGTCCAGCGCGGGAGTGGAGCAGGTTCTTGAGATCTTTCGGACAGATCACGCGCAGGATGCGCTTGCCAATTGGCTGGGGGACGCTGCGACGGATGCTGATCCGGAGGATCTGCGGCGCGCGGTGGAGCAGATCGAGGAGGAGGGGGTGTTCATCCTGACCCTTGCCGTCGTGCCGCGCGGTTGCCCGACACGGCTGTGTCGCGGCGTCGTTGATAGCGGCGCGGTCCTGCCGGTGGTTACGCTGGCCGAGGGACGCGATGCGGAATTCCACAGTGATGCTGCGGGGCGGTCAGTGGTGATCGCGAACGATCTGGGCTTCGTGCGCGCGCTGGACGAGACGCTGACCTTCATCGCCTCCGAGATCGAGATGATCGCATCGGAAAACAACCTGCGGATCGACTTGACCCGGCTGAAGGATGCGCTTTTCGGCTTTGCCGCGCGGTTCTTCCCGGCGACGGGTTAGCGCGCGTCCTGTGAGGTATCCGAGACGCCCGGATCCATTTTAAGGGGTCCGTTGCATTACGCGCGCATGATCACGCAGATGCCGGGACCTGCTTCTTTTAGGCAGCCTTTTTCGCTTCTTC
>CANNFE010000017.1 GCA_947503775.1 uncultured Paracoccaceae bacterium | reverse complement strand
GATCAGACATGTTCACCGCTCAGTTTTCCAGCCGTGAATCACGCTACTAAGCAGAAATCAATGGGTCCTGACCCTAAGGTGAGTCGATAGCGCAGAAAAGATCAACCGACCATGCGCAATAAAGGCGAGAGGTCCCGGCTCAAGGCCGGGACGGCTCGGTTTTAGATGGCGAGTGAAGCACACTGGAAGAGGAGGTGTGCCGCCACATTTACTTCGCAAACGTTTAGCGGCATTCGTCTAACCTTGCGGCTTTGCAGTGAGATCAGACGCTCATGCAGACGTACTTCATCTCGAGATAGTCCTCGATGCCGTGGCGGGAGCCTTCGCGGCCGAGGCCGGATTGTTTGACACCTCCGAAGGGGGCGACCTCGGTAGAGATGATGCCGGTGTTGACGCCGACGATGCCGTATTCGAGGGCCTCGGCGACCTTGGTCACGCGGGAGAGGTCTTTCGCGTAGAAATAGCTGGCGAGGCCGAAGATCGTGTCGTTGGCGAGCGCGATCACCTCGTCCTCGTCCTTGAAGCGGAAGAGGGGGGCGAAGGGGCCGAAGGTTTCCTCGGTCGAGACCTTCATGTCCTTGGTGGCGCCGGTGACGATGGTGGGCTGGAAGAACTGGCCGCCGAGGGCGTGTTTTTCGCCGCCGGTCAGGACCGTGGCGCCTTTGGAGAGGGCGTCGTCCAGATGTTCCCGCACCTTGTCGAGCGCGTCCGGTTCGATCAGGGGGCCGAGGTCGGTGCCGTCTTCGAGGCCGTCGCCGACGCTCATGGCCTCGACGGCGGTCTTCAGCTTCTCGGCGAAGGCATCATAGACGCCGTCCTGCACGTAGATGCGGTTGGCGCAGACGCAGGTCTGGCCGTTGTTGCGGAACTTGCAGGCGATGGCGCCTTCGACGGCGGCATCGAGGTCGGCGTCGTCGAAGACAATGAAGGGGGCGTTGCCGCCAAGCTCCATCGAGCATTTCATGACCTGGTCGGCGGCCTGTTTGAGCAGGATGCGCCCGACCTCGGTCGAGCCGGTGAAGGTGAGTTTGCGGACCTTGGGGTTTTCGCAGAACTCCTTGCCCGCGTCAGATGACGAGGTGGAGGGCAGGACCGAGAAGACGCCCGCCGGCACGCCTGCCTCTTCAGCGAGGACGGCCATGGCGAGGGCAGAGAGGGGCGTGAGCGAGGCGGGGCGGACGACGAAAGTGCAGCCGGCGGCGAGCGCGGGGGCGACCTTGCGGGCGATCATCGCGTTGGGGAAGTTCCAGGGCGTGATCGCGGCGGCGACGCCGATGGGCTGGCGGATGACGGTGAGGCGCTTGTCCGGCTGGTGGCCGGGGATGGTTTCGCCATAGACGCGCTTGGCCTCTTCGCCGAACCATTCGACGAAGGACGCGCCATAGGCGACCTCGCCCCGGCTTTCGGTGAGCGGCTTGCCCTGTTCGGCGGTCATGAGGATGGCGAGATCCTCCTGGTGCTCCATCATCAGATCGTACCAGCGGCGCAGGATCTGGGCGCGGTCCTTGGCGGTTTTTGCTGCCCAGTTCGGCTGCGCGGCATGGGCGGCGTCGATGGCCTGTGCTATCTCCTCTCGGGAGAGGTCGGCGACGTTTGCTATGGTGTCGCCTCGGGCGGGATTGACGACGGCGAAGGTCTTGCCGCTGTCCGCCTGTACCCAGTTGCCTGCCAGATAGGCATCTTCGCGCAACAATGATGGGGTCTTGAGCATTGAACGGATGTCGGTGGTATCATCGAGCATGGCGGCCTCCCTTGGCATCGGGCGCGGCGGCCCCTTTGGGAGGATAGTATGGATCTCGACGACGCCTATGCAAACATGTCCCATATTCCGGATGGTGCGGCCTATCCGGCGCGGTGGGCGGAGGCGGCGGAGGCGTTCCGGGCACGGGCGCGGTGCGAGCTGGATCTGCCCTATGGAGAGCATCCGCGCGAGGTGTTCGATCTGTTCCACCCGGACCGGATGGCGCTGGGGCTGCTGGTCCTGGTGCATGGCGGTTATTGGATGCGGTTCGACAAATCCGATTTCTCGCATTTGGCGGCGGGCGCGCATGCCCGGGGTTGGGCGGTGGCGATGCCGTCCTATCCGCTGGCGCCGGAGGTGCGGGTGCGGCGGATCTTCAAGGGGCTGCGCGATGGGATGGGCCGCATCCTAGAGCGGGTGCCGGGGCCGGTCGTGCTGGCGGGGCATTCGGCGGGCGGGCAGCTGGTGCTACGGCTGGGATGCCGGAAGGCGCGGTTCGAGGGGCGCGACCGGGTGAGGCGGATCATGGCGATCTCTCCGGTGACCGATCTGCGGCCACTGATGCGGACCTCGATGAACGAAACGCTTGGGCTGACGCCCGAAGAGGCGGTGCGGGAGAGCCCGGCATTGCGGCGCAGGCGGATGCGGATCGATATCTCGGCCTGGGTCGGGGCGGACGAGCGGCCGGTCTTTGTGGAGCAGGCCCGCGGGATCGCGGCGGCCTGGGAGAGCGTGGATCTGGTCGAGGAGCCGGAGCGGCACCATTTCGATGTGATCGAAGGGCTGGAAGAGGCCGATAGCGCGATGACGCGGCGGCTGTTGGAGGGCCTGCCCTGAGCTGCAAGCGGGCGGCTTGGGCGGCCCTTGTTGCGTTGTTCCGAATTAGAGAACGGACCGTTTTTTTACTGTTATTGACAGAGGTTACGCGGAGTGTTGGAAGGGCGGCATAGATGGGCCTGTCCCACACACTCACCCTGACCCTATCGGCATACTTTAACGAATAGACCATTATTCTAGTTCTTCGGGCCGCTTCTGGCAGCGCTCGAAGCGCCGATCCAAAAATGATGACGAGGATCCAATGAGAACAAGTTTACTTGTTTCATCCCTGATGCTGTCTGTTGCCTCTTTGGCGGCAGCGCAGACCGAGAATGACGCAGTCAATCTGTGGCTGTCCGGAGACGATGCCGCCGCCCTGCCTGCTTTGGCCGAAGAGGCCGCATCGGGCGATGAAGACGCGCAGCTTCTGTTGGGCCAGATCGACCGCGATACGGTGGCGGGCGGCTATTCGCGCTATGTGCTATCGCTGTCGCCGCTGGAGCGGAACAGGTTGCTGCGCGCCAATATCGAAGACGGCACGCGCAACTGGCTGCTGGAGCAGGAGAGCCGCGATCTTGGGCCGCTATCGGAGGCCCTGTTCAACTATCGCGTGACGCGGGACTCGATCCCCATGGCGGTCGAGTTGCAGAAGGAAGGCGAGACGGCGTCGGCGGAATATTTGCTGTGGACCGTTCTGGATAACGGGCGGTTCGATCTGCTGAATACGGTTCCTGCGGACAATCACGGTCTGCTCGACATGGAGGCGCTGGCCTGGGTTCGGGCTTATCAGGAGCGCGACGACAAAAGACTGACGCTGGCAGGGCTGGCCGAGGATCCGGCGCCGGGGATGATCCCGGGTCTGCTGCTGCTCAAGCGGCTGTCGCCGCTTCTGGGGCTGGAAGACGAGATCGGGGCGGAGGTCGTGGATGCCATCGACGTGCTGAATGGGCGCGCGCTGTCTCGGAACCGGGCCGGGCTTTACGATCTGAATGCATGGCTTGATGCGGTCGCCCCGAGCGATCCCCATCTGGCGACGCTTCAACGCTATTGCGAAAGCTGCGACGAGGCGGGCGATGGCACGATCTGCATGAGCGATGCGCTGGCGGTGGTCAGCGGCTACCGGACCTTGATGACCGTCCGGTCCCCGATCGAGCGGGTGGTCCCTACGGAAGCCTATTTCGCCAGTGAGCGGCCTGTGGCCCTGTTGCAGGATCTGGTGCGTAACCGGACGCCTTATTACGCCGGCAATGTGAACTCGGCCTGCGTTGTGGCGCTGAACGAGGAAGGCGCGGCGCAGAACTGAGCGACTGGCGGGGCGCCTTTGGTGCCCTGCCCTATTCACCTATTCGGCGGCCAGACCTTCGGTGAATTGCAAGCGGGCAAGACGGGCATAGAGCCCGCCTTCGACGACGAGTTGGTCGTGGGTGCCGGTCGCGGCGATGCGGCCCTGATCGAAGACGACGATGCGGTCGGCTTTCTTCACAGTGGCCAGGCGGTGCGCGACGATGATCGTCGTGCGGCCCCGGCTGAGCGCCTCGACCGCGTGCTGGACGGCGCTTTCGCTTTCCGCATCGAGGGCCGAGGTCGCCTCGTCCAGCAGCAGGACGGGGGCGTCGCGCAGGATGGCGCGGGCGATGGCGATGCGCTGTTTCTGCCCGCCCGAGAGCATCACGCCACGCTCGCCGACATAGCTGTCATAGCCGTCCGGGAGAGCGGTCAGGAAGTCATGGGCGGCGGCGGCCTTGGCGGCGGCCTCGATCTCGGAATCGGTGGCGTTGGGCCGTCCGAAGCGGATATTCTCGCGCGCGGTCGCGGCGAAGATGACCGGATCCTGCGGCACCAGCGCCATGAGCTTGCGGAACTCGGTGCGGGCGATGTCGGTGAGCGGGATGCCGTCGAGCGTGATGCGGCCCGATTGCGGATCATAGAACCGAAGGAGGAGCTGGATGATCGTCGTCTTGCCCGCGCCGGAGGGACCGACAAGGGCCACCGTCTCTCCGGGGCTGACGGTCAGGTCCACGCCATCGAGCGCGGCGACGCCCGGCCGGGCGGGATAGGAGAAGGTGACATCCTCGAAGCGGATCTCGCCTTTATGCAGGTCGGGGATCGCGGCGCTGGTCTGCGGATCGCGGACCGTATCCTGGACATTGAGCAGCTCGACCAGCCGTTCGGTGGCACCGGCGGCGCGTTGCAGCTCGCTCCAGATTTCGGAGAGGGCGGCGGTCGCGCCGGCGACCATGATGGCGTAGATCAGGAACTGGACGAGCTCTCCGATCGTCATGATCTCGGCCCGGACGTCGCGGGCGCCGATCCAGAGGACGCCGACGATCCCCGAGAAGACGAAGAAGATGACGATCGCCACCATGACCGAGCGGACGGCGATGCGTTTGCGCGCGGCGACGAAGCTTTTCTCGGTGACGTCGGCAAACATGGCGCGCGACGGGGTTTCGTGGGTGAAGGCCTGCACGGTCTGGACCGACAGCAGCGCCTCGGAGCCGTTGGCCGAGGAGGCGGCGATCCAGTCCTGGTTTTCCTTGGAGAGGCGCCGGACGCGGCGGCCGAGTGTCAGGATCGGCACGAGGATCAGCGGGACCAGCAGCAGGACCAGACCCGAAAGCTTGGCCGAGGTGTAGAACATCAGGGCGAGCCCGCCAAACAGCATCAGGATGTTGCGCAGCGCGATGGAGACCGACTGGCCGATCACCGACAGCAGCAGGGTCGTGTCGGTGGTGATGCGCGACAGGACCTCTCCGGTCATGATCTTTTCGTAGAAGGCCGGGGACATGCCGATCATCCGGTCGAAGACCGCCTTACGGATGTCGGCGACGACGCGTTCCCCGATCCGGGTGACGAGGTAGTAGCGAAGCGCCGTGCCGACGGCGAGGAGCGCCGCGATACCGAGGGCCGCGCCGAAGTACTGGTCCAGCAGCAGCACGTCACCTTCGAAATTGTCGACGACGCGGCGGACGGCGAGCGGCAGGACCAGACTGACGCAGGCGGTCAGGATCAGCGCGAAGGTCGCGGCGGCGATCATGCCCTTGTAGGGCAGCATGAAGGGAACGAGGCTGCGCAATGCGCCGATGCGTTTGGACTTGGCGCGTTCTTCGGTCTGGTTGGGAGGGGTCGCCATGGGCTCCGCGATGTTCGAGTCTCAGGCTCAGATAAAGGTGCCGGGCCGGACGGGCCATGCGACGCTTTGGAGCGGGTAGCGGGAATCGAACCCGCACCAAGAGCTTGGAAGGCTCGTGTGATACCATTTCACCATACCCGCCGCTCAGCGTCCGTATAGGGCGGTCCGAGGGGCGGGCGCAAGGGGCGGCGCGCGGGCAGGCGTTAACATTTCCTTCGGACTTTGGGGCCATAAAGATGGTGGGTGGTTATCTAGAGGATTGAGGCGAATGATACTTGAACGCAAGGAGATGTTCGCGCCCGCGCGAACCGAAATGGAGGATCTGGAAGACGCGATCGGTCATGTGGATCGGATGGCGATTTCCCTGATCGGGGCGAGTCAGGATTGCATAAAGATCCTGGATCAAGAGGGGGCGCTTCTTTTCATGAGCGAGAACGGCCAATGCGCCATGGAGATCAAGAGCTATGATGCGATCCGGGGGCAAGTCTGGTCCACCCTCTGGCCTGCCGAAATGGAGCAGGAGATCGAACGTCTGGTCGCTGTCGCACGCAGTGGGGAACGGGGCGAGCTTGTGGCCGCCTGCCCGACGGGTCGCGGACGGCTGAAGGTCTGGCAAGTTTTTACCAGCCCGATCTACATCACAGGGGTCGGCCTGTCGGACCGGATCCTGTCGATCTCGCGGGATGTGACCATCGCGTGGCGCGCGGGCCACTGGCCGGATGCGATCGTTGCTCCTTCCATCCGGCATCTGCCGACCTAAGACGCAGGATTATCAAGAGGTAAGCCGCCGGTTCATGAGATCGGCGGCTTTCGCATGCCCGGATGGCGGGACATTCGCCCGCTCAGGGTGAAATGAAAAAAATACAAACCATTTTAGCGAAAGTTTCCAGAGTTACCGCGAAATTAACCAATCGTTTGGAATTTCATCCAAAAAACGACGGTGTCGCAGATGCGGTAAGGGGACGGTTTAGTGCTTGTTGACAGACGATTGACACAAGGCGGCCAGTTGGCCGAATTCGGAACAGTAGAGCGATCCTGCGCGATCGCGCTGACGATGGCGATGACGGAAGCGATGGTGCTTCTGGACCCGGAGGGGCGGATCCTGGCGATCAATGGCAGCGCGTCACAGACGCTGCGGCTTGAGACGCCGGATCACGTGATCGGGCGGATCTGGAGCCAGCTTTGGCCTGCGGAGACGGAGGCGCAGATCGCGCTCTCGGTCATCGATGCCGCGCGCTGCGGCATGGCCGATCTGACGGCGGGATGCAGGGCAGGCCCGGGGGACGGGGCGATCCTGGACATGGAGATGACCGGTCGGGACGGTCTGATCTTCGTGACACTCAGCGATGTGACAGATGCCTGGAGGCGCGGGGACCGCCCTCGGGCCCATGTTGCGCAATCGCTTCGCATGGATCGTCCGCGCAGGCTATCGCGCGTTGCCTGACCTGGTCTGCATAGAGGCGGGGGCCGGAGCGACCGGTCCCCGCCTTTCTTAGTCATAAGTCCAGAATTTACTGACCCGTAACGGTGATGCGCCCATCGGTATAGGGCGTATAGGGGCTGTTTTCAGCCAGGTATTCTGCAGTGACGTCGGCCAGATCGGGGCCGAAGTCATAGGCATTGGCCGAAGTTTCAAACATCGAATAGCCGTCGCCTCCGTTACGCATGTAGTTGTTGGTGGCCATCAGGTAGCTCGCTGCGGGATCGAGCGCTTCACCGGCGATGGTCACATCCGAGATCCGGCTTCCGGCCGGCTGCGACAGATCGGCGGTGAAGGTCATACCGGCCACCTGCGGGAAGCGGCCAGCGCCCTCTTCGACCTGGCCCACGCCATTTTCGAGCGCGGCGAGGATGGCCTCTCCGGTCACCTCGAAGGTCGCAAGCGTGTTCTGGAACGGCAGCACGGTGAGCACTTCGCCCATCGTCACTTCGCCTGCATCGATGGACGCGCGCAGACCGCCCCCGTTCTGGATCGCGGCCACGACGCCCTGATCCGCAAGCCGGTCAAGCATCGCGTCGGCCACGAGGTTGCCCATCGGGCATTCCATCGCGCGGCAGACCTCGCGGGCGCCCTCGATCGGCTCTGCCGTCTCGGCCACGATACGGGTCTTCATCTCTTCGATCGGATCGCTCAGTTCGGAGATGCGGGCTACGATCGCCTCGTCCTCGGCGACGGAGGCATCGAGAAGGATGGTATCGCCCGTCGCCTCGGTCACGTTGCCCTCGTCATCGAAGGTCACGGTCAGGTGGCCGACATATTTCGAATAGGCATAGGCCTGCACCACGGGCGTGTCGCCCACCATGGTCGGATAGGCCATCGCGCCCTCTTCGGTGTTCGAGAAAAGCGTGTGCGAGTGGCCGCCGACCACCAAATCGACCCCTTCGACCGCTTCGGCGATCTCCATGTCCTTGGTCACGCCCACATGGGTCAGCGCGATGATCTTGGTGACGCCCTGCTCTTCGAGCGATTGCACATCCGCGGCCAGCGCGTCGATCTCGTCCTGGAAGATGACTTCATCGCCGGGAGAGGAGGTCTCGACCGTGTCCGTGGCCAGGGCCGAGACGATGCCGATCCGCTCGCCGCCGATTTCGAGGATCGTGTGGTCTTCGACCTCGTCCTGCAGGCTGTCGGACTGGCTGAGATCCAGGTTGCCGGAGAGGACCGGGAACTCGACCCCTTCGGTCAGCTTGAGCAGCCCCTCATTGCCGTCGTCGAATTCGTGGTTGCCGACTGCCATCGCGTCAAAGCCGATGAGGTTCATCATCTCGATCGCGACATCGCCCTTGTAGGTCGTGTAAAAGAGCGAGCCCTGATACTGGTCGCCCGCATCCAGAACGACGATGTTCTCGCCTGACAGCTCTTCGCGCAGTTGCTCGATCATGGTCTCGACGCGCGCGATGCCGCCAAAGCATTCGCCAGCTTCGTTGTCTTCGGCAGAGCAGGTGGAATCGAAGCGGTTGATCGGCTCGATCCGGCTGTGCAGGTCGTTGATATGGACGATATGCAACGTGTAATCAGCGGACGCGGCGCCCGCGGTCAGCGCAAGGGTCGCGGTGGCTGCAAGAAAACGGGTCATTTTTTTTACTCTCCTGTTGAATCATCCCCCCTGGGATACCGGGCGATGATGACACCATTGTTGCCGGTTTGCGAAGAGCTTTGCCGGTTGACCCGTCGGCAGGGGCGCGGCAGGGAGGGCATATGCTGATTTACAAGGTATTCCGGCCCGAAGAGTGGGCAGATCTCGTCTCGGCCGGTCAAACGGTGGGGGCGCCGGTCGATCTGGCGGACGGGTTCATTCATTTCTCGACCGCCGCTCAGGTGGCCGAGACGCTGGCCAAACATTTCGCGGGAGCGCCGGATCTGGTGATCTGCGCGTGCCATACGGACGATATGGGGGCGGATCTGAGATGGGAGCCGTCGCGGGGCGGGGCTTTGTTTCCGCATCTGTACCGGGCGCTGCGATTGGACGATGTGCGCTGGCACGAGGGGTTGGTTCTGAGCGGCGGGCAGCATGTCCTGCCGGACCGGGTGCAATGAGAGTGCTGGAGCGGGCGGCGCTCGCGGCGCTTCACCGGCTGGATCCCGAGCGGGCGCATGGGCTGGCGCTGCGGGCCCTGCGCAGCGGGATCGTGCCGCGTCCAGGGCCGGTGACGAGCGCGCGGCTCGCTGTCGATCTGGCGGGGATGGCGCTGCCCAACCCGGTGGGTCTGGCGGCGGGGTTCGACAAGAATGCAGAGGCCGTGGGGCCGCTTGGACAGGCAGGGTTCGGCTTTATCGAGGTGGGAGCCGCGACGCCCCTGCCCCAGCCCGGCAATCCTGGCCCGCGGCTGTTCCGGCTGACCGAGGATGCCGCCGTGATCAACCGATTTGGCTTCAACAATGACGGGGCCGATGTGATCGCGCGCCGGCTGGCGGCACAGCCCTGCGCGGTGCCGCTGGGGCTCAATCTGGGGGCCAACAAGGAGAGCGCGGACCGGGCCGGGGATTATGCGGCGGTACTGGAGCGCTGCGGACCGCTTTGCGATTTCGTGACGGTGAACGTGTCGTCGCCCAACACCGAGCGGCTGCGCGATCTGCAGGGCGCGGAGGCCCTGGCCGCGCTTTTGGCCCGGGTGGTCGAGGCGAACCGCGCGCTGGAGCGGCCTGCGGCGGTGTTCCTGAAGATCGCACCGGATCTGGATGAGGGCGCCCTGGACGATGTGGCATGCGTGGCGGAGGCGTCGGGGATCGACGGGATCGTCGCGACCAACACGACGCTGGACCGGGAGGGGCTGTCCAGCGACCATCGCGGCGAGGCGGGCGGTCTGTCGGGCCAGCCTTTGTTCGAGCGGTCGACACGAGTGCTGGCGGGACTGGCGCGGCGGACGTCGCTGCCCTTGATCGGCGTCGGCGGGGTGGCGTCGGGCGAGCAGGCCTATGCCAAGATCAAGGCGGGCGCTTCGGCGGTGCAGCTTTATACGGGGCTGGTCTATGGCGGGCTGGGGCTTGCGGCGCGGATCGCGCGGGATCTGGATGGCCTGCTGGAACGGGACGGGTATGGGCGCGTTGGCGAAGCAACCGGAACGGAGACGACGCTTTGGACATGACCTTGATCTGGCACAATCCCGATTGCTCGAAATCGGCGCGGGCGCTGGAGCTCTTGCAGGAGGCGGGGGTTCATCCGCAGGTGCGGCTCTATCTGCGGCAGCCGCCGACCGTGGAAGAGCTGAGGCAGGCGCGGGCGGCGCTGGGCGTGCACACGATCGAGATGATCCGGACGGGCGAGCCGCTCTTTCGGGATCTGGATCTGGCGGATGGCGATGACGAGGCGCTGCTCTCGGCGATGGCGGCTCATCCGGCTTTGATCGAGCGGCCTATCGTCTTTTCAGGCGGCACAGCTGTCATCGGACGCCCGCCCGAGGCGGTGCTGGATTTGCTGGGAGAAAGATCCTTCTAGAAGGATCTTGTCGGCAAAATCTTCTAGAAGATTTTGGGGTGCACAATTTTCTAGAAAATTGTGTCAGGCGGCGGCCCGCTCGAGCGCCGGGTAGCGCACGCCGAGCGTCAGACCGCGCAGGACGAAACTCAGGAGGAGCGCGATCCAGAGGCCGTGGTTCTCGAACGCCTGCATCAGCGGCCAGAGCGCGGCGGCATAGGCGAGCGCCGAGAGGATCATCATGTTGCGCATATCCGCCGTCCGGGTCGCGCCGATGAAGATGCCGTCGAACATCCAAGCCGCCACACCCAGAACCGGAGCGGCGATCATCCAGGGCAGATAAAGCCGCGCGGCCTGCTGCACCTCGGGCGCGGTGGTCAGGCGGTCGATGATGGCCGGTCCGGCAGCCCAGAAGAGAAGTGCGAGCACCGTGCAGATCGCGAGGCCCCAGGCGCTGGTCAGACCGGCGCCGCGCCGGAGCGCGCCGGGCCGTTTGGCGCCCATCGCCTGCGCGACGATGGCTTCGGCCGCGAAGGCGAAGCCGTCCATCGCATAGGCGGTCACGAAGAGGAACTGCACGAGGATCTGGTTCGCCGCTTGCGGGACCTCTCCGAAATAGCCGCCCAGCAGCATAAAGCTGAGGAAGATCGCCTGCAACAGGACCGAGCGGATCATGATGTCGGTGTTGACGATGGCCATGCGCTTGAGCTTGTCCGGCTCGAGGAGGCGGCCCCTATCGCGCCAGACCGGCCGGGCGAAGGCGTCCCGCGCGAGCCAGAGGGCCAGCGCGAGGCCGGACCATTCGGAGAGGAACGTTGCCGCCGCGACGCCCGGAACGCCCCAGCCGAGGCCGAGGACGAAGAGGAGGCTCAACGCGATGTTAAGCCCGTTCATCCAAAGCTGGATCACGAGGACGGCGCGGGTGCGTTCCTGCGCAATGAGCCAGCCGGTCAGCCCGTAAAGCGAGATCGCGGCGGGCGCGGACCAGATCCGGATCGTCATGTAGTCGCGCGCCAGCGCCTCGACCTGGGGGGTGGAGGGCGAGAGCGCCAGGGCTCCGGCAAAGAGCGGCCATTGCAGCGCGATGAGCGCGAGCCCCGCCGCGCCGCCGATCAGCAGCGCGCGGGTCAGCAGAAGCGAGACCTCGTCGCGGTTCTCCGCGCCGATGGCCTGGCCGACAAGGCCGGTCGTGCCCATGCGCAGGAACCCGAAGATCCAGTAGATCGCCGTGATCATAGCGGCGCCGACGCCGACTGCGGCGATTGGCGCGGCCTCGCCCATCTGGCCGACGACGCCGGTATCGACGAGGCCCAGGATCGGGACCGTCGCGTTGGACAGCACGATCGGACCGGCGATCCTCAGGACGCGCCGGTTGGTGATCGGGACGGGCTCAGCCCTCTCTGCCATTGGTGTGATCGGGCGCGCGGGCGTGCTGCGGGGTCTTGTCCGGTGAAGAGGGCATCAGGAAATGACCCGTGGCCTGGGCGAAGAGGCGCGAGCGGTTGTCCTGCCACGCCTCGACATGGACCGACGCGTAGCGGCGGCCAGAGCGGTTCACGCGCGCGCGGGCATAGGCGTCGCGCGGCAGGCCGGAGCGGAGGTAATCGACGGTGAAGTCGATCGTTTTGGGCAGGCGCGGCAGGCGGCCTGCATCGGGATCGATCCGGCCGGCCTCGATATCCTCCCACAGCATCGCCCAGCTAAGCTCGATGATCGCGGTCGTCTCGAGAAAGGCGGCTGTCACGCCGCCATGGAGCGCAGGTAGGATCGGGTTGCCGATGAGCTTGTCGTCGAAGGGCAGGATCGCGGTCAGCTCGTCCCCGCGGCGGTCGAAGGTGATGCCGAGGAACTGAATGTAAGGCACGCCGCCGACCAGCGCCTCGAGCGCGGCGTCGCGACGCTGTTTCACCTGCTGGACGGGATCGGGTCGCTTCATGGCGCACGCTCGATCGTAAAGGCGCCGGTCGCGGCGGCGACGGGGCGGTCTGCATCCTCGTCGGTCGCGGTCGCGCGCACGAAGGCGACCGAGCGGGTGACGTGATAGCATTCGGCGCGCGCGGTGATCGTCTGGCCGGGCGTCGCCGCGCGCATATAATCGATCCGCAGATCGATGGTCGCCGTTCCGACGGGCTGCGAGGGGTGGCACATCACGGCGGCGCCGCCGCAGGTATCCATCAGCGCCGAGACAGCCCCGCCATGGATGACGCCGGTTTCAGGATCGCCCACAAGGCGCTTGTCATAGGCCATCGTGATTGTCGCGCGGCCTTCCTCGATCTCGGTCAGCGTCATGCCCAGCGCCCGCGCATGCGGGATCGCTTCGATGAACTGGCGCGCGAGTTTTGCCACGTCGGTCATGTGGGATCCCTTTTCTGCTGGCGACCGTTGTGAGGGCGAGCGGCCCGGGCTTCAAGGTCAAAGACCCCGATTGCGCCTTGCAGATTGTCCGATGGGCCTGATGGCACTAGCATAGACGGTAGGGAGCATGTGAGATGGCCAACGCAGAACAGATCGGCGGGCAAGAGCCCCGCCTGACCTTCAAGGAGATGTGCGCACGGTTCGATGTGACGCCGCGCACGCTTCGGTATTATGAATATATCGAATTGCTCTCGCCCGAGCGCGAGGGGCGGTCCCGGTTCTACGGTCCCAAGGAGCTGGCGCGGATGACGCTGATCCTGCGGGGACGGCGATGGGGTTTTTCGCTGGAGGATATCCGGCAGTGGCTGCTGATCTACGAGAAGGAAGGCACCGACAAGCAGATGCGCGCCTTCATCGATCTCGCGGACCGGCAGCTCAAGGAGCTGGCCGAGCAGAAGGTTCAGCTTGAAGAGACGATGACCGAGTTGAAGGATCTGCGCGACGAGACGGCGCAGAGCCTGGAATGAGAGCCGTCGTCGTCGCGGCCCTGCTGGCCGCCGGATCCGCTTGGGCGGACACGCCTTTGCCGCCGCCCGCCGACTGGTCCTACGAGACGGAAGACGGCATCGCGGTGCGTGGAGATCTGTCGGCGGATCTCGTCGAGGTGCGCGCGGGCGCAGAGGCGGAGCCCTGGATCATCGAGGGGTTTCGCAGGCAGGCGATCCCCGATGACGAGGGCGCGTTTCTTCTGGTGCCTTATGCGGGCAATCTGATCGCATCGAACGATCCGGGCTTTGTGGTTTACGAGATCTTCGCCGCGCCAGGCGACAAGATCGGTGAGGTTCGGCTGGGGGACCTGATGGATCCGTTTTATCTGGTGCCGACCGCATCGAACTATGTCTGGGTTCAGAACAGCCATCCCTGGGACGGCAAGGCCTGGAGTTTCACCACGCCCGATGGCGGATCCTGGCGGATTCGGCCCGATCCCTTCACCCTGATCCTGTACTAGGCACGACGGATTATTTCCGGTGACCTAGCGTCAGCTTTATTGACCTTTCGTCAAAAACCTCGTGACGCGGCGTTACGTTTACCTTCACGTCAAGCTTGCTTGTAGAGTGCCCTCAAATTTCTCAGATCAGCGGCCTGGAATGCTAACCCATGACCCGTTGAGGATGGATGAGATGACCGAGACGATGACAATCCGCCAGATGTGCGAGGCGTTCGACGTAACGCCCCGGACGCTGCGCTTTTACGAAGCCAAGGAGCTGCTGTTCCCGATCCGTCAGGGCACCAAGCGGCTTTTCACCAAGCGCGATCGCGCACGGCTCAAGCTGATCCTGCGCGGCAAGCGCTTTGGCTTCAGCCTGGAAGAGATCCGGCAGCTTCTGGATCTTTACGATCTGGACGACGCCCAGCAGACACAGCTTGTCCGCACCTACGAGGTCGCCCAGCGTCACCTCAAGGAGATGGAAGCGCAGCGGGCCGAGCTTGAGATCGCGATCGAGGAACTTCGCGAGCAGATGCGCTGGGGCGCCGAAAAGCTGACCGAGCTTGGGGCGCGCGTCGCCGCAGAATAACCGCCGGACTTTTCGCCGGCACCGAACTTTAGGGAGTGAGACCACCATGCCGATCTACGACGCACCGACCAAGGATATGCAATTCGTCCTGCACGACATGCTCAAGGTGAGCGAGCAGGATATTCCGGGATACGAGGATCTCGACCGGGATTTCACGGATGCCATCCTGGGCGAGGCGGGCAAGATCGCGATGGAGGTCATGGCACCTTTGAATGTCGTCGGCGACGAGCAGGGCTGCGAACTGGAAAACGGTGTGGTGCGCACGCCCGAGGGCTTCAAGGAGGCGTTCGAGCAGGTCCGCGAGGGCGGCTGGATGGGGCTCGACGCCGATCCCGACTATGGCGGGCAGGGCCTGCCCTATCTGGTCCAGACGGCGGTAGGCGAGATGTTTTCGTCGGCGAATATGGCGTTCAACATGTATCAGGGCCTGACCCATGGCGCCTGCGCGGCGATCCATGTGCACGGCTCGGACCAGCAGAAACAGACCTATCTGCCGAACATGATCTCGGGTCAGTGGGGCGGCACGATGAACCTGACCGAGCCGCAATGCGGCACGGATCTGGGTCTGATCCGCACCAAGGCCGAGCCGCAGGACGATGGCACCTACAAGATCTCGGGACAGAAAATCTGGATCTCGGCCGGGGAGCACGACATGGTCGACAACGTCGTTCACCTTGTCCTCGCCAAGATCCCTGGTGGTCCCGAAGGGGTCAAGGGCATCTCGCTCTTCATCGTGCCCAAATTCCTCGTCAAGGAGGACGGATCGCTGGGAGAGCGGAACGCGCTGTCCTGCGGGGGCCTCGAGAAGAAGATGGGCATCCACGGCAACGCCACCTGCGTCATGAACTATGACGGCGCGACGGGCTACCTGATCGGCGAGATGCACAAGGGCATGCGCGCGATGTTCACCATGATGAACGAGGCGCGTCTGGGCGTGGCATTGCAGGGCTATGCGCAGGGCGCGGTGGCTTATCAGAACGCGCTTGGCTTTGCGCAGGATCGTCTGCAGGGCCGCGATGCGACGGGCGTTCGGGCGCCCGAAAAGCCCGCCGATCCGATCATCGTGCATCCCGATGTGCGGCGGAACCTGATGGACCAGAAGAGCTTTGTCGAAGGCGCGCGCGCCTTCACGTTCTGGGGCGCTTCGCTGATCGATCAGGGCCACCGGCACGAGGATGCGGACGCCGAGGCGATGATCTCGCTTCTGACGCCGGTTCTCAAAGGGTTCCTGACCGACAAGGGCTTTGAGACGACGGTCCTGGCCCAGCAGACGCTGGGCGGATCGGGCTTTACCCGCGAATGGGGGCTTGAGCAGTTCGTGCGCGATGCGCGGATCACCATGATCTACGAAGGCACAAACGGGATCCAGTCGCTCGATCTGGTGGGCCGCAAGCTGGCGCAGAATGGCGGCAAGACGGTCATGGCCTTCTTTGAGATGGTGAAAAGCTTCATCAAGGAAAACGAGGGCAACGAGGCGCTGAAAAAGGACTTCCTCGATCCGCTGAAGGCGGCATCGAAGGATCTGCAGACGGCGGGGATGTATTTCATGCAGAACGGCATGACGAACCCAAACAATGCACTCGCGGGGTCCTATGATTTCATGCACCTTTTCGGGCAGACCTGCATGGGCCTGATGTGGGCGCGCATGGGCAAGGCGGCGATGGAAGCCCTTGAAGGTGGCGCGTCCGACCGGGAGTTCTACGAGACCAAGCTGGCGACAGGGCGGTATTACATGGCGCGCCAGCTGCCGGTGACAGCCACGCATCTGGCCCGCATCCAAAGCGGCGCGGAACCTGTGATGGCGCTGGACGCGGCGAACTTCTGAAGACCTTTCGGGCGGCCTATATGGCCGCCCGTCATCGTGATGGGAGGTCCCGATGGCAAAAAAACGTCTGCCGCTGCCCAAACGGTTTTCGGCCGCGCTGACCGAAGACGCCTATACGCGTTTGCGGGCTCTCAATGATGAATACGGGCTTGGGAATAACTATCTGCTGACGGTGCTTTTGGAGAATCTCGATATCATCGCCGACCCTGATCGGCTTGCAGCGGCCTTCGACGGGTTCATCGCCGAATATGGCGCGCCCGGCGGGTCAAGTGGAAGACCCGACTGATGGCTTTGGATTTTGCATATTTTTGGCCAGATGAAGAGCCGCGATCCGCTCCACTTCAGGCGGGCCGGCAATCTGGATCGACCTGCCCGCCCGAAGTGGAGCTTCACCTGGCGCGGTCATCGGCTTGCCAGCCTGTACCGCCTCTCGAGGATAGCCGCGTTAACCTTAACGGGCGGTTACCAAGGAGAGGGATTACCGCTTCATCTGGCCAAAAATATGCAAATCCCACATGGCAGCCGGGCGGACCGATCGGAGGGGCGCGATGACGATCCAGCTTCATTGCTTCGGCGAAAGCGGAAACGCCTACAAGGCGGCGCTGACGCTCGAGCTTTCGGGGCTCGACTGGGAGCCGGTCTTTGTCGACTTTTTTGGCGGTGCGACCCGCGCTCCTGAGTTTCGGGCACTCAATCCGATGGGCGAAGTGCCGGTCATGGTCGATGGCGATTACGTCCTGAGCCAATCGGGCGCGATCCAGGATTATGTCGCCGAGACAAGCGGCCGCTTTGGCTGGGCGAATGGCAATGAACGGCGCCAGATTCTGCGCTGGCTGCTCTTTGATAATCACAAGATGTCGGGCGTGGCCGGGCCGTTGAGGTTCAATATGAACTTCCTGCCCGAGGACAAGCGCAACGCCGATGCCAATGCGTTCATGGCGATGCGGCTGACACCTGCGCTGAAGGTTCTGGAGGCCAATCTCGAGGACCGCGACTGGCTTGCAGGCGGCGGGCCGACCATCGCGGATTTCGCCAATTGCGGCTATCTGTTCTACGACGAGCCCTTCGGGTTCGACCGCGCCGCCTATCCCAATATCGACCGCTGGCTGAGCCGCATCGAGGCCCTGCCCGGTTGGAAACGCCCTTACGATCTGATGCCCGGCTCCCCTGCGGATCGGGCCTGAATGAGGAGACTGACGATGACCCAAGAGGCCTATATCTACGACGCCGTGCGCACACCGCGCGGGAAGGGCCGCAAGGACGGCGCCTTGCATGAAGTGACCGCGGCGCGGCTCTCTGCACTGACGCTCAACGCGATCAAAGAGCGCAGCGGCCTCGAGGGACATGCCGTCGAGGACGTGATCTGGGGCAATGCCACGCAGGTCATGGAACAGGGCGGATGTCTGGCGCGGACCGCCGTTCTTGCGTCGGATCTGGATGAGCGGATCCCGGGCCTGTCGATCAACCGCTTCTGCGCGTCCGGCATGGAGGCGGTGAACCTTGCCGCCAATCAGGTGCGCGGCGAGGCTGGTCACGGCTACATCGCGGGCGGGGTCGAGATGATGGGACGCGTCGCCATGGGATCGGACGGCGCGGCGATCGCCGTCGATCCGTCGATCGCGATGGAGACCTATTTCGTGCCGCAGGGGATCTCGGCCGATATCATCGCCACCGAATACGGGATCAGCCGGGACGATGCCGATGCCTATGCGGTCGAAAGCCAGAAGCGCGCGAAGGCCGCCTGGGACGACAATCGGTTCGACAAGTCGGTCCTCACCGTGCGTGACGTGAACGGGGTCGAGATCCTGAGCCATGACGAATACATGCGCCCCGGCACCGACATGCAGTCGCTCGGCGCGCTCAAAGCCTCGTTCAAGGAGATGGGCGAGGTGATGCCCGGCTTCGACAAGATCGCGATCATGAAATACCCGCATCTGGAAGCGATCAATCACATCCACCATGCGGGCAATTCCTCTGGCATCGTGGACGGGGCCGCCGCCGTGCTGGTGGGCGACAAGGCCTTTGGCGAGGCCAATGGCCTCACGCCGCGCGCGCGTATTCGCGCGACGTCCAAGATCGGCACGGATCCGACGATCATGCTGACCGGCCCTGTTCCGGTGACGGAAAAGATCCTGGCCGATCATGGAATGCAGATCGGCGATATCGATCTGTTCGAGGTCAACGAGGCCTTCGCCTCGGTCGTGCTGCGGTTCATGCAGCGGTTCGACGTCGATCACGACAAGCTCAACGTCAATGGCGGGGCGATCGCGATGGGCCATCCGCTGGGCGCGTCCGGCGCGATTATCGTCGGCACGCTGCTCGACGAGATGGAGCGCGCCGACAAGGAGGTTGGCCTCGCAACGCTCTGCGTCGCCTCCGGCATGGGCGCGGCCACCATCATCGAACGGGTCTGAGAGGGATGACGAGTTCCGGCCATGGGGACGCAAGCGGTATGCTGCCCCACGACCCTGCGGCCGGAGACCTGAGTCCTGAAAAGGCCAAGGAGCACTATCAGGAGATGCTTGACCGGATGGGGATGGCTTACGAGACCGGGGATTTCGACGCCTATTGTGAGGCGGTCGAATGTCCGTTCACGTTGGCGACCTTCGAGGACGAGATCACGATGCGAACGAAAGACGATCTTCACGTGATGTTCGATACGTTCCGCAAGCGGCTCGATCAGGTGGGGATCACCCAATTCGTACGCAGCTGCGTCGCGGCCCAGTTCCGCGGCCCCAATACGATCGAGGGAACGCATGTGTCCTCGTGCCTAAGAGATGGAGTTTACGTCGAGGATCCGTTTCCGGTGACGTCGATCATTCACCGCCGGGGCACGCGCTGGAAGGCCGCGTCCTCGCAAAACGCCCTGCCCGATCCGTCGCTGTTCACGCAGGTGATGGTCGAGGCGAACCAGAAAATCCGTCCGGACGGGCCGAGCCCCGCTGGACCCGGCGAAATGCCGGATACGAACCGAGATTGAGGAGAGAACCATGACCGATTTCACAAGTGCGACCGATGCCGATGGCGTCGCCGTGATCACCTGGGATACCCAGGGCAAGTCCATGAACGTGATGAACCAGCAGGGCTTCGAGGATCTTGATCGGCTGGTGGGCGAGGCCCTCGCCGACGAGGCGGTCAAGGGGATCGTGATCACCTCTGGCAAGGAGGGTTCGTTCGCGGGGGGAATGGATCTGAACATCATCGCCAAGATGAAGGATGAGGGCGGAGACGATCCGGCCAAATCGCTCTTTGAAGGTGTGATGGACATGCATGGCGTCCTGCGCCGGATCGAACGCGCGGGCATGGACGAGAAGACCAACAAGGGCGGCAAGCCGATCGCGGCGGCCTTGCCGGGGACCGCATTGGGCATCGGTCTTGAGATCCCGCTGGCCTGCCACCGGATCTTCTGCGCCGACAACCCGAAGGCCAAGATCGGCCTGCCAGAGATCATGGTCGGCATCTTCCCCGGCGCGGGCGGCACGACACGGCTGGTACGCAAGATGGGGGCGATGGCGGCGTCTCCGCTGCTGCTTGAGGGCAAGCTGAACGATCCCAAGAAGGCGAAGGCCGCAGGCGTCATCGACGAGGTCGTGGACGATCCGCTGGCAGCTGCGAAGGAATGGGTTCTGTCGGAACCGAAGATCGTCAAGCCCTGGGACGAGAAGGGCTACAAGATGCCGGGCGGCGCGCCCTATCATCCGGCCGGCTTCATGACCTTCGTCGGCGCCTCGGCGATGGTGAACGGCAAGACGCAGGGCGTCTATCCGGCAGCGAAGGCGCTGCTTTCAGCGGTCTATGAGGGCGCGATGGCGCCCTTCGACACGGCGCTGAAGATCGAGGCGCGGTGGTTCACGAACGTTCTGCTGAACCCGTCCTCCTCTGCGATGATCCGGTCGCTTTTCATCAACAAGGAAGCGCTGGAGAAGGGTGCGAACCGCCCGGATGTGTCTGATCAGACGGTGAAGAAGGTCGGCGTTCTGGGTGCCGGTATGATGGGGGCGGGGATCGCCCTGGTCTCGGCTCTTGCGGGGATCGAGGTCGTGCTGCTCGACCAGAAGCAGGAGGCGGCGGAGAAAGGCAAGTCCTACACAGCCGATTATATGGACAAGGGGATCGCGCGGAAGAAGGCGACCGAGGAGAAGAAGGCGCAGGTGCTGGGGCTGATTACGGCCACGACCGACTATGCGGCGCTGGCGGGCTGTGATTTGATCGTCGAGGCGGTGTTCGAGGATCCGGGCATCAAGGCGACCGTCACCGAGGCTGTCGAAGAGGTCGTGGGCGAGGACTGTATCTTTGCCACCAACACCTCGACCCTGCCGATCAGCGAATTGGCGAAAGCCTCCAAACGGCCCGAGCAGTTCATCGGGATCCATTTCTTCTCGCCCGTCGACAAGATGATGCTGGTCGAGATCATCAAGGGCAAGGAAACCGGGCCGCGCGCCGTGGCCAAGGCGCTCGATTTCGTGCGCCAGATCCGCAAGACGCCGATCGTCGTCAATGACGAGCGCTTCTTTTACGCCAACCGCTGCATCATCCCCTATATCAACGAAGGGATCCGCATGGTGAAGGAGGGCGTGGAGCCCGCCCTGATCGAGAATGCGGCAAAGCTGGTGGGGATGCCTCTGGGCCCGCTGCAGCTGACCGACGAGACGTCGATCGATCTGGGCGTGAAGATCGCAAAGGCGACCAAGGCCGCGATGGGCGACGACTACCCGAACGAGGAGGTCGACGAGGTGCTCTTCTGGATGGAGAGCGAGGGTCGTCTGGGCCGCAAGTCCAAGGCGGGCTTTTACGCCTATGACGAGAAGGGCAAGCGGCAGGGGCTTTGGGACGGGCTCGAGGCGAGATATCCGGTGGCCGGCGAACAGCCGGAGCTTGTCGATGTGCAGCATCGCCTGCTCTTTGCACAGGTGCTCGAGGCGGTGCGTGCGCTGGAGGACGGCGTGCTCGAGGATATCCGCGAAGGCGATGTCGGTGCGATCCTCGGCTGGGGCTTTGCGCCCTGGTCGGGCGGCCCGTTCTCCTGGCTCGACATCATCGGCGCGCCTTATGCAGCAGAGCGGTGCGATCAGCTGACCGCCGAGTTCGGAGAGCGGTTTGCCTGTCCGGCGCTGCTGCGGGAGATGGCGGAGAAAGGTCAGAGCTTTTACGGACGCTTCGGTGCGGAGGCGAAGGCTGCAGCCTGACGCGAGGTATTGCGCCAGGCCTCCAGGCCCTTCGGGCCCTGCGCCTGTCGCCAGAGGGCGCGGTCCTTGCGGACCGCGCCCTTTCCTCTGCCGTGCGTGCGGGTGCGGAGGTGCTCGATGCGGTGGATCTCGTTGAGGGTCTTCGACCCTTCAGATCTGAAAGGCTCCACTGGAGCCTTTCAAAGACGGTCCTCAGCCTCCGGCGGGCATATTTTTGGCCAGATGAAGAGGCGCGCGTTCGGATCAGGGGGCCGGTCCGTCCTCAAACCTGTAGCCAAAGCGAGCGATGTCGGATTTGCACATGTCGCCGATCACCTCGGCATCCGCCTCCGTATAGGCCGCGCGGTAGTCTTTCGGACGCTCGGATGCGTTGGATCTAGGCAGGGCCAGCTTGAAGCCCATATGGGCCTCGAGCGGGGCGATATCGTTGGCAAGATGTTCAAGTCGAATATAAAGATCCGCGCAGTCCCTGCCGTTTCGGTCGCGCAGATAGAAGCTCGATGAGACAGAGAAGCCCGCGCGGATCGTCCGGTGGCGGATGAACTCAGCGAAGCTCAGCGTCTTTGCCAGCGGGACGGCAGGATGGGCGAAGGATTGCCCCTTGAGCCAGTGATAGAGGCTGAGCATCCGGTCCCATGGGTTGCGCACCAACGTGAAGATGAAGCAGGTGTCGAGGTCGCTTTGGGTTAGAAGGCCCTCGGCATCGGCGATTGTGCTGTGTTTCCAGAGGCGACCCGCTGTCCTGACGTCCTTGAGGCGATGCTTGCGTCTTTGGGCCTTTGGCGTATCGCCAACCAGAATATCATCGGCAAGCGCGTGGTCCTCGAGCGCCAGCGCCATGGAGGTCCCACCAGTCTTGGGAATATGCACGAAGATATAGCGGCGTTGCCGGGAGAGGATCATCGGTCAAACATGGCCCGGCGAACCTATGCGGTGCAAATGATCATTCTGCTGGAAAGAACGGCCTTCGGTGCGGCAAGATGCCGGCGGGAGAAGGACGCGGGAGGAGCGGGCTATGGGCTGGATGCAGGACGAGACGGGTCTGGGCAAATGTGCGGCGAATTACGTGCCGTTGACGCCGCTGAGCCATCTTCTGCGCGCGGCAGAGGTGTTTCCAAGCGAGGAGGCGCTGGTTTATGGGCGCCTTCGGCTGAGCTATGGGGACTATTGTGCGCGGGTATCCCGGCTGGCCTCGGCTTTGGTTCGGGCGGGGGTGGCCCCGGGCCAGGTCGTGGCGACGCTTTTGCCGAATGTGCCTGCGCAATGCGAGGCGCATTTCGCGGTACCCGCCTGCGGGGCGGTTCTGAACACGATCAACATCCGGCTCGATGTGGCGACGGTGGCCTATATCCTCGATCATGGCGGCGCGACGGTTTTGATCGCCGATAGCCAGTTCCTGCCACTCGCGATGGAGGCGGTCGCTGCGATGGACGGTCCTGCCCCGCTGGTCATCGAAGTCCCGGATCCCGAAGCGGGGGTTGCGGGGCTTGGCGAGCAGATGGATTACGAGGACTTTCTGGGCACCGGCGATCCGGAATTCGAGTGGGTGCTGCCGGGAGATGAATGGGAGAGCTTGTCGCTCAATTATACATCCGGCACGACGGGCAAGCCGAAGGGCGTGGTCTATAGTCACCGCGGGGCCTATCTGCTGACGATGGGCACACCGATCAGCTGGCGGATGACGCTTTTTCCGGTGATCCTGCAGATCCCCCCGCTTTTTCACTGCAATGGCTGGCACCATGTCTGGATGGCACCGGCGCTGGGCGGGCGGATCATCTGCTGCCGCAACGTGACGGCGAAGGCCGTCTTCGATGCGATTGCCGATGAGGGGGTGACGCATTTCGGGGGCGCTCCGATCGTGTTGAACATGCTGATCAACGCACCCCAGGAGGAGCGACGTGTCGTCGATCATCTGGTGCGGGTCTTTACGGCCGGGGCACCCCCGCCGGCGGCGACGCTGGAACGGATCGAGGCGATGGGGTTCGAGGTGACGCATGTCTACGGGCTGACGGAGACCCATGGGCATGTGACCGAATGCCTGTGGCAGCAAGACTGGGAGGGGATCGACGGCGATGAGCGGGCGGCGCGGAAGGCGCGGCAGGGCGTGGCCTTTCCGATGATGGAACCGGCCGCAGTGCTGGACGAGGCCGGCAAGCCCGTGCCCCGCGATGGCCGGATGCAGGGCGAGATCGGGCTGCGCGGCAATGCGGTAATGAAGGGATATTACCGCAACCCGCAGGCGACGGCCGAGGCCTTTGCTCCCGGTTACTTTTTGTCGGGTGACATCGCCATCCAGCATCCGGACGGCTATCTGCAAATCGCGGACCGGGCCAAGGACATCATCATCTCGGGCGGAGAGAATGTCTCGTCCGTTGAAGTCGAGGGGGTCCTGATGCATCATCCGGCGGTTCTGCTCTGTGCGGTGGTGGCCAGGCCGGATGACAAATGGGGCGAGGTGCCATGCGCTTTTGTAGAGCTCAAGGACGGGGCCGAGGCGCAGGAGGACGAGATCATCGCCTTTGCCCGCGAGCGGCTGGCGGGGTTCAAGACGCCCAAGGCGGTCGTGTTCGGAGAGTTGCCCAAGACCTCGACCGGCAAGATCCAGAAGTTCGAGCTGCGCCGGCGGATGGGCGCCTCGTGATTGCCGCACCGGGCGCGCTGGTCTAGGTTGGCGCGCAGGTAAAAGAGGCGGAGCAGGCCCCGGATCGATGACGGCTCTCGAGCAATATCAGCGGCTAGAGACAGGGGGCCTGTGGCGCGCCGGTCCCGAAGATCAGCGCCGCAATGTCACTGTCACGTTCGGAGAGGCCACTCTCGTTATCTCTGACAAGGCAGGGCGTGCGCTGAGCCATTGGTCGCTGCCTGCGGTCACCCGGGCCAATCCCGGAGAGAGTCCGGCGCTTTACACGCCCGGCGAGCCGGGTGGAGAGACGCTGGAACTCGATGACGAGGACATGATCGCCGCGATCGAGACCGTGAAACGTGCGGTCACGCGAGGCGGGCCGCATCCGGGGCGCCTTAGGATCCTGGGTGTGCTTGCGAGCGTGGCGCTGGTTGCGGCTGTGGCGCTTTTCTGGCTACCGGGCGCTCTCCGCGAGCACACGCTGAGCGTCGTGCCGGAGGTCAAGCGAAGCGAGATCGGGGCGGCGCTTTTGGACGAGCTACAGCGCGGAGCGGGCGGGGTCTGCGACGGGGCGACGGGCACGCTTGTTCTAGACGCGCTGGCGCTTCGCCTCAAGGTGCCGGAGATCCATGTGGTGCTAGCCTCGCCCCGCAAGGCGGTGCTGCTGCCCGGGGGGGTCGCGATGATCGACCGGTCGGTGGTGGAGGATTACGAGGATCCGGCTGTTGCCGCGGGGTTTCTGCTGACCGAGACGCAGCGGGCGGAGGATCCGCTGGACGGTCTTTTGCGATCGGCCGGCACGCGAGCGACGTTCCAGCTTTTGACGACGGGGGCGCTGCCGCAAGCGGCGATCCAGCTTTATGCGGAGCAACTTCTTGCGGATCCTGCCCCGCTGCCGCAGACCGACGGGTTGCTTGCGACCTTTGCCTCTGCGGGCGTGCCGAGCAGTCCTTATGCCTATGCGGTGGATGTGTCGGGCGAGAGCGTCCTGCCGTTGATCGAAGCGGATCCGCTGCGCGATATGTCCTTGCCGCCGGTGCTGAGTGACGGGGATTGGGTCCGGCTTCAGCAGATCTGCGAGGAATAGGGCTGCGCAGGCTTTTGCCGGTCGCGATTGATCGAAGGGACGGCCCGACCGAGAGGTGGGGAGCCTCCGGCGGAGGTATTTTTGGCAAGATGAGGAGCGGCGTTTCGATTCCGGGAGGGCATTAAGGTTAAGCGTGGTTAGGGTTCAGCTGGGGCGGAAGAATGAGATCAGCGGTCATCTAATCCCGGGTCAACTTCGCGTAGGCCCGTGCGGACGGCGTTAAGGTTAATGGCTGTTAAGGTTAGTGGTCGCTAAGACTGACGGAGAGTCGGCGTGGCTCTTTCGGGGTTTGTGTGCCGGTGTGGGTTTCTTCACCGTATCTGAGGGCGCTCCGGATGGCAGATGCTTTTCCAGGTCTGCTCGGTGGCCGGCCTTTCATCGATCCTTTTGAGAGTTGGATCCGCATTCTGACTGTTTGCGACCCAAATGCCTGTGATGCGTCTTCCCGGACTTGGCACTTTGGTTGACCAGAACTCTCTTGCCCGCGCCCCACGTCTTGGCCGCCATGCAGGCGCCGACCCTCTGGCGCGCGTGAAGCTGCGGCCAGATCGGAAGGGCGGGCCTTACTTCGTGCCGAACATGCGGTCGCCTGCATCGCCGAGGCCGGGGACGATGTAGCTTTTCTCGTTCAGGCCCTCATCGATGGCGGCGGTGACGATGGGAACGTCGGGATGCGCCTCTTTCATGCGAGCGATCCCTTCGGGCGCGGCCAGAAGGCAGAGGAACCGCAGATCCTTGGCGCCCGCCTTCTTGAGAAGATCGATCGCCGCCACAGAGGAGTTGCCGGTCGCCAGCATCGGATCGACGGTGATGACCATCCTCTCGTGGATCCGCTCGGGCGCCTTGAAGTAGTATTGCACCGGCTCCAGCGTTTCCTCGTCGCGGTAAAGGCCGATAAAGCCGACCCGGGCGGACGGGATCAGGTCGAGCATGCCGTCGAGAAGGCCGTTGCCCGCCCTCAGAATCGAGATCAGGGCCAGCTTGCGCCCGGCGAGCATGGGCGCGTCCATTTCCTGGATCGGGGTCTGGATATGTTTCGTGGTCATCGGCAGATCGCGCGTGACCTCGTAGGCCAGAAGGTGGCTGATCTCGCGCAGGAGCTGCCGGAAGACGGCGGTCGAGGTCGACGTATCGCGCATGATGCTGAGTTTGTGCTGCACAAGCGGGTGCGTGACATGGGTGACGTGCTCGGTCATGGGCGCTCCAGTCTTTTGGCGATGCGGTCTTTGGTGGCGTCATCGCAGAAAGCGGCGTCGAGTGCGACCCGGTTCAGCTTTGTGAAAAGCTCATTGTCCCAGCCGAAGGTGTCCGAGAGGCGGTCATATTCATGGGTCATCGTGGTGTGAAAGAAGGATGGATCGTCGGTCGAGACGGTGACCTTGACGCCCGCCGCCCGTAGCCTCTCGATCGGGTGGGAGGACCAGTCCGGAACGACGCCGAGGGCGACGTTGGAGCCGGGACAGACCTCGAGCACGGTGCCCGCCTCGGCCAGACGCTCCAGCAAGGCTGGATCCTCGACGGCCTGCACGCCGTGGCCGATCCGGGTGACCGGCAGAGCGTCGAGCGTGGCGCGGACCATCTGGGGGCCGCCCCATTCGCCGGCATGGCAGGTGAGGCCAAGACCCGCCTCGCGGGCGCAGTCGAAGGCCCATCGGTAATCGGCAGGCATGCCTTGCATCTCGTCGCCGGCGAGGCCGAAGCCGCGGATGTAGTCTCCGGCGGTCTCGGCGGCGCAGAGCGCGATGGGGCGCGATTGCTCGGGTCCCAGATGGCGGATCGCGGTGACGATGCCGCGCGCGGTGATGCCATCCTGCGCTTCAGCTTCGTTCGAGGCGGCGACCATCGCGGCGAGGTAGTCGCGCCAGGCGGCGAGATCTCCGCCGCCGCAGAAATCTGGGCTGAGGAAAAGCTCGGTATAGACAACGCCGTGGGCCGCGCTTTCGGCGAGGATCGTGCGCGTCAGACGGTGGAAGTCCTCGGGGCTTTGCAGCACGCTCGTGGCGGCGGCGTAGATGTCCAGAAATTCGTTGAAGTTTTGGTACTTATAATGCCCATCCGCGTCGAAGATGCCGGAGAGATCGATGGATTTCTCGGCGGCCAGCCCCCGGATGAACGCGGGCGGGGCCGCGCCTTCGAGGTGGAGATGAAGCTCGATCTTGGGGATCATTCGGGAAGCTCCAGATGGCGGGCGACGAGCCCGGCGATGTCGGTGAAGGCCATGTGGCCGAACTCCTGCGGGCCGAGGCCGTGAACCAGCACCGGGACCCGCTCACGGGTGTGGTCGGTGCCGGTCCAGCTGGGATCGTTGCCGTGATCGGCGGTCAGGATCAGCAGATCGTCCGACTTCAACCTCCCTGCATGGGTCGCGACGGCCGCGTCGAACCATTCGAGATGGCGTGCATAGCCTGAGATGTCGCGGCGGTGTCCGTAGAGGGCATCGAATTCCACGAAATTGGCGAAGACGAGGGCGCCGTCCGGCGCGGTCTCGATGAGATCGCCCAGATGGTCCATCAGCTCGGCATCGGTGCCTTTGCGGACCTCGTCTATGCCGCGCATCGAGAAGATGTCGCCGATCTTGCCGATGGCGTGGACCGGATGTCCCGCGCGCTGCGCCCGGTCGCAGATCGTGTCGCCCGGCGGCGCAATCGCGAAATCCTTGCGGTTGCCGGTGCGGCGAAAGCCGGTTTCGGGATCGCCAATAAAGGGCCGGGCGATGACGCGGCCGACTTTCATCGCGTGAAGGTTCGGTGCGATGGCAGCGCAGAGATCGAGGAGGCGGTCCAATCCGTAGGCCTCTTCATGGGCAGCGATCTGAAAGACGCTATCGGCGGAGGTGTAGCAGATCGGCCAGTGGGTGTTCAGGTGCTCCGCGCCCAGCCTTGCGATAATCTCGGTCCCGGACGCATGGCAGTTGCCGAGGATGCCTTCCGTTCCTGCCGCTGCGCAGACCGTATCTGTCACGTCAGGCGGGAAGGCGGGGACCGTGTCGGGGAAGTAATGCCAGTCCCAGGGGACCGGCACGCCGGCAAGCTCCCAATGGCCTGACGGGGTGTCCTTGCCGTTCGAAATCTCGGTGGCCGCGCCCCATGCTCCGATGGGCGTGGTGGCCGCGCCCGGAAGAGGTGCGCCGCTGGCCAATTGGACCGCCTGCCCGAGGCCAAGCGACGAGAGATAGGGCAGATGGAGCGGGCCGCTGCGTCCGTCTTCGGCGGCGCCGGTGGCGCAGGCTTCGGCGATGTGAAGGACGGTATTGGCGCCGGTATCGGGGCGATCTGCGTTGAAGAACCGGTCGGCATCGGGGGCACCGCCGATGCCGACGCTGTCCATGACGACAAGAAAGACACGGGCCATCAGGCTATGTCCTCGAGGATCAGGGGGGCCGGTTCGCGAGCGCTGTCGCCGAGCTTGATGGCGTTTCGGACGGCGGTTTCGGCTTGGGCAGCGGCGTCTTCGCTTGCGGCGTGGATCACGGCGAGAGGATCGCCCGCGTGGATGTTGGCTCCCAGCGGCGCGATCTGGGAAAGTCCGACCGCCGGATCGATCCGGTCGGTTTCGACAAGGCGTCCGCCGCCCAGATGGACAACGGCCTCGCCCAGGGCGCGACCGTCGAAGGCACCGAGGACGCCGTCTGCTTGGGCCGTCACCTCACGCTGGATGGGCGCCTGCGGCAGGTGATCGGCCCACCGCTCGGTAAAGTCGGCGGGTCCGCCCAGCGCTGTCGTCATCTGCCCGAACCGCTCGAGCGCGGCGCCCGATGTGATGGCGCCTGCGATCTGCGCCGCGCCGTCCTCCGGGGCGGTCGCGAGCGCGCCTTGATGCAGCAGCCTACCGCCTAAAGCGCAGGTCAGCTTGAAGAGCGGCGTCTCTTTAGCGGTGCCTGTCAGGACCTCTAGGACCTCACGGATCTCGAGCGCGTTGCCCATTGCAGGAACCAGAGGAGCATTCATGTCAGTGATCAATGCGCGTGTGGGGCACCCTGCCCTCTTTGCGGTCTCGACAAGGGAGCTCGCCAGCGCCCGCGCGTCGCCGATCTGCTGCATGAAGGCGCCGCTTCCCACCTTGACGTCGAGCACCAGCGCATCAAGCCCGGCGGCAAGCTTTTTGGAGAGGATCGAGGCGGTGATCAGATCGAGGCTTTCGACGGTTCCGGTGACATCGCGCACGGCATAAAGCCTTTTGTCGGCTGGCGCGATACGCTGTGAGGCGCCGACGATGGCGCAACCGATCTTTTGCGTCAGGTGGCGCAGCCGGTCCTGATCGGCATCGGTCGACAGGCCCGGGATCGCCTCCAGTTTGTCGAGGGTGCCGCCGGTATGGCCCAATCCGCGGCCCGAAATCATAGGCACGAACGCGCCGCAGGCGGCGAGCGCGGGCGCAAGGACGAGCGAGACGCAATCGCCGATGCCCCCGGTCGAATGCTTGTCGAGCACCGGGCCAGGCAGGTCCCAGCTCAATACGTCTCCGCTGTCGCGCATCGCTTCGGTCAGGAAGGCGCGGCCTTCGCCGCCAAGCCCTTGCAGGAGGGCCGCCATGGCGAAGGCTCCGGCCTGTGCGTCGCTGACATCACCATTGGCCAGTCCTTTTGCCAGAGTGACGAACGCGGCTTGCGGAAGGGTCTCTCCCCGCCTCAGCGCCGTCAAAGTGTCCCGGATCTCCACCCCGGTCAGCCGGCGGCCATGTGATCCGCACCGAAGGCCCCGGGCAGAAGGTCCCCGACGGTCATCGTCAGACGGGCTCCCTGGGTCGTCACCATCGTCACCTCGACATCCGCATCGCTGAATTCCTTGAGCTTTTGCCGGCAGCCCCCGCACGGTGCCACGGGCTCCGCCCCGCCTGCGATGACGGCGACTTCCATGATCCGGGTTTCTCCGGCCGCGATCATGGCCGCGATCGCCCCGGCCTCGGCGCAGGTGCCTTCGGGATAGGCGATGTTTTCGACGTTGCAGCCGGTGAAGATCTGGCCGCTGGCGCTGCGCAAGGCGGCACCGACCGGAAAGCCCGAATAGGGCGCATGCGCATTTTCGCGGACGGCCGCGGCGGCATCGATCAGGGTCTGCGTGTCGGCGGTCATGGGATCCTCCAGCGGTGATCGCGCAAGAGTGACGGGCACAAAGGCAGGATGCAAGGCGCGGAACCTCGCGTCAGCCGGTATCGTTTTCAGGATGCTGAACCAGAAAGGAGACCAGCCGATGATCCCGCCCACCAAATCGATTATCGACGATCCCGATGCGGAGGCCGCGCGCGATCCGGACGCCCCGATGACCGAGGCGCAAGCGGCCGAGCTAAGGGCGTTGACGGAAAAGACGGGCGATCCGTTCGATGCCAACCTCACCGAGCAGCAAGCAGCGGCACGACTTGCCGAGCTACGTGAACGAACCGAGAACTGACAGGGATTTCTTAAGAACTTACGCCTAAGATCGACCTTATTGCACAGAATGGATGAGGGCCGAATGGTGTTTGTGGGCGTCTTGTTTCTATTGGTCTGTCTGGCCGTCCTCGGCCGGGCGCTTTCACGCGGGGACAACCGTAGCGAGTCCGGGCAACGTGACTTCGAGCAGCTCGATATCTTCGGATGGATCGGCATAAGTGGTCACAAGACCCGGCGGAAGGGTGAACGCATCCCCCGCCTCGAGCCTCTGATCGGGGTGGCCTTCGGCGCGGAGCGTCATCCTGCCCTCCATCACGAAGGTGAAGTGGATATCGGCGTCGTGCCGCATCGGACAGGGCGCCCCTTTATCCCGGCGCAGGACCTCGACACCGGCGACCCCGCCCGTATGCTCTGCGATTGTGGTATCGCGCGCGATAAACCCCGTGCGGGCGGCAGTCTGCCAGACGGCCTCCTTTGCCCGGTGATGAACAAACCGCTGACCTTCAAAAAGACGGTTCGGGTTCTGGATGGCGTTGGGCAAGGTCATCTCGTGATCGATGGTGGTCACATGTTCAGCCGGAACGCCGATCTCGATCACTTCGATATTGTCCGAGGCGTGCAGCACCCTGTGCCGGATCTCGGGCGGCTGGATCACGCAATTGCCCGCCTCAAGGCGAAAGGGCGGCCCCTGATCCTCGTAGACCAGATCGACCCAGCCCCGGTAACAGAAGATTAACTGAAACCCGACGGTGTGATAGTGCACCATGTCGGGGACCGGACCACCATCGGGAATGCGGATGTGACTGGCGATGATCGACCCGCCAAGCCGATCCGGTATCAGGTCGCGATACTGCATCCCGGCTCGTCCGATCACCCACGGCGCCTGATCGGCAAGACGGCGAACCGCAAAAGCATGCTGTGTTACGGGATGCTCCAGCGGCGGGGTCAGCGGTTCGGTTTCGATCCGCGTTCCTCCCGGCGAAATCCGGGGATCTGCCGGAATATCGCTGCGCCAGATCAACGTGCCCGGCGGCGCGTCGCAGACTTTCAATCGGATGCGTATGCCATGTCCCGACAGGACGGCAGTGCTGGGATCATCGGCCGGCATGATCATCTCAAGACGGAAGCCGAACTCCTTGGTCAAAAGCGCCAGATCGCCCGCGAGATCGCGGCTGGGCAAAAGGACCTCGGCCAGAAGGGCCGTGTCAGAGCGCGGGTGTGATGGTCCGGTCATGGCGCAAAGCCTCGCGGCCGCGGGCGACAATTGCAAGCCTGCGCCGTCCGTGGTCAATTGGCGCCATACCGTGGGATGCAAAAGTCGTTTAACGTTGAACGACCGTCCCAGAGGGAGGTCTCGCGATGGAAGACGGACAGGGCGATGCCCCTCTTGTACCGGGCAGCCTGCGACAGGCGGCACTGGATTATCATCGTCATCCGAAACCCGGCAAGCTTGAGGTCCGCGCAACCAAACCGCTTGCCAACGGCCGTGATCTGGCCCGCGCTTATTCCCCCGGCGTGGCCGAAGCCTGTCTTGAGATCAAGGCAGATCCGGCCACCGCGCGCGACTACACAGCACGCGGTAACCTCGTGGCCGTCGTCTCAAACGGATCGGCGGTGCTGGGTCTTGGCAATATCGGCGGTCTTGCCTCAAAACCGGTGATGGAAGGCAAGGCGGTCCTCTTCAAGAAATTCGCCGATATCGACTGCTTTGATCTTGAGCTGAACGAACCCGACCCCGAAAAGCTGGCCGATATCGTCTGCGCGCTCGAGCCGACCTTCGGGGCGATCAACCTCGAGGATATCAAGGCGCCCGACTGCTTCATCGTCGAAAAGCTATGCCGCGAGCGGATGAATATCCCGGTCTTTCATGACGACCAACACGGCACCGCCATCGTCGTCGGGGCCGCCGCCACCAACGCCCTGCGAGTCGCCGGAAAGACGTTCGAGGATATCAAGGTCGTCTCGACCGGCGGCGGCGCGGCCGGGATCGCGTGCCTCAACATGTTGCTGAAACTCGGCGTCCGGCGCGAAAATGTCTGGCTTTGCGATATCGAGGGCCTCGTTTACGAGGGCCGGGAAACGGACATGACGCCGCAAAAGGCGGACTTCGCGCAAGGCCACGAGGCCAGGACCCTAGCAGATGTGATCGAAGGCGCGGATCTCTTCCTTGGCCTCTCCGGTCCCCGGGTTTTGACCCCCGAAATGGCGGAAAAGATGGCGCCCGGCCCGATCATCTTCGCTCTCGCCAACCCCGAGCCCGAGATCCTGCCCGATCTCGCCCGGCAGGCCGCTCCGAATGCGATCATGGCAACTGGCCGCTCTGATTTTCCCAATCAGGTCAATAACGTGCTGTGTTTTCCCTTCATCTTCCGCGGCGCTCTGGATGTCGGCGCGACCGAGATCAACGACGAGATGCAGATCGCCTGCATCGAAGGGATCGCGGCTTTGGCGCGCGCCACGACAAGCGCAGAGGCCGCGGCGGCCTATCAGGGCGAGCATCTGACCTTCGGCCGCGATTATCTGATCCCCAAGCCTTTCGATCCCCGCTTGATGGGGGTCGTGGCGACCGCTGTCGCAAAGGCGGCGATGGACACCGGCGTGGCAACCCGCCCGATCGAGGATCTGGCCGCATACAAGCAGTCGCTTGACGCCAGCGTCTTCAAATCCGCCCTCATCATGCGCCCGGTTTTCGAGGCAGCCTCCACCGCGCGGCGCCGGATCGTCTTTGCCGAAGGCGAGGACGAACGCGTCCTGCGTGCGGCCCAAGCCATCGTGGAGGATATGACCGACCGCCCGATTTTGATCGGTCGACCCGAGGTGATCGCGGCCCGGGCCGAACGCGCGGGCCTGACGATCAACAGGGATGTCGATTACGAAGTGGTCAACCCTGAACAGGATGACCGCTACCGCGACTATTGGCAGTTCTATCACGACCGGATGCAGCGCCGCGGCGTAACCCCGGATCTGGCCCGCGCGGTCATGCGCACGAACACGACCGTGATCGGTGCGGTGATGGTCGCCCGAGGGGATGCCGACAGCATGATCTGCGGAACATTCGGGCAATATCTGTGGCATCTCAATTACATAGAGCAGCTCCTTGCCAGTGACGGAAAACATGCCGTCGGCGCTTTGAGCCTCCTTGTCCTCGAGGACGGCCCGCTTTTTGTGGCCGACACCCATGTCCATCCCGAACCTTCACCCGAACAGATTGCCGAGACCGTGATCGGCGCGGCGCGGCATGTGCGCCGCTTCGGGCTCAAGCCGAATATCGCGCTTTGCTCTCATTCGCAGTTCGGTAACCTCGATTGCGATACCGGTCGGCGCATGCGGGCGGCTTTGGCGCTGCTCGATGCGGGCAGTCACGATTTTTGCTACGAAGGCGAGATGCATGCGGATGCGGCGCTCGATCCGGCCCTGCGCGCGCGGATCTTTCCCCATAGCCGGATGGAGGGCGCAGCCAATTGCCTGGTCTTTGCCAATACCGATGCGGCCTCGGGAGTGCGAAACATCCTCAAGATGAAGGCAGGCGGCCTTGAGATTGGGCCGATCCTGATGGGCATGGGCAATCGCGCGCATATCGTGACCCCGTCGGTGACGGCACGCGGGCTGCTCAATATGGCGGCGCTCGCCGGAACGCCCGTGGGCCATTACGGTTAGACCTATGCGCCTGTCGGGGATGGGGGGCGGGGCGATGCGCGGAACGCGCGAGCGCCCGAACCGCATCCCCAAAGGCCTCTTGCGAACAATCCCCCGCGCCCCCTAGAACCTCAGTCAGGCGAGGGAGGATGTTTTATGGGCTATCGTGAAAGCTATGCGGCATGGCAGGCCGATCCCGAAGGCTGGTGGCTTGAACAAGCCAAGGCGATCGACTGGGACAGCCCTCCCACACGGGCCCTTTGGAGCGAGAGCCCCCCGCTTTACGAATGGTTCAAGGATGGTGAGGTCAACACCTGTTGGAACGCCGTCGACCGCCATGTGACGGCCGGCCACGGAAGCCGTGATGCGATCCTCTATGACAGCCCCGTCACCGGGACCAAGGCGCGGATCACCTATGCCGAGTTGCAAGCCCGCGTCTCGCGCGTTGCAGGCGGCTTGGCGCGCCGCGGGATCGGCACGGGTGACCGGGTTCTGATCTATATGCCCATGGTGCCCGAAGCGGTCATCGCGATGCTCGCCTGCGCGCGGATCGGCGCGATCCATTCGGTGGTGTTCGGCGGATTTGCCTCGCATGAACTGGCCGTCCGGATTGATGACGCGACGCCCAAGGCCGTCATCTCGGGCTCTTGCGGGATCGAGCCGGGGCGGGTCGTGGATTACGAGCCGCTTCTGAACGGAGCGTTGGAAGAAGCGCAGCATCGTCCTGAATTTTGCGTTATCTTTCAAAGGGCTCAGTCCCCCTCGACCCTGACCGAGGATCGCGATGTCGACTGGGCTGAATTGGAAGCGGCGGATCCGGTTCCTTGCGTTCCGGTGCGCGGAGATCATCCGGCCTATATCCTTTACACCTCCGGGACGACCGGACAGCCCAAGGGTGTGGTGCGTCCGACCGGCGGGCATCTTGTGGCTCTCGATTGGACGATGGACGCGATCTATGGTGTCAAACCGGGCGAGGTCTTCTGGGCGGCATCGGATGTGGGCTGGGTCGTGGGGCATAGCTATATCTGCTACGCGCCGCTAATCCATGGCTGCACGACCGTGATTTTCGAAGGAAAACCCGTAGGAACGCCCGATGCAGGGACGTTCTGGCGGGTCATCCAAGAGTATGATGTTGCTGTGCTTTTCACCGCTCCGACGGCGTTTCGGGCGATCAAGCGCGAGGATCCCAAGGGCCAGCTGTCGGGGCAGTACGATCTGTCCTGCCTCAAGGCGCTTTTTCTGGCCGGAGAGCGGGCCGATCCGGACACGATCGAATGGGCCGAAGAGGTTCTGGGCGTTCCCGTGATCGATCACTGGTGGCAGACCGAAACGGGCTATACGATTGCTGGCAACCCTCTGGGGCTGGGGCTTCTGCCGACGAAGATCGGATCGCCTGCCGTCCCCATGCCTGGCTATGAGGTTGATATCCTTGGAGAAGACGGCGCCCCTCTCCCTCCCGGGGATTTGGGATCAATCGCGATCAAACTGCCGCTTCCGCCCGGAACGCTGCCGACGCTTTGGCAGGCCGAGGAGCGGTTTCGCAAAAGCTATCTCGATCAGTTCCCCGGATATTACGAGACGGGAGATGCCGGATATGTCGATGAGGATGGCTATCTTTGGATCATGGCGCGGACCGATGACGTGATCAACGTCGCGGGGCACAGGCTGTCGACGGGGGCTATGGAAGAGGTTCTGGCGGGCCATCCGGATGTGGCGGAATGCGCCGTCATTGGGGTGGCCGATGCGCTTAAGGGTCAAATTCCAATGGGTTTTTTATGTCTGAATGCCGGCTGCGACAGAAGCGAGGCAGATGTGGTTGCCGATTGCGTGCAGCGGGTCCGCGGCACGATCGGGCCGGTTGCGGCCTTCAAGCTGGCGCTGGTGGTGGACCGGTTGCCGAAGACGCGGTCGGGCAAGATTTTGCGCGGGACCATAGCGTCGATTGCCGATGGACGGGCGTTCAAGATGCCTGCGACGATCGACGATCCGGTCATTCTGGAAGAGCTTCGGGAGGCGCTGGGGCGGATCGGATATCCGGCCGCGCCCTAGCCTGCAGGTGGTGGGTCGTCCCGCATTTTGCGGCGGCCCAGAAGCGCCAGCGTGGCGTTCCTTCCGCCGCGCAGAACGGGATAAAGCGCGCGCGACAGACCGGCATTGCGGAAGACGAAGCCGTTGAATTTGTTGAAGATCGTGCTGTCCGAGGAGAGCATGGCGATGCGGTTCATCGCATCCGCACCGTGGTGGAACTGCCCGTCCATGACCAGCACCATCCCCTCATCCAGATCAAGCCCGAGGGCCTTGGCCTGGTCCACGAGGGGGCCTCCGTCGCGGGCGTTGATGAGCTCGACCGGGCCGACGGCCTCGCGCAGGCGCACCATCGCTACGAAGCGCGAGCAGAACGGGCATTCGCCGTCATAGAGGATCGAAACCGGATCGGACATGGGACCGCCTTTCCCTTTGGAGGTAGGGGCGGAGCCTGCACTTGTCCAGCGGGGCGCCGTAAGTCTTAACGAGAAATGACCTGGAGGGGAGGCAGACCCCGGCAAGGAGCGGCGGGTATGCGAATCAATAGGTAAACAAGGGGGATGGGCGCAAATCGAGGCTTCGGTATCCGGTCGGTATTGCGTCGGTATCCGGTCGGTGGATTTTTAGGAGAGTCCCGCCTTAAGGGACCGGTCGATGCCTCAAGGGTGCAACGGTGATGGACAATCCCGTGCGTGAAGACCTGATTGTTGAGAGAGCTCAGCAGTCATGCGAGAGCCGTACCGTGGCGTTGGGATCGAGTGCAGCCCGGATGGCAGCCCGCCCGGCCCGGGTCGCGACGGCCTCGATCCCGGCGGCATCTGCGAGATAGGCAGCCGCGAAGCCCTCCATCCCAAGGCGGCGATATTGGAGGGTGTGGCAGATCTCGTGCGCCCAGAGATAGAGGCCGGTCTCTGGCCCCGGCGGATGTCCGAAGACGATGATCGGCCCGATGGTGACGGCGTGATTGGCGGTGTCCCCCGCCTCGAGCTGGGCGCGGTTGATGAGCGCCGGGAGCGTCTGGCCGGTTTGGTCTACGACATAGCGGACGGGGGCGAGGTCGTCCTCGGTGTAATAGCGCGCGAGCCGGGTTCGGATATGAGCGGGGAGCGGCTTTGCCTGCGGGGCGTATTGATCGCGGGCAGCTGTGAGGCTCGCAGCGAGTATCGGGGCAAGATAGTCGATCGGGCTGATCTGAGGGATGGGCCGAGCGACGGGCCGGATCGCAGGCGGATCCGCCGCGAGCGGGGCGGCCAGGAAAAGGGCGAGAAGGAGGGTGCGGAGGGGCATGGGGCACGGGATGATTTAAGAGCTTCCAGTGTAGGGAGTTCTGGGACGCAGAAAAAGCAAGGCGGCAGGCGAACTGGTATCGAATACGCTGCCATTTCTAGCTGAAAGATTGAGTTTGATCGGATGGTCGCCGATCGAAGAACTCCACATTGTGAGTTTCGATGAGCACATGTCTGCCAATAACCTCCGGATGATCGGGGTATTTATCAATCACGGCCCGAACATACTGATAGTCAATATAATCAGTCTGGTCCCAATCAAAAAAATGCACGAATGTCATTGAAGTTTCAGGCGTAATGAACTTGACAGAATGATCCCAAGAGCCTGAATCAACATCTCGGTTGATCATTGCGGACGCGCGGATCATAGGCTTGAGCCGAACCCCTATCTCAGAAATCTTCTCTTGATAATAAATGTTCGGCCTAATTCCGAAGGGTCGAGCGACCAAAGCGTCGAAAAGCGCGCTTTCGACGTGAGAAAATCGGTCGTTTTCCGTCCAGCATTCTCTGAATTTATCGTTCATTGAGACGTGGAAATATCGGTTGAACACATCCCTACCAGCAAGACGAAACTGTTTTACTTGATCATCAACCGACGGTCCGTCAGCTGAAAGCCGAACGATCTCGCTATGTCGCCATTGCTGAATGTCACCGAAGCATTGGATATCCTCCCGACCAATCAGTTCTTTTAATGTTTCAGCAATGACTGCATCATCTGGCATCTCGCTGCCGTGACATGCCCGCGCAATAAGCGTTGCAATTTTGATTTGAGGTTTCCCGGCGACAAGCGTTTGATACATCGCTTGCTCAAGATCACGAATTCTGTCTGACTGATTCATGGGGTAGCGTTAGGCTGTTGGGGAACTGCATTCAATCCTAGTGCACCGATGATAGGTTCCGTGCTTTGCATCACAAGCGAAGCTTTCGGAATGCTGCGACACACTCAAATCATCCCCGGCACGACCTGGTCGGGGGGGCGGTGGCCGTCGTCGAAGGTTTTGATATTGAGGAGGACCTTTTCGCCCATTTCGGCGCGGCCTTCTTCGGTGGCGGAGCCCATATGGGGGAGGAGGACCACGTTGCGCAGCTCTCGCAGGCGGGGGTTGATATTGGTGCCTTGTTCGTAGACGTCGAGGCCCGCTCCGGCGAGGTCTCCGCTGCGCAGCTGGCGGGTGAGGGCGTTTTCGTCGACGACCTCTCCGCGGGAGGTGTTCACGAGGACGGCGGAGGGTTTCATCAGCTTGAGGCGGCGGGCATTCATCAGGTGGAAGGTGGAGGGCGTGTGCGGGCAGTTGACCGATAGCACGTCGACGCGGGAGACCATCTGATCGAGGCTTTCCCAATAGGTCGCCTCGAGCTCTTCCTCGATCTCGGGGCGCAGGCGGGTGCGGTTGTGATAGTGGATCTGCATGCCGAAGGCGCGGGCGCGGCGGGCGACGGCGGTGCCGATGCGGCCCATCCCGAGGATACCGAGACGGCGACCTCCGACGCGGCCGCCGAGAAAGGCGCCGGGGGACCAGCCGTCCCATTCGCTCTTTTGCATGACCGCGAGGCCTTCGGGGATGCGGCGAGTGACGGCGAGGATCAGCGCCATGGTCATGTCGGCGGTATCCTCGGTCAGCACGCCGGGGGTGTTCGAGACGAGGATGCCGCGCTGGCGGGCGGAGGCGACATCGATATGGTCGACCCCTGCCCCGTAATTGGCGATGAGCCTCAGCCGATCTCCGGCGGCGGCGAGGACATTGGCGTCGATCGTGTCGGTGATCGTGGGGACAAGGACGTCGGCCTGGCGGGCCGCCGCGATCAGCTCGTCGCGGGTCATGGGCGTGTCATCCGTCCTGAGCTGGGTATCGAAAAGCTCGGAGAGGCGGGTTTCGACCCGTTCGGGCAACCGTCGCGTGACGACAACAGTGAGGCGCTTGCCGGGCATGGGGCGGTGTCCTTTGCTTGAGACCGGGGGCCGTTTCGGGCCATGGTGACGGCAATGGACGGGCGGCACAAGAACCCCCGAAACGAGAGCAGTGACCGATGATGATGCCACGGATGATCGCCAGCGCCGTTGCCCTTTGCGTCCTTGCGGGCGCGGTGGCAGCCGAGCGCGGGCCGGTGACGAACCTGCCCTTGCCGCGGTTCGTGTCGATGAAGGCGAGCGAGGGCAATGCGCGGCGCGGCCCGTCGCTGAGCCACCGGATCGACTGGGTGTTCGTGCGCCGCGACATGCCGTTGAGGATCACCGCAGAGCACGGGCATTGGCGGCGGGTCGAGGACCGCGAAGGCCAGGGCGGCTGGGTGCATTACTCGCTGCTGTCGGGCGCGCGGACGGTCATCGTCGACGAGCCTGTGATGCTTCGCGCTACCCCCGATGCGGCGGCGCTGGAGACGGCGGAGCTGGAAGCGGGCGTGGTCGCGCGGCTGGGCGATTGCGGCCCCGACTGGTGCCGGGTGCGCGCGGGCGGCTATCGTGGCTGGGCGCCGAAGGGCACGCTTTGGGGTGTGGGGGCAGACGAGATCCGGGAGTAGGATCAAGTAGCTCCCTATCAATGGTTCAGGTCAGGCGGATGATTTGACCGACGGCAATCAGGTCGAGATTATAGATCTCGGGATTGAGTTCTTTCATCTCGTCAATCGAGACACCTGTTACCTGAGCAATTTCGGATAGGGTATCGCCCGAGGCCACAGTCCAAAATGGGGGACGATCTACCAAGGACGGCTCTCCGCCGCGGGATATCTCTTCGGGCGCTGAAACGGTCTTCGAGTGTTCCTGCCACCAAGGGATGATATCAAAGCAAGGACACGCTTTGGCAGAACCGCTTGTGCGACGTATGAGATCACGATGGCCCATAACGATCACGCTGTCAGGATCACCTGGATAGAGTTCCAGAAATCTTCTCAGACCTTTCGCAAGCGTGTCCATCTGCCTTGATGTTGCATTATGTTGAGGGCGATTGCTCGCATCGACCCCGCCAACCAGGGATATTCCAAAAGATCGCTTATTCCAGCCCGGCCCGCAATTACCCACATGCGCACCTGATTTACCGATAGGGCGTGTCAAAGCACCCATGTCGGAGTCGAGCCAGGTCCCGTCTCTTTTGATCAGAGCATTATATCCGCAGCCATTGAAACGTCGTGCCCGATGCATCCGGTCGATATCGATATCATCGAGATCCTGATTGGGCGGCGTGGCTGTCACATGAACGATCAAATAGTCATAACGTGACAAACGGGAGTCGGGCTGTGAACTCTTTGAAAACATGGCACTCTCGCAAACTAAACATCGATAAAATACATCCTCAGATTTAATCTTTATAAACTAAAAGTAGAAATAATGGAAGATCTGCTCAGATATTGAGGCGGACATTCTTAGGGTCAGGACTCATTGAGTTTCAAAGCCAGTAGATGACGAGGGCGGCAAGTGCGATAGCTGACAGGAAGACTTT
>CANNFE010000016.1 GCA_947503775.1 uncultured Paracoccaceae bacterium | reverse complement strand
TCAGACATGTTCACCGCTCAGTTTTCCAGCCGTGAATCACGCTACTAAGCAGAAATCAATGGGTCCTGACCCTAGGCGGATGCCTCACGTCTTTTCTTGGACGACGCTTTATATATCGCAAGCCTTTGCTGACCTCCTCTTCGAACACCATCTAGGCAAAACACGTCTATTACCAGTAACGCTATTTGATAAAAAGATGCGAGAAATGACGGACTACTCCTATTTTAGTTTGATCATCGGGGAGTCACGGAAGACCGTTGGAGGCGGCAAAGCACTAATCGAAAACACACTGCAACCTGGCGATTTTCAACTCGATAGTCCTTTGCGGGATGGAGGCGTTGAGGTGTTGCCCGACCTTCCCATGCAAACCGATCTTTGGGCTGATCCAAGTATTCCAAGCGCGGTCTTTTTGTCGGATCGTCTTCAATTGGCCTTGCAAGACAAAGATCTTGCACGTCGTTTATCACTAAGAAGATGCGGGATTTGGAAAAGCTAATATCTAACTTCCAGAAAAGGATCTATGACGGCGATGGTCAGAACGAAAGCGGACGTTGGGCAAACAGCAGCTAATGTCAGGTTTGTCCGCCTAACGAACCTTGGTTTACCCTCGCCGACGGTTTGTGTTGAAGGCGCCCATGCGACCTTGCTCGGGGGACTCTGTCATTGATACGTTTGAGAACACCCCAAGCCGGACGTAATCAGCTACGATGCGCGCCTTCCGCGAGCGCTTTGACGAAGTCGAGGACCTCCTCGACCGGCTTTCCGTCTGCGATCTGCGATACGATGGCGGAACCCACGACGACGCCGTCGGCGACGCCTGCGATGGCCTGGGCGTTCTGGGGCGTTTTCACGCCGAAGCCGACGACGACGGGCAGGCCGGAGGCGTTCTGGATGCGTTTGACGTCGGGGGCGACGGTGGCCGGATCGGCCTCGGCGGCGCCGGTGATGCCGGTGATCGAGACATAGTAGACAAAGCCCGACGTGTTCTGCGTGACCGCAGGCAGGCGCGCATCGTCGGTGGTGGGCGTCGTCAGGCGGATGAAATCGAGCCCTGCCTTAAGCGCGGGCAGGCAAAGCTCGCTGTCCTCCTCGGGCGGCAGATCGACGACGATCAGACCGTCGACACCGGCCTCGGAGGCGTCCTTGAGGAAGGTTTCGACCCCGCGATTGTAGATCGGATTGTAATAGCCCATGAGCACGATGGGCGTATCCGCATCCTCCTTGCGAAAGCGCCGCACCATGTCCAGCGTCTTGGCCAGCGTCTGGCCGCTCGCGAGCGCGCGCTGACCGGCCAGCTGGATCGTGCCGCCATCGGCCATGGGATCGGTGAAGGGCACGCCAAGTTCGATCACGTCGACGCCCGCGCCGGGCAGGCCGCGCATGATCTGAAGCGAGGTCTCCAGATCGGGATCGCCCGCCATGATATAGGCGACGAAGGCCTTGCGGTTCTCGGCGCGGAGCCGGTCGAATGCGGTGGAGATACGGCCCATGATGCCCCTCGTCTTGTCCTGCATTGCCCTGTTGCGGCAGGACGGGGGGATGTTCAACGGTCAAATCGCTCCTATCTGGGGGTTATGCTTTATCTTGTCGCTCTTTTGCTGCCGCCTCTGTCGATCCTTCTCGTCGGCAGGATCTTCCTGTCGATCCTGGTCTTCGTGATCTGGATCCCGGCCATTATCTTCTCGGGCGGGCTGACCCATCCGATGTTCATCCTGCTGGCCTGGATCATTATTTTCCAGACGCGGGAGGATCGGCGGGAGAGGCGGGGAGAGTAGCAGCCCGCCTTCGGCCCCTTCCGTTCCTGGTCTAATCCTCTATCTCGATCCGGTCGTGTTCGACCCCGTCCACGTCATAGGCGCGATAGATCATGCGATCGTCGTCGCGCATGACATCAATGACCTGAAACATCTGACGGTCTTCCAGCGACAGATCGATATAGGCGTGGCTGTCGATCTCGTAGAACTTGTTCCCGGCGCTGGAGACGACGTAGTAGATGCCGCCGTCATCGACTGTGGAGACTTCGCCCTCCAGCATCGGATGCGTTCGCATATAGGCATGGTCGTGCCCCTGGAAGACCATGGAGACGATGTCGTTCTGCTCCCAAACCGGCATCCAGTTCTCGGTCACGCCAGCATAGTACCGGCCCGGCCGCGAGGTATAGGCGGCGTGATGGGTGAAGACGAACGAGAAGTCGTCATCGGCGTCTTCCAGCGCCACAGGCAGCCAGTCGCGCTGTTCACCGTTCCACTCGTTGCTGTCGAGCATGATGAACGTGTTGCCGCCGAATTCGAAATGGTAAGCGAGTTCGGCCGGTATATCGTCCGGTCCGTTCTCGGGGAGGCGGAAGGTCGCGACATAGTGAGCCGGATCGTTGTCGGGCAGGTATTCGTGATTGCCTGGAATGGGGGCGAGCGGAATAGACCGGCCCGCATCGCCAAGGGCAGCGAAAAAGTCGTCCCACTGATCGGCATCGTTGCCGCGGCCGACCAGATCGCCCCCGAAGATCAGCAGATCGATATCGGGGCGCATCCGCATGAGCGTGTCCATGACGCTTTCGAACCTGTCAAAGCCATCCTGAACATCGCCGATATAGGCAAACGACATCGGATGCTCGCCTCTGCGGGCCGTCTCGAACGGCGCGGCGGAGGACCAGCCGGTTTCGTCGGAGCCGACGGCGTAAGTGTATTCGGTGCCGCGCTCAAGCCCGTCGATGAGAACGCTGTGGCGATGGACCGCTGTCTGGTTCACCACGCGCGGGCTTTCGACGAGGGTGGTCTCTGCCGGGAAGATCTGCGGATCGGGGCGGGTCGGGGCGTTGTAATCCTCGGTCCGCCAAAGGGCCACGGATTGAGCCGTGACCGTGGTATCGGTGCGCCAGTTGACGGCCATCTGCTCTCGCGGGTCCTCGGCGATCGTGAGGAAGATCTGGTCCGGCCTGGCCGTCGCGGGATGGCGGGTTTCGTGAAATGCGCCATACAGCGCGGCTGCCGGGCGCCGGTCGGAGGGCGTGCGGACAAGCGTCATGCCTTCGAGCTCTGGCGAGATGGCATCGAGCGTGACAGAGCGGTCGACATAGGTGAGGGCGCCAAGCTCGAGGAGGCCGGTCTCAAGATAATCGGGAGCCAGGTCTGCAATATCCGTCGCGGCGATCTGGCCCTGCGGCGCGACCCCGATGAAGTAATGCTCGCGGACCACGCGCAAGGCATGGATGCCAAGCCCGATCTCTCCAGCGGGGTAGTCGCGGCGCCAGACGTCGAAGTCGCGCTGGTAGGCTTCGGCGGAGAAGTCGGTGCGTTCGAAGCCTTGCTCGAAAAGCCAGAAGGGTTCGTTGACGTTATCCAGCCGGGTGTCGCGGAAGATGTAGACCGTGACAGGTTCGGTCACGGTAAAGGTGATGTAGCCACCGGCAAAAAGAGCGCGCTCCTCTTCGGTGAGAAGAGCCTCGAAGTCGCCGGGTTCGGCGTTGGTGATCTGTTCGGGGGCAAGGCTTTCGAGGAAGCGGGTTTTGATCGCCTCTGTCGTGTCTGCGATGGGGTCGGCACCGGCGGATGTGCACAAGACGAAAGAGGCGCAGGCGGATAGGACTAGAGGGCCGAGGGACCGCAGGGGCATCACGAGGTTCTCCATGAAAATCATGCCTTCGGTCTTAGCGATGCTCTTCATCGGATTTGTGACAAGGCGGTCCGGGGGCCTTTCGGACCGCGCAGCCCCGCCCCAGCTTGCGGTGCGCCCGCCGCGCCTCTAAGAGGCGGGCGGTATCGCGAGAGGAACGGGCATGGGTTTCAAGATGGGCATCGTGGGCTTGCCGAATGTGGGCAAGTCGACGCTTTTCAATGCGCTGACGCGGACGGCGGCGGCGCAGGCGGCGAATTTCCCGTTCTGCACGATCGAGCCCAATGTCGGCGATGTGGGCGTGCCCGACGACCGGCTGGAGAAGCTGGCGGCGTTGGCGGGCTCCAAGCAGATCATTCCGACGCGCATGACCTTTGTCGATATCGCGGGTTTGGTGAAGGGCGCCTCGAAAGGGGAGGGGCTGGGCAACCAGTTTCTGGCCAATATCCGCGAGGTCGATGCGATCGCCCATGTGCTGCGCTGTTTCGAGGATGACGATGTCACCCATGTGGAGGGGCGCGTCGATCCGGTGGCCGATGCTGCGACGATCGAGACCGAGCTGATGCTGGCGGATCTCGAAAGCATCGAGAAGCGGCGCGCGGGCCTTGTCCGCAAGCTCAAGGGCAATGACAAGGAGGCACAGCAGCAGGACCGCCTTCTGGCGGCGGCGCAGGCCGCTTTGGAGAACGGCAAGCCCGCGCGGACCGTCGAGATCGAGGCGGAGGATGCGAAGGCGTGGAGGATGCTGCAGCTTCTGACGACGAAGCCCGTGCTCTATGTTTGCAACGTCTCTGAGGACGACGCGACGGAGGGCAACGCCTTGTCCGCGAAGGTCGCCGAGATGGCTGCGGCGGAGGGCAATTCGCATGTCGTCATCTCAGCCCGGATCGAGGAGGAGATCAGCCAGCTTGAGGCCGAGGAGGCCGAGATGTTCCTCGGCGAGATGGGGCTGGAGGAGGCCGGGCTCGACCGGCTGATCCGTGCGGGCTATGCGCTGCTGCGGCTCGAGACCTATTTTACGGTCGGGCCCAAGGAGGCGCGCGCCTGGACGATCCGCGAAGGCACGTCGGCGCCGCAGGCCGCCGGGGTCATCCATGGCGATTTCGAGAAGGGATTTATCCGCGCCGAGACCATCGCCTATGACGATTTCATCGCGCTGGGCGGAGAGCAGGCGGCCAAGGAGGCGGGCAAGATGCGCGCAGAAGGCAAGGGCTACCGCGTCAAGGATGGCGACGTTCTGCATTTCCTCTTCAACACCTGATGCGCGTTCTCATCGACACCGATCCGGGCATCGACGATGCGATGGCGATCTATTGGGCCGCTGCCGCGCCCGAGATCGAGATTGCCGGGATCACGACGGTCTTCGGCAACGTGTCCTCCCGGATCGCGGCGCGTAATGCGTTGCGCCTGCTTGAGGGGGCAGGGGTCGAGGCTCCTGTGGCCGAAGGCGCCTGGCAGCCTCTCATGTTGCCGCCGTTTGAGCCGACTTGGAGGATCCACGGGCGCGAGGGGTTCGGCACCCTTCCGGCCGAGATCCCTCTGGGAAAGGCGGTGGATGAGGCGGCCGACGACATGCTGCTTCGGATGACGGCAGAGGCGCCGGGCGAGCTCACGCTCGTGGCTCTGGGGCCGCTGACCAACGTGGCCTCGGCGATGCGGCGCGATCCGGATTTTGCCGGACGCCTGGCGGGGCTGGTGATCATGGGCGGCTCTGTCGATGGCGGCGGCAACATCACGCCCCATGCCGAGGCGAACCTTTATCACGATCCCCACGCGGCCCAGATCGTCTTTGCCAGCGGGGCGCCGATCCGGATGATCGGCCTTGACGTGACGCATCTGATCCTCTGCGCGGCGAGCGATTTCGCCAATATCGCGCATCGCTCGCCTGTGATCGGCGGGCAGATTCAGGAGATGAGCGCGCATTACCTGAAATTCTACGAAAGTGTCGGGCGGTTCGATGGCTGCGCGCTGCATGATCCGGCGGCGATGATCGCCGCCGTCGCGCCGGATCTCTTCGAGTGGAGAAAGACGGCGATCCGTATCGTCACCGAGGGCGAAGCCTCTGGCCGGACCGTGGCCGATCCGGCCTGCGGGAGCCCGCCCGTCTCGGTCGCGATGGGCGTCGATGCGGACGCCGTCCGGCGCCGGTTCATCGAGACGCTGGCCGTGCTGCCATAGCTTCGGTCTTTAGCGAGGCGATGCATTTTCGAGGGTTGTCCCCCGCCCCCACTTGCAGATAGACCGGTCAACGGAGACGTGGCCGAGTGGTCGAAGGCGCTCCCCTGCTAAGGGAGTAGGCGGGAAACCGTCTCGAGGGTTCGAATCCCTTCGTCTCCGCCACCCACCATTTTCATTGAGTGCTGTTGGTTGCGGTTCAGGCGTACAAGCGCCTGTTTTTATTGACATACCTGCATTCGCTGTTGCGATTGAGATTTCTTCGATTACACTCGTTTCTGTTCATTGCGTGGTATGAAACGTGGTATTCTCGTGGCTCTGCACAGCGGAAAACTGACCAAGAATCTCGTCCGAACCTTGGGGCAAGGGCGACATGGCGACGGCAATGGCCTCTATCTCGTGGTCGATCCATCCGGCGCGCGGCGCTGGATCGTGCGCGTCACGGTTAAGGGTCAGCGCAACCGCGAAGGCAAACCGCTGCGCACTGACTTCGGCCTTGGCGGCGCGGATATCGTCACCCTGAACCAAGCCCGCGACCGTGCCCTTGAGTATCGCCGCATGGCCAAGCAGGGCATCAACCCGCGCTACAACGCGCGGCAGGAAATCCCCTGCTTCGAGGAGATCGCGCGTCAGGTCCACATCGAGCGCCTGCCAACATGGAAGAACCCCAAGCACGGCCAGCAGTGGATCAACACGCTGGCCGAATATGCCTTCCCCAAGATCGGCCGCTTGCCGGTGTCCGAGATCGACCAACCGGAAGTGCTGCAAGTCCTCATGCCGATCTGGACCGGGAAGCATGAGACAGCGAAGCGGGTCGCGCAACGAATGAAAGCTGTTCTGGACGTGGCGAAGTCGAAGGGCTACCGCGAAGGCGAGAACCCGGTGACGACTATCCGTGACGCCCGCGTTCTGCCCAGCGTGAAACTGAAGGTGCAGCACCATAAGGCGATGAACTGGAAGGACGTGCCCGCTTTCTTTGCCGAGCTGGCGACGAAGGACGCAACGGCGGCGAAGGCGCTGATGTTCACCTGCCTGACCGCCAGCCGGACGAGCGAGGTTTTGAAAGCGCGGTGGGAAGAGTTCGATTTCGATGAGCTGCTATGGACCGTCCCGGCCGAGCGGATGAAGACGGATCAGGAGCATCGCGTGCCGCTGACCGAGCAGATGCTGGCGATTGTCAAACCGTTCAAGGCGCTGCGGTCAGAAGTGGTGTTCGAGGGGCAGAAGCGGCACCGGCCGATGAGCAATATGGCCATGCTGATGTTGCTGCGCAGGATGAAGGTCGAAGGCGTCACTGTACACGTTTTCCGGTCAGCTTTCCGCGATTGGGCAGCCGAACAGCCAGGCATCGCGCGAGAGGTGGCGGAGATGTCGCTCGCGCACAAGGTCGGGAGCGAGGTTGAGCGGGCGTATGCGCGGTCAGACCTTTTGAAGAAGCGAAGAAAACTGTTGGAGGAGTGGTCGAGCTATGTGGCCTCGGAGTGCTGACTGGTTGTACACGGGCCTCGATCCGAGACTGTCTCGATACAATGAGGACAACTTCCAGTTCTACCTCGTCAGGATGCTGGAGCGGATCACGCTGTGTATGGAAGAGCACATCGGTCTCGACCTGGACGACGACAAGCGCCTCCTGCCAGCACTCCTGTTGTTCAATCCCATTGAAGACCCGCTCTGGTCGGATTTGGGGTCTAGCGACGGCATCGGTTTTACCGAGCACGCCCGAAATACGCTGAAGGACGCCCAGGAACTTCTTGTAAACTATGTCGAGTTGAAATCTACCGATCCGGAACGTGCAAAGAAGGTATATGAATTTGCGGTTGAAACGGTCTCAGCACTCCCCAGACCAGCTTCCACACTGCTAAATCCGGCAATTGATGAAGGGCCTGACAAACTGGCCACTACCGTTTCTCACCTGATCGAGTTCTACACTCAAGGGCTGATCGAAGCCCGCCGCTGGCGCGGAAACGCCCGCGCGAAGAAGCTAGCGGTCAGACTGCGTGCCATCACTGAATATTACACTGACCACCCGGTCCGTGTTGGCAAGGACTCAAGAATACCAAGTGGTGCATACGTTGAATGCCTTTACTCGCTTTTTGAAGTGATTGGGCTGCAAGCGCATTTCTTTCGGTATGCCCTGTTTGCAAAGAACATACCGAGCAATCATCCAGAGCTTAAGAAGTCTTTCGAAGCCCTTCGCTCGCTTTGAGTGTAAGAAACTGAATTTGAAGGCAAAAGTTGTATATTGAATCACCGGTGCCATCTTGTCTCCTTTCGTTGATGTTCAATCTGTGTCCACGACTAAGGAGGCAGATAGATGCAACGCGAGTATTTCGAACCCAACCGTCTTTATGACGATGACGACGACCAACTTGACCTGATCGCGCCAAAATCCAAGCGAGCGCAATGGCGGTCGAAAGGCTTCGGCCCTGCCTTCTTCCGCTTCGGTCGCCGTATCAAATACGACGGTACCGATCTGAATGAGTGGGCAAACAGCGTTCGGGTGAAGCCAACCAGTCCCGCCTAGAACGACAAAACCCCGCTTTCGCAGGGCCTTGCCTCTAAGATGTCAGCAGTCGGAGAATAGGCAAACCTACCCTGCGTTTCAACAGGAAATGATCGGCTGAAAGGCCGAGCCGCGAGGGCCTAGAGCGTTTAGCGGAAAGAGAAGGTATGCCCGATGTCCAAGAAAAGGTACGTCATGATCAACACAAGCTTGCTCGAATGTCGCCGGTTCCGGAGGCTGGAGACCTGCTGCCAGCGCAATGCCTATTTCACATCGCTGCTAAGCAGTCGCGCGAACTATATCGGAATTTTTCACTATCCCGTGTGGCTGCTTGCCCAAGAAGCGGACGTATCGCTGGACGAAGCGATATTACTAATCGAACGTTTACAGGAAGTTGGGCTGATATCCTACGACTCGTCCGATGAATTCATCCGCCATGTTGAGTGGTTCTACTCATCCAACATCAATCTGAACGAGAACACCGTCAAGCGGGCAGCGAAAGACTTTCTTGACCGTCGTGCGCCTCGCACCGATTTCGTTGGTAAGGCCATTGCGGAGTTCGTGGTAGCGGCGCTGCTCGATGTAGAGGCATACAACCCCGAAAGCGAGCATGGCCCGGTTGTGGCAGAGCAACTTCGCTCCTTCCTCGTCGCCGCAACACCGCTCTACCCGAATTTGGAAGCCCAACTCGTGGAGGAAATCCGACTGAACGGTACTGCCGTTCAGCGGTGCTTTGAAGACCTATATCTCGGGATCATCGAAGGCGAGTGCAACGCACAGCGCCTTGTAACCGGAGCCACGGCCAAGCCCCTTGGTAGCCCCCCGAAAGGGGCCAACCAGCACGTAACAAGACTGATACCAGATTCAAACCAAATCCATACAAAAACAAAAGCAAACGAAGACTCGGAAACCTCGCCACCCAAGACTGCCCCGCTGCCTGAAACCGTCGCGTCGAAGATCGCTCAGAGCGCGCTTGCCCGAAGAAAGAACGGGCGGTGACAGTGTTCAGGACCAGTGAAAAGATCGGCATGAGCAAGGTAAGACTTCGAAGAGTCAAGCTCAGGCTGAGGGATGCAACATGGCTTGCGAGTGAGCTTGCGAAAAAGCTTGCAAGGGTGATTGCGGGTGCGCTTGCAAAAGAGATTGCGTCGAGGCTTGCAAAAGAGCCTGCGAGGGTGATCGCGAAACAGCTTGCAAGACTATGTTTTCACTTATCTTTTCTAGGTTTTGATTTGGTGTTCTGCTATACTAAGCGCGACGACGGCGCGTAGGCCCGCGCCGTCGCCACTGACCTCAAAAGCTGCAAGGAGCTTCCGATGGCTGATGCAAAACATGACAACTCCACCATCATCCGCCAACCCCGAACGCTGTTCGACAGTGCGGATCAGTACCAGCGCGAGAACGGCGCGGCCATGTTCTGGACCGTTTTCGTAGAGCGCGATGGCCGTGCAGAAGCGGCCGGGACCGCCTATGAGCTGAGTTCGGGCGAGATCATCTTGCCAGCCATTGCCACGAGCGGCCGCGTGCTGCTCAAGCACGATTTTCGGAGGGCTTAAGTCATGGAGTTTGATGAACTCTTCGCACCGCCCGATATCGGCAACGACTTCTCGGCCGATATTCTCACGCGCCTTTTTGGAGGCATCATTCCACGCCTGCACGGCGACGGTGACGACACGATCGTCGTCGCCAACTGGCTGGAAACCATCTTCACCGTCTTCAACGCCTTCTGCCTGCTGGCGATGCTGGTCGTTCTAACCTTCACCATCTACTCGATGATTTTCGACACTGCGGCGGACGGCAAGACGTTCGGCCAGTCGGCGGACACGAAGTATACCGTCCTGCGGACCATCTTCGGCGTGGCTGGCTTCGTGCCCATTGTCGGCGGGTTCTCCCTGATTCAGGTCGCCGTTCTCTGGCTGGTGCTGCAAGGCAGCGCTTTCGCGGACGTGACATGGCGCAACGTTGCAGACGACATGCTCAGCGGTACACCACTGACTTCCGGCTCCTTCGCCCGGATACCACCCGACTCTGACCGACTCGTGCAGCAGTTTGGCGGTGCCTTCGATGCGCTTGTGACCGGGCATATCTGCGGTCTGAACGCGAACCGGATCGAACGTATCCTCGCAGGTGATGACGAAATCACGACCGCAGAGATCAGTACGACCGGGACAACCGGTGCGATCCGGCTCCGCCAGTCGCCGCTCCAGCTCGAAGACACTTCGGGGTTTTGGGACGGCGTAGGAGGCCGACAGGTGGTCGGCATGAGCTACCAGATGTTCTTCGCCGAAGAGGCTGGTGGTGCCGCCTTCAGCGGTCGGACCAACTACTGCGGTTCGGTCGGTGCTACCGACAGCTATTCTGCGATTCAGGATGGCGGCGGTCTTGAAGTCGGGCTGATGGCCGGGAGAGCGCAACAGCAATTCGCGCATCTGGCTGAAGAAGTGCTGCCGGAGCTGTCCGATGCAGCGCAGGCTGTCGCTTTGGTGATTTACAACGGTGAACGAGATAGCGAAGCCCTGCTCGAACCGTCCCGTGCGGCCATTTATGCAGCGGTCGCCTCGTACCTGAGCGGCCCGGCGATCTCCACGACCATCTCGTCGGATGTTGTCGAGGACGTGCATGACGGGTTGCTCAACATGGTCACCACCGAGGGCTGGATGCTCGCACCAGTCTGGCAGAGAGGCGTGGCATCGACGGTCACGTCTATCGAGTTCCCTGGCGATACGCTGGCCATGCAGGCGGCGCGCAACAACCAGATATCCGAGTTCCTGCGGGGTGAAGGCTACAGCCGGGGCGAACGCAACAGCAGTGTGGTCCGCGAGATGGTCGCGAAGGCTGACGCCGACCAGGACACGTGGGATGAGATCGCCTCGAACGTGGTGAACCTGTCGCTCCCCGATGTGGAAACCCCGATGAACGCCGCCATGGGCGAGGTGCCTCAGAGCGCCATCGACCAAAGGGCCATCAACGGCCTCTATCGCGGCATCCTGAATGTCTTCAGCCCGGTCGCGACGAACACGGCCGAGGGCAATTTCGGGTTCGTGGACCCGATGCTACAGGTGCAGCGTCAGGGCACGATCCTTGCCGGCGCAGGGGGCACTGCTCTGACAGCGGGTGTCGGCCTTGAGGTCGCCAACCAGAGCATCCTCGGCCGCGGCGCAGATTTCATCTTCGGAAGCGGCGAAGTCGTGGGCATGGCGTCCTCCGGCCTGACCGGAGTGGGCATCACCCTGCTGATCGTTGGGCTGGTAATGATGATCGTCCTGCCACTTGTGCCGATGGTCTACTTCTTCACCGCGATCATGAGCTGGCTCCTTCAGATCCTCGAAATGATGTTCGCATGGCCCCTCATGTTACTGCGAATGTTCACCCCGTCGCGCGAAGCAAGCCTGTTCGGCTCTGACGTTTCGAGGGCGCTGCTGGCGACATTGGGCCTCTTCCTGCGCCCGTTCTTCATCGTCGTCGGACTGGTGATCGCGATGATGGTAATTTCGGTCATGCTCTACATCCTGCACACGTTTTTCGGACGGCTGATGTTCTTCGATGGCATTTCCGGCGCGAACACGGTGCCCGATCTGGCGGGCTTCGCGGCGACGGCGGTCAACAGCACCATCGGCATCGTGGTGATGGTGTTCCTCCTGATCGTATACGTCCTGCTTGCCTTCCTGACGGTGCTCTACGGCTCCCAGATCATCAGCGAGTTTGGGGAGACCGCCATGAACCTGATCGGAGCTGGCATGGGGCGCCTCACACAGCCCGGAGCCATCGCTGACAAGACAGTCATGGCCGGAGGGCTTGGCTACATGGGTGCCCGGAGCGCCGGTATGCGCGTCGGAAGCGCTCATAAAGACGTAAGAGCTGCGCTGTCAGAGCAGAGCGGCGCTGCGAGACGTGGGATACCGGGACCGAGAGGGTCACAATGATGAACATCTTGCGAGACCTGTTTACGCGACCATACGGATTAGCCCGTGACCATCATCGCCGGTCGTCCACCACGACTGAAAAAATGCAGCTCGATGCATCGAGGCAGAACCTCCAGGATTACGGCGTTATCAGGATCAAGGAGGAATACAGCCCGGTACTTCAGCAATCTGATCTCGATGCTTGTGACCAAAGAACACCGTGGCCTTCGGTTCGACTGATCGAAGACGAGTTGAATCGCATCGAAGCCTACCTCCGTCCTATCTTTGTGGAGGCAGGTTTTCCATTTGGAGCGCGATCATTTTTGGTTCGGAAAAATGTGGAGCTAGCTTGGGCACGAGGGAAGGGCACCATCCACCAAGCGGTATTCGGCGATCTCGACCTACCAGAGTTCTTCGATATACACCGGGATTTCCACGGTCTGCTCCTCTTTGAGAAGACACGGAAGCACAAGGGACGACACGGGAAGATCGACTGGATCGGCGTGCAGTCTCAATGGCGCTACGGCCGTTTCAAACCTGTCTTTGGGGAGGGCGCATGATGCCAATGCGGACCTCTCTGATCTGTGCGGCGGTGCTTGCATCGACCGCAGGTTTTCTTCTCGCCGAAAACGCTCCGATCACCTTCGAGATGACGGAGATCGGCGCGTTGACCGATCCCACGGGCCTGTTTTCCGATGAAGAAGTCGAACAGGGCGGCTCGGTCGTTCAACCCTCGATCTGGTACAGTACATTCCCCGTCGATGGCGGCGAAGTCACGCTGTCGATCCTCGTTGATCGGTGGTGTGGGCTGGCGGAATGTCCTTTCCGGTTCCAGCTTGAGACCGAAGACGGGGCTGAGCTGCGCAGCCATTTCGGTCGCGCGCACGGGATGATCTGTCAGGATCGCTCCTCAATGACCGTTGATCCTATCGAGCTGGTGCTGACCGCATGCGGCAACGAGATCGACCTGAAACGGGCATGGTGATGGTATCGCAATTGTATGGCCAGTCGAGGAGCACAGACATGTCAAACGACTGTGAGAAGGGGAGCAATGATTCATTATCCTGCTATCGTCTTTCCTGCTGATACGAACGGTCTTATCGGTGTCACAGTCCCGGACTTACTCATAAACGTCACTGGCGAAACGGAGTATGCCGCTCTCGCCGATGCCGCTTGGATAATGGAAGAATTGCTCGCGGCCTTGGCGCGCGACGGTGAGGCGTATCCAGAGCCGTCACTGTCCGATGAGGTCGAGTTGGGCAACGGCATGCTCGCGATGATTTCTGTTTGTCATGATCCAGCCGCTTTCCATGGCAATGAAACTGTTCCGAAGGAGGCGTAGCTATGGGCAAAAGGACAACACTGTCTTGCATGCATGGCGCGTTAGCGCTGCTGCTTGCGATGTCACCGTCTGCTGCGATGGCTCAGGTCTCGACGGCCGAGCTGATCAACGCGGGCATGCCGCCCGGACTGGCTGATTTCGCGTCGGCCGTCAGCTCGTCGGAGGGAAATTGGAATGGCGTGAACCAGCACGGCTGCGCGGGTGCGTTCCAGTTCTGCCCCAGCACGAGAATCAGGTATCACCCCAGCTCGCTGGACTCGTTTCTCGCAAACCCGACCGCGCAGGTGTCTGCTTATCGCCGATACATGGCCGACGAATGGCGGCTGGCGACCCGCAACGGTTTCGACAGCCTCATCGGATCGGAGGTGTGTTGGAGCGGTCAGTGCCGGACGATTACCCAAAGCTCGATCTTGAAGGCATGTCAGTTTGGCTGCGCCTACGGCGGTGATCTTGGCATCTACCACCGTACCGGCGACTGCGATGCCGCGCGGGACGGTAACGGCGTCTCTGTCTGCACCTATCTCATCCGTGGGGCAGGCTATGACGTGTCGGGCATCACCGGCGAGGTCAAGCCGGGGCCGGTTCTCGCGGGTGGTATTGGCACATGCTTCGACCGTGATCTGATGAGCGCCGCTGGACTGCGGGCCACATCGCCATTCGGCGTGGATCGAACCGGTCGAGCGTCGTCCGGTTATCACCTCGGCCTCGACCTGGCTAACGATGAAGGAGAGGGCGCCCATGTTTACGCTGGTGTACCCGGCACCGTGGTTCTCTCGGCCGCGAACCGAACGAACAGCGTCTTCGTAGAGACTCCGGACGGCCGACAGCGGGTCGGTTACCTCCACGGACAGGCCCGGCGGGTTGCACAAGGTCACCGCGTGTTGCCAGACACCGTGGTCATCACGCAGGGCGATGCAGGGTCGCCGGGGGCGACCCACCTGCATCTTGAGGTTCACGTCGCTGGCGAGATCATGGCCTCGTTCGGCGAAGCCATGGGCCGTGTATGGCCCCTGGAGGACCGCGAAAACTTCTTCGGGTCCAAGGGCAGCAGCGGCCTTCGCAGGTGCCAGCCTAGAGGGCGCAGCTCCGGCTCCGTTCTACGTGCTGAACCCTGAGACGTATCTGCACCGCCGCGTGCCCTTCACGGCGTCGATCCTCTCGGCCGAGCAATATGCACGGCAAGGCTTCTCGCGGCCGGACGGGCTGACGCTGGAACCGACATGTGCGCCGAGCGCTGACTTTCTCGATGGAGGGATGGTTTCCTTTAACGGCGGACATAACAGCATGGGCGGTGTCACCGAGTTCGGTGTGGCCCTCGCCGCCAATCCCCAAACCAACGCAAATATGGCTTCATCTAATGCTAGAGACGCCGCGATCCAGTTCGGTGTGGCCGCTATCGGAACGGCGCGCAGCGGGTCGAACATGGCCGCGTCGATGAGGGCGCAGGCCAGCGTTCTTTCCGGCCTGATCCTGGCCGGGCAATGAGCGCCGAAGAGGGCATAAAGGAAGATGCTGCGCTTGCCCGCTCCAGAGACTTGCAGTTCAAGCTCATCTCGGCTGCCTACGAGAGCAAGGACGAAGAAAAGATCGACATGGCGCTTTACCGGGTCACCACGGTTCGCAGAATGCTCGCCAACGGTCTGCTCGAATTGATCGAAGAGGTGGCCGAGGCTGAGGAACGCGAGATCGGCAGCGACGGCACATCCGAGAACTGAGAGGATCGGTATGGGAGGCACCGGTGATACCAGCTTACCACGGCACGTTGTCCGACGGCTCACACGCGCTGAGGGCGGCGGTTTCCTGGTCGAGTTCCCCGACCATCCTGGCTGCATCGCTGATGGTGCGACACTAGAAGAGGCAATCTCGGAAGCCCAGGACGCGTGGCACTCCTACCGTCTGACTATGGCTGAGCTGAAAGACCGTCTGGGTTAAGTTCAAAGGGGAAGGTTGCGGCTTCAGCCTCCGCGCGCGACCGACCCAGCCCACAGGACCAAGCTGTGTCAAGCGCTCCCGGAAGATCCCACAGTCGCTCGATACTTGGCGTCTCGCTCCCGTGGACTCTTCCAGCTTCCAGTTCACGGGAGACGATTAATGTCGGCATGCTCGACAGCAGGGTTGAAGCCTCGCTTCAAACCCTGCCACGTGGCGAACGGGGGCGGTGAATTTTCAAATGCGGCGAAGCCGGGACCGGACCCACGCGCAGCTGACGGCACCATCGGTGGCGGATGTGAGCATTGGGAGGACCCGCCATTTGGAAAGAGGGCAGGAACAGGCCCTCTGATTGAGCCAGCAGGACAAATCCAGTCATCGAACCCAACACGCGAGCCCCCATTCATCGCCCGCCACGAGGCAGGGAATGGGGGCTTCGCAGCCTCCGCCAGGAGGCTCGGCAAGGCGCGGCCCGCAGGGTTGCAAGCCGCGCAGGCCATCGGCCGGAGAAGCCCCCGGCAAGGCGAAATAAGGGGACTTTGGGGTGATGCGCAGCAGCGGGGCCCAAAAGTCTCCTTATGAGCAAGGAAACTTTGTAGCAAGTTTGCGAGCGCTTACGTATAATTCAGCATGGCCGAACTTGTCTATAATATTCAGCCGGCGTCTCCGACGATGATTGCATCGCTGGACCGCCACTGCCTCCATCGGACACCGGATGGTAGCTCCGCCATTATGGTCGAGCGCTCTTACCTCAACAGGCATCTTTACGGAACGGCCCGAGGATTGGTTCAGTCGCTCAGGCTGTTCTACAGCACCGGTGTCAAGCGGCCGACGAAGCAGGCCGAGAAGCCCTACCTGCGTTGCGTCGCATCAGCTTCGCCAGAGTACTTCCGACCGGGCGATCCGAAAGCCACCGGCACCTGGGATGAGGAGCGACTGGAGGTCTGGATCGAAACGACGATGGATCACGTGCGGGCGCAGTTCGGGGGCGACCTGGTCTTCGCCGAACTGCATCTGGACGAAGACACGCCGCACATTCATTTCGTCGTCGCGCCCACCTACGAGAAGAAAGCGCGCAAGCCCGGTCGCCGCAGGAAGACCGAAACCCAAGAACAGTTTGAGGCCCGTCTGCGTGCGGCCGCTGAGAAGCCAACCATTCGCACGGTGGGCAGGGCTTCCCATCCTGAGCTGTCCAAGCCGGGAAGCTTCCAACGCCTTCGTGAACGCATGGCCTTGTCCGTTAACCATCTCGGCATCGAGTATGGTGAGGACAGGTCACCCACCGCTCCGAAGGGGAAGAGCACGCGGCAGTGGGTGAACGAAACGGCCGTCAAACTTAGCGAACAGGCAGTGGAGCAGGAGCGCCGGGGCCGTGATCTAGATGAACGAGAAGAGGCCATCAGCAGCCGTGAGGCAGAAGCCTACGAAGCCGGACGGGCTAGGGCCATCGCTGACGCGAACGAAGCGATAGCCGTCGCCGAGACGCTGGTGAAGGGGGAGGTCTCAGACGGCGATCTGCCGAAGGGTGTCCAGCAGGTTCGCGAGGCCTTCAAGACGATGAAGAACAGGCGGGAACGCGATCATCAGATGCGGCGCTATGGTCAAAGCGCGACCTCGAACTGGAGCCGCGGCGAGAGCGAATATCTGCTGCGAGCCGGTGAAAAGTGGGCAGACGCATTTACACGTATTCGCGAAGCCCATGAGCGCGGGATGGAGAAAATCAGGTCGGTGCCAGCAAGCGGACGTTTGCTCGACCGGGCACGGCATCTTCTAGGAGCGATCACCGACTATTGGAAAGCAGTAGGCGGGGAGGTGTTGCGGCTGTTCCGGTTCACGCCGCCGCGTGGTGACGACGAGGTGCATGGCATCCTTGACCGGCTGCTTCCCGATCCGCTTGATGAACGCGGAGCGCTCTACGAGCTATCGCGCGAAGCGGATCGTGAGCGCCAGAAGCTGGCTCTTGCTCAGGGCTTATTCCCAACTAATCCCGTACAGGAAAGCCGATAACTCCGCATTACCCCCACGAGAGGTGGGGGTACTAGTTATCAGCGTCTGGTGCCAAGCTTATATTGGTCCATCCGCCTTCTCGGATGCTGCGTGAATCCGTCCTTCTTTAGCGGACATCTGCGGCTAGACGGTATAGTCATTCATGACCGCACCATATGGACAATTTCGTCTGGTGGTCATCTATTGAAACGTCTGAATTTCAAAGCGATATTGCGATCAACAGAGGGATTATCTCATGTCTGACGAAAATAAAGGTGATGTTGGCAATGTTGTCCAGCTTCGACCGCCCAAGGCAGGCCGTGCCTCCGAGAAGAAATGGGGCAAACAGGTCATGGACCTTGGTTTCTGTATCGTGCCGTCTCTGCTGCTCAGGGCGCAACAGCGGCTCGGCCTGAACCCCACACAGCTCGCTGTCCTCATGCAGCTATGCGATTTCTGGTGGGAGAACGCACGCAAGCCCCATCCGGGCAAGAAGCTTCTAGCCGAACGGCTGGGCCTGAGTGAGCGACAGGTGCAACGATACATAGCTGAGCTGGAGCAGGCAGGTCTTGTCGAGCGGATCGAGCGACGTGCGTCGCACGGCGGCAAGATGACGAATACCTACGATCTGAGCGGTCTGGTGTCACGCCTGAAGAAGCTCGATGTCACTTCCACCAGATAATGCAAACGAACATTGATTGCTACTAACGGCGTGTCGCTAAAAGTATGGCTAGACGGTATGACTTCTAGGTAGTACTCTACAAGAGAATAGAATGTTAGCATCTATCGAAGAAGTGTAGGCTTCATTCCTACGGCTACTGAATCTTAAAGACCCAGGCATGGCTATCAATAGCTACCTTTTCTGGAGTTCGATATGACATCAGATATCCAACTATTAGATGATATAATATCACTTATTGCACGTAAGCTTAGAATGATCCCAGATTCTAATGATGGGTCAGTTCTGTCAATTGATATCGACTCGAGAAGTGTTGAGTTATATACTCAGTACATTGACGCACTTAGATGTATTGACGATGCCGGCGATCACCGCCTCGAGTTCCGTAGTGAAAATTCTCTATTGAGTATTGGAGGGCGGACATCTACTGGACAACTATTTCTATACGGGTTTTCCGATGAGCAGGATATCAGTTTAAATGTATTGCAACCTACTTCGTCTAGTTGGAACGCAATCGATATAAGAGGCCACCCAGCTATACTGAGTATAGGAACTTCCGGCAACTCCGGTTCTTTATACGTACGCAACTCGACACAAAAAAGTATATTCAGCGTTCGAGCTGAGAACCTCGAAGCTCGTATGGACGGGATCCTAACCGTTACAGACGAAGTTCGCGTCAAGAACAGTATTTCATCCCAAAAAGTCACGATAGTTGATGGTGAAGGCCAATCATTATTCTCACTAGACTCTTCGAAGACTTTATCCTTAGAAAAGGTTACGGCCAGCTTTGTGGAGTACATCACACGTATCGGCGCAACATTGGAAGGCGATGGCGCTGATAGCCAATCTTATGCGACAGCCCATGCTATACAAATACGCGATACGTTCCCGCGCGATAATAGTTACGAAGAGTTTGGAAGAATATTCATCGGTGACTCTCGATACCACAATGAAGGCCGCTTCTACTCATCGATAGAGGAAATTCCTCATTCTGTACACATGAACACAGACGGCCAGCTCTTTCTCGGGGGTATCGGTCGATCTGGTTCTATTACTATTCGTGACCCTGATGGATCTCCTACATTAGAATTGGGAATTGACGAGATCAACTTGTACGAAGTGTTCTCTGTACGCCCTGGTGATGGCGTTCAGGTTCATGGAGCTCAACCGGTTCGTTTAACATACGCAGGCAATGACCGTGGTACCGTTATCCATCCCGGGGGAATATCTCTAGAGGGGAATCCGGATAGAACTGATTCCAGTACGAAGATTACATTGTGGGAGGGGGCAGAAAGAACAATTGAGTTACTTGGCAGCACAGGAACAGTTCGAACAAAAGATGTCGAGTTACCAGATATCCCAAGCCTACTCACCGAGATCAAGACCCTTAAAGAACGTATAGCCTCGCTTGAGGCTAAAGACTTATAATGGCTGAACTGCTTCTAAGTCTAGGTGATAGCATTATGTGGGGCCAAGGTCTTCCCCGCCAGAGAACATTTGCCGCACAATTCGCCGACTACCTTCGAGCACAAGGACGAAACGTAGAACATATCAACTATGCTCAAAGCGGTGCGATAATAGGCACTACTTCCGAGATTGGGGCTAGTCCATCCGGCGCCGCTGCGGTGAAAAAAGAGCCGTGGTCGGCTGAGATGCCGTCTTCGTATCCGACAATCCGAACGCAGATTAGGGAAGCTTATGCGTCACACCCCAATGCAAAAACTCTACTGATTGACGGCGGCGCAAACGATATATCATTTCTTGGGATCTTATCCCTTGGTCGTAACGATCCACATGATCCGAGATATGACTACGTTTTTGGGCTCCTAGCCAACATCTTTACGGATTCTGAGTCTTTTGATTACCGGAGGTATATACAAGACGCTTCTGACATACTTCGGGAAAGGGTAAAGACATTACTCGAAGATCTTACGACCTATTATCCACAATCACGCATAATCTACACTGGTTACTTTGCAGGTCTGAGTAGGATTAGCAATCTTAATAACGATGTATCTATTAAGAACTTTATCTTCGGATCGTATACTGGATTTGCAGTTGGATATAGTGCCGCCGCGTTGTCATCACTCCCGACCGCCCTTTTCTCTTATTTTTGGGCTGACGACCAGCGCATCGCATACATTGAGAGAATTAAGGTAAGGGCTGCAACTCTCTATTTATTCATAAATGAGATCATTGCCAGAGAGATCAGATTATCAAAGGAAAACTCTGCTCTGAATATACAGTATGTTGACCCTCATTTCCATCAAGATAATGCGATGTGGGCGCGGAATAGTTACATATATCAGCCTGGAATGAGCTTTGATAGAGCTATTGCGAGGGAAAGGTGCCGCCTTTACCATATCTACGAAAATCCAACAGGTGAGACTCTCCGCGACATCGAAAGTATGATAGGCAAGGGGATTGAAGACCTGCCAGATGAGATTGTAGAGCGTGCTAGCTCATCGAGGGCGATGGATATCTGGAAAGCGGCAAATTCACATATTGCACATCCTAACCAAGCGGGAGCTGACCAGTATTCATCTCGCGTAAGGCATTGTCATGAAAGAGATCAAGTCGTCAGTTTGAGGCAGTTCGGCGTAGCGATAGGCGCAGTTGACGAACCTTATTTTAGTAAACCTATATTTTCGGTCTATCGAGAGAAAATTGGTAAGCACCATGGTGAGCAGGTCAGCCTGCGTCAGTCCTATGACATGGCGTGGCTTGATCACTTATCAGTTCAGTTCTTCTTTAGCGCCAACCCGTACCTCGATCGAGCTGATAATCATTTCGAGCTTGAAATTGATATCGGTGAAGGTTGGAAGCCTACGGCTAAGGCTTTTACCGGATTGGGAGACCGGCAACCCCTATCAGCATCGTTTTCATGGGGTCGGTCGACGCTAAAAGTATTGAAGTATATTCAGATCAAACTAAACGGACGTTTGACAGGAACCGAAGGGAAGTTCTCAGCTAGGGTCGAGGTGTTTTGGAACGGTTATATGATAGCGTCGAGATCAGCCAACCCGCCTGACTTCACTGCCAGCGGCCCCGATTATGTTATTCAGGTGGTGCGTCCGCGCGCGACGGCGGGGTGAAACGCTTGAGGCGTTCCATCTGGGCCGGTTCAATGGTTCTTAGACGCCGCTGGGGGCGGGTCTGGACCCTGCTTGAACGCCACGAGGGCAGTCACACCATCAGGTGTAAGCATGGTATCCATTAGCACGAGCCAATGTCGCCATTAGTACCAATCGCTGGCTTAGGACTGGCCGAACGCAGTATGGGTGGTGGCATCAGCCATCGCGCCGTTTGCATCGTCTGATGGAAGTGACACTCGAACCAGAGTGCCGAAAGGTCGAGGAAGACGTGAAGACCGAACGCAAGGCTGTGGCGAAGCGCGGCTACAAGCCCAAACGCAAACCATCCGCTACCGCGAACTGACGAATTTCAATGTCCTGAAATGCTGAGCCCCGGGCGCATACCTAAGGCAGAGGCGGGTCCGGGGCTAACGAGGTGTATATGACCAGTCCCACCCCAAATGTCAAGAATTTTGACCTGAACGACGAAATTCTCGATGAACTGGAAGCTTCGCTGTCGGCGGATCGGCTCGGGACATATCTGACCTCCACCAGCGGTGACCGAGCCGAGGCTGTCAGGCTCTACACGTGGAATACAGCGGTCAGCGCGGCTTTCTATGGGCCACTTCAGGCCCTTGAGGTAGCACTTCGCAACGCGATGAACAGGGAACTGGTCAGCGCCTACGGACAGACATGGTACGACAGCGGCAAGGCGGGTCTGGACAGCGGCTGCCTAGCACGGATCGAGCAGACCAAGCAGGGGTTACGCAAGGACAAGTATCCAGACGACGCGCCCCATGTCATCGCTTCGCTCTCGTTTGGCTTCTGGGTGTCGCTGCTAGGTCGAGGTGGCTTTATCGATTGGAAGACGAAGACAAAAGCCAACTATGAGATGACGCTCTGGCGGCCCGCTCTCAGACGCGCATTCCCCCATGCCACCAGCATCTCCCGAAAGAACGTCCACACACCGCTTAACTTCCTGCGCACGTTCAGAAACCGGATTGCGCACCATGAGCCGATCTTCACCCGGCATCTTGAGAAAGACTACGAGAGCATCCTTGAGATCGCCGCATGGATCGCTCCGCATAAGCGGGCATGGATCGAGGCGCACAGCAGAGTACCAGAGATGCTGGCAACGTCTCGAAACGCTGACAACCTGAAGTTCTGATATCCAAACCACCCGACGCATGCATTGGAAGCTGCCGTTCGACCTCGGGGCGGCGAAGGTCGGCTGTGAGTGATGTGTCCCTAGATTTTTAGATGCGTTGCCACCTTACTTTGAGCCGAGAAAACGGACGTAGGAACAAGATGGCTGAGATACTGGGGATTAGCTGAGCATCGCATTGTAGACCGCGATTACCTTCTCCGCCTTCTCCAGCGTCTCCGTTACCTCCGTCGCGTCCCCATCAAGGACAGTGGAATTGCGGATCAACCAATCAGCCGGACGGTAGTGGCTATATTCCGGGATTTCTTCCGGCAGGACGCGGAAGTGAGCCTCAGCCTGTTTCACTTGCCTAGGTGTGGCTTCTGCTGCGGCCAACTTCGCGGCATCAAGCTGATGCTCGCCCTTTAGATCATAGGTCTGATTGATAATCGCGCAGAAGAAGTCCGGGTGCATGATGTCTTCAATGTCCGCCTCAGCCTGATCTAACAATTCAGCAATTGTGTGTAGGCGGTCAGCAGCGAGAATTTCGCTCCGGCGGAGCTTCTCCAACTTTGATTTGTCGCCCTGTCCTTGGTCGGACAGCACGGCGACATTCAAATGGTTTCCATGAAACAAGGAAACAAATGGCCGGATACTGTCGATCCCACCCGCCGGACACACTGTCCATCTGGGGTCGAGGCCCTTGCGCCCACGTCGCTCAAGCTCGTTCGAGAAAGCCTGTAGATAGAGGATATCTGACGGACCTTCGACAAGCAGACTGTTCTCGCCAACGAACAAGGACTGCGTCACCGAATAACCTAGTGCACCTTGGAGCGGGAAGAGCGTGTCCTTGTCGGTGCTCATTACATCTTCGGTAACTGTGGTGCCCTTCGATTCTGGACGCATAGGATTCGTGTAGTCGATCACGTCTTCCACAACCCGGCAGTCTGCCAACCTTTTCGGCGGAACCATGAATGGTGAGTGGGTCGAGTAGATTACTTGGTGAACAGGCAGCAATTCCTCCTCGATGTAGTGAAGCAGGTCCTCTTGGGCTTTACCGTGCAAAGTCAGCCCCGGTTCATCCAGCAGAATGATTACGTTGTCGGTCTCGCGCCGCATCATCGCGAACTGAACAAGAAACGAGAAAAACCACACGAACCCCGCGCTCCGCTCGGAAAACGGGACACTGGCGCGATGGAGCTGGTTGTATACTCGCGCCCGTGCAACGGCCCCAGCGTTGAAGGGAGCCGGGTCTTCGGTGCGGCCTTCGTTGAGTTGGACCTGCACTTCCAGATGCTTGTTCTGCGACCAATATTTGAAGATCTGATCTGTGATATCCGCGGAAGCCGCCTCGCATTTGGCATTCAGTTGCTCGTAGCGTGGTGAGGCATTCAGTTCATCCAGATCGGTCCCCGCAAGACGAAGAAAGTCGAGAAATATCTCGTCGCCTGGGTCAACGTCGTTCTGCGCTTTGTCGTTTGCGATCTGCTGCGCTGAAATCTGTCCACTCATGCGGTCATAGTGGGAGGTATAGAAGAACGTCGGGACAAGCTCGGACAGCAGGTCAATTGCCTTCAGCGTTAAAGAGCTTTTCCTGTATTCGGAGAACCGGGCTTTTAGGGCTGTAAGCTTTTCGGTTGGTGTATCTTGCGCATCGACCGCCGCAATCAACTCTTTCGACGTTGAGACCTTGTCTACGGCCTTCTTTTCTGCGGCATTCAGGCGCTGCAACTCAATTGCATGTGCTACGGCCTTCGCCTCATCAATCGGCATATTCCATGAGGTGCCGTCTTGCTTGTATCTTTTGGCGATCTCGAATTCTCGTGACGTTACTGCATCCTTACCAAACTCATCAACCAGCTTTTGGTGGGCGTCGTCCGACATTTGCCACCACGTTCGCACGACCTCGGCGTCGCCGTCCTTGTGGCGCTCATCGTATCGGGTCGCGTAGCGGCGTGGGTAATCTTCATCTACGTCGAAAGTTGTCTGGGCTTCACCGTAAGGCCGGAGCGATTGCAAAGCCGAAAGAGTCGCGGTTTTGCCTGCCTCGTTCTTGCCCACGAGGCAGCAAAGCTCACCGACTGAGAATTTGCCGGAATCTAGGATCGACTTGAAATTTTGAATGCGAACATGCGTCAGCTTCATCGAGTTACCCATCAATATCTTGTGCCGTTGGGTGTGCTACATACCACGGACGTGGCACGTTCGCGAATTGGTTTTGTTTCTTTAGTTCTCGCGCTGCTGAAGTAATTCACAGACCTTCATATGGAGGGTCACCCGGCTTCGGTCGGATGAGCTTGGGACTGAGACTGCTGGAGCACCAGACCTGGCTGTGCTTAGTCCGCTGTGTGTGAGTTCACCACGATACAGCGAGTGGCTGCTATCCCGTGGGTCTGATTGCTTCGTCACGCGTTGTACTGGATCGTCGGCAGCCATGCGTCGTAAGACTTCCGTGCCTCGCCCACGAGCTGGTCTCCAAGGGGCACGAGGTAGTCTCGAACCAAAGTCGCGATCTGGTCCTCGGTGTCGAACCATTGGTTCACCGCGCGCGCGGTAACCGTCATGGGGACACGCCCTTCCATGAGTTCCGCCAGCGCGAGATCGGCTATGGCCCTGTAGTGGTTGGCGACGTAGATCGGGCCACTCATCGCCTTGACGTTCTTGCGGGCCAGCTCGTCTGACATGTCGCGAACGCCCAGCTCACCCAGCGTAGGCGTGGTGTCAATCTCGGTCCCCTCGCCCGCAAGGTTTGCCACCTTCGGCGGTTCGTCGGCCGAGCAGAAGAACATGACCTTGAAGTGCCAGTCGCCAGTATCTTCGCCGGGTTCGCGAAGATTGAGAGCACGGTTGAAGGACACGTAGCGCCGAGGCGTGGTCGGCGGTATCTGAATCGGCTGAAGATATCTTTCGATGTCATCCACAAATCAGCTACCCGGATGGCGTTTGGACTATCCACCGCGCTCCATATAATACTACCCTCAGAATAGGACGACCTCGATGTCAAGCGTCGCTCAGTGGGGTAGGACCGGACGTTTGTTGCAACTAGATCGAGTCACTTCTTACTAAAGTGAGAGCAGACATTGGGTCAGTTCGGTCCAAATGATATCAGGGATCAGAGCAGGCCATGCTCATCACGGTAGTGAGGCTAAGAGATGAAAGTCATTCCATTTGAAACATAAGACGATTGATTTGGCTGCGGAAGTGAAGCGCGCCGCATTGCCGGACGGCCTGCAAGGCTTTCTGTTTCCCATGTATGAGGCAATTTCTAATGCCTTCCACTCCATCGAAGACAGGTGGGAAGACGATCTAGAAGACAAAGGCCGCTTGGATGTAGCCTTTGACGATCAAACACGCGAAGTCACGGTCACAGACAACGGCAGCGGCTTCGATGAAGCAAACCTTTCAGCATTTCTGACGCCACTGACGGGGAACAAGTATGAGCGCGGCGGCAAGGGTTTTGGCCGCTTTATGGCGTTCAAAGTTTTTAGTCGGGTTTTCTACTCGTCTGGTCAGAAACAACCTGACGGGATGCTCACGAAAGGATGCTATCGTTACGATCCGTTCTCGAACGATGACAACCTTATTGTGGTGAAAGAGGCGGACGGTGCCGGGGCGCATACGCACGATTGCGGCGTTACCGTATCAATGCGCTCTCCGAAGGCAGATTTTGAGGACTATTTTATTCTGGAAGGCAAAGATCGGAAGTACAATCACACCGCAGAAGATATCGTATCTGCGGTTCTAGATCACTTCCTAATAGAATTTATCCAGAAGAAAGTACCAAAGCATTTCGTATTGACCATTCAGGGCGCTACGTTCAATCTGTATAACTATTTCCACGAGTCTCTTGCTGTTGGCGGCAATCGCAAAGAAGAAATGGTCATCGGGACTGAGACTGTCGAATTCAATTTTGACTATTTCAAGGTGGGCGAGGAGCACGCCAAGAAACATCGCCTATATTTCTACGCGAACAACCGCGCGGCCAGTGATCTGGAAAATATTTCGTCGGGCCTGAATTCCAACCCCTTTACCGAAACGGAAGGCGAAGACGAATTCCGCTATTACTATTTGGTCGCTGTTTCGAGTGACTTTTTTAAGTCGTCTCAGTCGCGTGACCGTATCACCAACCTTCATGGCAAGATTGGGCACAATGGCACCAATAAGTCGATCAAGGACCACCTGATTGCCATGGCCAAAGCGCATATCTTGGACCTTGAACAAACCTACACCTCCGATCGTCGCTCCAAGATGAAGCAACACGTTGACCACCTGATTGCAATTGATCCGCTTTTACGGCGCGGCTTAGGCGGCAAAACAAGCGAGGAATTCGTCAAGAAGCGTGGCATAACAGAAACGCGCGAGCAATTGGCGCAAGACTTGTTTGTCGAACGCTTCCGCCAAAAATTCGATTTCACAAAGCTCAGCGAAGAAACAAGCGTTGAGGATCTTGTAAGACTTGTGCGGGACAAGATACCGGAAGACGCCAAAGAGGCGTTAGCGGTCTACGTCGCATATCGAAACAACGTGATCCAAGTGTTCCGCAAGTTACTGGATAAGGACGATGACGGATTGGCGACGGAAGATAAGGTCCACAAGCTAATTTACCCACGCTACCGGGACAGTGAGCAAATCGACTATGCATCTCACAACCTTTGGCTGATAGATGATGATTGGCTTATGCACGGTACATTTCGAGCGATAGGACGCCAGAAGGAAATGCCCGTCGAAAGGGTGAGTTCGCCCATGACTTGCTCATAAACAATGACAATGAGCTTATGATGGTCGAAATGAAGCGGCCCCAGAAAAAGGATTATGACGGCACCAAAGAAGCTGATACAAAGAATCCGGTAGACCAATTGAAAAACCAAGTCTTGGATATCCGTGAGCGTGGCAAGGTCATCACTTCCGGCGGGCGAGAAATAGCGATTGACGACACGTCCATGGTGCGTGGATATATCTTAGCGGATTGGAACGATAAGCTTGAACGCTATTTGAAAACGGAAGACTTCATCCGAACCAATTTCGGCGGACAGATGGCCTATCGCTACTACAGAGAGTTGAATCTCATTATTGAAGTGCTGGCGTTCGACAGGCTGATTGACCGTGCCAGTAACCGCAACGAGGCGTTCGTCAGCATGCTTGAAGGACGGTCAAACTATGACCGGAAGTCGAAAGGCACGCTTTCGGCAGCGCAGTAGCTGTGACGCTTAGTGTGGTGTGAAGTGTGGTATGAAGTGTGGTATAAGATGCCTCGTCGTATTTATTATAACATATAATTCAAATACTTGTGGTATTTTAGATTCTTCCTTCGTCTCCGCCACCCAAACTTTTTCCCATATTTTTCGGATAGGCACTGCCAAATACGGCTTCGTGCAGCTTGCTTTGCTACAGTTAACGCATGGATCCACGTGTGTCTGTCCTCCCCAAAATATTCCTCCGAGGTAATCGAAGGTACGTATGTGTGCAGGTGCCCAAGTCGAAGTGGGCGACGCTGAAATTCAGAGAATATTGGGTTTCGCCGAAAACGTCTGACCGTTCTGAGGCGCTTCAACGCACACCTGCTGCCACCCAGAAGAGGCGTGGAGAGATCACTGCGATATTCCGAAGGTAGTCACAGCTCAGGCAGATACGGCACGAACTAGACGTGACAGCATTTGACGCGAGGTTACGTATCAGATGCAGATCATGCCGCGCCAAGTGACCCAGCGGTCCCGACGCGAAAATGCCCGAAAGGCGCAGAAGGCCGTTCGGGCACTGGGCTCAGAGGTCTTTCACCTCCTGTGAAGACCGCAGGCCGATCTCAGACAGCACACGTCATCGATAGGTCATCACATATCCGGCATCAGGATCGCATCCGGAAGCCGGAACCGGACGATCTCATCATTGGCACCCGACGAGACGATGGTGAACCTAAACGTCGTCTCGGTGCTGTCAGGCAGGCGCGTTTCCCCGAAGGTCGCATTGAACGCCCGGGCCGCATTGTCTGCTGTCACGTTGAGCTTCACCGACGCTTTTACCATACTGCCATCAATGCCCTTTACCCCGCCATAGCTTGATCCGCCGAACGTTTGAGGTTTTTTGATATCGTCGGTTGCAGCAGTGTTGCCGTCGACCGATCTGAAGGAAACTGTCGTATTGTCCTCAAGTTTGACCGTCTTTCCGTCGGTCGTAACCGTTCCTTTCACGATGACTGTGCCGACCAGGGTTCTGTTGTCCCCATGCTTCTGATAGACGGGGCGGGAGAATTCGAAATCCTGTCGCCGCTGGGGAAACGCCGTCGGGCTGTTTGCCTCAGTCGGCAGGGAAGCCTCCGAAAACGAGATCTCATTGACGAGGTCGTCACCTTCGATGTTGTTTATCGGTTTCGGTCGAACTGTGGTCGGATCAGTCTTTGCATAAACCCGGATATAGTCGGCATATTTGGGGTCGAGTTTCTTCTCCGTGCCGTCCGGCGCAGTTAGTTTTCCATCGATCTTCAATTCGACCCGATAGCCATCGCCTTCGCCTGTCGTCACGAGACGATCAACCGTGCCAGTGCCGGTGCTGCCGTCTGTCAGAACGTAGGGAAGGACGTCGCCCTTCTTTATCGTTGAAAAAACATCCCAGCTGACGATCGTTTCGACAGTCAAAGCATCTCCCTTCCCCGGGCCATAGGGCCCATCCGGAGACTTGTCGATGAGGATTGCAAAGTCGTTGTCGTTCTTATTCGTAACGAGAGCGTTCTTGTCTTCCCCCGTACCGCCAAGACCATCCGGTGAGTTGTCCGTCAGCGTCAGCGTGGAATCTAGATTATTTGCATATGTATCCAGCGCACTGGAATTGGTGACCGTACCATAGACGCTCGAATAGGTTGTGTTTCTTGCCTGGAGATCAAGTTGCTTGCTCAGCTCGTTCAGCGTCGCCAGGTAGTTGCCGACAGCTTCCGCCACGCTTTCGGGAAGGTTGGCGCGTTTTTCTGCAGTTCCTGTCTTCATGATCTCGATCGCCTTGGTGGGCGAAAGATTGGCCGCGCTTCCGGCGAGCTCAAGGGTGGTGAGGGCAGCGCGTCTGTCGGCATTCAGATCTGAAATCTGAGCTTTGGTTCTTTCGACGAGGGCGACTGCCTCGTCCTGGGCCTGCTTGGGAACCGCCCCTTCCTTGTAGAGGGTGTTGACCCGCTTGAGATCCACCGTAGCCCGCGCGAGGTCCACTTCCTTCTCCTGGATCTGGGCATCGATCGCCTGGACCTCCTGACGCGGGATGTTCTTGGCCTTGCTTGCCCGGAAGATTTCAACGCCGATCCGGCCTTCCAGACTCTTCAGTTCCGTTTCAAGCTTTGTAATCTCGGCTTCTAGGTCGTCATCCTTGACTCTGAGGACCGGCTGCCCCGGTTTGACGCGTTCGCCAAGGTCTACGAGCTGCTTTCGCTCCACGCCCGGTCGCTTGGCGAGTGGTGCGACGATCTGCACGACATCGCCAAGGCCATCGGCCCCTTCCCCCTCTTTCGTTTCCTTGATGCGAACACCGAATAAGCCTCGGGAGCCGACATTATGATCCGTCTCTTTGAATTCTGGATTTCGTTTCTCGTCGAAATAGGAGCCATCGGCGTTTTCGGGATAAGTCCATGGCTCAGAACCCGATATCCCTTCTTTGCGGCCAAAATGTTCAACAGCCTCCCGTATTCCGAGATACGCAGCGCCAAGAAGGACGGGCGCACCCGCGACAGTCGCCACCGTCGCGATCTGCGTTTTTGAAATCCGCAGCTTGGGAGGCTTCCCCTTAGGTGGCGGGTTAATCAACCCGGAGGATGCCTCGTAGTCAGAGATCACATCCGAAGCGATGTTTCTGACCTCAGATCGCGTCAGCGTTTGTCCTGTGGCATCACCCCCTGGGGCGATCTTTTTTCCGCGCTTTGCATTCTCAAGTTCTTCGAGGACCTTCCCGGCAAGACCTTCTGCTTCCTGCCTCTCCATCTCTTTCTGCTCTTCCGCTGTCGGAACTTTCCGTCCGGCGTATTTCAGGTCTTCAACTCGGCTCTGTACCTTTTCTTTGGCGGCTTTCTTGACCCGACGAGTGAGGGTGGTCCCGTTCTCTCTGTCATAAGCCCCCAAACCCTCGAGATTCTGCTCCATCACATTCGTGGAGGCCGCAGGCGAAGTCGCATTGACCTCTCCGAGGATGCGGTTTGCGTAGTCCTCATATGTGGGAAGGGGCTGCTTTTGTGCAGCTCCGTCGGAGCCGCCCACCGCTCCGCCCGGATTGGGCGCAAGAGGTGCCGTCGCCTGCGCTCGCTCGGACAGGGTCTTTAGCGCCTCCTTGTCTCCGGCCAGCTTTGCGAAGACGGCCGCGTATTCCTTGGGCGAGGCGGAGCTGCCGACCTTCGTGGTCGCGTAGTCCCGCACGGCCTGTTTGAGATCGGCCGAATTCGAAACGTCCAGCCCCTGCTTTTTCATGGTCTTGATCGTCTGGTCGACGAAGGTCGCCAGCGCCCGGTCGGCGGCGATCGCCTTCATGCCATCGGCGATCTGAAGGCTGCCATCCTTGTTGATGACGTAAGCGGTCTTGCCGGTGACCTTGTCCACCGCTGCCCGCTGTCCGGTTTTCGGATCGGTCCCGATCTCGAGATCCGGAGACTCCTTCACGATCCGCGACAGCAGGGTTCCGCTCTGCGCCATACGTTCAGATCTCGAGCTTCCCGCTGACAAACCGATGCCCGGGATAAAGGCCTCCCCCATAACCAGCCCCGCTCCGACGACCGTCACGATCCCGCCTTTCATGAGTGTTGCACCAAAGGCCGCCGCGCCTCCTCCGGCTGCACTGCCGCCCGATGCCACCGCCCCAGCGGCCGCCGCGCTTCCGCCGCCTGGCGCGAGGAACTTGCCTACAGCGCCGGCCAACGCTCCAAGGACTTGTAGCTCCGGTGAAAGGGGCAACGCACCCGCAACACTGGCTTGGGTCGTTTGCAGACCTGATGTTTTACCGTTTCTACGCTGTCCGACGATGAAAGAAGCTTTTACCGCATCTTTGTCCGGTACGTGTTGTTGAATACCTGCGCGTTCGGTCGATCTTTCTATGCTCATTTCTAGCTCCATTCATCTCATGGCTTTCCAGTGATGACTTTGAGCGAACTTGCTGACGAGATCCTTACATAAGGGCTTCAGTCTATCGTCCAGAACCGGTGAGGGCGGCGTCATCCATCGCATCGACAAGGTGCGATAGCAGATTTGGACAGACCGAGCTGCGTTTCGAGAGGGAAACGGCCGACAATCTGGCCTGCATCACGGAAGCCGTGATTGCCATGTTTCTAAGCGCCGATAAGAAAGGCGAAACCGGATCGAAATCATGTTCGGCAGGCTCGAGGATTGGCGGCGTGTATCAACCCGACAAGACCGCTGTTCGAAGGTGATCCTGTCCGCGATCGCATTCCGCCGCACGGTCATCTGCTGGCGATGAGGCCTGAGCCGAGTGTTTCAACTCACAATGTCCTGGCCCTTCGGCCTCTCTGATACGTCAAGACGGCGAGGCCCTCATGCCGTTATCAAGCTGCTTTGTCTTGCTGGGGCTCGGCCGTTTCCGCGTGCTGGTCCAACGAAAGGGTGGAAACAGGGAGGACGGTAAAGCCGTCTGCCAGTTCCTGAAAGGACATGACGGCGATTTCGATCTGATTGCGGACAAGAAATGTCTTCAGATGGCGGCGCACATCCATGGCCGTCATCAAGACGAGGCTGACGCCTCGCGATTTCACATCCGCAAGATGCTGCTTGATCTTGCCGGTCAATAGATCCGATTGCTCTTCGTCCAGCACCAGAAATGTACCGACATTCGTCTCGCGCAGAAAGTCTCGCAGCATGGCCTCGGTATCGCGCTCGAGAACGATCGCGGTCACGACGCGATTTACGTCGGCAAGCGCGTGGCAAATCTGCTTGTTGAGAGAGGTCCGGACGTACTCCGTCAGGATGATCGCCGATTGATCGGGCGAAGCCCATTCGGCCAACGCTTCCAGAAAGAGACGCTTGTTGGTCGGATAAACCTTCTCTTGCACAAGGCGGCGCAGAATGTCGGCGACTTGCTGGACCGAACAGACACGGGCGACCTCGGCTGTCAGCGCGCCATACGTCTCTTCGGCTTGCGCCAACATCAACTGGGCTTCCTGAATCCCGATGAACGCGCTGAAATTCTTGTAGATCGCGTGTTCCAGTGCCGACATGACCCGGTCGCGGGCGTCGAGAAAAGCGACGTCCGCATTTGAGAGCGCGTCCTTATGCAGGGCTTCGACTTCCAGGAAATCCTCACCCGTAGATGCGGTGATCGCGATACTTGGTATGTCCAGAATATCGACGAATTCGGGCATGTGGTCGGTGTAGATCATGTCGGTCGAGACGCTGTCCCAGGTCGCAGGCACGTCATCGATCAAAACCTCGAAACGGCTGTCGTCCAGATCGCCGTCCAGGCGGACGGCGATCTCGGGACAAGGCAATCCGACTGTGCGCGCGACACGCTTTCGAATATCGGCGACAAGTGGTGACAGGGACTGTTTTGGCATGAATTCCGCCAGGTCTGCTGACAATGACAGTATGATCTGGCCTGTTTCCGGTAGGGCGGCATCCTCATTGCCAGCCGGTTCATCGGCAGCGCTGGCCACTGCGTCGCTCGGTGCGGCATCACCCTTGGCATTCATGCGGGCTGGAAACAGGCTCGCGGCACCGAAGATGGCAGCAAGCGTCAGCAGGATCAGGGTCGGAAACCCAGGAAGAAGGCCCATACCCAAAACAGTGATGGCGGCCATGCGCATGGCGCGTGGGTCCGCCACCAGCTGATTGATGATGTCAGAGCCCAGGTTCTGGCGCGTGTCGCCCTGAACACGGGTCACGATCGTGGCTGCGGTAATCGAGATCAAGAGTGCCGGTATCTGCGAGATCAGCGCATCACCGACGGTGAGCAAAGAATATTTAAGCGCCGCATCGCCAAGTGACATACCATGCTGGATCATCCCAATCGTCAGACCGCCGATCAGGTTCACGCTGATAATAATCAGCCCGGCAATCGCATCGCCTTTGACAAACTTCATCGCGCCGTCCATCGCGCCGTAGAACTGGCTCTCGCGCTCAAGCACCTTGCGTCGCCGACCCGCCTCGGCGTGGTCGATATCGCCGTTGCGCATTTCGGCATCGATACTCATCTGCTTGCCGGGAAGCGCATCAAGTGTGAACCGCGCGCCGACCTCCGCAATCCTCTCGGACCCTTTGGCAATCACGATGAACTGGACGATCGTTACGATGAAAAAGACGACCATCCCCACCACCACGTTCCCGGCAATGACGAAGGCGCCGAACGTGTCGACAATCGCACCGGCATCGCCCTCCGACAGGATCAGCCGGGTGGTCGTGACAGACAATGCGAGCCGGAAGATGGTCGAGATCAGGATGATGCCGGGCAAGCTCGACAGCTCCAATGCCGAGCGCAGGTAGATTGCGGTCATCAACATCAAGACTGCGATGCCGAAGTTGAACCCGATCAGTGTATCAACCACTGCCGTTGGCATCGGCAGGATCATCAAGGTAATCGTGGTGACCAGAAGAACACCGATGCTGAGGTCTTTGCTCTGTGTTAAAATATTCAGAATTTTCAATTGTATGAGGTGTTTCATCACGCGGCCTTCTCGTCTGTGGACGGCGGCGTGGTTTCCAGAAAACACATGCGTGCTTCGTCGCGGCGCCCGGCGCGATAGAGCGCCTGGGTCTTCAGAAGGTGAAGGCTGCGCCGATCCTCCTGGCTAACCTCGCCGACCGGAAAATCGTCGCAAATCGCAATGGCCTCGTCATAGCGTCCAAGATCGATATTCGCCTGGATCGACAGACGCAAAGCGGCCGGATCGGCATCGCCGCGCAGAAGCGGATGGACCAAGAGCAGCGCCCGGCGTGCCTTGCCAAGCTTGACGTAGATCTGCGCCAGCGCGATCAGTATTGTCCGCTGCCTGGGGGTCACTGTCCTATCCTTTCAAGAGTGCGTTGAGCTGCTGTTCGAGAACCGTCATTTTCGACAGTTCACGACGGATCGTTTTAGCTGAAAGCTGGTTCAGACGATCACCACTGTCCGCCTCCAGCGATTTGGCAATCGCCTTTAACTCGCGTTGAACCTCGCTGTTGCTCAAGCCTGGGGTGACGGGGCGCGGAGGCGCGATGAACTCAAGGATACGGCGGAAAATGCCCCGGATGCCGGCGTGCTGACGGTCTCGCGCTTTGCCCTCGGCCCGTACAACTCTTTCGGTCGGCAAGGGCGCAGGATCGGTCAGCGGTACGCGATGAATATCTGGTACGCGTTTCGGCGGCGTCATCTCGGGAATAGTCATCGCGCTTTGTCCTCTGCCGTCGTTCAGTAGCGAATTTCGATGGTGCGGTTGTCATATTCGAAGCTCGCCGCTGCGGGTCCGATCGAGGCCAGAACCCAGCCATTGGGAAGCGTGGCGCCCTCGTGATACCGGCTGTTGTCGATGGTCAGAAATGGGGTATCGCTTTGCCAAACCGACTGGATCGCGGGCGGGTCGATGGACGGTGGATTTGCGGTGCCCGAAACGTTGTTGACCATTGCAATCTGTCCGGCATAGGCACCGTCGAACCAGCGCTCAAGCTGGTGCCATGCGTCAGTGTTTGCTTGAAAGACAGTACCTGTGGCGACGACAACCCCGTCGCGCGGGGCCAAGTGCACGGTATCAATTCCCGACGCTTCCAGTTTCGTTTCGAAAAGCGCGATCGCAGCTTCCAACCGCTCCTCGGCGGTTGGTTCCGGGGGCATCTGGCTCGCAAGAGCCCCTGGCGCGTCTTGGCCATCAATGCTGGTGGTGTTGGGGGTCAGGGCAAAGGCGGCGAAAGCCATCGGCACACAGGCAACTGCCAGCACGGCGGGGCTATAGCGAGGAAATCTGATCTGGGGGAGCTCTGGCAGAGATGACATGAAGTCGGCTCGCGTGCTCTCGACCTGAATATCGGTCGCCGCCAGACGCACGGTCGCGTTATGTGGAATATCGGCGCGATGTCCTGCGGGAACGAGCCCCTTGCCAACCACTTCGACATCCGCGTCCAGCGCGGTAAGCGCCAGGCTGCCACGCGCGCGCTCGAGCGACATATGACGGGCGGCGATACCTTCGTCTGACAGGACGAGGTCACATGCATCCGAAGATCCGATGACCGTGATCTGGTCGGACAAGCGGGCCATGGCGCCACTGTGAAAGCCGGATGTGATCTGAAGTTCGCATGTCATGGCGGCCCTCTTTTGAATTTGATGTGGGTGGCGGGCGCGGCGAATGCCGCGCCTTGCCTCATTTTTGTTGAGGGATATGCTTCGTGCAATTATAGATAAAGCCCTCGATCGTAACCAAGTTTCTGAATTTCGCGCTCTCCTCTTGTATCCACTTATATGTATCTTTCGTGTCTTGCTGCGCGCTCGATGCGCTTCCTTTATCGGCGCTACTAATTGAACTCATTTTCATATCTCCTTTGATTGGTCTGTCGCGGCTTACCGCGTTGCCTTGCCTCGACATCTGTTGCTAGGTTGCGGTAGACTCAATTGAGTTCGGCAAGCTGGTTTGGGAGCAGAGTATTATTATTGCTCGCTCTCGTCATAGGCTTGATCCATCATCTTCTTATGATCCATTATCACGTTACTCATGATATTCTCGGTCAATTTGTCCCAAGCTTCTTTGCTTTCATTGTTAGATTCGATAATACTTACCTCCGGTGCTTTGGTCGATCCGGTAATCTCTGGACTAGCCATCTTCTGGTCTCCTTAGCATTTCAAGATCTAGCGATATCGTACCACTATAGTGCAGTATTTTAATTCCAAATTAGTACCTCCAGATCTTATTTTGCATTAGTTTCTCCTCGAGAAGCTGCATGAAGCGGTTTGCAGTCTCGGATATCTCATAATCGAAGGTCATATCTTTGAGCGTCGTACCAGTATTCGCCTCTTGATAATCATATCTAGAGATAAGATCACGCAATGTAGAAATTAACTCAAACATTGGGGTAACGTCCGCCTTTAATTCTACCTTTCCTTTCGTGGCAACCTCATCAACAGCGAAGTGGGAATTAGATCCACCAGAGGATAAGAATTCGATTTCGGTAATCGACGTACCTCCTTTGATTTTTACACTAGCATTCCCATCCTTTGTACCCTCAACAGGAATCTCATTGACTGAGCCGTCGAGACGGGTGACGCGCAATGTTGCTCTTTCATCTTCAAAAAGCTTTGAAAGCTTCACGTTTGCGCCGCCAGCTGTTTCGACATCCTTTGGGACGAACCATGTGATTGCCTCGTTCTTCCCGATTCCATCATCGCCGACACCAAGACTATCCTTATAATTATTCAGAGCACCGCCTTTTGTAGTCATCGTTTCACTCAGTTCGGCGGCCTTAAAGATGGCAATTTGCTCTTTGTCCTTTTCCTCGCAATTTGGCATTGCTTGGATTTGCACTCTATTGTGTGCATCTTCACTGCAGTGGTAGTTCTGCGTTTTGGAGCTGTTCCGTGTGCTCCAACTGTCTATAAATGTAGCGTCTTTCGTGATACCGAAGTCTGGTTCGCTCTGCTTGGTCGCTCTGGCATCAAATGTCTCTGTGCTACGATTTCTAATGACAACACTGTTGCTCGGCATGTAAAAATTATTCACTACAGGTGATAGTGTCGCTGGGTTTGGCATGCGAATTTCCCTTTGTGCCATCTATGATTGCAGTCATAAATAGTTCGGTATTACTATTTCTTCTTCCGCAATTCGTATTGCAGAAGAAATTCCTGAATCCTATTCAGGATCTAACTGGTTAGGATACCTGTCCATGCATAAAGATCGTCTGATCTATTAGAGATTGCGCTTTGGCTGCTTCGGAGTTATTTTTATTGCTCGTAATACCAAGTGTGTCGGTGCCTTGTTCAATCTTGGAGAGCGTATTAGCCATTGCGATATTACCCGTCGCAACGGACGCAATTTGCGCGCCGTTTAGAATGGTGTCACCTAAAGCAGCCAGGTCAAATTTGCCTTTCTTGAGGCCATCAAAAAATTCAGCGCTGCTCTTTACCATATCAATAGCGTCACTAAAGATCGGTAGCTTCTTAATCCCAAAAAGGTTCATCTTGTTTCCTCTGCTTTCAGGGGCGGAAAGGTTCTCCGCCTCGGTTGCTTTGCGAGAACCGGATGCGGCAGTGCGCCGGGTCCGTTTCGGTATTAACAACTTGCAGGGTGTACCTTTCGGAAACCTGACGGAGGTTGGGGTAAATATAAGTATTTGAAAAAATTATAGAAAATCAGCCACGAAGCGACGGCTGATTCGGTCATTGATGTTGATACGCGAGAGCTTTGCCGCTAAGGCAGAGTTACCCGTTCCCCGCCTTGAATCACCGTCAAATTACGCGGTCCTTCGGTAGCTGGCACGGGCGGTGACATTGCCTGAAACGTTTCTTGAAGAAGTTCAATGTAACGCGGTGGCCCGGAGACCCGTGCCAAACCCTGCTCTCCCGCCATGATAACCGGATATCGTGCATCTGCGATCTGGAGCTCTTCGAGCGTTCTGTTGAACGCTTCAACTGAGACATCTCCCATCTGCAGCAGAATGGTCTTTTCTTCTACAAGCGGAGTAACATGAAGTGTCCTGCCATCGTAATACCAGCTGAATTCATTATTCAGCGCAAGATGGTGCATGAAATCCTCGGGTGTAAAGCTGCCTGAAACCTGTCTCACTGCGCCTTCGACGCCGTCAGAAATACTGATCGGAATATTCAGGCTTTCACTGAAATCTGCCAGAACGGACCGGACATCCTGATTGATAATAGTATAGGGCTGCGGTTCGTCACTGACCGGCAAGGGGGCGGCCAGCAGCGGCAAATGAGCAGTCGCTGCAAAAAGTGAGATAGCGATAACACGTGAGTATCTCATATCTTTTCCAGTCCTCTAGAGAATTTTGCTCGGGTGTGTGCGCCCGAAGCGCCCCCGCTGATTCTACCCAAGACATAAGGGCAGGCATGTCAATCGACAACCATTCTGACAAGCGGTGAGCCATGTCAGGCAGCCGTAAGGATGCGATTTTAAGCCAACGTTGAAGCACTTGAAATCAGCTCTGAAGGACACCGACCAATGGAACTCGATATCGCTGCAATTCAGTCTGCCCTTGGCAATCCGAATGCCAATACAGTTACACTGCAAAACGACGCGACCCGTTTAACACAGACGATGAAGAATGCGCCTGCGAAAGAATCCGACGTCGGAGATCAGATCATGAACGAGTTGCGCAAATTGCATGAGACACATCGCAGCTACACGGCAGAAGACGCGACACCCGCCCCGAAAGTGGAAACGGTTCAACGTCTGCCTGATGGCCCTGCATCTGATGTGCTGGGCGCGGGCCGCGATGCCTCTGCAGATGCTGAACTTGACGATACATTTGATCAGTTAATTGCGAGCTATCGTTACATTGGTGATCTTTCACTGGCCCACAACGTCGCCTCTCAGATCGCTGGTTCAATCGGCAAACTGGTCTCAACAGCTTAAGCCGAGGTCGCAGGAGGCAAATACATGACCCGCACCAGATACGCAAAGATCCTGTTGATTTCCGCAATGCTGCTCCTGGGAGGCTGCAAGTCGGAGCTCTACTCCGACCTGAGCGAACAGGAAGCCAATGAGATCATTTCGATCCTGTTTCGGTATCAGATCGACGCTGCTCGCGAGACGACGAAAGGTGGGTCCGTCACGGTCTTGGTTGAACAGAACAGGTTTGCCGACGCGGTCGAGATCTTGGGCGAACAAGGCTATCCCAAGCAGGATTATGCAACGCTGGGAGATGTGTTTCAGGGCGACGGTTTTGTCGTCTCGCCGATGGAAGAACGCGCCAGGTTTGTCTTTGCGATGTCCGAAGAGCTGTCGCGCACGGTTTCGGATATTGACGGTGTCATCTCGGCCCGCACGCATGTCGTCTTGCCCACCTCCGATCGGTTCTCGCAGGACAAGACGCCATCGTCGGCCTCTGTTTTCGTGCGACATGAGGCGACGTTTGACCTTCAACCGCTTGTTCCGCAGATAAAGCTGCTGGTCGCCAACAGCATCGAAGGCCTGACCTATGAGAAGGTCACGGTCGTGCTGGTGCCGGTGGAGGTGAAGTCGGACTTGCTGCTGGCTGCCACGTCGCAATCTTCACGGGTGTCAACGCTCAAAGCCGGGTTTATGGGGGCAGGTGGCGTCATGCTTTTGGCGGGTCTGGCCCTGGGCGGTTTCCTGGTCTTCCGCCGGGTGCGGAAGGGTGAAAAATCACTTGTCACCATCCCGGTTCCGCGGGCTTAAGACATGTCGGTTTCGCAAATCCCATCAAACCTGCTGGACGCAGTTCCCGGTCTGGATCCCGCCCGGTTGGATCTGGAAGACGTCGCCTGTCTTTGGCAGGATTTCTCGGCCAGCGCGCGCCTGCGCCGCATCCTGGCCGGGCGGCTCGCCGCGATCTGTGATGTCAAAGAGGTGTGCGTGGATGTCGCCCGGCTGTTGACCATGGATGCGGTCACGATGGAGCGGGTTCAAAGGTTCGCTGGGGCCGCGGTTTTCGCCCCCCAGCTGCGGCGCCGGATCTGCCGCAACCAGGTCGAGGCAACAAAGCTGATGATTGACGCCGACGCCTTCGCCTTCGCGATGAAGGCCGGTATCGCCGAAGCCGACCCCAGGTTCACCCATGTCACGCGCGACGACATCATGTCCGTGGGGCGCGCGCTTTACTGGGATTGGCAGTCAGACCTCAACGCGGGCGAGGTCCGCCTTTTGGAGCTGTTGCATCCAATGCTGCGCGTCCCCGGTTTGGATGAGACCGCACTTGCGGCTGACATCATGCCCCAAGCCATAGGAGCGGTGTATGAAACGCTTTGACGTTCCTGAAACGCTCCAGCCAGTGCCCGTCATCATCAAGGCGGCGGATTTAGGTCTGTGCGGCGATCTTCATAGTCTTGCCAAGACAGCCGAGGCTGATGCGACCCGCTGGCGGCACGCAGCGCGAACCGCCTTTCGGGTTGCGCGCAAAGACGGCCGGTCCGAGGGTTATGAGGCGGGTCTGAAAGCGGCGAACGAGACGATGGCGGATCTTGCGAAGGAGCTGTCAGCGACGTTGGTCGAGACCCGCTCTCAGGTCGCCGAGATCGCGCTGAGCGTTGTGCGAAAAGTGATCGGTGATCTTCCAGGCGACCTTGTCTGGCAGGGGCTGATCGAAACAGCGCTGGCCGATTGTCGAAGCACCGACATGGTGACGGTCGCCATTTCAGCTGACGCACCCGCCGAAAGGCGCGAGACGATCGAGGCGGTTATCGCACGTTCCGCAGTGCCTGCGCGACTGGACTTTGACGCCGCCCTGCCACCCGACGGATGCGAGATGCGCATCGGCACTGGCTTCGTCGACATCTCCTTTGATCGGCAACTCGACATTTTGGCCCTGGCCCTGGCCGCAGGAGATCGCGATGACTGAACATCTCGACATCACGAAACTGAGCGCACGTCTGGATCGGGCCGCGTCGCGTGTCGCGTCGGGCCGGATTGCCGAGATTGTCGGCAGCACCATCCGTGCGCATCTTTCTTCGGGCAAGATAGGCGAGCTTTGCCATCTGCGCGATCCCGCAAGCGACCGAACGGTGCCTGCTGAAATCATCGGGTTCAATGGCGGCATGGCCGTTCTCACGCCGATGGGCGATATACGTGCATTGTCTTTGCGGACGGAAGTCGTCCCAAGCGGCCAGTTTCAAGGTCTTGCGCTATCAGATGATCTGCTTGGCCGGGTGATCGACGGCAACGGCAAACCTCTTGATGGGCGGCCCGCCGCAGCCGGCACAAACAGCCCGATCCACCAGAACGCGCCCGACCCGATGGCGCGCCGCGTCATTGACCGGCCGTTTCCATCGGGGATCAGGGCCATTGATGGCCTGATGACGTGCGGCGAGGGCCAGCGCATCGGCATCTACGGAGAGGCCGGCGGCGGTAAGTCGACGCTTATGTCGGCTATCGTAAAGGGCTGTTCGGCAGACGTCTGCGTCATCGGCATGATCGGAGAGCGCGGCCGCGAGGTACGTGAATTCGTCGAAGGCCATTTGGGCGTCGATGCGATGCGGCGCAGTGTCGTCGTGGTCGCAACCTCGGACCGCCCTGCGGGAGAGCGAGTGGCCGCCGCTTTTGCGGCGACCCGCGTTGCGGAATACTTTCGCGATCAGGGCAAGCGGGTCCTTCTGCTTATGGACAGCCTGACCAGATTTGCCCGCGCCCAGAGGGAGATCGGTTTGGCCGCAGGCGAGATGCCCACGCGGCGCGGCTTTCCGATCTCGGTCTTCACAATGCTGCCGAACCTGCTTGAACGTGCGGGCCCCGGTCAGACCGGCTCGATAACTGCGTTCTACACGGTGCTGGTTGAAGGCGATGGGACCGGCGATCCGATCGCGGACGAGACGCGGGGCATTCTGGACGGCCATCTGATCCTCTCGGCCAAGTTGGCTGCACAGAACCATTATCCGGCTATCGACATTCTGCGCAGCAAGAGCCGCGTGATGAACAATGTCGTGACCGCCGATCACAGGGATTGCGCAGGACGCATCCGCGACCTGATTGCCGCATATGCCGATGTCGAGCTGTTGGTGCGCGTCGGCGAATATGCCGAAGGCGCCGACCCGCGCGTCGATGCGGCGCTGGCGCGACACGATGCAATCGATGCCTTCCTGCGCCAATCCATGGATGAATTCAGCGGCTTCGAAGACAGTGTGCTGCGACTGCAGGAGATTGTTCAATGAACCTGCAGGATGCAGAGACCTTGCTGAGCCTGCGCAATGCCCGCGAAAGACGGGCCGCATTCGCGGCGGCCGAAGCCCGCAAATCCGCCAAGCAATCTGCTGCGCAGGCACAAGCCGCACGCGCCGCGCTGGTCGCCGCGAAGGATCATGAGCGGCACCGCAAGCTGGACGCCTACCGAGCCCTGTCGGGACACCGGATCAGCGGGTCTGATCTGAGGTTGCACAGCCGCAAGATGGACGTGCTGGAAAAAGAAACACAAGAGAAACGCGATGAACTGGGCGCGGCCAAGACGCAGCTGGAGGCCTCTCACGAAAAGGTGGCCGCGCAGCAAGCGGTCTTGCGGAGCCGGCTGCGTGACGCCGCGAAATGGCAGCATCTGGCAGATGATCTGCGCGAGCGGTGCAAAGGTGAAGCAGCGCTGCTCCAGAGCCTTCAGGATGACGATGACGCCAGCGAATTCTTCGTGCTGTCGCGTTTGATGTCGGGAGGTGTCTCATGACGGCCTTCGATACAAAGCTGAGCGTCAGACAGGTGAGGTTGCGTCAGATTGAAACGGGCGATCTGGCCTTTTATAACGCGCTTTGCGCCCGGCATATCGCCGATTGTCTGGAACTGCCCAACGGCGAAGCGGCTCGGATCACCCAGGCCGTGGGACCCGTCAGCAGTGATCTCATCCCGCTGGGGTTGCGCATCGGAGATGAGGAATTTGGCCTCTCCGTCGACAAAGGGCTGATGCGGGCGGCCTTCAGACACTTCTTTGGTGCTGTTCACAGTAGTGGGCGCGCGAAGACTGCAGATCTGCTCTTGAACCTGCTCTTTGACATACCGCTTGGTCGGCTTGAAGACATATCGGGCGAGGCGGTGGTTCTAATACCCAGACGCACGTTCCCGGACCCCGTATGTTTTTATCGCGTGACCTGGGCCGGTCAGACGGGCGATCTGGCGCTGTCAGCTGAGGCGGCAGCCCTTCTGGTGCGTCTGGCCCCCCTCAACCCGGCCCCGCGGCCCGAATTACCGATCCTCGTAAGCTTACGGACAGGTCGAGCCCTTATCACACCAGCAGACCTTACAGACCTGCATCCCGGCGACGTGATCGTACCCAACCAACGGCCCATTCTGCCCGATCATCCCGATGTTCATATCGGACCCAACCTGATCGCCGCAGCCGACGTCGTGCAAGGCCAGGCGACGCTAAAAGAGGATATCCAGATGACGCCCGACGCACATCCCCTTGCCGATGATCTCGACACCCCAGTTGATCAACTGGAACTGACACTGACATTCGAGTTGGCGCGCAAAGCGGTCACACTCAGTGAGCTCAGCGAGGTCACCCAGGGGCACGTCTTTACCTTCAGGGACCACGCCAACCCCTGCAGTGTGCGGATCCTGGCCAATGGAAAAGCCATCGGGCGCGGTGAGCTTGTGCAGGTCGGAGATCACATCGCCGTTCAAGTAACGGAAAGGACGTGACGTGACCGAAACCGGGCCTGATATCTTCGTCATCATGACGCTGACGATCGGGGTGGGTTTGGCGACCTTCTTCGTCGTGACGGCAACATCTTTCGTCAAGATCGCAGTCGTCCTGCTCATCGTTAGAAACGCCCTTGGCGTACAGCAGGCGCCGCCCAACATTGTCATCTACGCGATCTCGCTCACCCTCACGGCCTTTATCAGTGCGCCAGTGGCGCAGGCCGTGTCCGACGCGATCATGTCCGCCGATCTTGACTTCGCCGACTTCGATGACTTTTTGACGGCCTTCGATGTTGCCAAAGAGCCGATCAAAACCTTCCTGACCAATTTAACCAGCGAAGATCAGCGACAGTTCTTCGCCGAAGCGACGGCCGATGTCTGGCCCGCCGGCCAGCAGGTTGAGGCAGAGAGCACTGATCTGGCCATCTTGGTTCCGTCCTTCATGATCACAGAGCTTCGGCGCGCCTTCGAGATCGGGTTTTTGCTGTATCTGCCATTCGTGACGATCGACCTGGTGGTGACAACCATCCTGATGGCGATGGGCATGTCGATGGTAACGCCGACCACGATTTCGATCCCCTGCAAGCTGTTCTTGTTCGTTGCCATCGATGGATGGTCGCGCCTGCTGCATGGGCTTCTTCTGACTTACACACCCGGAGGCTAAGCATGGAAAGCAGCGACATTCTCATTACTGTTGCGGATGCGCTGGGTATCTTCATGACGATCGTTTTGCCGCCGCTTGGTGCAGCCCTGGCCGCCGGACTGATCGTCGGCGTCTTACAGGCCGCGACCCAGATTCAGGATCAAACGCTGCCCCAGACAGTGAAGCTCTTTGTGGTGATCGCGGTCTTCGCCGCAATGGCGGGCACGCTCTTTCACCCGTTGATCCGGTATACCGAAGCGGTGTTCACGGGTTTTCCAACGATGGTTCCGTGACTTATGGATATCGACGCCATCAGGCAGCTGACCGACATGCTTTATGCGATCATTCTGAGCCTGGCGATCGGCAGCGCCCGTCTGATCGGCGTGATGACGATCTTTCCCGTCTTCAACCGGGTGCAGATTGGTCAGATCTTGAAGGGCGGCATCGCCGTAAGCCTTGCTCTGCCGATCTATCCGGCGATCTCTATGCAGTTGACCGCGATGGATGTCGGCGGTGTAGGCTATGCGCTTCTTGCGCTCAAGGAGGTTGCCGTTGGCGCGGTTTTTGGCCTTATCCTGGGTGTGCCGTTCTGGGCAATCCAGGCGGTCGGCGAGATCATCGATACGCAGCGCGATATCGCCGCTGAAGGAAGCGAGGACCCCAGCACGAAATCTCAGGCCTCTACAATGGCCGCATTGCTCGGTTTTACGGCCGCAGTCATCTTCGTCAGCTCCGGCGGTCTGCAACAGCTGTCGCAGGTCTATTATGAAAGCTTCGCATTCTGGCCGCTGGCCCGTTTCATGCCTGATCTATCTGGCATGGGTGTATCCAGCGTGGTGACTATCCTGCAAGAGATCATGTTTTTTGGATTGCTGACGGCCGCGCCAGTGGTTGCCCTTCTTTTGATCAGCGATCTGTCAATCATGGCCCTGTCGAAAGTCGCGCCGCAAATCGCTACCCATACGCTTTCACCCCTTCTGAAAAACGTCCTTTTTGCAGTCTTTGTCGTCCTCTACATGCAGTATCTCTTTACTTACATGATCGACGGATTTCCCGGTGTTGTGGTGTGGCTGGAAAGGCTGACACGCTTGGTGCCATTATGAGCAGCGAGGAAAAAAACCTTCCCGCGACCTCTAAAAAACTCAAGGACGCACGAAAAAAGGGGCAGGTCGCCCATTTCAAGGATTTCACGACCGCGATCGTCTTTCTGGCGACGGTTGGGCTTTTGTATATGCAATTCCGGTCCTTTCAGGTGTTCCTGTCATCGGGTCTGGTGTCAGCCATTGACCATATTGACAGACCTTTTAATGAGGCTGTTCAAGCGTTGCTTGGGTCATTGTTCTTGGGCGCGGTAGCGCAGCTGACGCCGCTGATGGTGCTCCTTGTTTCGGCCGTCATCTTGATCGGCATCGTTATGAATGGCGGGTTCCTGTTCTCAGCTGAGGCTCTTACGCCGAAACTGTCCCACCTTGACCCCATCAAGGGGATTGGGCGTGTTTTTGGTGTCAGATCGATTATCGAATTGGTGAAATCACTGATCAAGCTTCTCGTGATGTCGCTGATCCTCTGGCTTATCATCATGGAAATTGTGCCCAGCCTCCCCTACCTACCACCCTGTGGGATGGCCTGCTTTGATGGCGTTGTGAGAGCTTCGGTCGTCTACATCATGGGCGCTGCGTCCATTGCCTATCTGATCATCGGGAGTGCCGATATCGTGGTGCAGAAATGGCTTTTTGGCCGCGACCAGAAGATGAGCAAAACCGAGCTCAAACAAGAGCGCAAGGATTCCGATGGCAGCCCCGAGGTCAAATCGGCCCAGCGTCAGTTACGCCAAGAGATCGCCAACGCCCCGCCCGGAAAGCTATCTATCGAGCGGGCCACGATCGTTATCTACGGCAGGGACGCGGCCGTCGCCTTGCGTTATGTCGCGGATGAAACCGGCGTTCCGCTCATCATGGCACGGGCCCGCGGTGACAAAGCGATGGCGTTGGTCCGCAAATCCTACAAACATCAAATTCCGCTTTGCAATAACAAGGACTTGGCTCTTAGCCTGCTAACAGGCAGTTCTCCGGGTCAGCCAATCAAGCCGAAGGACTACCAAGGTGTTGCGATGGCGATCCAGAGGCCTCCCCAAGCGTAAGACCGTAAAATGTCGCTTATGGGCGATCGTTCACTGAACCGAGACCTGCCCATTGTCTTGCGTAGCCGGTGCAGCGGCAGTGCCCGTCCTTAGCCCGCAGCGCGCTGACCTTCTTTCATGATCGTGGCCAGCATGACATATGCCTCTGTCCAGGCGCCTTCGACCTCGGCAGAGAAATCGTCTCCCAGACCTTTGCCAAGCGTGTACAGGAGTGCGGACCCGACTAGATCGTAATGCTCTTCCTTCACGTTGTAACTGGCATGCCGTCTTCCAAGATCGTGCACCGCGGCACCGATAGCGTCGGGCGTATGCAGACCATTTACCGCTGTCGTCAGCATTTGCATCAGCTTCTTCTTTTGTTGCGCCATCTCGTTGGGAAAAAGGGATCTAACTTCCGGTGATAACTCAAAAAGCCGATCATAAAAGATGTCTGCGGCAAGGTCCGAGATCGGTGCCACCTTTGCAAAGGAGTTTTGCACGATTGATACTTCATTCGGTGTCATTTCATTCCTCCATCTTGGATATGCTCGCATAACTTGAAACTGATCTCAATGAGCCTCGAACCGATCCAAGCAACCCCATCAGAAAAAGCGTGCGAACGTCAGAATACTGTAAGCCCTGGGCGCTACCTAAAGGCATAGATCAACCCAAAGGGAGAGATGGAATGTTCAGTTCTTTTGTGCAAGCATTGATTTCAGACACAAAAACACTGTTGCCGGGCTCCCCGGAACGAGCGATCAGGCGCCGTGTACGCGAAGTGATGCGCAGCGATGGGGTTGGGTTCGACGACAACCAATCGCGGGGCGCATCAACGCCATCAGTGACGTCGATGAAACATATTCGCCAATTTGGCCGCATTTTGATGGGCCGATTCGAAGATACATCGACAAAATCAACGAAACTTAAATTGCAAGCTGCTGCGTTGCGGGAAGTTATTGCCGATCTTGTTACAGAAAATCAGCGGCTGCAGAGTAGGGTAGATCCCGATTGTTAGACCGATGACAAAACGGCTCAAAAGTCGCCGCCTGTTCCATTCTGGGCTGTTCAGTGTCCTTGTAGAGGTGGTATAGGCAGCTTGTCATCTATCAGAGTGCCCGCAGACTTGTTTTTTTCTGCTGCGTAACACCATAATCCGGCCGTTAGTCATTGGTTCACGAAGGTTGCCCGTCCACCTAATGGAGTCATTGATGAAATATCTTGCTCACACAATGCTTTGTGCGGTTTTAGTGCTCCCAGGTACGGGCTTGAACGCGCAGAGTTCGCAAATCGGAACGCTTTCGATCATAGAATCGGAGGGTGAATTCGTACATCTGGAAGAGCCCGCGACGACCATTTTCGTGGCAGATCCTGAGATCGCGAGCCTGCAGGTCGTCTCCAACTCGACGGTCTTCGTCTTGGGTCATGCAGAAGGGTTGACCACGCTTTACGCCCTCGACGAGAACGATGAAGTCATGATGGAGCGCGAGATTGCCGTGCACCGTTCGCTCACCCACATGATGGAGAGCTTACGAGGGGTGGATAACTGATCATGTATCCTTCAATCGGACCGGCGTAGGAGGGCAGACATGCGTGTCCTGCTACTTGAGGATAACCCGAAAAATGCCGCCATGTATGGCGATCACTTGCGGGACACAGGTTTCGCTGTCGATCTCGTAGAGACGTTGGAGGACGCGGATTATGCCGTGTCAACTGCAACTTATGACCTGCTTTTGTTGGATCGGCAGGTCCCTGATGGTGATAGCAAACGGTGGCTGAGCGGCTTGCGCAAGGACGGCACTGCCACGCCTGCATTGTTTCTGACCGTTCGCGATTCCATCGAGGATAAAGTCGAAGGGTTAGATGCCGGCGCGGACGACTATCTCCCCAAACCCGTTGCGCCAATCGAGCTTGAGGCCAGGATCAGAGCGATACTTCGACGTCCGTCGACCATGCTGCCGACACGGCTTTCATGTGGCGATGTCACCTTCGATCCGGTCAACCGTGAGGCTGAAGTGGGCGGAGCAGTCGTCAATATTTCTCGCCGCGAAGCCTGCCTTCTGGAACATTTGTTGCGTCGCGCCGGGCGTGTCGTGACCAAGCAATCCTTGGAGGAAGGGCTTTACGGTTACGGCGAAGAAGTGACGCCGAATTGCATCGAGGTCTGCGTCTGTCGACTGAGGAAGAACATGCAGCAGTTCGGCGCGACGTGTGAAATTCACACCGTCAGAGGCGTCGGGTACCTTATCCGTGAACGCAAACTCAATTAAGGGGCAGATCGGCTGGCGGCTCGCCATTCTGCTGATATTCGCTGTCTTTGCAGCGGCCTATGCTGTGTCCACACAAATCAAGCATCTCGACAGCATCGTGCAAGAGGTCGCCTTGGGCCATCAGGCGCAGGATATCGCGGACGCGCTCAGGCCCACACCGGACGGCGCGCTCGAGCTTGACCTGCCGCCGCGATTGATCCGCCTCTACGAACAGGAACATTCCGGATCGATTTTTGTGGTGCGCAATGCACGCGGGGATATCCTGTTTCACGATGGAGATAACGCGCTCGAGGTGCTGACGCCCGGTTTCACTTTTCCCAGCGATTTCGAACTCTTTCAAGCGGTTGACATGTCGCCGGTCGAAGCTCGCGGTCTCGATCCTAAGCGATACGGCTTGACCGAGCGTTTCAGCACGCCGCTTGGCGACGTTTTTATCTCGGTCGCGCAGCATCAGATCACCGACGACTTTCTATCCCATGCCATCGCTCTGGAACTGGTCGACGAAGCGATAATTGTCGGCATTCCTTTTGTCGTCGTCGTCTTGCTGGCCGGGTTTGGACTGGTCCGCTACAGCACGCGGGGCCTTGGTGAATTGTCGCGGAAAGCGATGGATATCGGCCCGCAAAGCCTCCGTGCGCGTCTACCGGTCCACTCCGCCCCTGCCGAGGTGATGCCGTTGGCGATTGCGTTCAATGAGGTCATCGACCGGGTCGCCGAGGGGTATGAAGCGCAGCAGAGGTTCACCATCGACGCGGCGCATCAGTTGAAAACGCCGTTGGCGATCCTCCGCACCCGGCTTGAGACCCTTCCTCATTTTCAGGGTCGCGAATTGCTGGACGACGACCTGACCCATATGGAGCATTTGGTTCGCCAACTCCTGACCAGCGCCCGTCTGAGCGTGATCCGGATCGATCCGTTCTCTCAGATGGATCTGTCAGCACTCGCCGCCGAGATCGTCGAACGCCTCGCGCCCATGGCGATCGAACGCGGTCGCGAGATCGCCCTCGAAGGTGCGGAAACGCCGGTGATGGTGCAGGGCGAACCCCACCTCGCCACGGAGGCAATCCTGAACCTGGCCGAGAACGCTCTGTGGCATACCCCAGAGGGCAGCGTCGTGACCATCCGCGTTGTTGGCTCCAATAAGATAGAGGTCGCAGACCAGGGCCCCGGGGTTCCGGATTCCGAGAAGAAGCATGTTTTCATGCCCTTCGGCCAAGGGCGCAGGCCCACCCCGAACGGGACCGGGATGGGGCTGGCCATTGTGTCGCAGATCATGGCGCTCCACGACGGAGCAGTCACCCTAGAAGACAACATCGGGGGCGGCGCAGTGTTCACGCTAAGCTTCCGATCGATGGGCGACGGCCCTCGCTCTCAGTCCGAGTCAAACGCGTAACCTTGAGCCGACTGGCGTTCTGAGCCCTACCAAGCCGCCAAAACACGTAAGGTCATTGTAAGTAGACCGGGTCATTTTTCACATCACTCCAGGCAAAGAGAGAGAATTATGACACTCGAGTTAATGGGCGCAAAATGGTGTCGTTGCGCAGATTGGCGATGAATCTAGCAGAGGCGCGAAAGTGAAGACATTTAGGGTCAGGACCCATTGATTTCTGCTTAGTAGCGTGATTCACGGCTGGAAAACTGAGCGGTGAACATGTCTGATCT
>CANNFE010000015.1 GCA_947503775.1 uncultured Paracoccaceae bacterium | reverse complement strand
ACAGTACAATCACACCCGACCGCATCAGGCGCTTAACATGCGGCCACCCGTTCCGGAAACCTTATTGGAGAAAGGCGGGATCAATGGCCCAGGGACAGGGGGCTAGACAGGTGCATGGCCGAGCGTCATTCAGCATATCGTCGATCGCGCTCCTGCGTGTCTGCCGGTCAAGCGTATACGTGTTCCGTCTAAACTCAACGCCTTCAAGAAGCGCTTTCACGTAGCCCGAGACCGTATCGGCGGCCATGATCAGGGTTGAATCCAACGTCTGAACATATTTGCTCGTGACCGAACCCTTGGCATGACCGATCAGTGCGGCGATGGTGATTTCGGTGAAGCCGAGGTCATTGGCGATGCTGGCGAAGCTGTGCCGCAGGACATGGGGCGTGACATCCCAGAGCGGAGTGTCGGCGAAGAGCTTCTTCCAGCTCTGGGGGAAGTTTCCGACGGCGTTGTCCTCGCCTTGGCCGGGAAAGACGAACGTTCCATCCCGTTTCAAGCGCGCGGCCTCGAGATAGTCGATTACCGGCAAGCCGACCGGTCGTACTGATGCGCCTTCCTTGCTGTCTTTCAGACGCAGGCAACTGCCTTCGATGTCGACCTCGCTCCAACGCAGACTGATGATCTCGCCACGCCTGCAGCCGGTCAGGGCGATGAGGCGGAGGATCTCGGCGTGGATGCCGAAGTGGCTGTTATGCCGTGCGTCCTTAAGAATGCGACCCAGCGTCCGGTACTCCGCTTCACTCAGTCGTCGGTCCCGCACCTTGTATCGCGGCTTCTTCAGGCCGTGGGTCGGGTTCTGATCGATGATCCCGACTTCGATTGCGTAGGTGAAGATGCCGCCAAGGAGGCCCATGGTGCGGATGGCAGTGCCGCGCCCGCCACGCACGATCGCTTTGCCACGAAGCTTATCCGTCTTCATCACGACGCGCGTCTTTCCGGCGATGATGTCCTTCATCAAATTGTTCATGTCCGGTTTGGTGATGTCCTTGATCCTCCGCGTGCCGAGCAAGGGGATGATGTGACGGCGGATGCGACCGACATCTGTCGCGACGGTGGTCGCCTTCTTTGGGCGGCCGCCTTTCCCGAGAACAAGGCCTGCTTCCATGTCGGCGATGTACTGTTCGCAGAGCTCCCGCACGGTTACTGCACGGCGTTCCTCTTCTCTTTCGGCCGCGGGGTCTTTTCTCTGAGCAATCTGGCCAAGCACTGCCTTTGCTTCACGGCGAGCAGTTTCTGGTGTCCAAACACCATGGAGTCCGATCGTGTAGCGTCGCGAGCGACCTTTCGCTCTATACTGGATGAGGTAGCTACGCTTTCATGAGGGGTAGACGCGCAGACCAAAGCCCGGCAGTTCATCATCCCAGACAACGTGGCCTTTGCTCTGCGGCTCGACGGCCTCTACAAACCGTTTGGTCAGTTTGGTCATGCTCCCGTCCCTCGGAAGCCCCGATTTCGAGTAAGCACCACGCAAGCACGCGGAAGGAAATCAAGGCGTATTCTCGGATAGAGACTTCGGAGCTCGGATTCTGAAATGCAATATATTTTAGTCTGTTAGTGTGCTCTAGCGTACCCTATCGTGCAGTTCGGATGGGTCCTTAAACCAGCTCCGAAGGCGGAGGCCAGAGGTTCGAATCCTCTCGGGTGCGCCACTTATTATGAATGACATGACTTTAGCGTAAGGCGGAACGGGAGCGATCAGGTTCGCCAGCGGAGGACCCGCCGCTCGATCCAGCCGATGGCTGATGAGGTGAGGACGCCGAGGACCGAAAGGATGACCACACCTGCAAAGAGCCGCTCCAGATCGTAGAGCGAGCCGGCCTCCAGGATATAGGCGCCGATGCCATAGGTCGCTCCGAGCATTTCGGCGGCGACGAGCAGGATGATGGCGATGGCCAGCCCGATCCGCAGGCCCGACAGGATGCCCGGCATGGCGCCCGGCAGAACGATCTTGCGCACGATCGACCACCAAGAGAGGCCGAAGGATTGTCCCATCCGGATCAGCGTCCGGTCGACATTGTCGACGGCGCCGTAGGTGGCGACGACCATGGGCGTGAAGGTTCCAAGGGCGATCAGCGCGTATTTAGATCCCTCGCCGATGCCGAACCAGATCACGAAAAGCGGCAGGAGCGCGATCTTGGGAACCGGGAAGAGCGCACTGACCACCGGAACCAACCCGGCGCGCACCATCCCGAACAATCCCACCAATGTGCCGATCCCGATGCCGGCCAGCGCGCCCAAAGCGCCGCCCACCGCAAAGCGGGACAGCGAGGGCAAAAGATGATCCCAAAGCGCGCCCGTCACCCAGAGCTGGCGGAAGACATCCAGCACTTCCGACGGCAAGGGCAGGGTCAGCCGCCCGATCCAGCCTTGGCGTATGCCGATCTCGACAAAAGCGATCAGCAGCGCAAAGACGACGAAACCGGCCCATTTGTTGCTGGTGATGCGAAACCCGCCGCCGCGATAGGGCACCGGAACAGTTTGATCCGACAGAGCGGTATCCGTTCTCTGGCGGCCCGGAAAAAACGTCATCGCCCGGCGCTCCTTCCCGCGAAACCCGAAGACGTCAGTCGGCTCTGCGCCGGCAAGCGCCTCGGCATCTGCGGTCCGAGCGAGCCCTGTCTCGACCACCGCTCACTATCCATCGACCAGCTCCGCATCGGCGGCCATCGCCTCATCGCGCATCAGGCTCCAAAGATGGGCCTGTATGTCTTCCATCGCGCCGCGTGTCCGGAGGTCCGCGTCGATTTCCACGATCTCGCGGATGCGTCCGGGACGGCGTGACAGCACCACGATACGATGCCCAAGGCGAACCGCCTCGGCAAGATTATGGGTCACATAGACAGCCGTGAAGCGCTCGCGATCCCATAGGCCCACCAGATCATCCATCAACAGCTCCCGGGTCTGCGCGTCGAGCGCCGAGAGAGGCTCGTCCATCAGCAGGACGGCCGGGTCCACAGCGAGCGCTCGGGCGATCGCCACGCGCTGTTTCATGCCGCCCGAAAGCTGCCGTGGCAGCGCATTTGCAAAGTCGGACAGCCGTGTGCGGTCCAGAACGTTCGCAATACGCTCGGCCCGGTTCGGCAGGTCGTGATCTTCAAGCACGAGGGAGACATTGCCCGCCACACTTCGCCAGGGCAAAAGAGCGAAGTCCTGAAAGACATAGGTCAGCGGATTGAGCGAGCCGGGCGGGGGCGGGCCGACTTGCAAGACAGCTCCTTTGGTTGGCTGCTCAAGTCCCCCGATCATCCGCAATAGCGTGGACTTGCCGCAGCCCGATGGTCCGACAATGCAGACGATGCGGCCCGAGGGGATGTCGAGATCGATCCCCGACAACACCTCGGTGTCCGCGTAGCGGTGCGTAAGGCCCCGGATCGAAAGATCCATCAGCCGGGCCAGGCACGTAAGGCAAGAAGGCCCGGGCAGGGCTCTCCATTAGCGACGGTCGCCACGACGTCAGCTCCCGATCGTCTCGACATAAGAGCTGTCGATCAGCTGATCGAGAGAGATGTCCGCATCCACGAGCCCTTCGGACTGGAACCACTCCAACTGGTCGCGCACGGATGCCACATTGAGCGTGGCGCCTTCATTGATGCGCATCGTCCCGTTGATGATCGACGGTGCGGCCCGCTCGCGTTCGCGGTCGGTGTAGACATATTTATGGATCAGATCGACCATTCCATCAACGCCAGCCTCGCCTTCCGCATCGTCGATCATGGTGCTGTTATAATCGGTGATCCCGCGAGAGACGGCGCCGAGATACCCTTCGGTCAGGGCCCGGTCGCCTGCATTTGCTGTCGAGGTAAAGATCGTCGTGACCTGATAATCGGGCAGGTAATCGACGACCGAGCCGATCATGTGAACCTCCGGACCGGAGGCCACCGGCTTGGCGATATGCGGCACGATGGACCAGGCGTCGATCTGGCCGGTCTTGAGCGCGCCGATGATGGCCGGAACCTTCTGAAGAGGCACGAAGGTCATGTCGATCCCTTCGGCCTCGGCCATCTTGGATCCCATGTAGTGAAAGCTGGACCCGGCCGTGGTCATGCCAAAGCGGCGGCCTGCAAGGTCTGCTGGCGCTATTATCCCCTCCTGGAAGGCGGCGTCCGAGGCGAGAATCTTTTGCCCGTCAATGCCCGGCTCTTCGGACAGGGCGCCTCCGATCACCTTGATCGCACCCTTGTCGGCCAGGTTCACAAGTCCGCCTGAGACCGCCGTCATGGCATAATCGACGTCGCCCGAAGCGATCGCGACCGCCATGGGCTGTGCGGCTTGAAAGAATTCCAGCTCGACCTCGAGCCCGGCCTCGGCGAAATACCCTCGCTCCAGCGCGATAAAGCTGGGGGAATGCGAGGTAAAGCGCAGGGCGCCAACCTTCAATTTGGTGCCTTGTGCAATCGCGGGCGCGGCAAGTGCGCCGGTGGCGGCCCCCATCAGCGCGAGCGTCTGTCGGCGTGTCATCTTCATGATCTGTCCTCCCTTATTGCCGCGAACGATGCCGGGCGCGCTCGCGCGACACAAGGGGCTTTGCTCTTCCAGCGCTTTTCGGATGGCCGATATTGCCCGGCTCGATGTCGCTGGGTTCCTGTTGACATCGTGGCTTGCCGCGATTGGTGAGCCTTGCGGCATCGGTAGGTCAGCCACAGAGCTGCTCACGCCATGATGCGGCAAGTCTGCGGTTTCCGTGTCTGGGACAGACCGGAGAACGGCAAATGATTCGACCTCTTATTGAGAAGATTGAAAACAACCGGAAGTTAATGAAGGTAAACGAAACTTTGTTAACGGCGCTTAACGATCGCTCTATCCGCGTTAATAATTAGCGTAAGAGTTGGGAGTATCTTAGTTTCCAATACGGAAATGAAGAGACGTTTGCGACCTTCTCCTCTTATGATTAGTGTATGGTAACATGCTGATCCATATATTAATTCTGGTAATTTCTGGAAACAAAGCAGTGTTGCGCATATCTAAAGAATGATTAACAAAAGCAAGCATCTGTTTCGCTTCAGGAAAATAAGTCAAAAATTTGCCACTTTTTTCTTGAAGCGGAAATTCCCAACTGCCAGAGGTTGAGCGTTCGTTGGAACGCCTATTGCTGGGACATCCCGTGTCAACCTGATCTTCGGATCCATTAGCCTTGCTGGATCGGCGAATGGAGACGTTCGTCACAAGCTGTCACCGGAACGCATGAGCTCTTTTCCATCGAGCGGTCGTAGAGGCCGAACAGCCTGTTCGGATCCTCTGAAAAGTGGGGAACGGGCGAAACGGATCCGGAATTTACCGGGCCAATCATTTCTATCCCGTTGCGTAGATTTAGGGCGGATCGCCCTTCGTGAACCGGATCGGCTGGCGGGCCTGTCCGGATGGAGTGACAGAATGCAACGTGTTGTTATCGATTTCGAAGACCTCAAGACAGGAGACATTGTCGGCCAGCAATTCCGCTCTGACGGTGTGACGATCAGTTCATCCTCGACCAATCATCCCCCCATGATCTTTGACAGTGACAATCCGACGGGCGGAGACCGGGATCTTGCCACTGACAATAACGGCCACATCCTGATCCTCTCCGAGGACGGCGACCGCTGTGATCCCGACGACAATGCCGGCGGCGGAACCCTCCTCTTTGACTTCGACGCTCCGGTTCGCGTCGAGAGCCTTGATTTCATCGATATTGATGGGCGCGGAAACGCGCTTCGGCTTTACGATGAAGATGGCAATCTGATCGATACGCTGCCTCTTCCGATAACCGGTAATGGCGGGGTGGGCACGCTGAATGTGGGCGTGGACGATGTTGCGCGGATGGAGGTCGTGATGACCGGCTCGGGCGCAATCGACAACGTGGATTTCGTCCTCCCGGCCCCCGATGGGGTGGTCAGTGGCACCGATGGCGACGATGTGATCGACCACGACTATGACGGAGATCCCGAGGGGGACCGCGTCGATCATGGCGATGCGATCCTACCGGGCGATGGCCCTGATGATGACGTGATTATCGCAGGGGCCGGTGACGACACGATCCGCAGCGGCGCCGGCGACGACGTCGTGGATGCCGGGTCCGGCGACGATATGGTGCGCGGCGGGCGCGGGGACGACATCCTCGATGGCGGAACCGGAGATGACGAGATCCGCGGCAATCAGGGCGATGACACCATCATCGGCGGCGAGGGGAGCGATATTCTCGTCGGCGGGCGTGGCAGCGATACGTTTATCGGCGGAAATGGCGGCGATATCGTCCGGGGAGGAGAAGACCGGGACGGGTCCGATATCGATGTTCTGGACCTGAGCGATGTCGATTACGACCGCATCGAATACACCTCGGACGACCGGGAATCGGGGCGCGTCATCTTTAGCGACGGATCTGATTTGGTCTTTACCGGGATCGAGAAGATCACGCATTGCTTCACGCCCGGCGCGCGGATCGCCACGTCCCGGGGCGAGCGGCGGATCGAGGATCTGAGGGAAGGCGACAAGATCGTCACGCGCGACAACGGTCTTCAGGAGATCCGCTGGATCGGGAGCACCCGGGTCGAGCGGCTCGATCTGAAAGCAAAGGCGCATCTGCGGCCGATCCTGATCAAGGCCGGCGCCTTGGGGCAGGGGCTGCCCGAGCGTGACATGATGGTCAGCCCGAACCACCGGATGCTGATGCAGGGCGCGGATATTCAGCTTTACTTTCAGGATGATGAGGTCCTTGTCGCGGCCAAGCACCTGATCGGCGAGCGCGGCATTCGCCGGGTCTCGACCCCTGCGATCAACTATATCCACTTCATGTTCGATCGGCACGAGGTCGTGCTGTCGGACGGGGCCTGGACCGAAAGTTTTCAGCCAGGAACCCAGACACTGGAGGCGATGGGGTCCGAGCAGCAACAGGAGATCTACGAGCTTTTTCCGGAGCTTGCGACGGATGAGGGCCGGGAGAGCTACTGCGCTGCGCGCCAGCTTCTCAGGGGCTATGAGGCGGAGCTTTTGCTGGGGTAGATCCTGCGAGGAGTATGGGAGCGGAAGGGCCGCGATGGCCCCTTTCGCTACCGGGTCCTCGAGGCGCGCCAGTCGGCCCAGTCTTCGGGCGTGTCGAGATCCAGCCGGGCGCAATTGCCGGGGAGCGGCACGAGGACGGTCCGGTTCGTATGTCGTCTCAGGACGGGCTGGCCGCCTGTATCGCCTGTCAGCATCTGGAATTCGGGAAATAGCTGTGCGGCGATCAGGATCGGGTGGCCGGGATGCCGGTCCTGCGTCGCACCGCGCCAGATAACGGCGTCCGGCTCGAGCGTTTGAGCGGCGAGAACCTTTTCGATGTCGCTGGCGGTGATCTCGGGCAGATCGGCGAGGAGGAGAAGAGCTGCCGGTGTGTCTTTCGGCAAGGCGCCGATGATGTTACACAATGTTCCGGACAGACCCTCGGCGCTGTCTGGGCAGGGAATTCGTGTTACCGGTTGATCGGCCAGCAAGGCGCTGCGGGCATGGTTCAGATCGGGCAGGGCGACGAATATGGGATGCCCTGTGGCCAATGCCGCGTCGGTCTGGCGCAGGAGGAGGGGCCTGCCATCGATCCGCTCGAGCAGCTTGTCGCGCCCGCGCATCCGTGTGGAGGCGCCGGCGGCCAGAAGCAGGATCGGGATCGTCTCGGTCATGGCCATCACGCCCGCATGCGCGATCCATCGGGGTCGAAGAGCGGCTCTGTCAGCATGACGGCGGGGCGCATCTGGCCGAGGATCTCGATCTCGGCGGTCAGGCCGGGTTTTGCGGCCTCCGTCGGGACCAGCCCCAGCGCGACGGATGTGTCGGTATGGTGCGAATAGCCGCCCGATGTGCAGAAGCCCTGCACGCGGCCATCGATCCAGATCGGCTCGTCGGCAACGACATCCGCATCGGCAGCGTCGACCTTGAACGGCACGAGCATGCGCCGCGCGCCGTCGGACCGCTCCCGCTCGGCAGCGTCTCGGCCGATGAAAGCGGTGTTCTTCTTGAACGAGATGAACCGGTCGAGGCCTGTCTCGGCGGCGGTGTAATCGGGCGAATACTCCCGCAGCCAGGAGCCGAAGAACTTGTCGAGCCGCAGCGACATCATCGCGCGCATCCCGAACGGCGTCAGGCCCATCGGCTGCCCGGTCTCCCAAAGCGCGCTCCAGAGGGCGCGCTGCGAGGTTGGCTCGCAATAGATCTCGAAACCCAGATCGCCGGTATAGCTGACGCGTTGGACATGGGCATCGGCCATCCCGACCGTCAGGCGGCGCACATCCATGAACCGCATGTTAGAGATGTCCGTCCGGGTGCAGGCGGAAAGCAGGTCGCGGGCGCGGGGGCCTGCGATCTGAAAGCCGTTCAGGTGATCGGAGATATTCTGGATTTCCACGCCGTCCGTCTGGTTGGCCTTAAACCAGCGCCAGTGCATTCCTTGAGCGCCGTAGGACGCGGTCAGATGGAAGGTCGTCTCGTCCAGGCAGGAGACGGTGAAATCCCCGACAAGGCGGCCTTCGGGCGAGAGCATCGGCGTCAGGGAAACCCGGCCCGGCTGCGGGATACGGCCCGCGAAGATGCGGTCGAGCCATGCGCGCGCCTCTGGACCCGTGACGCGGTATTTGCCGAAGTTCTGGATCTCGTTGATGCCGACGCTGCCCCGGACGGCCTTGACCTCGCGCCGGATCGCGTCCCAGGCGTTGGAGCGGCGGAAGGTTGGATCCTCGAAGGTCGGCTCGTCCCCTTGAGCGAAATAGTTCGGCACTTCGAGCCCGTATTGCGCGCCGAAGACCGCGCCGAGACCTTTGAAGATGTCGTACATCGGCGTGGTGCGGAAGGGCCGGGCGGCGGGCAGCTCCTCGTTGGGGTAGGAGACGGAGAAGCGGCGCTGGTAGTTCTCGATCACCTTCGGGACGGTATAGCCCGGCGTCGTCCAGTCGCCGAAGCGCGCCACGTCAAGCGCCATGACGTTCCGCTCCGGCTCTCCCTCGATCATCCACTGGGCGAGCGTCAGGCCCACGCCGCCGCCTTGGGAAAAGCCCGCCATGACGGCGCAGGCGGACCAGTAGTTCCGGACGCCCGGCACGGGACCGACAAGCGGATTGCCGTCGGGGGCAAAGGTGAAGGGGCCGTGGATCACCGATTTGATGCCGGCAGTCTCGAGGATCGGGAAGCGGTTATAGGCGAACGCGATGCTGTCCTCGATCTTTTCGAACTGGTCGTTCAGCAGCTCGTGCCCGAAATCCCATGGCGTCCGGTCGATGGACCACGGCTCGCAGGGCTGTTCGTAAAACCCGATGCACAGGCCCTTGCCCTCCTGGCGCAGATAGCTTTCTCCGCCCGGATCGATGATATGCGACACCTCGGTGTCGCGGGCGGCCAGTTCGGGGATTTCCTCGGTGATGAGGTACTGATGCGCCATCGGCAAAAGCGGCAGGTAGAGCCCCGCCATCGCGCCGACCTCACGCGCCCAAAGCCCGCCGGCATTGACCACATGTTCGGTATGGATCGTCCCTTTCTCGGTGACGATATCCCACGTCCCATCAGGGCGCTGGTTCGTCTCAAATACGCGGTTGTGCAGCACGATCTCGGCGCCGCCCATCTTGGCCGCCTTGGCATAGGCCTGCGTCGTCCCGGACGGGTCGAGATGACCGTCCAGCGGATCATAAAGGCCGCCGACGATCCCTTCGATATTGACCAGCTCCGCACGCTCCTTGATTTCCGACGGGGTCAGGATCTCGGTGTCGAGCCCCATATAACGGTGCTTGGCCCGCTCGGCCTTGAGCATGTCGAGCCGCTCTGGCGTGTCCGCCAGAGTGATGCCGCCGACATGGTGCAGGCCGCAGGAGACGCCGGTGAGTTCCTCGAGTTCACGGTAAAGGCCGATCGTGTACCCCTGAAGAGCGGCCATGTTGGTGTCGCCATTGAGCGTGTGAAAGCCGCCCGCCGCGTGCCAGGTCGACCCCGATGTCAGCTCGGACCGTTCGATCAGCATGACGTCTGACCAGCCAAGCTTGGTCAGGTGATAGAGGACGGAGCATCCGACGACGCCGCCGCCGATCACGACAACGCGAGTGGTGGTTTTCATGGTAGCGGCTCCCCTTGCTGGTCCTTGCCCGACCCTAGGCGCGCAAAAGAGCGCTGAACATGTCTGATTGCGACATGAAGGGGGTCAGACGGACCTCGCCGGGGATTTGCGCGTTAAGAGCGATGGACAGATTAATAACGCTACCACGCACGCTTTTGCGTCTTGCGATTACCTACTGGCGCAAGCTTTGGGTTCGAACGGGTCTCATGGGGCTGCTGGCGCTTGCCGTCATCGCATTTACGCAGGTGATCGAGCCCTTCATTCCCGACGCTCTGGCCACCTATGTGTCGGGGGATGCGGCGGACCGGCTGCTTGATCTAATCGCCAATGCGATGCTGGCGGCGACGATCTTTTCGCTGACGGTGATGGTCAGTGTTTTCCGGTCCTCGGCCTCGCAATGGACGCCCCGGATCCACCGGCTCATCATGCAGGATCCGACGACGCAGAATACGCTGTCGACCTTTATCGGGGCCTATGTCTATGCGCTGACCGGGATCGTCCTGCGAGAGCTGCATGTCTTCACCGACGATCAGGCATTCGTTCTTTTTGCGACGACCGTTCTGGTGCTGATCCTGATCGTCTATTCGCTGGTGCGCTGGACGTTGCATCTGCAGACCTTCGGTAGCCTCATTGCCTCGACCCGGCAGGTGGAGAATATCACCTGCCAGCAATTTCAGGAGCGGCTGTCGATGCCGTGCCTCGGCGCCCATGCGCTGACCGAGGAGACCGAGATCCCCGAGGATGCGGTCGTCATCAAGTCGGACCAGACAGGATACATCCAACATATCTACGAAGAGGCGCTCGACGCGGCGGCAGAGCGGCATGGGTTCCATATCTACCTCACGCGGGAGATCGGATCCTTCGTCGTCGAGGGGCAGGAGATCGCTCAGGTGGCCGATCAGGGCGACCGCGACGAGGATCTTGAGGATGACAGGGACATCGCCGAGGTCGTCGGAGCGCATATCGTGCGCGGGGATGTGCGGACCTATAATCAGGATCCGCGGTTCGGGCTGATGGTTCTGGGCGAGATCGCGTCGAAAGCGCTGTCGCCGGGGATCAACGATCCAGGCACGGCGATCGACGTCATCACCCGGCTGACGCGGCTCCTGATCGGATACCATGACGAGCGCAACAGCGAGGAAGCGCCGCAATACAAGCGGCTTTGGGTGCCGCCCTTGTCACCGGTGGAGTTGATCGAGGATGGGTTCGGATCGCTCGCGCGGGACGGATCGGCGATGATCGAGGTGCAGCAAAGGCTGCAGAAATCTCTGCAAGCCTTGATGGATCATCCGGACGAGCGAATGTCCAACGCCGCGTTCGAGGCGGCGCAGGTGGAGTTCGAGCGGGCGACGGAGGGGATGGAGTTCGCGCCCGACAAGACACGTTTGCGGGATGTGACCGATACGCGCGTGATCGAGGCGGTGGAGCGGCAGGACACCGCTCCGAGCCTGGTCAAGGAATGATGCGCGTATACTTGGTGCCCTCGAGCGTCGCGCCCGCGCGCAGACCGGTCTGGGCGAAGACGACGGCGATGACCGGAGCCGTCGTTGTCGTCGTCTCGGCGCGCAACATCTCGGCCTGATCGGCGAAGGCATATTCGACATCCGCTCCAGCGGCCCAACCCGGGGCGCGGCGGAAGTTGTAAAGCGCCTCGTCCGTCATGAAGAACAGGACATGGGCGTATTGCTGCGCTCCGATCTGCAGACCGGCGGAGGCCGAAAGAGCGGAGTAGTAGTCCACTGTCGTGTCCTGCACCCGCAAGGCGCCGCGTCCGTAGGCGCCGCCAAAGCCAAGCCCGGCTTCCGTCACGACAGGCATGACCAGGATTCCGCTGGATTTTTCCGCGATTTGCCGGGTCGAGGGGTATTCGCGGTACATGAAGGACAGCGTGCTGTCGGTGCGGGCGTCGATGACGTTGGAGCCCGAGCTTCCGATGCCGTTGCCGCAGGCGGCCAGGACGGTGGTTGCAGCCAGGGCGCCCGCTAGGACGCCGCGACGGGTAAAGGTATGCATAAGTCTGCTCTCTGCCAGTGGGTGCCGATCTTGGTGATCGGTCTGCGAATACTATAGACTGTATTTTAAGGCCTGTCGATGCCTATGGGTAGGGGTCTGCGCACGGTTTTGCGAGGCTGCGGGTCGCTCGCCCCCGGGAGAGCATGCGGTTCCGTTCGGTGCTGGCCGGAAAAGGTTAACGCGGCAAAAGGTCAAAAATCGGGCCTGCGGCATCCGGGCGGCATTCCGTCGGCATCCGGGAGGAGGCAATGTCGCGCCAAGCCGGTTTAACGCATCGCGCGGTCCCGGGCCCTGCAACGGCGGTGCGCGACCGGGCCCGGACACGCAGATCGCTCAAGATCGCATCGCCCCGGCAGTTGCCGCAGCCCGCCGGGTTGAGTACGGGGGGCGAGGATGGAGATGACCGATACGCACCGCGCCTGTCTGGGCGATATTCTGACCTGGCGCCGGGATGTCCGGCATTTCCGGACGGATCCCGTTCCAGCGGATGTGATGGCGCGGATCGAGGGCGCGGTCGGTCTGGCGCCGTCGGTCGGACATTCCCAGCCCTGGCGGTTCGTCCGGGTTCAAAGCGCGGCGGCCCGGGCCGGAGTGCTCGCCTCGTTCGAGGCCTGCAACGCGGCGGCGGCCGCGCGCTACGAGGGCGAGACGCGCGCGGCCTATTCGGATCTCAAGCTGGCCGGTCTACGCGAGGCGCCTGTGCATCTGGCCGTCTTCACCGATCCCGATCCCGCTGAGGGGCGGGGGCTGGGCCGCCAGAGCATGCCCGAGATGCTGGACTATTCGACCGTGATGGCGATCCATACGCTATGGCTGACCGCGCGGGCCGAAGGGGTGGGCGTGGGCTGGGTGTCGATCCTCGATCCGGCGGCGGTCCGTAAGATCCTGGACGTGCCTCCGGCGTGGCAGCTTACCGGCTACCTATGCCTTGGATGGCCGTTCCGGTCCAGCGACGCCCCCGAGCTGGAAGAGCGGGGATGGCAGGCGCGGACCGCGCCGGTCTGGATCGATCGCTAGTCGCGGCCGGAACGCCTGACAGCCAGTTTGCAAAGATCCGGCGAAACCGGTCGGGATCCTCCAGAAACGGCAGATGGCCGGTATCCATCAGCAGCGCATGACCGTTCGGCAGCCCCTTGATCAGATCGAGCTGGTGGGCAGGCGGCACCACGGGATCTTGCGTGCCGATCACGCAGAGCGCGGGATGGTCGATATCGCTCAGCGCCTCGCGCAGGTTCTGCCGGGCCAGCCAGAGCGCCATCATCCGAAGCGTCTGGGGCGGCACGGCGGCCAGCTCTCCTCGCATCCGGTAGGGCAGAAGGCGTTCGGTGGCCGTCGGCGCAAAGACCATCTCCATTCCGCGGCGAAACCTATCGGGATCCATCAGCCAGTAGCGGCACATCCAGCTGAAGGTGAGGGGGCCAAAAAAGGGCAGGCTGCTGATGCGCGCAGAGAGCGTCCGGGTCCCGGCCAGATCGCCGGACCAGAGCGCGCCGATGAGGCACATATCCCTTACTAGGTCCGGATGCCGCCGCGCCAGCAGAAGCGAGACGAACCCGCCAGTCGAATGACCGACGAGCCGGACGGGGCGGTCGCCGAAGAGGTCGCGGATCGTATCGGCATAGGCGTCAATAAAGCCGTTGTCGCGCAGGGCTTCGGTGACGCTTTGGACCGTATCGAGCGACGTATGACCGGGCAGCGGAAGGGCGAGCATCGGGGCATCGCTCTCCGGCAGGCCCTCGATCAGCGGGTCCCAGATCGCGCTTGTCTCGAAGAGGCCGTGGAGAAAGACGAGGGGCGCTTCGGAGCCGTCGGTGCGGAACCATTTGAGGGGAAGATCGGGCTGCATGGGCGTCGTCTTGCGTTGGTTTAATGGCTTGTCGTGTAAGCCCAACTTGGCGTTGGCCCTTTTGGTTCAGTGACTGTCTGCCTTCCGACTGAACAGCGCCTGGGCGTGGAAACCGGCGCTCAAGATCCTAGGGCGGCGGCGGAAGGGCTTTTTCGGTGCCGTCGCAGTAACCCGAGAAGCTACCGTATCGGTGGGGATCCCTGTTTCCTTCGGAGAAGTGTCCGAGGAAATAGAGGTCATCCGCGAAATTCGATACTGGCGGCTTCGGCGGGCAATTTTCTGGAGAGGCGAGCTGCGGGGCGTCGCCATCCGGTAGCGAGCCTTCTTTGCAGATCGGATGATCCGGCTGTTTGCGTTCTATTGTGACGGTGCGGATCAGGATGCATCCTGCCTGACCCTCGTGCAGAAGAAGATCACCCGTCTGAGTGACGTAAAGGTTCGATCCGCGCCACCAACCGGTATCAGGATCGAGACCGGTTTCTAGGCTGGCGCTGCCATCTGTGATCGTGAGCGTCCGATGCCAGTCGCTGTGGATGCCCAGCATTGGCCGGAGTGTCATGACAACTGATATGTCGTCGTGCCGGGCTACGATATCCGGGTCTATATTCGGATCCTGCCAATGGATCAGGAGCCATACAGGTATGACGATGAGCGCGATAATGAGGATAAAAACGATGTGCATATGCCGGTTATGGAGCCGGATAGGTGCAGATTTCGCGGTCGGTTCAAGCAGCTTGCCCTCGAGGCTTGGACAGATCGCGGCGGTCGGGCACGAGGTCCCGGATCGGGTCCGGGACGGCGTGGGGTCAGGCGGCGAGGGCGCGGGCGGCGTCGATGGCGAAGTAAGTCAGGATGCCGTCGCAGCCGGCGCGTTTGAAGGCGAGCAGGCTCTCCATCATCGCCGCGTCGCGGTCGAGCCAGCCGTTCTGGGCGGCGGCCTGCAGCATCGCGTATTCGCCGCTGACCTGGTAGGCGAAGGTGGGCGCTCCGAACGTGTCCTTGGCCCGGCGGCAGATGTCGAGATAGGGCATGCCTGGCTTGACCATGATCATATCCGCGCCCTCGCTCAGATCACGGGCGATCAGACGCAGCGCCTCGTCGGAATTTCCGGGGTTCATCTGGTAGGTCTTCTTGTCGCCCACCAGCCGGGCCGAGGCGCCGACGGCATCGCGGAACGGGCCGTAGAAGGCGCTCGCGTATTTCGCGGCATAGCTGAGGATGGTGACGTGGCGGTGGCCCTCTGCCTCGAGCGCCTGGCGGATGGCGCCGATGCGCCCGTCCATCATGTCGGAGGGGCCGAGGATGTCCGCGCCGGCCTCGGCCTGGGCCAGCGCCATCTTGACGAGGGCCTCGACGCTTTCGTCGTTCAGGATCTCCCCCTCCACGACGAAGCCGTCATGGCCGTTCACGTTGTAGGGGTCGAGCGCGATGTCGGTCATCACGGCGATCTCGGGGACCGCGTCCTTTATCGCGCGGATCGTGCGGTTGACGAGGTTGCCCGCATCCCAGGCCATGGCGCAATCCTCGGTCTTGAGCTCCTGTTCGGTATAGGGAAAGAGGCAGATCGCGGGGATGCCGAGGGCCAGCGCCTCTTTGGCGGCCGCCACGATGCGGTCCGTCGTCAGGCGCGCGACGCCGGGCATGGAGGGGATCGGATCCTCCGCATCCTGCCCCTCCATCACGAAGACGGGCCAGATGAAATCGGCCGGGCCGAGCGCGGTCTCTTGCGTCATGCGCCGAAGCGCGTCGGTCCGCTTGAGCCGGCGAAAGCGGGTGGCGGGATGGGGCGCTGAGAGGGGGTTCATCGGGGACCTCGGACCTGTTGCGTGTCCTCTTTGCCTGACACGCGGCGGGCGCACGCTCAAGGGGGTGGCGGCGGGGACGGGGCGCGGCTAGGGTCGCGCCGAGTTCCGCTGATCCAGGACGTCTGTTGTCTATTTACGAAATGATGGTCGAGCTGATCGACCTGCGCTCTTTCTCGAACCTGTGGTACTGGATCGCGCTGGCCGTGGTGTGGTCGAGCGCGAGCCATTGGGTCATGGGGATCCCCTATGATCTTGTCCTGAGGGCGCGGCGGCAGGATCCACAGGGCTATATCGATCTGATGGATCTGGTGCGGATCAATACCAACCGGATCTACAAAATCGTCGACATGGCCGGGCTGTGGCTCTTGGGTTTTGCGACCTTCGGGCTGTCGTCGCTGGCGGTTCTGGCGTTCTTTTTCTGGGTCGAGTTCGCGCAGGCGATTTTCATGATCGCCTTTCCGATCAGCTTTGTTGCGCTTTTGACGCTGCGCACGGCCGAGACGATCCGGCGGGATCATCCCGAGGGCGAGGCGCTTTTTGCGCTTTTGGCGCGGCACCGGTTCTTTGTGCAGCTGATCGGTGTGGTCGCGCTTTTCGTGACCGCGATGTTCGGAATGTATCAGAACCTGTCGATCGGGCCGTTTGGCTGATCGGGCGTTGACTCCGCGCCGTTGCGGGGTAGGTGAGCGGCCATGTCCGATCCGTCCAAACTCACCGTCTCCGGCGCGCCGGAAGGCTTTGACGCCCGCCTGATCCTCAAGGAGCTGGAGCGCGGGCCGGTCTGCCATATCGCGCGGGACGACAAGCGGCTGGAGGCGATGCGCTCGGCACTGGCGTTCTTTGCGCCCGAGATGCCGGTCGTGGTGTTTCCGGCCTGGGATTGCCTGCCCTTCGACCGGGTCTCGCCGAATTCGGACATCTCGGCAGCGCGGATGGCGACGCTGGCGGCGCTGGCGCATGGGATGCCGGACCGGTTCGTGCTGTTGACGACGATGACTGCGGCGACGCAGAAGGTGCCCGCGCGCGAGGTGTTGAAGGAGGCCTCGTTCAAGGCGAGCGTGGGCGGGCGCGTCGATGAGGCGGCGCTCAAGGCGTTTCTGGTGCGAATGGGCTTCGTGCAGGCCCCCACGGTGACCGAGCCCGGCGATTACGCCGTGCGCGGCGGGATCATCGACGTCTATCCTCCGGGAGAGACGGGGCCGGTGCGGCTGGATCTTTTCGGCGACGTTCTGGACGGGGCACGGCGGTTCGATCCGGCGACGCAGCGGACAGTCGAAAAGCTGGAGGTCGTGGAGCTTGCGCCGGTGAGCGAGGTGATCCTCGATGAGGCGGCGATCACGCGGTTCCGGCAGACTTACCGGATCGAGTTCGGCGCGGCGGGCACGGACGATCCGCTTTACGAGGCGGTCAGCGCGGGGCGCAAGCATCAGGGCGTGGAGCATTGGCTGGGGTTTTTCCACGAGCGGCTTGAGACTTTGTTCGATTACCTGCCCGGCGCTGTGGTGACTCTGGACGATCAGGTCACGCCCGCGCGGCTGGCGCGGTGGGAGCAGATCGAGGACCAGTACGAGACCCGCAAGGCGGCGATGACGCAGCGCGGGATGGGGTCGGTCTACAAGCCTGCGCCGCCGGGGTTGCTGTATCTTGATGATACCGCTTGGGAGAGCGCGGTGGAGGGGCATCGTCGCTTGCAATTCGCGCCGCTGCCGCAGGCGACGGGACCCGGTGTGATCGATGCGGGCGGGCGGATCGGGCGCAACTTCTCGCCCGAGCGGCAGCAGGAAAGCATCAGCCTTTTCGGAGCCTTGGCCTCGCATCTTAAAGAAAAGCTGGCCGAGGGGCCGGTCGTCGTCGCCTCCTATTCGGAAGGCGCGCGAGAGCGGCTGACGGGTCTGATCGAGGATGAAGGCGTGGCCGAGGCGATCCCGGTGCGCGACTTCAAGGGCGTTGGCAAGCGTGGGCTGCATCTGGCGGTCTGGGCGCTCGAGCATGGGTTTGAAAGTCCGGATCTGACGGTGATTTCCGAACAGGACGTCCTCGGCGACCGGTTGATCCGGCAGACCAAACGCAAGCGGCGGGCCGAGAACTTCCTGACCGAAGCGCAAAGCCTGACGCCCGGCGATCTGGTGGTGCATGTCGATCACGGGGTCGGGCGCTACAAGGGATTGGAGGTCGTGACCGCGCTTGGGGCGGCGCATGAATGCCTGCTGCTGGAATATGCAGAGCAGTCAAAGCTTTACCTGCCCGTCGAGAATATCGAGCTGCTGTCGAAATTCGGCCATGAGGAAGGTCTGCTCGACAAGCTGGGTGGTGGCGCGTGGCAGGCCAAGAAGGCCAAGCTGAAAGAGCGGATCCGGCAGATCGCCGACAAGCTGATCCGGGTCGCCGCCGAACGGGCGCTGCGGACCGCGCCGGTCATGGAGCCGCAGGAGGGCCTTTGGGATCAGTTCTGCGCGCGTTTCCCCTACGAGGAGACGGACGATCAGTTGGCGGCCATCGAGGACGTGCTGACCGATATGGCCTCGGGCCACCCGATGGACCGGCTGATCTGCGGCGATGTGGGATTTGGCAAGACAGAGGTTGCGATGCGCGCAGCCTTCATCGCGGCGATGTCGGGGGTGCAGGTCGCGGTGATAGCGCCGACGACGCTGCTTGCGCGCCAGCATTACAACAGTTTTGCCGAGCGGTTCCGGGGCTTTCCCATTCAGGTGCGGCCCCTCTCGCGGTTCGTCTCGCAGCGCGATGCGCAGTTGACGAGGGAGGGGATCTCGCGCGGGACGGCCGATATCGTGGTCGGCACGCATGCGCTTTTGGCGAAGTCGATCAAGTTCAAGAACCTCGGCCTTCTCGTTGTGGATGAAGAACAAAAGTTCGGCGTCACGCACAAGGAGCGGCTGAAATCCCTGCGCACGGATGTCCATGTGCTGACGCTGACCGCGACGCCGATCCCGCGCACGCTGCAGATGTCGCTGAGCGGCGTGCGCGAGCTGAGCATCATCGGCACGCCGCCTGTCGACCGGCTGGCCATCCGCACCTATGTCAGCGAATTCGACGCGGTAACGATCCGCGAGGCGCTGCTGCGCGAGCATTACCGGGGCGGGCAAAGCTTCTACGTCGTCCCGCGTATCAGCGATCTGCCCGAGATTGAGGAGTTCCTGAAAGAGCAGCTGCCGGAGCTGACCTATGTCGTGGCGCATGGCCAGATGGCCGCCGGAGAGCTCGATGATCGGATGAACGCCTTTTACGACGGCAAATTCGATGTGCTGCTGGCGACGACGATCGTTGAATCGGGTCTCGATATTCCGACCGCGAACACGATGGTCGTGCATCGCGCCGACATGTTCGGTCTGGCGCAGCTTTACCAGATCCGGGGGCGCGTGGGACGCTCGAAGACGCGTGCCTATGCCTACCTCACGACGAAACCGCGCGTGAAGCTGACGCCGCAGGCCGAAAAGCGGCTGCGGGTGCTGGGATCGCTCGACACGCTGGGGGCAGGCTTCACGCTGGCCTCTCAGGATCTGGATATTCGCGGGGCGGGCAACCTTCTGGGCGAAGAGCAGTCCGGGCAAATGCGCGAGGTGGGCTATGAGCTTTATCAGCAGATGCTCGAAGAGCAGATCGCCAAGATCAAATCGGGCGAGGCGGAGGGTATCGTCGATGACGGGCAATGGGCGCCGTCGATCAATCTGGGCGTGCCGGTCCTGATCCCGGACGAATATGTGCCCGATCTTGATGTGCGGCTGGGCCTCTATCGCCGCCTGAGCGAGCTGACCACTAAGGTCGAGCTGGAAGGCTTTGCCGCGGAGCTGATCGACCGGTTCGGCAAGCTGCCGAAAGAGGTGAACACGCTGCTTCTGGTCGTGCGGATCAAGGCGATGTGCAAGCGCGCGGGCATCGCCAAGCTGGATGCGGGGCCGAAGGGGGCCACGATCCAGTTCCACAACGACAAGTTCGCCTCGCCCGAAGGGCTGGTGGAGTTCATCGAGGACCAGCGCGGACAGGCCAAGGTGCGCGACAACAAGATCGTCGTTCGCCGCGACTGGAAAACGGAAGCCGACAAGATCAAGGGCGCCTTTGCCGTCGCCCGCGACCTGGCGGAGAAGGCGGGCGCGATCAAAGCTAAGACGCCCGCCGAATAGCGCGGAACCCGGCGCGTCCGGACCGGTTGAGCCGGTAGGACTTTCGCCCGGGGCATTTGATGTTTGGCACGATTGATTACCGCGATGTGTTTTATGCGGTCTTCGGGCTCGCCCTTTTGGGTCTGACGCTGCAGCCGACTTTGTCGCGCTACCGCATCGTGAACATGCCGCTGCTTTACGTCATGATCGGCACCGCGATCGGTCTGATCGGGCTTCCCGTGATCGATCCGCGTGTCGGCGGCCTGTCCACCGCGATCATCGAACATACGTCCGAGCTGATCGTCATCATCTCGCTGGCAGGTGCCGGTCTGGCCATCGACACGAAGGGCAGCTGGCGCAACTGGAACGCGACCTTCCGGCTGTTGATCGTGGCAATGCCGCTGACGATCCTCGCCATCGCGCTTTTGGGGGTCTACACGCTGGGGCTGCCGATCGCGGCGGCGCTGCTGCTGGCCGCCTCCCTCGCGCCGACCGATCCGGTGCTGGCGCGGTCCGTCCAGGTCAGCCCGCCGGGGCAGGAAGAGGATCCGATGGAGGTGTCGCTGACCGCCGAGGCGGGGCTGAATGACGGGCTGGCCTTTCCCTTTGTCTATCTGGCGATCACAGCGGCCACGCTGGGCTGGTACAGCATCGATGAATGGGGGCTCGAATGGCTCGGCTTCGATTTCGTCTACCGCGTCGCGGCGGGCTGGATCGTGGGGTATCTGTGCGGGATGGCGATGTCTCGGATCGTTTTCAGCGGCATGGGCGATGCCAATAGTGGCGGCTGGAATGCGATCGTGATGGTTCTGGCATCGACGCTGATCAGCTATGGCGTGACCGAGGGGGTGGACGGCTACGGGTTCCTTGCCGTCTTTGCCTGCGCCCGGGCCGGGCGGGACCGGACGCGCGGCACGGACATGGAGAATTACGAGAAGTTCGTTCATCACGGGGCCGACCAGCTGGAATCCATCCTGCTCGCGCTGCTTCTCTTGTGGCTGGGGACCTTCGTGGGGGCGGGCGCGCTGGCGGGGCTGCGCTGGGTGGAGGTCGCTTTTGCGCTCGGGCTGATCTTTCTGCTGCGGCCCGCGACGGGATTTCTGTCGCTGCTGGGGCTCAAATGCGAGAACATGGCGCGGCGCAACGTGGCCTTCTTTGGCGTGCGCGGGATGGGGTCGATCTTCTACATCGCCTATGCGCAGAACCATGCGGACTTTGCCGAGATCGAGGTGGTCTGGCGGATCGCCGTGCTGGTGATCGTGCTGTCGATCCTGATTCACGGCTATGCCGCCAATCTGGTGCTGAACAAGGCCGAGGAGGAAGAGGAACATCCCTATCGCGAAAAGGAAAAGGCGCGACAGAGGGAAGCCTAGTCGTCCTTTTTGCGGGCCTCCCGGCGGCGGCGACGCAACTCGCTGCGGCGGTGGATCGTCATGTGGCTGAGCTGCTGGATGGCGGCGGCAAAGACGCCGAGACCCACGAAGATGAGAACCGTCGTGCCGATCTTGCCGATGGCCGTCGCGGGTACCAGGCTGCCATAGCCGACCGTGGACAGGGTAATCACGGTAAAGAAATAGGCGTCGAGCCAGCTCCAATCCTCCACGATCCGAAAGAAGATCGTGCCCCCGATCACGATGGCAAGAAGCGTGCTGAGGATAATGAAAAGCGTCTCGCGGTTCATGAGGCGGCGGCGTGCTGCTCCTTTATGTCGGCGATGACCTGCGCCCAAAGCTCGGGCGGCTGCGCGCCGGGAACGGCATGTTTGCCGCCGACGATAAAGGTCGGAACCGAATTCACCCCCATCTCGCGGGCCTTGGCGTCGCGCTCGCGGATGCCATCGAGATCGGCATCGGAGGCGAGCAGGCGGTGGATCGTGGCCGCGTCGAGGCCGATAGCATCGGCGATATCGGCCAGCGTATCGGCATCCCCGATATCGCGACCGTCCTGGAAATACGCCTTGAAGAGCGCGTCAACGGCAGCGTTCTGCTTGCTCTCGATCCCGGCCCAGTGGATCAGCCGATGCGCATCGAGCGTGTTGGGGGTGCGCTTGATGCCGTCGAGATCCATCTCGACCCCGACCGCGCGGGCGTGATCGGCGATCCGGCCGTAGACGCTTTGCGCACCGTCCTTGCCGCCGAACTTGGCCTCCAGATAGGCGCGCCTGTCCACGCCTTCGCGCAGCATGTCGGGATTGAGCTGGAACGGGTGCCATTGGATCGCGAACGGATGATCGGGGGCGTCCGCGAGCGCGCGGTCAAGCTGTACCTTGCCGATAAAGCACCAAGGGCAGATCGGGTCGGACAGGATATCAAGCTGGACGGGTTCGGTCATATTGGTCTTTCGAATTGATCGCGCAGCTGGCGGCGCAGGAGTTTCCCGTTCGCGCCGCGTGGAAGCGCCTCGAGGCGGCGATAGAGACGGGGTTGCTTGTATCTGGCCAGACGCCCGGCTGCAAAACGGTTCAGCTCGTCCTCGGCGATATCCGCCACAGCGCTGTAGATCGCTGCGATAATGGTGGTGCTGTCCGTGACGGGAACCTCGATGGCGGCGATATCGGTGATCTGCGGATGGCCGGAGAGCGCGGCCTCGACCTCGAGCGGGGAGACGCGCACGCCGCCCGCATTCATCATATCGTCGTCGCGGCCAAGATAGGCGATGGCGCCACCCGGCTGCCGCTCTCCCAGATCGCCGGTCAGGAACCAGTCGCCGTCGAAACGGGCGGCGGTTTCCGCGGGGGCGTTCAGATAGCCCAGCATCAGGCCGGGATCGGAGCGGTGGATGGCGATGGTGCCGGGATTGGCCTCTGCTCCGCCTGCGCGCAGTGTCATGCGGCGGCCGGGCTGGGGATAGCCCGACGTGCCCGGCGGGGCCGGGCGATCGGGAGAGCCGGAGAGGAAGGTCGAGCATTCGGACATGCCGAAGGCCTCATGGACCTGCGTGCCGGTCGCCTTCTCCCAGGCGGCGCGGACGGGATCGGGGAGCTTCTCTCCGGCCGAAAGACCGTGCCGCAGATGCGGCAGATCCAGCGGCCCGCTTTCGCGCAGAAGGCGGCGATAGATGCCGGGCGCGGCGGCAAAGAGCGTGGCCTCGTGCCGCTTGAGGAGGAGAGGTAGGAGGCTGGCCTCCGTTCCCTCTTGAGGGACCAGCGCGGTTGCACCGACCGTCCAAGGATCGAGAAGGCCGGTGCCGAGCGTATAGGTCCAGTTGAAGGCGCCCGCATGGAGCAGCCGGTCCTCGGATTTCAACCCGTACCAGCCGTGATGCATCATCTGACGGGCCAGGATCGCGCGGTGGGCGTGGACGACGCCGCGCGGTTTGCCCGAGGTGCCGGAGGTGTAGACGATGTAGGCGGCCCGCTCGGGATCGCCCATCGCATAGGGGGCGGCGGGGAGGGTCTGCCAATCGCGGAGCACGCTTAGATCGTATGTAGGGGTGCCGTCGTCCGGGATGGGGCAGCTGCCGTCGGTCAGGATGGCGGCGGGCTCCAGGTCGCGGGCGAGCGCCGTGATCTCGGGCCGGGTCAGTGCGGTGGAAGTCGGGACGGGGATCAGGCCCGCCGCAATGGCGCCGAGATAAGCGACAGGAAAATCGGCGCTGTTGCCAAGGCGCAGAAGGACGCGGTTGCCCGGTGTCAGACTGACCCCAAGAAGGCCGGTCGCTGTGCCACGCACGGCCGCCTCAAGACGGGCATAGGACCAGCGCTCCGCTCTGGCCGGTCCTAGGATCGCGAGCGCGATCTTGTCCGGGCACTCGGCGGCCTTGGACAGGACATATCGGGCAAGATTGAATGGCTCGGACATGCCATCGGGCTATGCAGCCCGGGCGCGGGGTTCAAGGGGGGATGCGCCCGAAGTTACTGCGCGGCGTGCTGCGTTGCGGTCAGGTGCGTGGTGCCCAGACGATCCTCGATCATCTCCTCAGCCTCGCCATCGGTCAGATCGTGCAGACCAGCCATGCGGGCGGCAAAGCGGTCATAGCTGCCGTTCGCGGCCTTCACATGGGTGGGGCGCAGGTGAGGAAAGGCCGGGTGCAGTATTTGCATGGCAAGATCAGGGTCTCTTGCGATATCGCTCCAGGTCATCATCGTCTCTCTCCTCGGTCGTGAATTGCGGTATCAGCCCGCCTGGCGGTCCATTGGGGGTTCGGGGATGCGATCGTCTCCGAAATCGGCATCAGCGCTGTAGACGTCTTCGCCCACCGGAATATTCTTAGCGCTGTCGAAGATCCGTTCATTATCGCGGGTCGGATCCATTTTGGCATCCGCCGGTTCCTCGCCATCGGCCCAGCCGCGCGCCTCGTCGCGGGCGGCCTGCACGGTCTGGGAGGTCGCGATGGCCAGATATTCGGCGAACCGGTCCAGATCACCGTCGGTCGCGAGCACCTCGTCCTCATCAAGGCCGGGCCAGCGGGTCAGGACGCGCGGCGTGTAGGCGGCCCAATTCTGTTCGACGGTCGTCCAGTTCATCCCTGTCTCCCTTTGACATTCGAAACCGAACGTTGCGGGAAAGGGCTGGGTTCCCGCTAATCGTCCAGAAGACGCGGAAGGACGATTGCGGCCACAAGGACCGCGACGATCTGGACGAGGATATAGGCCGGGATATGGGCCGGATTGATGCCCGCGAACGTATCGGAAAAGCCGCGCGCGATGGTCACGGCGGGGTTCGCAAAGCTGGTCGAGGCCGTGAACCAGTAGGCCCCGGTGATATAGAGCGCGACAAGGACCGGAACGGCGTCGGGCCGGGATTTGAGTCCGCCGAAGATCACGAGGAGCAGCCCGAACGTCGCGATCAGCTCGGAGGCCCAGAGCGCGGGGCCTGTGCGGTCCGTGGTCGAGAACTGCCATATGGGCAGATCGAACATAAGATGCGCGGCCCAAACGCCGACGATGCCCGCCGCGATCTGCACGGCGACATAGGCCGCGGCCAGACCCGGCGTGATCTCCTTGCGGATCAGGAAGGCAAGCGTGACGGCGGGGTTAAAATGCGCACCCGAAATGGGCCCGAGCGTCAGGATGATGACGTAGAGGATGCAGCCCGTCGCGATGGCATTGGCCAGCAGCGCGATGGCGACGTTTCCGCCTGCCAGCGTTTCGCCCATGATGCCCGATCCGACGACGCCGATCAGCAGGAACGCGGTGCCGAGCGCCTCGGCGGAGAGTTTGCGGATCATTGGGTGCCTCGCCTCAGCCGGTCTGGCCGATGCGGGTCAAAAGCGCACGCAGCTCCGCCGCGTCAAGGGTTTCGATGGGCTGGGCAAGCAGCGCCTCGGCGCGGTGCTTGAGGCGTGTATGGGCCGTCCCGAACGCCTCCGGCCAGTCCTCTTCGGAAGCGGCGGCGGGATCCTCGACCCCCCAATGGGCGCGGACGGGCGCGCCGGGCCAGATCGGGCAGGTCTCGCCTGCGGCCGATCCGCAGACGGTGATGACGGCATCCATTTCGGGCGCGTCCTCGACGGCGAATTCGTCCCAGCTCTTGGAGCGCAGATGCGCGGTCTCGTAGCCTTCCTCCTCGAGCAGCTTGAGCGAGTAGGGATGGACCGCGCCTGCCGGGTTCGAGCCTGCGGAATAGGCCGTCACGCGGCCGGTCGACAGATCGTTGAGGAGGACTTCGAGGAGGATCGACCGGGCGGAGTTGCCGGTGCACAGGACAAGTATATTCATGGGGTCCGATCGCTAGGCGAGAGATGTAACGAATTTATGTCACGGCGCTCCTGAGAGGCCAGCGGCGGTCTCTTTTCGGGTCACGCTGGCCAGAATGGGACGGTGATCGGAGGGATGCGGATGGCCCGAGCCGGGAGGCGCGACCGGCTCCACCTCAAGATCGCCGCTATGGGCGATGCGGTCGAGCGGCAGAACGGGCAGGCGGGACGGAAAGGTCTTTTCGGGCGGCAGCAGGGTATAGTGCTGCGCAAGGCGGCCCAGACCGACCTTGCTGGACCATTCGTTGAAATCGCCGATCAGCACGGTCGGGCAGGCGGGCAGGGCGCCGATGACCTCCTTGATGGCATCGATCTGCGCCCGGCGCGAGCGGCGCAGCAGCCCCAGATGCAGCCCGACGATCCGAAGCGGCCCCTGCGGCGCGCCCAGATCGACGGCAACGGCGCCGCGCGGCTCCAACCCCGGCAGATCGATGCGATGGATCTCCCCCGCCGTCAGGCTCGGCGCGCCGAGCATGGCGATCCCATGCCATCCCAGGCTGCCGTCGTTTTGCGCCACGGGCAGGGGGCGCAGCCCGGTCGCCCGCTCGATCCCGCTGAGGGGGAGCGCCGAGGGGCGGCGGCCCAAGCGATGATCGGCCTCTTGCAGGACCACCAGATCCGCCGCCAGGGTGCGGATGGCCTGCAGGACGCGTGCGGGATCGCGCTTGAGATCGGTGCCCAGACCGGCGCGGATATTGTAGCTGGCCAGACGAAGAGGCTTTGAAGTCTCGGGGCGCATGACCGATATATAGACCTGTCCGACACCGATGAAGAGGCCCATCCTTGCCCGCCGACCGTCCTGCCATCGTCGCCAAGGTGATCCAGAGCGCGCTTGTCGTCTCCTCGGTGGCGGGCGCTTTGGTCGGGCAATGGTCGCTGGTCTTCGTCGGGCTCGCGGCGCTGGGGCTGACCTTCCTTCCGCATTACTTCGCGCATCTGATGGGCGTGCGGCTGCCGCGCAGCTTTCTGTCGGCCATCGTCTTTTTCATCTTCGCCACCGTCTTTCTGGGCGAGGCGTTCGACTTTTACGAACGCTACTGGTGGTGGGATATCGCGCTGCATTTCGGATCTGCGGTGTCGTTCGGCATGTTCGGATTTCTCTTCATCTTCATGCTCTTCGAAGGAGACCGCTACGCCGCGCCGCCGTCGGCTATCGCGCTGCTCAGCTTTTGCGTCGCCATGTCGGTCGGCGCGATCTGGGAGATCTTCGAATTCGCCATGGACCAGATCTTTGGCCTGAACATGCAAAAATCGGGCCTGATCGACACGATGTACGACCTGATCGTCGACATGGCCGGAGCCACCCTGGGCGCCACGGCCGGTTTCCTCTACCTCAAGGGGCGGCAAATGAGCGGTCTGGGCGGCGCGCTCGAAGACTTCGTGCGGCTCAACAAAAAGCTCTTCGCAAAGATCCGCGAGCGGTAGCGTCGCCTAGAAAGCTGCCTTTCCGACACCCACCGCCGCCGATCCCGTGACCTTGATCGCCGTGGTGCCTGTCTTGGTCACGACCCTCGCCGGGGTGCAGGCAGTCAGCAGGACAAGAAAGACGAGGAGGGCGCTAGTCTTCCTCATACCACCACACATCCGGTTGCCAGCTGGTGCTGTCGCCGTAGATCGGGAGCGCCTCGGGATATTTCAGCTCCTTGGCGTGGGCGATGCGGCTGACATTGTACTGGTAGATCGGGATCACGTAGCGGCCCGCCATCAGCACCCGGTCGAGCGCCTTGGCGGAGGCGCGGAAATCCTCCTGGCTCTCGGAGTTGAGGAGCCGGTCGATCAGCGCGTCCACCACGGGATCCTTGACCCCCGCCGAGTTGCGGCCGCCCGGCGTGTCGGCCTCTTCGGAGCCGAAATAGAGATACTGCTCGTTGCCCGGAGACAGCGACAGATCGCGCCTGTAGAACGTCATGTCGTATTCAAAGGCCGCCGTCCGCTCGGTGTATTGCGCGGGATCGATCATGCTCACCGTCACATCCATGCCAAGCCGCTGGAGCGCTTCGACATAGATGTCGATGATCGAGGTGTTCTCCATGTCGCCTTGCCGGAACAGGATCTCGAAGGCGAAGGGCTCGCCCGCCTCGTTCTTGAGCGCGCCATCTTGGATGGTCCACCCGGCCTCCTCTAGCCGCGTGAGAGCCGCGCGCGTGCCCGCCCGGTTGCGTTCCGATCCGTCCGAGACGGGCAGGGAATAGCCTTCGAGCGTGCCGGGCAGAAGTTGATCGGCGAAGGGGTCAAGGAACTCAGCGACGCGGCCTTCGGCGGGGCCATGCTCCATCCCGAGGATGGAATTGGAGAAATACGAGGTGATGCGGGGCTGCTCGCCGCCGGTGATCGTCTCATTGATGAACTCGTAGTTGAACGCCACGATCATCGCATCGCGCACCCGCCAGTCGTCAAAGGGCGCCTTGCGGGTGTTCATCACGTAGCCCGTCATCCCCGAGGGCCGCTGATGCGGGATTACCGATTTGATGACGTCGCCACTGTCGATGGCGGGGAAGTCGTACTGGCTGTCCCATTTGGCGACGTTGAACTCGCGGTTGGAATTCAGGATGCCCGCCTTGAACGCCTCGAACTGGGCAGTGCCGTCGCCGAAGAACTCGATCCGGATCTCATCAAGGTTATGAGTGCCGCGCCGGAAGGGCAGATCGTTGCCCCAGTAACCGGGATCGCGCTTGAGCGACAGGACGCGTCCGGGCACCACCTCGTCGACCACATAAGGCGCCGTGGTGATCGGGATGACATCCACACCGCTGCGGGTGAAGTCGGTCTCGTCCCACTGCGCCTTCTTGAGGATCGGGCGCAGGCCCGTGATCAGCGCCAGTTCGCGGTTCTCCTCGTTGAAGGTAAAACGCACGGACCGCTCGCCGGTCTGCTCCATGCTCTCGACCTTGGTCCAGAAGTTGAGGTAACGCGGATGGCCCTCGGTGCCGAGCGTCTCGTAGCTCCACATCACATCCTCGACCGTCACCGGGGAGCCGTCGGAAAAGCGAGCCTCCTCGCGCAGGGTGAATTCGACCCATTCGCGATTCGGCCCGGTCTCGATCGTCTCGGCCAGAAGACCGTAAAGCGTGAATGGCTCGTCCCAGGAGCGGCCCATCAGGCTTTCGACCGCAAGAAAGCGAAGCTGCCACGGGACGGTGCCGCGCCGGATATAGGGGTTGAGGCTGTCGAAGCTGCTGACCTCGCCGGTGACGATTCGCCCCCCCGTCGGCGCATCGGGGTTCACGTACGGCAGAGACACGAAATCTGGGGGCAGGGCAGGCTCCCCATACATAGCGATAGCGTGGCTTGGCTCGGCGGCGGCGAGGTGGGGGAGTGACGTTAAGGAAAGGGCAAGACCGGCAGCACGGACGAGAGAACAGAATTTCGATGCCATCGCCGCGTGGCCTCCCCTTATTTCGTTCGGTTTTGTCGCCAGCCTAGACGGGCAGCCCAACCTTTTCAAACTTTTAGCTTGGAAGCGGGCGGCAGATTGCTTATAAAGATGTCACTGCTCGATAGGTTTCTTGCCTGTATGAAACCTGCCTCAATAACTTAACGCCCGCTTCGTGCGGGCGTTTTTTTTGGGGGGGATGATCTGATCGGAAGGTGCCGACCGGTCAGAAGAAACCGGCCAGCCATCCCGGATCAGAAACCGAAAAGTTCCGGGCCTTCGGTCTCGGAGAAGTTTTCGACTGTCAGATCGCCTAGATCGGTATCTGAGAGGCGTGCGGTATAGCTGTTGCTGGTGTCGGTCCAAACGACGTCATCTCCGTCCTGCACGGCGTTTGCGATGAAGAGATCGTATTGCTCCTCGGCCGTCAAAGTTGTCTCGGCGCGTATGTTGATCAGATCCTCGGCCTGGTCGAAGTCGGTGACGATGACATCGCCTTCGTAGAGGTCATTAAAGAACTGGAACGTATCCGCGCCGGCGCCGCCGGTGGCGATGTCTTGACCTTGCTCGCTCTCCGGGACCTGAAAGGCCGTTAGAAGGTCGTCGCCTGCTCCGCCGAAGAGTTGAGCAGTGCCGCCAAGGCTGCCAATGATATCATTGCTGTGCCCGCCATGAAGCCTGTCCGATCCAGCGGTGTCGACAACGATGTCGTCTCCTGAGCCACCGTAGAGGACATCATCGCCCGCATCGGTTGAGCCGGGTGCATCGTCACCCACGAGGGTGTCGTCGCCACTGCCTCCCCACAACCGGTCATTGCCGTCCTCGCCGAAAAGTCTGTCGTTTCCTTGATCGCCCCAAAGGCGATCTTCGCCTGCTCCTCCAAAAATGATGTCAGCACCCGATTTGCCTCCTAGGCGATCGTTACCGTCCTCTCCTGCAAGAACATCTTCCCCCGCACCACCGCTCAATCGGTCGTCGCCGGTCCCTCCGGAGAGCCGATCGTCTCCGTCTTGTCCAAAGAGAGCGTCGTTTCCGCTACCCCCGGCCATATAGTCGTCTCCGACATTTCCCATTAGGGTGTCGTCGCCAGTTCCACCATATAACTGGTCGTTCCCGGCACCTCCCCCAAGAAAGTCGTTGCCGCTTCCGCCATTAAGCATGTCATCCCCGCCTCCAGATCGAAGATGATCGTTGCCGTTGCCGCCATAGATCTCGTTGCCGTAATCGCGATAGATGTTGTCGATACTACCACCGGAATAGACGGTATCATCGCCATCACCTGCGTAGATCGTCGTCTCTCCGCGTTCGATCCGGATAATGTCATCTCCGGCACCTGTTTCGACCGTGCCTACCAGAGTGTCAAAACGTAGCTGATCGTCTCCTCCGCCAGTGGTGACGTGGTCGATGAAGCTCGGATCGATCGAGACGAGGCTGTAGTCGATATCGGAAGAGCCACGAAATCCTCCATATGCAATCTGCAAAATGATATCGGGTCCGAGGGACTGAATCTCACTGAACGCATCGAAGCCGAACCAGTCCGGGTCAAAGGCTGTGAGGTCTTCGACCGGCAAGGACAGATCGGTATATTGTTGAGCGACATCGGGAAGCGATGGAGTGTTTGGATCTAGTCCGAACAGAGCGATCCCTGTAATGGTTCCGGACTTCGGCAGTCCGTCTTCATCATAAATGATATCGATACCTGTGACACGAACTCCGTGAGGATAAAGAATTCCCGGGAACGAGAGCTCGTTCGTAAAACCAATCGGTGTCGCATTGGTAATCATGTCATCTCTCCTGACAAATGGGTCCGTCAACAATCGGAAATGAAAAATCGAATCTACCTAGGCGTGATCTTCTGTATTTGGCGGGAAGATGGAAGATACCTGAGCGAGTCTCTCGGTGATGCTGCAAATAGGTGTCTTGCCTGTACGGATCCCGCATCTGTAACGCAACGCCCGCTTCGTGCGGGCGTTTTTTTTTGGGGGGGGGAAGGGGGCGCCCGAGACCCAACGCAGCATGGCAAAAAACTCTCCCCCATCAGAGCGAACGAGTCCTCCCCCAGCGAGAGAGGATCGACCGACATATCAACATTGGGCAGACGCGTTTCTGGTCGACCCAAGCTCGCTACATAGAAAGGGGATTGTATCCCGAGTAAGGTGTATCAGCGAAGTTATCGAGGCTTAAGTCTGTCATCGAAAGATTTTCAATCCTGGCTGTGTATTTGCCATCGGCATCCACCCAGAAAATGTCATCGCCATTCTGTGACGCACCAGTCAGGAAGAGATCATATTGCTCCTGGGCAGAGGTGTCGTCGCGGGTCAGAACTCGAAGCAGATCTTCCTCACTGTCAAAATCGGTGACGGTCACACTGCCGTCGTATACAAAGTCAGAGAAAACAAAGGTATCTGCTCCGGCGCCCCCTGTAAGTGTATCTGCCTCGCCCTCGTTTTCATCGATGTTTCGAGCAAACAGGACGTCATCTCCGCCGCCGCCGTCGAGGATATCTGTACCTCCGTTGCTCTGTATGCGATCTTGACCAGCGCCTCCAAAGAGGATGTCGCTCCCTAATCCACTCTTGATAAGATCCTGGCCAGCTCCGCCATGAAGCAGGTTATTTCCATGCTCTCCCGCGTCGGTATATGCGTGAACGGAGAGTTCGTCATCTCCAGCGCCGCCAAAAAGCTTGTTGTTACCTGAGCCAGCAGTCAACTCATCGTCGCCATCCTCTCCGTATAGAAGGTCGTTACCCGTCCCTCCCCAAATCTTGTCGTCATCCTTATTTCCCATAAGGATGTCATCTCCGTCGTCTCCCCATAGCTTGTCGCTCCCTTCCCCGCCGCCAACGAAGTCATCACCACTGCCACCGTAGATTTCGTCGAACACTTGGCCTCCGCGCAGATCATCATTGCCGCTGCCTCCGCGAATAGTATCGGCCCCCCAGCCACCGAAGACGATATCATCGCCAACGCCGCCAAAGATCAGGTCGCTTCCCTTATTGCCGTAGATGGTGTCATCTCCAGCCCCGCCATAGATCTCGTCAGCCCCAGGAAAGTCGACGAAGTCATTATCGTTTTTACCAATACCGCCGATAATTGCATCGTCGCCGCCTCCCGCTCGAACGACGGTGTTTTGTCCGAGGCCCAGCTGGATCGTGTCGTTTCCGTCTCCGGTGATAACGCTGCTGATCTTTGATGATGCCAGGACGTTGTAGTCGAAATCACCTTGCGCAATGAGGCCAGTATCCGAAACGGGGTCATTGTTGAGAAGCACAAGTTGGATTTCAGGATCGAAGGTCTGAAGGCTCTCGAATGCATCGGGTCCGTACCAGTCAGAGTCGAACGCATTTGAGTTTTCAACCTCCAGCGAAAGGCCTGTATATTGCCTGAAATCATGCACCTGTCCTGCCGGGCGTGCGGTATCAAGTGTCCGCGTGTCAAACAGCGTCATCGATGTAACTGTCCCAGAGATGGGCGCCCCATCGGGGCCGTAGGTGATCTCGGTCCCTGTGACTCGTACGCCGAGTGCATAGTCGCCGTCTGGGCCTGGAATTTCGTTCGTAAAGCCGTTTGGTGTCGCTTCGATAATCATGATTGTATCTCCCTTGATTCAGCGGCGACCGAGAAATGCCGCATGAGAGATACTACCTTAGATTGCTGATGCCTCGCAGCGTTTGTCCAATCTCCACGGCGGATTCCGGCTAGTGCCCGAAATCGCAGCGGCGATGCCGCCGTAAGGCACTGCGATACCCTGAGGCGAGACGCGTTTCTGGCGGATAGCCTGACCTAGAGCGCTTGAAAGCTCTGCCGCAGGGCGGCTGAGCTTAGAGGTTAGAAAATTTCGGCTCGACCGAAGTCATCCATGAAGTTGTCGACGCTGAGATCGTTTAGATCGAGATCTTCGATCCGGGCCGTGGATTTGCCGGTCGTGTCGGTCCAAACCACATCATTTCCATCCTGAACGGCACCTGCCAGGAAGAGGTCGAACTGCTCCTGAGCGGTCGTATCTTCGCGCTGGACGGTGTTCAGAATATCCTCTTCCACGTCGAAATCGACGACGATCGAGTTGGCGTTGTAGATACCTTCGTAGAACTGGAAGACATCGGCACCGGCACCGCCCTTGAGGCTGTCCGGACCGTCGCCTTCGGAGTAGAAGTCGACAGCGACAAGCACGTCATCCCCGGGACCGCCTTTGAGGATGTCCGTACCGCCGCCGCTTGCAAGGGTGTCCCCGCCACCTCCTCCGATGAGAATATCGTTTCCGTCGCCGCCGATGAGGGTGTCGCGCCCCTCTCCGCCGTTTAGTCGGTTGTTGCCATCGCCGCCTTCGCTGTCGAAGTTGCGTACGATGAGAAAATCATTGCCCGCACCGCCATAGAGTTGATCGTTTCCGGCTCCTGCGAGCATGAAGTCGTCGCCATCCTGGCCGTAGAGGCTATCGTTGCCTACTCCCCCCTCCATGCGGTCATCTCCGACATTGCCCATGAGGGTATCGTTTCCCTCTCCGCCCACGAGAAAATCATTGCCGGCGCCACCGCCTACGAAATCGTCACCCAACCCGCCGAAGATCTGGTCTGCTCCGTCATTGCCGCGCAGATCGTCGTTTCCGTCTTCTCCGTAGATGATGTCATCGCCCCTGCCACCAAAGACGCGATCGCCACCATCACCGGTTTGGATCGTGTCATTGCCGGATCCGGTTCGAACCGTGTCATCACCAGCACCTGTTTCAATGTCTTGTCGAAAGAAAGTCCGAGTGTCGATCAGTGTGACATCAGGCGCGTCATATCCAAGATCGGAGAGGACTGTCTGGAGCTGGAGGAAAAAGCTAGGAGTGTACCAGTCTGAACCGAGAAAGCTCAGATCCTCGATGTCGACACTCATGTTGGAGTAGCGTGCAGTATCGTTCGGTCCGTTAATGTCCCCGGAACTCGGTGCCGAGAAAGATTCGTCGAAAACGGCGATTGTGGTGATGGTGCCCGAAATCGGGAGGCCCGCCTCGTCATAGACGATGTCAGTCCCGACCACCCTGACGCCGGTCAAGACCTCAGCGCCTGGCATGGACGTTACGTTGATAAAGCCGGTTGGTGTCGCATTGATGATCATGTGTCGTTCCTAGAGAAATGAGAGTCCGCAAACAATCGGGCGTGAAAAATCGAATCTACCTAGGCGAGATAATTCGGATCCGTGCAGGAGAAGAAAGAGGTTCGATCCTCTTCAACCGCGAACGCGGCAAATTTGCCAAGCGGACCTTTGACGATGCCCTGACGGCGCATCCGGTTTGCTTTCGGGATGGGCAGGAAAAGCTGCCGGAAGGCGCGGTTTCGACTGTCGTTCTTGGGCAAATGCTCCATATGCTGCAAAAAGACAGATCAAGGAGATTGAGATGGCTCTAAAGGGGAAAACCGCAATCATAACCGGGTCCAATTCGGGGATCGGGCTGGGGGTCGCTCGGGAGCTGGCCAAGGCGGGGGCGGATGTGGTGCTGAACTCGTATACCGATAGCGACGAAGACCATGCGCTGGCCCGCGAGATCTCGGAAGAGACCGGGACCAAGGCGCGCTATATCCAGGCGGATCTGTCAAATGGAGAGAAAGCGCGCGGGCTGATCGAGAAGGCGGGTCGCTGCGATATCCTGATCAACAATGCAGGCATCCAGCATGTCGCCCCGATCGAAGAGTTTCCGGCGGCCAAATGGGATGCGATCATCGCGATCATGCTCTCTTCGGCCTTTCACACGGCGGCGGTCGCGCTGCCGATGATGCGCAAGGCGGGCTGGGGCCGCGTGATCAACATCGCCTCCGCGCACGGGCTGACCGCCTCGCCCTATAAATCGGCCTATGTCAGCGCCAAGCACGGCGTCGTGGGCATGACGAAGGTCATCGCGCTGGAGACGGCCGAAGAGCCGATCACGGCCAATGCGATCTGCCCGGGCTATGTGATGACCCCGCTGGTCGAAAGCCAGATCCCCGACACGATGGAGCAATACGGCATGGATCGCGAGACCGCGATCCGCGAGGTCCTGCTCAAACGGCAGCCGTCCAAAGAATTCGCGACGACCGAGCAGCTCGGCGGGGTCGCGCAATTCCTCTGTTCGGACGCCGCCGCCCAGATCACCGGCACGACGATCAGCGTCGACGGCGGCTGGACGGCGCTTTAGGCGCTATTCGGCCGCGGTCTCGGCCAGCAACGGCTGGCCGGTGCCTTGGGCCGTCAGGAAGGTCCGGATCTGATCGCGAGCCACCTCGGCCACGGGGAGCGTCTCGCCCAGATCGTGGAAGGTCATGGCAGTCACCGTGCCCGCGCCTGCCTCTTTGTCGGCGGGGCGGCGCCAGTCGGAATCGAGGTGATCGGACAGATGCGTCGTCGCGATCAGCTCTCCGCTTCGGTAGTGGCGCAGGACGGGATGGATAAAGGGATCGGGCTCTCCGCCATAGGCGGTATGCGCCCGCTTCACATGGGTCGGCGTGGCGCCGAAATTGCCGAATTCCAGCGTCACCATCATGAAATCCAGCGCGAGCGCACCCTCCCGGGCCCAATCGACGGGCACGTCGCGGTAATGCGTGCCTGCCTCGGGGCCTTCCGTCACGATCACGTCGCCCAGAAACCCCGGCTGCAGGAACATGCCCGATGACAGGCTGATCCGGTCGATGATCGTATCGATGAGCGCCGCCTCGTCCAGAGCCACGGTCTCGGACGGGTAGGGCGTGCCTTGCACGCGGCCCGCAATGAATTGCGTGAGCGCCGCGATGTTATGCCGGAAGCCGTGAACGAAGCCCGACATCGTCTTCTTGAAGTCGCGGCTTTGCATGACCGTCCCGGCAAACCATAGGTTCTCCGTCGTCTCGGCCTCCCATTGCGCCGTCATCTTGGGAAATTTCCCGAAATGCTGCATCTGAGGCCGGATCGCCTCGTCAAAGATCCCGGCATCGAAGCGAAAACCGGTGCAGCAGAGGATATGATCATAGTGGAGCACGATCTCGTGGCCCTCGGCGGCCGTCATCCGGGCACGGACGGTGAAGACATCGCCGGTCTTCTCGATCCGTATCGGCTCGGCATCGACGACCGCGTTCTGCGATTTCAGCTGATAGGTGTCGATGAAGTTGTTATTCACCGCGCGGACATGGCCCACGAAATGGGTGTTCCAGGCGAACTTGATGGGATTGGGGCTCATCACGTGGATCGAGGCGGCATGTTCGATCAGCTGCTCGGCCGTCTCGAAAGCAGAGTTGCCCTTGCCCAGGATCAACACGCGCTTGCCGTTATAGCGGTCCCCGTCCTTGTCGAAGGTCATGTAATTGTCGGTCAGCTCGATCCCCTCGACCTCGGGCAGCCACGGCTTTGTCACGCCGGAGGCAACGATCACATGCTCCGACCTGAAGGCGCGGCCATCGGCGCAGGTCACGGTGAAGATCCCGTCCGCCTTGGAGATGCGGCTCACATCGGCGTTGAAGGTGATCTCGTCCTCAAGCTGTTCGGCAAACCGCTCGAGGTATTCGACGTAAGTATCTGCTTTGGGGAAGTATTTCGTCGTGAATTCCCCGACATTCAGACCTTCGTCGTTCAGCAGCGTATTCCAGTCATAGCGCAGCCGCGCCTCAGGATCGGCAAGGCCGGTATGGACCTTGTTGATCGAGATGAAATTGCGGTGGCGCGGGAACTGGCGGAAGAACCCGCTCACAGCGTCTCCGCGTTCCAAAAGCTGCACGGAAAGGCCCTGTTTCCTCAGCAGGTAGCCCGCTTGAAGGCCCGCGGGGCCTGTTCCGACGACGATGCAATTCACCAATTTGCTCAAGATACGCTCCGATCCCTGTCTATCCCCGACAGTGTCCGGCGGGGTCTGCCAAAAGAAAAGAAACAACTGCAAGTTGTCAATTCCACGAAATGGGGAACGGAGCGGTCAAATGCGCGCAGGTCTTTTGCCCGGCCGGGTGGTCTTAATGCTGCGCGCGCTATATTGCACTGCAGCATGACGCATCCCCTGAAAATAAATCTGGCCCTGCAGGGTGGGGGTGCGCATGGCGCCTTCACCTGGGGGGTGCTCGACCGCATCCTTGCCGATGACGATATCGAAATCGCCGCCATCTCCGGCACCTCCGCCGGGGCGCTGAACGGGGCGGCTGTCAAGTCGGGCATGATCACCGGCGGCAAGTCGGGGGCGCGCGAAAATCTCGACTGGCTCTGGAGCAAGGTCGGCGCGGTCACCGATGACGTTCTGACGGCATGGATTTCATCCGTCTCTCCGACCTCGGCGGTCATGGCGCGCGCGCTCGAGACGACACCGGCCTATCAGGCGATGGATATGGCGATGCGGTTCTTCACGCCCTACACGCTGCCTGCCTTCGTCGACAATCCGCTGCGTCCGATCGTGGAAAAGTTCAGCTACGACAAGGTCTGCGCCACGGACGGCCCGGAGCTGTTTGTTTGCGCCACGAACGTGCGAACGGGCAAGATCCGCGTCTTTCAGGGCGAGGAGATCTCTCCCGATGCGATCCTCGCTTCGGCCTGCCTGCCGACGGTCTTCAAGGCGGTGGAGTTCGAGGATCCCCGCACTGGCCAGATCGAGGCGTTCTGGGATGGCGGCTATACCGGCAATCCCGCGCTCTTCCCGCTCTACGAGCCGCATTTGCCCGATGATCTGGTGGTGGTGAACATCAATCCCATCGTGCGGGAAGAGGTGCCGCGCAACGCGCAGGCGATCCAGAACCGCATCAACGAGGTCAGTTTCAACACATCGCTTCTGCGAGAGCTGCGCGCCATCGACTTTGTCCGCCGACTGATCGAAAGCGGCAAGATCGAGGACGGTCAGATGAAGCAGGTTCTGGTTCATATGATCGCCGACGATGCCTTGATGAACGATCTGAATGTGGCCACCAAACTGATCCCACAGCCCGCCATCCTCGCGCGGCTCAAATCGGCGGGGCAGGCGGCGGCGGACCGCTTCCTGACCGATCACAAGGCCGATCTGGGTCGGCAGAGTTCCGTCGATCTCAGGGCGATGTTCGATTGACCTTTGGGCCGGGATCACGACAAGGTCGGCCCTGAGAGTGGCAGGACCCAAAGGAGACGACGATCCATGTCGCGACTAGCCGTTACCCTACTAAGCCTCGCCGTTCTGGCAGGATGCAACACCGTTCAGGGCGTGGGCCAGGATATCCAGCGCAGCGGGCAGGCGATCCAGCGGGCCGCCAACTAGGCCAGACCGGCGAGCAGCTTCGCCGCCAGCGCCCACATGACAAGGCCGATCCCGATATCGAGGATCCTCCAGGCGCGTGCCGATTGCAGCAGCGGCGCCAGAAGCCGCGCGCCGTAGCCCAACGAGAAGAAGAACACGAAGGACGCCGTGACCGCGCCGATCCCGTAGGCGAGCCGTGGTCCGCCTTCGGCAAAGCCCAGCGAGATCGCCCCAACAAGGCCCAGCGTATCCAGATAGACATGCGGGTTCAGCCAGGTGAAGGCCGCGCCCGTTGCCAGCGTTTTCCACAAGCCCGCCGACTGCCCGGCCAGCGTCATCTCGTAATCGCCGATCCAGGCCGCGCGAAACCGCAGCGCGCCGTAAGCCAGCAGGAACAGCGCGCCGCCAATCGCCATGATCCGGGGCAGGGCGGGGATCGCTTCGGTGATCGTGCTGAAGCCCGCGACCCCTGCGGTGATAAGCAACGCATCCGACGTCGCGCAGAGCAGGCACAGCCAGAACACATGGGTCCGAAGCAGTCCTTGCCGAAGGACGAAGGCGTTCTGCGCGCCAATGGCCAGGATCAGCGAAAACCCCGTGACAAAGCCCGTGGCCGCCGCCGCGATCATCTGGAGGCAGGCACCGGATCGAGCAACTCGCGATCCCCGTTCGGATAGACCAGCCCGGCCGAGATCACGAGCTTGGCGGCATCCTCGACCGACATATCCAGCTCGACCACGTCCTCGGTCGGCAGGAACAGCAGGAAGCCGGAGGTCGGGTTCGGCGTCGTCGGCACGAAGACCGACGTCATCTCGTAGCCGCCCGCCTTGGCGCGCACCTCGCCCTTGGTCGTGGTCGAAATGAACCCGACCGCCCAGATGCCGCGCCTTGGATATTCGATCAGGCAGGCTTTCTCGAAACTCGATTCGGTCTGCGCGAAAACGGTCTCGGCGATCTGTTTGACGCCGTTATAGATCGAGCGGACGACCGGCGTGCGCTGCACCAGACGCTCGGCCGAGCGGATGATCGAGCGCCCGATCAGCCCCTTGGCCATCCAGCCGATGATGATCGTAAAGAGCAGGAAGACGATGACCCCGACCCCGCGGATCGAGGCGCGGTCGTCCACATCGACCTCCGGGCCAAGCCAGCGGCGCACGAGGATATCGGGCTGATAGCCGTCCGGGATCAGCGGCAGAACGAAACCGTCGACCCAGCCGATCACGGTCCAGATCAGCCAGATCGTCAGACCGATCGGGGCGATCACGACAAGTCCGGCAAGGAAGTTGGCCCTGAGCCGTCCGAAGAACGTCGTGCGACGCTCCGGCGGAGGCTCGGGCGTGAAAGGTTGTGTCATCGCACCGATCTCGGCTCCTGCGTTGCCGCCTATCTAGGCGAGCGAACCGCCCGGGACAACTACACTTTCCGGTTTCTGCACATCCGTTTTTAGTTCTTGTGCAATCTGCGCCGCAAGACGCGCATTGTTGAGCACAAGCGCGATATTCGCCTCGAGCGAGCGGCCCTCCGTCAGCTCGAAAATGCGCTGGAGCAGAAACGGCGTGACCGCCTTGCCGCTGATCCCCTGCGCCTCGGCCTCGCTCAGGGCCGCCCCAATGATCGGATCGATCACCTCGCGCGGGATCTCGGCGGAGGCGGGGATCGGGTTGGCGACAAGCTGCCCGCCGGGCAGGCCAAGCGCCTGCCGGGCGCGGTGCATGCGGGCGATCTGGGCCGGATTGTCGGCGCGCAGCGGCGCGGGCAGGCCGCTTTCGCGCGACCAGAAGGCGGGCAGGGCGTCCTGACCATAGGCGATGACCGGAACGCCGTTCGTCTCGAGCACTTCGAGCGTCTTGGGCAGATCCAGGATCGCCTTCGCGCCCGCCCCCACGACCGTGACAGGTGTCTGGGCCAGCTCGGTCAGATCGGCGGAGATGTCGAAACTCGTCTCGGCCCCGCGATGCACGCCGCCGATCCCGCCGGTCGCGAAGACGGCGATCCCGGCATGGGCGGCGGCGATCATCGTGGCCGACACCGTCGTCGCGCCCGTCCCGCCCGTGGCAAGGCAGGCGGCCAGATCCGCGCGCGACAGCTTGGCCACATCGCACGCCTGCGCCAGCGCCTCAAGCTCGCCGTCGGTCAGCCCGATCTTGAGCCGCCCGTCCATCACCGCGATCGTGGCCGGAACCGCTCCGGCCTCGCGGATCTCCCGTTCGACCCGGCGCGCGGTCTCGACATTTTGCGGATAGGGCATTCCATGTGTGATGATCGTGCTTTCCAGCGCGACCACCGCATCCCGGCCCGGCGCGATCCCCGGGGCCAGATCGACGGCGATCACAAGTCGTCTCCAGACACATATCGTGCGGCCGCGTCCAGCGCCTGAACAAGCGCGTCCGCACCCAGCGCGCCGCGCATCTCGGCCACTATGTGGGCTGCCATCAGCGTATCGCCCGCCCCGGTGATCCGTTTGGCCAGAACCGCAGGCGGCGTCGCCCGCACGATGCCATCGGGACCCGACTTGGCCGCCGCGCGCGGCCCGTCGGTCACAAGAATGCGCGCGGGCGTGCCCCGACCCAGCGCCGACAGGGCGTCCTCCGCGCTGCTCGAGGCCGTGCCCGACAGCGCATTAGCCTCCTCGAGGTTGAGGTAAAGCGTCGCGTGATCGCAGCTCAAGAACGGCTCCAGCCGGTCGATCTTGCCGGGCGAGGCGGGGGCCACGCGCAGATCGGCTTTGGCAAAGGCCGGATGGCCCGCGATCTCGGCCAGCAGCGCGCCGGTCAGGTTCCCGTCAAGCGCGATGGTGCCCCTATAGGGCGCCGCGACGGTCCCCAGCGGGCCCTCCAGAAGCGGCGCGAGGATCGCATCGCCGGCCTCTTCGAGCGATTGGGCATCGGCGATGGCCGCCGTCAGCTCTCCGGCCGCCTCGATCGCCATATAGGTGTCCGTCGGCGCGTCCGAGCGGTGGATATGCGCCGTGACCATCCCCAGCCCGGTCGCCGCCTCGATCAGCGCCTCTCCGGCATGATCGCGCCCGAGCGCGGTCAGAAGAACCGGCGTCATCTTCAGCCGCGCCAGCGTCATGGCGATATTCATCGCCACCCCGCCCGGAAGCCGCGTGATGCGCCCCGGCCGGTCCGCGCCCAGCGGCATGGCGTCGGGATTTCGTCCGATCACGTCCCACAGGACCGATCCGATGCAGATGATCTGGCTCATGGGCGCCTCTTCGCCTGCCGCGCCGAAATGCGCAAGATCAGGACGGCTCCGCCCCCGGGATGGCAAAGGTCAGCGAGGCCCAGAGCGTCTCCCAGACGGCATCCGGATGCGCGGCCAGCGCCGCCTCCAGGGGCTCGCGTAGAACGACCGCATCGGCCAGATAGCTGTGCCCCGGCCTGACCGGCAGCAGCGCCACGCCTTCGCCGTCTGTGCGGTGCAGCGTGATATCGACCGCCCCGTCCGGCGCCTTCTCGAACAGCTCCACCTGCACGTCCGGACGCGGATCGCCCATGTAAAGAACCCGCACCGGCAGAACGCCATCGAGCGGAGCGGTATAGGGATTGGCCAGCGCCACGATCTCGGTCTCAAGGCCCGAAGGCGCGTCCTCTCCGCCGCCTGTGCCGACGGCGATCAGACTGCGGGCAAAGCGGGTATAGCTTTCCACGAAATCCTGCTTGGGCAGATCGCGCGAATTGTGCAGCGCGGTGATGCCCGCGAAGTCCTTATGCTCGGCAAAGGACACGAACTTGTCGAACATCTCGTAGCGCACCCTGGCGGGGGTCGAGACATAGGCGAGCGCGACAAGCCCGTCCGCGATCCCGGCAAGCTGGGCTGCGGGCATATCGCCCGGGCGCCCCTCCAACGGCTCCGCCGCCCCGCCCGTCACCACCTCAAAGCGCTGAAACCTCTGCGGAAAAAAAGCGAAGCGGGTGCCTTCGAATTCCTCGCCATTGACGATATGAGCGGAAATGGGATCGCCGGTCGCGACCTGATAGGCGACCGGCTCGATCCAGAATTCATGGGCGCTGGCCAGACCGGCCGGGAGCAAAACGAAAAGGGCGGCGAGAATGCGCATGGGGATCTCCGATTGGACCAAGGCGAAGGTGGCGGCATGGCGGCTGGTGTCAACCGCTCTGTTGATCTGGATCGGACTGGCCCGCGCCGCGTTCGCCCATGAGGTCTTTCCCAGCGTCGCAAATCTGTCGGTGGAGGACGGCGTCGCCACGATCGAGACGCGCCTCAACCTCGAGGCGATCCTAGCGGGCGTGGATCTCGACGGGCTCGAGGATACCGATGCCGCCGAGAATGCGGCGGGTTACGATGCGCTGCACGCGCTGGACCCCGCCGCCCTCGAAGAGCGTCTGCGCGCCGCCTGGCCCGGCATCGCTGGCAACATCACGATCACGAGCGGCGCGGCCGAGCTTGAGCCGCGCCTCGTCGGCATCGACATCCCCGAGGTCGAAAATCCGGATCTGACGCGGTTTTCCGTGCTGACGATGGCGGCCGATCTGCCCGAGGGCGCGCAGTCGATCCGCATCGGATGGGCGCGCGAATACGGCACGTTGACGGTCCGCTATCCTCCCGATGATCCCGACGGCTTCTTCGAGACGCTGACCGGCGGGCAAGTCTCAGGGACGATCTCGTTCGAGGACGCCGAAGCGCCCGGCGGCGGCGCAACCTTCCTGCGCTACATCTGGGTCGGCTTCGAACATATCATCCCGCTCGGTCTCGATCACATCCTCTTCGTTTTGGGCCTCTTCTTTCTGGCCGCCCGCATCCGGCCGCTGATCTGGCAGGTCACGGCCTTCACGCTGGCCCATACGATCACGCTCGCCATGGCCGCCTTGGGCATCGTCCGCATCTCGCCCGATATTGTGGAGCCGCTCATTGCCGCCTCGATCGTCTATGTCGCGGTCGAGAACATCTTTGCCCGCGGCCTCACGCCATGGCGGCCTGCGGTCATCTTCGGCTTCGGCCTTCTGCACGGTCTGGGTTTTGCCAGCGTGCTGGGTGAGTTCGGCCTGCCGGAAGGCGCCTTCATCCCCGCCCTGATCGGCTTCAACGTGGGTGTCGAGATCGGCCAGCTTGTCGTCATCGCTGTCGCCTTCGCGATCTCGATCCCGGCGCTCCGCGCCTCGCGGATCGCGGGCATGGAGACGGGGATCGTCGCAGGCTACATCGCCTTTGCCTTCCTGTGCTGCGCAGGCCTTGTGATAGGCGCGGATCCGATGCCCGAGTTCATGCAGGTCTACGTGCTGCCCTTCCTGCTGCCCCTCGCGGTCCTCGGCTTTCTATGCGCCACCTGCGTTGCCGCCGCCTCGGTCGGCACCGAAGCCTACCGGCAATTCGTCAGCATCCCGGCCTCCGCCGCCATCGCGCTCGTTGGCATCTGGTGGGTAATCGAACGCACGCTGCTGTGAGAAGAGCCGCCGGGCCGGGACGTACCGTTTTCCGCTCCAAAGCGCCCATCAGGTGTTGATCTTGCCGCGCGATAGGGCTACAGCGCGCGCACTTCACAGGCGAAGGCGGGCCGACGGGAGAGACATCCCCTGACGTCCACCGGTTGGGCACTCGCCCTGATCCTTCGTCTCAGGTTCAAACCGGAAAGGTAAACAGACATGGCTCTTCCAGAGTTTTCCATGCGCCAGCTCCTTGAAGCAGGCGTTCACTTCGGCCACCAGACCCAGCGCTGGAACCCGCGTATGGAGCCCTATATCTACGGCTCGCGCAACGGCATCCACATCATGGACCTCACCCAGACGGTCCCGCTTCTGGATCAGGCGCTTGGCGCGATCCGCGACACCGTCTCGCGCGGCGGGCGGGTTCTCTTCGTCGGCACCAAGCGTCAGGCGCAGCGGTCGATCGCCGAAGCGGCTGAAAAGTCGGCACAATACTACATGAACCATCGCTGGCTCGGCGGCACGCTGACCAACTGGCAGACCGTCTCCAAATCGATCAGCCGTCTCAAGCAGATCGACGAGGCGATGGAGCAGGGCTCCGACGGTCTCACCAAGAAAGAGCGCCTCGGCATGGAGCGGGACCAGGCCAAGCTTCAGGCCTCCCTCGGCGGGATCCGCGAGATGGGCGGCGTGCCCGATCTTCTTTTCGTCATCGACGTCAAGAAAGAAGATCTCGCCATCGCCGAAGCCAACAAGCTGGGCATCCCGGTCGTCGCCATCGTCGACACCAACTGCTCGCCCGATGGCGTCGACTACATCATCCCCGGCAATGACGACGCGGCTCGGGCCATCGCGCTTTACTGCGATCTGGCTTCGCGCGCGGCGCTCGACGGCATGACCGCGCAGATGGGCGCGGCCGGTATCGATGTCGGCGAAATGGTCGAAGCCAGCGAAGAGATCGTGCCCGAGGCCGATCCCGCTTTCGAGCCGGCCGATGCGCCCGCCAAAGAGGTGACCCAGCAGCCGATCTCGGACGAGGCCGTCCGCGATGACACCGCCCAGGCCAATGCGCCGCTCGACATCGAAAACAGCGAGCCCGGCGAGAACGTCTGAGCCGCCGCTCGTTATACGACTGTTACCGGACGGGCTATGATCCGTCCGGACCCAACCTCAGGAGAGAAACACATGGCGATCACCGCTGCACAGGTGAAAGAGCTCCGCGATGCAACCGGCGCGGGCATGATGGATGCCAAAAAGGCGCTGACCGAAACGGATGGCGACATGGAGGCGGCTGTTGACTGGCTGCGCACCAAGGGCCTTGCCAAGGCTGCCAAGAAATCCGGACGCACCGCCGCCGAGGGCCTCGTGGCCGTCAGCGTCGAAGACGGCAAAGGCGTCGCGGTCGAGGTGAACTCCGAAACCGATTTCGTCGCCAAGAACGCGGAATTTCAGGAGATGGTCGGCGGGATCGCCGATATCGCCCGCACCGTCGGCTCTGTCGAGGCGCTGAACAACGCCGAGATTGGTGGCAAGCAGGTTTCGGCGATCATCACCGACAAGATCGCCACCATCGGCGAGAACATGTCCGTGCGCCGGATGCAGGTCCTCGATGGCGAGACCGTCGTCTCCTACGTGCACAATGCGGCCGCGCCGAACATGGGCAAGATCGGCGTTCTCGTCGCGCTCAAGGGCGACAATGCCGCCTTCGGCAAGCAGGTCGCGATGCATATCGCCGCCGTGAACCCGGCCTCGCTCTCCGAAGCGGATCTTGATCCGGCGGTGGTAGAGAAGGAAAAGCAGGTCCAGATGGACATCGCCCGCGAAAGCGGCAAGCCCGAGCAGGTCATCGAGAAGATGATCGTGGGCCGCATGAAAAAGTACATGTCCGAGGTCACGCTGCTCAACCAGCAATTCGTCGTGAACCCCGATCTGACCGTCGCCAAGGCCGCCGAAGAGGCGGGCGTTGAGGTGACCGGCTTTGTCCGGCTTGAGGTCGGCGAAGGCATCGAGAAGGTCGAGGAAGACTTCGCCGCCGAAGTCGCCAAGGCCGCTCAAGGCTAACCTCTCCCGCAATTCAACGTGAAAACGCCGCCCGGGTCCCCCCGGGCGGCTTTTTCATGCGCTCTGCCGGAAAGAGGCGTCGTCTTCGGCCGCCTCCAGCAGATCGCCCGGCTGACAGTCAAGCACGCCGCAGATCCGTCCCAGCGTCTCGAACCGGATCCCCTTGACCTTGCCCGATTTCAGCAGGCTTAGGTTCTGCTCGCTGATCCCGATCTCCTCGGCCAGCGCGCGAGAGGTCATCTTGCGCCGCGCCAGCATCACGTCGAGCCGCACGATGATCTGCATCAGACGAAAGCCCGGTTTTCGTCCGAGAGCCGCGCCGCCTCGGTCATGACCCAACCGATCAGCGTCACGAACCCGCCCGCAAAGAGAAAGCCCAACTCCGCATCCGAAAATCCGATAGAAAGCATCCGCTCTCCGGCGGGGTTCGACCAGGTCAGAATCAGGATCTGCACCGTGCGCACCACGATCTGGCTGACCGCCAGCGCCAGCAGGCCAAGGCCGATCCGGTGTAGATGGCGGATCGTCTCCGGCACGAAAATCCGCGCCTCCCGATAGGCGGCCAGAAGACAGCGCAGCTGATCGAGGATGAGCATCATGAGGATGAACGGGATCGCTCCGGCCATGCGAACCATGGCGATTTGGGTCTTCGACAAAGGCTCCGCGATCTGAATGCCGGGAAAATCCATCGCCAGCGTTTCACCTGAAAATCCGTCGTTCGCGACGGCGAGGATCGCGACCAGCGGAAGCAGGACAAGGGCGGGGATCGTCGCCCAGTAAAGCCAGGTCGACAGGCGGATGATGCGGGTTTGGGCTTGCATGAGGGTTCTCTCCGTGACTTACATTTTTATTGTAAAACATGAAACATATAACTTCCAAGGTGAAATATGCGTCTCGCTCTTCTGGCCCTCGTCCTGACCCTCCCCGCCTGCACATCCGTCGTCCGTTCGACCCTTTCCGAGCTCGAGCGCCTCTCTCCGGTCGACACCGATCCTGCCGCGATGACTATCCTCGCCGATCTGCCGCCGGGCCTAGGCATCGCCGAAGGCAGCCCGGTCCTCAGGCTCGCCGCCACCCGCACAGACCCCGAGGAAAGCGCCGAAGGCCTTTTCATCCTCGCGCGCGGCCAGGCGGCGGGCTCCGAGACGTATCGCGTCGCCCCCGAGGATCTCGCCCGCTTCAGGGCGCTTCAGGCCCGGATCCGGGCCTGGAAGGCCGAAGACGAGACCGGCACCAAAGGGCAGCTGAGCGTCAGCGTCGATGGCTGCCGCACCGACGCAGGCCCCGCGCCCGAGGCCCGTCTGTCGGTCTCGATGCAGCTTGAGCGCGGCGGTCCCGTCCTGCCCTTGATCCGCCCGACGCCGATCAAACGCGTGCTCAGGATCGCCGAGGTAGACGAGCTGCCCGCCTGCTGATCGGCCCCGCTCAAAACCGGCCCCCGCGAAGATTTCGCCGATCCCCAACCTGAAACGATCCCGTTATACGCTAGATGAAAGCGTCCCGGGGGCATGCACGGCCTTGCATCGGCCCGAGCCGCATCGTTTGATAGCGCTATCTGGTGAAGGAGATCGGTTCCATGGCAGCTTCCAGCCCCCCCTCAGAGGCGGTGGTCGACCTCTTCATCATCGGGGGCGGCATCAACGGATGCGGCGTCGCGCGGGACGCGGCGGGGCGGGGCCTGACTGTCCGGCTGGCCGAGATGAACGATCTGGCCTCCGCGACGTCCTCGGCCTCGACCAAGCTCTTTCACGGGGGGCTGCGCTATCTGGAATATTTCGAGGTCCGCCTCGTCCGCGAGGCCCTGATCGAGCGGGAGATCCTGCTCAAGGCGATGCCGCATATCTCCTGGCCCATGCGCTTCGTGCTGCCCTATCACAAGGACATGCGCTTCGAGGGCGAGACGCCGACCTCGCAGCTTCTCAACACCGTCATGCCCTGGATGAAGGGCCGCCGCCCCGCCTGGCTGATCCGGCTGGGGCTCGCGATGTATGACAGCTTGGGCGGGCGCAAGATCCTGCCCGCCACGCGCACGCTGGACCTGCGCCGCGCCCCCGAAGGCGCCCCGCTCGAGGACCGGTTCGAAAAGGCCTACGAATATTCCGACTGCTGGATCGAGGATTCCCGCCTTGTCGTGCTGAACGCCCGCGACGCCGAGGCGCGCGGCGCCGAGATCCTGACCCGCACCAAGGTCCTCTCGGCCCGCCGCACGGACGATCTGTGGGAGATCGAGACCGAAGCGGACGGTAAGACCCGCACCCACCGCGCCCGCATGATCGTCAATGCAGGCGGCCCCTGGGTCGGCGATATCATCCAGCAAAAGGTTCGGCTGAACACCCAGGAGGGCGTCCGCCTCGTGCGCGGCAGCCATATCGTGACCAAGAAGCTTTATGATCACGACAAGTGCTACTTCTTCCAAGGCGAGGACGGGCGGATCATCTTCGCAATCCCCTACGAGACCGACTTCACTCTGATCGGCACGACTGATGCCGATCACGAGGATCCCTCCATCAAACCCGTCGCGACGGAGGAGGAGATCGAATATCTCTGCGCCTTCGCTAACGGCTATTTCAAGCAGGACATCACGCCCGAGGATGTCGTCTGGACCTATTCGGGCGTCCGGCCCCTTTATGATGACGGCGCCTCCAGCGCGACGGCGGCGACGCGCGATTACACGCTCAAGGTCGACACAAGCGGCGGCGCGCCGATGCTGAACATCTTCGGCGGCAAGATCACCACCTATCGCCGCCTTGCCGAAAGCGCGCTCGAGAAGATCGGCGCGCATTTTCCCCATACCCCCGGCCCCTGGACAGCAAGCCTTCCGCTTCCGGGAGGGGACTTTCCCGTCAAAGATGTGGACCGCCTAATCTCCGAGCTTGAGGCGCAGTACCCCTTCCTCGACCGCCGCTGGGCCCGCCGCCTGATCCGCGCCTATGGCACCGATGCCCGGCTCATCCTGGACGACGCCAAGACCGAAGACGACCTCGGCAAAGCGTTCGGAGGCACCCTGACCGAACGCGAGGTCGAGTGGCTGATGAACCGCGAATATGCGGAGACTGCCGAGGATGTGCTCTGGCGCCGCTCCAAACTGGGTCTGCGCCTCTCGAAAGACGAGGCCAAAGCGCTGGACACATGGATGAGCAAGGCGCGCAAATCGCGCCGGTCCCTCGCTGCCGAATAGCCGAACAGGCGGCTAGGATATCTCCTGCTTGCCGTGCAGTAGCGCGTGGATATGGCTCGCCGAGCCGGTCAGCGCCGCATAATCGTCCTCGATCAGCGAGACCGAGAAATTGTGCATGAAGCCCGCGAACCGGCCCTTGTCGCGGAACGCGTCGGCAAACCCGTATTCGTTCAGGAACGGCCCGAAGGCCCGCGCCACGCCGCCCACCAGATAGACGCCGCCGAAGGGCAGGTGGATCAGCGACAGATTGCCCGCCACGGTGCCGAGGATCTTGGTAAAGACCCGCGCCGCATCGGCCGCGCGCCCGTTCTTGTCCTGAGCGCACTCGTCCATGATATCCTTGGCGCGCGCCTCCTTGGGATCGCCCGCCTCGTGGCCAAGCCAGGAATAGACCCGCTCCAGACCCCGGCCCGAGACGACATCCTCGACCGCTGGAAACCCATGCGCGGACGACACGAAATTGCACAGCCGCAGCTCGGCCTCGGTGCGGATCGGCAGATTGGCATGACCCGCCTCTGCGGGAGGGACGACGCGGCCTTCCTCGACATCATAGACCGGCGCCACGTTGAACCCCGTTCCGATGCCGATCACCAGCTTGGCGGCATTGGGATTGTCCTGCCCTGACCCCTCAACGATGCGCCGCAGGTTCTCCTCCTCGATATAGCCCAGCGCATGCCCCTGCGCCTGAAGATCGTTGAGGATCGCCACCGTCTCGGACTTCGTCGCCCGCGCGATCGTGTCCTTGTCCATCGTCCAGTCGAGATTGGTCATCGTCGCGCGTCCGTCCCTGACCGGACCGGCGACTGCCACGCAGGCCGCATCGGGATCGACCTCAGCCTCGTCAATATACTGGCGCAGGACGCTTTCGAGCCCCGGATAATCGGCATTCGAAAACCGCCGGATCGACCCGTCCCGGACCCGATGCCCGTCGGCGAGGGCCACGCGGGTATTCGTTCCGCCGATATCGGCCACGAGGCTAAGGGAAGTCTGGGACATGAAGCCTCCGAAGCTGCGCCGCGATCAGCGGGACAGGGCGTCTTTGAGCGCGTGATAGGATGCTTTGGGGGTGCGCTTCAAGCTGTCCCAGTCCACATGAACCAGACCGAAGCGCTTGTCATAGCCCAGCGCCCATTCGTAATTGTCCAGAAGCGACCAGACGAAATAGCCCTTGAGCGGCACGCCCCCCGCCATCGCCTCGCGCGCCTTCGCCAGATGCTGGTCCAGATAGTCGATCCGCACATCGTCCGCGACTGCCCCATCCATCAGCTCGTCGGCATTCGCCATCCCGTTCTCGGTCACGTAAAGCGGCAGATCGCCAGTATACTCCTTGGCGGTGCGCAGTAGAAAATCATGCAGCCCCTGCGGATAGATCTCCCAATCCATCAGCGTCTTGGGCAAGGGCCCTTCCACCTCGGTCAGCGACGGCCAGGGGCCGTCCGTGGGAGCGATCAGCTTGCGGGTATAGTAATTCAGACCGCACCAATCGACCGGCGTTCCGATCACATCGAAATCGTCCTCCCACCCCTCGGGCAGATGCGCGCCCAGCCCGTCCAGCACAGTCTGCGGATATTCCTTGAGAAAGATCCCGCCTGTATAGAACCGATTGTAATAGCCGTCATAGCGCTCTGCCGCGGCGGCGGCTTCCGGGCTGTCATTGGCGGGTTCGGCCCACTCGAAATTGCAGACCGCTCCGAGGTTGCTCATCCCCAGTGAGCGCATCGCCTGAATGGCGGTGCCGTGCGCCAGCAGGACGTGATGCATCGCGCGGGCCGTGGCGCGGATATCGCGCAGGCCGGGCGCGTGATGGCCCTCGAAATGGCTCATCCAGGCGACGCACCACGGCTCGTTGATCGGCGCGACACCGGCCATCCGGTCGCCGATCCGGCACATGATCACTTCCGCGAACTCCCCGAACCGCGCCGCGATATCGCGGTTGGTCCAGCCCCCCTGATCGGCCAAAGCGGACGGCAGCTCCCAATGATAAAGCGTCGCCCAAGGCTGGAGCCCCCGCGCCAGCATCGCATCCGTCAGTCGGTCGTAGAAATCGAGGCCCTCGGGGTTCGGAGTCCGGCCATCGGGCATCACCCGCGCCCAGCTCGTCGAGAACCGGTAGGCGTCAAAGCCCGCCGCCGCCAGCAGATCCAGATCCTCCTCGTAGCGGTGATAGTGATCGCAGGCCCGCGCGCCGTTTTCCGCCCGCACCACATTGCCCGGCGTCGCGGCGAATGTATCCCAATGGGTGGTCCCGGCACCGCCGAATCCATGCCCTTCGATCTGGTAGGCCGAGGTCGCCGATCCAAAGACGAATCCGTCCGGAAAAGCGCTGCGAGGGGGGAGGTTCGACATGCTGGCGCCCTTTGCGACCGGATTTTCCGTTAGCGCTATCTTAGATCAGGAAAAAATTAGGGTCAAAGCGGCCATCTTTATAAAAGATGCTGCGCCTGCAAAGGGTTTGGCCCCGCATGGCCGGTTGACTCGGTCTATCGAGACTGCAACCCTCATTGCGTCTATGGGGGCGTGACACGACAGTTTCCGAGTGCGCCTGACAGTTGGAATCGCGGCACCTGAATGTCCGCGATCAAATGGGAGGATTATATGAAAACGACCTATCTGGCCGGTGTGGCCGCTTTGGCTCTGAGCGCGGGCATGACCCATGCGGCGGGCCATCTGGAGTTCGCTCCGGGTGACGGCGACTTCAACTGGGACAGCTACAACGCCTTCGCCGACGCCAATGACCTGAGCGGTCAGACGATCACCGTCACCGGTCCCTGGACCGGGCTCGACGCCGAGAACGTCGAAAAGGTTCTCGCCTATTTCGCCGAGGCAACCGGGGCGACCATCAACTATTCCGGCTCCGACAGCTTCGAGCAGGACATCGTCATTTCCGCCCGTGCAGGGTCGGCGCCCAACGTCGCCGTCTTCCCCCAGCCGGGCCTCGCCGCCGACATGGCCTCCCAGGGTCTTCTGACACCTCTGGCCGACGGCACCTCCGACTGGATCGCTGAAAACTACGCGGCCGGTCAATCCTGGGTCGATCTGGCGACCTATGCCGGCCAAGACGGCGCCGAAAGCCTCTACGGCTTCTTCTACAAAGTCGATGTGAAATCGCTGGTCTGGTACAATCCAGAAGCTTTCGATGAAGCCGGCTACGACATCCCCGAGACGATGGAAGAGCTTAAGGCCCTGACCGACCAAATCGTCGAGGATGGCGGCACCCCTTGGTGCATCGGCCTGGGATCTGGCGCCGCGACAGGCTGGCCTGCGACCGACTGGGTCGAGGATATGATGCTGCGCACACAGTCGCCGGACGTCTATGACCAATGGGTCGCCAACGAGATCCCGTTCAACGACCCCGCGGTGGTCGCCGCGATCGAGGAATTCGGGTATTTCGCCAAGAACGACGACTATGTGAATGGCGGCGCCTCCGCGGTGGCCAATACCGACTTCCGCGACAGCCCGACGGGTCTCTTCTCGATCCCGCCGGAATGCTACATGCACCGTCAGGCCTCGTTCATCCCGACCTTCTTCCCGGAGGACAGCGAATCCGACTTCTTCTACTTCCCGGCCTACGCGGAGCAGGATCTGGGTCAGCCGGTTCTGGGTGCAGGCACGCTTTGGGCGATCACCAATGACAGCGACGCCTCGCATGCGCTGATCGAGTATCTCCAGACGCCGATCGCACACGAGACCTGGATGGCGCTGTCGGGCTTCCTGACACCCCATAGCGGCGTAAACACGGATCTCTACGCGACCGACACCAACAAGGCGCTCGGCGACGTTCTTCTGAACGCCACGACCTTCCGCTTTGACGGATCGGACCTGATGCCCGGAGAGATCGGGGCAGGGGCCTTTTGGACCGGCATGGTCGACTACGTGACCGGCACCGATGCCGAAACCGTGGCGACCGGGATCCAGGACCGCTGGAGCTCGATGAACTAAAGACAGATCCCGGCCTTCCCGTCAGGGGAGGCCGGGACACCCGCATTCCGGAGGAGAATGCACGCCAAGAACAGGACGCCCCGGACCAACCGGAGCGCCAGCCAACATCCCGGGAGGAGCCCCCATGTCACCAATCGTGCAGGGTCTGATCACCATCATCGTCGGCGTGGGCGGGTGCGTGGGTTATTTCTTTCTCTCCAATCTCGTCCTCGACAAAGTGATCTTCCCGCCCCGGGGCGACGATGCGGGCCGCAACATCAACCGCGCCAACATGGTCCGGCCCTGGCTGTTTCTCTTTCCCGCGCTCTTCGCGCTTGGTCTCTACCTCGTCTATCCGGTGATCGGCTCTTTCGTGCGTTCGCTCTACAACCGCTCGGGCGACGAATTCATCGGCTTTGGCAACTACACGACCATGTTCGCCGAAGAGGGCTTTCAGACCGCGTTCTTCAACAACTTCCTCTGGGTCATCTTCGTGCCCGCCGCTTCGACCTTCCTGGGTCTGCTGGTGGCGCAGCTCACCGATCGGCTGAGCTGGGGGAACATCGCCAAATCGCTGATCTTCATGCCGATGGCGATCTCTTTTGTCGGCGCCTCGCTGATCTGGAAATTCGTCTACGCCAACGATCCCGATGTCGGCATCATCAACGCCATTCGCTTCGCTCTTGGCGCGACCCAGCCGCTGGACGTCCTGCAGCTGTCCTTCTGGAACAACTTCTTCCTGATGGTCATTCTCGTCTGGATCCAGACCGGCTTTGCCATGGTCATCCTCTCCGCCGCCCTGCGCGGCATTCCCGAAGAAACGGTCGAGGCCGCGATCATCGACGGCGCGAACCCGTTTCAGGTCTTCTTCAAGATCAAGGTCCCCCAGATCATGGGCACCATCGTGGTGGTCTGGACGACGATTACGATCCTCGTGCTCAAGGTCTTCGACATCGTCTACGCCATGACCGGCGGCAATTTCGATACCGAGATTCTGCCCAGTTACATGATGGATTACATGTTCCGCGACGACGGGCGCGCGACCGCGGTCGCCTTCGTCATCATGATCATCGTTCTGCCCGTGATGATCTGGAACATTCAGAACGCCCGCAAGGAGATGCGCTGATATGGATAACATCGCTGGCACCAAATCCTCGCTCTCCATCGTCACCAATCTGTCGGTCGGCTTTCTGGTCCTGCTCTGGCTGATCCCGACGATCGGGCTTCTGGTCTCCTCCTTCCGCGACCGCGACCAGATCACCGAAAGCGGCTGGTGGCGCTCCTTTTCTGCGGTCGAACAGACCTTCCGCATTCGCGCCGACACCGAAGACGTCCGCCGCGAGGGCGATCTTTACGTGATCGAAGGCAACATCTTCGCCGCCGACGAATTCACCGAGATCGAGGGCAACCAGCTCGACACGATCGCGGGCTTCGGCGGCACCTCCCGCGATCCGCAAGGCACCGAGCCGGGCGAGACGGCAGAGCTCTCCCGTGACCGGACCCTCACGGTGCAGGAGAACGGCGACTACCGCTACACCTCCCCCGAAGAGATCGACCGCGAGCCATCGATCTACTTCGCGGCCCAGACCCCTCCGGATTTCAGTCTCGAGAATTACGAGACGATCATGAATTCCGACAATATGGACCGCGCCTTCATCAACACGCTGACGGTGACGATCCCGGCTACGATCATCCCGATCCTAATCGCGGCCTTCGCGGCCTATGCACTCGCCTGGATGGACTTCAAGGGCAGGGGGCTGCTGATCGCGCTCGTCGTGGGCCTGCTTGTCGTGCCGCTTCAGCTGGCGCTGGTGCCTATGCTCACGCTGCACAACCAGATCGGCATCGGGCAAAGCTATATCGGCATCTGGCTGGCCCATACCGGCTTTGGCCTGCCGCTCGCGATATACCTTTTACGAAACTACATGGTCGGCCTGCCGCGCGATATCATCGAAAGCGCCAAGGTCGACGGCGCCACGGACTTTCAGGTCTTCACCAAGATCGTCCTGCCGCTCAGCTTTCCGGCGCTCGCCTCATTCGCGATCTTTCAGTTCCTCTGGACGTGGAATGACCTGCTTGTGGCCAAAGTTTTCTTGCCCTCGAACTCCGAATCCTGGGTCATGACCGTGAAGATCGCCGATGATCTGCTCGGATCGCGCGGGGGCGACTGGGGCATCCTTGCCGCCGCCGCCTTCATCTCGATTGCCGTGCCGCTCATCGTGTTCTTCACCATGCAACGTTATCTCGTCCGCGGCCTGCTCGCGGGATCGGTGAAATAGGATAAAGCTCGAATGAACACGATGGAGCAGCCCGTCAGGGCCGGCATGCAGGTCGACAAGGATTGGTGGCGCGGCGCCGTCATCTACCAGATCTACCCGCGCAGCTATCAGGACAGCAACGGCGACGGCATCGGGGACCTTCTAGGCATCGTCCAAAGGCTGCCCTATATCGCCTCGCTCGGCGTCGACGCGATCTGGATTTCGCCGTTCTTCACCTCGCCGATGAAGGATTTCGGCTACGATGTCAGCGACTATTGCGACGTCGATCCGATGTTCGGCACGCTCGCCGATTTCGACGCGGTGATCGAGACGGCGCACCGTTTCGGCATCAAGGTGATGATCGATCTGGTCCTCTCGCACACCTCCGACCAGCACCCCTGGTTCGAGGAAAGTCGCCAGAGCCGCGACAATCCCCGCGCCGACTGGTATGTCTGGTCCGACCCCGACCCCGACGGCACACCGCCCAATAACTGGCTCTCGATCTTCGGCGGCCCCGCCTGGCAATGGGATGCCCGGCGCGAGCAATATTACCTGCACAACTTCCTCGTCAGCCAGCCCGATCTGAACTTCCATAACGAAGAGGTGCAGACCGCGCTGCTCGCCTCCACGCGGTTCTGGCTGGATCGCGGCGTCGACGGCTTCAGGCTCGATACGATCAATTTCTATTATGCCGACAAAGAGTTGCGCGACAATCCTCCGCTGCCCAAGGAAAAACGAAACGCCAATATCGCGCCCTCGGTGAACCCCTATAACCACCAGGAACACGTCTATTCCAAGAACCGGCCCGAGAACCTCGACTTTCTGCGCAAGTTCCGCGCGCTGCTGGATGAATACCCGGCCATCGCGGCCGTGGGCGAAGTGGGCGACGCGCAGCGCGGCCTCGAACTGCTCGGTCAATACACGGCCGGCGACGACTTCGTGCAGATGTGCTATGCGTTCGAGTTTCTCGCCAAGGACGAGCTGACCGCCACCCGCATCGCCGAGGTCTTCGGAGATCTGGACCACGTGGCCAAGGATGGTTGGGCCTGCTGGGCCTTCTCAAACCACGACGTGGTCCGGCACACCACCCGCTGGAACCTGACGCCCGCTGCGCACCGGCTCTACATGACGATGCTCATGTGCCTGCGCGGCTCGGCCTGCCTCTATCAGGGCGAAGAGCTGGGCCTGCCCGAGGCCGATGTCGCCTTCGAGGATCTGCAGGACCCCTACGGCATCGAATTCTGGCCCGAATTCAAGGGCCGCGACGGCTGCCGGACGCCCATGGTCTGGGAATCGTCGAACCAGAATGGCGGCTTCACCACCGGCGATCCCTGGCTTCCGATCAGCCACGATCACCTCAACCGGGCGGTCGCGTTTCAGGAGGACGATCCCGGCGCGATGCTGCATCATTACCGCCGGGCCATCGCCTTCCGCAAATCCCACAAGGCGCTCACCAAGGGCGCCCATGAAGGCGTCTTTGCCTATGGCGATATCTTGCAATTCACGCGCACGCATGAGGATCAGACGATCTTCTGCGCGTTCAATCTAAGCGACACGCCGTCTGTTCATGGAATGCCCGCGGGCGACTGGATGACGATCGGGGCCGAGTTGGGAGGCGCGGCCCCGTCGCCGGATTACAGACTGCATCTGGGGCCCTGGCAGCCCTGCTTCGCGCTCAAGCGCGACATATAAGACCACGAACGGGAGGAACCGATGGCCGATCTCAAACTCACCGATGTCGCCAAGACCTATGGCGGCACGGTCGATGTGCTCAAGGACATCAATCTCGAGATCAAGCAGGGGGAGCTGATTGTCTTTGTCGGCCCTTCCGGCTGCGGCAAGTCCACGCTTCTGCGCATGATCGCGGGGCTCGAACAGATCACCGGCGGCGAGCTGCAGATCGACGGGCAGGTGGTCAACAACGTGCCCCCCGCCCAGCGCGGCATCGCGATGGTGTTCCAAAGCTACGCGCTCTATCCGCACATGACCGTGCGCGACAACATGACCTTCGCGCTCAAACTGGCCAAAAAGTCGAAAGAGGAGATCGACGCCGCCGTCAACAACGCGGCCCGCATCCTCCAGCTCGAGCCCTATCTCGACCGCCTGCCCAAGGCGCTCTCGGGCGGGCAGCGCCAGCGCGTCGCCATCGGCCGCTCCATCGTGCGCGATCCCAAGGTCTACCTCTTTGACGAGCCGCTCTCGAACCTCGACGCCGCCCTCCGCGTCGCCACCCGGATCGAGATCGCCCAGCTCAAGGAGAGCATGCCGGAAAGCACGATGATCTACGTCACCCACGACCAGGTTGAGGCGATGACGCTAGCGACCCGCATCGTGGTTCTGGCCAACAAAGGCATCGCCCAAGTCGGCTCTCCGCTTGATCTCTACGAACGCCCCGAGAACGAATTCGTCGCTCAGTTCATCGGCTCCCCGGCCATGAACCTGCTCGCCGGAGAGATCGTCAGCACCGGAGAGGTAACCGGCGTCACCGTTCATGACGGACAGGGGACGATCATGACCAATATCCCGACGGTGGACAGCGATATGGGCCAGCAGGTCAATGTCGGCATCCGTCCCGAGGACATGATCGAGGCCGACAGTGACACCTACGCGTTTTCGGGCAAGGTCGACATCGTCGAGGCCCTGGGCGAGGTCACGCAGCTCTACTTCGAAGCGCCCAAATCCGACACCGACACGGATACGGTCATCGCCAAGCTGCCGGGCATCCACACCCAGATGCGCGGGCAGGAGATCCACCTGACCGCCCGCCCCGAAAAGGTGCATCTCTTTGCCAATGGCCGCTCGCTGCTCTATCGATAGGGCATGCCAGCGCCGCGCAACCGCCTGAAATCCGCCCTCGCCGAAGGCCGCGTCCAGCACGGCCTCTGGCTGGGTCTGGGCAGCCCGACCGTGGCCGAACTTGCAGGCGGTGCGGGCTTCGACTGGTGCCTGATCGACGCCGAACACGGGCCCAACACCGTGCCCACGATCCTGCCGCAGCTCCAGGCGCTCGCCGCGCAGGATTGCCCCGCCGTGGTCCGCGTGCCAACCGGAGAGGACTGGATTCTCAAGCAGATTCTCGATCTGGGCTGCCAGACCGTGCTGGTCCCTCTCGTGCATGGCGCGGATGAGGCGAGCGCGGCCGCCGCCGCCGTCCGCTATCCGCCCCAAGGCGTGCGCGGCATGGGCGCGGCGCTCGCCCGCGCCTCCGATTACAGCCGCATCACCGATTACGTGGCGACAGCCAATGACCAGATCTGCCTCATCGTGCAGGCCGAAAGCCGCGCCGCGATCGAGGCGATCGACGACATCGCCGCCACGGACGGTGTCGACGGCGTCTTCATCGGCCCCGCCGATCTCTCCGCCGATATGGGCTACCCGGGAGAGCCCGAGACCCCCGAGGTCGAAGAGGCGATCGATCACGCCATCGCCCGCATCACCGCCGCCGGAAAGGCCGCCGGTATCATCACCTTCGATCCGAACCGCTTCGCGGAATACGAAGGAAAGGGCGTGACATTCCTCGGCGTCGGCGGCGACACCACGATCCTGTCGTCGGCCCTTCAGGCCCTCAAGGGACAGATCGGCTAGAGCGGCCAAATTCTTCTAGAAGAATTTGCACCCCAGAATTTTCCAGAAAATTCTGCTCTTCAAAACCTTCTAGAAGGTTTTGGCCCCTCAGCACACGATCCGTAACGCCGCGCCCGAACAGCTGATCACGACATGCTGGCCGCACTCGACCATGTGAAATCCCCGCCGGCGCACCTCAAGCTCGAGCGCATCCATCCCGACCTCTCGAAAGATATCCCGCTTGGAGCGCTTCACGACGCCACCGCTCAGCGCCGCCTGGCTTCGGAAGATTTGATCGAGCCAATCCCGGCCCGCCGGTTTCCGGTGAGTCTGCCGCATGATCTCTCGTTACGGCGGGAAAGTTAATCGCGCCTTAAGCCCGCCTGCGCCGCCGCCCGTCCCGCCGTCCGCCACCGGCCGCCGCCGCCTGCGCGGCCTCGGGGAAGGGCACGCCCTCGGCGACCTGGTCGAGCACGCGCGAGAACCCGATCCAGGTGCCGCCGCCGGCATCGTGGTTCATCAGGTAGTTCGCCGCCCGAACCGCCTCCATCTCAACAGCCCGCACGGGGTTCATGATCGCGCTCGTCATGCCTGCCCCGATGGCCATCGTCAGAAAGGCCGAGTTGATCCCGTGCCTATGCGGCAACCCGAAGGAGATGTTCGACGCCCCGCAGGTTGTGTTCACCTTCAGCTCGTCGCGCAGCCGTTTGACCAAGGAGAACACCTGCAGCCCCGCCGTGCCCATCGCGCCGACCGGCATCACCAGCGGATCAACCACGATGTCATGGGCCGGAATGCCGAAATCGGCTGCCCGCTCCACGATCTTCTTGGCGACGGCAAAGCGCACATCGGGATCCTCGCTGATCCCGGTATCGTCGTTCGAGATCGCCACGACCGGCACGTTGTACTTCTTGACCAGCGGCAGGATCGCCTCCAGCCGCTCCTCTTCACCCGTCACCGAATTGAGCAGCGGACGCCCCTCGCTCATCTCTAGCCCCGCCTCTAGCGCTCCCGGCACACTGCTATCGATGCAGAGCGGCACATCGACCACACCCTGAACCAGTTCGATTAACTGCTTCATCAGCGGCGGCTCGACAAAGTTGTTATCCGCATAGCGCGGATCCTCGGCCATTTTGTTCTTGAAGACAGCGCCCGAATTGATGTCCAGCATCGTCGCCCCGCAGGCGACCTGCTCCAGTGCGTCCTTCTCCACGGTCGAGAAATCCCCGACCTCAAGCTGCGCGGCCAGCGCCTTGCGCCCCGTCGGATTGATCCGCTCGCCGATCACGCAGAACGGTTCGTCGAACCCGATGATGGCGGTCTTGGTCTTGGACTCGACGACGGTTCTGGTCATAAGGCACTCGCTGTTGCAGCGGTCTCGGCCGCGCCATGGACCCGGGCCCAGTCGGCGCTCGCCGTGATCCCGCCAAGGGGGAAAAGGTGAAGGTGCGTGATCGCGAAATCCGGATGGGCGGCACGGTAAGCGGCCAATTCGCTGACGAAGTCGGTGGGCTCATAGGGGGTCAGCAGCTTGGTGACATCCATCGCCCGCTTTTGCAGAACCGACAGGGACGGCCCAACGCCGCAGGCAATCGCGAACTTGATCAGCGTCTGCAGCTTGGCCGGTCCCGCCACGCCGATATGCACCGGCAGATCGATCCCGGCGGCGCGCAAGCCCGTCGCCCAGGCAATGACCGGACCCGCCTCGAAACAGAACTGCGTCGTGATCGCCATCGCGGCATCCGTGCGCTCCGAAAACGCCTGCTTCCAGCGCAGCGCCTCGGACACCGCCGCATCCCCGCCATCCGGATCGATATCCCGGTTGCCCTCGGGATGGCCCGCCACATGCAACCGTTTGAACCCGGCGCGGTCAAAGCAGCCGCTCTCCAGCAGCTCCATCGAGTTGTCGAAATCGCCCGCTGGCGCACCGATCCCGCCCGCTAGAACCAGCGCCTGATCGACGCCGGCCTCGCCCTGATAGCGGGCGATCCAGTCCTCGAGCGTGGCGCGGTCCTTGATGATCCGCGCCGGAAAATGCGGCATCACCTTAAAGCCTTCACCTGCAATCCGCTTGGCCGTCGCCACCATATCCTCGACCGGCGTGCCTTCGAGATGCGCGATATAAACCCGGGTGCCCTGCGGCAGCAGCGCGGAGAAGCTTTCGATCTTGGCCGCCGTCCGCGGCATCACCTCGATCGAAAAGCCCTTGATGAACTCCGGCAGCTCGGGCTGCACCGGGGCAGGGCGCTCCACATCGGTCTTCCTGAACTTCAAAAACGCCATGCGGATCCCTTTCGCATCGGTCTCATGAGGCAGCCCATCCGTTGCCGTCGATCAGCGCCTTGATCCGGCCCGTATCGTAATGGGCCTCGATCCGCGCCGCCGCATCCTCCACCGTCAGCGGAGCGTCCCCGGGCAGATCCACCGGTCCCTTGCGCCACTCGGCGAGATACGCATCCGTGCCCGCCGCCCCGCTTTTCATCGCGGCGCGGTCAATCGCCTGTTCGAACCGCTCAGGCAGAGGCACCTTCGCCGCCCGCCGTCCCGATCCCGCGATGACCTGCGCCGGTATGTCGCGCCAGTAGACAACGGTGATCTCGCTCATGATTCCCTTCCTCTGGTTTCCTAGTCCTATCCGCTGAACCGGGCGCGCCGTGGCCCGATATCGACACGCCACCGAGGCAGAGCGACCTTTGCCCGCTCCGGCATGCCAGTGCGGCCTGCAAAGATCCACCTTGCGGCAGATGAAAGTCTCTCATGACGATCCTGAGCCGGTCAGCTTTCAGGTCGCGACGGCTTGATCGAACGGCGCGAGTGACATAGTCTTAATTTAACTTGAAATGGAGGGCGCGACGATGGCGCCCAGGCGTCCCGACAGCGCGGGCGCATTCCCGAAACCGGTCGAGAGCCCCGCGCCGAAACAACCTGACCCGAACGCCCTCTACGCGGCGCTCGATCTGGGAACGAATAGCTGCCGCATGCTGATTGCCCATCCCAAGGGCAGCCAGTTCCATGTCGTGGACAGCTTCTCCAAGAATGTGCAGCTGGGATCGGGGCTCGAAAATTCGGGCCGCCTCAGCCGTGCCTCTATGGGCCGCACGGTCAATGCGATCCGCATCTGCCGCCAGAAGCTCAACCGCCACAAGGTCAGCCGGATGCGCCTTGTCGCGACCGAGGCCTGCCGCCGGGCCGCCAATTCCGCCCAGTTCATCGATCAGGTCCGGCGCGAGACCGGCCTGATGCTCGACATCATCGAACCCGAGGAGGAGGCGCGCCTGGCCGTCATCTCCTGCGCGCCGCTCGTCTCCACCAAGACCGAGCAGCTGCTCGTCGTCGATATCGGCGGCGGCTCGACCGAGCTGGTCTGGATCGACCTGACCAAGGTGCCCAAGCCCGACCGCCCCCGCGCGATCATGCGGCTCCATTCCGGCTTTCGCCAGGATACCGGGCCCTTTCCGGCGGCCAAGGTCGTCGACTGGATCTCTGTCCCCTTGGGCGTCGCCACGCTCCGCGACCAGTTCGCCGATGTGGAGGACGACACCGGCCGCTTCGCCCTGATGAGCTGGTTTTTCGAGGAAAAGCTCGCCGATTTCGCCCCCTATGCCTCCGAACAGGTGCGCGAGGGCTTCCAGATCATCGGCACCTCCGGCACTGTCACGACCGTCGCCGCCTCCCATCTTGGCCTGCGCCGCTATGACCGGACCAAGGTCGACGGGCTGCGCATGACCTCCGACCAGATCGACACGGTGATCTCCAACTACATCTCCATGGGCCCCGCGGGCCGCCGCGCCGATCCGCGCATCGGGCGCGACCGGCAAGCGCTTATCATGTCGGGCGCCGCGATCCTGCAGGCGCTCATGCGGCTCTGGCCCACCGACCGGATGTCCGTCGCCGACCGAGGCCTGCGCGAGGGCCTGCTTTATGCCCAGATGTCCGCCGACGGCGTGCTCGAGGACGGCCCCTACTAGTCCCGCACCAGCAGGTAGGCTCCGGCCCCGATCATCAGCCCGCCCGACGCGCCCTTCAGTGGCCGCTCCAGCGCAAACCGCTGCGCCAGCCCCGACGCCCGCCCGGCGCCAAGCGCGTAGGCCACCTTCACCCCGCCCACGGCGAGCACCGTGATCGCAATGAGGATCCAGACATCCACCGCCGTCAAAGCCGTGAGGTCGAGAAAGGCAGGCAGCAAACTGGCGTAGAAAAAGATCGCCTTCAGATCGCCAAGCGTCAAAAGAAGACCTGATCCAAAGCTCGCCACCAACCCCCGCGCTCGCACCGGAGGAGGGGCCACAGCCGCCGTCTCCCTCAGGCTCCGCAAAAGCCCGATCCCCAACCAGATCAAATACCCCGCCGCAAGGTATTTCAGAACCGCAAAGACCGCCCCCATCTGCTCCGCCAAAGCCGTCATCCCCAACACGGCCAGCATTACGAAGACCAGATCCCCGGCCACAACCCCAAGCGCCGCCGCCACCCCGCTCCGAACCCCTCTCGAGCCCGATTGAGCCACCACCAGCAACACGCTCGAACTGGGAAGTGCGGCGAGGGCAATCATGACACCGAAGAGGGCGAAAGCTCCTGCCAGAGTCATCGCGACGTCCTTCATATCCTACACAAACAGCCTTATCGCATCGTTCGCGTGAGGCTCGGTCAAGTCAACCTCGGAGATATTACTCAGCTTTTTCTCGGCGAGCAAAATAAGGACGCGGCGTCAGGCTCTTGGTATGTCTGCAGTGGCATCTGGACAAAGCAAAATCAAAGCCTGACTGTGAAAGACCAAAAGTATCATTACAGCTACGCCGTCACACTATTCAAAGAGCGCATGCGCTGCACGCGGGAGACAAAGTCATGGTTAATCTGAAATGGACCGCCATTTGGCTCATGCTTCTGTGCAGCCCATCCTATGCGAAAGACCTGCTGGACGTTGCCCTCGACCGGAAATCGGTTGCGTTCGTTGTTGATAAGACGCGGCCTCTGATCCCTATGGGCGCGACGGTCGAGTTCATGTTCAGAGATGGCGGTGTTCCAAAAAAGATACCATATACCAATGGCTTTGTTCTGGGCACGCAGAACAATGTGACATTCATAGAGCTTTCGAACCGGGGTGCTGCGGAAATTGCGCGGTATCGGGCAAAGGGCGACGTACACTATCAAAAGACCAGCGATCCCGATCCCGAGACCGTAAGCCTTCGCAGGGAGGGCGCGGATAGGGGGGCCGCGATCCGGCTTGCGCCACGGATGAGACGGCTGACGATAAGGATGGATCTAGACAACGAGCTTGTTAGCTCTTGGTCACCTGGTGAACTGATCGCGTTTTCGGTCCCGCGTGGAGGCCTGCGTCATGTTATGGCGAACCGAGATCCGACGCCTGACATGGGGTACCGTGATGTCGACGTGATGTTGCACTCCGCAACCGAGACAGAGAATGGTCAATTCGACCTAATGGTCGTTGCGCATTCGTATGACGCGGATTTGATAATTCGCGCCGAACTTCAGGATCGCCTGAAAATAGGGGGTCAGGCCGGGCCGCTTCTCGAGGGCGTTATAGAGCCCCGCTGCTCGATCACGCAACGCAACGGCAGCGAGCGCATCGAAGTCAGAATTCCATGTCGAAACTAGGCTATCCGGCGCTTTGCGACGGTGCATTGCCAGCGCTCCGCCTTCTAAGCTGGGATCAGGAACTTGGTCCAACATGGTCTGTATTACGCTATCCAAACTGAACCCCCTTCACGAAATCGACTGGATTGCGGTAAATCCCTCGAACACCGGAGCCCCTTCATAAAGCTTTTTGCTCTGCCCCGCATCCTTATGCGCCGCGCGGAAGGCCTCGCTCTTGGTCCAGCCGGCGAAATGATCCTCGCTCTCCCAGACGGTATGCGAGGAATACAGGATCCGCCCATCCGTCTCGGGACCCTTGAGCATGTGGAACTCGACAAAGCCCGGCAGACCCTTGAGGTGACTGTCGCGGCCCAGCCACAGATCCTCGAACGCCTCGGCATTGCCTGACGGGACGGTAAAGCGGTTCATGGCGATATACATCTGGCGGCCTCCAAGCCTGTGGGGTCGGCGCCTTGCGCGGCATTGCGGCAAAGCACGTTGTCTGTCGATTGCGATCGATACCCGCCCAAAATAGTCGGAAATGGAGGGCTTGGAAATAGCCTCGCGCCACGTGTCCTCCATGCCGCCCTCGCCATCCCGCCTCAACTCCCCTATCTCTGCCCCATGGCCAACAAACCCACCAAGAACAGCTCCGGACGCGGACAGCGGGACCTCAAGACCAAGGTCAAGACCGCCCGCGGGCGCAAGCTCTCCTCAACGCTGTGGCTCCAGCGGCAGCTCAACGATCCGTATGTCAAACGCGCCAATGCCGAAGGCTACCGGGGCAGGGCGGCCTACAAGATCCTCGAGCTGGACGACAAGGTCGGCTTCCTCATCCCCGGCGCGCGCGTCGTTGATCTGGGCTGCGCGCCCGGCGGCTGGTGCCAGGTTGCCGTCCGCCGCGTCAACGCGCTTGGCGACAAGCCCAAGAAGCCGCAAGGCACCGTCCTCGGCATCGATCTGCAAGAGGTCGAACCGATCCCCGGCGCTGAGATCCACCAGCTCGATTTCATGGAGGACGACGCCGACCAGAAGGTGAAGGACTGGCTCAACGGACAAGCCGATGTCGTCATGTCCGACATGGCCGCCTCCGCCTCGGGCCACAAGCAGACCGACCATATGCGCATCATCGCGCTCTGCGAAGCGGCCGCCTATTTCGCCTTCGACACGCTCACCGAGGGCGGCACCTTCGTCGCCAAGGTCCTGGCGGGCGGTGCCGAAGGGGACCTTCAGAAACTGCTCAAGCAGAAGTTCACCAAGGTCGCCAATATCAAGCCGCCCGCCTCGCGCTCGGACAGCTCGGAAAAGTTCGTGGTGGCCACCGGATTCCGCGGCTAACCTCCCGCCAAAGACAGGGAGGCTTCCACATGACCCATATCCTCGCCATCGACCAGGGCACCACCTCGTCGCGCGCCATCCTCTTTGACGAGGCCCGCCAGATCAAAGCCATGGCGCAAGAGGAATTCCCCCAGCATTTCCCCCGCTCTGGCTGGGTCGAACACGATCCTGCCGATATCTGGTCCACCACCGCCTCCACCTGCCGCGGCGCCATCGAACGCGCCGGGATTGGCCCCGAGGACATCGCCGCCATCGGCATCACCAACCAGCGCGAGACCACGCTCGTCTGGGACCGCGAGACCGGCCAGCCGATCCACAACGCCATCGTCTGGCAGGACCGCCGCACCGCCGCCTTCTGCGACGAGCTGCGCGAAGACGGCTTCGAGCCCCAGATCACCCACCGCACGGGCCTGCTCGCCGATCCCTACTTCTCGGGCACCAAGGCCCGCTACATCCTGCAAACCGTGGACGGCGCCCTGCAAAAGGCGAAGGACGGCAAGCTCGCCTTCGGCACCGTCGACAGCTACCTCATCTGGAAGCTCACCGGCGGCGCCTCCCACGTCACCGACGCGACCAACGCCGCCCGCACCATGCTCTACAACATCCGCGAGGGCCGCTGGGACGCCACGATCTGCGAGCGCCTTGGCATCCCGCTCTCCATGCTGCCCGAGGTCAAGGACAGCGCCGCCCCCTTCGGCACCACCCGCTCCGACCTCTTCGGGCGCGAGATCCCGATCCTCGGCGTCGCGGGCGATCAGCAGGCCGCCACCCTCGGCCAGGCCTGTTTCAAACCCGGCATGCTCAAATCCACCTACGGCACCGGCTGCTTCGCGCTCCTCAACACCGGGGGCACCCTCGTCGCCAGCCAGAACCGCCTCCTCGGCACCATCGCCTACCAACTGAACGGCAAACCCACCTATGCCCTCGAAGGCGCCATCTTCATCGCCGGCGCCGTCGTCCAGTGGCTGCGCGACGGGCTCAAGATCATCCGCGACGCCGCCGAGACCCAGCCGCTGGCCGAGACCGCCGACCGGACCCAGGAGCTCTACCTCGTCCCCGCCTTCACCGGCCTCGGCGCGCCCTATTGGGATGCCGAGGCGCGCGGGGCCATCTACGGGCTCACCCGCAATTCCGGCCCGGCCGAGCTGGCCCGCGCCGCCCTCGAAAGCGTCGGCTTCCAGACCCGCGACCTGCTCGAGGCGATGCAGGCCGACTGGCAGACCGATGGCGGCCCCGAGGTCCTGCGCGTCGACGGAGGCATGACGGCCTCCGACTGGACCATGCAGTTCCTCGCCGACATCACCGGAGCCCCCGCCGACCGCCCCGTCATCCGCGAAACGACCGCCCTAGGAGCGGCTTGGCTCGCCGGCATGCAAGCGGACCTCTACCCGGACCCCGAGGCCTTCGCCGAGCAATGGCAGCAAGACAAACGCTTCGAGCCCGCCATGGACGAGGCCACCAGAGAGCGCCGCTACGCCGGCTGGAAAGACGCGGTGGGCAGGACGCTGACGGAACGCGCGCCCTAACCCGGACCCATCCCGAGCCGCTGGCTACGTCAACCGCCCTCGGACACGCCTCCCGAGCACCGCCCCCGCCGCGCCCTGACCCCAGCCCACATCCCGAAACCGCCTTGGCTGCGCCGCGACCCCAGCCCATCTCCCCACGCCGCCCCGGCCTTGAGCCGGGGCCTCGCTCGATGAGGTCTTTGTCAACACTGCTCATCATCGGCAGGCCGTGTAGTGTTAATTGTACGGCGCGCTTCGACTAGGGGTCGTTTGTCACCAACCCACCGTACACTTTGATAACCTCAAGTTTCCACGCGCGTTCAAACCAAGTTGTATGAGGTTTGACCTGTTGTTTGATCTCAAGGCTGCTCATGATGTCTGCGGCCTTGTGTGCGTACTTAATGAAGTTGCGTCGCTTGCCCGCATGAGTGTATCGACTTCGCAGTTCCCGCTGGTAGACCTTAAAAGATGGGATCTCATTCATCTTTGCAGCTACAAGTTTTGCATGAATACTCCTCTGCATTTTCCCCAAATATGCATCAAGTGAAGACGCGCGGATTAGGGTCTTCTTGCCGTCAAACGTAAAACCTAGATATTGAATAGGCTTATCAGAGGAGAGAATTGCGCCTCTAAACTCCGCAATCTCTGTCTTAGACGCCGACATCTTCAAATTGAACTTCGCAAGCATCACTTCAACTGATGCAACAACTTCTGGTGTGGTTTCATGAAGGGGCAGAACAACAGCAATGTCGTCAGAATAGCGACGGTACGAACCTCGATGTCGAGTGCACCACTCCCTCATCTCACGATCAAAAGTACGCAAATAAATATTTGCATATAGACCTGATATCGGAGTCCCTTGCGGAATTCCAAATCGCTCTTTGTGCTTGCGAATCAGGCCGTTCTTTCGACCTTGGACATGCGCTAAAAAGTCTTGAGGAGAACAAACGCGACCTTTTCCGTCTCTTTGCCGGCCGAGCCGCTCATCTAGGTCGCTGGTCTCGACCCACGAATAACGTGTGATATTTTTCCATACCGTACCATGGTGTCCACCCAACCGCGCCACACCTAATAAGTCCGCGACTTCATCGCGAAGAAGTAAGTGATCCAAATTATCGAAGAATCCAGAGATATCCATAGCGAAAACAACGCAGTCTCTACGATCGACAATTTCGTCGAACAAAGACTTTGCATGATGGATGTTGGTTGCGCCGCCCTTGCGGTATGCAAGAACTGAACCTGAAGTTCCGTCTACTGAAAGTGCACGTTCGTAGAAGTTATTCAGACACGCGGCATACGCTTGAAGATACGCTGCATCTCGATGACTCGCAAACCGGATAGGGCGTGATTTTTTTACTACTCTCCTTTCGAATTTACCGTCTGGACCTCTTTTCCAACTACCATCGCCGTCTTTTATTCGAATGTATCGCCATGTCGTGTCGGTATATCCAATAAGTGGTAAGAAACGGTGTACCTCTATTTCCTTCGAAAAATCAAAGCCTTGCTCTTGAAAGGCGTCCCTTAGTGGAAGGTCAAAGTGCCTATATCTACGCTCCTTAGAGATCGACCGTAGAACAAAATCATCTGCTGAAGGATCAAACTCGTTCTCCGATGGTAGGTAAAACCCGGGCATAATGAATTCCGTTCTTCGAATGCCCGGGCCATTTGACCTAGCTCCCATCAACAAGCGCTTCAGCACTCTCCGGTACGAGTTAACCTAGCGTGGTATATATTAACCACATTGTGCATGGAAGGATGCGACATGAAATGCATCACGCCGATCCGGCTGCCGCGCGCGCAGAAGATAGCGCTTGCGGTCCTTAACACGGTTCATCCGGGTCCTTTGCCCCGGGGCTCACCTCATTTGGGTGCTAAACGAAGTCTTACAAGACCTCGAAATCAAAAAATTCTTGTTTTGTTCTATTGTTCTGTTTCTCGCACGATGAACGGGTGATGTGCGGGTAAGCTTACATTAGATATTCCGCCTAGTTGCCTAACCTCTCGGCTTCGAAGCAATGCCCCATAGAAGCGCCCCCACTAGGGTCAGGACCCATTGATTTCTGCTTAGTAGCGTGATTCACGGCTGGAAAACTGAGCGGTGAACATGTCTGATC
>CANNFE010000014.1 GCA_947503775.1 uncultured Paracoccaceae bacterium | reverse complement strand
TCTGCAAAATCTGGACATCAGAGCCGAGCAGATTCATCGTCAATCCGATCCACCAGATGCCGGACCTGAACACTTAGATCAGCGCAACATAATAGATTGTCTGAAGCACTAGATCCGGGAGATGCGAACCGGACGTCTGCGACCGAGCGACAAACATCCGGTTACCGGTGACTTGGCCAGTTTATGACGCAAAAGCCAATTTCGTCTGACGTTCGACAAAAGGGAAATGGCGCGCTGGGGAGGATTCGAACCCCCGACCCCCTGATTCGTAGTCAGGTACTCTATCCAACTGAGCTACCAGCGCGCAGAGTGTGGCGGGGATAGCTTCGGACCTCGCGCAATGCAAGGCCCAAACGCTCATCCTGTCGCTAGGAAGGATGTTGCGTCGCCCTTGGGCAAACAGATCTTGAAGGACGTGCCTTCAGGTCCTGTCGCCGAAAGATCAAGCGTTCCTCCGTGACCACGGATGAGCTCCGCTGCGATTGCCAGACCAAGCCCTGATCCGCCCTTGCGCGCCCCGCCCTGAAAAGGCTGGAACAGGTATTCCTGCGCCTTTGGTGGAAGACCCGGGCCGGTATCGGTGATGTCGATCCACCATGTAGCGTCGTCCTCCCAAGCAGAGACGCAGATCCGGCCAGGATCTCCGGTTGCCATGATGGCCTGACGCGCATTGCGCACGAGGTTCGAGACAACGCGGAACAGCTGTTCTCCATCGGCGCGCACGACCAGGCCGGCCGGAACTTCATCGGCAATCTCGAGTGGGTAGTCGCCGGCGGCGAGCGTTTCGCTGTCGATCACATCCTCGACGATACGATTGATCGCCAGCCGGTCGAGCGTGGGGGGCGGCTCTTCGGCGCGCCCGAAGGCCAGGGTGCTTTCGCACAAGGAGACAGCACGCGTGATGGAGTTCACCAGTTTCGGCGCCATCCGGGTGACTAGCGGATCCTCGGAGGTTTCGATCCGGTCCGTGAAGAGCTGCGCCGAGGTCAGGATATTCCGCAAGTCATGGCTTATCTTGGCGACCGCGCCGCCAAGTTGCGCGAGGCGTTCCTTTTGCCTGAGGGCTGTCGTGAGTTGAGACTGCAGGGATTGCAGCGCCTCCTCCGCCTCCCGAAGTTCGGTCACACTTGCCTTCGGCTCGATGATGCGGCGGTTGTCCTCGGGGGCGTCCGCATAGCGTTGCATCGCGCGAACGACCCCCTTGATGGGAGTGACAATGAAACGGCGCGCCGCGAGAAAGAGAAGCGTCGCGGTCACGATCGAGATCAGGGCCGACAGGAACAGGATCCGGATGCCATAGGCGATCATCTCTTCGCGCAGATCCATCGTCGGCATTGCCACCTCGATGAGAAGCCCACCTTCGCGCACCGGCTCCCCGATCACGCGGACCACGCGTTCCTCGGTATCGATCAGGCGCTCTATGGCGTGCTGGATCAGTTGCCATGCGGTTGGATCCCGCAAGTCAAAGGTCGCGTGGATTGGGGCCGGGATCTGGGACGAGAGGATCAGTTGGCTGATCTCGTCTCGCCGCAAGACGACGTTATAGACACCGGCATTCGTGAGCAGTTCTTTCTCGAGATCACGGTCGATCATGTCGTCGGCCAGAAGAGCAAGAGAGGCAATTTGGGCACGCTCCAGCCTGAGGAGCAGATAATCCTCTCTGAACCGGGCGACGGACGGAACGAAGATCAAAACCTCCGCCAGCATGACAAAGACCGTCGTCAGAACCAGAAATCGGCCGGAAAGGGATTTGATCATGCCCGCCTACCCTGCCCCCGGATCTTCAGGGGACAAACCTTTGAACTGCACCAACGACCCGTTTGACAAGCTCGCTGTCAAAGATCTTTGGACCAAGATATGCACCTGCCGCTCTTTTGTTCACTTCCATCAATGTCGGATAAGGCAAAACGGTATTGGATAAAGCCGTCATTTTTAGCTTATTGGCAATCGCCATTGCCCAGATACCGATCAATTCCCCTGCCTGAGCACCGACGATCGAAGCGCCGACCGGCCTCCCCGACACCACCATGACCTTGACGAGGCCCGTTGTCTTGCCTTCGGCGATCGCACGGTCGTTCTCATCATAGGGGAACCGGACCACGCTCAGCTTGGGCCCGAATTTCTTGCGGGCCTCGGCTTCGGTCAGACCGACCTGGGCCAGTTCGGGATCAGTATAGGTGGCCCATGGAATGTGATCCTGCTTTGCCTTGGAGGGCAGACCGAAGAGCATCGATTTGATAACCACCCCGGCATGATAGCCTGCGACATGCGTGAATTGATACCGCCCGGCCGCATCCCCAATGGCATAGACAGCCCGGTTCGAGACCGATCGCAGATCGTCACCAACGGTCAAACCGCCGCGCTTGAACCGGACACCTCCCGCTTCCAGATCGAGCTTATCCAGATTGACCTTCCGCCCGACGGCCATCAGCAGGTGAGAGCCAGTGAAGTCCCCCTTTGGCGTGCGCACGCTGATTTGCCCGTCAGCGCCGGAGATTTCTTCGGCCTGCGCCTCTTCGATGATCGCGACGCCTTCCGCGCGGAGCCGGTCCAGAACGATTGCGGCCATTTCCGGATCGTCCTTGCCCATCGCCTTTTGTCCTTCGATGACCGTCACCTTGGAGCCGAGCCGGATATGAGCCTGCGCCATCTCCATCCCGATGGGGCCGCCACCGATGATAAGAAGATGCTCGGGTCTGGTGCGAAGATCAAAAATCGTCTCGTTCGTATGAATTTCGACCGTCTCGATCCCGGGGATCGGGGGAACGAAGGGGGAGGATCCCGTTGCGATCACGATCCTGCGCGCCTCGATCACAGTGCCTCCTGCTTGCACCTCGGTCTTTGAGATGAACTTGCCGTAGTCGCGGATGACCTTGACCCCCAGCCCTTCGAACCGCTCTTGGCTATCGACGGGGGCAATCGTCTCGATCACCTTGTGAACGTGATCCTTCGCCTTGGCATAGTCCACGGACGGCTTCACCTCCTGAACTCCGAACGCGCCGCCCGACTGCATTGCATGCGCCTTTTTGCCTGCAGCGATAAGCGCTTTTGATGGCACGCATCCGTAATTGAGGCAGTCGCCGCCCATCTTGTGCCCTTCAAGCAGGACAACATCGGCACCCATCTGGACAGCTCCGGCGGCGACGGACAGACCGCCTGATCCTGCGCCTATGATGAGGATATCGGTTTTGATGCGATCGGTGATCTCGGTCATGGATCAGATCCCTTTCTTGCCGCGAACGGCTTTGATGACGATGGGAAGAGCAGCCAGGCAGCAAAGCCCAAGGATCGGAAAGAGGATATGCGGCTCGAAGATGATGCCGAGATTCGGTGTCTCACCGCGCGCGAAGACCTTGCCCAGCCCGGCGCCGACAGAGGTGTAGACAACCGCGCCGGGAATGATCCCCAGAAAGGTCGTGATCGCGAACCGAAAGAGCGGAACGCCGACGAGTGCGGGAACGAGGTTGGCTACAAAGAAGGGCACCGCCGGCACGAGACGGATGAGAAAGAGCGCTTCCCACTGGCTGTCATCGATGGCTGCCTTGATTTTCCTGACCGCTCCATCCGAGGCGTCCATCTTTGCCGACAAGCGCTCCCCGAGACCCCAACGGGCAGCGAGGAAGATGATGATCGCCCCGATCGTGGCGGCCGTGACATTGAAGAGCGCCCCGGGGAAGGTCGCGAAGAGAAAGCCGCCGGTCAAGGTGGCAATCGTCGCGCCAGGCAGTGAAAATCCGACGATGACGATATAGACCGCCATGAAGACGAGGACCGTGGCGAGGTAATTGCTATCGCGAAAGGCGATCAGGGTTTCGCGATTGTCCGCAAGGGTCTGGAACGTGAAGTAATCCCTTAGGAAAACGAAGCCGAGAACGGCAGCCACCCCGATCACGATCAGAGGCAGGCGGCGCAGCATGGCGTTGGGCGGGGATGGCTCGTCTCGTGTCATATCCTTGGCTCTCCGTTTAGGGCCCGTTTGTCGGGGATGGGCTACAGATGACGAGAGTTCGGCGCCACGGATAGGGGGCTCACAGCCGGTTGATGGCACTCTCACGCTGCGGTGAGGAGTTTGGGCGAAACGGGCGCCGCATGTTTCAGGATCGCCGCGCGCCGTCCTGGACCTGTAACAATGTGACGCCTCGTTCTGCTCGTGTTGCAGGTTTTTCAGGTACTCTCGGCGATTGACACACAAGGGAGAGACAATTAATGCACGGGCTTCGATACATAACAGGCCTTGATTCACCACGTGGATCGGCCTTTGACCCGGAGAGACGCGATGAAACGCACATTTCAGCCTTCCAATCTTGTGCGCAAGCGGCGCCATGGATTTCGCTCGCGCATGGCAACGAAAGCCGGGCGCAAGATCCTGAACGCACGCCGCGCGCGCGGGCGGAAGTCGCTCAGCGCTTGATCCGGTTTGGCTGCAATGCTGTCAGCCGAACCTCATAGCTCTGCTCTAGCCGCGGTGTCATCCTCCGCGGCTTTGGCGTTTGTGCCCACTGTTCTAGCGGACCGAAAAGACTTCCTCCGCCTGTCTCGCGCAAAACGCGTGGTGACAGAGGGCTTCGTGCTTCAGGGGCGGCTCCGGGACGACGGCGCAGAGATCCGCGTCGGATATACCTGTTCGAAGAAGGTCGGCAATGCAGTGGCTCGCAACAGGGCCAAGCGCCGCCTGCGCGAGATCGCTCGTCTGGGCCTGCCTCGCGGCGGACGGCCCGGATGGGACTATGTGCTGATCGGACGTCATGGGACGACGGCCGCGCTGCCCTTTCAAACCTTGAAAGACGATTTCGAGCGAGCCCTTCAGAAGCTGCACGCCAAATGACACCACTTGCCCATATCATCGCCCTGCCGATCCGGGCCTACCGGCTTCTTCTCTCTCCCTGGGTGGGTCATAGCTGCCGATTTCAGCCGACCTGTTCTGTTTATGCGCTCGAAGCGCTGAAACGTCATGGGGGATTGCGCGGGGGATGGCTGACGCTTCGCAGGCTCAGCCGCTGTCATCCGTGGGGCGGCTCTGGCATCGACAACGTACCGGAGAGTGACAATACGTCCCCCGGCAAAGCGAAAGCCCAGTCGATATCCGACAAATCCGCATACCGGTCTCGGGTCCGGCGCCGGTAGCCAAAGCCACCAAAAACACGGACCGCCGCGAAGATGGCGTATCGGCGAACAAGGCTGACACGCGCGGCCTTCATCCCGGCCAACATGACGAGGTCCGCGAAAAGGCGGTCCCGATCCCGTGCGACCGGGTTTGGCTGATCCTGCCAGGCAATATAAAGATAGTCGTGAACGATGGCCGCCTCGAGCCAGGGGCCGACCCGACCGACGATCCACCGCGCGATCAGGTGAACGGATGTCAAATCGGTGATCAGCCCAGGCGGAACCGTGATCTGCCGGACGTCCTGGTCGACCTCGACTAATATGCCAAAGGGCGCTCCGGTGATGAAATCTGCATCCTCCCCGGTGCGAAGCCGCACAGCATCTTTCAGCCGGACGAGGATCAGAGGATCGCGGTAGGAAAATCCTCCAAGCCGGGACCAGTCTTCCGGATAAGGATCAAGCCTGCGACGAGGGTGATCAAAGCGATCCATTGAGATACCTTCCCTGTTCCTGCCCCAACGGGTATGGAGCCTGCGATGCTTGACGACGTTGAAGATATTCATCCCCTGTTTGCGGGCGCTCCGGCAACGACGGAGTTTCGCAAGCTGCGAAAACGCCTTGTGCGTCAAACCCGCGAAGCGGTGGACCAATACGGCATGGTCGAGCCGGGGACCCGCTGGCTGGTCTGCCTGTCCGGCGGCAAGGACAGCTATGCGATGCTGGCCATTCTCCACGAGTTGCAATGGCGCGGCCTGCTGCCGGTCGAGCTTTTGGCCTGCAATCTCGATCAGGGACAGCCCGGTTTTCCGGCCACTGTTCTTCCGGAATTCCTCGAACGGATGGGTGTGCCGCATCGAATAGAATATCAGGACACCTACTCCATCGTGATGGACAAGGTCCCGCAGGGACGGACCTATTGCGCCCTCTGCTCACGGCTCAGACGTGGCAATCTTTACCGGATTGCCAGAGAGGAAGGATGTTCCGCCGTCGTACTGGGGCATCATCGCGATGACATTCTGGAGACCTTTTTCATGAACCTCTTTCATGGGGGACGTATCGCGACCATGCCGCCCAAGCTGCTGAACGAGGAGGGAGATCTCTTTGTCTATCGGCCGCTCGCCCACGTTGCCGAAGCGGATTGCGACCGGTTTGCCAAGGCGATGAACTATCCCATCATTCCCTGCGACTTGTGCGGCAGCCAGGATGGACTTCAGCGTCAGCAAATCAAAGGTATGCTCGACGAATGGGAGCGCAATAGCCCGGGTCGTCGGCAGGTTATTTTCAGGTCGCTTACGAATGTCCGCCGCTCTCATATGCTCGATCCATCGCTTTTTGACTTCGAAGGCCTGACACGGGATGCCGTCGAGACCGAGGTCGACGCATGACGCTGTGGATCAGGCTCAAAACCACTCTGCCGCCTTGCCGCACAGGGTCGCACCGCTTATCTGACAGTGGAATCGACTTGACGTCAGCGACGGCCCCCTGTTCAACCGGCCAACTCTCAATTTTCCAGACATCACGCACGGCAGCTCCTTATGGATGATCAGAACAAGAACATTATTCTGGCCTCAGTTCTGAGCTTTCTTGTCTTGATGATCTGGTTCGTGCTCTTTCCACCCGAGCCGCCGGTTCAGTCCGATACGGCCCCGGCGACAGAGCTGGCTCAGCCGGCGAACCCATCCCAGACACCGGAAATCGCACAGCCGCCCTCGATCGATGGAGCGGCACCTACCGCGGCGGCTCCTGAAGAGCCCGTCTCGGACATGCAGGCCCAGATCGCTCGTGCGGATCGGGTCGAGATCGACACGCCAAGCCTCGCTGGATCGATCTCACTGGTCGGCGGACGGATCGACCAGCTGGCGCTGAAAGGCTACCGTCAGACCCTCGAGGATGACGCCGAGATCGTGGAGCTTCTGTCGCCCCTGGGATCGAGCACGCCCTATTACGCCCTTTATGGCTGGATCGCTCAGTCGGGCGTGACTGCGGACGGCGTTCCAGATGCAAGCACCGAATGGGAGATCGAGTCGGGAGCGGTCCTGCGTCCTGGCGAGCCTTTGACGCTCCGGTGGGAAAATGACGATGGCCTGATGTTCCGCCGCACCATTACCGTCGACGAAGAGTACCTTTTCGACATCGAACAGACTGTCGAGAATACAAGCGATCAGCCGGTGGGCATGGCCGCCTACGGCCTCGTCGCACGTCACGGAGAGCCAGAGGATCTGACGGGGTTCTTCATCCTTCACGAAGGTCTGATCCGGATGACGGATGGCGAGCTTCAGCAAGTCGGATACTCCGATCTGACCGAGATGAATGTCGCCACCGGCGGTCAAAGCCGGGCCGAAGTGATGCGTGCCGAGGCAACAGGCTGGATCGGATTTACCGACAAATACTGGATGACGACGCTCGTTCCGCCACCACAAAGCGAATTCCGCTCGGTGGCGCGCTACAGCCCTAGCCAGGACATCTACCAGAGCGAAATCATCATGCCTGTGCAAACGATCGCTCCGGGCGAGACGGCATCGCAGGCGAGCAAGCTCTTTGCAGGCGCCAAGGAATGGGAGGCGATCCGCTCTTACCAGAACGATCGCGGCATCGACCGATTTCTCGACTCCATCGACTGGGGATGGCTGTTCTTCCTGACCAAGCCGATCTTCGCGCTCCTTCATTTCCTGAATATCTACATCGGCAATATGGGCTGGTCGATCATCATCTTGACGCTCATCATCAAGGCTATTCTCTTGCCGCTGGCCTACAAGTCCTACGTGTCGATGGCGAAGATGAAAGAGCTTCAGCCCGAGATGGAGAAGCTCAAGGAGCGGGCGGGCGACGACCGTCAGCAGCTTCAGCAAGGCATGATGAAGCTTTATAAAGACAACAAAGTAAACCCCGCCGCGGGTTGTCTGCCGATCCTGCTCCAGATCCCGATCTTCTTTGCTCTCTACAAGGTTATCTTCGTCACGATCGAGCTGCGTCATGCGCCCTGGTTTGGATGGATCCGCGACCTCTCCGCGCCGGATCCGTCCTCGATCCTGAACCTCTTCGGCCTGCTGCCCTGGGGCACGCCTGAGGTTGGGTCGATCTTCTTCATCTTCTCGCTTGGGATTCTGCCGATCCTTCTGGGCATTTCGATGTGGCTTCAGCAAAAGCTCAACCCGGCGCCGACGGATGCAACCCAGCGCATGATCTTTGCATGGATGCCATGGGTCTTCATGTTCATGCTCGGCAGTTTTGCGAGCGGGCTGGTGATCTACTGGATTGCCAACAACACGATCACCTTTGCCCAACAATATCTCATCATGCGCAGTCAGGGGATCAAGCCCGATGTCTTCGGCAACATTCTGGGCGGCTTCAAGAAGACGGCCGAGGCCAAGAACAAGTGATGCAGCCCGGATGGATCTGAACGTATGACGGATCTGCCCTTTCCTGTCGCCGAGGCACCCGAGGCAGATGCCGAAGAACAGGGTCGCAAGCTTTTCGCCGGATCGACGGAGTTCATGAAAGGGGTCGTCGCGATGTCGGGTCTGCCGCCAGCGGACAGGATCGAAGTGTGTCTGGCCGGTCGCTCCAATGTCGGCAAATCGACGTTGATCAATGCCCTGACCGGTCAAAAGGCCCTCGCTCGCGCGTCGAATACACCGGGACGGACGCAGGAGATCAACTTCTTCACACTGGGCGAGAGCCATTACTTGGTAGATCTGCCCGGCTACGGTTTTGCTAATGCCCCGCTGCCCGTCGTCAAGAAGTGGCAGGCCCTGCTCAAATCCTATCTTGCTGGACGGCAGAACCTTCGGCGGGCCTTCGTGCTGATCGATGCGCGCCATGGCGTCAAGGCAGTCGACGAAGAGATCATGTCGCTGCTCGGCTCTTCCGCTGTGACCTTTCAGTGTGTGTTAACCAAAGCAGACAAGGTAAAGGCCGCCGACAGGGATCATGCGCTGGAGCTGACGCGCAAGGCTTTGCAAAAGTATCCCGCCGCTTTCCCCGAGATCGTCGTCACCTCGTCCGAGAAAGGCGCCGGCATCCCGGCGTTGCGCGCGATCATCGCCGGGCTGGAGTGACCTCTCCCTTCACAGACAGGACCGAACCGGATATCTCGCCCGGACATATTGATAGTATGAAGACCCGTGACATGAGCCGCGATTGGATCGCCACCGCCAGAACCCTAAGCGAGGCGCTTCCGTTTCTGCAAAGATATGACGGCGCAATCGTAGTGATCAAACTGGGCGGTCATGCGATGGGCAGTCGCGACGCGCTTGAAAGTTTTGCCCGCGACATCGTTCTGATGCAGCAGGTCGGCGTGAACCCGGTGATCGTGCATGGCGGCGGGCCGATGATCAACGAGATGCTCGGCAAGCTCGGGATCCAGTCACAATTCATCGACGGCAAGCGCGTCACGGATGCTGCGACCGTCGAAGTGGTCGAGATGGTTCTTTCCGGTCAGGTGAACAAGGCCATTACCCAAGCGATCAACGGTCAGGGCGGCCGGGCCGTGGGGCTTTCAGGGAAGGATGCGAACCTGATCACGTGCGAGGCTGCCATACCGGACCTTGGCTTTGTCGGTACACCGACGGAAATCGATACGGGTTTGCTCCATACCTTGTTCGATAGCGATACGATCCCAGTCATTGCCCCGATCGGCGCCGGACGCGAGGGCGAGACGTTCAATATCAATGGCGACACCGCTGCCGGCGCAATCGCTGGCGCGCTGAAGGCAGATCGGCTTTTGCTTTTGACGGATGTCGCCGGGGTGAAAGACGCGAACGGGGATGTCCTGACCGAGTTGAGCGTCGATCAGATTGGACAACTAGTGAAGGACGGAACCATCGCTGGCGGCATGATCCCCAAGACGGAAACGGCGCTTCAGGCCATTGAAAGCGGTGTGAGAGCGGCCGTGATCCTTGACGGGCGAGCACCGAACGCATGCCTGCTCGAGCTTTTCACCGAGCATGGTGCCGGGTCGATCATCCGGTCGGCAGCCCACTGACATGAAGCTGATCCTGACCCGACATGCCAAATCCGATTGGTCCGGCGCATTGAGCGGCGATGAGGCAAGACCTCTCTCCGGCAGAGGCCGCCGGTCGGCCAAGGTGCTTGGTGAATGGATGGCCACCAATGTCGGGCCTATCGATCATGCACTCGTATCAAGTTCGACGCGCACAAGGCAGACATGGGACCTGATCGCAGGCCAGCTTTCCGACGCTCCAAAGCCACGCTATTTGGATGCCCTTTACTGCGCATTAGAGCAGACAATCCTGAACACATTGCGCGACTTCGGCCGAGGAACGACAATCCTGATCGGCCATAATCCTGGGATCGCCCATTTTGCCGACGCTCTCGCAGCCACGGCGCCGGATGACCATGATTTCCTTCGGTACCCGACAGGCGCAACAACCGTCTACGAGATAGACGACTGGTCGACGCTGGCGGAGGGGTCTGCGCGGGTCCTCGACTTCGTGCTTCCCCGCGCCCTACTCAGTGACCGAGGATCTGACTGAGAAACAGCTTCGTCCGCTCGTTTTGCGGGTCGCTGAAGAAGGCCTCCGGCTCGTTCTGCTCTACGATCTGCCCGTCATCCATAAAGATCACGCGGTTCGCCACCTGCCGTGCAAAGCCCATTTCGTGGGTCACGCACAGCATTGTCATCCCTTCTTCGGCAAGCTCGATCATCGTATCGAGAACTTCCTTGATCATCTCGGGATCGAGCGCCGATGTCGGTTCGTCGAACAACATGATCCGAGGGCGCATGCACAGGGACCTGGCAATCGCGACACGCTGCTGCTGGCCTCCAGAAAGCTGACCTGGATACTTGTCTGCCTGCTCGGGGATCTTGACCTTCCGAAGGAAATGCATTGCCGTTTCCTCGGCTTCCTTCTTTGGCGTCTTGCGCACCCAGATCGGCGCGAGGGTGCAATTTTCCAAAATCGTCAGATGCGGAAAAAGGTTGAAGTGCTGAAAGCACATCCCGACCTCGGACCGGATCTTGTCGATGTTCTTGAGGTCCGACGACAGCACCGTTCCGTCCACTTCGATCCGGCCCTGTTGGTGTTCTTCAAGCGCATTGATGCAACGGATAAGAGTGGACTTACCCGATCCGGACGGTCCGCAGATCACGATCCGCTCTCCACGATAGACGGTAAGATCAATATCCCGCAGCACGTGAAAGCTGCCGTACCATTTATTCATGTTGTCGATCGAGATCGCGACTTCGTCCGAAACCTTCATCTGCGAGGTATCGACTTGCATGTCTTCGGTCATGGCCATGGGTGAAGACTCCTTACCGGTGATCGGTGGCCAGCTTGCGCTCGAGCCACTGTGAATATTGCGAAATGCCGTAGCAGATGACGAAGAAGAGCAGAGCGGCAAAGCTCCAAAGCTCCCAATAGACGCCATTCCAGTCGGTCGAGGCGAGGATCGGCCCGCGAATAAGACCGACGAGATCGTACATCGAGATGATCGCAACGAGGGTTGTATCCTTGAAAAGGCCCACGGCGACATTCACGATCCCGGGGATCGAGATCTTCAAGGCCTGCGGCAGGATGATGAGCCGCATCGACTGCGCGTAATCGAGGCCAAGGCTGTCCGCCGCCTCGTACTGGCCGCGCGGCAAGGCGGCCAGGCCGCCCCGGATCACCTCTGCGATATAGGCCGAAGCGAACATCGTGATCATGATGATGACGCGAAGAACCAGATCGAGGTTGCTTTCGGGCGGGAAGAAATAGGCCAGGATCACGCTGGCCACGAAGAGGAGCGTGATAAGCGGCACACCCCGCACGAACTCGATAAAGATGACGCAAAGGACCTTGATGATCGGAAGGTTCGACTGGCGGCCCAGCGCAAGCACGATCCCGATGGGCAGCGATAGCGAAACACAGACCGTGCCCAAGATCATGTTCAGCATGAAGCCGCCCAGATCCCTCGACGGCACGGCCCTGAGCGCCAGAAAGTCGGCTCCGATTCGCAAGAGCAGACCGCCGGCCCACCATGTCGCTGCGGCCGCAATGACCGCAGCTGCAATCGCACCGACAAAGCTACGGGCCGAGATCATTGAATAAGCGACAGCGCCCACGACAAAACCCAGGAGCGCGACAATCGGGATCAGCACGGAACCGCCCCAGATCAGCCAGAAGGCCAAAAATGGATAAAGCGCGGTCCCGATCAGCAGCTTTCGCGGCAGGTGGCTGAAGAGAACCGGCAAGATTGCGACGAAGAGGAGAACGAACGCCAAAGCCGGGCGCCAATATTCATCGACAGGATACCTGAACCCAAAAAGAAGCTGGTTCCAACGCTCCCGGATGACGGCAAAACATGCGCCGTTCGCTCCATCGAGGATTTCGCGACACTCAGCAAGGCTGTCCGATTGCCAGATGCTATTCGCAAGCCACGGCCCGAGGCCGACGACAATATAATAGACCGCTATAAGCCCGAGAATGGTGAGGATCGAGTTTGCAATGCTCGAGAACAGGTTCTCGCGCAGCCATTTGATTACACCGGCTTCCGATGCGGGCGGGGGCGACGGTGGAATTTCCGTTTCGCGGACGAAGGCTACAGTTTGTGCATGCGTATCGCTCATCTCAACGCTCCTTCAATCGGACGGAGTTGTTGTAGACGTTCATCAAGGCCGAGATGCTCAAACTGATGGTCAGATAAAAGAGCATGAGCAGAAGCACACATTCGATGGCACGGCCCGTCTGATTTAGGGTGATGCCGCCAAGCGTTGCGGTGATGTCGGCATAGCCGACGGCGATCGCGAGCGACGAGTTCTTTGTGATGTTCAGATATTGCGAGATCAGCGGCGGGATGATGACCCGAAGCGCCTGCGGCAGGATCACGAGGTTCATGATCCGGCCAGGGCGCAGGCCCAAAGCGGCTGCGGCTTCCGTCTGGCCCTTCGAAATGGCGAGGATCCCGGCGCGCACATTCTCTGCGATGAAGGCACCGGTATAGATCGAAAGCGCGAGCCAGAGAGCCAACAATGGACGCCCCAGAAGCACACCATCCTGGATGTTGAAATTGTTCGAAGCGACATCTGGCCGCAGGATCGTGAGGGCACCCGGAAGCAACACCATCGCAAGGATGACCGGACCGAAAAGGATGGCCCAGGCTGGCCATGCGGGCAGAAGGCTTCCCTCCTGAAAGAGCTTCTTTTTGACATAGGAACGCCAGGCGAAGAAGCCGAGGATACCCGCAACGAAAGCCAGAAGCACAACAAGCCAACCGGAGCCAAGACCGATGGACGGGATATAAAGGCCGCGATTGGTAAACGCGAACATGCCCAGAAAGAGTGAGCTTTCAGGTTCGACCGATCCTCCCCGCGTCAGGAAGACCCGGGGGGACGATCCGACGCTGGTGACAACCGTGTTGATGATGATGATCCAGATGAGGACTGGAACGTTGCGGAAGGCTTCGACATAGATCGCCATCAGCTTGGCAACGAGCCAATTGTTCGACAGCCGCAAGATGCCGGCAAAAACGCCAAGGATCGTCGCCAGAACACAGGCCATGGCAGCAACGAGCAGCGTGTTCAAAGCGCCGACGACAGAGGCGCGAAGATGCGAACTTTGGTTGTTATATTCGATCAGAGTCTGGTTGATATCATACCCAGCCGGCTGCTCGAGAAAGTCATAGGTCAGCACGACACCCTGCTCCGCCAAGTTGGCGAATAGGTTCGACACCAGGTACCCCACCGCCAAAACAACGAACAGGATCACGATGAACTGGATCGTGTATCCACGATACCGGGTATCGTAGAGCAGCATGGAAAGCCGGAAGGATTGCGTGGGGGCGTCGGACATGGCGGTCATGGACGTGTTCCCTGACTCTTCGAATCCGCGAGAGACATAGGGGCCTCGATCCCGGTTCGAATGTTATCGTTGAAGCACATGTGAAGAGGGCGCGGAATGGTCCGCGCCCTCTTTATCGGTTCTTAGCGGAACGGCGGCGAGTAGAGGAGGCCACCATCGGTCCACTGTGCGTTCAGACCGCGCGACAGGCCGATCGGTGTGTTCTCTCCGATGTTCTTTTCGAAGATCTCACCATAGTTACCACCGGCGGTGATCGCCTGCTGAGCCCAGTTCGGGTCCAGACCAAGCATCGCACCCAGCTCGCCCTCGGTTCCCAGAAGACGCTTGATTTCGGGATTGTTCGAAGATTCGCCGATCTCGCCGACATTCGCCGAAGTGACACCAAGCTCTTCAGCAGAGATCAGAGCATTCAGCGTCCAGCGAATGACATCGCCCCATTCGTTGTCACCGTGACGGACAAGCGGTCCGAGCGGCTCTTTCGAGATGATCTCGGGCAGAAGCACGTGATCGTCAGGGTTCTCGAACGTTGCGCGCGTCGCAGCCAGGCCGGAAGCATCCGTCGTATAGACGTCGCAGGCGCCAGCAAGATACTGCTGCTGTGCTTCGGCGTTGGTTTCGATCGGAACAGGCTCGTAGCTGATATTGTTGGCGCGGAAGTAATCCGCAAGGTTCAGCTCTGTCGTGGTTCCGGTCTGGATGCAGACGGTCGCACCGTCGAGATCCTTGGCCGACGACACGCCAAGCTCTGTCGGGACCATGAAGCCCTGACCGTCATAGTAGTTGATGCCGGTAAATTCGAGCTTGAGGTCGTTGTCGCGGCTGAAAGTCCAGGTCGTGTTCCGCGCGAGCATGTCGACTTCACCCGAGGACAGCGCGGTAAACCGCGTCTTGGGCGTGGTCGGAACGAATTCGACAGCGGTCGGATCTCCCAAGACAGCTGCGGCGACGGCACGGCAAAGATCGACGTCAAAGCCCTCCCATTCACCGCTCGTATTCGGAGCCGCAAAACCAACGAGACCGGTGGAGACGCCGCAATTGAGCGTTCCGCGGCTTTTGACGTCGTCGAGCGTTGCAGCAGATGCAACGCCGGCCGCCATACCAACTACGGTTAGTGCGCCGAGAAATACGGATTTGTTCATGTTTACCTCTTCCTGAGTGTCCGCTCTGATTTTGAACGGTTTTGGCCGCTCTGCGAAAGAGCGGCATCGAAAGTTGTGAAGGTGTCCCCTTCAATGCTGACAACTTGGGCGGATTTCCGCAAGGAGGTCAAGGGCCGAAGCGGACTCGTTCCCCTACGATCGTCAGTCTTTTCAGGCGCACAACCATCGTGCAAACCATCCTCAACTCGCGTTTTTTTTCGCCAGTTGGAAAAAGCGGAAGGCGTGATGGAAGGCCGCTTCTTTTATGGCAGCCGCCTTGGCAGCCTCTTCATCCTCGCCCCATTGCTCGATCTGCCAGATCTCATCGATGCGCGACCAAAGCCAGATATCGGCCGCGGGGAAAGCCCGTTCGGCTGCGGCCAGACCAAGGACAAGCGATCCCGAAAGGCTCACGAGATCGTGCAGCGCCGTCAGCTCAAAAGCGGTCATTTGACCGACGGCCTTCGACAAGGCCCCCAAGGCTTCGGGGGGCTGGGCGATGGGCAGAACGCCTGTGCCGACCACAAGGCGCGCTCCATAGCGATCTGCGGCCCAGTCAAGCAAAGGATCCCAGGCTTGGGCCTGCCGGTTGACCAGGGTCACAGGGTCCGGTGCGCGGTAGCAAAGAAGATCGGTTTCCCCATAGGCCGTCAGGAGGCCCGCCACTTCGTCCATCTGACGGGCAACCTTGTCGATCGCCGCATTGGCAGACCTTGTCATCGGCATCACGCGAGGATCAATCACATCTGTCTGAGCCTCCCACTCAGCGCAAACCGCGTCTGCCATCGTCCGCGAGGGGAGCAATAGCGGTTCCTTGAGCGGGGTCCGGATCGGCTTTCCGTCCAGTTCGATGCGAAATGCGCCTGCTTCCTCCTTCTCGACCCGCGCATCGGTCCAGAACCGCTTCATCGTCCATTCAGACATCGCCGCTCTCCTCAGACCTGGTCATCTTCGAAGGGATCGGCAGGTACGCTCGATGCCTCCCACCCGAAAAAGTCCCATGTCCGCTGCATGTGATCCGGCAACGGGCAAACGAGGGATAGCCGCGCGCCTGTGAAAGGATGGGTCAGAACAAGGGACCGCGCGTGAAGATGAAGCTTGCGGCTGATCTGATCGCCCAGCTGTGCGCCCCATCCGTCGCCCATGTTCTCCTGACCCGATCCGCCGTATTTGCCGTCTCCGATCACCGGATGACCCAACTCGGCCATATGCGCGCGAAGCTGATGTGTCCGGCCAGTGACGGGAACAAGCGCACACCACGACACCCGCCCGCCAAGTCCCGAGAGAACTGCATAGTCGGACGTCGCCCGTTTCGCACCGGGTGTTGCATCGATGTCGGCGGGGTGGATACAGCGCATCTTTTCACCCTCTCCCGCAGAGCCATGCCCGCCAGCCTTCACCAATCCGTACCGGATCGTTCCCATCACAGGATGAGGAACCCCGGCCACAGCAGCCCAATAGATCTTGCGCGTCTCCCTGTCCCGGAACGCCTCGGATAGAGCCGTCGCGCTTTCACGGCTGCGCGCCATCACGAAGACGCCGGATGTGTCCTTATCGAGCCTGTGAACCAGCCGCGGTTTTTCGTCAGCGTCAAAACGAAGCGCTTCGGCCAGACCATCGAGATGCCGACTTTGCCCGCTGCCACCCTGACTGGCGATCCCCGGTGGCTTGTTCAGCGCGATCAGATGCTCGTCCTTATAGATGACGAGGCTCTTCATCATTTCGGCATCCGCATCGCTCACCCGGGTGACGCGGTTCGAGGACACGTCAGATGCATCGGGGATCGGCGGAATGCGCACCTGTTGGCCCACCTCGACACGCGTATTCGATTTGACGCGCGCGCCATCGAGCCTGAGCTCGCCCTTGCGGCACATCTTCTCGATCCGGCCTTGGCTCAGATGAGGGAACCGCCGGCGGAGCCAACGGTCAATCCGCTGATCCCCATCGCCGGGCGCGACATCGACGATCTGCACCCCGCTCATGCGAAGATCGCCCGTGCCGCGACGAGACCAAGAAAGAGGCCGGCAATGGAAAGACCGACAGAAAGACAGACATAAAGCGCCGCTTGCCCGATCGCGCCGCGCTCGTAGAGAACCACCGCTTCAAGGGAAAAGGCCGAAAAGGTCGTAAAACCGCCAAGCAGGCCTGTTTGAACGAAAGGCGTTATTCCCATCAACCCGCGACTGGCTGCCAGCCCGATGAAAAGACCCATGAGAGCTGAGCCGACGATATTCACGGTCAGTACGGCGAGGGGAAATCCGCCGGGGCTGATGCCCATCACAAGGGAGACACCATACCGAAGCACCGAGCCGATTGCGCCGCCGATTGCGACCTGAAGAAAGGCAAAACCCATAGCCCGGGCAATATCCGCCCAGGCGGAGGTGTCAACTCTGTCGCTCGGCTCTTAACTTTGCGAAGTAATCCAGCCGCTTTTTCAACTCACGCTCAAAGCCGCGCTCGACCGGACTGTAATACGCCTCTCGATCCATGGCGTCCGGAAAGTAGCTCTGGCCCGAGAAGCCGTCTTCGGCATCGTGATCATAGGCGTAGCCGGCGCCATATCCCTGCTCTTTCATCATCGCGGTCGGCGCGTTGAGAATATGCTTCGGGGGCGGCTCAGACCCCGTTTTCTTTGCAGCTCGCATTGCCGCCTTATACGCCACATAGCCTGCATTCGATTTCGGAGCGAGGGCCAGGTAGACGACCGCCTGCGCTAAGGCGAGTTCCCCTTCCGGTGAGCCGAGCCTCTCATAGGTCTCCCACGCATCCAACGTTACGCGGTGCGCTTGCGGATCGGCCAGGCCGATATCCTCGACTGCCATTCGGGTGATCCGCCGGGCAAGATATCGCGGATCCTCCCCGCCGGTCAGCATCCGCGCCATCCAATAAAGTGCCGCATCCGGATCGCTTCCCCGAACGCATTTGTGCAGGGCCGAGATCAGGTTGTAATGCTCATCCCCGCTTTTGTCGTATTTGGCGGCCCGTTGCGACAGACGGCGGCTCAGAACATCGGCACCGATCTTTTCCGTCAGTCTCCAGGACAGGATCTGCTCGATAAGGTTCAAAAGCGCGCGCCCGTCGCCATCCGACAGCTCGATCAGCAAGGACCGCGCGCCCGTGTCCAACGGTAGATCACCTTCGACCTCGGCCTCCGCGCGCTGGATCAAATCGTCCAGACTGTCATGCGACAAGCGCTCGAGGACGATGACCTGCGCCCTGCTCAAAAGAGCCGCGTTCAGTTCGAAGGACGGATTCTCGGTGGTGGCCCCGATCAGCAGGATCGTTCCGTCCTCCATATAGGGAAGAAACCCGTCTTGCTGCGCCTTGTTGAAGCGATGAATTTCATCGGCGAAAAGAAGGGTTCCCTGCCCTTGCCTCTGCCGGAGGCGCGCAGCCTCAAATACCTTCTTCAGCTCGGCGACACCGCTGAAAATCGCACTGATCTGAACGAAATGAAGATCTGTCTCGGCCGCAAGAAGGCGCGCGATCGTCGTTTTCCCAACGCCGGGCGGGCCCCAGAAAATCACGGAAGACAGCGCATCCGAGCCAAGCATCGCGCCAAGGGGACCTTCGGGGGACAGGACCTTGTCCTGCCCCACCACGTCTTCCAGCCGTGCAGGCCGAAGGCAGTCTGCAAGGGGCCGGGGCCGGGAGACAGGGCGCTCTGCATTCGGAGTGTCGAAGAGATCTGGCATCGGACCGACCCTAGGCCGGTCCGACAGGAGTTTCAAAGCCGTCCATCAGTTCATCTGCGCCGCAAAATCGATCCAGACGGCCTGGTAGTCGATCCCGCCCATATTCATCGTCCGTCCCGCCTCGGACATCTGCAAGTTGCAGCGTGCCGACCACCTGTTCCAGTTCGACGGAAGCAGGGCGATCATCCGCCGGATACCCTCGGCGCGGCTGGTGCGCTGCATCTCGAGAACGAGGTTGAGATGCACGCGGCGGCGAAGATGTGCGGGAATGTCATGGGCCACGAAACCGCGGGTGGCTTCCCAGACCTCCTGACCCACCGGGGCAAGCTCGTGGAGCAGATCAGACGGAATGGACTCAAGAAGACCGTTCTGGGCGTCGCGCACCATGTAGCTGTAGATGCCGCACCGCGCTGTCGTCGGTGTCAGGCGCAGACCGGCAAGGACCTCTCCAAGCTCGTTATGCACTGCGATCCAGCGGCTTTGCGGCGTGTCATATTGATCGAATTCCATGCCCATCGCTTCGGGCAGGTTCCATTTGTTCTGCACGATGAAGGACTGTCGTCGTGCGCGCAGGATGTTGGCCAACAGCTCTCCATGGTTGTGCATGTTGGCGAAAGATAAGGTGGTCGTTTGCATAGGTTTTGCTCCAGCAAGGTGGTGGTTAACGGTTCACCCCGCCGGAACAGCCATGTGGATCACCTACAGCAATCGGTAATCCTTTGCCCGCTGGATCGCTTCTGCGGTCGTTCGGGCAAGAAGACTTTGCCTTGCCGATGAAAGACGCGCTTTTAGCGCGCTTTCGGAGATATTCAGTTTCGCCGCGGCAGCTGCATGACGATCCCCGTTGGCGATGCACCGCAGGGCTTCAAGTTGGGCATCCGTAAGTGTGGTCGGCGGCTCGGTTATCTTATGCAACTGGTAAATTAACTCAGCGAATTCAGCTATTTCACTGCTATCGAACTCTCGGTCATCGCGGGCGGCGGATGCGATCGTGCGCGACTTCATCTCGCCGCACGACACCGCAAAACCATAGACCATGCCGAAGTCCTTCGCCTGTTCAAGGATGCCGAAGGGATCTGGTATATCTATCTCGCTCCATTTTGCGGTCCCGACCTGGCTGAATCCCCAGGCAATGATCGGATCACGAAGCGCGTATGCCTCCTCTGTGTAGCGGTCTGTCCAGCCTTGCGGGTACGTCTGGTGGTGCAAGAGCGGCAGGGCAAACCTGATGTGCAGTGCAAAGAAAAAACCGCCTGGTGCCAGCGCAGACAGACGGCGTGTTTGACGTTCTATGCCAGACCTAAGGGACATGTCTTTTTAGACAAGTTGCTTCAAGGCTGGTCAACCATAAATTGTGAGGAGATTAAGCAAAAACAAGGGTATAGCCGTGAGGAATATGGACGCAGATCTTCGCCATCACATGCAGACCATGGATCTGAAGGATCGGGATCTTCTGATCGACTTTATCGGAAGGCGATCAAGCGATCCGGATGCGATCCTGAATATCCTGCGGCGCGACAAGGATCGGGCGGGCTCGCGCGGTGCGAACGGGTGTTCAAACTAAAGGAGCCTCGCCGTCAAGCGAGGCTCCTTTATAATTAATTCAATAGCTTACGCGTCGAGCGCAGCTTCTTCCTCGGCAAGACGGGCCTTGTCGGAGGCGCCTTTGGCATCGACATCGCGATCAACGAATTCGATGATCGCCATCGGTGCCATGTCGCCATACCGGAAGCCAGCCTTCAAAACACGGACATAGCCGCCCTGACGTTCGGCATAGCGCGGCCCGAGAACGTCAAAGAGCTTGGCGACGTGCTGGTCCTGCTTAAGCCGGGCAGCGGCCTGGCGGCGGGCGTGAATATCGCCCCGTTTTCCGAGAGTTACGAGTTTTTCGACGATCCGCTTGAGCTCTTTCGCCTTGGGCAGGGTGGTCTTGATCTGCTCGTGTTCGATGAGCGATCCGGCCATATTGGCAAAGAGCGCCTTGCGGTGCTCGTGAGTGCGGTTAAGGCGGCGATAGCCGCGAGCGTGACGCATTTTTCAGTCTCCTAAGTGCTTTATTCTTTGTCCGGCGAGGGATGCGTGTCCCCCGCTCTCCTTGGGGCGGAATTGCCCAGTTTTTGCATGCGGCATCCGGTCGGAGTGCCGTAGGCATCGCGTCGGAGGGAAATCCACAATCCAGCGGGATTATGTTAAATTCCCTCCGATATCTCCTCAGATCGGGCCTCGATCCATAAGCCAGCGCTTATTCGTTTCTCGGCGCGACCCGTTCGAGCTTAGAACTGGTCTTCGAACTTCTTGGCCAGATCCTCGATATTGTCCGGCGGCCAATCCTCGACATCCATACCGAGGTGCAGACCCATGCCGGAGAGAACCTCCTTGATCTCGTTGAGCGACTTGCGACCGAAATTCGGGGTGCGCAGCATCTCGGCCTCGGTCTTTTGAATGAGGTCGCCGATATAGACGATGTTGTCGTTCTTGAGGCAGTTCGCGGAGCGGACGGACAGCTCGAGCTCGTCGACCTTCTTGAGAAGGAGCGGGTTAAATTCGAGGCCGTCATCATCGGACTGCGCCGAGGCACTTTCGGGCTCGTCGAAGTTCACGAAGATCGACAGCTGATCCTGAATGATCCGCGCGGCAAACGCCACGGCATCGTCCGGCGTAATCGAGCCGTCGGTTTCGATCTTCATCGTCAGCTTGTCGTAGTCGAGCACCTGACCTTCGCGGGTCGGCTGCACGTCGTAGCTGACCTTCTTGACCGGGGAATAGATCGCATCGATGGCGATCATACCGATCGGCGCATCCTCGGGCTTGTTCTTGTCGGCGGCGACGTAGCCTTTGCCGGTGTTGACCGTCAGTTCCATGAACAGGTCCGCGCCATCGTCGAGGTGACAGATGACATGCTCCTTGTTCAGAATCTCGATCCCGGCGGATTCGGAAATGTCGCCGGCGGTGACGACGCCAGGGCCCTTGGCCTGAACCGACAAGCGCTTGGGGCCTTCGGTCTCCATCTTGATGTCGACGCCCTTGAGGTTGAGGACGACGTCGGTCACGTCTTCACGCACGCCCGAGATCGACGAGAACTCGTGCAGCACATTGTCGATCTGAACCGACGTGATGGCCGCGCCCTGGAGCGATGACATCAGAACGCGGCGCAGCGCGTTGCCGAGCGTCAGACCGAAGCCGCGCTCGAGCGGTTCTGCCGTGACTGTTGCGCGGCGCGCCGGGTCGCTGCCCGGTTTGACGTCAAGTTGCGTGGGCTTGATCAGCTCTGCCCAGTTTTTATGGATCATGCGTCCCTCCATTCCCGTCCGCCGCTCATGTCCAAAACGGAAGACTCCCGAGGTTTCTAAAAACGAAAGCGAAAGGCCGCGCAGTTGGCGCGGACCTTCCTGGATCTTCAAATGCGGGTCAGACGCGCCGACGCTTGGGCGGGCGGCAGCCGTTATGGGCAATCGGCGTTACATCGCGGATCGACGTGATGTTGAAACCGACGGCCGCCAGAGCACGAAGCGCGCTCTCACGACCGGAACCGGGGCCTTGCACTTCGACCTCGAGCGTCTTGACGCCGTGTTCCTGCGCCTTTTTGCCGGCATCTTCGGCAGCCATCTGGGCAGCATAGGGCGTCGACTTGCGGGAGCCCTTGAAGCCCATCGTGCCGGCCGAGGACCAAGCGATGGCATTGCCCTGAACGTCGGAGATCAGGATCTTGGTGTTGTTGAACGAAGAATTCACATGAGCAACGCCGGCGGCGATGTTCTTGGAGACCTTCTTTTTTCCACGGGTGCGGGTATCGCGTGCCATTTGTCCGGTCTCCCCTTACTTCTTCTTGCCTGCGATGGCCTTTGCAGGGCCTTTGCGGGTGCGGGCATTGGTGTGGGTGCGCTGACCGCGCACGGGGAGATTGCGGCGATGACGCAGGCCGCGATAGCAGCCCAGATCCATCAAGCGCTTGATATTCATCTGCACTTCACGGCGCAGATCGCCCTCGACGGTGAAGTTCGCGTCGATATGCTCGCGGATCTGCAGGATCTCGGCATCGGAAAGCTCATTGACCCGGCGGGAGCGGTCGATGCCGACAGCTTCGCAGATCTGCTCGGCGGAGGTGTTGCCGATACCGGTGATATAGGTGAGCGCGATGGGAACTCGTTTGGCGGTCGGGATGTTGACGCCAGCAATACGTGCCACGTGTGGTGTCCTTCTCTCGTTGCGGGTCCGTAGTTCCAGACCCTTTTTTCACAACGGTAAACCGGAAGGCTTATCGTGCCTTCGGGTCACTGTCATCTCAGTTGGGTTGCGCGGGGTGATCGGCCTCTCGCGCGGGCGATTCCCTTTCGGGATGGCATCACCTATGGGGTTCTTGACAAATCGTCAAGGGGCCGTTCAGGGCAGGATCTTCTAGAAGATCCTGGGGTCTCAAAATCTTCTAGAAGATTTTGGTTTGGCACGATTTTCTAGAAAATCGTGCGCCTCTCAGGACAGGACCCGCGAAATGGCCCCGGCGACCTCGTCCATCGCTTTCAGGCCATCGATACTCTCCAATGCGTCTTTCGCATAATAATAGCCGATGAGAGGCGATGTTTGTTTGTAATAGGCCAGAAGGCGCGTTCTGAGCGCCTCTTCGGTATCGTCGGCCCGCCGTGTAAATTCTGTTCCGTTGCAGTTGGTGCAGTGACCATCTGCCGGGATCGGCTTGGTCGCATCGTGATAGACCTCACCGCAATTGGCGCAGGTCGCGCGGCCCGTGATGCGGGTGACAAGCGCCTCATCGTCCACTTGCATTTCGATCACGTGATCAAGGGTTTTGTTCAGCTCTGTCAAAAGCTGGCCCAGCGCATCGGCCTGGGCCAGCGTTCTGGGAAAGCCATCAAAGATATAGCCGCCTTCCGCATCCCCGGCCTCGAGCTTTTCGCGGATCAGACCGATCACGATATCGTCGGTGACCAGATCGCCGCGATCCATGACCGCGGCCACTTTCTCACCCATCTCGGTGCCGGAGGTCCGGGCCTCTCGCAGCATGTCCCCGGTGGAGAGCTGGATCATCTTGCGCTCGTCGACCAGCCTGCGGGCCTGGGTGCCCTTGCCCGCACCCGGCGGGCCCAGAAGTATGATATTCATCGACGTGCCGGTCCCTTGGACTTGCGAGGTTTGCCGTTGCTGCGTTTGCCACGCAGCTGGGATTTCTCAATGAGACCTTCGTATTGGTGGGCCAGCAGATGCGACTGGATTTGCTGGATCGTGTCCATCCCCACGCTCACGATGATGAGGATCGAGGTGCCGCCGACATAGACCGGGATCGACAGCTGGGTGCGCAGGATTTCGGGCAGAAGGCAGACGGCGGCGAGATAGGCGGAGCCAAGGACCAGCAGGCGGGTGACGACATAGTCGAGATATTCCGCCGTCCGTTTGCCGGGCCGGATGCCGGGCACGAAGCCGTTCTGGTTCTTGAGGTTGTCGGCCACCTCGTCGACCTTGAAGGCGACTTCCTTGGTGTAAAAGAACGTGAAGAAGACGATCATCGCCGTGAAGAAGACCAGATAGGCCGGTTGGCCCGGGCCGAAATAGGCGAGGATCGTGGACATGACCGGGCCGGTATCGCTGCCCGAGAAGGTCGAGATCGTCGTTGGCAGCAGCAGCAGCGCCGAGGCGAAGATCGCCGGGATCACGCCGGCCGGGTTCACCTTGATCGGCAGGTGGGAGGAGCCGCCGTCATAGACCTTCATGCCGACCTGACGGCGCGGATACTGCAGGTGGATCTTTCGCAGCGCCCTTTCCATGAAGACAACAAAGGCCAAGAGCGCCACCACCATGATGATCACGCCGATCACGAGCGCCCAGTTGCCGCTGGATTCGGCCTGCCGGAAGAACTGGGCAAGCGCTGCCGGAACCTCGGCAATGATACCGACGAAGATGATAAGCGAGATGCCGTTGCCGATGCCGCGGGCCGTGATCTGCTCGCCGATCCACATCAGGAACATGGTGCCGCCGACGAGCGTGATGACGGTCGAGGCGCGGAAGAAGAGACCGGGATCGGAGGCGAGATTGCCCGCCTCGAGGCTGACGGCCAGACCGTAAGCCTGGAATGTGGCCAGGATCACGGTGCCGTAGCGGGTATATTGGTTGATCTTCTGGCGGCCTTGCTGACCTTCCTTCTTGAGCTGCTTGAGCGGCTCGTACATCGAAGAGAGAAGCTGCACGATGATCGAGGCCGAGATATAGGGCATGATGCCGAGGGCGAAGATCCCCATCCGGCCCAGCGCCCCGCCGGTGAACATCGACAGGACGCCCCCGATGCCTTGCGACGCCTCTTCCATGAAGTTGCGCAGGGCGGCACCGTCGATCCCGGGAACGGGGATGAAGGTGCCGAGGCGGTAGACGCAGAGAAGAGCCAGTGCGAAGAGGATCCGTTGCCGAAGCTCGGTCGCCTTTCCGAAGGCGCTCCAGCTCATATTGGCGGCCATTTGCTCTGCTGCTGATGCCATGAAAGCGCTCTCTTGTCAGAAGGACGCCGCCCGGTCGGGCAGCGCCGTTAGAAACTAGCCGAAGATGTAAGGGGCCGGCAAGCCGGTCACAACCTTCAGGCGCTCTCGGACGGTGCCGTTTCCGCGACGGGAGCGGCCAGCGTGACGCTGCCGCCGGCCTTTTCGACCGCCTCGATCGCGCCTTTGGACGCGCCGGTGACAGTGATGTTGGCCTTTGCCGTCAGCTCGCCCTTGGCAAGAAGCCGGACGCCGTCCCGCTTGCGGCGCAGAAGGCCGCTTTCGATCAGGCTGTGTTCGGTGATGTCGCCTTTGAGCTTGCCCGCATCGATAAACTTTTGGATGAGGCCGAGGTTTACAACGGCATATTGCTTGCGGTTGGGCTTGTTGAAGCCGCGCTTGGGCAGGCGCTGGTAGAGCGGCATCTGGCCGCCCTCGTAGCCATTGATGGCCACACCCGAGCGGGATTTCTGACCCTTGATGCCGCGTCCTGCGGTCTTGCCCATTCCGGAGCCGGGACCACGGCCCACGCGCTTGCGCTTTTTCGTGGCGCCGGGATTGTCGTGCAGTTCGTTCAGTTTAACCATGTCGCTTCCTTTCGAGCCGGAACCGCCCCCGAAGCGAGATGGGCGGACACGGCGTTTCTTGATTGATTGCGTCGGTCTGATCCGACCGGTGGCGTATAGACGGGAGGTGGGGCGGGATCAAGAGGCAGCTGAGTTGGCCTGTAGACACTTCAGCCAACCCAACTGCTAAACGAGTAGGCCCCAGAAAGGCATTTGACGGACCTCACTATGTATAGCGCGCGCATCTTGGTCAGGAACCGGCGGTGCGTCCGATAGATCAAGATCAAGGCCGGTATCTTCCACGAGGTTACGGCACAGGCTGGCACTATAGATGATGGTATCAAGACCATGACTGGATAAGACGGGCGACAACGATCGGGCAGAAAGCGGCAGTACAGCGCGGTGGCTATGCAGGGGATACACGGGAGCACCGTCTTCGATCTTTTTGGCAGCCATCGTCTTTGCCGAGGATAAGTCAATCGGACGAGGGCCCCACTCTTTCAGCCAGGATCCAGTCTCGACGTGAGACAGGATGCGGCTCCGGATACTTTGACGAGCAGTCGCAATCTGCCCGTCATCACTCCAATCGTAAAAGATCGGGACATCTGGGCGTTGAACGATGACGTTATCATCATTGTAGCCAAAGGACATGAAGCCTCTGTCGGTTTTTCCACAAATTTTGAGGAAAGTTTTCAGTTCAAATGGAAGGGCTCTACCCTCGCGAGCCTCGATTCTCTCAATCTCTTCTTCTGAGAAACCGTTCAACCAATGAATACCGCGCCGGTGGCTGAGCCCACCAACTTCTTGAGCCCGAAAGCTAGCAAGGTCGCGCTCTCTCAGGTTTGCCCACGCTTTCTCGGAAGCTGTGCGAAACCAGCGCATAAAATTTGATATCGCCGTCTGATCCTCGGTCATCATGTTCCAATTCTCAAATTCCCAAGCCTCTGCTCGATCGTGCAGGACCGCAATGCCGTGGACCGACACAAGGCCTGCGATTAAATGGCTGAGTATACAGAGAAAAAGCACCCCGATCCTTTCGGGTCGAGGTGCTTCGAGAATCGAGGTCCCGGATCAAGTCCGGGACGGCGTCGCTTTCGGGTGCTTACCCGCGCTCTTCGACGATCTCGACGAGGTGGGGGATGCTTTCGACCATGCCGCGGACGGAGGGGGTGTCCTCGAGTTCGCGGGTCTTGTGCATCTTGTTGAGGCCCAGGCCGACCAGTGTGGCCCGTTGCTTTTGCGGGCGGCGGATCGGGGAGCCGATTTGTTTGACGACGATGGTTTTTGCCATGATCGGATCTCCTTACGCGTCAGCTGTGGCGTCTTCGACGGGGGCGTTGTGCGCCACGTCGGATTGCTGGTCGACCACATCGCGCTTGGGCAGGATGTCGGCGACCTTCTTGCCGCGGCGCTGCGCCACGGAGCGGGGGCTCTGCTCTTTCTGGAGACCGTTCAGCGTCGCCCGGATCATGTTGTAGGGGTTCTGCGAGCCGGTCGATTTGGAGACGACGTCCTTGAGGCCGAGCATCTCGAAGACGGCGCGCATCGGACCACCGGCGATGATGCCGGTTCCCTCAGGCGCGGTGCGCATGACGACCTTGCCCGCGCCATGGCGGCCGGTCATGTCGTGGTGCAGCGTCCGGCCTTCGCGGAGCGGCACGCGGATCATGTTGCGCTTGGCCGCTTCGGTGCCTTTGCGGATCGCCTCGGGGACCTCTTTGGCCTTGCCCTTACCGAAGCCGACGCGGCCCTTCTGATCGCCCACGACGACAAGCGCCGCAAAGCCGAAACGCTTACCGCCCTTGACCGTCTTGGAGACGCGGTTGATGGCCACAAGGCGATCGGCGAATTCCGGGTTCTCGTCGCGGTCGCGGCGTCCCCGGCGGTTGTCATCTCTGGCCATGTGGCCTCCTTCATGCATAGCGCCTGTGGGCGCTTCGTTTTTGTCCAATCCTGGTCGACCCTGGGCCGCCGGATCATCGAGAGGGCGAAGCTTGCCGCCCTCTTCAGACCGCGCCCTGATCGGGGCGCGGGGTCAGTCTTAGATCTTCAGGCCGTTTTCGCGGGCGGCGTCGGCAAGGGCCTTGACCTTCCCGTGAAAGAGGAAGCCGCCCCGGTCGAAATAGGCTTCTTCCACGCCGGCTTTCTTGGCGCGCTCGGCAATCGCGGCGCCGACCTTGGCGGCGGCCTCGACGTTGTTCTTGCCGACGATGCCCAGATCCTTCTCGAGCGAGGAGGCCGAGGCGAGCGTCACGCCGTTGACGTCGTCGATCAGCTGAACGCTGATGTTCTTGTTGCTGCGGTGAACGCTCAGGCGCGGACGCCCTGCATTGACCTTGCGCAGCTTGTTCCGGACGCGCAGGCGGCGCTTGAGGAACAGATCTCTCTTGCTGTTTGCCATTTTCCTGGGCCCTTACTTCTTCTTGCCTTCCTTGCGGAAGATATATTCGTCGAGATACTTGATGCCTTTGCCCTTGTAGGGCTCGGGCTTGCGCCATTCGCGAATGTTCGCGGCGACCTGACCGACGAGTTGCTCGTCCGTACCTTCGACGATGATCTGGGTCTGCTTGGGCGCCGTAACAGTGACGCCCTGCGGGACCTCGAAGTTGACCTCGTGGCTGAGACCGAGCGACAGCTTGAGCGTATTGCCCTGCATCTGTGCCCGGTAACCGACGCCGTTGATCTCGAGCTCTTTCTTAAAGCCGTCGGTCACGCCGGTGACGAGGTTGGCGACCATCGTGCGGGACATACCCCACTGCTGGCGCGCGCGCTTGGACTTGCCGCGCGGGGTGACCGTCACGGCGTTGTCTTCGACCGCGAGGGTCACATCGTCGGTGGCGGTGAAGCTGCGGGTGCCCTTGGGCCCTTTCACTTCGACCGTCTGGCCGGAGATGTTCGCCTCGACCCCGGAGGGCAGGTCGACTGGTCTTTTACCAATACGAGACATGTGCCTCTCCTTAGAAGATCGTGCAAAGCACCTCGCCGCCGACATTGGCAGCGCGGGCATTCGCGTCCGACATCACGCCGCGGGGCGTGCTGACAATCGACACACCGAGGCCCTGACGGACCTGCGGGATGTCCTTTACACCCATGTAGACGCGGCGGCCGGGCTTGGAGACCCGCTTGAGCTCGCGAATGACGGGGGTGCCTTCGTAGTATTTGAGGCTGATCTCGAAGGCCGGGTGACCGTCGATGCCGGTCGTGGCCTCGTAGCCGCGAATGTAGCCTTCGTCGGCCAGCACATCGAGAACCCAGCCGCGCAGCTTGGAGGCTGGCGTCAGGACCGTGGACTTGGCGCGCATCTGGCCGTTGCGGATGCGGGTCAGCATATCGCCGATGGGATCGTTCATCTGTCTACGCCTCCCTTACCAGCTGGACTTGACGAGACCGGGGATCTCGCCGTTGGAGCCAAGCTCGCGCAGGGCGATCCGGCTGATTTTCAGTTTACGATAGTACGCGTGCGGACGGCCGGTGAGTTGGCAGCGGTTGTGCAGGCGGACTGCGGACGAGTTGCGCGGCAGCTTGGAGAGCTTGAGGCGGGCCTTGAACCGCTCTTCCATGGGCTTGCTTTCGTCGTTCGCGATCTCTTTCAAGGCCGCACGCTTTTCAGCGTATTTCGCGACGAGGCGTTCGCGCTTTTTCTCGCGCTCGATCATTGCTTTTTTAGCCATATCGAATGTCCTCAGCTGTTGAAGGGCATGTTGAAATGCTTCAACAGCGCTTTGGCTTCGGCGTCGGTGTCCGCCGTGGTGCAGATTACGATGTCCAGACCCCAGGCCTCATCGATCTTGTCGAAGTCGATCTCGGGGAATACGATGTGCTCTTTCATGCCCATGGCGTAGTTGCCACGGCCATCGAACGATTTCCCGGAGACGCCGCGGAAGTCGCGGACACGGGGCAGCGCGATGGTGACCAGACGGTCGAGGAAGTCGTACATGCGGTCGCCGCGCAGCGTGACCTTGGCGCCGAGCGGCATGTCTTCACGGACGCGGAAGCCGGCGATCGACTTCTTGGCCTTAGTGATGACGGCCTTCTGACCGGCAATCGCGGTCAGATCGTCGGCAGCCGACTTGGCCTTCTTGCTGTCCTTGACGGCTTCGGCACCGGCCCCGATGTTCAGGACGATCTTGTCCAGACGCGGGATCTGCATGTCGTTCTTGTAGCCGAATTCCTCTTTCATCTTCGCGCGGATCTCATCCGCGAAGAGGGCCTTGAGGCGGGGGGTGTAGGTTGCTGTATCGAGCATCAGATCACATCTCCCGTGGTCTTGGCGAAGCGGACCTTCTTGCCGTCTTCGGTACGGAAGCCAACGCGGGTCGCTTTGCCGTTCGCATCCTGGATGGCCAGGTTGCTCAGATCGATCGGCATCGCCTTAGGCACGCGGCCGCCCTGGGACGCTTGGCTTTGCTTGGTGTGACGGATGGCGATGTTCACGCCATCGACGACGGCCTTGCCGGATTTGGGATCGACGGACTTAATCTCGCCCGTCTTGCCCTTGTCCTTGCCGGCCAGCACGACGACCTTGTCTCCTGTTTTCAGCTTGGCAGCCATTACAGCACCTCCGGCGCGAGCGAGATGATCTTCATGAAGTTCTTCGCGCGCAGCTCGCGAACCACCGGCCCGAAGATGCGGGTGCCGATCGGTTCGTTGTTGTTGTTGAGGATGACGGCGGCGTTGCGATCAAAGCGGATCGCGGTGCCGTCTTCGCGGCGGACTTCCTTGGCGGTGCGCACGACGACGGCCTTGCGGACGTCGCCTTTTTTCACACGGCCACGCGGAATAGCCTCTTTGACCGACACCACGATGATGTCGCCCACAGAGGCGTATTTGCGCTTGGATCCGCCGAGGACCTTGATGCACTGAACCCGGCGAGCACCGGAATTGTCAGCGACATCCAGATTGGTCTGCATCTGGATCATATTGGTTTCTCCCGACCTTTGGGGACATCTGCCCCAGGGTTTCGATCAAACCGGGTGTGACAGCCTTACTCGGCAATCACCTCCCAGCGTTTCGTTTTCGACTTGGGCGCACATTCCTGAATGCGCACCATGTCACCGACGTTGAACGTGTTGTTCTCGTCATGGGCCCGGTACTTCTTGGATTTCCGGACGGTCTTTTGCAGGAGCGGATGCTTGAACCGGCGTTCGACCGACACGGTGACGGTCTGGGCATTCTGGTTCGAGGTCACGGTGCCCTGAAGAATACGTTTGGGCATGCTCTTACTCCTCAGAGGCAGCGGTCGCTGCCTTTTCGTTCAGGATCGTCTTCACACGGGCGGCGTCACGGCGGACGGAGCGCATGCGAGCGGTATTCTCAAGCTGGCCGGTGGCCTGCTGGAAACGGAGGTTGAAGGCCTCCTTCTTGAGGGAAGCGAGTTCGTCGCGGAGCTGGTCCGGCGTCTTGTCGCGCAGATCTGTGGCGTTCATCGCCTGGTCCTTTCAACATCACGAGAGCGCCCCGATCGTCGGGTGACGCTGATTCCCGTGGAGTTCGTGAATGAAGGGGGCGTATAGGCTGTCTCTGTTACTCTGGCAACCCTTGATCGGCGGCTACAGCGCATCGAGGCAATCTTCGACTGCAGGCAGCCGAAGGAGATTGAAGAGAGCGCGAAAATCCGGTGCGTTGCGTATGCTATTCGCGCTTTTCTCAAAGCCATCGGCAATCAGGAGCCATGTTTCATCAGGCTCGGCTGTGGCGATGTAGTTCTTGAGGCAATCGTGGATGAGGACCTTGAGGTCGTCCAGGGCCACATCGTGCCGCTCCCGCTTCACGCAAATATGCCCACCGCCGTAGTTGGTGGCGCGGAGGACCTTTCGGAAGAGACCCTCCTCCGCATAAGAGATATCGGTGAAACGATAGAGGCAGGCATCATCGGCAAAGAAGACGTTGCCGAGAGACCGTTGCCGGATCGCATTTATCGAACCCTGCCCATATTCGAAACCATGGGTCGAAAAGGGATAGAAGATGGTTCGTTCCGGATCGATCAGCAAACCAACCGAATATGTGCAGAGATCGCGCATCTTGGTATGCTTAGCCGGAGTATGCTGGCCGGGGAAGTGAAAGGATTTGGGCGCGTGGGATCTGGCATCCTCTGTGGGGCTACGCCCGTTCGCGCCTCAAAAGGTCCACTGGACCTTCTGCCGGGCCATGCGGCCAGGATCGGTGCTCACCCCCACCGATAGTTAAAGCTTACGCTCACCCGATCTTCTTCACTCATATTCATGGGCACCTCGTGGCGGAGCCAGCTTTCCCAGAGGAGGACCTCTCCCACCTGCGGTTTGACGTAGACGAAGGTTTGCTGGTCTTCGAATGCGTCGGAGCGGCGGGGCGGGGCGGCCATCATCATTGGGTGGCGGGGATCCTCGAAGCGGATAGCGCTCGTTCCTTCGGGCATGGCGACATAGGTCGTGCCGCTGATCACCGAATGGGGGTGGAGGTGCGAGGTGTGGATGCCGCCCTCGGGCAGGATGTTAATCCAGATATCCTCGAGCACGAGCGCCTTGCCGCCGAGGTCGAACTGCAGCTCTTCGGCGAAGGCAGCGACATGCTGGTCGAGCACCTTGATCAGATCGGCAAAGATCGGGAAGCGCCAGCCCAGATCGGTGAGGGAAGCGTAGCTGGTATAGCCGGGGAAGTTGTTCTCCTCGCACCAAGTCTGACCGGCTTCGTCATCCTCCGCGATCGTGAGGCAGGAGGTCTCAAGCTCAGACGGATTGATGGGATCGCCATGTTCGGAGAGGGCGGCGCGGTAGAGGCGGGTGACAAAAAGGGAAGAGGTCTTGGTCATAGTCGCCTCATAGCCTCTAAAGATCGGTAGCGACAGAGCGGGCTCATCCTCTGTCTGAGCAAATATCTCGTCGGAGAATGTGTTCAGATAGCAGTCAGGACTGAGCTCCGGAAAAGCGCCCCCTGTGGGCGGTGCATCTCCATGCCTTCTTCTATTGAGCCCCTTCAACAGAAAACCCCCGCCTTAGGGGCGGGGGTCATATCACTGCGACCGGGTGACGCTCTCGGTGATTGCGAGCAATCACCTGCCGCGCACTCGTGAAGATTGGTTTACCAATCTTCACGTACAACAGTGCGGGTCTTGACCGGGAGCTTCATGGCGGCGAGGCGGAGCGCTTCGCGGGCGACGGTGTCGTTGACGCCGTCGATCTCGAACATGATGCGGCCCGGCTTGACCTTGGCGGCCCAGAAATCGACGGAGCCTTTACCCTTACCCATCCGAACCTCGACGGGCTTGGACGTGACGGGCAGGTCCGGGAAGATCCGGATCCAGACGCGGCCCTGACGCTTCATGTGACGCGTCATCGCGCGGCGCGCCGCCTCGATCTGGCGGGCGGTGATGCGCTCGGGCTCGGTCGCCTTGAGGCCATAGGTTCCGAAAGCGAGGTCGAAGCCGCCTTTGGCCTCCCCCTTGATCCGGCCCTTATGGGCTTTGCGGAATTTGGTGCGTTTTGGCTGAAGCATGACTTAGTTCCTCCGGCCACCGGCGCCGCGGGGGGCCGGGCCATCCTGAAGCTCCTGCTGCTTGCGGTCGCGCGCTGCGGGGTCGTGCTCCATGATCTCGCCTTTGAAGATCCAGACCTTGATCCCGATGATCCCGTAAGGGGTCTTCGCCTCGACGCCAGCATAATCGATATCGGCGCGGAGCGTGTGCAGCGGCACCCGGCCCTCGCGATACCACTCGGTACGCGCGATTTCGGCGCCGCCGAGACGGCCCGCAAGGTTCACGCGGATGCCAAGGGCACCCATGCGCATGGCGTTTTGGACCGACCGCTTCATGGCACGGCGGAACGAGACACGACGCTCGAGCTGCTGGGCGATGCTTTCACCGACCAGCTGGGCGTCAAGCTCGGGCTTGCGGACCTCAACGATGTTGAGATGCAGCTCGCTGTCGGTCATCGTGGCCAGCTTCTTGCGGAGCGTTTCGATATCCGCGCCTTTCTTGCCGATGATGACGCCCGGACGGGCCGAGTGGATCGTGACGCGGCACTTGCGGTGCGGACGCTCGATGATCACCCGGCTGATGCCGGCTTGCTTGCACTCTTCGCGAATGAAATTACGGATCCTGATATCCTCGAGGAGGAGATCACCGTAATCCTTGGTGTCGGCATACCAGCGGCTGTCCCAGGTGCGGTTGACCTGAAGCCGCATGCCGATCGGATTGACCTTGTTACCCATTAGGCTTGCTCCCCAATGTTATCGTCCACCTGGCGGACCTTGATGGTGAGCTCGGAGAACGGTTTGATGATGCGACCGAAGCGGCCACGCGCACGGGGACGTCCGCGCTTCATCGTCAGGTTCTTGCCCACATAGGCCTCGGCGACGACAAGCTCGTCGACGTCCAGGTTATGGTTGTTCTCGGCATTGGCGATGGCGGACTGAAGACACTTCTTCACATCCTCGGCGATCCGCTTTTTCGAGAAGGTGAGGTCCGTAAGGGCCTTGTCCACCTTCTTGCCGCGGATCATCGCCGCCACGAGGTTCAGTTTCTGCGGGCTGGTGCGAAGCATACGGGTCTTGGCCATCGCTTCGTTTTCAGCCACGCGGCGGGGGTTCTTTTCCTTGCTCATTTGCGCTTCGCCTTCTTGTCGGCGGCGTGACCGTAATAGGTCCGCGTGGGCGAATATTCCCCGAACTTCTGACCGATCATGTCTTCGGAGACGTTCACGGGAATATGCTTGTGCCCATTATAGACGCCGAAGGTGAGGCCCACGAACTGGGGCAGGATGGTGGAGCGGCGCGACCAGATCTTGATGACCTCATTGCGCCCGCTCTCGCGGGAGGCTTCGGCCTTCTTGAGGACATAGGCGTCCACAAAAGGCCCTTTCCAGACGGAACGGCTCATGGTTTAGCGCCTTTTCTTCTTGGCGTGACGCGAGCGAAGGATCAGCTTCTGCGACGCCTTGTTCTTGTTGCGGGTACGGGCACCCTTCGTAGGTTTGCCCCAGGGGCTGACCGGGTGACGACCGCCAGAGGTCCGGCCTTCGCCGCCACCATGGGGGTGATCGACCGGGTTCATGACGACACCGCGCACGGAGGGGCGGATGCCCTTGTGACGGTTGCGTCCGGCCTTACCGAAGTTCTGGTTGCTGTTGTCCGGGTTCGAGACCGCGCCGACCGTCGCCATGCATTCCTGCCGTACGAGGCGAAGTTCGCCCGAGCTAAGGCGGATCTGCGCATAGCCGCCATCACGACCGACGAACTGGGCATAGGTGCCTGCAGCACGGGCGATCTGGCCACCTTTGCCCGGCTTCAGCTCAATATTGTGAACGATCGTGCCAATAGGCATGCCTTGGAAAGGCATCGCATTGCCGGGCTTGATGTCCGCCTTCTGACCGCTGACGATCTTGTCGCCAATCGCCAGACGCTGAGGCGCGAGGACGTAGGCCTGCTCGCCGTCTTCGTACTGGATCAGTGCGATGAAGGCGGTTCGGTTAGGGTCGTATTCAATACGCGCGACGACCGCGGGGACGTCGACCTTGTTGCGCTTGAAATCGACCACACGGTAGAGGCGCTTTGCCCCACCGCCACGACGCCGCATCGTGATCCGTCCGGTATTGTTCCGTCCGCCATTCTTGGTCAGGCCTTCTGTAAGGCTCTTGACCGGGCGGCCTTTCCAAAGCTCCGAACGGTCGATCAGCACCAGCCCTCGCTGGCCCGGCGTCGTCGGTTTGTACGACTTGAGTGCCATTTAACTGTCTTTCCGTTGCTTTGCGGGTCTCGAGGAGACCCTGATGGATGAAGGGCCCCGAAGGTCCCCGGTTCGTAAATGTCTACGGCCCCGCGAGGTGCGAGGCCGTAAGATGCGCCTCCTTAGGAGAGGCCGGTGTTCACGTCAATCGTATTGCCCTCTTCGAGCGTGACGTAAGCCTTTTTGACATCCTTGCGGCGGCCAAGCTGACCGCGAAAGCGCTTTTGCTTGCCTTTGGTGATCGTCGTGTTCACCGCTTTCACCTTGACCCCGAAGAGACCTTCGACGGCCTCCTTGATCATCGGCTTGTTGGCGTCGATCGCGACTTCAAAGACAACGGCATTCGCCTCGGAGGCCATGGTGGCCTTCTCGGTGATGACCGGCTTGCGGATCACGTCATAGAGTTCTGCCTTGGTGGTCATTTCAGACGGGCCTCCAGGGCTTCGACACCGGCCTTGGTGAGAACCAGCGTGTCGGATTTCAGAATGTCGTAGACATTGGCGCCCATGGAGGGGAGCACGTCCACGCCGTCGAGATTGCGCGCGGCCTGGGCGAAGTTCGCATCGACTTCGGGGCCATCGATCACAAGGGCACGCTTCCAGCCAAGCGACTTGGCGTGCTTGGCCAGCTGCGCGGTCTTGGCATCGCTGAGCTTCGCCTCGTCAATGACGATGAGCTCACCCGCCGATTGCTTGGCGCTGAGCGCGTGGCGCAGGCCCAGCTTGCGGAACTTCTTGGTCAGCTCGTGACCGTGGCTGCGCGGGGTCGGCCCCTTGTAGATACCACCCTTGCGGAAGATCGGCGCGTTGCGGCTGCCGTGACGAGCACCACCGGTGCCCTTCTGGCGATAGATCTTCTTGGTCGAGTAGCTCGTCTCGGAGCGGGTCTTGACTTTGTGCGTGCCTTGCTGCGCGTTGTTGCGCTGCCAGCGTACGACGCGGTGCAGGATATCGATGCGCGGCTCGAGGCCGAAGATCTCGTCAGAGAGATCGACGGATCCGGCTTTGCCACCGTCCAGTTTGATTGCATCAGCTTTCATTTGTCGTCGCCTCCTTCCGGTGTGGCATCGGAGTTGTCGGTATCCGACTTCTCAGCGGCGATCTCAGCTTCGGCCTCTTGAAGCGCAGCCTCTTCCGCAGCGGCCTGTTCGGCCAGCGCGGCCTCTTCTGCAGCTTTTGCTTCGGCTTCGGCGGCCGCAGCAGCTTCGGCAGCCAGACGTTCGGCTTCCTCTGCGGCGGATTTCAGAGCCGCGGGATAGATCACGTTCTCAGGCGTCGGCTTCTTCACCGCATCCTTGACCGTCACCCATCCGCCCTTGGAGCCCGGAACGGCGCCTTTGACCATGATAAGACCACGATCGGCGTCGGTCTTGACCACCTGCAGGTTCTGCGTCGTGACCTTGGCCGCGCCCATGTGACCAGCCATCTTCTTACCCTTGAAGACCTTGCCGGGATCCTGACACTGACCGGTTGAGCCATGCGAGCGGTGGCTGATCGACACACCGTGCGTGGCGCGCAGACCGCTGAAGTTGTGCCGCTTCATGGCACCCGCAAAGCCCTTACCGATCGACGTGCCGGAGACATCGACGAACTGACCTTCGAAATAGTGGTTCGCGGTGATCTCCTCGCCCACCTCGATGAGGTTCTCGGGGGCGACGCGGAATTCCGCGATCTTGCGCTTGGGCTCGACCTTGGCGGCCGCGAAGACACCGCGCATCGGCGCGGAGGTCCGCTTGGCCTTGGCCGTTCCGGCACCGAGCTGAACGGCCGAATAACCGTCCTTCTCGGCCGTGCGCTTGGCCACGACCTGAAGCTTGTCGAGTTGCAGGACGGTGACGGGGATCTGCTTGCCGTCTTCCTGGAAGATGCGGGTCATCCCGACCTTCTTGGCGATGATACCTGAGCGTAGCATATTGATCGTGCCTCCCTCAGACCTTGATCTCGACATCCACACCAGCGGCGAGGTCGAGCTTCATCAGCGCGTCCACGGTCTGGGGGGTCGGATCGACGATATCGAGAAGACGCTTGTGCGTGCGGATTTCGAACTGGTCACGGCTCTTTTTGTCGACGTGGGGACCACGCAGAACGGTGAAGCGTTCGATCTTGTTCGGTAGCGGAATGGGACCCCGGACAGAGGCGCCGGTCCGCTTGGCGGTGTTGACGATCTCCTGCGTACTGGCATCCAGCACGCGGTAATCGAACGCCTTGAGGCGAATTCGGATGTTCTGGCTTTGAACGGCCATGTCTCTTGCCTTTCACGGCTTGTCTTAGATTGAGAGGTGGAGGGCACGGGATTGTGCCCCCCACGTCGAACCTTGGTTTTGATCGGAAGACGTATCTCCCGGATATCTTCGGTGCGGCTCTCGGCGGTCGTTCGGATCGCCTTGCGCCGCCGCACGATGGCCCGCTGGACGCGGGCGCATCGCTCTATTCGATAATTTTCGACACCACGCCCGCGCCGACGGTGCGGCCGCCTTCGCGGATGGCGAAGCGCAGGCCTTGCTCCATGGCGATCGGGGCGATCAGCTCGACCCCGAAGGAGACGTTGTCGCCCGGCATCACCATCTCGGTGCCCTCGGCCAGCTGGACCGTGCCCGTCACATCCGTCGTCCGGAAGTAGAACTGCGGACGGTAGTTGGCGAAGAACGGCGTGTGGCGGCCGCCCTCGTCCTTGGTCAGGATGTAGGCCTCGGCCTCGAACTTGGTGTGCGGGTTGACCGAGCCGGGCTTGCAGAGCACCTGGCCCCGCTCCACGCCTTCGCGGTCGATGCCGCGCAGAAGCGCACCGATATTGTCGCCCGCCTCGCCGCGATCGAGCAGCTTGCGGAACATCTCGACGCCCGTACAGGTCGTCTTCTTGGTGTCGCGGATGCCCACGATCTCGATCTCGTCGCCGACATTGATCACGCCGCGCTCGACCCGGCCGGTGACGACCGTGCCGCGACCGGAGATCGAGAACACGTCCTCGACCGGCATCAGGAACGGCTGGTCGATCGCCCGCTCGGGCGTCGGGATGTACTCGTCGACCGCCGCCATCAGCTCGCGGATCTTGTTCTCGCCGATCTCGGGATTGTTGCCCTCCATCGCCGCCAGGGCGGAGCCCGCGATGATCGGGATATCGTCGCCGGGATATTCGTAGGAGCTCAGAAGCTCGCGCACTTCCATCTCGACGAGCTCGAGCAGCTCCTCGTCATCGACCTGGTCGACCTTGTTCATGAAGACGACCATCTTCGGGATACCGACCTGGCGGCCCAGCAGGATGTGCTCGCGCGTCTGCGGCATCGGGCCGTCGGCGGCGTTCACCACAAGGATCGCGCCGTCCATCTGGGCGGCACCCGTGATCATGTTCTTGACGTAGTCGGCATGGCCCGGGCAGTCGACGTGAGCGTAGTGACGGGCGTCGGTCTCGTATTCCACATGCGCCGTCGAGATCGTGATCCCGCGCGCCTTCTCCTCGGGCGCACCGTCAATCTGGTCGTAGGCCTTGAAATCCCCGAAATACTTCGTGATCGCAGCCGTCAGCGTCGTCTTGCCGTGATCAACGTGACCAATCGTGCCGATGTTCACATGCGGCTTCGTGCGTTCAAACTTTTCCTTAGCCATGTCTGGCCTCCTTCTTTTCTATGCGGCGAAACGGCTTACGCGTATTTCGACTGAATCTCTTCGCTGATGTTTTGCGGGACCGGCTCGTAATGGTCGAACTGCATCGTGAACTGCGCGCGGCCCGAGGACATAGAGCGCAGGGTGTTGATGTAGCCGAACATGTTGGCCAGCGGCACGAAGGCGTTGATCGCGATGGCGTTGCCGCGCGGCTCCTGGCCGGTTACCTGACCGCGCCGCGAGGTGAGATCGCCGATGATGCCACCGGTGTAATCCTCGGGCGTGATCACCTCGACCTTCATGATCGGCTCGAGCAGCTTGGCGCCCGCCTTCTTCATGCCTTCGCGCATGCCCATGCGGGCGGCGATTTCGAAGGCCAGAACGCTGGAGTCCACGTCGTGGAACTTGCCGTCGATCAGGGCGACCTTGAAGTCGATGACCGGGAAGCCGGCCAGCGGACCGCTATCCATGACCGAGTTGATACCCTTCTCGACGCCGGGGATATATTCCTTCGGCACGGCCCCACCGACGATGCGGCTTTCGAAGGAATACCCCTCGCCCGGCTCGGTCGGTGCGATGATCATCTTGACCTCGGCGAACTGACCCGAACCACCCGACTGCTTCTTGTGGGTGTAGGTGATCTCGGCTTCGCGGGACACAGTCTCGCGATAGGCCACCTGAGGCGCACCGATATTCGCTTCGACCTTGAATTCACGCTTGAGGCGATCGACGAGGATGTCGAGGTGAAGTTCGCCCATCCCTTTCATGATCGTCTGACCGGATTCGAGGTCGGTTTCGACGCGGAAGGACGGATCCTCTGCAGCGAGGCGCTGAAGACCGGCGGACATTTTTTCCTGGTCGGCCTTCGTCTTGGGCTCGACTGCGATTTCGATCACGGGATCGGGGAAGGTCATCGTTTCGAGAACAACCGGATCGTTCACGGCGCAGAGCGTGTCGCCCGTCGTCGTGTCCTTGAGACCGGCCAGCGCGATGATGTCGCCGGCAAACGCTTCTTCGATCTCCTCGCGGTTGTTGGAGTGCATCATCATCATGCGGCCCACACGCTCTTTCTTCTCCTTGGTGGAGTTGAGCATCGTGTCGCCCTTGTTGAGCTTGCCCGAATAGATCCGGGTAAAGGTCAGGGAGCCCACGAAGGGGTCGTTCATGATTTTGAACGCGAGACCGGCAAAGGCCATGTCATCATCGGCGCGGCGCGCGATGTTCCGGGTTTCCGTCTCGTCGCCCGGCTTGAAGCCCATGTAATCGACCACGTCGAGCGGGCTCGGCAGGAAATCGATAACGGCGTTGAGCAGCGGCTGGACGCCCTTGTTCTTGAAGGCGGAGCCGCAGAGAACCGGCACGAAGGAGAGCGACAGAGTGCCCTTGCGGATCAGCTCGCGCAGTTTGGCCACGTCAGGCTCTTCGCCTTCGAGATAGGCTTCCATGGCGTCGTCGTCCATCTCGACCGCGGTCTCGATGAGCTTGCCGCGCCATTCGTCGGCGGTGTCCTTGAGGCTGTCGCGGATCGGACGCTTTTCCCAGGAGGCGCCGAGGTCTTCGCCGGCCCAGACCCATTCTTCCATGGTGATCAGGTCGATGATGCCTTCCAGCTCGGTCTCTGCACCGATCGGGATTTGGACGGGAGCAGGGATCGCACCCGTGCGGTCTGCGACCATCTCGACGCAGTTGAAGAAGTCGGCGCCGATCTTGTCCATCTTGTTGACGAAGACGATACGCGGAACCTTGTAGCGGTCGGCCTGACGCCAAACGGTTTCGGTCTGCGGCTCGACACCGGCATTGGCGTCGAGGACGGCGACAGCACCGTCGAGAACGGCCAGCGAACGCTCAACTTCGATCGTGAAGTCCACGTGACCCGGGGTGTCGATGATGTTCATCCGGTGCTTGGGCGTGTCGGCATTTGTGCCGTCCTCGGTCCGCTCCCAGAAGGTCGTTGTAGCAGCGGACGTGATGGTAATGCCCCGCTCCTGCTCCTGCTCCATCCAGTCCATGGTTGCGGCGCCGTCATGGACCTCGCCGATATTGTGGGACTTTCCGGTGTAATACAGGATCCGCTCCGAGCAGGTCGTCTTACCTGCATCGATGTGGGCCATAATGCCGAAGTTGCGGTAGCGGTCGAGGGGATAGTCGCGTGCCATTGGGCTGCTCCTGGAGTCCTTAAGTTACCAGCGGTAGTGGCTGAACGCTTTGTTGGCGTCGGCCATCTTGTGGGTGTCTTCGCGCTTTTTCACGGCAGTGCCGCGGCCCTGGACGGCGTCGATCAGCTCACCGGCCAGACGCTCTTCCATGGTGTTTTCGTTGCGCTTGCGGCTCGCTTCGATGAGCCAGCGGATGGCGAGAGCCTCGCGGCGCTCGGGGCGTACTTCGACAGGGACCTGGTAGGTGGCACCACCGACGCGGCGCGAGCGCACCTCGACCGCCGGTTTGATGTTGTCCAGGCTCTCGTGGAAAACCTCGACGGGGCTTTTCTTGAGCTTGTCCTCAACGCGGTCGAAGGCGTTGTAGACGATGCGCTCGGCCGTCGATTTCTTGCCGTCGATCATCAGGTTGTTCATGAATTTCGTCAGAACGCGGTCGCCGAACTTGGCGTCGGGCAGAACTTCGCGTTTCTCTGCGGCGTGGCGGCGGGACATATCGGTTTCCTCTTACTTCGGACGCTTGGCGCCGTATTTCGAACGACGCTGCTTGCGGTCTTTGACGCCTTGCGTGTCAAGAACGCCGCGCAGGATGTGGTAGCGGACACCGGGAAGGTCTTTCACACGGCCGCCCCGGATCAGGACCACGGAGTGCTCCTGAAGGTTGTGGCTTTCGCCCGGGATGTAGCTGATGACCTCAAAGCCGTTGGTCAGGCGAACCTTCGCGACCTTCCGCATGGCCGAGTTCGGCTTCTTCGGAGTGGTCGTGTAGACGCGTGTGCAGACGCCGCGTTTTTGCGGGCATTCCTGCAGGTGCATCGATTTCGAACGTTTGACTTTGGGCTGCCGCGGTTTGCGGATCAGCTGTTGGATCGTTGGCATCGGGCTTTTGTCCCCACTTTCTTGCGCATGTCATGCGGCGGCGCCGCTTTATAAAGATCCGCATCCGCGCGTCCGCGGGGCGGTGATGTTCGTCTAACGCGCTCTGTCACAACGAAAAACAACCGCATGCGTCTCCGCCTTCGGAAACGACGCGGTGGGCTTTCAGAGGATCGGGGCATCGGCCCGGATCATGACCACTTCAATTCTGATATCGCGCGGCCAGAGGATGCCCCCGGCTGAGTGCGCGCTCTATACGGAGAGTCGCGGGGGGTGTCAACTCTTGCCGGTGGGCTTTGGGACGGTTGGACGCGGGATGGCATAATGCTCGCGGTGAAGCGTGTAGAGACCGCTTGCGACAACAATGGCGGCCCCCAGAAGAGTGATCGCGTCAGGCCATTCAGCAAAGAAGACCAGCCCGAGTATCATAGCCACCAGAAGGCTTGTGTAGCGGAAGGGGGCGACGAAGCTCAGCTCTCCGTTTCGCATGGCGAGGATGATGGTGAGATACGCCCCGAGGATGAGGATCGAGGCGATCCCGATGAGGCTGCCCGACGTAAAGGTGAGCGAGGTCCATGTCACGAAGAGGCTGCCGATGCCGGCGACGATCGTCACCATGGCGGAGGTCGCGAAGGTGACGGCCATGGACGAGGTTTCCGGCGCCAGTTTGCGGGTCAGCACGTCGCGGGTCGTGGCGCAGACCACGGCAAGAAGCGCGAACCCGGCATGAACCGAAAATCCCTCTGCATCCGGGCGCACGATCAGAAGGACACCGCAAAAGCCGACAAGGATGGCGGTGAGGCGCCGCCAGCCGATGGGTTCCTTGAGAAAGAGCCAGGCCGCGAAGGTCACGGTGAGCGGCAACGCCTGGATGATCGCGGTGAGGTTGACGAGCGGCATGTTGAAGAGCGCGGCGAAGAAGAAGATCGCCGCGACCGCTTCGGCGAGGGCGCGCAGGGCGACCAGGATCCGTTCCTTGTGGGGAAGGACGAAGGCCTGCCGGTCGGTTGCAAGCAGATAGAGCGCGATCAGGGCCGTCGTCAGGATGCCGCGCAGGAAGATGACCTGAAAAAGCGGGACCTCTCCGGCGAGGGCCTTCACGCAGGCATCGTTGACTGCGTAAAGGCTCATGGCGGCGGCCATGAAGAAGGCGCCGCGCAGGTTGGGAGAAAGGCGCATCGCGAGGCGCCTAGCGCAGGATCGAGAAGCCGCCTGCAGGCGGATCTGCGGGGTCGGTTTGCACCCGGTCGACCTTGGCGGCAGGCGGACCGCGCCGAAGGGCCGTCAGGAAATCCTCGACATCGGCGGGATCGCCACCGACGAGCGCCGAGACCGAGCCGTCGGGTTCGTTGCGGACCCAGCCGGAGAGGTGTCGCGCGCGGGCCTCGTCGCGGGTGAAGGCACGAAAGCCCACGCCTTGGACACGGCCTGTGATGCGAACTGTCAATGAGGTGTGCGAGGCGGACGTCATGATCCCTCGATAGACGGGGATCACGCCGAACCAAAGCCCAATTTCGTGCGGATCTGATGCAGATCCTAAAACGAAAGAGGCCGCCTCGCGGCGGCCTCTTTGAGTATCAGTCCCGGCTTTCCGGCGTTTCGACGATCAGCGTATCGAGATCGCCTTCACTCTCCATCACCTCGTCAGCAACCGGCTCGGGTGCGGCGAGGGCCGCGGCCTGTTCGGCCTCTTCGCGGCGGGCCTGGATGACGACGTTGTCCCGCTCCGACGCGATCCGCGTCACGCGCTGAGTCGCGCCACCCGTGCCGGCCGGAATGAGACGCCCGACGATGACATTCTCCTTGAGACCGACGAGCTTGTCGCGCTTGCCCTGAACGGACGCCTCGGTGAGAACCCGGGTCGTTTCCTGGAAGGAGGCCGCCGAGATGAAGCTGCGGGTCTGCAGCGACGCCTTGGTGATCCCCAGAAGGATCGGCTCGCCCTGTGCGGGACGCGCGCCCTTGGCGATCGCCTTTTCGTTGGCGGCATCGAACTCGGCCTTGTCGACATGTTCGCCTTTGAGCAGCGTGGTCTCCCCGCTGTCCTGGATCTCCCACTTCTGGAGCATCTGACGGACAATGACCTCGATGTGCTTGTCGTTGATCTTCACACCTTGCAGGCGATAGACGTCCTGCACTTCGTCGATCATGTAATCCGCGAGCGCCTCGACCCCCATGATGGCGAGGATGTCGTGCGGCGCGGGGTTGCCGTCCATGATGTAGTCGCCCTTTTGGATGAAGTCGCCTTCAGCCACGGGGATATGTTTGCCCTTGGGCACCATATACTCGACCTTCTCCATGGTCTCGTCTGCCGGTTCGATCGCGATGCGGCGCTTGTTCTTGTAGTCCTTGCCGAACCGCACATAGCCATCGATTTCCGCGATGATCGCGTGATCCTTGGGACGGCGCGCCTCGAAGAGTTCGGCCACACGCGGCAGACCGCCGGTGATGTCCTTCGTCTTCGCCCCTTCGCGCGGGATCCGCGCAACGACATCGCCCGCCTGGATCTTGTCGCCGTCCTCAACAGACAGAACCGCATCGACCGACATCGGATAGGCGACGGGGTTGCCGTCATCCTTGGCGACAGGTTCGCCATCCTCGCCGACCACGAGGATCTTCGGCGCCAGCTCATTGCCCTTGGGCGCAGAGCGCCAGTCGGATACGATCCGTTGCGTCATGCCGGTTGCATCGTCGGTATCTTCGCGAACGGCGATACCGTTGATGAGATCGACATACTTAATCGTACCGGCCTTCTCGGCGATGATCGGCAAGGTGTAGGGATCCCATTCGAACATCTTGTCACCGCGTGCGATCTTGGCGCCGTCCTTGACGAAGATCTTGGTGCCATAACCGATCTTGTGGCTGGCCCGCTCTTCCCCGTCGTCGCCCATGATCGCAAGGACCATGTTCCGGCCCATGACAATCTGCTCGCCCGCCGCGTTCTCGAGGATCTGGGCGTTGCGGAACTCCACCTTGCCCTCCTGAGAAGCTTCGAGGAACGACTGCTGACCACCCTGCGCAACGCCGCCGATGTGGAAGGTCCGCATCGTCAGCTGTGTGCCAGGCTCACCGATGGACTGTGCCGCGATGATGCCGACAGCCTCGCCCTGGTTGACCATGGTGCCGCGTGCGAGGTCGCGCCCGTAGCAGGTCGCGCAGACCCCATCCTCGGCCTCGCAAGTCAGAGGCGAGCGGATGCGCATCTTGGTAACGCCGGAATTCTCGATCTGGTCAGCCTTGCGCTCGTCGATGAGCTCGCCTTGCTTCACCAGAACCTCGTCCGATCCCGGAACAAGCACGTCATCGGCCGAGACACGTCCTAGCACCCGCTCGGAGAGCGAGGCCACGACTTCACCGTCATTGACGGCAGCCTCGGCTGTGATCGCACGTTCGGTGCCGCAATCGACCTCGCGGATGATGCAGTCCTGCGCGACGTCCACCAGACGGCGGGTCAGATATCCCGAATTCGCCGTCTTCAGAGCGGTATCGGACAGACCCTTTCGAGCACCGTGGGTGGAGTTGAAGTACTCCAGAACGGTCAGACCTTCCTTGAAGTTCGAGATGATCGGCGTTTCGATGATCTCACCGTTCGGCTTGGCCATCAGGCCCCGCATGGCGCCCAGCTGTTTCATCTGGGTGACCGAGCCACGGGCCTTGGAGTGAGCCATCATGTAGACCGAGTTCGGCTCCTGCTCCTGACCGTTGTCGTCCTTCCGCTTGGCCGAGATGGTATCCATCATGGCATCGGTGACCTTGTCGTTACATTTCGACCAGGCATCGACGACCTTGTTGTACTTCTCACCTTGGGTGATGAGACCGTCCATATATTGCTGCTCGAAGTCCTTCACCTGATCGCGGGTCTCGTCGACAAGAGTCCACTTGGTGTCGGGCACGACCATGTCGTCCTTGCCGAAGGAAATCCCGGCCCGGAAAGCTTCGCGGAAGCCCATCGTCATGATCTGGTCGCAGAAGATAACCGACTCCTTCTGGCCGCAATAGCGGTAGACGGTATCGATGACCTGCTGCACCTCGCCTTTCTTGAGAAGACGGTTCACAAGATCGAACGGCGCCTTGGCGTTGAGCGGCAAAAGCGCGCCCAGACGGATCCGGCCCGGCGTGGTTTCGAAGCGCTTCATCACCTCGTTGCCTTCGTCGTCGATCTGCTTGAGCCGCGCGGTGATCTTGGAGTGCAGATGCACCTCGCCGGCGTCGAGTGCGTGTTCGACTTCCTCGACCGATCCGAAGACGAGCCCCTCGCCTTTCATACCCTCGCGGGCGATCGTGGTGTAGTAGAGACCCAGGATCATATCCTGCGACGGCACGATGATCGGCGCACCGTTGGCGGGCGACAGAACGTTGTTCGTCGACATCATCAACACGCGTGCTTCCAGCTGCGCCTCGAGCGAGAGCGGCACGTGAACGGCCATCTGGTCACCGTCGAAGTCAGCATTGAAGGCTGAACAGACCAGCGGGTGCAGCTGGATCGCCTTGCCTTCGATGAGAACCGGCTCGAACGCCTGGATGCCCAGACGGTGCAGCGTCGGCGCACGGTTCAGCATGACGGGATGTTCGCGGATCACCTCGTCGAGGATATCCCAGACTTCGGGACGCTCTTTTTCGACCAGCTTCTTGGCCTGCTTGACGGTAGAGCTGAGCCCCTTCGCCTCGAGCCGAGAATAGATGAACGGCTTGAAGAGCTCGAGCGCCATCTTCTTGGGAAGCCCGCACTGATGCAGCTTCAGTTCTGGTCCCGTCACGATGACGGACCGGCCCGAGAAGTCGACGCGCTTGCCCAGAAGGTTCTGGCGGAAGCGGCCCTGCTTGCCCTTGAGCATGTCGGACAGCGATTTCAACGGGCGCTTGTTGGCACCCGTGATCACCCGCCCGCGGCGGCCGTTGTCGAAGAGCGCATCGACGGATTCCTGCAGCATCCGCTTCTCATTACGAACAATGATGTCAGGCGCGCGAAGCTCGATGAGCCGCTTGAGGCGGTTGTTCCGGTTGATGACCCGGCGATAAAGATCGTTGAGGTCGGACGTCGCAAACCGGCCGCCATCCAGCGGGACAAGCGGGCGCAGTTCTGGCGGGATGACCGGCACGACCGTCAGGATCATCCACTCCGGACGATTGCCGGATTCGATGAAGCTCTCGACGATTTTCAGCCGCTTGATGATCTTCTTGGGCTTCAGCTCGCCAGTCGCCTCCTTGAGGTCCTCGCGAAGCGTTGCCGCCTCCTGCTCCAGATCGATCGCCTGCAGCATCTCGCGGATCGCCTCGGCGCCGATATTGGCGGTGAAGGCATCCATACCGTAAGCATCCTGCGCGTCGAGGAACTCCTCTTCGGTCATGAGCTGACCATAGGTGAGATCCGTCAGACCCGGTTCGATCACGACGTAGTTCTCGAAATAAAGGATCCGCTCGAGATCGCGCAGCGTCATGTCCAGCATCAGGCCGATGCGGCTGGGCAACGACTTGAGGAACCAGATGTGGGCGACCGGCGCGGCCAGTTCGATATGGCCCATGCGCTCGCGCCGGACCTTCTGGAGCGTCACCTCGACACCGCATTTCTCGCAGACGACGCCGCGATATTTCATGCGCTTGTATTTACCGCAGAGGCATTCGTAGTCCTTGATCGGGCCGAAGATACGCGCGCAGAACAGGCCGTCACGCTCGGGCTTGAACGTGCGGTAGTTGATGGTCTCGGGCTTTTTAATCTCACCGAAAGACCACGACAGGATCCGCTCGGGCGAGGCCAGCGACACCTTGATCTCGTCAAAGGTCTTGGCCGGCGTAAGCGGGTTGAACGGGTTGTTGGTCAGTTCCTGGTTCATTTTGATACCTCGAATATCGGGCGCTGAGAGGGGAGCGGCGGACAAATCCTTCTAGAAGGATTTGCCCTTAAGAATTTTCTAGAAAATTCTTACTCTTCCACCTCCGCATCCAGGAGTTCCATGTTGAGGCCCAGACCCCGGACCTCCTTGACGAGAACATTGAACGATTCCGGCACGCCGGCCTCGAAGTTGTCCTCGCCTTTGACGATGCTCTCATAGACCTTGGTCCGGCCGGCCACGTCGTCGGACTTCACCGTCAGCATCTCCTGCAAGGTGTAGGCCGCGCCGTAGGCTTCAAGCGCCCAGACCTCCATCTCACCGAAACGCTGACCGCCGAACTGCGCTTTGCCGCCCAGCGGCTGCTGGGTCACAAGGCTGTAGGGGCCGGTCGAGCGTGCGTGGATCTTGTCGTCCACGAGGTGATGGAGCTTGAGCAGATACTTGATGCCCACCGTGACCTGACGCGCGAATTTCTCGCCTGTCCGGCCATCGAAGAGATCGGACTGACCGCTCTGCGAGAACCCGGCGCGCACGAGCGCATCATTCACGTCAGCCTCTTTCGCGCCGTCGAAGACAGGCGTCGCGATCGGCACGCCATGGGTGACGTTGTCCGCTGCTTCGACCAGATGGTCCTCGTCCATATCGGCGATGCCCTCGTCGTAGACATCGTCGCCATAGGCGATCTTCATCGCATCACGGACCGGCGTCAGATCCCCCGACCGGCGATAATCGTCCAGCGCCTCGTCGATATGCAGACCCAGACCGCGTGCGGCCCAGCCCATATGCGTCTCGAGGATCTGACCGACATTCATCCGGCTGGGAACGCCCAGCGGGTTCAGAACGAAATCGACAGGCGTGCCGTCGGCGAGGAAGGGCATGTCCTCCATCGGAACGACCTTGGAGATGACACCCTTGTTGCCGTGACGGCCGGCCATCTTGTCGCCCGGCTGCAGCTTGCGCTTCACCGCGACGAAGACCTTGACCATCTTCATGACGCCCGGAGGCAGATCATCGCCCCGACGCACCTTCTCGACCTTGTCCTCGAACCGCGCATCGAGCTGGCGCTTCTGCGCCTCGTATTGCTCGTTGAGCGCCTCGACGATCTGGGCGTCGCTCTCGTCCTTGAGAGCCAGCTGCCACCACTGGCCGCGGCTCAGCTCACCCAGAAGATCTTCGGTGATCTCGGAATTCGCCTTGATCCCCTTGGGTCCTTTGACGGCGGTCTTGCCGAGGATCAGATCCTTGAGACGCGCATAGATGTTGCGGTCAAGGATCGCGAGTTCGTCGTCGCGGTCGCGGCTCAGACGCTCGACTTCCTCGCGCTCGATCTGCAGCGCGCGCTCGTCCTTTTCGACACCGTGGCGGTTGAAGACCCGCACCTCGACGACCGTGCCGAAATCGCCCGGCGGCAGTCGCAGGGAGGTGTCGCGCACATCGGATGCCTTCTCACCGAAGATGGCGCGCAGAAGTTTTTCTTCCGGCGTCATCGGGCTTTCGCCCTTGGGCGTGATCTTTCCGACCAGGATATCCGCAGGCCCCACTTCGGCGCCGATATAGACGATGCCTGCCTCATCGAGGTTGCGCAGCGCCTCCTCGCCGACATTGGGGATATCGCGGGTGATCTCTTCGGGACCAAGCTTGGTGTCCCGGGCGGCGACTTCGAATTCCTCGATATGGATCGAGGTGAAGACGTCGTCGCGTGTGACGCGCTCGGAGATCAGGATCGAGTCCTCGTAGTTGTAGCCGTTCCACGGCATGAAGGCGACGACGACATTCTTGCCGAGCGCCAGTTCCCCCAGATCCGTGGACGGACCGTCAGCGATGACCTGACCCTTGCGAACTTCATCACCCACCTTCACCAGCGGGCGCTGGTTGATGCAGGTGTTCTGGTTCGACCGCTGGAACTTGCGCATCCGGTAGATATCGACGCCAGGATCGCCCGGCTCCATATCCGCGGTGGCGCGCACAACGATCCGGGCCGCATCGACCTGGTCGATGATGCCGGCCCGTTTGGCCATGATCGCAGCGCCGGAATCCCGGGCCACGACTTCCTCGATCCCGGTGCCGACGAGCGGCGCCTCGGCCTGCAAAAGCGGAACCGCCTGACGCTGCATGTTCGAGCCCATGAGAGCCCGGTTCGCGTCGTCATTCTCGAGGAATGGGATCAGCGAGGCCGCAACCGAGACCAGCTGCTTGGGCGAGACGTCGATCAGATCGACCTGCTCGTTCGGGGCCAGCATATAGTCGCCCGATTGACGGGTCGAGACCAGGTCGTTCACGAACTTGCCCTCATCGGTCAGGTTCGCGTTCGCCTGCGCCACGGTGTGCCGCATCTCTTCGGTCGCGGACATGTAGTGCACTTCATCGGTGACCTTTCCATCCTTGACCAACCGGTAGGGCGTTTCGATGAAGCCGTATTTGTTCACCCGCGCGAAGGTGGCGAGCGAGTTAATCAGACCGATATTCGGACCTTCCGGCGTCTCGATGGGGCACATGCGACCGTAATGGGTCGGGTGCACGTCGCGCACCTCAAAGCCCGCGCGTTCGCGCGTCAGTCCGCCCGGCCCAAGCGCGGAAAGACGACGCTTATGCGTCACTTCCGAGAGTGGGTTGGTCTGGTCCATGAACTGCGACAGCTGCGAGGAGCCGAAGAATTCGCGCACGGCAGCGGCCGCCGGTTTGGCGTTGATCAGATCCTGCGGCATGACCGTGTCGATTTCGACCGACGACATCCGCTCCTTGATCGCGCGTTCCATCCGCAGAAGGCCGACGCGATACTGGTTCTCCATCAGTTCACCCACGGAGCGCACACGGCGATTTCCAAGGTGGTCGATATCGTCGACATCGCCGCGCCCGTCGCGCAGGTCGACCAGCGCCTTGATGCAGGCGACGATGTCTTCCTTGCGGAGCGTGCGCTGCGTGTCTTCGGCATCCAGATCGAGACGCATGTTCATCTTGACCCGGCCGACGGCCGACAGGTCATAGCGCTCGCTGTCGAAGAAGAGCGTGTCGAAGAGGTTCGACGCCGCATCGACGGTGGGCGGCTCGCCCGGGCGCATGACGCGGTAGATATCCATGAGCGCGGTTTCGCGGTTCATGTTCTTGTCCTGCGCCATGGTGTTGCGCATGTACGGACCGACATTCACGTTATCGATATCGAGAACCGGGATCGTCGTGATACCGGCATCGACCAGCTCCTTGAGCGTGCCACCGATAACCTCGCCGTCCTTGTCCATCTCGAGCGTCAGTTCGTCGCCAGCCTCGACATAGATCGCGCCGGTTTCTTCGTTGATGATGTCGCGGGCAGCGAACTTACCGACGATCTGGTCATAGGGGACCAGAAGCTCGGTAACCTTGCCCTCGTCGATCAGCTGCTTGACAGCGCGCGGGGTAACCTTCTTTCCGGCCTCCGCGATCACGTCGCCGGATTTCGCATCGACCAGATCATAGGTCGGACGGGTGCCGCGCACGCGCTGCGGGAAGAACTTGGTGACCCAGCCCTTGTTCTTCTTCAGCTTGTACTCGACCGTATCGTAATAGGCATCCATGATGCCTTCCTGGTCGAAGCCCAGCGAATAGAGCAGCGTCGTCACCGGCAGTTTCCGGCGGCGGTCGATCCGCGCGAACACGATGTCCTTGGCGTCGAATTCAAAGTCGAGCCACGAGCCGCGATAGGGAATGATCCGGCAAGCAAAGAGCAGCTTGCCCGAGGAGTGAGTCTTGCCCTTGTCATGATCGAAGAACACGCCCGGCGAGCGGTGCATCTGGGAGACGATGACCCGTTCGGTGCCGTTCACGATGAAGGTGCCGTTCGGCGTCATCAGGGGCATGTCGCCCATGAAGACGTCCTGTTCCTTGATGTCCTTGACGGATTTGGCGCCGGTATCCTCGTCCACATCGAACACGATGAGACGCAGCGTCACCTTGAGCGGCGCGCTGTAGGTCATGTCACGCTGCTGACACTCTTCGACGTCGTATTTCGGCTTTTCCAGCTCGTACTTGACGAATTCGAGGACCGCCGTCTCGTTGAAATCCTTGATCGGGAAGACCGACTGGAAGACCCCTTTGATCCCTTCGCCGTCGAGCGGCTCGAGCTGGTCGCCGGACCGCAGGAACAGATCGTAGGAGGATTTCTGGACTTCGATGAGGTTCGGCATCTCCAAGACTTCGCGGATTTTGCCGTAATATTTGCGCAAGCGTTTCTGACCGAGGAAGGACTGAGCCATATGCGTCGTCACCTTTTCATATCTCGCGAGGTGCAGTGCCGTCGGGCCTCGGCACGGCGCCCCAATGAGAGCGGATGGGTTGCGATCCATACCCGGCGCCCGTCCCAATGGACGCCTCCCGATCTGCAACCTGTCCAAAGGGGGGTCCGGGAAACGGGCCTCCGTTAAGACAGGTCAAGCTGGCCCCGCACATCGCCGGGCCAGCTCGTCGTTTCGATGGAGGGCGCAGATTTTTCTAGAAAAATCTGGCTTCAAAATCTTCTAGAAGATTTTGCCCCCGCACCTTTCTTAGGCCAGCTCAACCTCGGCGCCAGCGCCTTCGAGCTTGCCCTTGATCTCTTCGGCTTCGTCTTTCGACACGCCTTCCTTGACCTTGCCACCGGCCTCGACGAGGTCCTTGGCTTCCTTCAGGCCGAGACCGGTGATGCCGCGGACTTCCTTGATGACCGCGATCTTCTGGGCGCCGGCATTCTTGAGCACGACGTCAAATTCAGTCTTCTCTTCCGCAGCAGCGCCACCGCCGTCGCCAGCAGGACCAGCCATCATGACCGCGCCACCAGCGGCGGGCTCGATGCCGTATTCGTCCTTGAGGATTGTTTTCAGTTCCTGTGCCTCGAGAAGCGTCAGACCAACGATCTCTTCGGCGAGTTTCTTCAGATCAGCCATGTTAAGACTTCTTTCCGTTTTTCCTAGATGTGTTCCAACGTCAGGGATGCAACCCCACGCGGGACCTCATTTCGATTGCGCTTATGCCGCCTTCTCTTCGATGGTCGAGAGAACGCTTGCGATATTGCTTGCAGGAGCGCCAATGGCACCGGCGATGTTCGAGGCAGGCGCGGCAATGCAACCGACGATCGAAGCGATAAGCTCCTCGCGCGACGGCATCTTCGCGACGGCTTTCACACCATCGACATCCAGACCGTTTTCTCCCATGGCCCCGCCGAGGATCTCGAGCTTGTCGTTCCCCTTGGCATAGGCGTCGATGACCTTGGCGGCCGCGACGGGATCCTCGCTATAGGCGAGGACGGTCATACCCGAGAGGTAATCAGCGATGCTGGCGCATGGCTTTCCCTCCAGGGCGATCTTGGCGAGCCTGTTCTTGGCAACACGCACGGATCCGCCCGCCTCACGCATTTGTGCGCGCAGATCCTGCATTTCGGCAACCGTGAGGCCCTCGTAGCGTGACACCACGACGACGCCAGAGCTTTCGAAGATCTGGCCGAGTTCCTCGACCACTTTCTCTTTCTGGGCTCTATCCACAGTTTTTCTCCAAGTATGGGGTATTCCCCGGCTCAGTCTTGCCGGACAGCGAACCACCCGACATCAAGGGTCCGCATGAACGGGTGAGCCAGGTCGTCCGAGGAGAGCCTCGAGTGTATCTGGTCTGATCCCGCCTCGGGCAGGAATTAGCACCCTTGCAGGCAACCCACCGTCTCGGACGAATAACGGCCCGACGAATCACTTCTTCGGGCCGAGATCGTTTGCTACTGGCAAAGACGCGCATTGCCAAGCCCCCTTGCCTGCCGCCGTGACGTTTGGTCCGCTCTGGCTTGGCCTTCTCCGGCCGCGGAAGCATCAGCCGCTCCAAACGACAAAGGCAGGCCCCGAAGGGCCTGCCTTTGGTCTTGCGATAAAGAAAGATCAGTCGTTGCCGGTGGCGCTGACCACATCGACCGTCACGCCCGGCCCCATCGTGGAGCTGATCGACACCTTCTTCATGTAGGTGCCCTTGGAGCCCGACGGCTTGGCTTTGCTGACCGCATCGACGAAAGCGAGGAGGTTCTCCTCGATCTTCTTGGCGTCAAAGCTGGTCTTGCCGATGCCCGCATGAACGACGCCGTTCTTTTCGGCCTTGAACTGGACTTCGCCGCCTTTGGCTGCCTCGACAGCCTCTTTGACGTCCATCGTCACCGTGCCAACCTTGGGGTTCGGCATCAGGTTCCGGGGGCCCAGAACCTTACCCAGGCGACCGACAATCGGCATCATATCGGGTGTGGCGATGCAGCGGTCGAAGTTGATCTCGCCGCCCTGCACGGTTTCCATCAGGTCTTCCGCGCCGACGATATCGGCGCCTGCCGCCTTGGCCTCGTCCGCCTTGTCGCCGCGTGCGAAGACGGCGACGCGGACGTCCTTGCCGGTGCCATTGGGCAACGAGACCTTGCCGCGGACCATCTGGTCGGCATGGCGGGGATCGATGCCGAGATTCATCGCAACCTCGACGGTCTCGTCGAACTTGGCCTTGGCATTGTCCTTGACCAAAGCGACGGCTTCGGAGACCGAGACCTCTTCTTTGCCGGCAAAAGCCTCGCGAGCGGCCCGGGCACGTTTTCCAAGCTTTGCCATTACTTCACCTCGATGCCCATGGACCGGGCCGAGCCGAGGATGGTCTGCATCGCGGCTTCTACGGTCGTTGCGTTAAGGTCCTTCATCTTCGCCTCGGCGATTTCGCGGACCTGCTTTTGAGTGACCGTCCCGGCCGTCTCGCGGCTGGGATTGGTCGCACCGGATTTCAGACCGGCCGCCTTTTTGAGGTAGTAGGACGCGGGCGGCGTCTTGATGTCCATCGTGAAGGACTTGTCCTGGTAGTAGGTGATCACGGTCGGGCACGGCGCACCGGGCTCCATGTCTGCGGTCTTGGCGTTGAACGCCTTGCAGAATTCCATGATGTTGATGCCGCGCTGACCCAGGGCCGGCCCGACGGGCGGCGAGGGATTGGCTTGTCCGGCGGGCACCTGAAGCTTCATGGTGCCGGCAAGTTTCTTGGCCATTGGCCTTCTCCTTTTCAACGCCTCGGGGGACGCGTCCCTCAGGCTTTTCGTTGTGTGGTCCGGCAGGACACGCGCGCGCGCCGTGCCTCCCACATTGTCCCCGGCTGACCGGGATCTCGCGCGCCCCGGACTTGATCCCGGGCCTTTGCGGGTCTCGAATGGTCCGCCGGGACCGTCGAGGTCCCGGGTCAAGCCCGGGACAGGGCTTCGGCCAAGCCTCAGCCCTGCTTTGACACCTGCGTGTATTCCAACTCGACCGGGGTGGCCCGGCCGAAGATCGAGACCGTCACCTTGAGGCGCTGGTTCTCGTCGTCGACTTCCTCGACCATGCCGTCGAAATCCTCGAACGGGCCGTCGTTGACCTTCACCTTCTCGCCGATCTCGAAATGGATCAGCGTGCGCGGGGCTTCCTCGCCTTCCTGGACGCGGCCCAGGATCTGCTGCACCTCGGCGTCTCGCATCGGCATCGGGCGGCCCTGCGGGCCCAGAAAGCCGGTGACGCGGTTGATCGAGTTGATCAGGTGATAGCCCTCGTCCGACATCTCCATGTGTACGAGCACGTAACCGGGCATGAAGCGGCGCTCTGCGGTCACCTTTTTACCGCGACGCACTTCGATCACTTCCTCGGTCGGGACCAGCACCTCGTCGATCTGATCCTCAAGCTCGGCTTCCGCAACGGAGGTGCGGATCTGTTCGGCGATCTTCTTTTCGAAGTTCGACAGAACGCTAACCGAGTACCACCGTTTCGCCATATCGTCTTGTCGCCTTCTTACCTCTGGCAGCCCGTCGGGCCGCATGTCGCTGTCAGTCTGCCTGATCCGGGTCCCGGAACAAAAAGCGGCGTGCAACACGATTCGCCGCACGCCCCATCAAAAAGTCAGCCGCCTATACTGCGGGGCGATGCGGCTTTCAACCCCGCAGCGCCGTCTGATCAGGACCCGAAATAGACGAGCACCACCTCTAGCAGGCTGCGGATGCCCCAGTCGACCAGGCTGAAGAAAATGGCCGTCAGCGTGGCCATGATGAAGACCATGATCGTCGTCAGCACGACCTCGCGGCGGTTCGGCCATGTGACCTTCGACACTTCCTGCCGGACCTGCTGAATAAACTGTGCCGGATTGGCCATCATGCATCCTCATGCTCTTCGTGCGAGGCGACATACGCGGCAAAGGAGCATGTTTCAAGGCATCCTGGGCCCGTCGCACGCAAATGCGACGTCATGTTTTCAGAAGAGTGACCCCGGGAAGCTCTTCGATCCGTGACAGATCGTCCTCGTATCGCAGCCGGCTGCGCCTTCGTGCCTCAGCCGAGAAGCCCTCGTATCGCGGATAGGTGTCGCCGACCGGATATAGCGCGCGGGCCTCCGGGGCGATGGGGCGCTGTGGGTCATCCGACAGACAGGCTTCGACCGCAGCTTGCGACAGGCTCTGATTCATCAGGCCGGGATGCGGCGTGATGGACGGCGCGATCTCTGGCGTCAGCAGGAGGCGATACAACTGCTCCTGAATTGCCGGATAATCCTCGTATCTCCAGATCCAGATCCGCCGGGTCGCCTTGCGTTTCACGATCTTGCCGATCAAGCGAAACCAGCTGATCTGGTCGGGACGTATTCCATCGACATAGCGGTCCAAAGAAACCCGGTGATCGGAAGAAAGCGCCTGGCTATAGGCCGATTGCATGAACGTCGCCGGATCTCGGACCGCGAAGAAAAGATCGATCGGATGAGGCGCAACTCGCTGAGCCAAAACCTCGAGCCGCCCCGGCCCATCCGGATAGAGATAGCGCCGGAATGCGCCACCCGGCGGGTTGAGGGAGCCGAAGAAATTCTCCTCGGAGATAATCAGGCGGTCGCGGCCATCCGCAAGCGTCTTGAGGATAGCCTGCGGTCCACCCGGAACCGGCTCCTCCATCTTGCGACCGATCTCGAACATGTGCCGAAGCGTCGCTCCGGGCGCGCGAAAGGCATTTGGACCGCGAAACGTGATACCCGCCTTATTGATAAGGGTTTCATTGTCGGACATCGTCTTTTGAAGATGCGTCGTCGCCGTCTTGTGGGCGCCCGCGTGAAGCGCGATCGTCAGATCCTTCATTGTCAGAACGCCCTCATCACGAAGCCTCGAGATCGAGCTGCACACCCTTCACGCAGACGTGCCGAATATTTCGGCAGAGGTGCGATAAGGTCAGAACGGGAACAAGGAGAACGATCATGACATCCGCGCCTCTCGACCGCCGCAGCTTTCTCAACACCGCAGCGCTGGGCGGCGCCGCCCTTGCGGCTGGATCCGCGGCGCGCGCCGATCTTGCCGATCGGCTCGACGCCTACCAGTTCGAGGTCAACCGACCGGAAGGCGAATGGCGCGAGATGCTGTCGGAGCTTGAATTCAACGTCCTGCGCGAGGGTGGAACCGAACCGGCCCGCTCGCATCCCTTTTGGGAAGCATCCGACCCCGGTGTCTATTCGTGCAAGGCTTGCGATCTGCCGCTTTACGACAGTGAATGGAAAGTGATCCTGCCGATGGGCTGGGTCTTTTTTTATCATTCCCGTCCGACCGCGATCCTCACGGATATCGATCGCTCCGGCCCGATGACCGGCGGCACCGGTCCCGCGATCGAAGCGGCGTGCCGTCGCTGCGGGTCGCATCACGGTCATATCGTGGGGATCAACAACGAGGTCATCCACTGCATCAACGGCGCTGGGCTGACCTTCACGCCAAGCGCCACCTGATCTTGTGGGAAGCTTGGCAGGGGTTGAGGGACTCGAACCCACGACCCTCGGTTTTGGAGACCGATGCTCTACCAACTGAGCTAAACCCCTCTGCCACGGGCGGGGTTAAGCCACCCCACTATCGAGATCAAGTCCAAGATCGATCCTCTGAATGACTATGGCTTGTGTGGCTCGTCGACTTTGCGCTGCTTTCGAATAACTGCTTTCCAGTAGCCTTCGTTATGCAGCACCTCGACCGGACGCGCGGCTTCGCGCTCGTAAAAGGCGATGATCTCCTCGAGGCTCGCGAAGTCTGTCGCGTCCTTCAAAAGTTCATCGGCGAGCCATTTGACCGGCAGATCAAGAAGCCATTCGGCTTTCTGATAATGGTAGGCGTTCACGTTCCAGATTGCCTGCCTGTCGATTTTCCCCGCGAGATTCCATTTCGGATCGATGAAATTGAGACGCAGCCCGGCTTTGGTCGCGGCCACCGGCAGCGAGATCTGATCGAGGGTCGGGTAGATCCCTTTGGCGATCCTCTTGCGCTCGATCTCGAGGGCCGTATCGCGCCAGACGCCCCCGAAGGACGCGTCGGTATACCCCACATATCCAGCCGACATACTGGGCGCTGTGAAGGTGCCATTGGGGCGGGCCAGACGCAGCCTTGGAAGCTCGAGTCCCACGCTCTCGTAGGCCGGGCGCCATTCCTCGGGCGTCTTGCCCCACATCCAGGGGCCCGTGGGGCGCCCCGAGATACATCCGTCCACCAACGTATCGGCAAGCCGGACGGGCCGTAGCAGAAACATATCGGTATCAAAGAGCACCGTCGCGGGAGTGTTCCGCTCGGCTGCACAGGCATATAGCTTGTTGCCTTGCGGGTAGATGACCTCGAAATCAGGCTCGATGGCGGCCAGTTCGATCCCGGTCCGGTCGAACCAGTTGATCGTATCGGCATGAAGCTGCTCGATCAGAGATGCGCGGCAATAGGCGTGGATCGAGATCCGGTCAGTCGCAAACGCCCGAAGTGACGCGGCCAACAGAATGGCCGGCCATTCGTAGTGGCCTGGCTCGACCATGAAAACGGTCGCGATATCGGCGTCTGATCTGGACAAGGGCTTCCTCTCGGCAATCCAAGTTTTTTGTGCGCACGCGCGGGATGCCCTTGGACATCAAGGTGCGTGTCATAGATAGTTGAATATCTTCCAGAAAGGAGCCGTGATGTCAGGTCTTTTCAAACTGAGCTTGGTGCTTGCAGGCGGTCTGCTGCTTGCCGCGCCCGCTCCGGTGGCTGCGGATGGCCGAACGCAACTGGAGAGGCAGGCCCAAAGCGTGCTCCGGTCTTTCGATTTCGATGTGAATGTAGAAGAGTTGACGACAAACCAGCTCATTGCGGTCTTCTCGACCGGAACCAGCAACGCCAGCAACTCGCAAAAGCGGCGACAGATCAGATCTGCGATAGCGGACGGTCTTTTGAGGCGCCTGAGCCGCTGACTTGCGGCGCTTCGGATCTGGATCGGTGCTCCCTCTCGTCCCGGGCTTGATCCGGGACCTCTTGGGCAGAGGGAGCACCGCTTTTCTTGCTGGGGACGCGCCAGCCAATTAAAGATCGAAAATTATTCGATAATTTTCGACACCACGCCCGCGCCGACGGTGCGGCCGCCTTCGCGGATGGCGAAGCGCAGGCCTTGCTCCATGGCGATCGGGGCGATCAGCTCGACCCCGAAGGAGACGTTGTCGCCCGGCATCACCATCTCGGTGCCCTCGGCCAGCTGGACCGTGCCCGTCACATCCGTCGTCCGGAAGTAGAACTGCGGACGGTAGTTGGCGAAGAACGGCGTGTGGCGGCCGCCCTCGTCCTTGGTCAGGATGTAGGCCTCGGCCTCGAACTTGGTGTGCGGGTTGACCGAGCCGGGCTTGCAGAGCACCTGGCCCCGCTCCACGCCTTCGCGGTCGATGCCGCGCAGAAGCGCACCGATATTGTCGCCCGCCTCGCCGCGATCGAGCAGCTTGCGGAACATCTCGACGCCCGTACAGGTCGTCTTCTTGGTGTCGCGGATGCCCACGATCTCGATCTCGTCGCCGACATTGATCACGCCGCGCTCGACCCGGCCGGTGACGACCGTGCCGCGACCGGAGATCGAGAACACGTCCTCGACCGGCATCAGGAACGGCTGGTCGATCGCCCGCTCGGGCGTCGGGATGTACTCGTCGACCGCCGCCATCAGCTCGCGGATCTTGTTCTCGCCGATCTCGGGATTGTTGCCCTCCATCGCCGCCAGGGCGGAGCCCGCGATGATCGGGATATCGTCGCCGGGATATTCGTAGGAGCTCAGAAGCTCGCGCACTTCCATCTCGACGAGCTCGAGCAGCTCCTCGTCATCGACCTGGTCGACCTTGTTCATGAAGACGACCATCTTCGGGATACCGACCTGGCGGCCCAGCAGGATGTGCTCGCGCGTCTGCGGCATCGGGCCGTCGGCGGCGTTCACCACAAGGATCGCGCCGTCCATCTGGGCGGCACCCGTGATCATGTTCTTGACGTAGTCGGCATGGCCCGGGCAGTCGACGTGAGCGTAGTGACGGGCGTCGGTCTCGTATTCCACATGCGCCGTCGAGATCGTGATCCCGCGCGCCTTCTCCTCGGGCGCACCGTCAATCTGGTCGTAGGCCTTGAAATCCCCGAAATACTTCGTGATCGCAGCCGTCAGCGTCGTCTTGCCGTGATCAACGTGACCAATCGTGCCGATGTTCACATGCGGCTTCGTGCGTTCAAACTTTTCCTTAGCCATGGGCCTTTGGCGCCTCGCATTCTAGGGGGCGCGGCAGGGGCGCCCGGGGTTCATAGACGGGCGCGACATAGGACCACGCGCGGCGGAAATCAAGCCGGATCGGCGCGGCGGAGGTTGAGCTTGATGCAGGAGACGGGCGCCCTCTGCGCCGGGGCGCGGCCAGAGACGCCGCACCTTGCGAATCGTTCGTTAACGCAGGCGCTTTCGGGCAAATCGGGCCTGCGGCATTCGGGCGGCATTGCGTCGGCATATGGGAGGAGGCAAATCGCCCAGGCCCCCGTCTTAACGCAGAGTGCGGTGCCGGGCCGTGCAACACCGCTCCCTGATCCATAAACGCGGACTTATGGATGCCCGGCCCGCCCGGTTCAGGGCTCGTTCTGCCGCGAGGGCGGCAGGAGATCCTCTGGCGCGTCGCTGCCGAACGGGTTGTACCGGTCGGTGTCATCCTCGCCGCAGATCGCCTGGAGCGCGGCAAATTCCTCGTCCGTCATCAAAGACGCGAAGGCGCGGCCTTCGGGGGTCGCGGCGCGGGAGGCTTCGATGCGGTCGCCCATCTCGGGATGGGACGTGAAATGGGCGAGGATCGTCCCCTCCTCTCCGGTCTGCTCGACGAGCCGTTCGAAGAAGGTCGCGATGGCCGAGGGCGGCAGGTCGGCGGCGAGAAGCGCCATATGGGCGTAGGCATCGGCGGCGGCTTCGGCGTCCCGCGTATAGTCGGCGCGGATCATCTGCTCGGTCAGCCAGAGCACCATGGCCCCGCCCGCGAAATCGCCGAAGAGCAGACCCAGAAGACCGATGGATCCGGCAGAGCGCAGGGCGATCCGGGTCGGATCGCGGGCGTCGACATGGCCCAGCTCGTGGGCGAAGACGGCGGCGACCTCTTCGGCGCTTTCGGCCTCTTCGATCAGCCCCCGGAAAAAGACGATATAGCCTCCCGGAAGAGCAAAGGCATTGACCATCCGGTGATCGAGCACGGAAACGGTCAAATCGCCTTCGAACCCGATGGCTTCGGTAAGCCTGACTTCGATCGTTTCAAGCGCCGCCAGACCCTCCGGATCATCGCACACATCGAGAAAGCTTTTGTCGTCAAGCGCGCTGCGGATCTGCTCGAACGTCGCCGAGCCCAGCGCCTCCTCGCCCTCCGGTGGCAGATAGCCCGCAAGACTGTCGGCCAGGAACGGCACGAGGACGGTGATCATCACGGCGACCGAGGCCACGGCGCCGACGGCCAGCCCCAGAAGCCTGCCGCGTCCGCGCATCTTGGGTCGGTTTCGCAGGTTGAGGGCGCGGGCGGTCAGGATGCGGCGCTCGGCCTCGCCGGTCAGGCGCAGGCGCGGGAGGGGATCGTCGTTGGACCAGACGATCAGCTCGGAGACCGGACGGTCGGGCAAGGCGCGCAGGCTGGCCAGCGGCCAGAGGACCGGACCCGGCGGAGGACCGTCGCCGGTGGGCAGGACATGGATGCGCAGCGTATCGGTCTCGTCGTCGATATCGATGCGGGCGGGCCGGGGGACGGGCGTGTCGCCATCGTAGAAAAGGCCGACACCTTCGAACCGGGGCGCTTCGGTGCCGACGCGGATCACGGTCATATCGCGGCCCCCAGATCGAGCGCTTCGGCAAAGCCTTCGGCCTCGGCAAAATCGTCGCGGGCCTTCTGGCTGACCTCCGGCAGGGTGTGTGCGCCTGTGAGGGTCAGCGTTTCGGCATAGTGGCGGATCACCGGCATGGTGATGAGCGCGTGGCGCAGAACGAACCACAGAAGAAAGACCGCGAAATAGAGCAACACGGTCATCGCAGTCAGGATCCAGGATGGCAGTCTCCAGATTGTGGAGATCGGGCCCTCTTCCTGTCCGGACATGTTGAACAGATCAAGCGAGCTGATAGCTGCAATGGAAAAGCCCAGCACAACAAGAACCGGCAGGATCACTAATGCGATGCCGAGATAGCCCAGAATGTTGATGCGCAGGATCCGGGCGACGCGGGGCCTTGCGACAAGGCCAATTCCGCCGGCCGTCTTGTGGTTGGCGAGGATGCGCATGGCTTCGACGTTGTAATAGACCAGCCCGAAGATGGCGTAGGGGATCGTCAGGAAAAGAAGGTTCAGGAAAGGGACATCGTTGGGATCGTCCGTCTCCCATGACATTTCGACGGCCGCGAGAATGGTAAAAAGCGTGAACGACACCCCGATGAACAGATGCGCCGCCGCCGGGAGCAGGATCTGCCACTTTCCGTTCTGGCGCAGCTTGACCGAGCCGAAGGCGGTGCGGTCGGTGATGAACTTTTCCAGCCGGAAGGTCTTGCGCGGCCAAAGGAGGCCGAGGGAGACGATGACCGTCACCCATTGCCAGAGCGCGACGGCCGAATAGCGCCAGGCGCCCTTGTCGAGCCCGAAGCGCACGGCGCGCCAGCGAGTGCGGGCCAGCACGTAGCGCCGGGCGCGGTAGCGGGCATAGAACAGCACCGGCACGACGCCTGCGAAACTGGCCAGATAGGCGATGACGTTCGAGCTGAAGAGCGCGTAGCTGGCGAACATCAGGAGCAGATTGATGATCGCCAAATAGAAGGCGAGGATGCAGACCGCGATGAGAAATCCGATCAGCTTTTCGATGGGCTGGCCGGTATATTCCAGCGGATCGCCCCCCGGGCGGATTGAGGACCAGTACCAGCGGCGCAGGCGGGTTTTCATCCAGAAGCGGTAAAAGCCCAGCGTCAGCAGGGTGAAGATGCCGGTCCGCATCGCCAGCCAGAAGAGCGCCTTGCGCGTCCCTGCGAATTGGACCGGAAGCCGTTCGGGGGGGCGGGCATTGGCGGCGATCGCCTCGGGCGATGGGATCGCCTCAGTCGATGTGATCGCCTCAGTCGATGTGATCGCCTCAGTCGATGTGATCGCCTCAGGTAAAGGTGTTGTTTCGGGGGAAGCCGCGCGGGGCCATGCGTCCTGCGGTGGCGCGCTTGGCGGTCCATTCTCCAAGCTCGGTTTCGGTTCGGGTGCGTCCGGCCGGGTCCTGCCAGGAGAGGCCGTCGGCCATGGTGAATGTGGTGGCATCGCTCAGGCCCCCGTCCTTGTAGCGTTGGAGGCGGACACCTTTTCCGCGCGTCATGGTGGGAAGGTCGTTCAGGGGGAAGACGAGCACCTTGCGGTTCTCTCCGACGACGGCGATGTGATCGCCGCTGACGGGTTTGCAGATCTTGGCCTTGTGCGGGTCCTTGGTGTTGAGGACCTGCTTGCCCGCCTTTGTCTGGGCGAGGGCTTCGTCTTCGGGCAGCAGGAAGCCGTCGCCCGCATCGGAGGCGACGAGCAGCGTGCGGCCCGGCTGATGGGTGAAGAGATCCACGATGCCCGCCTCGTTCGGCAGGCCGATCATCAGGCGCACGGGTTCTCCCATGCCGCGGCCGCCCGGAAGCTGGCTGGCGGGAAGCGTGTAGAAGCGGCCGTTGGTGCCGAAGAGCAGGATCTTGTCGGTTGTTTCGGCATGAAAGACGAAGCGGGGGCCGTCGCCGTCCTTGTATTTAAGCTCCTTCGTCAGGTCGATGTGGCCGGACATGGCGCGGATCCAGCCCATTTGCGAGCAGACGATTGTGACAGGCTCGCGCTGGACGAGGTCCTCGGGGGCGATGTCGGGGGTGTCGGTCGCCTCGGCGAACTGGCTGCGGCGGGCGCCGAGCGGGTGGTTGCGCCCGAAGGTTTTCTTGGTCTCGCGGAGCTGATCGGTGATGCGGGTCCATTGCAGCGTTTCGTCGGCGAGCAGGTCGGTGAGGTCGGCATGCTCGGCCATAAGGGTGTCGCGCTCGGCCCGGAGCTCCATCTCTTCGAGGCGGCGCAGGGAGCGCAGGCGCATGTTGAGGATGGCGTCGGCCTGCACCTCGGAGAGCTGGGCGGCGGTGCCGGTGGGCGCGCGGTAGTCGGCCTCGGATGCGGCGCGGGGGTGATCTTGCGTCCAGTCCTCGGCCTGGAGTGCGACCTTTGGGTCGTCGTCGTAGCGAATGATGTCGATGACGCGGTCGAGGTTGAGGAAGGCGGTGATGAAGCCTTCGAGCACCTCGAGGCGGTGGTCGATCTTCTCGAGACGGTGCTGCGACCGGCGCTGCAGGACGTCGCGGCGGTGATCGAGGAAGGCGCGCAGCACCTCCTTGAGGGAGCAGACCTTAGGCGTGACGCCGTCGATCAGCACGTTCATGTTGAGCGAGAAGCGCGTTTCGAGATCCGATTGCCGGAACAGCAGACCCATCAGCATCTCAGGCTCGACATTGCGCGAGCGCGGCTCGAGGATCATGCGGATATCCTCGGCGCTTTCGTCGCGGATATCAGCGAGGATCGGGATCTTCTTGGTCTGGATCAGCTCGGCAATCTTTTCGATCAGGCGCGATTTGGGGACCTGATAGGGGATCTCGGTCACGACGATCTGCCATTGGCCGCGGTCAAGCTGCTCTACGTGCCATTTGGCGCGCAGGCGGAAGGCGCCGCGTCCGGTGGCATAGGCCTGGGCGATGCTCTCGCGCGGCTCGACGATGGTGCCGCCGGTGGGAAAGTCGGGACCGGGGATGTAGTTCAGAAGCGTGTCGTCGCGGGCGTCGGGCGTCTTGATGAGATGCAGGCAGGCGTCGCAAAGCTCGGCGATGTTGTGGGGCGGAATGTTCGTCGCCATGCCGACGGCGATCCCGGATGAGCCGTTGGCCAGCAGGTTGGGGAAGGTCGCGGGCAGCACGACAGGCTCATCAAGGCGGCCGTCGTAATTTTCGCGAAAATCGACGGCATTCTCGTTCAGACCCTCGAGCAAAGCCTCGGCGGCTTCGGTCATGCGCGCTTCGGTGTAGCGGGAGGCGGCAGGGTTGTCGCCGTCGATATTGCCGAAGTTCCCCTGCCCGTCCACCAGCGGATAGCGGACGTTGAAATCCTGCGCGAGGCGGGCCATCGCATCGTAGATCGCGGCGTCCCCATGGGGGTGGAAATCGCCCATCGTGTCGCCGCTGATCTTGGCGGATTTCAGGAAGCCGCCCGAGGAGGTCAGGCGCAGACGGCTCATCGCGTAGAGGATGCGGCGGTGGACCGGTTTGAGACCGTCGCGGGCATCGGGCAGCGCGCGGTGCATGATCGTGGAGAGCGCATAGGTCAGATAACGCTCGCCAATGGCCTGGGCGAGCGGTTCGTCCACCTCCTGCGGGGGGTCGGGATCCACGATATCGGTCATCACTGCTTAGCTAAAAAATAAGTAAGTATTTACTTACTAGACAAGGCGAATCTGGGGGTAAACCCGACTTGCGCTAACTTTCGTGAAACTTTCCGTTCTTAGGAATCATTAACACAGTGATACGCTGCCAGCGTTTTGAAGGAGTATTTTCCATGGGACGCTTTATCGTCTTCACCTTTCTGGTCCTCGGCCTTGTCTATTATGAACTGAGCGGCGGATCCGATTTCCGCCCGATGTCCGAGATTGTCGCCTCTGCCGAAGCTGACGTCCGCGCAGTGCCTGAAGAGGAGGTCGTGCAGCTCGCATCCCTCTCGAATGCCGATCAGTTGCAGGCCCCCGATGCGGAGGCTGTTCTGACGCAAGCCGTTCAGACCATCGAGGCATCCGGGCCCGGTGAGGCGGTTCTTCAGAACGCATCGCTGTCGATGGATGCGCCTGCGGCCCTTGAGGGTGAGCTGACGAAGATCGAAGAGGTCGCGGCGGCGCCCGCCGATTTGCGCTATGTTGCCGGATCGCGCGTGAATGTGCGCGAAGGGCCAAGCACCAATTTCGGTATCGTCACGACGCTAAGCCGTGGAGCCGAAACCGAAGTGATCGGAGATAATGGTCAGGGCTGGCTCGAGATCCGGATCGTCGGTCAGAGCCAGACGGGCTGGATGGCGGAGCGTCTTCTGACCGCAGGCGGCTGAAGCGGGATTGCCAATGGATATGCGGCGGGTCATCACGGGTCGCGGCATATCGAAAGGGCAGTCATGGCGGACCGGTCGGTTCTTATCACAGGATGTTCGTCCGGGATCGGATTGGATGGTGCGCGCGGGCTTCGGGAGCGGGGCTGGCGCGTTTTCGCGTCCTGCCGCCAGCAGGTCGATTGCGACCGGCTCAAGGACGAGGGGTTCGAGAGCCCCCGCATCGACTACGCCGATCCGGCCACGATCGAAAGCGGTCTGGCCGAGGTGCTGGAGGCGACGGGCGGGCGGCTGGACGCGGTCTTTAACAACGGCGCCTACGGGATCCCGGGCGCAACCGAGGATCTGCCGCGCGAGGCGCTGCACGCGATTTTCGAGACCAACCTTTTCGGCCCGCACGATCTGACCCGGCGGGTCATTCCGGTGATGCGCAGCCAAGGCTTCGGGCGGATCGTGAATTGCTCGTCCGTTCTGGGCTTTGCGGCGCTGCGCTGGCGGGGGGCCTATAACTCGACCAAGTTCGCGATGGAGGGGCTGACCGATACGCTCAGGCTTGAGATGCGCGATACGCCGATCCATGTGATCCTGATCGAGCCGGGGCCGGTGACGACCAAGATCCGCGAAAACTCGATCCCCCATTTCGAGAAATGGATCGATGTGGAGGGCTCGGCCCGGACCGAGCAATATGAGAACATTCTGAAAAAGCGGCTGTATCACAGCAACGGGCCCGATCGGTTCGAGCTGCCGCCCAGCGCGGTGACGGCCAAGCTGATCCATGCGCTGGAGGCGGAGCGTCCGCGGCCGCGCTATTTCGTGACGACGCCGACTTACCTGATGTCGGCGTTTCGGCGTCTGCTGCCGACCCGCGCCCTGGATGCGATTGCCGGGCGGCTCTAGGGGTTTCCTTGCCGCGCATCCCTGCTAGGTCGCGGCGGACATAATGTGAATGGACTTGCCGATGCTTCGTGACCCGCTGTTTCTGATCGCCCTCTTCGCCTGTCTGGGCGTTGCCGTCATTCTGGGGCTGGGGGTGAGCACCTTTGGCAAGGGCGGAACCGAGAACGCGCATCGCGCCAACAAGCTGATGCGCTACCGGATCTATGCGCAGTTCGGGGCGGTGCTGCTGATCCTGCTTTTCGTCTTCATCCGCCGCTCGGGAGGCAACTGATGGTCGTTCTCAACAAGATCTACACCAAGACCGGCGATGCCGGGGAAACCGCCCTCGGCAACGGGGCGCGCGTGGCCAAGCATTCGCTGCGGGTGACGGCCTATGGGACGGTGGACGAGGTGAATTCATGCGTCGGGATGGCGCGGCTGCATGCGGAGGGCGAGATGGATGCGCAGCTGGCGATGATCCAGAACGATCTCTTTGATCTGGGCGCCGATCTGTGCCGCCCGGATATGGAGAAGGATGGCGAGGCGGAGTATGCGCCTTTGCGGATGGTGCCGGCGCAGGTCGACCGGCTGGAGGGCGAGATTGACAGCATGAACGAGGCGCTGGAGCCGCTGCGGTCGTTCATCCTGCCGGGCGGATCCGCCTTGGCGGCGCATCTGCATCTGTGCCGCACCGTGGCCCGCCGAGCCGAGCGGTTGTCGATGGAGCTGGCGACGATGGAGAGCGTGAACGAGGCGGCGGTCAAGTACCTCAACCGGCTGAGCGACTGGTTCTTTGTGGCGTCGCGCATCGCGAATGACGACGGCCGGGCGGATGTGCTGTGGGTTCCAGGGGCGAACCGCTGATAAGCGGCGGGCGGTCCAGTGGACGGCCCGGCCTCTGGAAGGGCGGATCCCAGGCCCGAAGGGCGGGGGCGAACCGCTGATAAGCGATGAGGGGACCGTTTTCGGCGGGACGGACGGGCCGTTAAGGTTAACGGCGGGTAAGCTTAAAGCGATCGAGGATCGGTAGAGAAAAAGAAAAGAGGCGGCCCGTTTGCGAGGCCGCCTCTTTTTTGCGTTTCGGGGATCGGAGCCTGTCAGCAGTTGCCGTCCGGCAGGCCTGCGGCTTCGGCGAAGGCTTGGGAGGCTTGCTCGACCTGGGGCTCGATCAAGGCGGCGTCGGGCTCGTAATAGTCGGTGATCTGCTCCCAGCGGCTGCGCTTGCCGTTCCACTGGTTGACCGCGACGAGGCCTTCGCCCGAGTGGTTCTCGCAAGAGATCTGGACGTTGGGGATGAAGCCTTCCATCCCGAGCTCTTCGAACTTGGCGGCGTCGAGGCTGAGCTGCTCGTAGCCGTCGCGGACCATGGCGCGGGTGATGTCGGTGGTGCCGTGGATCTCCATCGCGTTGCGGATCGCCTCGGTGGTGAAGATCGCAGCCATGACGCCGCGGTTATAGTAGACCTCGCCGAGGTTGTTCATCTCGCCGCGCGCCTTGCCGCCCTGATAGACGAGCATGTTCATGTCGTTGTAGATCGCGAAATCCGTGCCGACCGCGTGGAAGGTCACGACCTTGTAGCCGTCGGCGAGCGGGCCAAGCTGGCGGACATCGGATTCGCCGGCGGACCACCAGATGCCGAAGAGCTTGTCCATCGGGAAGCCGATGCTGCGCGCGCCGCGCAGGGCGGTCGGGTTCATGATGCCCCAGCCCCAGAGGAGGATGTAATCGGGCGCGGCCTCTTCGATGGCGGGCCAGATGGCGGACTGATCCTCACCGGGGTGGTCGATCGGAAAGAGCTGCAGCTCGAAGCCTTCGATCTCGGCCAGACGTTCGAAGGTCGGGATCGGCTCCTTGCCGTAGCCGGAATTGTGGTAGGCGTGGGCGATCTTGAGACCCTCGAGCGATCCGCCCTCGACCTCTTTGATATGGCGGATCTGGGCGGAGGCCGCATGCCAGTAATGCGCCGGGAAGTTGAACGCGTAGGGGAATGTGTCGCCATCGGCCGCGGCGGTCAGACCGTAGCCCATCGTGTGGATGACGACGCCTTCCTGATGGGCGATCGGGATCAGCTGATAGGTCAGGCCGGTCGACATCGGGTGATAGACCAAGGCGCCTTCGGCCAGCGTTTCCTGAAAGCATTCGACACCTTTTTCGGTGTTGTAGCCGTATTCGCATTCGAGGATCCGGATCGGCTGGCCTTCGATGCCGCCGTCCCGTTCGTTCAGGAGCGTCACATAATCAGAGAATCCATCAGAGAACGGGATACCACTTTGCGCGTAAGGACCGGTCCGGTAGGTGAGCGAGGGGATCACAAGCTCTGCCTGAACCGCGCTGGGAAGGTGGCCTGCGAGAAGCGCGAGCGCTCCCAAGGCCGCGACGGTGATCTTCTTCATGAAAGTGACGCTCCTGTTCAAAATCCATACTGTCCATCCCCACAACCAGTCGGAGAACGGAATCGTGTGGGGGCCAATAACACCACGACACTGGCCGAAATCATGACATCTCAGTGACTTTAGCGCCCAATTCGAGTGCAGATAACGTATTGTCCCGCCGCATTCTACAAAGTTGGGCATTGACGCTGACGTCAAGACGTCGCGTCTTACGCGTCATTTCTCTCTGTTTTTGACGGCTGGCCCGCGCTAGGTCACAAGGTGACAAAGAGATCAAGGGAGGCTTTGCCAGATGAAAGTGCTCGTGCCCGTCAAGCGCGTGATCGATTATAACGTGAAAGTCCGCGTGAAGGCGGACGGCTCCGGGGTCGATCTGGCCAACGTCAAGATGTCGATGAACCCGTTCGACGAGATTGCCGTCGAAGAGGCGATCCGTCTGAAAGAGGCGGGCAAGGCCGAGGAAATCGTTGCGGTCTCTATCGGCACGAAGAAGAACCAGGAAACGCTGCGCACCGCGCTGGCGATGGGCGCGGACCGCGCCATTCTGGTCGTGGCCACCGAAGATGTCGGCGAGGACATCGAGCCGCTGGCGGTCGCCAAGATCCTCAAAGGCATCGTCGATGAAGAGCAGCCGGGGCTGGTTCTGTGCGGCAAGCAGGCCATCGACAACGACATGAACGCCACCGGACAGATGCTGGCGGCGCTCTTGGGCTGGAGCCAGGCGACCTTTGCCTCGGAGGTCGAGATCGACGGGGACAGCGCCAAGGTCACGCGCGAGGTCGATGGCGGCCTGCAGACGATCGACGTCAAGATGCCGGCCATCGTGACCGTCGATCTGCGCCTGAACGAGCCGCGCTATGCATCGCTGCCGAACATCATGAAGGCCAAGAAGAAGCCTCTGGATGAGAAGACGCCCGCCGATTACGGCGTCGAGACCGCGCCCCGTCTGAGCATCGTCAAGACGACGGAGCCCGAGGCGCGCAAGGCTGGCGAAATGGTGGGCTCGGTCGACGAGCTGGTGACGAAACTCAAGGAAGCGGGGGCTGTGTGATGGCTGTTCTTCTTATCGGTGAAGTGACGGGCGGCGAGCTGAACGTCGATGCGACCTCCAAGGCGCTGACGGCGGCCAAGCAATTGGGCGATGTGACGGTTTTGTGCGCCGGAGCGTCGGCGGCAGCGGCCGGAGAGGCGGCGGCCAAGCTTGATGGTGTGGCCAAGGTTCTGGTGGCGGAAGATGCCTCGCTCGGGCACCGGCTGGCCGAACCGACGGCAGCGCTGATCGTGTCGCTGGCTGGCGATTACGAGCATATCGTGGCCCCGGCGACGACCGACGCCAAGAATGTCATGCCGCGCGTGGCCGCGCTGCTGGATGTCATGGTGCTGTCGGATGTGAGCGGGATCGTCGATGGCGACACGTTCGAGCGTCCGATCTATGCGGGCAATGCCATCCAGACGGTGAAATCCGGGGATGCCAAGAAGGTCATTACGATCCGCACCTCGACCTTCGATGCGGCGGGCGATGGCGGCTCGGCCCCGGTGGAGACGGTGTCGGCGGCGGCCGATCCGGGCCTGAGTTCCTGGGTCGAGGATAAGGTCGCCGAAAGCGACCGGCCCGATCTGACCTCGGCGGGCGTCGTCGTCTCGGGCGGGCGCGGCGTCGGGTCCGAAGAGAGCTTTGAGATGATCGAGAAGCTGGCCGATACGCTGAATGCGGCTGTCGGCGCATCGCGGGCAGCGGTCGATTCGGGCTATGCGCCGAACGACTGGCAGGTCGGGCAGACCGGCAAGGTAGTGGCGCCGGATCTTTATATTGCCGTCGGCATTTCGGGCGCGATCCAGCATCTGGCAGGCATGAAGGACAGCAAGGTGATCGTCGCCATCAACAAGGACGAGGAGGCCCCGATCTTTCAGGTGGCCGATTACGGGCTGGTCGCCGATCTGTTCGAAGCAGTGCCGGAGCTGACCGAAAAGCTGGCCTGACGCGCCTATCCCATCGGGGTGAGCCTGCCTTCGGGCAGGCTCATCTTTTTGCCGATCCCGAGTTTGGCGAGCGTGTCGATCACCGCTGCCGCCGCCTTGTCATGGGCCTGCGTGCCAAGTGGGCCGATGGCGGGATCTTCCGGTTCGCCGGGCAGGATCAACGCCTCTCTTCCCTCCTCGATTTCATGGGCGTTGGGGACGACCTTGACGATGCGCGAGGCGTATTGTCCGGCGGTATCGAGCATCTCGCCGGTGACCAGCACCGGGCGGGTCGCGAGAGGATCGCCCGCATCGCCCCAATGGGGCGGGCGCGGCGGCTTGTCCGACAGCCACAGCAGGATAACCGGCACCGTGAAGCGCGACAGAAGCACCCGCATCCGGTGGCCCCAGGCCGTCTGCATTTCGACGCGCAGTTCGTCGAACTGGTCCGGCGCCGCCTCCCAGACCGCGCCAAGCATGTGGCGGGTGAAGGTGAATTGAGAGAAATCCACATCCTCGAAAAGATCGCGCAGCTTGTCCGACGCCCCGATAAAACGGTCGTTGCGCCGCCGGTGCACGCGGTAAAGCCGGTTCGACAGGTTGAGCGCATCGGGCACCTGAAAGACCACCGCGGCAGAGCGATTGCACAGATCGATCAGGTCCGGATCGCTGATCATCAGATCAGGGCCAGCATTGGGATAGCCAAGGTTCAGGCAGGGCCGGTTCATCTGCTCGCAGACGAGCGCGGGAAAGGGGGCGGCCATATGCCGGCCAAAGGTTTCCGCCCCGCCGATGAAGGCGATCGTCCGGTCATCGGGATCCACTTTCGGCCCCCGAAAGGCCAGGCGGGACTGGCCATACCGACACTCCTGATAATCGGGAGCAATCCCGTCTTTCAGTCGTTCGTGTTTCATCGTCGGCATCCTCAGGTCAAAGTGCAGCTCGCACCGTCGGGCAGAGACCTTTCCAATTCGCTAAAGGGCCAGTTTGCCGAAATTTTTACGAGGTTTCCGCCCTTGAGGGGGCGGTCCGGCGCCCCTATGCTCCGCGCGGATATGGGGCAGAAAGGATGACGCAATGGGCATAGAGCAGATCGGCGTCGTCGGAGCCGGGCAGATGGGCAACGGGATCGCCCATGTCCTGGCGCTTGCCGGATATGAGGTGCTGCTGACCGATATCAGCGACGAGGCGCTGACGGCGGCGCGAGAGCTGATCGACACCAACCTGACACGGCAGGTCAGCCGCGAGAAGATCACCGAAGCCGACAAGGCAGAAGCGCTTGCCCGGATCGCGACGACGCGGACGCTGACCGATCTGGGGGCGACCGATCTGGTCATCGAGGCCGCGACAGAGCGCGAGACGGTCAAACAGGCGATCTTTGAGGATCTGCTGCCGCATCTGAAACCCGAGACGATCCTGACCTCCAACACCTCGTCGATCTCGATCACGCGGCTGGCCAGCCGGACGGACCGGCCCGAGCGGTTCATGGGGTTCCACTTCATGAACCCGGTCCCCGTGATGCAGCTGGTCGAGCTGATCCGCGGGATCGCGACGGATCAAGAGACGTTCGACGCCTGCATGGCCGTGGTCGAAAAGCTAGGCAAGACGGCCGCGACGGCCGAGGATTTCCCGGCCTTCATCGTCAACCGGATCCTGATGCCCATGATCAACGAGGCGATCTACACGCTCTATGAAGGCGTGGGATCGGTCAAATCCATCGATCTAGCGATGAAGCTGGGCGCCAACCACCCGATGGGACCGCTGGCGCTGGCCGATTTCATCGGGCTCGATACGTGCCTTGCGATCATGAACGTGCTGCATGACGGGCTGGCGGACACCAAATACCGCCCCTGCCCGCTTCTGACGAAGTACGTGGAGGCCGGATGGCTGGGCCGCAAATCAGGCCGGGGCTTTTACGACTACCGGCAGGACCCGCCCATTCCGACGCGCTAGGAAACACCCGCTGTCAAACAGCGCCCAAGGGCTCCGCTGGGCGGACAAAACATGATGTGCGGCGAAGCCGCTCAATTTGGTTGGATCACTCTTTGAGCGCGAGCGTATGCTCGCGCAGCCAGGCCATGAAGGCGCGGGGGTCGCCCTGGCGCTCGGAGATCTGACCCGGATCGACGGGCGCGCCGACAATGGGGCCCTGATCGCGGTTCAGGCTGTGGACAATTTCGTGGAGAAGAAGGCCCTGCCGCAGCGTCGCCGAGATCCGGTTGGCGATCTGATACCAGCGCGAATTGGACCCGGGAAAGTAGATCGGCACGACCGTCGCGCCCGAGCGGCGGATCATCTTGGCGGTGAAGACGTTCCATTCGGCCTCGATCGCGGGGCCGAACATCGTCTCGGAGGAGGCCACGACGCCCGACGGAAAAAGCGCGATGACCCCGCCCTCCTTGAGCTCTGCCATCGCTGTCGCGCGCATCTCCATCATCTTGCGCTGCGCGTCGTCCTCGTGCGGGAACGGCACCGGGATCAGGTAGGAGGCCGCCACCTCGTCGATGCCGGTCAACAGAGACCGCGTCAGGACCTTGTAATCGGTGCGCACCCGGCCGATCAGTTCGGCCAGCACCATCCCGTCGACAAGACCGTGTGGATGATTGGCCACGATCATCACCGGCCCCTTGGCCGGGATGCGGTCCAGCTGCGCCTGCGGCGTGGTCAGGGTGACGCCCATCGTATCGAGCGCCGCTTTCCAGAAGGCCTGCCCTTGCGGGGCGCCGCGGCGTTCGAACTCGCGGATCAGACGCAGGATGGTCAGCTTGCCGGTCATCCACTCCATCGAGCGGATCACGCCGGATTTGAGCGGATTGTCGAAGGTGTTGGCATAGGTCAGGCTACGCCGGTCATAGGCCTGATAGTTCGCCGGAGGCGCCGCAACGCCCGGCGGACCGATCAGCGATCTGTGATGCGAGCCGTCCACCAATTAACCTGCCCTCCCGCTGAAGCGGCTGCCCTAGATACCTTCGCCGAACTTGTCGGCCACCAGAGCTTCGAGCGCGCAAGCCAGAGCTTCCGCATCTACGCCATCGGTTTCGACGTCTATAAAAGTTCCTTTCGAAGCTGCCAACATTAAAAGACCCATTATGCTGTCTCCGGAGGCGTCGATGCCGTCGCGTCTTACCGTAGCGCTGGCATCGTATCCTTCGACGGTTTCCACGAATTTTGCCGAGGCGCGGGCATGCAGACCCTTCTCGTTCACGATTTTCAGCCGTCTGACGCTCATTCGGCGCTCAGGGCATCCGCGCTGACGATCTGGCTGTCGATATATTTGCGGCCCGCGGCCAAAGCGCCCGCGACCGCATCCGCCACGCTTTTCCGGCGGGATTTGGCAAGTTTGATAAGCATGGGAAGATTGGCGCCATAGACGATGCGGCGATTGTCCGGGCAACAGGCGCGCAAGGACAGGTTGGAGGGTGATCCGCCGAACATGTCGGTGACGATTACCACACCGCCGCCGGTATCGACGTCATCTGCGGCGCGGCAGATCTCGGCCTGTTTTTCGGCCCGGTCATCATTGGGTTCGATGGCGATGGCGCGTATTCCCGATTGGCGTCCGACCACGTGTTCGACGGCGGAGAGATATTCCCGCGCCAACCCGCCATGGGCGACGATCACGATCCCGATCACATGTGTCTCTGTCTGCGCGCTGGCCTGCACGTTCACTGGCTTGCTCCGTTGGCGCTGGAGGCGGCCAAACCCCGCCGTTCCAGCTCCCTGTGGCGACTAGATACCTGCCAGCCCGCCTCTGCAAGGGCTGACGCCATTCTTTCCGTAACGAAAACAGACCTGTGTTGCCCGCCGGTGCATCCAAAAGCGATGGTCAGGTGGGCCTTGCCCTCGTCCCGGTAGGCCGGGAGCAAGGTCGTGATCAGATCGAGCGTCTTGTCGAAGAAAGGATCGTAGGTCGCGTCCGCCGAGACATAGTCCCCGACCCGGGAATCGCGCCCGTCGAGGGGGCGCAGCGTGTCCTCCCAATGGGGGTTGCGCAGGAAGCGGCAGTCGAAGACGAGATCGACGCTGCGCGGCAGGCCGCGCTTGTAGGAGAAGGACTGGATCGACACGGCCAGATTTGGCCCGCTTTCGGAGGCGAAGATGCGGCCCATCTCGCCGCGCAGGTCGTGCGGGCTCATCTGGCTTGTATCGATCAGGATGTCGGCGCTGTCGCGGATCGGGCCCAGAAGCTCGCGTTCGATCCGGATCCCGTCGCCCGGGGACGAGGCGGGCGCCATCGGGTGGCGGCGGCGGGTTTCGGAATAGCGGCGCAGCAGCACCTCGTCCGAGCTGTCGATATACATCACCTCGAGCGCAAGGGCGGAATCCGAGCGCAGCCGCTCGATCAGGCCGGTCAGGCCCTCGGTGCTGAAGTCGCGGTTGCGCACATCAAGGCCCAGCGCTAGCGGGCGGCCCAGAGGCGGGCCTTCGAGGAGGCGCTGAAACAGAGACAGGGGCAGGTTGTCGATCACCTCGAAGCCCAGATCCTCGAGCGCGTTGATCGCCGTCGACCGGCCCGCGCCGGAGGGGCCCGTCACGAGGACGAGCGACAGGCGGCGATCCGTTGCGCCGCCATCGGGGGTCAGGGGAGTGGACGGGTGAGAGGTCATGGTGTGCTCCGACCCGCGGATAGATATTGCATAAGTGCGGCAGCAAAAGGGCCTGACGCGGCTTTGTGAAGGAGCGCGATGTCGCAGCCGAGGATATTGAGGGTGCGGCGCGGTGGCAGGCGCTCAACCTCGGTCTGGCCCAGATCAACGGCGAAGCGCAGCGGCGCGGGCGCGGCGAGATGCGCATGGAGCAGGCCGATGCCGCGGGCCTCGATCAGGGGGGGAAGGCCGTCCGGTTTGGACGCGAGGATCCTGCCGCCCTGACGGGTCAGGCGGGTCTGGTCGTCGGCGATGAGCTGTGCGCCCAGCGCGAGCATCTCGAGCGCGAGGGCCGATTTGCCGCTGCCGGACGGGCCAAAGAACAGCGCGGCATGGCCGTTATGGGACACGGTGGTGGCATGAAGGCGCTGCGATTCCACCTTGGGTTGGGCTGCAGCATCGGGTGAGGCGGGATCTTTGGGGCGGTTCGGCGGGCGCACCGTCGCCCCCATACTAGACCGGAAGGCCCACGACGAACCGCGCGCCCAGCGGATCGGAGCCCGCATCGGCATCTGTCGGGCGGATATTCTCGGCCCAGATCACGCCGCCATGCGCTTCGACGATCTGCTTGGAAATGGCGAGGCCGAGGCCGGAATTGTTGCCGAACTGCTTTTCGGGCCGTTCGGAATAGAACCGCTGGAACACCTTCTTGAGCGCGCCATCGGGGATGCCGGGGCCGGTATCCTCGACCACGACCAGCACGCGGTTGTTGCTGCGCCGGACCCAGACGCGGATCGCATCCCCGGCCTCGCAAAACGAGATCGCGTTGCTGATGAGATTGACGAAGACCTGCGCGAGCCGCGCCTCGAGGCCGAGGATATGGACGGGGCTGCCGGGCAGGTCCGAGATGAACTCGATATCCTTGGTCTTGGCATCCTCGCCGAGGAAATCGGTGAGGTTCTTGAGCATGACCAGAAGGTCGAACTCTTCCTCCTCTTCCTTCACGAGTTCGCTGTCGAGGCGGGAGGCGTTGGCGATATCGCTGACCAGACGGTCGAGGCGGCGCACGTCATGGTCGATCACGTCGAGAAGCCGCTCGCGTTGATCGTTGCGCTTGGCCAGACGCAGCGTTCCGACGGCGGACCGCAGGGAGGCGAGCGGGTTCTTGATCTCGTGGGCGACGTCGGCGGCGAATTGTTCGTTGCCCTCGATCCGCTCATAAAGGGCCGTCACCATGCCTCGTAACGCCGCCGAAAGCCGCCCGATCTCGTCGGGGCGGGCGGTCAGATCGGGGATACGCACGCGTTCGGGGCTGAACTTGCCGGCATGTTTCTCGGTCCCGATCTCGGCGGCGGTGGCCAGATCGGCGAGCGGGTTGGCGATGGTCGAGGCGAGGGTGAGGCTGAGGCCGATCGAGACGACGACGCCGATCACGAACATCTGCAGGACCTGCTCGCGCTCGGCGCGCACGAGCGAATCGATCTCACCGGCAGCCGAGGTTACCCCGACGGTGCCCATGGCGATGCCGCCCCGGAAGATCGGCGTGACGACCGTGAAGACCGTATCGCCCTGGGCGTTGCGCGTCGTCGTGACCTGCGTGACGCCGAGGACCGCCCCGTCATGGAGCGTGCGGGCGGTCTGGAACGGATCGATCGGCTCGGGCGCATCGGTGGCGGCGGCGGCGATCGCCTCGACCCCGTCCCAGATGCGATTGAGAAAGCCGGTCAGCACGTTGCCCTGCGCCCGGTCGCGCAACCCCGAGACCGGCCCGGCCGTGTCTGAAGGGCCATTTTCGGTGGAGGCGATCAGTTGCCCGGCGCGGTTGAAGACGTAGATCTCGCTGCCGCCGCGCAGGTCGAGCTCTGCCATGATCTGGGCGGCGGCATCGCCTGCGAAATCGCCGGGCCGCATCGTCGCCTCGTAGACATCGGCGATCAGCTCGGCCTCGGTCACCAGATCGTTGGCGCGCTGAAAGACGAGGCTGTCGCGCGAGGGGTTGAGGTAGAGGACGCCCGCGACCAGCAGGATCAGGGCGATGAGGTTGAAGGTGATGATCTTGCGCGCCAGCGGCGAGCGATTCAGCCGGATAAAGCCGCGCTTGTGCGCTCTGGAGCGGTCCCGTTCGGCCCCGTCGGGATTGAGGTAGTCGTCGCCGAGAACGAGGTCGAGCTCGATATCGGCAGGACGCCGGGGTGGCCTTGCCTCCTGCTTCTCGATCTCCTCGGCCACAGCCATGGCGGTTTACTCTTCGTTGTAACGATACCCGATGCCGTAGAGAGTCTCGATCGCCGAAAACTCGTCATCGGCGGTCCGCATCTTCTTGCGAAGACGTTTGATGTGGCTGTCGATGGTGCGGTCGTCGACATAGACCTGATCGTCGTAGGCCACATCCATCAGCTGATCGCGGCTTTTGACGAAACCGGGCCGCTGGGCAAGGGCCTGGAGCAGCAGGAACTCGGTCACGGTAAGGGAGACATCCTTGCCTTTCCACGTCACCGCATGGCGCAGGGGATCCATCGTCAGCTCGCCGCGGACCATGACCTTGGTCTCTTCGGTCTCTTCGGGGCCTTCGCCCGCCAGCGTGTCCTGGCGGCGCAGCAGCGCGCGGATGCGTTCGACCAGAAGACGCTGGGAAAACGGTTTTTTCACATAATCGTCGGCGCCCATGCGCAGGCCAAGCACCTCGTCGATCTCGTCTTCCTTGGAGGTCAGGAAGATCACCGGCATCGAGGTTTTCTGGCGCAGCCGCTGGAGCAGGTCCATCCCGTCCATGCGCGGCATCTTGATGTCGAGGACTGCCATGTCCGGCATCCGCTTGTTGAAGGCGTCGAGCGCGGACTGACCGTCATTGTAGGTCTCGACCTCGAACCCTTCGGCCTCGAGCGTGATAGAGACCGATGTCAGAATATTGCGGTCGTCATCTACAAGAGCGATCCTGGCCATGAGCCCTGTCCTTCCAACTTCTCAAATCCGTCGACTGACGTCTGTCTTCTCTGTGCGGTTTTCCGCCACGAATCAATGAATAACGCGATTATTGCGGCACAGTGAACCGATATCGCCTGCTTTGACGCCAATCTGTGTCCAAGTTAAGGCCGGATCGCGCTTAATGCCCAAGTGATTGCGATAACATGGATTTGGTTGCGCTAACGCCCCTTCGGGTGCCTGTTCAGCGCCGCAGTCGCCATGATATGGCCCCAATATACGCAGCGTCGGGCTGCAGTATTTTTGGAGAGCCGGTATGGATCAGGGACGGGTCAACCCGCAGTTCAAGCTTGAGGATCAGGGGATCGAAGGGCTGGGCGCGGTCCATTACAACCTGCTCGAGCCCGATTTGATCTCGGCGGCGCTGGCCGCGGGCGAAGGCACGCTTGGAGAGGGCGGCACCTTTCTGGTGACGACGGGCAAGTTCACGGGCCGCTCGCCCAAGGACAAGCATGTCGTCAAGACGCCGTCGGTCGAGGGTCACATCTGGTGGGAGAACAACGCCGAGATGTCAGTCGCCGGTTTCGAGGCGCTGCATGCCGATATGCTGGCCCATATGAAGGGCGGCACCTATCACGTGCAGGACCTTTATGCCGGGGCCGATCCGGCGCTTCGGCTGGATGTGCGCGTCGTGACGGAGCTGGCCTGGCACGGGCTTTTCATCCGGCACCTGCTGCGCCGCCCGGAGCGGGCCGAACTGGACGGGTTCACGCCGGATTTCACGATCATCAACTGCCCGTCCTTCAAGGCGGACCCGGCCAAGCATGGCTGCCGGTCCGAAACTGTCATCGCTTTGAACTTCGATGCCAAGACGATCCTGATCGCGGGCACCGAATATGCGGGCGAGAACAAGAAGTCGGTCTTTACGTTGCTGAACTACCTGCTGCCCGAGAAGGGCGTGATGCCGATGCATTGCTCGGCCAACCATGCCGAAGGCAATCCGGTCGATACCGCCGTGTTCTTCGGCCTGTCGGGGACGGGCAAGACGACGCTTTCAGCCGATCCCAAGCGGGTTCTGATCGGGGATGACGAGCATGGCTGGTCGGATCGTGGGACCTTCAACTTCGAAGGGGGCTGCTATGCCAAGACGATCAATCTGAGCGCCGAGGCGGAGCCGGAGATCTATGGCACCTGTTCCAAGTTCGGCACGGTGATCGAGAACATGGTCTTCGATCCCGAGACGAAGGCGCTTGATTTCGAGGACGATTCGCTAACGGCGAATATGCGCTGCGCCTATCCGCTGGACTATATCGACAACGCGTCGGAGACCGGGCTGGGCGGGCATCCCAAGAACGTCATCATGCTGACCTGCGATGCGTTCGGGGTGCTGCCTCCGATCGCGCGGCTGACGCCGGCGCAGGCGATGTATCACTTCCTGTCGGGCTTTACCTCGAAGGTGGCGGGCACCGAGCGCGGCGTGACCGAGCCGGAGCCGACCTTTTCCACCTGTTTCGGTGCGCCCTTCATGCCGCGGCGGCCCGAGGCGTACGGCAACCTGCTCCGCGACAAGATCGCCAAGCACGGTGCGACCTGCTGGCTGGTCAATACCGGCTGGACTGGGGGCGCCTATGGCACCGGCAGCCGGATGCCGATCAAGGCGACGCGGGCGCTGCTGACGGCGGCTTTGGACGGGTCGCTGAATGAGGCGACGTTCCGCAAGGATCCCAATTTCGGCTTCGAGGTGCCTGTGACGGTGCCGGGCGTCGATGCGGGCCTGCTGGATCCCCGGTCGACCTGGGAGGACAAGGCAGCCTATGACATGGCGGCCGAAAAGCTGGTGGCGATGTTCTCGGAGAATTTCGCGCAATACGTGCCGTTCATCGATGATGACGTGAAAGCGGCGGCCATCGGCTAAGGCTGGCTGCAATCGGTTGACCTTGAGCTTCGGGGCGGGGACACTCGGGACATGATCCGATTTGCTCTCGCCCTTGCCTGTCTGGCCGCGCCCGCCCTTGCGGAGACCGGCGTCGTCGTCGATCCGCAGCTGTCGATCTCGCATGGGACGTTCTGTGCGAAGATAACGGAGGGGTCGGTCGAGGCGCCCGATACGGTGGCGGGCAAGATCGATCTTTACGAGCGGGTGCCGCAAATCCGCTGGCAAGGGCAGCTTGTGCCGGCCCATGAGGTGATGAGCTTTGGCATCGTCTCGAAAGTCCCCGATGGCACGGTGCTCGATAATGTGACGATTACCCTGACCCATCCGCCCTTCCGCGAAAGCGGGGCGACCACGCAGGCCTATATCACCTCGCTCGGCGGGTCTGGCAGTTCCATCAACGCCTATAGCTTTGATTTCCCCGAAGAGATGGTGCTGGGCACCTGGACCTTTGAAGCGACGCAGGGGGACCGGCTGCTTTATCGCGTCGCCTTTGAGGTGGTGAATCCCAGACAGCTTCCCGATATGGTGTCGGGCTGTCTGGACGGGAACCTTTTGTCCTAGGGTCAGGACCCATTAATCCGGCACCGCTGGCGCCGAATCCGCGAAATATCAGTGGTTTGGATCGCGCCAGGAAGGGTGGCCCCCTTTCCAAGCGATCCAAGCCGCTGAGATGAAGCGGATTTGGCGTCCCAAGGGATTTGACGGATTTTCAGCCTGACGGCTTCATAGACGCTTGAAATAGAACCACTATTCCTGCGCGCCTATTCATTGTCAGACAGAAAATCTGTCAAACCAGCGGCGCAGGATTAATGGGTCCTGACCCTAGGCCACCAAGCCGCGCCGGATCAGGTTGAGGCCTGCGATCAACAGAACGAAGAGCGTCGCGCGGCGGAACTTCTCCTGATCCAGCCGGTCCTGTACGCGAAAGCCGATCCACATGCCGATCACGGCCGGGATGAGCAGAAGCGCGGAGAACGGCACCGTCTCTCGGTTCAGGACGCCCGATTGTAGGTGCCCCACGAGCAAAGCCACCGACCCCAGGCCGTAGATAACGCCTTGCACCACCATTTGACGGGCTTTGGGCGTGTCGAGCGCCAGCAGATAGAGCACCGTCGGCGGCCCCCACGTCCCGGCGAGCCCGCCGAGGATGCCTGAGATCGTGCCAGCGATAACGGAGAAGATCCCCTTACGCCCCGGCGGGATCGTCAGGCGGATGCCCGAGAGCTGGATCGCGCAGAGGACGACGACCGGGATGCCGAGGACGAGAAACATCGCCTCGGTCGGGATGCGGGTGAGGAACTGCGCGGAGATCAGGATGAAGGTGCAGACCAGTACGATATAGACGCGGAAATCCCGCGCTGCCTGAAGTGCGGCGCCGAGGCCGCCCCGCGCGATTTGCAGGCCGTTGCTGACGACGATGGGCAGGACGATGCCGGCAACCACCAGTTCGGGGTCGAGAAAGATGCCCATTCCGGATATCATCACCAAAGGCATTGCAAAGCCGACGGCCCCTTTGACGAAGCCGCCTAGCCCGGTCACGAGCCCCGCCAGAAGCAGGGTGCCGAGCGTCATGGTGGCGGGAAGAAGGGAGGCAACCGGATCCATCCTCGCCGGTCTATCCTGCAGCGTGATGGGGCAACAGAAAAAATCCGGTGCGACATTTACGTGCGCCCTATACTGCACTTGCGAATTAAAGTTGCGCTGCACCTGCGAAGGCTCTACATCGGGCGAGACAAAAAGGAGAGTGACATGCCCCGTGATGGACAGGACCCGACCCTGACGCTTGATCCGCGCCTGCCGGACCTTCTGCGGCTGACCCGAGCGGGTGTCGAGGCGGCCGAGCGGTTGCTTGAGACGGCCACGGATCGGGTGAAGGGCGATGTCACGGCGGACGGGCGGGTCTCGGGCCTGCTGCTGGAGCAAAACCAGACGGCGGCGCATGGTCTGGCCTGGCTGGCGACCTATACCGAGGCGCTGCGCCAGATGCAGCTTTGGGCCGAGCGGCTGGCGGCGGAGGACGCCTTTGGCGAGCTGGAGCAGCTGATCCACCAGATCGCCTTCGGAGAGTACCTTTGGCAGATCTATGGCGGCCTGCCGATGAGCCAGACCGAGATCCTGCGCCCGCAGGATCTGGGCCTGACGCAGGAGGACCAGCGCGCGATGATGGCCCCCGAGGTGATGGAGCTGACGCAAGCCGGCAACAGTCAGGCTGCGCGGCTGCGCCTTTACGAGCTGATGCAGGAACAGGCCGCCGAGATCACGGTGGGCAAGGCGGGGCTCGACGACGAGCTTGAAATGATCCGCGAACAGTTCCGGCGGTTCTCGGTCGAGAAGGTCGAGCCCTATGCCCATGACTGGCATCTCAAGGACGAGCTGATCCCGATGGAGATCATCGAGGAAATGGCCGAGCTGGGCGTTTTTGGCCTGACTATTCCCGAGGAGTACGGCGGCTTTGGCCTCTCGAAGATGTCGATGTGCGTCGTCTCCGAAGAGCTGTCGCGCGGTTATATCGGCGTCGGCTCGCTGGGCACGCGGAGCGAGATCGCCGCCGAGCTGATCCTCTGCGGCGGCACGGACGAGCAGAAGGAAAAGTGGCTGCCGCGTCTGGCCAGCGCCGAGACGCTGCCGACGGCGGTCTTTACCGAGCCGAATACCGGGTCCGATCTGGGGGCCTTGCGGACGCGCGCCGTGAGGAACGGCGAGGACTGGACCGTGACCGGCAACAAGACCTGGATCACCCATGCGGCCCGCACGCATATGATGACGCTGCTGGCGCGCACTGACCCCGAGACGAGCGATTACAAGGGGCTGTCGATGTTCCTCGCCGAAAAGGAGCCGGGCACAGACGAGGCCCCCTTCCCCACCGAGGGGATGACCGGCGGCGAGATCGAGGTGCTGGGCTATCGCGGCATGAAGGAATACGAGCTGAGCTTTGACGGCTTTCACGTGGACGGCGCGAACCTTCTGGGCGGCGAGACCGGGCGCGGCTTCAAGCAGCTGATGGAGACCTTCGAAAGCGCGCGCATCCAGACGGCGGCCCGCGCCATCGGCGTCGCGCAATCGGCGCTCGATGTGTCGATGCAATATGCCGAGGACCGCAAGCAGTTCGGCAAGCCGCTTGCCGCATTTCCGCGCGTGGCCAGCAAGCTGGCGATGATGGCGGTCGAGATCATGGTGGCGCGTCAGCTCACCTATTTTTCGGCCCGCGAAAAAGACGAGGGCCGCCGCTGCGATCTGGAGGCCGGGATGGCCAAGCTTTTGGGTGCGCGCATTGCCTGGGCGGCCGCCGATAACGGGTTGCAGATCCATGGCGGCAACGGCTTTGCGCTGGAATACAAGATCAGCCGGATCCTGTGCGATGCGCGGATCCTGAACATCTTTGAGGGGGCGGCCGAGATCCAGGCGCAGGTGATCGCGCGGCGCCTCTTGGGGTAGGAGATCCGGGATGGAACTGATGCTGGCCCTTGCCAAGGACAACAGCACGCGGGCGGCGGGCCTGGTGCTGGCGATCTTTGGCTTTTTCTTCGGGATCGCTCTTCCGGAGGGCATGGCCCTCTGGGGCGCGATGCTGTTCTTCGGCGTGGTCCTGATCTGCCGGGTCGAGGGCGGCATCGCCGATCAGGGCTTTATGCCTCTGGTCAGACAGGGCCTTCATGCTTTTTTTGTATTCCCCGCTTTGATCGTGATGGGGGCCTTTGTTGTACTGCTGGGATTGCGGTTCGAGGTCAGCTTTTCCATCGAAGATCTGCGCGACATGGCTGTGCTGCTGTTCACGATGGGGGCGGTGTTCTCCAGTCTCTTCTGGATCAAGGTCGTGTTGCAGGATCTTGTATCCGGCGCGCTTGAGGCGCGGTCAGAGAGCTGGGCGTGCGGAGTGCAGCCCTCTTGGGTGGTTCATGGGCTTATGCTCGTGATGATCATCGGGCTGAGCGTGGCGAGCGCATGGGGATTGCTTTAAGCTGCCCTTGATCTGATCCAGAACGCCCTACAGTGTTAGCGAGGCTAACATTGGAAAGGCACCGGATCAATGCCCCAGACCGTTCTTTTGACCGGCGTGACCGGCTTCATTGCCCGGCATATCGCGGTGAAGCTGATCAATGCGGGCTATGCGGTGCGCGGCACGCTCAGGGATCCGGCGCGGGCCGAGGAGGTGCGCGATGCGATCCGGCCCGAGCTTCTCAAGGAGGATCTGCCGGAGCAGCGGCTGTCTTTCGTGACGCTCGATCTGGCGCGCGATGACGGCTGGATGGAGGCGCTGATGGGCGTCGATGTCCTGATGCATACCGCCTCTCCCTTTCCGCTGGCGCAGCCAGGCGACGAGGAGGAGCTTATCCGGCCTGCCGTGGACGGCACGCGGCGCGCTTTGGAAGCGGCGCGGGCGGCGGGGGTGAAGCGGGTGATCATGACCTCCTCGACCGCGGCGATCACCAGCGGCGCGGCGCCAGAGGGACGGCCCTTCGACGAGCGCGACTGGAGCGATCTCGATCACCCGGTCACGACGCCTTACAACAAATCCAAGACGCTGGCCGAGCAGGCCGCCTGGGATTTCGTCACGGAGAACCCCGAGATGGAGCTGACGGTGATCAATCCCGGTTTCGTGCTTGGAACGCCGCTGGGCGATGACTGGAACACCTCGGTTCAGGTGATCGAGCGGATCGTGCGGTCGAAGGATCCGATGCTGCCGCAGTTCGGCTTCATGACGGTCGATGTCGGGGACGTGGCCGAGATGCATCTGCGCGCGCTTGAGCGGCCCGAGACCGCAGGCAAGCGCTATCTCGCGGTGGCGGAGTTCCTTTGGTATACCGAGATGGCCGAGGCGATCGCCCATGCCCTTCCAGAGCGGAAGATCACGACGCGGCGGGCGCCGAACTGGGTGGTCCGGATCCTCGCCCTGCTTGACCCCTCCGTCCGGCAGATCGTTCCGACACTGGACCGGCGGGATATGGCTTCGAACGAAAGGGCCATGGCCGAGATGGAGATGACGTTCCGACCCGCGCGCGATGCGGTGATCGATACCGCCAAAGCGGTGATCGAGGCGGGCCGTGCCGGGTAGGGCCGCGCTGATCGCCGTTGCGGCGGCTCTGGCGGGATGCGGCCCGGACGAGACGTTGACGGCCTATGGCGGCGCGGGAGCCTGGCAGCTTGTTGAGATCGCCGGCCAGGCGGCCACCGGTGCCCTGACGCTGGAGGCGGGCGGCGGCGTGACCGGGGCGGGACCCTGCAATGGGTTCAGCGCCCGCCAGACGGCGCCCTATCCGTGGTTCGAATTGACGGCGCTCGAGATCACCGAGATCGCCTGCCCCGATTTGCAGGCCGAAGCGCGGTATATTCAGGCCCTCCTTGCGGCGACACTGGCAGAGGTGTCGGGCGACACGCTCTTGCTGTCGACCGAAGACGGGACCCAACTGGTCTTTCGCCGTCAGCCCTGACGCGCGATCGCCTGCACGAGACGCGCGCGCGCCTTGGGGATGGGTTTGTCGCCCAGCGAGGGGGCCAGAGCGGTTTCGAGGAAGTGCCCTGTGACCGCCAGCGCCCGGGCGATATCCGGGCCGCCGGCTTCGCCTTCGCCTTTGAGCACAGGCTCCAGCGGTAGAAGGCGGCTGGCATAATCCCCCGCACCGTCCCGACTGACCGCGCGGCCCGAGCGCGGGGAGATATAGGCCAGATCCTCGCGCGATCCGGTGACGGCGCAGCTTTCCAGATCAAGCGCGAAGCCCAGGTCGGCCAGAAAGGCCTGCTCCCACCGCAGATAGGCGAGCGGCCAGATCTCGGTCTGGTCCAGAAGATCGAGAAGCGAGATGGAGCGCGCATAAAGCTGCGGATGCGCCTCGCGTTCGGGCAGGGCGAAGGAGAGGAGCGCGGTGACGGCGTTGAGCCCGGCCAGGGGCAGCCGTCCCCCCATCGCCGCCGCGGCCCGGCTGCGCAACGGCTCGATGGTGAAGGTGCCCAGATGATCCTCGAGCCGCGCCTTCCACGTCGCCTCGACTTGCGCGCCAGGCTGGAGGGTCGGCGCGATACGCCGCGAGCTCGCCCCCCGCACGAGGCCCGCATGACGGCCATGGGCCTCGGTGAAGACCTCGACGATGGCGCTCGTCTCACCGTGGCGGCGCAGGCTCAGGACGACGCCTTCATCGCGCCAGTCGATCACCGTGATCTTCCATAGATGCAGATGAGGCACGATCGCCCGCCCCCTCCCCGGCCGGCGCCACATGCAGTGAAGAGATCCGTTACCCTTAGCAAACGTTAACCCTGACGTCCTTTTGAGATCCAACTCTGTCGATGAGCACGCTTTAGTCCATCCAGCGTTCCGACGCTCCGACTTTGTTAGGCTCCTGCCCCGAGTTGGTCCAATCGATGATCACGGCAAGGACCGAGTAGATCTCGTTGACCGGGGTAGATATCACGGCGTTCTAAGGGGCCATGTATCCAGAGCGGATCTGGATGGTGTGCCGTTCTGATCGAAGGGCGGTTTGGTGGACAATGCCGGCCTTATGTATCAAACGCACCAAGCACCCAGCTTGGCGGGGTGTGAGAAGTGATTAAGGTTCTACTTTATTGCTTGTTGGCCCTTCATTCGCCAGACAATATTAGCCTTTCGAGGGCTTCCGTGAACTCTGAATTCCCCGTCCTGGTAGATTCTATAGGTCGCTTCACTCCAGAGGTCTTCTTCCGGTCTGTGAACACTCCTATATTGAATACGAGAGTGGATATAGGCGTCAATCTCCCCGGTAAGGAACTGATCGATGTCAGGGCCGTGTATTACTGCGTCCCCAGAACTGGCGGCACTATCCGCAGCAAGATAGAATTTGTCGCTGAAGCCTTTCTCATCATCAAATATGGGCGGTTCACTGCCTCGTTGTACTGTCTGAATCGCAGAGTAAACTTCTACATCAATAGCGGGCGTGGACCCACCGTTGAGCCACCCGATGCTAAAAACATAGGCGACATCTACAACCTCTCCAGTATTGCTAGGGTCAGGACTCATTGAGTTTCAAAGCCAGTAGATGACGAGGGCGGCAAGTGCGATAGCTGACAGGAAGAC
>CANNFE010000013.1 GCA_947503775.1 uncultured Paracoccaceae bacterium | reverse complement strand
AAGTCTTCCTGTCAGCTATCGCACTTGCCGCCCTCGTCATCTACTGGCTTTGAAACTCAATGAGTCCTGACCCTAGATTTGTCGCTGCAGCTTATCACTTCAACTAAGACTATTTTTCGGGAGCTCAATCGGTGCTAATCTACCATTAACGACCGCCTTTCCGGCGAGATTGACAATGACAGGCCCGTTGCGATGATCCAATAGGTCAGTATGGGGCCAAATTTCGAGGATCTTACGCCGCTTTCCTCTCATCATTAAACAGACGCATGAAAAAGATCATTTCGTTGGCGATGCCGCGCTCGCATTTGGTGAAGTGGCTTCTGCGGATAGCGCGGAATGTCTCGATGCCCTTCCGTGTCGCTTTGACGGATCGCAAACTGTGGAACCGGCGCATGGGGGCCGGGCGATGCTTCAGGACGGCGCGGCACCCTACATGCGGTTGTTCAGATGCTTGCGCGTCACATGCCGAATGGCGTCTTCCTGCCCCGAAAGTGCATTCCATTCTCCGATAGTTTTGGCGTAGCCGTGGGTTTTGTCCGTGACGATAGTGAGCGGATGAGAGAGGCGGACAGTGTCGGACGCCTGACGCATGAAAGCCCGGGCAGCGTTGGCAGTGCGCCGCGCCGCCAGGCGGACGCCGATGAGTTTGCCACACTGATCGATCGCGCGCCAAAGGTAACACCAGCGGCCGTTCACGCGGAGGTCGGTTTCATCCCATGCCATTATAGGCCGCGTTGACTGCGATGGCGACCGTCGGCCCCATTTGCGGATCTCGGGACCGACCTTCTGAACCCAACGGTCGATCGTCGCTGCACCGACCTCGATCCCGCGCTCGGCAAGAAGGTAGCGAACAACCCGATAGGACGAGGAAAAACAGCGATCTCATCGCACCGCCAGCGGGATCACATCCTTGGGAAAGCGGTGGCCTTTGAATGGGTCACGCGGCGACATGGCATGTCCTCCTCAGATCCAGAATGCCATCTGCAGCCCGCTGAATGAAACGGATCCAGCGGCGGGCAATCCAATCGTCGGGGGAGGCCAAGGTGGAGTTTTCATCAGCCTGACAGCGATGCGGGGTAAAGCTGAGTGGATTTTTTGGAGTCAGGCTCAGAGGTTTTGACGGATCAGCTCCTCCAGACGCTTGGCGGGCATCCCGTTTCTTGGCCACTTGTCGATCTCGACCAACTTACTCTCTCCATTGGGGTGGAAAACATAAAACCCCGTGTCGCCAAGAGGGGTCTGATGTTTGATTTTGCCGTTGGAACTTACACCTACACACCCTCGGAAGGCGACGGTGGGGAATATCCGTTTCAACGGCCATCTCACGGGCATATCCGAGGCCGCTGCAAATCATTGCAGTAATGTGGCTTGGCCGAACCCCGTTGCGGCGCAGGACAGCTGCTGTCTGTTCAGGCGTATGGTAATAGTTTGACGCCTGCGGCAGCGGCCGATCATCGTCTACCCACATGGAGTCTTCGCTATTCAAATTTGCGCTGTCTTCACCCGTACTGTGAGAAAAGAACCACAGGCTGGCATCACTTCCTTCAATCATCTTTGCCGTTCTTCCGCTCAGTGCAGCAGAGATCTCGGCGTCGTCTCCAAGCGTCTCCTTCAGATTGCGGACGGCGTTATTGGTCTCCTGGTCGCATCGTGAGGATGCCCAAGACAATTTTGGGCTTTTGCCCATCTTCGGCGGTGGGCTGTATCGTCGTGGCCGCGGATACGCCTTCGGTTTTCCTGTTGCGCTGACGATTGGTCTCGGCGCTGCTTCGGATGGGGAATGCTGGATTGCTGTTGGCGACGATCCACCAATGCAGTTTTGCGAAAGCTCGCGGCGTAAAATGATACGCGCCATATCGCTGCTCAGTCCGGCCAATTCGCGATTGATCACATCATCCGTGCTTATCCCCGGTCGGCGCGCTGCGTCGTTAATGCGGCGGAGCGCTTCATCGACCTCGCGCTCTACGTCGCTTTGCCGCCACTTTGAGATATCATCGTAGGCGGCCTTGAACGCCTTGCGCAGGACGGTGTTGCGGTCTGGCAGATCATCCGCTTGATGCTGGGTCGTCAGGTCAGCCTTTTGCCGCTCCCATGTCACCAGCGCGTCGGTGACCCGCACCGTCAGCTCACGCCGCTCGGTTGGGGTCCAGTTCTGGGCCGCATCCTTAAAAGCCTCGGCCCCGGTGCCCCGCTGGTGCAGGTGCCTAGCCAGGGCTCTCTGTCAGGGTTAATGCCGTTTTTGAACCCCTGACCGAGAGCGTTGGACAGTTTTGGAAACAAAGCGAATTCCCAGACATCCAACGCGTCCTTGCTCATCGGGGTGCCGGGCGCCCGGACGCCGGGAATACCCATCTGGCCTGCCGCAGGCTGGGTCGAGGTCTTTGGCATCGGCTTCAACGCAACAGGTCCGGCCGCGGTGTCGGGTGACGAATAGCTCTGCGACCTTTGCGTCGGTGTGGTGATGGTCATTCCGGCCTCATGGGGGATGTGAATAGATGAGGTCACCATGCCAAGAGAACCTTGCAGCACCCTGACGGGTCCAGGTCCCGAGAGGATCCTTAGCTTTCTGAGAGATCGCGTGCACTCAGGCGTCAGTTTCTCTAGATACCACCATACCTGTGAATTCATCTCGGTTTCGCACCGATCGGAACATGCGTTGGGCGGCGCACCTTAAGGCTTCTGTCTTCGTTCGCGAGCCTGTCAATGAATTCTGCCGGGCTGATGTTATTGAGTGCCGCATCACTCTTAATTTCGCTCATTATGTAGTCAAACCAGAAGATTTTTTCCTCTGGGTTGTCCCTTGTATACAACCCTCTCCTTATCTTTTCCGGAGATAACTCCATATCAAACGCATCTAAAACATAGTCAACGAAGTCAGTGAAGTTTTGCGCCTCTTCTGTTCTCTCATTTCCCGTCTGGAACTTGTGAGAATAGCCATCGTGCTCGACCAATGTATCTCCTGCCCTCAGGTTATTCCGCTTTTGGAATTCTTCTGCAATTTCACCCACCGTTTTTACCGCAAAGTATTCCTCAGGCGTCTGATCACTCGGCAGGTCAATTTCGGACCAGACCTGGACACTTGAGGGCGGAGATCGATCCGGCATAGGTGCGTTGCGCTTTGGTGCGGCGGGCGGGATACTTTCTCGGATGCCCATTGCAACAGCAGTTTTGCCCTTTGCCTCTGCGCTTTTTGCGGCGTCTTCCAGTTTCTTGTTGACCCCGGCGCCACCCAGCGGGTCGGCGAGGTGCCTTTCGATGATCTTCTTGGCGATGTCGCGGCCTTTTTGCATGTCTTCCGCAACGCGCCTGCTTGCGTCTTCCGGCGTCTCAATCCGCGGGGCGTTTACATCGGGCTTTGCACGGGTCGCGCTGCCGCCTGTTCGCCGCTCTGAGATATCGTCGTAGGCGGTTTTGAATGCCGTGCGCAGGACGGTGTTGCGGTCCGGCAGATCGCCCGTTTGATGCTTGGTCGTCAGATCGGCCTTTTGCCGCTCCCATTTGACCAGCGCATCGGTGACCCGCACAGTCAGCTCACGCCGCTCGGCCGGGGTCCAGTTCTGGGCCGCATCCTTGCGCTCAGCCGGAAACGGCTCGGCGCCGGTGCCCTGCCGGCTCAGATCCCTGGCCAAGGCCTCTCTGTCAGGGTTAACGCCGTTTTTGAACCCCTGACCGAGAGCGTTGGACAGTTTTGGAAACAAAGCGAATTCCCAGACATCCAACGCGTCCTTGCTCATCGGGGTGCCGGGCGCCCGGACGCCGGGAATACCCATCTTGCCTGCCGCAGGCTGGGTCGAGGTCTTTGGCATCGGCTTCAACGCAACAGGTCCGGCCGCGGTGTCGGGTGACGAATAGCTCTGCGACCTTTGCGTCGGTGTGGTGATGGTCATTCCGGCCTCATGGGGGATGTGAATAGATGAGGTCACCATGCCGAGAACACCTTGCAGCACCCTGACGGATTTGCCTGGGTAAGGCTTGTCTGTCACTCCAACACGGTGCTTACTGTTATGAGAAAGCCCGTCAGCAATCAGACAGTCTTTTCAGCCGATCGATGTCGCCCCGCCCCCAATAACAGGCGCGGAGGCAAGATCTTCACGCGGCGGTAGTCTCAAAGTGGGAAAGATCGAGTTTGCTGTCAAACCGAGAGGCCAGATAGGGATCGATCGGAACTTCCGTCCGCTCACCCAAAGCTGCAGCAGCCACCATTTCGCCGCTGAGCGGTGCCGAGACGATGCCGGTACGGAACCCTCCGGTGCAATAGTGCAGATTTGCCACCGACGGTTCACGTCCAAGAATTGGCAGCTCGTCCGGCGTTCCGGGACGTAAGCCCGCCCATGTCCGCTTGATCGTCGCACCCTCTAACCCCGGCACCGCACGCACCGCACCCTTAGCAAGTTCAACGATCCGATCATAGGTCACGCTTGTATCGTAGCCGACCATCTCGGTCGTGCTGCCGATCAATACCTCTCCATGCGCCTTTTGCATGATGTAGCAATCGATGGTGCTCAGGTTGCAGGTCAGGGTCGGTTTGAGGGTCTCCGTACACACGATCTGACCACGAACGGGGATCAGCGGGATCGACGCACCGGCAAGACGGCTCAGCTGGCCTGCCCAAGCACCTGCGGCATTGACGACAATGCCGGCGGAAAAATCTCCGGCGGTTGTGCGTACCGTTGTGATCTGGTCGCCTGCCATGCAGAGGTCGACGACCCGCGCTTCAGCGACAAACCGCATCCCATCCGCGATTGCCGCGCGCTTATAGGCCTCCGTCAGGAACATCGGATTGACCTGATTGTCGCCGGGAAAGTAGACGGCGCCCAAGATGTCTTCGGCCAGATTACGATCATGGGCCAGCACACGATCCCGACCCCATTCCTGAGCCAGCGTCTCATCATGACCCAACCAGTTGAGGATTTCGCGCGCATGCTGCTGGGTCGTCGCATCATAGAGCAGGTAGAAAAGGCCAGTGCCACTTTCCGCCTCGATATTCATGCCGGTCCGCGCGCCCAGTTCGTTGGCGAGTTCCGGAAAATACCTGCTACTGGTCCGCAGAAACTCCATGAAGTGCCGGGGGACCGGCTGGGGACCGGCGCCCTCATTCACCGGCTCTTCATGTGTATGAAAAATGACGCCACAGCCAAGCCCCAGCGATTCACCAATGGCCCAAAGACCGCCAGCCGAGGCCGAGGTGGCCTTGCCCGAATTCGCGGCATCAAGCAGCGTCACCGACTGCCCGCGTTTGGCGAACGAGTAAGCGACGCTTGTGCCATAGGCACCAGCGCCGATTACGACAACATCGGACGTGGTCGTCATGAGGTTTCTCCTTGTTCGGCGGCGACTGCACCAAGCGTGACAGGGCGAATAGGCGGGCGCGGACTGATCGGCCCGATTTGGTCTGAATCTAATGCAGCGATTTTTGCGATCTGTCGGGACATTGAGGGCCAACAAAAACGGGCCTGACACGGGCCCATGCCGAGGCGGGTTGCCGGTTTAAGGGTTCGAAACTTTGTCCCGCCGTTTTCAACGCCAGCGCGTACTTCGCTCCACGTCAGTTCTTCGCACCGACAAACGATCGTATCATCCCTGATCAGCGTCTGAAGACCTGGGCGGGGGATACTGATCGCATCAAGCGCTTCACGTACCGGACGCATCCTTTCAAGCGCACGATGGACCTTGCCAATGCGAGCATCCGTATCGCGGGCGCCGAGGGCTTTTGCCGCAGATAGGCCGGCGAGTTCCCCCTCAAGCTGCGCGACAACCGACCCGGCGACGCCTGTGCCATCGCCTGCCGCATAGACGTTTGGAAGCGAGGTCGTCATATCCGTATTGCGTGTAGGAACCCAGCCCCCGATGTCTTCTCGGTAGTTCATTTCGCAACCGAAGATCTGGAAGATGAAGCTGCGTGGGATCAGACCGTAACTCATGCAAAGCGTATCGATCTCCTCGCTTTCGATGCTGGTTGTGTCTGGTACCCAATCGTCATCGACCGGAGCATGACTGATCCGTGCGAGCATACCATTTTCCTCGTGGGCTTGCGTGACAATGCGCCCGTATTGCACAGGAACGCCTGCCTTGCGCAGTGTTGCCAGATATCCCAAACCTTCAGCCATCAATCGCGGCGCCCGCCATCCCTGTATGGGCAATTTCAGCCAAGCCCGAAATGGCGACGCCTCTATGACATTTGCCACCGGAAACCCTTTGCGCACGAGTTGCGCCGCAAGTGCCACCAGGAGCGGGCCGGAGCCCGCGATCGCAATACGTTTGCCAGGTCGCAAACCCATCGTTTTCAGCATGATCTGGGCGGCGCCTGCGGTCATTACACCGGGAGTAGTCCAGCCAGGGAAAGGCGGCACATATTCGTGTGCGCCAGGCGCAAGGATGATCTTTTTCGCGCTCACCAGGGCAGACCGATTACCTGCGACGATCGCCACCTCGTTATTCTTGAAGACGCTCCATACGGCGGTGTTGCTCCGCACATCTATCCTGCCGCGCCGGCTATGATCGGCAATTGCCAAGCGCAACGCTTCCCCGGTGGGGTGGGCTTTGGGAGCGTCCGGCACGAGTGGTTTGCGATAGACCTGTCCTCCAAGCTCGGAGCCTTCATCAACAAGAACAGAGCGGACACCGCAAGACGCCGCCGCGATGGCGGCACTCATCCCCGCTGGTCCGCCGCCGACGATTAGAAGGTCTGTATTCTCTCTGATCATCGCGACCTCCCAAGTTCAGAAGCGCCAATCTGCGTTTTCACCACCATGCCCTCTTGCACGGTCGTGACGCAGGCACGTGTGTTGGGCACGCCGTTGATCGTCATCGCGCAATCAAAACAAACTCCCATCCCGCAAAAGAGCAGCCTTGGCTTCCCGTTTCGCGATGTGGTGCGCGCACTTATAAGTTGTTTCTTGAATATCGCGCCCGCCACAGTAAGGCCGCGTTCGCATTCTATTTCTTTGCCGTTAAGAAGGAAGGAGAGTGTGCCGTTAGCGTGCATGATTATGCTCCTGGTTCTTTTTACGGAGGACGGAAAACTCACAGAACACAACGCTTAATCAGATTCCCGGACGTCGAGACAAAGACATAGAAACCTTACAGTTTTATGTCGCCTTCTGCCTATCTAAACAGATAAAGTGTCTAATAAACGGCATGGAATGCCACAACTCAAGACTGATGGCATGTCAATTCTTCGGCGCCCAGTCGCCGACCATCCGTGTTTCTCCGCAGAGGTTTGCCATCGACTGAAAACACCGAAGAGCAAGAACGGAGATCTCTCCTCAGGTCTGAGCCAAGACGGCACCGCCTCGTCGGCAAACGCTGCGCCTTGTTGCAATGGCAGGGACCGGCTCTTTTCCGCCGTGCGGGGACGAACCTGCCCTGCTCCCTTAGGAGTCCGCACTTATAAGGCAGCTCTGTTCAGGTTTTGGTCTTCCTTTGATCGGTTCGCATATGTGTTTGGCGTCAGACCAGCGAGGCTGGAATGAGGCCAGTTGTGATTTTAATCGGCGCGCCATGCCGCGATCGTGCGGCGGGCATGGCGCAGAGACGGGAACAGGTGCTCGTTCAAGCCCTTCTGACGTATTTTTTCGTTGAAGCTTTCCACCAAACCGTTCTGCATGGGCTCACCAAGTGTACTGTAATGCCAGCTGACCTTGCGTTCCCCTTGCCATTTGAGCATCGCATTGCTGGTCAGTTCGTCGAAAGCTCTCAGGGCAAACTAAGAGACGAATGTTTCAACGAACACATCTTCGGCAATCTTGCCGAGGCGCGCGGCATTGTCGAAATATGGCGGATCGACTACAACACTCAAAGACAGCACACATCGCTTGGCGGGCTGGTTCCGGCCCTCTATGCCAATCTCAACCGCTGCACCCGGCCTGCCTCGCTTGAGCTTCGCAAAGGCTCGGCTCGGCGGGCCTTGACCGCAAACATATTAACGGAAAGACGCAGGAACCGCTTCTAAACCTGAATGGCCCAGATCAGGGGCTGGATCATTGCCCGACAGACATTGCAAGTCTAGCCGGACAAGTTCCAACTCATGCCGGATGTCACAGGGAGAGGTGCCTGGCTGGGGTGGTAGGATTCGAACCTACGATACACGGTACCAAAAACCGATGCCTTACCGCTTGGCTACACCCCATTGGCGAGACGCGTCTTACTGCTAGCCGTGGGGCGACGCAAGACCTGCGATGACGAGATTGCTTTATTCCGTAGGTGCATCTTCGGAGAGGAGATCGGAGCGCTTTTCGTCCTGGCGTTCGTCGTCGATGATCCGGTCGAGCGCGTCCTCGTTCGTGGCGTCGACAGGGTCCGGATCGCCGGGGTCCACGTCGAGAGCGGGCGTTTCGGGGTCTGCCGTCGGGGCGTCTTCTTCGGTTTCCTGAACGTTGATCAGATTGCCGCCCATCACCTGAACACGGTAGGTGGTGTCGGGGACTTCGACGCCTGCGGCTTCGATGGCGTTCTTGACCTGTCTCAATGCCTCTCCTCGGGCGCGGGGCAGGGAGGTTTCGCGTTGATCGATCCAGCCGGTGACGGTGAGAAAGATCGCGCCGTCCCCGATCCGGTCGATCCAGACGAGCGGCTCGGGCTCGGGAAGCGTGAATGCCAGATCCGCGACGACTTGCGTGGCCAGTTTGCGGATCGCGGCCAGATCGGCATCGGAGGCGACGCCGATCTCGAAGAGAAAGCGGCGTTCAGGGTTGCGGGTGAAGTTCGTGATCCGGCTTTTGAAGACGATCGCGTTGGGGATGCGGATATGATTGCCGTCGAAGCTGAGCAGGATGGTGGCGCGGCTTGTGAGGCGGATGACCTTGCCTTGCTCATGGCCTTCGACCTCTACCACATCATTGGGGCGAAAGGGTTGCCTGAAGCTGAGCATGACGGAGGCGATGAAGTTCTCGACCGTGTCGCGGACCGCGAAACCGATGGCCAGGCCGATGATCCCGGCCGCGCCCAGGATCGTGCCCAGAAGGGCGGTCGCGCCCATGATGTCGAGCGCGATCACAAGGCCGCCTATGATGAAGAGCAGGCGGATGATCTGCCTGTAGATCTGCGCGATGAAGGCGTTGGGCGCGAGCCGTTCCCAAGGCTGCTTGAGGCGCGAGATCGACAGGCCGATGAAGACGATGAGGGCGAAAACCACGAGCGCGACGAGAAAGAGGGGAAGCGCCGCCAGAAGCTGGAGCACGCGGGCCTCCAAGCGGTCGACGGCGGGATCCAGTCTGCGCGAGATATCCGCGGTGGCCTGAACCTCGTTCTTGACCTGCACCACCCCTTCGATCCGCGCGGCAAGGGCCGTCAGTTCGATCGCATCTGCGGTTTCGGCGGTTTCGCCGCGCAGGGTCATTACGCCGGAATTGACGGTGATGGTCACATCGCCATAGCCGCCGATCTCGTCGAGAATGGCGCGCATCCGGTTTTCGATCGCGGCGTCGGGCGTGCTTTGACTGTCTGCAGCGATCGTGCCGTTGGGCTGGTCGGTCGCGGTCTGTGCCAGCGCTGCCTGTCCGGCAAGCAGGATCAATCCGACGAGAAGGGCCTTCAGAGCGTTCATATTGGTCTTACGATGTCACCTGTTCGCGCAGGATCGAGGCTGTCAGTGAAATCATCAGATAGATCCCGATCAGCAGAAGAAAGGTCAGGATCGTATTTTCAAAGGCTCTTGGATAGGAGGGTTCGTCCGGAAGGACGGGTTCGACGTTGAGGGACAGATAGCTGCTTTGCCGGTCTGCCTCGATGCGCGCGGTCTCCATCTGCTGGAGCGCCTGCTGAACCATGACGGTGCGGAACTGGTAATTCTCCTCGGCGGTGCGCAACTCGCTGTTCTTGACCGCCTGGCTGATCCCTTCGGTTCCCGCCTGGGTTGCTCTTTCCCGCAATTGCTCGATCAGCGCGGCGATGCGGTCGATCTCTCCCTGTACGCCGTCGACACGGGCCTGATTGGGTCGCTGGACATCGAGAAGACCGCGCAGCTCGAGCTGTTTGGTCTGCATCTGCGTCTCGAGCTGTGCGATCTGCTGGACGAGGGCCGCGGTTTCGCCCACCGGGTCGATCGACTGCACCTCGGCCTGGAGGCGCCCGAGCTCGGCCAGCGCCTCTGACCGGCGCAGCTCTGCTTCTTCGTAGCTTTCCCGAGCGCCTGCCATCTGATCCTCGCGCACGCGTTGGGTCAGTTGATCGACTTCTTCTTCGGCATAGCCGATGAGCGCGTTGGCAAATTCGATGGTGGTGTCCGGATTGGCGGCGGCGACCTCCATCTTCAGCAGGCCCTCGGTCGGATCGTAGGAGATCTGGACGCGTTTCGAGTAGACGTCATACGCATCCTCGAAGGTGGCATCGGGATCGAGCCGCTGGATCGGATCGATCCAGTCCTGGCTGAAATGCGCAATGAAGCCTTTGTCGTTGTTCAGTTGCTGCAACGCCTCGCGCGATTGCAGAAAGGACTGAACCCCGACGCTTTCCTGCTGGGTGGCCAGCCCCGTGCCCTGGAACAGGCCGCCCAATCCCGCGCCGCCCCCGGCGGTCTGCGACTGGTTCTTGGTGACGATGAACTCGGTATGGGTCGCGTACATGGGCGTTGCGATCGAATAGAAGTAGTAGCCCGCCACGATTGTCGGCAGGAAGACGAACACCGTCATGCGCGCCAGAAGCATCCCAAGGCGCGCCCGGCGCCTGCGGGCGATGTCGCGTTGGATCTTCTGGATGTCCGCAGCCCTTTGCTCGGGCGAGGCGAGTTCTGGGGACGGCAGGTTCTTTTTGCCCTTCGGTGTGGTCTGGGGGAGCTGAACGCGCGCCTCCGTGGCCATTTCGGTGCCGGCGGACCGGCCTGCGGGCACGACATCCAGAACGCCGGATCGCTCGAACGGGTCGACTCCGCGCAGGCGAAGTTCGCGGACCGCTTCGAAATCGGATTGCGGGTTGAGCCCGTTCTTGCCGGCCAGCCTGCGGGCTGTCCGCAGCTGTTTTGCGGTCAGACCCTCTGCCCGGATCTCTTCGATGGAGGTTGGTCCAAGCGGGGCGCCTGACGCTTCGCCTGCGCGTTTCGCAGGTCGCTTGAGGACCTGTACCGTCGGTTTGGCCCGCTTTTTCAGCGCCTGGCTTGCGACAGTCTCTTCAGCGCGGAGGCGGAATTTGTTTGCCTTAGGTTTGGTAGTCATAAAGGACCTTGGCCTCTTCCAGGCTGTCAAAGAGATAGATCTGCCCGTCCCGCAAGACGGCGGCTGTGCGGGCAAACTTCTCGAGAGTGTCGGGTTGGTGGGACACGATCACAACGGTTGTCGTCTCAAGTCTTTCGCGCAGGATCTGGCCTGCCTTGCGGTTGAATTCAACGTCGGTCGTCGATGGCATGCCTTCATCTATGAGATAGATGTCAAAGTCGAGAGCCAGCATCAGCGCGAAGGTGAACCTTGCGCGCATCCCGGAGCTGTAGGTGCCCACGGGCATGTCGAAATACTCTTCGATCCCGCAAAGCCAGCGGCAAAACGCTTCTACATAGTCGGGGTCGAGGCCGTAGAGGCGTGCGATATACCGGCAGTTTTCGTGGCCTGTATGCTTGTTGACCACGCCGCCCATGAAGCCGAGGGGGAACGAGATGCGGCAGGATCGGCGGATTGTCCCCTCATCCGGCTTTTCGAGCCCGGCCATCATGTTGATGAGCGTGGTTTTGCCGGTCCCGTTCGGGGCGAGAATGCCAAGCGAGGTGCCCAGTTCGACTCGGAAGGAGGCGCGGTCAAGGATCACCTTGCGCTGGGTTCCGGTCCAGAAGGACTTACTGACATTGTCGAATTCAAGCATGATCCAAGCCTGTGGTCCTGAGACCCTGTTCTTCTCTACCCGGATTTAAGTTAACGGAAGATGGAGCGGGAGGCGATGAGTTGGGCGGGCCTTTAAGGTGGCGATTTCAGCTGAGCGTCATTTAATCACCCGCGGGCGGATTGTGTATACGTCTTCGGGAGCCCGGATTCATCCAGGTCATGCGTCCGCAGTCTGCTGACACGCGTATTCTGCCTTTGCCGTGCTGTTCAAGATGACCTTGTTTTGCAGAGTCTCGATGTTCGAGCCCGGGCAGGGCGCTAGAAATTGTTTCAAGTGATCACGGCTGGGCGAAAGCTGCTCACAGAAAAGAGCGTATTCGCGCGCTAATATTTCGCAACCTTAGGTAACAAATGCGTATGAAAATTTTATTGTTCTAAATCAGATATTTAAAACTGTGCATTTTTGCGAAGTGCGCTCTATCGCTTTCATCAATAGCGATATGCGTCCGGACCGCACATCTTCATTCGTGTCGAGGGCAACAGCCTTTGAAGCAAACGCAAACGCATAGGCTCTCCGCACAGAGCCGCCTACTGAAGGAAAGAAAACATGAAAACGTTCATCATCGCCGCCGCTGCCGCCGTCACCCTTGCTGGTCCGGTTCTCGCCAACGATCAACTGTCGCTGCAACTGGGCGTCGAGCCCGGGACCCTTTCGACCCACGAACTGATTGTCCTGCGCGCCGCTGACGAAGCAGGTGACCGGACGCTCGCAGACTTCTACCGTAACGGTGGATCCGAGATCGTTTCGACCCAGAGCATCGGCAACAATGCCGGCAAGGCGCAATTCGCAGCTCAGCTTGGTGTCGATCCGTCCGCATACAGCGTCGCCGAGCTGATCCAGCTTCGGGTCGCGAATGAAGACGAAGGTATCGCCGACTAACTTGATTGCTCAGCAATGAGCCATCGAGACCTGTAACGCACTAGTCCCTGCATCTCTCCCTGTCTTGCCGAGGTGCGTTGCGGAGCGCCAGTCCCTCTTGCCGCGAAGGTGGTTTGGGGGGCTGGCGTTTATCTTGTGGCCAGTAAGGACAGGTGTTCGACCACCGGGCGTACTTGGGACGCCTCCATGCCCGAACGCAGGGCCGGATTGTAGAGCATCGACAGCAAAGTCTTGTCGTGTTTGGTCAGAACCGCAAATTCCTCATCATCATTGAAGATCGACGGCCGTGCCGTGCGGCAATCATTGGGAAGGCCCATGCCTTGGGCGATCTCTTCGGCGATGCAGGAGGCCCTCATGCGCGGAGCATGTTCGGCCCGAATGATCGCAACGACGCTGCGATATCCGCGGGTCTTGTCCGGGTAAGGGACCGCAACGACGCGGCACATATGGTTTTGCGGCATGCGGGCGATCGACCGCGCCTGATTGGCGGAAATACCCGCGACCTCGCGGCGAAGAAGGGGCGCAATGCCTTTCAACTCGGCCTCGCCCAGAACGAAGACGTGAAAATTGGCCTGCCCGCCCTGGCTGACGGGGTGACGGGTCAGGTGCCGAATTTCGTTGAACATGGCGGAGATCGACCGATGATCCGCCTGCTGCTGGGCCGGGCCGACCGACGCGCCGAAGCGGACGGAATAGCGCACTGGCTCTTCCCATCTGAGCAGGGGGGTGTGCCCGGACGTTCCGTATTCGTGCCGCATGGCAATCTCGAAGAAGTTGCGGGCAAGACCTGACGCGCCGAACGGCGCATCGGAGGGTTGAGGGTCGAGCCTGAGGCGGCCCGCCGACATCAGGCTGGCCTGAACGCTCGCATAGTATTTGCCGAGGCGGCTTTCCTTGAGGGAAGACGGTGCTTCTGCCTGTGCGGACCCGGTTGCGGCAAGAAGAGTGATACCAAAACAAAGAAGGGCGCGCCGCACCCGGTTTGATGATCCCATCTCTTCAGCTCCTCCAGGCCAACAAGACTACACACAAACACCTGAAAGATGCGTGGTGGTTCAGATCAGCCTACACGCGATCGCGGCATCAATGAGGCAAAGAGACGGATCGGTCACGTAACGTCACATTGCAAGATAGATCGGCGCAGGCCCAGTCTTGATCGTCGCTGTCTTTTAACCGCCTGTAACCATGTTTCTTTTCGGGAGTGTGACCTTGATCGTCGCCCTGCCCAAAGAATTGACCTGACGCAAAAATTTGCGGCTCTATCTGCACAACGCATGTCATCTTTGGATCATCTTCGGGCGGATCTTGCCGCCTGCACGTTATGCCGCGAGCGGTTTGCGCTGACGGCGACGGCGCATCGGCCCAATCCTGTCGTCTGGTTTCGGGAGGGCGCGACGGTCCTGGTCGCCTCTCAGGCGCCGGGGTTGCGGGTGCATGAGGCGAATACGCCGTTCTGGGACGCATCGGGCAAGCGGCTGCGGGACTGGTTGGGGGTGGACGAGGCCACATTCTATGACCGAAGCCGCGTGGCGATCATTCCGATGGCCTTTTGCTTTCCCGGCTATGACGCTGCGGGTTCGGACCTTCCGCCGCCCAGGATCTGCGCCAAGACGTGGAGAGAGCCGATCCTGGAGGCGCTCAGTGATATCAAGCTGACGCTTTTGATCGGAGGCTATGCGCAGAAGTGGCATCTACGCGAGAGGCGTAACGTAACCGAGACGGTTGCAGCATGGCGCGAATATGCGCCCAAGGTCTTTCCGTTGCCTCATCCCTCCTGGCGGAATACGGCATGGCTCAAGCGAAATCCGTGGTTCGAGACCGATCTTTTGCCGGTTCTGAAAACGTCGGTGAAGGATGCCCTGAATGACTGAAACACCTTTGGATCAAGCCGCCTCTGCGATGAATGCGCAGCCGGAGGACGAGATTTTGCGGCTGCGGTTCTTTGACCGTCTTGCCGAGACAGATCTGGTTCTTCTGCTCGAAGCCGAGCCGAGGGGCGATGTGATCGAGCCGATGCTGTTCAATCCGGGAAGCGGCGCAGTGGCGCTGGCCTTTGATCTGGAGCTTCGTCTTGCCGAATTCGCGGGCGCTGACCGGGCCTATGCGGCGATGTCGGGACGGCGGCTCGCGGATCTGCTGTCGGGGGCCGAGCTGGGGCTGGCCCTTAATCTGGGAACGCGGGCGGAGCTTTTGCTTTCGGCCGAAGAGATCCGCTGGCTTGCGGAGATCCTTGCTCAGGCTCTTGCCGTATCCGAGCATCAGATCAGGTCCATCCGTGTTCCCGAAGGTGTGCCCGAGAAGATCATCCTGGCCCTCGAAGAGAAGCTGCTGACCTTCACGGGGCTCGCCTCGCAGGCGTATCTGGTGTCGGCTGAGTACGAAAACGACGGGCGGGGCCATCTTCTGGCATTCGTTGATGTCGTTGCGGACGCAGAAGCTGCATTGGCCGCTGCCGTTCGGGAGGCCCTGACCTTTAGCGGGCTGGAGCAGGGATCGATCGATGTGACGTTCGTTGCCTCGTCAGATGGCGTTCTGGCCCGACTGGTGAAGGTCGGATTGCAGATCGATCTTCCTCAGGCCGAAGTGCCGCGCGCGCTTGATCGGGATGCCCCGCCGCGTTTGAGGTGACGCGGCTCAATATCCAGCAGATCTGTCGACAAGATGGAGAAGAGGCTCCCCGGCGATGCTGCGCTTGATGTTGCTCGCGATCACCTCTGACGCTGAGGCGGGCCGGGTTTCGGAGGCGATATGCGGTGTAACGGTGATCTTTGGATGAGCCCAGAACGGGTGATCCGGCGGCAGGGGTTCTGTTCGGAAAACATCGAGCGTGGCATGGGCGAGATGGCCGTCAAGAGCCTTTAGCAAGGCGCTGTCATCGATCAAGGCGCCTCGGCCGGGGTTCAGGATCACGGCACCGGGCGGCAGTTGGGAGAGGCGATCCGCGTTCAGGAGGTTCTCGGTCTGGCCTGTGAGCGGTAGCAGCAGAACAAGGATGTCCGCGCGGGCGAGTGCGCCGGCAAGCTGCGTCTCTCCGTGCAGGCAGGAGATACCGGGGATGGATTTTGGAGACCGGCTCCACCCCGTGACCTGAAATCCGACGGTATCGAGCGCCTTGGCGCAGGCCTCTCCTAGCTCTCCGATGCCGAGGATCGTCACCTGTCTGTCACGGGCGAGGGGAGGGGCCTTCGCCTCCCAGATATGTTGCGGGTTCACGATATGGGCGTCCATGCCGAGGTGGTGGCGCATCACGTGGCCGAGCACCCATTCCACCATGCCCTGCGTCAGCCCGTGATCGACCATCCGGGCAAGGGGGGCTGTCAATGTCGGGTTCCCGGTGATGCCTTCGACCCCGGCCCAGAGGTTCAGAACGGCGCGCAGGCGCATGAAGGGGCTGAAATCCTGAAGGTCGCCGTTTGGAGCGTAGATGATGAAATCGACGCTGCCTGGCGGAAGATCCGTGGCCAGCGTGTAGGAAAGGTCTGCTTTGTCCAATGCGGTGCGCAGAGGGGCTTCGTAGGTCTCCCAATGCCTGTCCGTCGCCGCAAAGAGGATGTTGACCGGATCAGCGGGGTTTGTGGACATGGGCGCTTTGCACAAGACCGAAGGCGATCATCAGAACCAGCATGGCCGATCCGCCATAGGAGACGAGGGGGAGGGGAACACCCACCACCGGCGCAAGGCCCATCACCATCGACATGTTCACCGCGAAGAAGAGGAAGAATGTCATCGCGATCCCGGCCGTGAGAAGCGAGGAGAAGCGGTCCTTATTCGTCATGGCGGTCACGAGGCAGAAGAGCACGATGAGGGCATAGAGAACCAGAAGCGTCGATGCGCCGACGAAGCCGAACTCTTCGGCGAGGGTCGTGAAGATGAAGTCGGTGTGCTTCTCGGGTAGGAAATTGAGGCGGCTTTGGGTTCCTTGCATGAACCCCCGCCCCGTCGCGCCGCCCGATCCCAGCGCGATCTTGGCTTGCGTGATGTGATATCCGGTGCCGAGCGGATCGTTCGACGGGTCCAGAAAGGTATCGATGCGCCTGTACTGGTAGTCCTTCAAGAGCTGCCAGGGCGTGCCGCGGGATTGGAAGACGGCAACGATCGTGCCGATGCCCGCCGCGACGACCGTGCCGAAATAGGCCCAGTGCACTCCGGCCAGAAACATCATGGTGCCGCCGCCCATCACAAGAAGGAGCGATGTTCCCAAATCCGGCTGACGCAGGACGAGAAAGACCGGCAGCATGATGAAGAAGAGAGGGACCAGAACCCAGAACGGGTGGGAGGTCTTTTTGAGCGGGAGCCAGTCATAATAGGCGGCCAGCAGCATCACGAGCGTGATCTTTGCGATCTCGGATGGTTGCAGGTTCATAGGGCCCAGATCAATCCAGCGCTGGGCGCCCTTTTGTTCGACCCCGACGAATTCGACGGCCACCAGAAGAAGAAGCGATCCGACATAGGCGACGGCGGCCATGTTGCGCCAGAACCAGATCGGGACCATCGCGATCCCGATCATCAGAATGAAGCCGAGGGCGAAGCGCTCGATCTGCGGTCTGGCCCAGGGCAGCATGGATCCGCCGGCGACGGAATAGAGCATCAGAAATCCCGCGCTCGCGACGGCGATCAGCAGGAAGATGAGCGGCCAGTGCAGAAAAAGGAGCTTGCGAAGGCCGCTGGGAACGAAGGGCGTGTTGTAGACGAGATAGCTCACGCCTTGTCGCTTCCCGACACATCCGTGAAGTCGCGCAGGTTCAGCCGGGCGCGCATTTCCTTGATTTCCTCGTGAACGCCTGTCGGATAGGCCTCGAGCGGCGGCTCTCCGTCATAGAGGGCCTGCAAGGTGATATCGCGTCCAATCGGAGCGGCGGCCCTTGATCCGCCTCCGCCATGTTCCACGATGACCGCGACGGCGAAGCGGGGATTGTCGTAAGGCGCGTAATTGACATAAAGCGCGTGGTCGCGCCGCTCCCAGGGGAGATCTTCGTTGCGGGTGACGCCGCGCGCGCGTTCGTCCATCGTGATCCGCCGGACCTGGCTTGTTCCGGTTTTGCCTGCCATTTCCTGGCCTTCGGCGACGATCCGGGAGCGAAAGGCGGTTCCGCGCCGGTGATTACAGACGTCGTACATCGACCGCCGGATGCGCCGGAGAATATTTTCATTGAGGCCCAAGGGCTCGCCTGCGCCGGAGGGCTGGGCTTGACCGTCGATGGTGCGAACGAGACGCGGCGTGACAGAGCGACCCGTTGCAAGACGGGCTGTCATCACGGCGAGCTGAAGCGGGGAGGCAAGAACGTAGCCCTGTCCGATAGAGGCATTGATCGTGTCGCCGATGCGCCAGCTTTCGTTGCGGGTCGCGCGTTTCCAGTCCCGGTTCGGGGCGATCCCGGTGGCGACGGCGCTGAGCGGAAGGTCGTGTTTGACGCCGATGCCGAGGCGCTTTGCCATTTCGGAGATCCGGTCGATCCCGACCCGTTGAGAGATGTCGTAATAGTAGACGTCGCAGCTTTGCTTGAGGCTTTCGTGGAAATTCATGTTGCCATGCCCGCCGCGCTTCCAGCAGTGAAAGCGGGTTCCCGACACAGTCATATGGCCGGGGCAGTAGACGGTTTCCTCGGGGTCAACGACGCCAGCCTCAAGAGCGGCGAGCGCCGTGATCATCTTGAAGGTCGAGCCTGGGGGATAGATGCCCTGAACGGCTTTAGCGGCCAGCGGCCGGTATTTATCCTCGTTCAAGGCCGTCCAGTCCTTTACCGAGATGCCCCTTGTGAAAAGGTTGGGATCGAAGGAGGGCGCCGATGCGATGGCGCGAATATCGCCGGTTTCGCAATCGAGAACGACCGCGCTTGCGCTTTCCCCAGCAAGGCGGGCTTGGACGAAGTTCTGCAGCTCGGAATCGATGGAAAGCTGCAGATCTGCGCCCGCATCGCCGGGCTGTCGGTCCAGCTCCCGCATGACGCGGCCGACGGCGTTCACCTCGATCCTCTTGGTGCCCGCGCTGCCGCGCAGCTTTTGCTCGGTCTTGGCTTCGATCCCGGTCTTGCCGACGGGAAATTTGGGGATCTGGAGCAGCGGATCTTCGTCTTCCGACAGATAGCCGCGCGTCAGGTCGAAATCCGAGACCGGGCCGACATATCCCACGACATGGGCCAGATCGGGGCCCATGGGATAGCCGCGAGAGAGACCGACCTCTGCGGTTACGCCGGGCAGGGCAGGGGCGTTCACGGCGACCTGTGCGACATCCTCCCACGAGAGCCGGTCTGCGATGGTGACGGGCACGAAGGGCGAGCGGCGTTCCATTTCCTCGATTGCCCGGGTCAGATCCTCCTCGCGCAGATCCACGAGCTGGGTCAGGCGGGCCAGAACCTCACCGATGTCGCCGGCATCCTCGCGCACGATGACGATCCGGTAGTTTTGTTCATTCGTGGCAAGCGGGCGTCCGTCGCGATCGAAGATCAGCCCGCGCGAGGGCGCGATCAGGCGCACGTTGATCCGGTTCTCTTCGGCCAGAAGGCGATACTGGGCGGCCTGTTCGACCTGCATCGACTGCATGCGCCAGCCCAGGGCACCAATGATTCCAAGCTGCAGCCCGCCCATTACGAAGGTTCGCCGGTTGATCCAGCGGGCACTGTCCTGTGTTTCCTGAGGTCCACGTTTCATAGGCGGTGTCCAAATGAATCTACTTCGCCGGGCGCAGTCTTTTTCACGCCAAACATCAGATGCGATATAAGGGCGACGACAGGATAGGCCAAAATCGTCGCACCTGTCTGCAACAGGCTTCGGCCAAGCGGTGGCAGGGGAACGAAGGTAATCGTCAAAGAGATCCGGTGGCCCACGAAAATCAGGAGAATGATCCCGGTCGCCGTCAGCCATTCCAGAAGCAGAGAGCTGTTTCTGAGGGACCTGGTGCGCGCGCGCAGGATTTCGGTGCCGATGACGACCCACGCCGCCCAAAGGCCCGGCGGGCGCTGAAAGAGAAAGTCGGTCAGAAGAAAAACGCCTGCGATCAGCCAGACGGGTACGAAATCGGGACGCCGCGCGACCCAGGCAAAGGCAAGCACCAGAAGAAGATCGGGCGGGATCCACCGACCGGGGACGGCATTGAGGGGGATTAGGCTGAGGAAGATGATACCGAGCGCCAAAAGCGCGAAAAGGACGCGATGGCTCCAGATCCGGGTTGTCGGCGTTTCAACCATCCGTGCGGTCCTGCACCGGCATTGGCCCGATCATGGGATTTGCGATCAGGGATCCGGGATCGGTGATCGCTTCGGTCGGCTGGCTGCGCAGGACCCGCAGAAATTCCAGACGTTCGTAATCGGCGACCAGCCGGGCGCGCAGCCGCCTGTCCGTGCCGAGTGTGACCGAGCCGATCAGCAGGTCGGCCGGAAAGACGCCTCCGTCGCCGGAGCTGACGATCCGGTCGCCCGGGCGGACGACGTCTGGATCTTCGACGAATTCGATCAGGGGGCCGATCGTGTTGTCCCCGGCAAGGATCGCCTTTTGTCCGGAGGGTTGGATGGTGACCGGTATGCGGCTGGAGGTGTCGGTCAGGAGCATGACCCGGCTGGTTTCCTGACCGACGCCGGATATGCGGCCGACCAGACCCAGACCGTCGATCGTGGCCCATCCGTCGCGAACGCCGTCGCGGCTGCCGACATTCAGCAGCACAGACTGCCGAAAGGGTGATCCGCTATCGGCCAGCACCACGCCGGTGACGTAGGTCAGACGGGGATCGAGCTGCATATCGATCAGGTCCCGGAGCCGCGCATTCTGCTGCTCGAGCTGCAGGGCGGCCTCCTTCCAGGATTGAAGGCGCCGCAGCTCTCGTCTCAGCTCCTGATTTTGTTCGTAGATGCGGGTGTAGCTTTGAAAGTCCGCGACGATCCGGGCCGTTCCGGTGATCGGGGCCATGACCCAGTCAAAGCTGGGCACGACCCGGTCGATCACATCTGCGCGAAATCGTTCGACGCGGGGGCTGTCAATCCGCCAAACGATGAAAATGCCGATCAGAAAGAGCAGCAGGATACCGACGAGGAGCCGCCTGAGCGGGCCGACGAAATCCTGTCCCGAGCCTCTGTCCATCGCCACGATGCGTCTCTTTCAGCTTGCGCGCCTTCCCCTGGCGGGCCGTATGATCACTGTTTGATAGTCTGCAGCTTTGACCAGCATAGCGGCCACACCGAATTGAACAAAGAGGGATCAGAGAGGCGAACCCGCAACGGGTCGTCCCGGTTCCTTGCGCCTAGCTGTCGTAATCGATGACGTGGCGCAGTTGTTTTTCGAATTCGAGCGCCTTGCCGGTCCCGAGCGCCACGCAATTGAGCGACTCGTCGGCGACGGAAATGGCAAGACCGGTCTGCTCTCTGAGGGCGAGATCAAGCTCTCCCAAAAGCGCGCCGCCGCCGGTGAGCATGACGCCCCGGTCGACGATATCGGCGGCGAGATCGGGCGGGGTAGCCTCGAGAGCCGTCATGACCGCTTCGCAAATCTGCTGAACGGGTTCGGCCAGCGCTTCGGCCACCTGCGCCTGAGAGATCTCGGTTTCCTTCGGCACGCCGTTCAGAAGGTCGCGGCCCCGGATCTGCATCGAGGCGCCGCGCCCATCGTCGGGCATCCGCGCGGTGCCGATGGAGGTCTTGATGCGCTCGGCGGTGGATTCCCCGATCAGCAGGTTCTGCTGGCGCCGCAGATACGAGATGATCGCCTCGTCCATACGGTCGCCACCGACACGGACCGAGCGCGCATAAACGATGTCGCCGAGCGACAGCACGGCAACTTCGGTCGTGCCTCCGCCGATATCGACGACCATGTTGCCGGTCGGATCGGTGATGGGCATGCCTGCGCCGATGGCAGCGGCGATGGGTTCGGCGATGAGGCCTGCGCGACGCGCCCCGGCGCTGAGCACCGACTGGCGGATGGCGCGTTTTTCAACAGGGGTCGCGCCGTGAGGGACGCAGACGATGATCTTGGGCTTGGAGAACGTCGTGCGTTTGTGAACCTTGCGGATGAAGTGCTTGATCATCGCCTCGGCGGTGTCAAAGTCGGCGATGACGCCTTCGCGCATGGGACGGATCGCTTCGATGCTGCCGGGGGTGCGGCCCAGCATGAGCTTTGCATCCTCGCCGACGGCAAGCACTTTTTTCTGACCGTCCTTCACATGATAGGCGACCACGGACGGCTCGCTCAGGATCACGCCCTTACCTTTGACATAGACCAACGTGTTCGCTGTCCCGAGGTCGATTGCCATGTCGGACGAGAAAAGCCCGCCGAAGCCTCCGAAACCTGCCATTGCTGCCCCTATCCCAGTGCTTTTGGATCGCGACTCCCCGTGGTGGCGACCGGACGTCCTTATAGGAGCGGCACACGCAAGGGGAAAGGCCTTGCGGCAGGTCTGTCAGCAAAGACCCGCCGCAAACGCAAGGTCACGAGACCGATTTATAGCTCACTGTCTTGAGATCGCCTCCTGGATTGACGCTTTGACGCCGCAGGATGAGCCGGTTGAGCGCATTGATATAGGCCTTGGCGGAGGCGACGATGATGTCGGTGTCGCTGGCCTGCCCGGTGGCGATGCGGCCGTTTTCCTCGAGCCTGACGGTCACGGAGCCTTGCGCGTCGGTTCCGCCGGTGACGGCATGGACCTGATAAAGCTGAAGCGTAGCGCTTTCGCCCGTCAGCTGCTTGACCGCGTTGAAGAGGGCATCGATCGGGCCGTCGCCGGTTGTTTCGATGCTTCTCTCTTCACCGCCGATTGCAAGATTGAGGGTCGCCGTTTGCGGGCCATCGGTGCCGCAGGTCACGGCAAGCGAGACAAGCTGTATCGCATCCTCGCCCTCGGAGGTTTGCTCTGAGACCAGCGCGATGAGGTCCTCGTCATAGACTTCTTTTTTGCGGTCCGCGAGGGCCTTGAACCGCACAAAGACATCCTGAAGCTGATTGTCCGCCAGATCGAAACCAAGCTCCTTGAGTTTGGAGCGCAAGGCGGCGCGACCGGAATGCTTGCCCATTACGAGGGATGTTTCCGACAGACCTACATCCTCGGGGCGCATAATCTCGAAGGTTTCGGCATTCTTGAGCATGCCGTCCTGGTGGATCCCGCTTTCATGGGCGAAGGCATTCTTGCCGACGATGGCCTTGTTGAACTGGACGGCAAAGCCCGACACGGTCGCGACGCGGCGCGAGATGTTCATGATCTTCGTCGTGTCGATGCCTGTGTGATAGGGCATGATATCGTTGCGCACCTTGAGCGCCATCACGACCTCTTCGAGGGCGGTGTTTCCGGCCCGCTCTCCCAGACCGTTGATCGTGCATTCGATCTGGCGCGCGCCGCCTTCGACCGCAGCAAGAGAGTTGGCCGTCGCCATGCCAAGGTCGTTGTGGCAATGGGTTGCGAAGATGATCTGGTCGGCACCGGGGACGCGGTTGATAAGCATCCGGATCAGATCGGCGCTTTCGACGGGGGCGGTATAGCCCACCGTGTCGGGAATGTTGATCGTCGTCGCACCGGCCTTGATCGCGATTTCGACCACGCGCAGGAGATAGTCCTCTTCCGTGCGGGTTGCGTCCATGGGGGACCACTGCACATTGTCGCAGAGGTTGCGGGCATGGGTGACGGTCTGTTCTATCAGTTCCGCCATCTGGTCCTGATCGAGGTTCGGGATCGCGCGATGCAGCGGCGAGGTTCCGATGAACGTGTGGATCCGCGGCGTTTCAGCGTGTTTGACGGCCTCCCAGCAGCGGTCGATATCCTTGAGGTTGGCGCGGGCGAGACCGCAGATCACGCTGTTTTTGGCGTTCTTCGCGATCTCTGAGACAGCGTTGAAATCCCCTTCGGATGCGATTGGAAATCCTGCTTCGATGATGTCGACGCCCATCTCGTCAAGAAGCGCCGCGATCTCGAGCTTTTCGGCATGGGTCATCGTGGCGCCGGGGCTTTGCTCGCCGTCGCGCAGGGTCGTATCGAAGATCAGAACCCGGTCCATGGGGTGTGTCATCTGCTTCATCCTTTTTGTCTCTTAGCTTTGATCCGGCGCTGATCCCCTCTGAGCGGTCGCGCCGACAGGCACGCTCAGAGGCGGCTAAGAAGAAGGAGAAGACGGGGCTGCAACGATGCCATGGGGCGCAGTATAGCCGCGTTTTTCTGTGGTGGAAGACGGCAATTCCTCAAATTTTGCCATGCGGTTGCAGGGCGCTAGCTCTCGGGATCATGGAGAGAGCTTTGATTATCGGCGCCTCGGGCGGAATTGGCAGTGCCGTCGCGCAGGAGGCAGAGCGTCGAGGCGCTGCGGTGACGGGCCTTTCGCGAAGCCGCGACGGGCTTGATGTGACGGATGAGGCGTCGGTGGAGCGGGTGCTTGGAGCGCTGGATGGGCCCTTCGATCTGATCTTTGTGGCGACGGGAGCTTTGGTCGTGAACGGGCACGCGCCCGAAAAGGCTTTTTCAAGCGTCACCTTCGACGGATTTGCGGATCAGTTTGCGGTCAATGCGATTGGCCCGGCCCTGGTCTTGAAACACGCGCTTCGGCTGTTGCCAAAGGATCGCCGTGCGGTTTTTGCGGCGCTATCCGCCCGCGTAGGGTCGATCGGGGACAATCGGATCGGCGGCTGGCACGCCTATCGCGCGGCCAAGGCCGCGCTGAACCAGATCCTGCACGGGGCCGCGATCGAGATGGGCCGGACCCACAAGCAGGCGATCTGTGTGGCCCTGCATCCGGGCACGGTCGAAACGCCGTTCACCTCCGATTTTGCCGGGCGCCACAAGACCGTGCCTGCCGAAGACGCCGCCAAGGATCTGCTTGATGTGGTGGGTTGCCTTTCGCGGGAGGCCTCCGGTGGATTTTACGACTATTCGGGAGCCGAAATTCCATGGTGAAACTCGTTCTGGTTCTGGGAGATCAGTTGAGTCCCGGTCTTTCGGCTTTGCGGGAGGCGGACAAGGCGAGCGACATCGTGGTCATGGCTGAGGTGTCGGACGAAGCCTCTTATGTGCAGCATCATCCCAAGAAGATCGCCTTTGTCTTTGCGGCGATGCGCAAATTCGCAAAGCGTTTGCAGGATGAGGGCTGGGCCGTCGATTACACCAGGCTCGACGATGACGATAACTCGGGCAGCATCACCGGAGAGCTGATGCGACGGGCGGAGGAGCACGGCGCAACGGAGGTGATCGCAACGGAGCCTGGCGAATGGCGGCTGATTTCCCTGCTCGAGGAGATGCCGATTCCGGTTCACCAGTTTGCCGACGATCGCTTCATCGCCTCGCATAAGGAATTCGAGGCGTGGGCGGAGGGTCGCAAGGACCTGCGGATGGAGTGGTTTTACCGGCAGATGCGGCGCAAGACCGGTCTGCTGATGGACGGCGATGATCCGGTCGAGGGGAAGTGGAATTTCGATCACGAGAACCGCAAGCCGCCGCCGGGCGGGATCGAATTCTCGGGGCCGATGCAGTTCACCCCCGATGATGTGGTCGACGAGGTCCTTGATTTGGTCGAGGCGCGGTTCGGCACTCATTTCGGAGAGCTGCGCCCGTTCTGGTTCGCGACCGATCAGGAACAGGCGCGCCGCCAGTTGACCCGGTTCGTCAAGCATGCGCTGCCGAGTTTCGGCGACTATCAGGACGCGATGATGACAGGGGAGCCGTTCCTCTATCACTCGCTGGTCAGCTTTTACATCAATGCCGGATTGCTCGATCCGATCGAGGTCTGCGAGGCGGTGGAGGCCGCGTATCGGTCAGGCGATGTGCCGATCAATGCCGCCGAGGGCTATATCCGGCAGATCATCGGTTGGCGCGAGTATATGCGCGGGATCTATTTCCTTGAGGGACCCGATTACGTCACGCGCAACAAGCTTGGTCATGACCGGGACCTGCCGGAATTTTATTGGGGCAGTCCCACAAAGATGCATTGCGTGTCCCAGGCCGTCGCGCAAACGGCGGAGGAAGCCTATGCGCATCATATCCAGCGGCTAATGGTGACGGGTAACTTCGCGCTGCTTGCAGGGGTCGATCCTCATCAGGTGCACGAATGGTATCTGGCCGTCTATGCGGATGCCTATGAGTGGGTCGAGGCGCCGAATGTGATCGGGATGAGCCAGTTCGCGGATGGCGGGATCGTCGGATCCAAGCCCTATATTTCAAGTGGCGCCTATATCAACCGGATGTCGAATTACTGCAAAAGCTGCGACTATTCGGTGTCGAAGAAAACGGGCGAGGGCGCGTGCCCGTTCAATCTGCTTTACTGGCATTTCATGGATCGGCACAGGGACCGGTTCGAGGGCAATCCCAGGATGGGGCAGATGTACCGCACCTGGGATCGGATGGATGACGCGCGGAAAGAGACCGTTTTGAAAGAGGCGGGCGACTGGCTTGTCGCGCTTGATCAGGGAGAGCCAGTCTGACCGATCTTTTTTAGTTGTTTTCGGCAGGCGCCTCTGACGGCTCGGCCTCTGGTTCCGGGGCCTCCTCGGGCGGCGTTTCATCGGCAGGCGCCTCTGGCGCGTCGTCGGTCGCCGGTTCGGTCGCAGAGGCGTTTTGCGTCGCCAGAGCACCGTCGGTCCATTCCCCCGACGCCTCTTCACCACTTGCAAACCGCATCGTGCCTTGTCCCTGACGTTTGCCGCCCGCGAAGGTGCCTTCGTAGACATCTCCGTTGGAATAGGTCGCAACGCCTTCGCCGCTCATTTCACCATCCTGCCATTCGCCGGTATAGGTGAACCCGCCGGGCATGGTGATCGTGCCCTGACCTTCCCGCTCTCCGTCCGAAAACTGGCCTTCATAGGTGGTGCCATCCGCATATGTGGCCTTGCCTTGCCCATCACGTTGGCCAGCGACCCAGTTGCCTTCGTAGCGGTACCCATCAGGATAGGTCATGACACCGAAGCCGTGGTTGAGCGCGTTTTCGAAACCGCCTTCATAGACGATGCCGTCGGGATAGGTGGCGATGCCTTCGCCTTCGATGACGCCGGCCGCCCAGGAACCTTCATAGGTGGAGCCGTCGGGATAGGTGATCTTCCCCTGTCCGTCGGCAACGCCTTCGGCCAATTGGCCCGTATAGACGGCGCCATCGGGATAGGTGACCGTCCCTTCGCCCGATATCCGCCCGGCGACCCAGGTGCCGCTGTAGCGATAGCCATCCGTTCCGGTGAATGTGCCCTGACCTTCCCGAAGATCATCGACAAAGGCGCCCTCGTAGATATCGCCATTGGCATAAGTGACTTTCCCTTGGCCTTGGCGTTTTCCGGCGACGAGCGTTCCTTCGTAGATGTCGCCGTTTGGCTGGATCAGCCGTCCTTCGCCTTCGATCTCGCCTGCTTCGAACATGCCCGAATAGGTGAGCCCGTCTGGCAGCGTCAAAGTCCCCTCGCCCTGGCGTTGATCGTTGACGAGCGCCCCTTCATAGACCGCGCCTTCGGCATAGGTGATCGTCCCCTGGCCTTCCTTGACGCCATTGAGCCAGTCGCCTTCATAGACATAGCCCGAGGGCGCGCGCATCGTTCCGCGCCCGTGATGCGTGGCATTCAGAAAACCGCCCTCATAGGTGACGCCGTTTGCATAGGTTGCCGTTCCTTCGCCGGTGATCTTGCCGTCGGTCCATTCGCCTTCGTAGGTTCCGCCATCCGAAAAGGTGATCTTTCCGATACCTTCGGGTTTTCCGTTGGCAAACTGGCCTTCATAGACCGAGCCGTTGGGAAATTCGGCGGTGCCTTGCCCGCGGATCTCTCCATCGACCCATTCGCCGCTATAGACATAGCCGTTTGGCAGCCGGTACGTGCCCTGGCCGTGCTGTTTTCCGTCTCTGAACGTTCCTTCGTAAACGCCGCCATCCTCGTATTGCTTCGTTTCCACATCTTGCGCCGCGAGCGGGGCGGCCAAGGCGAGGGCCAGTCCAAAAGAGGCGAGGCGGTTCAGGGTCATGCTCATTTCGGTTCCTTGGGGAAGCTTTTTTCGCAGGGTGATCGGCGGGACGGCAGCCGTCAAGCATCGCTCGCGGGTTTCCTCCCGGCGTGGGTCTGCTACATCGCTTTGGTATGGATGGGACAACAGCACATAGCCACGATCGGTTTCGGATCCTTCTGGCGCAACTCAACCCGGTGGTCGGGGATCTTTCCGGCAATGCCCAAAAGGCACGTTCCGCCTGGGAGGAGGGTCGCAGCCGCGGGGTCGATCTTGTGGCACTGCCCGAGATGTTCCTGACCGGGTATCAGCCCCAGGATCTGATCCGCAAACCTGCCTTTGTTCTGGATGCGGCCGATCACCTTGATCGGCTCATGACGGAGTGCGGCGCAGGTCCGGCCCTTGCAATTGGCGGGCCCTTTGTCGACGGCACTCGGCTGCACAACGCCTATCACGTCTTTCGTGAAGGCCGGGTGATAAGTCGGGCGTTCAAGCATTTTCTTCCCAATTTCAATGTGTTCGACGAGGTTCGGGTGTTCAATCGAGGGCAGGTTCAGGGCCCATGGACGCTGAACAATCAAAGCCCGCGGATCGGCACTCCGATTTGCGAAGACGCGTGGTATCCCGATGTCACCGAAACGATGGCCGAATGCGGGGCTGAGATCTTCGTGATCCCCAACGGATCTCCTTACTTTCGCGACAAGATGGAGGTTCGCCTCAATCACATGGTCTCGCGGGTGGTCGAAACCGGACTGCCTTTGGTCTATCTCAACCTTGTGGGCGGGCAGGACGACCAGATGTTCGATGGCGGTTCGTTCGTACTCGACCGCCATGGCGCTCTTGAGATGCGGATGCCGCTTTTCGAAGAGGCCTACGGAGAGATCACGTTTGTTCGCGACGAGGCGGGGTGGTCGCCGGAGCCCGGTCCGATCGCCGATATCCCGACCTCTCTAGAGCAGGATTACCGGGTCATGGTCGGGGCTTTGCGCGATTATATGGCCAAGACCGGTTTTTCGGATGTGCTGCTTGGTCTGTCTGGCGGGATCGACTCGGCCCTTGTTGCGGCGATTGCGGTCGATGCGCTGGGCGCGGATCATGTGCGCTGCGTCATGCTGCCGTCCCGATATACGTCGGACAGCTCTTTGCGGGATGCGGCGCAGGCCGCCCGGCTTTTGGGATGCCGGTTGGATGAGGTGCCGATTTCGGGACCTCAGGATGCCATTCGCGATGCGCTTGCGCCTTTGTTTTCAGGGCGAAACGAGGATGTGACCGAAGAGAATATCCAGTCCCGGTTGCGCGGTCTTCTTTTGATGGCTCAGTCAAACAAGTTCGGGGAGATGCTGCTGACGACCGGCAACAAATCCGAAATCGCGGTCGGCTATGCGACGATCTATGGTGATATGTCGGGCGGCTATAATCCGATCAAGGATCTTTACAAAACGCGGGTGTTCGAGATCTGTCGCTGGCGCAACCGGACCTGGCGAGATTGGATGAAGGGGCCGGAGGGCGAGGTCGTACCGGTTTCGATCATCGAAAAACCCCCCTCCGCCGAATTGCGGCCCGATCAGAAGGACGAGGACTCCCTGCCGCCTTATGACGTTCTTGATGGTATTCTTGAGATGTTGGTGGATGAGGAGAAATCGGTTGCCGATTGCGTGCAGGCCGGGTTTGATCGCGAGACGGTCAAGCGGATCGAGCATCTTGTCTATGTCAGCGAATACAAGCGGTTCCAATCCGCGCCAGGTGCGCGTTTGTCTCCGCGTGCGTTCTGGCTGGACCGGAGGTATCCGATCGTCAATCGATGGCGTGACCCAAGTGGCTGACGTTTGATCTCGATGGTTCTGTCAGGGAAAGCTTTTCTTGCGCCGAGGTGGCACGCAGAGCTTTTCTGAGAAGACCTTGCAGAGGTCTCGCCCGCCGCGACTGCGATTTAGCTCTCTATCATTTCCTCCTGAGAGAGCAGGCGACCGGGAAGCGAGAAGCCGATCCATGTTCCAGGGCGGCCGTTGTTGATTTGTCGCACGGTTCCTTCACGCTCTTCAACGAGGTCTCGGACAAGAAGCATGTCGGGCCGCGCATCGGCCTCTTCCTTGTGGGGGACGACCTTGCGGCCGTCAGCCCGCAGGTCCGGCGCCGGACCGAGGCTGTCGTCAGACATGGTGAACCACAGACGATCGTCTGATCCGTTATCCGGTGTGACGGTCAGTTCTACCTTTCGTCCTGCATAGCGAAGTGCGTTTTCAAGAAGGCTCCGAATGATGATCTGCAACGCAACGCGGTCCGTCTCAACACGGAGTTTCGGAAAGACGATCCGGAACTTTTTCTCTGGATCGAGAAGAGCGGTGAATTCCTTGCAGACCTGGTCGAGGTTTACATTGGAATGCGTTTCTGTCTTGAGGCTGAATCTATCTGCCCGCTCCACGATGCCTTCCATCTTGTGCAATGCGGCTTCGGTGACATTCTCGATCATGTTGATGTGGTGTATCTTGTCGTCGCCCAAGTCGAGAAAGCCGTCCTTGATATAACTCAAGAGGCCGAGAATCGTGCGAAACGGGCCTCGCATATCTTCGACCGCCATGGCTGAGAACAAGCGCAGATCATCGATCAGTGACGTCAGCTGAGATTGCTCAGAGACATATTCGAAGTCGCGCTGCTTGTAATCAGTTATGTCGACCGCGCTTCCGATGATAAGGCAGACTTCCCCGGCATCATCCATGATCGGTGACAGAGTTGTCCGATACCAGCAAGGTTCGCCGTTAAACTCCAACACTTCTTCATAAACATAGTGTTGACGGGTTTTGACGCAGACGGAGTAATTCCGGCAGACGGCATCCGCGACCCGGGGGGGCAGAGCCTCGTGGGGGGTGCGTCCCATGAGATCGGTATTGCTGAGACCCGTCAGTTTCTGATGCATCAGGTTGAGCCTGCGATATCGAAACGTATGGTCAGGTTCGACATCGATCAGGAATATGATCTGTGAAAGAGAGTCCACAAGACGATCGATCGTCATGAAGTTGGCAGCATCAATAGGAGCGGTCATGTGTCTCTCCGGTCAGAGTCATTTGACCGGAGAAAACTGTATAGGGATGAATAAATCCCTAATATCAGAGGCTAACCGAGAAATTGATAGCTCACCGGGACGTAGTGGAAGCCTTCTCCACGCTCTTCGACGAAGCCTGCCGCGGGAAATGGCATATGATAGCCGATGACCGGGATCTTTTCAGCGGCCACCATCCCGAGTGTTTCGCGGCGCGCCTGAGCCGCGCCTTCCTTGTCCATATCGAACCGAACCTCCCAATCAGGATAGGCCAAGGACCAGACATAGTGATTGGCAAGATCGGCCATCAGCAGCATCTGCTGCCCGCCGCTTTCAAGTAGATAGGTCATGTGCCCCGGCGTGTGCCCAAACGCGGCGCGGGCCGTGATGCCTGTTCTGACATCCGCACCGTCCGCGAGAAGCGTGAACTGGTCCTGCAAGGGCATGACATTCGCTGTGACCGCGTCATTTGCATTTTGCGTCCAATAGTCGAATTCCGCTTGTCCGGTCAGATGCTCTGCATTGGCGAAGGTCGCTGCGCCATCCGTCATCAGGCCACCGATATGATCGCCATGCATGTGAGTGATCACGACATGAGTGATGTCCTCCGGGCCATATCCGGCATCGCTCAACGCTGTTTGAAGCCCGCCCTGGCCCAGGCCGGTATCGAAGAGAATGACCTCTGATCCGGTATCAACGAGCGTCGGCGTGAAGAAGAAATGCGCGGTCTCGGTTCCGATGAAGTTTGCCTCGCTGACATCTGCGAACTCTTCGGCGGAGACATTCATACCAAAGATCGATTGCGGCTCATCGCGCGGCGTGTGGCCGTCCAGCAGCGTGACGACTTTGAACTCTCCAAGCTGAAAGGATCGATGCGATGGAAGCACGGGCACCTCTGAATGCCCGGCGGCCCTGACAAGCTGAGGCGTCAAGATCAATGCGGGAGAGGAAAGGCCGGCTGCGAGAGTCTGACGGCGAGTGAAATGCGGCATGGGATGTCCTTCAAGTAAGCTCTGCACGCCTTGACGTAGAGCATATTGGTGAAGGGAAAACGGCTGTTCGTGCCGGCCTCACGATCATGTGGTCAGGAGACGATCGGGCAAAGCCTGTGAACGAGCGTCTCTGCCATCTGGCGATGAGCTGGACCCTGCCTCTGTCCGCCAGATGCGGGACCGATCGCTTTACGAAAGGAAATACAAACGCGCCACCTTGCCGATGAGCGCGCTTACGCGGTCTGGCAAACTCTTCGTTTCACCAGATTTTAAACATCTTGTTAACCAATTGACGACTTTGATCAGGCATCGATTTTCAATCCTTGCAGAAAATCGCCAAAGTAGAGAAGAAATATGTTATGCTCTACTTAAGAGGGATCTTGTGCCGCAAGGACGGGAAATTGGATAAGAGTTGATGAGTTTCCATTTTTTTTCTAAATTGCGCGTCCTGTGAGGCGGCGTCGATCTGGAATGCGCCGACAATGCTTGAGTGACTGAGGAGTGGCTGTGAAAAGAAGATCTGTATTAGCTATGGGAGCACTGCTGTTTGCAGCTGCATGCTCGTCCACATGGGAAACAAGTTACAATCAGGGGATCGATGAGGCGACGGCGCGCAGCTGGTCTTTCAGATCGGTGGATGTGAGCGTTCCTGAGACGCTGACGGTCACTGATGTGAACCGGATTGCGCCGGAAGCCGACATCGTTTGGCATGGCGATCCTGCGGGAGATCGGCGGGCGCAGGTCAAGGCCGTGATGGAGGCCGGACTGCAGCGCGGTGTCGCAGGCGTTCGCGGGTCAAAGCCGGTGACCTTGAACGTGACCATGCAACGGTTCCATGCGGTGACACCAGCGGCTGTTGCGCGGGCGCCGCAGGCCGTGCATGACATTATCTATACGGCACAGGTCCTTGACGCGCGGACCGGCGCGCCGGTCACCGAGCCGATCCTGTTCCGCACCGATCTTGAAGCCTTTACCGGCGATCAGGCCGTGCAGGCGGCAGAGCAAGGCCAGACCCAAAAGGTGCGGATCGTCAATCATGTGGCGGCTGTGACCCAGGGGTGGCTTGGTCTTGGTCCCGATCAGCGCCGAACATTCGACAGCCTTGGCCGCTAAGCGGCGATCATAGGAAATACCTAGGAAGGGTCGGTCCATCGGGTCGACCCTTTTTTGTTGGATCGCTCTATCATTCGAAGAGAAGCCGAGGTTGCTTGACGTGATCCCTGCCTGCCGCCAAAGCTCCGCTTTATGTTCGACATCCGACCTGTAGGATACGTCATCGGCCTGCTCGTCGCTGCTTTGGGTGCGACGATGCTGTTTCCTCTGGGCATCGACCTGATTGCAGGCAACGGGCAATGGACGGTCTTTCTTCAGGCCGGGATCGTCACGGTTCTGGCTGGTAGTCTCATCGCGCTGGCCTGCTCGAACGGGGTCGGTGAGGGACTGTCCATTCGTCAGACCTTTCTTCTGACGACGATCGTCTGGCTGATCCTGCCGGTTTTCGGCGCGCTTCCCCTGATGCTGGGGGCGAGCGCGATGACGTTCACCGATGCGTTCTTTGAAGCGATGTCCGGCCTGACCACGACAGGATCGACCGTCATGACGGGGATCGGGGATCTGCCTGATGGTCTCAAGCTCTGGAGAGGGATTTTGCAGTGGCTCGGCGGCGTTGGCATCATTGTCGTCGCGATGGTGTTTCTGCCTGAGCTTCGCGTTGGCGGCATGCAGATCTTTCGGACCGAGAGCTTTGATACGATGGGCAAGATCCTGCCGCGTGCCGGAGAGATCGCTAGCCGTATTTCCGTGATCTACCTTGCTCTTACCCTTGCCTGCTCCGCTTGCTACGGGCTGTCCGGTATGGGGTGGCTGGACGCAATCACCCATGCGATGACAACCGTCGCCACCGGCGGTTTTGCGAATTACGATACATCCTTTGGCGGGTTTTCGGCGGGCGCCGAATATGTCGCTGCGGTCTTTATGATTCTGGCCGCTCTTCCCTTTGTCCGGTATGTGCAGCTTCTCGCAGGGACGGCCCAGCCTCTTTGGCGGGATCGGCAGATCCGAGGCTTCTTTCTGACCGCCTTCGTGCTGGTGACGGTGGTGTCCCTGTGGCTGATGACGCGGTCGGACGGGTCGCTGGAATACTCTTTTCGCAAGTCTCTTTTCAACGTCGTTTCGATCCTGACAGGAACGGGATATGCCAGCGATGACTATATGCGATGGGGCGCCTTTCCCGTCGTTCTGTTCTTTTTCATCGGCCTGATCGGCGGATGCGCGGGATCGACGGCCTGTTCGATCAAGATATTCCGCTACCAACTGCTTTTTGCGTCGATCAAGACCCAGATCGAGCGTATCCACTCGCCCTCTGGCATTTTCACGCCCCGCTATGATGGACGGACGGTGGGTGATGACGTGCTCAACTCTGTCATGTCGTTCTTCTTCTTCTTCACGGTCACGCTGGGTGTGGTCGCGGTCGCGTTGGGGATGACCGGTCTTGATTTCATCACGTCGGTATCGGGGGCCGCGACAGCCCTTGGAAATATCGGGCCGGGTCTTGGCAGCGAGATCGGGCCGGCGGGCAATTTCGCAGGTCTGGGGGCGACGGCGAAGTGGATCCTCGCGATCACCATGTTGATCGGACGGCTGGAGGTGATGGCGGTCTTTACGATCCTGACCATCCAGTTCTGGCGGGACTGAGCGGTCAGGTTTTCGCATTTGGCGATGTTTGTGGGGCTACGGAGTCAGTCCCAGCAGCTTACGAGGACGGTGAGCTTTGGTGCGGCCTTTGTCAGGCTCTCTGGCGACTGGGTCTCGAAGCTGCCCGCAGGAGGAGCGATATCCAGACCTTCGGATGTCAGCCGATTGGCGAGCGTCTCGGCATCCAGAAAGAAACTGACCCCGTCCGGCAATTGCGTGCTGCTGTCCGCCGGGGCCGCCAAGAGGAGCCCGACAACCGCACCTGAGCGATCGAGGACCGGCCCACCGGCCGCACCGTCCTCGACGGTCATGTCAAGGCGCATGCGGTCGGTTTCACCCCTGAGCCCGCGGATATCCGCAAGACTGCCGAATGTGAGCGTCGGCGCGTTCAGCACCCCCTCATAGGGATAGCCGGAGACGGTCATTTCATCGCCAATCCGGGGTGTCTGGACACGCAGTTGCGCGATGGCGGGCGGGGCTAACGGCTCGAGGGGTCTAAGTGCCGCGATCCCCAACGCCTCGTCGATGAAGGCCACTTCGGCGTCATGGGTCCGGTCGAGCGTGATGCGATTGCATTCCGCGATTGCTTCCGGTGTCGTCAGGGTGGTTCCGGAGGCATCGACGTAAAAGCCGCTGCGCGACAGACGCGGCCTGCGAAGTTCGAGACCCGCGATCTGGCCGAGGACCTGATCTTCGGGATCGGAGGCGGCGGAAGGCTCGAGCACGCCCGGCAGGAACTGAAAGCTCGCGCGCATCTCGGCCAGAAGTCTCGTGCGGCGTTGTTCATCCCCCGCCGGCCAGACCAGCGTAAAACCCTTGATCCGGCCGTCGCGAAGTTCGGCGAGCGTGAAGGAGGAAATCCGGCTGTTTGCCCCCTCGATCCGGAAGGCGCTGTCCGTCCGTCTTCGATCTCCGTCCTCGGGTACGATGTCGAGGGTCTGCATGATCTCGTAGAGGCCGAAGAGGCGATCCTGATCTCCGGGCTGCGAAATGAGCAGGATCTGGGCGTCCTCGATGGTCTGTGAGGTATAGCGCACGAAGGGCGGTGCATAGGCGTCGAACTGCACCGCTTCCATCGGCAGTCTGAGCTGGATCCCCGCCACATCCTCGGTGACCATTTCCATGCCCAGACCCTCGAGAACGGCATCATAGGCAACAAGGAGCTCGTTTCGCTGGGCGCTCGTCATGATCCCAGTCGTCTGGTAGCCATTGCGAGCCTGCCATTCCGCCATGGCGTTGCGAGTGCCGCGCCCAAAGAGCCCGTCAATCGCGCCCTCGTAGGCCCCGGCCCATTCGAGCGCGGTCTGCACCTTTTCCCGTTCGCGCCGGGTGAGCTGGGCCTCGATGGCCCGCGCCTGCGACGGGGTTTCATCGAGTTGCACGATCGGGGTCGGCTCGGTCTCAGGCTCTTGGATCTGCTGTGGCTCCGGCTCGGCGGCGATCTGAGGCTCCGGCTCAGGCTGAGGGGCGATGATCTCGAACGCGGCATTGCCGATCGGCCAGAACCGCCGTTCGAACTGCGAGCCGTCGGCGATGAAGCTGTCGGACGGAATGAGCCTGTCGCGTAAAAGCTGGCGCGTCAGCGCCTCGGCATCCTCGGATGAATAAGGGCCTAGAGCGATCCCGTACCATCCGGTGTCGAGCGCAAAGCCGTTCACATCGTTCAAGGAGCCCGAATAGAAACGAGCGCGATCCTGCGCAGCGGTCAGGCTTGGCCGGGCTTCGACCTGAATCCAGACGTCGCCGGCTTGGGCTCTCGCAGACTGGGCGGTCGCCGTAAGGGCAAAAAGGAGGGCCAGAACAGGCCCGATAAAAGTGCGAATCGAGAAGGCGTTAGGGGGCATGGCAGCAGCAAGCATCGAAAAAACAATCGTCCCATAAGTTATTTGCCTGCCAGATTATCAGTGCCGCGCGGGGTTGCATCTTCAATCGTTCGTGGGGCGGCGGGAAAGATCCGGGCGTGGCGCAATTGACCCTGTTGGGTAGCGACCCTATGGAGAGCGCGACCAAAGAGGGCCCGTCATGGTGGACAAACCTAAGAGTTTTCAGGAGATCATCCTGCGCTTGCAGTCCTACTGGGCCAGCAAGGGCTGCACCGTCCTGCAGCCTTACGATATGGAAGTCGGAGCGGGGACCTTCCATCCGGCGACAACCTTGCGCGCTTTGGGGCCAAAGGCCTGGGCTGCGGCCTACGTTCAGCCCTCGCGGCGTCCGACCGATGGGCGGTATGGGGAAAACCCCAACCGGCTTCAGCATTATTACCAGTTTCAGGTTCTTATGAAGCCGTCTCCCCCCGATTTCCAAGAGCTCTACCTTGGATCGCTCGAGGCAATCGGGATCGATATGACCGTTCACGATGTCCGGTTTGTCGAGGATGATTGGGAGAGCCCCACGCTTGGCGCCTGGGGACTGGGCTGGGAGGTCTGGTGCGACGGGATGGAAGTCTCGCAGTTCACTTATTTCCAGCAGGTCGGCGGGCATGATTGCCGTCCGGTGAGCGGGGAGCTGACTTACGGTCTGGAGCGTCTGGCGATCTATATCCTTGGTGCGGATCACGTCATGGACATGCCCTTCAACGATCCGCAGACGCCGATCGCGCTGAGCTATGGCGACGTCTTCCGCGATGCCGAAGAGCAGTACTCCCGTTGGAATTTCGACGTGGCAGATACCGATCTGCTGCTTCGCCATTTCGTTGACGCCGAAGACGAATGCCGCCGGATCCTTGATGCGGAGGCCGACGATCCCAAGACCGGCAAGCGGATCGTCATGGCGCAGCCGGCCTACGACCAGTGCATCAAGGCCTCCCATATCTTCAACCTGCTGGACGCGCGCGGGGTGATCTCTGTCACCGAGAGGCAGGCTTATATCGGCCGGGTGCGGACGCTCGCCAAGGCTTGCGCCGACGCCTTTTTGCAAACTCCGGCGGGTGGAGCGGCCGCGTGACTGCAAGGATAGCTGTTTTGTTCATTGTCGTCAGTGCGTTGGTCGCTGGGATCGGGCTCTATTATTTCCAGGTTTACGCCTTCTATGAAGACGTGGCGGAGGGAGATGTTCAGTTGACCTCGGTCGCGAGCGGCGTGCCGGAACCCATTCTGTTCGACGGCTACGAGGGGATCGATGCGGATAGCTCTCCCCTGCGGTATCGCGATTGCTTCACGACCGGTCAGAGCCAGGCCATGTTGACGGAAACCTACGTCATCTATGAGCGCGCAGAACCCCGCGTGGCGCCGGGATGGTTCGAGTGTTTCGACGCAGACGCGATCGGGGCTGCGCTGGAGGGAGGCGAGGCGATTGCCTTTCTCGGGATCGAGAACGTGACCTATGGGATCGACCGCGTCGTGGCTGTCTATCCTGATGGCCGCGGCTATTCCTGGCATCAGATCAACGCCTGCGGCGAGGTGGTGTTCGACGGCAACCCGGTGCCCGAGGACTGCCCGCCGATCCCCCAAGACGGATTGGGCAGCGCGCCCGAAGGAGGCGCGGATGGCTGATCTTCTTATTGAGCTTTTTTCCGAAGAGATCCCGGCGCGAATGCAGGGCAAGGCGGCGGATGATCTGAAAAAGCTCGTCACGGATGGCTTGGTCGAGGCCGGGTTGACCTATGCGAGCGCGGGTGCCTTTTCGACGCCGCGCAGACTTGTGCTGTCGGTCGAGGGGCTGACCGAGCAGAGTAGCTTGACAGGCAAAGCTAGAGGTGGGCCGAAACATCCAGCGCCCGATGCTGCGGTAAATGGCTTTCTAAGGAGCCTTTCTGTCAGCAGCCCGGATGCTCTTGATTGGTCGCAAACGGCTCTTCAGGCAGAAAATCCAGCCAAGCGAGACTTCGGCGACATTACAATCGAAGCAAAGTTTGTGAAGGGTAAGATGGCCCTTCAGGCGACTTGGGTTGAGGGCGGACGCCCGGCGGCCGAGATCGTGGCCGAGACACTTGAGGCGGCGGTGCGCGGCTTTCCGTGGCCCAAGGCGATGCGATGGGGCGACGGATCGCTGCGCTGGGTTCGGCCGCTCCAATCGATCCTGTGCCTGCTGACGCGCGAGGACGGGTCCGAGATCGTCCCGCTTGACATCGACGGGATCGCGTCCGGGGACGTGACGCAAGGGCATCGGTTCATGGCGCCTGCGCCGTTTTCTGTCACCTCTTTCGAGGATTACGCCGCCAAGCTGAAGCGCGCTTTCGTGGTGCTCGACCCGGCGGAGCGGGCGGAGGCGATCTGGAACGATGCCACGAATGCTGCCTTTGCGCAGGGCCTTGATGTGGTGGAAGATCGCGGTCTGCTGGCGGAGGTTGCGGGCCTCGTGGAATGGCCCGTCGTGCTGATGGGCGACATTGGCGACGCGTTCCTCGATCTGCCGCCGGAGGTGCTGCAGACCAGCATGCGCGAGCATCAGAAGTTCTTTTCGGTGCGTAATCCGAAAACAGGCCGGATCGAGAAATTCGTGACCGTCGCCAATATCGAGACGGCAGATGACGGGGCGAAGATCCTTGCAGGCAATCAGAAGGTGCTTGGCGCGCGGCTGTCAGATGCGAAGTTCTTCTGGGAGAACGATCTGCGCGTGGCGAAGGCCGGAATGGACGAGTGGATCACGTCGCTCGAAGCTGTGACCTTCCACGCCAAGCTCGGCTCCCAGGCCGAGCGGGTTGGCCGCATCGCTGCCTTGGCGCGCGAGATTGCCCCGCTTGTCGGAGCCGATCCTGACGAGGCAGAGCAGGCCGCTCGGGTTGCGAAGGCCGATCTGGCCTCCGAGATGGTCTATGAGTTTCCCGAGCTGCAGGGTGTGATGGGCCGCTATTATGCTAAGGCCGCGGGGCTGCCCGATGCCGTTGCGACGGCTTCCGAAGAGCATTACGCGCCGCTGGGGCCGTCGGATGACGTGCCGACGGCACCGGTTTCGGTGGCCGTGGCTTTGGCCGATAAGATCGACACGCTGTCGGGACTTTGGGCGGTCGATGAGAGGCCGACCGGATCCAAAGATCCGTATGCGCTGAGAAGAGCGGCCCTTGGGATCATTCGTCTGACCCTAGTCAACAAACTCAGCCTAGGTATTGCAGGACTAGTTGCTCAAGCTCATCGCGCCGCGATAGCACCAATCTGTGAGAGAGGTGGGCTTACGGACAGTCAGAAGGGTGGACCCTATGACTATGATTATCTGAATGCTGAGGAAAATCAGGCCAGAAAGTTTGAGATACCTTTGTCTGAGCTATTCAGCGCACCTGATGGTGGTCCTGTAGGAGGCTATCGCATACCGTCTGGCTTTTGGGTGCGTAGGGATATTCTTGCATTCATCCATGATCGCCTGAAGGTTCATCTCCGCTCGGAAGGCATTCGACATGATATCATCGACGCCTGCCTTTTCGACTTCGGGGAAGAAACAAAGCGCGACGATAGCGATGACCTCACCCTTCTCGTCAAGCGGGCGAAGGCTTTGCAGGCGGTTTTGCAGACCGAGGATGGCGAGAATCTCGTGCAGGGGTTCAAGCGGGCGAACAACATCCTCAGCCAGGCGGAAGAGGCGGATGGGGTGGAATATTCCTACGGCGCCGACGTGAAATTTGCCGAGGCCGAGGAGGAGAAAGCGCTCTTTGCCGCGCTCGATTTGGCAGAGAAGGACATCGCTCCGGCTCTTGAGGCGCAGGACTTTCCCGAGGCGATGGCGGCTATGGCGGCCTTGCGTGAGCCGATCGATGCGTTCTTCGAAGCGGTGAAGATCAATGCCGATGTCCAGGCCGTGCGCCGCAATCGGCTCAACCTGCTCAGCCGCATTCGGACGCTGTGCACATCTGTTGCCGACCTCTCACGCCTAGACGGTTAGACGCAGCGTCCGACGAAGGTTTGCTTGATGACGGGCAGGTAACTCTTATGCTGCATCAGCAGGAGAGTTTGCCGCAGTGCAGAAACATACGGAATTCAATGCGATAACGCTTATCACGCCTACCGCAAGCATGACGGCAGCGGTGTTTGGCGGCCGGGCGAAGTGTCTTCAGCGGCTGATTCGCCTTGATATGCCGGTTCCGACGACCGTTGCATTGAGCTTTGAAACCGTGCGCGCAATTGCGCAGGGGCGGATGCCGGATATCGATGCGGTTCTCAAACCGTTCGGTTCGGAGCCTCTGGTCTCGGTTCGGCCCTCATCGCTTGATCCCGATTGGGGCGGACCCGGTGCGGTTCTGAACATCGGGATGAACGATGCGCGCTGCGCGGCGCTGGCCGAGGAGATTGGCGCGGCCTCGGCGATCATCCTTTATCTGCGGTTCATCCAGTCCTTTGCCATCAATGTCGCGCGCCTCGATCCGGAGCCGTTCGAGCTACCGGATGACGCCGACGAGGCAGCTTTGTCTGCGATGCTGGCCGCCTATGAGGCCGAGACGGACGACCCCTTTCCCCAGGATCCGGCGCGGCAGCTGGGCGAAGTTCTGCGGTTCATGGCGAGGGCCTGGGATGGCACGACGGCCCGGATCCTGCGGGAGGCGAAGGGCGCGCCCGCCGATGCGGGGCTGGGTCTTGTGGTGCAGGAGATGGCCCTTGGCGTCGGCGCGCCCGAAAGTGGGGCAGGCGTGATCCAGTTCGCCTCCGAAGTCACCGGTGCGCCGGAAGTGAAGGGCCGGTATCTGAGCCAGAGCCAGGGACGGGATGCACTGGCTGAGGAGGGGGCGATCTACTTGACGCGCGATCCGCGTGGGCCCTCGCTAGAAGAGCTGTGCCCCGAGATCTACGCGGATCTGATCCGGATCGGAGCGCTTGCGCGGGAGCGTTTGCGCGAGGAAATGCAGGTGGAATTCACCATTGAGAGCGGCGTTCTGCATGTGCTCGACGCGGTGCGATTGCCCCGTTCGAGCCGGGCGGCGGTTCGGATCGCGGTGTCTTTGGGCCAGGACAACGTAATTCCGAAGGAGGAGGCGATTCTCAGGATCGCGCCGACCACGCTGAACGATCTGCTGCACCGTCAGGTCGCTCCGAATGCGGCGCGCGATGTCATGGCGAGCGGGATCGCCGCCAGTCCGGGTGCTGCCTGCGGGCAGCTTGTCTTTTCGGCCTCGGAGGCGCAGGCGGCCGCCGCGCGAGGAGAGCAGAGCGTGCTTGTCCGGCGCGAGACGACGCCCGAGGATATCCGGGGGATGCATGCAGCTTCCGGCGTGATTACGGCGCGTGGCGGGATCACGAGCCATGCCGCCGTGATCGGCCGGGGGCTGGGCCTTCCTTGCGTTGTCGGGGTGTCGAACCTCACCATAGATACCCGAGGACGAACGATCCGGGCCGACGGCCGTGTCCTGAACGCAGGGGATATCGTGACCGTGGACGGCCATACCGGCGATGTTCTGATTGGGCAGCCGCGCACGATCGAGCCTGCCTTGGATGATGCGTTCCGGACCTTGCTCTCTTGGGCGGATGATTTGCGCGACATCGGGGTGCGTGCGAATGCCGATACCCCCGCCGATGCGCAGACCGCCCGGGATTTCTCTGCCGAAGGGATCGGGCTCTGCCGAACGGAGCATATGTTCTTTGAAGGCGAACGGCTCACGGTGATGCGCGAGATGATCTTTGCGCAAAGGGATACCGATCGCGCGGCAGCGCTCGAGCGGCTCCTGCCGATGCAACGGGCCGATTTCACGCGCCTCTTCGAGATCATGGCCGGGCTGCCCGTTTGTATCCGCCTGTTCGATCCGCCTTTACATGAGTTTCTGCCGACCGACCGAGCGGGTCTGCGCGATCTGGCCGAGGCTCTGGATCAGCCGCTTTCGGACGTGATGGAGCGCGCGGAGCGGATGTCGGAATACAATCCGATGCTTGGCATGCGCGGCGTGCGGCTTGGGATCACCGTGCCTGAGATCTACGACATGCAGGCCCGCGCGATCTTTGAGGCGACGATCGGGCTGCGGGAAAAGACAGGCGACGATTTCGTGCCCGACATCATGCTTCCCCTTGTCAGCGCCAAGCGCGAGGTCGAGATCGTTCGCGCGCGGATCGATTCGGTGGCCGCTGCGGTACAGGCGGAGACCGGGCGCGAGGTCCGGTATCGCCTTGGCGTGATGGTCGAGACGCCTCGCGCTGCGTTGCGCGCAGGCGACATTGCAGAGAGTACATCCTTTCTCAGCTTTGGAACGAACGACATGACGCAGATGACCTACGGGCTTTCGCGTGATGATGCCGGGCGTTTCATGTCCGATTATGTCAAGCAGGGGGTTTACCGCGAAGACCCGTTCCACACGCTGGATCTGGAAGGTGTGGGCGAGCTTTTGACGATCGCTGCAGAGCGCGGCCGTGGCACCCGGAACGACCTGGTCCTTGCGATATGTGGAGAACACGGGGCGGATCAGACGACAATCGCGTTCTGCCGAAACCACGGATTTGACTATGTCTCCTGCTCGCCGTTTCGGGTCCCTGGTGCGCGACTTTCCGCTGCCCGACTCGCTGTCGCGGGTCGTATGGGGTTGACAGAGCCCCCGGCCAAGCCCGGAAAGATTCTGATTTATCAGTGATCTAAGAACGTAGCGTCATTGTTCCATGGGTGCGACGTCCTGCACCCCCTCCTTGGGTTTACGTTAGGGACACCTTTCCATAGATAGCCCCCTGATCGCGGGATAGGGGCCTGCCGAGGAAGGGACGCTGCTGATGATTGGAACGACTTTGAGACTTCGCACGATTGCTGTGATGTGTGCGATGACCGTATCGGGTATGGCCCAAGCCAACGATTTGCTGACGGCGCGGCTGGGCGCTTTGCTGGGGTCCGATCTTCCGTCGATTGAGGCTGTTGAAGGTCCTGATGCTGTCGTCTTTGGCCCCCCCGAGGTGATCACCGAAGCCTCTATTGCGCTGGAGCTGGATGACGGAGAGATCCAGTACAATCGCGAGTTCCTGGCAGATCTGCCGGATGCCGATGGCGGAACACAGTGGGAATGTCTGTCCGAAGCGCTTTACTTCGAGGCGCGCGGAGAGAGCGTGTCGGGCATCTTCGCTGTTGCAGAGGTCATCATGAACCGGGTGGACAGCGCGCGCTACCCCGACACGGTGTGCGAAGTCGTCAATCAGGGCACAGGGCGCAAATATGCCTGTCAGTTCAGCTACACCTGCGACGGTATCGCCGAGGTGATCAACGAGCCGCGCGCTTATTCCCGTGTCGGCAAGGTGGCCCGCTTGCTGCTGGATGGCGCGCCGCGCCAACTGACGCAGGGCGCGACGCACTATCATACGACTGCGGTAAACCCGAACTGGGCGTCCGTATTTCCGAAGACGGCCGCGATCGGGGCCCATTATTTCTATCGCGAAACGGTCCGGACCACGGCTGCGAGCTGAGAGACAAGCGCTCTTGTCGGCGGGGCGCCGGCTGGGGTAAGGCGGCAGCCGGGGCCATCCGGGCCTGTGGCTGCCGATCATGACTGACGATATTCATCTGGCCTTTGCGCATCCGGCGGAGCGCGCAGCTGCGACCTCCGAAGGTCTCAGAGACCGCATTTCACTTCGGGATCATATCGTCAGCGTCGAAATCGGAGCCTTCCAGGCCGAGCGCGGGACCACGCAGCGCATTCGCTTCAACGTGGTTGTCGAGGTTCGCCCTCTCGACGGTCCGATCGACGATGATGTCGACAGGATCCTCAGCTATGACCGCGTGACCGAAGCGATTGCGACGGAGATCAGCGCCGAACGGATCAATTTGCTTGAAACGCTCGCCGAACGGGTGGCCGAGCGTATCCTGCTCGAACCGCAGGCGGTGCGGACCTTCGTTCGGATCGAAAAGCTTGATCGGGGGCCGGGCGCGCTAGGTGTCGAGATCGCACGAACCCGGCGCGATGGCCTTCGGCTCGTCAGTCCGGCCGATGCCGACGTGCTTCACCCTCGTATCGTCCTTTTGTCGCAAGATGCCGTTCATTCCGCGCAACTGCCCAAATGGCTGGACGAGCTGGAGCACTCAGGCACGCCGACGATCCTGTCCGTTTGCGCGCCGGATCAGGATGCGCCCCGGGCGGGCGCAAAGATGGCGCAACGCCGGATCGATCTTCTCGCTTTGGAGCAGGCCTGCTGGGTTCTCGCTGGACGGGATTCGCGATGTGTGGTCGTCGAGACTGCAACCGAGCTGGATTGGGGTATGAAGAACGGTCAGATCAGTGTCTGGGCCCCCTCCAAGCTGGTTCTCGATGCGGTCGATACCTCTCCGCCCGGGCCGGACGATCCTGTCGCGCTTGCAGGTTGGTTCGCCGGTCAAATGGCGGCGACAGAGCTTGTCTGCCTCGGGATCACGGCGCGGGAGGCTCAGGTTCCGGTGCGCGAGGTGTCTATCTTGTCTGAGACGCTCGTATGACGACGGCCTACTATCGACCCATTGCTCGGACCGACATCGCACGCCCTAAGGATGCCCTTTGTCTCGTGGGAGGATGGGCCTGGTTCAACGAGGTCGAGGTTCTCTCTCGCGGTGCAGGTCCTGAAATCGTTCGGGCGAGGGATCTTTCGCGGAAAGAGATCGGACCACTGACCGAGACGCGAGCCCCGCTCCTTGGTCTAGGGATGGACCACCCGCGCTTGATGGGCATCGTGAACGCGACGCCTGACAGCTTCTCGGATGGAGGGCAGCACCTCGGTGGGGCGGCTGTCATCCACGGGATGCAGCTCCTTAAAGAGGGGGCCGATATCCTCGATATCGGGGGAGAAAGCACGCGCCCCGGAGCCGATTTCGTCCCCGAAGAGGAAGAGGCGCGCCGTGTCCTTCCCGCAATTGAGGCACTTGCGGCCAAGGCGCTTATCTCGGTCGATACCAGAAAGGCCGGCGTCGCAAAGGCGGCTTTGGACGTCGGCGCACGCATGATCAACGATGTCTCCGCGCTTGGCTTCGATCCGGCGATGCCATCCGTTCTCGCTGAGACTAGAGCGCCGGTCTGCCTGATGCATGCGGGAGGCGATCCCAAGACGATGCAGGATGATCCGCGATACGAGGATGTGGTGCTCGATGTCTATGACGCGCTGCAAGACCGTATTGCGGATGCGGAATCTGCTGGGATTGCGCGAGACCGGATCGTCATCGATCCGGGGATCGGATTTGGAAAGACGGAGGCGCACAACCTCGCGCTTTTGCATCATTTATCGCTTTTTCACGGGCTGGGATGCCCCATTCTTCTGGGCGTGTCACGGAAGCGCTTTATCGGACGGATCGGGCAGGAGGATGTCCCGGATCAGCGCATGCCAGGATCTGTCGCGGTTGCTCTTCACGGTATCCGCCAAGGGGTGCAGATCACACGTGTCCATGATATATCTGCAACCCGGCAGGCACTGGCCCTACAACTGGCTCTTTTTTGACAGAGGCCGGACCGGGCAGGAGGAGAGCATATTATGAAGCGCAAGCTGTTCGGCACCGATGGAGTCCGGGGCAAGGCGAACGTTCATCCGATGACAGCAGAGATAGCGATGCGTCTCGGGGCGGCGGCGGGTCGCTATTTTCGAAGGGATGGCAAGCACGGGCACCGGGTCGTTATCGGCAAAGATACGCGCCTGTCGGGCTATATGTTCGAGAACGCGCTCACGGCCGGTCTGACCTCGACCGGAATGAACGTGCTGCTTCTCGGCCCTGTGCCAACCCCTGCGGTCGGGCTTATCACACCGTCGATGCGTGCGGATCTCGGGATCATGATTTCCGCCAGCCACAACCCGCATCATGACAATGGGATCAAGTTTTTCGGCCCTGACGGGTACAAGCTGTCCGACGAGGCCGAGGCGGAGATCGAGGCTTTGGTCGAGAATGGGACCGAACCGGCCGCTGCCGGGAATATCGGTCGGGCCAAGCGGATCGATGATGGACGCTTTCGCTATCAGGAGAGGGTAAAGTCGACCTTCCCGACCGGCATGCGCCTTGACGGGATGAAGGTGGTTGTCGATTGCGCGAACGGCGCGGCCTACAAGACCGCCCCCGAAGTTCTTTGGGAGCTTGGGGCGGAGGTCATTCCTCTTGGAACCTCCCCTGATGGCACGAATATCAATGAAGGGTGCGGATCAACTGCGCCGCAGCGCGCGGCCGAAGCGGTCGTCTCGCATGGTGCGGATGTCGGGCTTTGCCTTGATGGGGATGCCGACAGGATCATCCTGATCGATGAGCAGGGTCGGATCGCCGATGGCGATCAGATCATGGCCCTGATGGCGCGGCGCTGGGCCGAAGAAGATCGGCTGAAGGATGGAACGCTTGTTGCCACGATCATGTCGAATCTCGGGCTTGAGCGGTTCCTGACAGAGCAGGGCATGCGACTTGAACGCACAAAGGTCGGCGATCGCTATGTTGTCGAGGCGATGCGCCGGGGCGGCTGGAACCTTGGAGGAGAGCAGTCCGGTCATATCGTGATGACCGATTTCGCTACGACCGGCGATGGCCTGATCGCAGGGCTCCAGTTTTTGGCCGAGATGGTCAGAAGCGGTCGCAAGGCCAGCGAGCTGGCCTCAGTCTTTACCCCGGTGCCGCAACTGCTCAGGAACGTGCGCTACGAGGCAGGACAGGATCCGCTTGGGCAGAAGACAGTGCAGGACAAGATCACCGATGCCGAGGCGCAGCTCAATGGCCATGGGCGTCTTGTCATTCGCAAGTCCGGAACCGAACCCTTGATCCGCGTCATGGGCGAGGCGGACGATTCCGACCTTCTGGAAGATGTCGTTGGCGGAATTGTCGCAGAGGTCGAAGCGGCGGTTTAAGGAACCTTTGACGACCCTCTACGGTTAGCGCCGTACTGGGAAAGAAAAGGAGATTGGCATGGACAGTTTTCCATTAATCGCCGCTCTCGCATTTGTAACGTTCGGAGCTGTCATCGCCTTTGCTTTGAGAAGTAAGGCCAAAACGGAGGACAGGCTCGATGATCCGACGGTCTCGAAGTCGTCCTTGGCGAAAGACAGCGCCGATACCTAGATGCGTTAGAGCGATCTAAGCAAAACAGCCCCGAACTTGTCTTCAGCAGGTTCGGGGTTTTTTGTTTCAGTCGCGATCTTTGAACAGACGCCCGAGCGAGGCAGCCTGAGTGACGCCGATCCCCAGTAGGATGAGGGCCAAGGCCAGCCCGAGTTGAGGCGGTACGGGTTCGCTCAAGAGGGTTGCACCAAAGATGACGGACCAGACCGGAACCTGAAAGTTCGTGAGCGACATGAATTGAGGGCCTGCGCTTCGGATCACCAGGACCCGCAGAATGTTGGCGCCCGCCGTCGGTACAAGGGCGAGAACCGCCAACGCGATCAAGGGCCGGGCGTCGGGCAGATCAGGCCCGCCGTCGATCCAGATCGCGAAAGGCAGAACCAGGAGCGCGCCGACCGTCAGCTGCCACGCCGCAAGACGGAGCGGATCGATCGGTGGGCAAAGCCGTGTGGCGATCGAGGCCATGGCGTAGCAGGCCGCGCCTCCGATGCAGGCGGCCTGGCCTGCGACGCCGCTCCATCCGTCCGGTCCGGCGCCCAGCCGATCCGAGAACAGCGTGATGACGCCTGCGAGACCAAGAAGGACGCCGATGGTCTTGCGCCGGGTCATGACCTCGCCCGGCACGAAGACATGACTGAGCGGTAGAACGATCAGAGCGATCATCGCCATTGACACCCCGGCCGCGGCCGACGTGACATGGGTCTGTCCCCAACTGAGCAAGAAGAAGGGCAGAGCAGCGCCAACAGCGCCGACAAAAAGGAGAAACGGCCAGCGCGATCGCCCGTCCTGTTTCGGCGGATCGCTTGGCATGATCGCAACGACGCTCCAGATCACGCAGGCCGCCAGCAAAAGACGCAATGCGGCGAGCCAGAGCGGGGTGAATCCCTCCAATGCCAGCTCGATCCCCATGAACGTCGCCCCCCAGGTCACACCGAGGGCGGCGATCATGATCCAGCTTGTTGCGGTCGGTTTGGCTGGCGTCGCGGTCAAGACAGCATCCATGTGCGTTGGCTGCCGCAGACTGCGCAGAAGTCAAGCAATGACGAGATCGCTCAAATTGCCTTTGGCGCGTTCGGATTTGCAGATCGAGAGAAGCCGCTCATCGGCCACGACATAGGGTCTGCAGAACCGCTCAAGTTCAGGGGTGCGCGAAAACCGTCCCTGATGGGTCTTATTCACGCTTTCGCCAAGATCGCCTGGATCCATGCCGGTCTGATCAACGAAATGATCCTTGAACTCATCGACCAGACCCACGAACCGAAACTTGCGCAACCGCTTTCGGATGGCCTCTGCCGGCAGGCGGGAGAGCGAGACAATCGAAAGGATGTCTTTTCGAACGCAGTCCATGATCATGCCGGTTTGCATGTTCAGCAGAAATTGCGCCTTGGTGAGATCATCAAGGTGAAAGAACTGACGCATCGACCGCAGATCATGACAATCAGCCTGTTTGAGCTGATCCACAAGCGTCATATGAGCCTTGGCCGGGGAGCTAAGCTTCTGCCACGGCGCCTTTTGATTATAGCGATCCATCCAGTTCATATGAGAGACAATCCGATCGACCGGATCGCGTAGAATCGTGAAAAGATCGAACCGCTGGCGCGCGCCGGCAATCGACAGCGTGTGAAACGATGCATGCGCGCTGATAAAGTCCGCGACAACCGGATCGCCTCGGCCGTCCTGTATCGACTTGACCAGATGCCCCTCGATCCAGAGTGCGCAGTTTTCGGCGCCATACCTCTTTTCAAAGCAGGCCCCGACAAAGGAGCCTGCCGTCTTTGGCAGATGCAGAAAGCATATGCCCCGCTCGCGCGTTTTGGGGCGGACGATAGTGTCCATTTCAAGCGAGTTATGCGTCCCCATCAGATCAGGGTCCCTTTCGGCATGGGCGGCATCAAAACGCCGCCGCCCGCCTCTAGTTCTTGTCCTGATCCACAAGCTTGCCAGCCGAGATCCAGGGCATCATACCGCGAAGCTTCTTGCCGACTTCCTCGATCTGATGCTCGTCGTTCAGGCGGCGCGTGCCCTTGAAGAAGGGCTGGCCCACGGCGTTTTCTGCCATGAAGTCGCGCACAAAGGCGCCGCGCTGGATGTCGGTCAGGATGCCCTTCATCCGGGCCTTGGTCTCCTCATAGGGCAGAACGCGCGGACCGCTGACATATTCGCCGTATTCGGCAGTGTTCGAGATCGAGTAGTTCATGTTCGCGATGCCGCCTTCATAGATCAGGTCGACGATCAGCTTCACCTCGTGGAGGCACTCGAAATAGGCCATCTCGGGGGCGTAGCCCGCCTCGACCAGGGTCTCGAAGCCGCAGCGGATCAGCTCGACAAGGCCGCCGCAGAGAACGGCCTGTTCGCCGAAGAGGTCGGTTTCGCATTCCTCGCGGAAGTTCGTCTCGATGATGCCGGATCGCCCGCCGCCGATAGCCGAGCAATAGGAGAGCGCGGTTTCCAGAGCGCGGCCGGACGCGTCGGTGTCGACGGCCACGAGACAGGGCACGCCGCCGCCTTTGGTGTATTCGCCGCGCACAGTGTGGCCGGGGCCTTTGGGGGCCATCATGATGACGTCAATACCCTCTTTCGGCTCGATCAAACCGAAATGCACGTTCAGGCCGTGGGCAAAGGCGATTGCGGCACCTTCGCGGATGTTGTCGTGGACGTATTTCTTGTAGGTCTCGGCCTGCAATTCGTCGGGCATGGTGAACATGATCAGATCGCACCAGGCGGCGGCTTCGGCGATCCCCATCACCTTGAGGCCTTCACCCTCGGCCTTTTTGGCGGAGGCGGAGCCTTCCCGAAGAGCCACGACGAGATTTTTGGCGCCGCTGTCGCGCAGGTTCAGCGCATGCGCATGACCTTGGGATCCATAGCCGAGGATCGCGACCTTCTTGTCCTTGATCAGATTAACATCGCAGTCGCGATCGTAGTAAACGCGCATTTCGGTCCCTCTCTTGTGCCCAGATATCAAGCGTCGGGGGACTTCTAGCGGTTTTGCTTAGGGATGCAATCAGCCCGTCACAGCTTGAGCGTGCGTTTCAAGGCATCTCGCGCCAGAGGAGAGTAGCGAAAACCGCGCCATCCGGCGGCGGCGGCCGCATTTATGTTCGTGCCCTTGTCGTCGATAAGAAGGATCGAGCCGGGCAGGGTCGCGATCTCTGTGGCGACGTGATCGTAAAAGCCGGGATCTGCCTTGGTCAGATTGGTCGTGGCGGAGGTCAGGACAAGATCGATCGACGGCCAGTCGCCAAGATGGGCCTCGATTTGCCGGGTCAAGTCTGCAGGAGCATTGGTCAAAGCGATCTGTCGCAAGCCTTGGCCTGACAGCGTCTCGGCCCAGTTCAGGAGATCCTCGTCAAAGTCGAGCACCCCCTCGCTGGGGCAGAGTACACCATGCACATCCCATGCGATCACCTTGAGATCGACTTTGGGGAATAGGCCCATCCGCTAGCTGCCAAGTCCGAGGCGCATCAGGCCTCGGCGGATGGGAGCGATATCGTGAAGGGCGCGCATTCCGAAGGATCGCGCAGCCTTGAGAGGGGCGCTCTCTGCCATGGAGATCCGATTGAGCATATCGATCCCAGCTATGCGGATCCGGGTTTCGACCCGGCGCGCGCGATCGTAGCGTGCCAACATCGGCTCTGTTCCAAGCTGCTCGGGGTTCTCGCGGATCAGGTCGCGCAGCATTGCGATATCTGCAAGGCTCATGTTCAGGCCCTGCGCGCCAATCGGAGGGACAGCATGGGCGGCCTCGGCAATCAGCGCCGTGCGTTGGCCCATGAAACTGCGGGCAATCTGGCTTGTCATCGGCCATCCCGTTGGCTGTGAGACCAGCTTGAGCGGGCCAAAATAGCTGTTGCTGCGCGCGGTTGCCTCCTCTTCGAAGGCCGCCTCGTCCAAGGAAAGAAGGCGATCGGCTTCGGTCTCTGTTTCCATCCAGACGATGGCAGAGCAGGGCTCTCCATCCCGGTCGGGCAAAGGCACGAGTGTGAAGGGACCACCGGAGCGATGGATCTCGGTCGAGACATTGCCATGGGGTTTGGGATGACTGACGGCAAAGCTGAGGGCTTTTTGGCGATAGCTGGTCTTGTTGAGGCCAATCCCCAAGGCCTTTCTGACCGGTGAGGCCTTTCCATCGGCACCGATCAGAAGTCGCGCCCGGACCTGGGTTCCGTCCGTCAGGCGAACGCATGCCTCAGCCTGCCGGGTCAGGATCTCGCCTGTCCCAACACCAGAACGGAAGGTGGCATTTGGCATCTCGTCGATCAGCGCGAGCGCTTCGCGGCGGGTCAGCCAGTTCGGCAGGTTCCAGGCAAAGGGCCTGTCAGAGATATCGGCCGCGTCGAAATCCCGGATCGCAGATGTGCCGCCCAGATCGGCGATGCGCATCACCTGAAGTGGGGTTGCGTCTTCGTCAAGCCGGGGCCAGAGGCCAATCTCATCCAGAAGATCCCGGGCCGGTTGAAGAAACGCGGTCGTGCGCAGGTCTGCGCCGTCGGTCTTTTCATCCGTCACAGGGGGTGCGGGATCGACGCAGAGAACGCTCAGCCCTTCGCGACCGAACGCGATTGTTGCAATCAGGCCGGCAATGCCGCCGCCGGAGATCAGGATATCAGTCTTTTCAATGCTCATGGGAGTGAAGATAGGAGAGCGCGGGTCCTCGGCAAAGCGTCTCAGACCAGTTGCGACAAGAAGCGCGGCAGATCATCCGTATGATGGTGGATATGGGGCTGCTCGTCCGGTTCGGGGGCGACATGAACGGTGCGCAGGCCAAGATCATGCGCGGTTTGCAGGTTGCGCGTGTCATCCTCGAACATGGCCGATTGCGCAGGGGCCAGGCTGTCGGCCTCAAATATCATCCGGAACGCTTGCCGCTCGGGCTTGGGGCGGTAGGCCGCGTCCTCCACGCCGTAAATTGCATCAAACAGGTTGTCGAGGCCGCGAGCGGCAAGGACACGGCGGGCATAGGCGCCGTCCGCATTGGTGAAAACGATGCGCCGCCCGGGAAGCGCATCGATCGCGCGCCGCAGATCGGGATCGGGGGCAAGGACGGACAGGTCGATATCGTGGACATCCGCAAGGAAGGCGTCCGGGTCGATCTTATGCTCGGCCATCAGACCAGCAAGGGTCGTTCCGTATGTTTGCCAATAGCTTTTGCGGATCGTGTTGGCCTCTGAGTGCGGCAGACCGAGCTTTCGCACGATCCAGTCGGCCATCCGGTCACTGATCTGATCGAAGAGGCGCGTCTCGGGCCCGTAAAGCGTGTTGTCGAGGTCGAAGACCCAATGACGAACCGGTTTGAACTGATCGCGTGGCATGGCGCGACGCTACCGGCAGAGAACGGGCACGGCAATCGGGGATATGCGGCGGCGGCTCATGGGGTTAGGATGGTTCAGCCTCGAAAGGAGGGGAGCGTGATGGCCGACCACAAAGCGCCGCTTAAGGATGCCTATGATCTGATACTCGAAGCGATTGATATCGGCGTCTACAGACCCGGAGATCGTCTGGTCGAAAGCGAGCTTGCCGACCGCTTTGGCGTGTCCAGAACGCCCATTCGCGAGGCGTTGCAGCGACTTGAGACGCAATCGCTTTTGACCCGCGACGGGCGGTCCCTGATCGTGTCGTCCCTGGATCACACGCAGCTTGCCGAGCTTTACGTGGTCAGAGGAGAGCTTGAAGGTCTTGCGGCGCGGCTGGCCGCGGTCCATGCGACCCCGGAAGAGGTTTCGGTCCTGCGTGATATGGCGGCGGCCGATCGGGCGCTGGCGGATGATCCCAAGGCGCTGAGCCGGGCGAACCGGCGGTTTCACAAGCAGATCCATCTGGCTTCGCATAACCGGTTTCTGGTTCAGCAACTCGATCTGGTCCATCGGTCGATGGCGCTGCTGGCCACGACGTCACTGGCCGCCGAAGGGCGCAGCGCGGGAACGCTCGCCGAGCATGACGCCATAGTGGAGGCGATCGCCGACCGGGATGCCGAGCGGGCCTACCAGGCCCTGCGCGATCATATCTCGAACGCCTATGTCACGCGTCTGAAACTGGATGCTCAGGCAGTGGAGGCGGCGGAGTAGCCTCTCCGAGCAGCAGACCGTGGGCGGTCTTGTCCCAGTAGAAAGGTTTGCGCGTCAGCTCCCACAAGCCTTTGTAGGAGGCGAGCGCGGCAAGCGGGAAGTAGAGGTGCAGCGTCGGGATCCAGGGGATCAGGCCCCGGTGGCGCGTTTGTCTCACGGCCAGAACGCCAGCGGCGATGTTGATCGCCTCGACCAGAAGAAGACCGCCAGCCATCGACCAGAGAAGAGGGGGGCTTAGCATCATTGCCAGCGGATGCGGCAGTCCGAAGGCGAGCAGCCAGAACGACCACAAAAGCGGCGCCAGAACGAACTGGCTGAGCGTGCCGAGAAACAGGACCTGCATGCCGAAGAACCGCCATGGCCCAAGCTCTTGCCAGAGCAAAAGCGGGCGGCGCATATGGACCGCATAGGTGATCGCATACCCCTTCAGCCATCGGGATCTCTGTTTGATCCAGGGCCAGATCCGTCCGTTCGCCTCTTCCTCGGTCGTGGTGGTAATCAGCTCTGTCCGGTAGCCGCGCCGAGCCAGCCGGATACCCAGATCCGCATCCTCGGTGACGTTATGCGCATCCCAACCGCCCAGCTCTTCAAGGACATCGCGGCGAAAGAACAACGTCGTTCCGCCAAGCGGGATCGGCAGCGCCATACGTTCAAAGCCGGGCAGAACAAGGCGGAACCATGTGGCATATTCGATGGTAAAGCAGCGGGTCAGCCAGTTAGCATGCGGGTTGTAGTAATCGAGCACGCCTTGCAGGCAGGCGACCTCGGCCGGTGAGGTGGCAAAGCGGGCGACGACCCGGCGCAGTTGATCTGAGGCTGGTGCGTCTTCGGCATCGTAGACCCCGACTATGCTGCCCCGGCAGAAATCGAGTGTGTAATTGAGCGCACGGGGCTTGGTCTGAAGCGCTCCGGTGGGAACCACAATTGGCCGGATCCAGGGCGGAAGATCGGTTTTGGCCAGCGTCTTTTGCGTGGTGAGGTCGTTTTCCTCGAGCGCGAGATGGATATCGAGGAACTCGCGCGGGTAGTCGATCTGTTGCAGACGGGCGAGTAGGTGTTCTGCGATCCGGGTCTCCTTGAAAAGCGGCACAATGATCGAGACGACCGGAACGCGGTGCGGCACGGCGACCGGGATATCGGGGGTCTGCCGTTTGTCATACCGCAGATGAGAGATGGCCGCCGCAGCCTTAAGCCCCATGGTCAGGGCAAGGGTGACGAGCGCCCAGATCGTCAGCGCCAGCACAGTGGGTCCGGGCGCGAAGATCCCCCCGGTCGTGAGAAGGGCCGTGGCGACAATCAGGACCGACATGGCCCGTCCGGACCGCCAGTTGCGGCAACTGTCCTCTGCCGCAACCCGGGCCTCGGCCCGCTCCCGAAGGCCGTCGCGCGCCATCCGCTGGATCGCGACCCGCAATGCGCCCGGAGTGGCCAAGGCCATACGTACAGATCCGAAGACCGCTTCCAGCTCTTCGCGGTGTCGCGAAAACTCCTCGGGCCGTGCGGTCAGGACGACCAGCGCGCCGCCGACACGCCGCCAGGGCAAGAGCTGCGTTCGGGCCGCGCGATGCGCGCCATACATCATCAGATAAGCAGGGTGCGGAGCCTCGGCCGCCGGATCGATCAGGGGAACGCCGATCTGCCCCGAGACCGCTTGGGCGATGACATCTTCGCTGGCGATGCCGGACACGTGGACGATATCGGCCAGAGGTTGGCCCGTCTGAGATTGCCGCCGTTTGAGAACCTCGATGAGTTCAGGCGAGCAGATCCCGGCGCTTATCAGACGATCTTCGAGCGGCGCATGTCTTCTCGGAGGCGGTCTAGAGAGATCACGGACGACGCTTATACCGGTTTTCATAAACCGATCCTTCCAGCCAAACGTCCCGGGAAGAGAGACTGGAGAATCTTGCTTAAGAAAGCGTTAAGCGGAGGTCTTCATCCGGTCTTTCATGGCTGCCGCGAACCTCTCGAAGAGGTAATAGCTGTCTTGGGGGCCTGGGCTTGCCTCGGGGTGATACTGGACCGAGAAGACCGGACGGTCCTTCAGGCGGATCCCACAATTCGATCCGTCAAAGAGAGAGACATGCGTTTCCGCGACAGTCTCGGGCAGGGTCTGGCTGTCGACGGTAAAGCCATGGTTCATCGACGTGATTTCGACCTTGCCGGTCTCCATATCCTTGACGGGATGGTTCGCGCCGTGATGGCCGTGGTTCATCTTGATCGTTTTGGCGCCGAGGGCGAGGGCGAGGATCTGATGGCCCAGGCAGATGCCGAAGACGGGAAGGTCTGTCTTGAGCACATCGCGGATCATCGGAACGGCGTATTCCCCCGTCGCAGCGGGATCGCCCGGCCCATTGGAGAGGAACACACCGTCGGGGTTCTGGGCGAGCACGTCTTCGGCGGTCGCCGTCGCTGGCATCACTGTGACGTCGCAACCTGCGGAGGCGAGACAGCGCAGGATATTGCGCTTGGCGCCGTAGTCGATCGCAACGACCTTCGGGCCGCCCGGCGCCTTTTCGGTATAGCCCTCGGGCCAGGCCCAACGCATCTCGTTCCAGCGATAGGATTGGGCGCAGGTCACATTCTTGGCCAGATCCAGCCCTTCGAGTCCATTGAATGCACGCGCCTTTGCCACAAGGGCTTCGACGTCGAAATTGCCCTCGGGGTCGTGGGCCAGAGCCACATGAGGCGCACCCTGCTGCCGGATGGCGCGCGTCAGGCGACGGGTATCGACGCCGCCCATCCCGATCCGGCCGCGCGCGGCGAGCCAGTCGGGCAGACGGCCCATGGCGCGCCAGTTGGAGGGCTCGGTCGGGTCCCATTTGACGATCATGCCTTCGGCCACGGGATCGGCGGTCTCGTCATCCTCGGGCGTGATGCCGGTATTGCCGATATGGGGGAAGGTAAAGGTCACGACCTGGCCGGCATAGGAAGGATCGGTCATGATCTCCTGGTAGCCGGTCATCGCGGTGTTGAAACACAGCTCGGCGACCGTCTGCCCGGTGGCGCCGAAGCCCTTGCCATAAAAGAGCGTGCCATCGGCCAGCGCAAGGCAGGCGGTGGGCCGTCCGGGGGTGGGATCAGGCATCGCGGTCTCCGGGCAAAGGGCAAGCGAGGAGGTCTTACGCAGGGTGCGGGCCCGGGTCAATGGCTCGGTCAATGAGCGGGCGACGCGAGGTCGGTTCTTGTCACTCCGGTCCGGCGGGGATAGCGTGCAGACCTTCCACACATGACCGGATGGACCATCGAATGGATATGAAGACGCGGATCAATGCGGGCCTCAAGGAGGCGATGCGCGCAAAGGAAACAGAGCGGCTGGCGACGCTGCGCCTGATCTCGGCGGCGATCAAGGATCGCGAGATCGCCCTGAGGGCCGATGCGGGCGATGGCGACGTGCCTGCACTTGATGATGCGGGCGTGCTGGGCATTCTAGGCAAGATGGTCAAGCAGCGGCAGGAAAGTGCCCGCGCCTATGAGGAGGGCGGGCGGTTGGAACTGGCCGAGAAAGAGCGCGCCGAGATCCGGATCATCGAGGATTACCTGCCCAAGCAGCTGGATGAGGATGAGATCGCGGCGGCTGTGGACAAGGCCATTGCGGAGACGGGCGCCAGTTCGATCCGCGATATGGGCAAGGTGATGGCGGCGCTGAAGGCGAAATATACCGGGCGGATGGATTTCGGGAAGGTCGGCCCGATGGTCAAGGATCGGTTGAGCTAGGCGGCTCGTCAGAAGGGCGGGAAGGCTGCTTTGACAGCCGCGAGCTGTGCCGGATCCCTGATTTCGAACCGGCTGGCAAAGCGCTGTTTGAATTCGGTGCGGCCCCGGCGCGCTCCGAAATTTTCCCCGTGATTTAGAAGGTATAGCACCGCCGGATCCTCCAGCGGTTTCAGCGGCCTGCCCGACAAGGCGGCCAGATGCGGGAACATCCGGTGCTCGTGACTGAGGGCCGCGGCCAGAAAGGCCAGTTCGGTCTTCATCCCGTGTTTGAGGTCATAGCGAAACGCGGCAGAGCTGCCGCAGAGCTTCCAGAACGCCTTTTGCCCTGGCTCTGACAGGCTTTGCGGACGGGCGAGCGCGATCCTGTCCGCGCCGATATCGGCCACGTAGCCTTGGCTGACGAGGTGGCCGCCGGGTGTCTTGCGGGTCGCCATGGCGGTCAGTTGACCATCGGCGAGAAGATCGTCCGCGTCAAAGCTCATGACAAAGCCTTGGGGCTCGTCGTCGCGCAGCTCGCTCATTCCCTTGGCCAAGGTGCGCAGCTTGGCCCATTTGTCATTGCCCTCGATCTTGTCCCGGAAGGGCACGTAGCGCAGGCGGCTGGACCAGGGCAGGGAGGGGCGCTCCTGACAGCAGACGAAGGCGGTCCAGCGCCTGTAGTCCTGGCGCTTGAAGCTTTCAATCGTGCGGGTCAGGCGCTGGGTGACAGCATCCCAATCGCCGACATCGCCCGGGCCGACGAGGGGGATCAGAATCGCGAAGTGAGGATCCTTGAGCTTGCGGGGCAGGCGTCCCAGCATGCGAAGCCTGAGGGCTGCCTGTTCGGAGGGATGCAGTTTGCGCCGGGTCAGAAGCCAGTTCGAGCCCAGCGTTCCCGCCCCCCATTCCAACAGGCGGCGCCGGGTTTTGGACGTCGCGGGCGCCTGAGCCATCGCTAGGTGCGGACGGCGTCAAGCCGCTCTTTCAGCTCGTCATAGAGGGCAGCGCGTTCGTAGGGCATCAGGAAGGCGCCCAGTTCAACCTCGCGGCCCGCGCCGCGCAGGGTCACGTAGTTTTCGACCGGCCCGTCCTTCTGGTCGAGCTCGATCTGGACCCAATGGGGGTTGGCATCCCAGTGCTGATCGGGACCGCGCGGATTGTGGCGGTCGATGCTGATCTCGTCGCGGGTGAGGTGCAGTTCCTCGAGGATCTCTCCATCCCGATAAGAGCGTTCGAGCGCGTACCAGATCGCCGCGACGGCGATGAGAAAGAATGGCAGGAGCCCCCAGAGAACAGGGGAGCCGAGAACCATGATCAGCGGCAGCGAGATCAGTGTCGCGGTCGCGCCGATGAAAAGAACCATGTCCCGGCGGGGAAGAGAGCGATACGGCCAGCAGTGCAATTCGATCTGTGCCGGTGCGCCGCCCGATTGGGCTGTCGATTGATTCTTTTTATCGATCCACTCGTAAGGCATGTCAGTAAAGATACCCTTAACAGCTTTGCAGGAAAACGCGCTGGACGCGAAAAAGGGGTCCCGGTCGCCCGGAACCCCCTTGTAATCGGTTGGCCCCGTCTAATGGGCGTGGTTCTTGTCCCAGTCCTCGCGCTTTGGAAGGATCTCGAACGTATGCTCTGGCGGAGGCGACGGCAGCGTCCATTCGAGCGTGTCGGCATACTCGTTCCAGGGATTGGCCTCTGCCGTGCGCGCGCCTCGTAGCAGCGTGTAGAAGACGACGCCGATGAAGAAGAGGAACGAGGCAAAGCTCAGGAAGGCGCCCCAGGACGAGACATAGTTCCAGAAGGCGAAGGCTTCCGGGTAGTCGATATAGCGGCGCGGCATGCCCTGACGGCCCAGGAAATGCTGGGGGAAGAAGGTGATGTTCGCGCCGATGAACATGGCCCAGAAATGGATCTTTCCGGCCCATTCCGGCAGCATCTTTCCGGTCATCTTGGGGAAGTAGAAGTAGATCCCCGCGAAGATACCGAAGACGGCTCCGAGGCTCATCACGTAGTGGAAGTGGGCCACGACGTAGTAGGTGTCATGATAGACCCGGTCGATGCCCGCCTGGCTGAGCACGATGCCGGTCACGCCACCGACGGTGAAGAGGAAGAGGAAGCCGAAGGCCCAGAGCATGGGCGTCTTGAACTCGACCGAACCGCCCCACATCGTGGCGATCCAGCTGAAGATCTTGACCCCTGTGGGCACCGCGATGACCATGGTTGCCAGCATGAAATAGCTTTGCTGCGTCAGGGACATACCGACCGTGTACATGTGGTGCGCCCAGACGACGAAGCCCAGAACACCGATCGCGACCATCGCGTAGACCATTGGCAGGTAGCCGAAGATCGGCTTTTTCGAGAAGGTCGCGATGACGTGGCTGATGATGCCGAAGGCCGGCAGGATGATGATGTAGACCTCGGGGTGGCCGAAGAACCAGAGGATGTGCTGGTAGAGGATCGGGTCCCCCCCGCCTGCGGGCTGGAAGAAGGTCGTGCCGAAATTCCGGTCTGTCAGCAGCATCGTGATCGCGCCCGCAAGGACCGGGAGGGCCAACAAAATAAGCCATGCGGTGACGAAGATCGACCAGGCGAAGAGAGGCACCTTGTGCATCGTCATACCTGGTGCGCGCATGTTCAGGAAGGTCGTGATGATGTTGATCGCACCCAGGATCGAGGACGCGCCCGAGACGTGGACGGCGAAGATCGCGAGGTCCATCGACATACCGGCTTCGGAGGTCGAGAGCGGTGGGTAGAGAACCCAGCCGACGCCGGATCCAAGCTGGCCATTGCCGCCCGGCGCGAGCATCGAGGCGACGCCGAGGGCGGAGCCTGCGACGAAGAGCCAGAAGCTGAGGTTGTTCAGGCGGGGGAACGCCATATCCGGCGCGCCGATCTGCAAGGGCATGAAATAGTTGCCAAATCCGCCGAAGAGAGCGGGGATCACCACGAAGAACATCATCAGGACGCCGTGATAGGTGATCATCACGTTCCAGATGTGGCCGTTGGGTGTGCAATCCTCGAGCGCTTGCGGCAGGAAGTGCATGCCTTCCATACACATGTACTGCACGCCCGGATGCATCAGCTCCATCCGCATATAGACGGTGAAGGCGACCGAGATGAAGCCTAGAACTCCGGAGACCCAGAGATAGAGGATGCCGATATCCTTATGATTTGTCGACATAAACCAGCGAGTGAAGAACCCGCGGTCGTCCTCGTGGTCATGGCCGTGTACGGCGGCGTCTGCCATGGGGCGCTCCTTGAACTGTAGCTTTTTTGGCGCCGGAGCCGGATCATGGCCGGACGGCATTTGAAGAGGGTTCTAGTCCTCCTGATCGGAGCGGGCAAGCGTCCAGAGGTCCTAAATGGTGGGTAAGATTGGCGCAGCGGCCCGGACGCTGCGGATCACGAGTGCCGGTCCGGGCGATGCGTGCAGATCTAGCGCAAAAATAGGTTAATGCGTTGTGTTTACCCGAAATCGGGCCTGCGGCATCCGGGCGGAGTGCCGTCGGCATATGGTCGGGGATTCGAACGCATGATCGGCGATTAACGCACCGGGCGGGGCTCTTTCCCGCAACGGGCGCGAACATTCCGACGGCTTCGGATGGGATTGTTTCAATGTCTCATTCCGCCGCTTCCAGACGCATCGGCCGCAGGACGGGACGGGGCGGAGCGACGATGCGGGGCGCGGCTTTGGGAGAGCGGCGGGCATAGACCAGGCGGAAGGCGGGCGGGGTGAAATAGAAGCTGATGACGGTCGAGAGCAGCACGCCTCCGGCGACGGCCATGGCGAAGGGTGGCCAGAAGCCGCCTCCGGCGAGGATGAGCGGCAGGAACCCTCCGAAGGTGGTGATCGTGGTCGAGACGATGTGGCGGGAGGAGCCCATGACGACCTCGGCCATCGCGTCGGGATCGCCGGTGGTGGCGGCCTCGTCCTCCTGCAGGGCGGTCATGATGATGAGGGCCGCGTTGATCGAGACGCCGATGGAGCCGATGAGCCCGATGATCGCATTGATCCCGAACGGGTAGTCGAAGATCGCGAGGGCCAGCATCGAGAGCCCGGCGGCCAGCCCCGAGACGACGAGGGCGACACCGGCGAGACGGAAGCTGCGGAAGGTCATCACGACGACCGCGATGGACAGCGTGACGATCAGGCCGAGCGAGGCCAGCAGGTTGTTGAGCGTCGAGGAGCGGGCATCGGCATCGCCGCCGATTTCGAGCCGGATCTCGGGGGGCAGGGTGAAGCCGGTCTCCTCCAGCGTGGACTGGATGTCGGAAAGCGCCTCTTCTGGGAGGACGCCGCGCAGCAGGAACGCTTGAACGGTATTGGCCCGTTCGGCGTTGCGGCGGGTGATGACCCCTTCGCCGGGCACGAGCCGGATCTCGGCGATGGCCGAGAGGGGCAGGGCGGGCAGGGAGCCGTCAAGCACCGGCTGAGGCGGCAGGATCGGCATGTCGCGGATCGCGGCGGGATCGGAGCGCAGGGCATCGCCTCGGCGGACGCGGACTGGCAGCTCTTCGGTCCCTTCGATCATCGTGCCGCCGGTCGTGCCGACAAGCGCCGCTTCGAGCTGGCGGGCGACCTGTCCCAAATCGAGACCGGCGAGGCGGGCGCGGGCCTCGTCGACATCGACGGCGAGTTTCGGCGCGCCTTCGGTGATCGAGGCGCGGGCCAGCGTGACGACCGGTGAGGCGGCGGCGATGCGGCGCAGCTCTTCGCCGGTCTCGCGCAGGGTGTCCAGATCGCTGCCGACCAGCCGCAGCTCGACCGGGGCGTTCACGGGCGGGCCCTGAACGAGACCGCGCACGAGGACCTGCGCCTCGGGGGCGAGTGTCGGCAGGTGGCGTTGCAGATGCGGCAGGACAGCCTCGGTCGCCTCGGCGCTTTGGGTGCGGATGAGGGCCTGGGCGTAGCGCGGGGCCGCGTCGCGTCCGCCGGTGATGTTATAGTAGAAGGCCGGGGCAGAGCGGCCGAGGGTCCAGGTGACGCTTTCGATCTCGGGCGTTTCGCGCAGTTCGGCATCGAGGCGGGCGACGACGGCTTGGGTGCGGTCGATGCCGGTGCCGGGGGGCAGGTCGACCTCGATATGGAACTGGTCGCGGTCGACGCCCGGGAAGAACTGGGCGGTCAGAAGCGGCAAGGACAGAAAGCCCATGATGGGCAGGACCAGCGCGAGGGCGATTGAGCGGACCGGGTTGCGGCCGGACCAGCGCAGCGAGCCGGCGAAGAGGCGGCCCACAGCGCCGGACGGAATGCCCGTGGCGCGCCAGCTGGTGGCGGAGCCTTCGGGCAGGCTCCAGCCCGCGACGGCGGGTGTAATGGTGACGGCGACCACGAAGGACCAGAGCAGCATGATGACGACGGCGAGCGCGATGGAGCCGACGAAATCGCCCGCCCCGCCGGGCAGGAGGATCATCGGCACGAAGCTGAGCGCGGTGGTCGCGGTCGAGGCGAAAAGCGGCATGGCAAGCCGCGAGACGGCGCCCGAGACGGCGCGGGCCCGGTCGACACCCCTGCGCAGGCGGCGGCCGACCTCGTCGGTCATGACGATGCCCGCATCGACCAGCAGGCCGAGGGCGACGATCAGACCGGTGACGGACATCTGGTGAATGGGCAGGCCGATCAGGTTCATCGTGGCCAGCGTCGCCAGAGAGACGACCGGCAGGACCATCGCGACGATCAGCGCGGCCCGCAGGCCGAGGGTGACGAGCAGGACGGCGACGACCAGAGCGACACCGATGGCCATGTTGGTGCCGACCTCGATCAGGCGGTCGGCGGTATAGGTGGATTGGTCGAAGATCAGCGCGACATCGATCCCGCCAGGGGCCGACGCGGTGAAGGCGTCGATCTCCTCCCGGATCTGGGCGGCCCAGATATCGACCTGCAGGCCGGATTCGAGGCTGGCGGCGACGAGGATGGCGGGGCGTCCGTTATGGAGCGCGGCCTCGGCCAGAGGAGTTCGGGGGCCGCGCGTGAGCTCGGCGATATCGCCAAGGCGCAGGGTCAGACCGTCCGCGCCGTTGCGCAGGACGATGCCGCGCAGCCGGTCGAGCGTCTCGATCTCGCCCGACACTTCGATCACCAGGTCGTCGCCCGCGCCGGTCACGCGGCCTGCGCTGACCTTGGCATCGGCTTGCCGGATGGCCTGGGCGACGGCATCGGCGGTCAGGCCGAGGGCGGCGCTGCGGGAGGCGTTCAGCGTGACGAGGATTTCCTCTTCGGGTTGGCCAAAGACCTCGACCAGTTTTGTGCCGGGCACGTTGCGGAGCTTTTCGGCAAGCGCGTCGCCATACCGGGAGGCCAGCGTCATCGGAACGCCGTCATGGCGGGCGGAGAGGGAGACGATGGCGCTGTAGGCGCTGACGCCGTCGGCATCGAGCTCGGGGTCGAGCGCCTCTGGCGGGAGAAGAAGGGCCGCATCGGCAAGCTTGTCGCGCAGTTCGGACCAGACCTGTTCGATCCGCTCTTCGGGCGTGGTTTCGACCAGTTCGACGGAGATGATGGACATGCCGGTCGTCGAAGTGGAATTGATGACATCGACCTCGGCCACCTCGCGCAGGACCTCCTCGATCTCGGCGGTGACGAGGGTTTCGACGCGGCCCGGCTCGGCGCCCGGATAGGGGGTCGTGACGGTGGCGAAGAGGTTGGTGATCGTAGGATCTTCCTGCCGCCCGATGGCTAGCAGGGCCGAGGCGCCTGCGGCGATGATGACGAGAAGGGCGAGGGCGACGATGCGGGGTTGGCGGAAGGTCAGCGCGCCCATGCCAGAGCCTCCTCGGCGGTGACGGGCTGGCCGGGGACGACGCGATGGGTGCCGCCGGTGATGAATTCGGTGCCGTCCGTGAAGGTGCCGCGGATGAAGGCGCGGGCGCCTTGGACATGGAGGATCTCGGCGGCCTCGGTCGCGACGGCGCCGTCTTCGACGGTGAGCAGGATCCAGGTGCCGCGCGGGCCCTGGCGCAGGGCCGAGAGGGGGATCCAGGCGCCGGTGGCCTCGATACGCTGGGTGAGGGCGACCTCTCCGGTCGCGCGGGACGGCGGGGCGGGGCCGTCGACGTCAAAGAGCGCGGTGCGGGCGCGGGTCATCGTGTCGAGCTCGGGGGAGAGATGGGCGAGAGTCGCGGTGCGGGTGCCGGTGCCGAGCGTGATCTCGACGGGATCGCCGAGGGTCAGCGCCTCGGCCAGGGCGGGGTCGAGCCCGGCGCGAAAGCGGGGGGCGCCGTCCTGGAGGAGCGTGGCAACAGGGCTTCCGGGGGCGGCGATGGTGCCTGCATCGACAAGGCGCGCGCCGATGGTGCCGGTGAAGGGAGCGGTCAGGACGGATTTGCCGAGATTGACTTGGGTCGAGGTGAGAGCCGCGTCGATCTCGGCGATGCCGGCCTCGAGCTGGGCGAGGGCGAGGGAGGTGTCGTCGACCCGCTGGTCGGAGGCGTGACCCCGCTCGCGCAGTTCGGCTTGGCGGGCATTGGTGCGGCGGGCGAGTTCGGCCTGCGCCTCGAGCCCCGCGCGCTGGGCGGTCAGGCGTTTGGCCTCGGCCTCCAGAAGGCGGGTGTCGAGGCGGGCGATGGGCTGGCCCCGGGTCACGGCGTCGCCGTCGCGAACGAGCACCTCGGCGATGGTGCCAGCGCGTTCGAAGGCGAGGGCTGTCTCTTGTCGTGCCTCGAACTGGCCGGAGAACCGGCGCGTGACCTCATAATGGTCCGTCATGGCGATCCGGTCCGTTGAGACGGGCGTAACGGCCGCAGGATCAGGACCGGAGGCGGCGGCGGAGCGGTCGGCCAGAACGCCGCGCCCGGCAAGGATCAGAGCGACCGACAGGGCAATGATGCCAAGCGTGCCGAGGACCGAAACAGCGTGACGCCAAAGCGGAGATTTTGGTTCGGACATTTCGGCACCCCTTCCAAAGTTAGTGTTGCTTACATATGTTTGTGCCGCTTACATTGGCAAGACAAAAATCGAGGGCGAGCGAAATGGCGGGCGATAAAAGCCTGATAAAAGGAAAGAAAAAGTACCATCACGGCGATCTGCGGGGCCAGCTTCTGGAAGCTGTCCGGCATCTGGTGGAGAAGAATGGAGCGGACGGATTCTCGATTGCCGAGGCCTGCCGGCTGGCGGGGGTGAGCACGGCGGCGCCCTACAAGCACTTCAAGGATCGGTCAGAGATTTTGCGGGATGTCGTCTTTCTGGCCATGGGCCGGCTGCGCGACGGAATGCAGGCGGCGGCGGATGCGCATCCGCCGGGAACGGTCGCGCGGATCGCGGCGCTGGGGCAGTCCTATATCGATTTCGCGCGGACCGAACCGGAGCTTTTCCGCATGATGTTCAGCCAGACGGACGGGCATCGGGACGATGCGGAGCTGGCCGAGACGGGCGATAACACGTTCGGGATCGTGATCGGTGTCGTGGCCGATCATCTGGGGGTGGCGGTCGAGGACGAGGAGGCGAAACTGCGGGCCTACGCGCTGTGGTGTTTCGTCCATGGCCACAGCTTTTTGATGCTCGACGACAAGCTGCATGGCGAGAAGATGATCGATGAGGGTCAGCTTTTGCTGGCCGTGGGCGCCGGGATGCTGCCGCAGCGGTAGCGTCAGGACGCCTCTCGCTCGAACGGGTCGCGCTGGTGGCGCAGGCGGTAGTTGCGCGGGGTCATGCCGTATTGGTCGCGGAAGAGGCGGTAGAAGTAGCTGGTATTGTCGTAGCCGCAGGCGGCGGCGATCCCTTCGATGGAGGTTTCGTCGCTGCGCAGAAGATGGGCTGCGTAATCGAGGCGGATCCGGTTGATATAGGCGGATGGGGTGAGGCCCAGCACCTCTTTGCAGGTCCGGCAGACATGTTCGTGGCTGCGGCCCGCCGCAGAGACGAACCCTTCGGTGCCGCGCCGAAAGACCTCGCGCGACTGGGCGGCGGTGCAGGCGTCGGTGAACCAGCGGGGCGCGGCGGCATTCGTGGGGCTGGTGAAATCGGCGACGCGGTTGGTGAGCGTGAGCAGAAACTCCTCAATCCGGGCGAGCGAGCGGTCGCCGGTCTGAAGATGGCGCGCGACCGAAAGCGCGCGGTCGAACCGGACCGAGCCGAGGCTGTGCTCTTCGGGGAGCGGGCTTTGGGAATCGAAGAAGCGTCCGGCGATGGAGCTGGCGTAGCGCGTCGCCAGATGGTGGGCCGTTTCGCTGCGGAACATGATGTTGACGATCCGGCAGCCTCTCTTGCGGTCCGCGCGGAAGGCGTGGACGTCCCGCGGGCGGATGAAGATGAGCTGCCCGGCCTTCAAAAGCTGGGTTATCCCGTTGATGCGATGCTCCGTCTGGCCGTCTTCGATCAGGGCAACCTCAAAATAGTCGTGATCGTGCTCTGTCTCGGGAAACCGGCGCGCGAGGTCCTTGCGCGCGAAATGGAAGGCCTCATTGGCTCTGAGATAGTCCGTGATGCGAAAGGTCTTGTGATCCATGGCCCCGGCGGTTTTGAGCTGTGTCAGCGCGTTAACGAATGAATATCAATATAGTTCAAGATTAAGTCAAACCGGTTCGCTGTCAGCCAGGCGCCGAACGCATAGCGTTTAGGGAACGGTCATGGAGGACCTCATGCTTGAGACGGCGCAGGATCTGCGCTTTGAGCCGGTGCGGAACAAGGCCCCGTCGGTTCTGAGCGCGGCGGATATCCAAAGCTACAATGCACGCGGCTTCGTGCAGCCGTTCGACGTCTTTTCCGGCGCCGAGATGGCGCGGATCCGGGCCTATATCGACGGGCTGATCGCGGCGAAGGGGCCCGAGGGGGCTTACGGGATCAACTGCTATCAGGCGCGGCTGGCGGGGCTTTGGGATATCGCGACCGATGCGCGGATCCTCGATCTGGTGCAGGATCTGATCGGGCCGGATATCCTGTGCTGGGCCAGCGCGATCCTGTCCAAGGCGCCCGGTGATCCCAAGGTGGTGCCCTGGCATCAGGATGCGAGTTTCTGGAGCCTGAGCCCCGCGCGGACGGTCACGGTCTGGCTGGCGATCGACGATGCCGATGCCGAGAATGCGGCGATGCGGTTCATTCCGGGCACCCATGATTGCGGGGCGATCGAGGTGACGTCGTCGGGTGAGGACGCGGTCTTTCACAAGGAGACGGCCGGGGCGGAGACGTTCGGGACGCCGGTCGTGAATGCGCTGCGGGCCGGGCAGGTGTCGCTCCATGCGGATATGCTGGTGCATGGATCGACCGCCAATCTGAGCGATCGGCGGCGCTGCGGGCTGACATTGCGTTATTGCCCGCCCGAGGTGAGGATCACAGACAGACCATGGGCCGCAGGGGTCGAGGCCATCGGATGTCGCGGTAGGACGGGCGGCTGGCGCACCTATCCGCGACCGGGAACGGACGATATCGCGGCGGTCTCCTCTCCGCATGTCGTGGGCAATAACTGAAGGGCTGACGAGACGGTGAAGATCACGTGGTACGGACATGCGGCCTTTGGGCTGCGCCCAGAAGGCGGGCCTTTTGTGATCACCGATCCCTATACGCCCGACGGCGTCGGCTATGCGCCGATCCGGGAGGCGGCGGATCTGGTGCTGATCTCGTCGGACGATGACAGTGCGCATTGCCGGGCGGATCTGATCGAGGGGGCTCCCGAGGTGGTCAATGCGCTGGAGGTTGCGCAGGGCGGCGGGTCGCGGGTTGCTCAGGGGGTCGAGATCACGGCTATCGAGGCGGCGGAGTGGGATCATCACCCCGAGCATGAGGTGCCCGGGCAGAACGGGATGTACCGCTTCACGCTGGACGGGATCGCCTGCGCGCATATGGGCGATGTGGGCAATCCGCTGACGGGCGCGCAGCAGGCGTTTTTCGAGCAGACCGATATCCTTTTTGCGCTCGCGGGCGGATATCTGACGATCGAGCTGCCGGATCTGATGGAGATGATCCACCGGGTGCGGCCCCGGCTGGTCATCCCGATGCATTTCCGCACGCTGACCTACAGGCCGCGCAACACGATGTGGATCGAGAGCTTTCTTGGCCATTTCGAGGAGGAGGATATCGATTTCGCCTTTGGCAGTTCGATCGATATCAAGAGGGAGGATTTGCCGGAGCGGACACGTGTTCTGGTGATGGACTACGTTCGGTAAACAGGACGAGTCGGACCGCAAGGTTCGGGACTAAGGGGCACTGCGCCCCGTCAAAGGGAGGAATAGGATGCTCAAGATTAAAGCCGTGATGACGGTTTCGGGGATTGCTTTGGCCGCGCTGGCCGGGCCGGGGCTCGCGCAGGATGTCGCGCGCGCCGATACGGTGATCTTCGATCTGGACCGGACGATCAAGGATCCGGGCAATTTCAACTGGTTCACGCCTGGCACCAAGCGGATGCATGGCGCGCATCAGACGATGTGGGAGCCGCTTTTCATCCTGAACTATGGCAGCGGCGAGCTGGATCCGTGGCTGGCGACGGGGTTCGAGGATAACGGGGAGTCCACTGAGTTTACGATCAGCCTGCGCGAGGGCGTGGAGTGGTCGGATGGCGAAGCGTTCAACGCCGACGACGTGGTCTTTACCGTAGAGATGGCGATGGGCAACGAGAACCTGTCAGAGCGCGAAGCGGCGACGATCCGCGCGCAGGTCGCGAGCGTCGAGAAGGTCGACGATCTGACCGTGCGCTTCACGCTGAACGATCCGAACCCGCGCTTTATCGTGGAGAATTTCGGGGTGCGGATCTTTGGGTCGTTCCTGATCATGCCAGAGCATATCTGGGCCGGTGAGGATCCCGCGACCTTTGCCTTTGCCGAGCCGATCGGGACAGGGCCTTACACGTTCACCTCGGCGGCAACGAACCGGGCGATCTGGGACCGCAACGACGATTGGTGGGGCGCCAGGACCGGGTTCATGGATCTGCCCGAGCCGCAGCGGGTGATCTTCCTCGAGACCGGCGGCGAGGAGAGCCGGGCGCAGCTGATGGTCACGAACCAGCTGGATGCAGCGCAGAATGTGAGCGTCGGCACGTTCGAGGCGATCCGGGCGCAGAACCCGAACGTGATCGCGTGGTATGCCGATTACCCTTATGCGGCGGCTGATCCCTGTGCGCGTCAGCTTGAGATCAACACGACCGTGGCGCCCTGGGATGATCCGGACATGCGCCGCGCGGTGGCCCATATCATCGACCGCAGCCAGATCGTGAATGTCGCCGCCGAGGGAGCGACGCTCGCCTCGCGCACGATGTTTGCCGATTACGGATCGATGGAGCCCTTTATCGATGCGGTGATCGAGGCAGGTTACGGCTTGCCCGAGAGCGCCGATGTCGCCGCCGCCGAAGCGCTGATCGAGGGGGCGGGCTATACCAAGGGATCGGACGGGATCTATGAGAAGGACGGAGAGGATCTTTCGGTTCGGATCCATGTCAATTCGGCTTCGACCGAGTATACCCGCACCATCGATGTGATCGTCGAGCAGCTGAACCGCGCCGGGATCGCCGCCACTCCGGTGCCGGTCGAGAACGGAGTTTTCTGGGGTGAGGTGCTGCCTTTTGGCGCCTACGAGATGACCTATAGCTGGCTCTCCTGCGGGTCGGTGAACGAGCCCTGGACCTCGATGAGCCGCTATACCGTGGCCGATGTGGTTCCGGTGGGCGAGCGGAGCTCGGGTTTCAACAACACCGCGCGTTGGGACAGCGAGGCGGCGGCGTCGTATTCCCAGATCGTGGAGCGGATGGGGCAGATGCCGTTGGGCGATCCGGCCGTGGCAGGCCTGGTCGCGGAGGCCTATGCGCATCTCGATGCGGAGATGCCGTTCATCCCGCTGGTGCAGGCGGCGAAGCTCTTGCCGATGAACACGACCTACTGGACGGGATGGCCCACGGCGGAGAACGAGTACAACCATCCGTTCTTCTGGTGGAACCACACGCATCAGATCATTCACAACCTCGAAAAGGCGGAGTGATGGATCGGGGGAGCATCTCTTTGCACCCCCTTGGTTTGCCCGGCATCGCCGGGCAGGCCCCGACCGCCCCCATGGGCGGGGGCTGCGCCCCCACCCGCGGCAGGGGGCTGCCCTTGGGTTTTGAGGAGGGCCGGATGTGAGCCGCATCCCGCGCTCTTATCTTCTCAACCGGCTGGTCACGCTGGTTCTGACCATCTTGATCGCGGCGACGCTGATCTGGATCATCCCGCGCCTGTCGCCGGTCGATCCTGCCGAGATCGCTCTGGGGCGGATGGCGGCGGGGGCGGGATCGGTCGCGAATGCCGACGAGATCCTGGCGCAGCTCAGGGCGCAGATGGGGATCGATCAGCCGCTGATCATTCAGTATTTCAAATATCTGGGCGGCGTTCTGGTCTTTGATTTTGGCCTGTCGACCGCCTCGTTCCCGACGCCGGTTTCGGCGCTGATCGCGCAGGCGCTGCCCTGGACGCTGGGGCTGATGGTGCTGTCGCTTGTCATCACCTTTGTCATCGGCAACCTGCTGGGCGCGCTGATGGTCTGGGAGCGCTCGCCGCGTCTGGTGAAGGTCGCGATCCCGGCGGCCATGGTCTTTACCTCGATCCCGCCGATCCTGTCGGGATTGCTGCTGATGTGGATCTTTGCGGCCAAGCTGCAATGGTTCCCTCTGACTGGCTCCTACGGGCTGACGGTCGAGCCGGGCTGGAGCTGGGATTTCGCGCAATCGGTCATTCATCACGGGTTCCTGCCGGCCCTGTCGATCATCGTCGTGACCTTCGGCTTCTGGGCGCTGGGGATGCGCGGGTTGATGATCACGGTGCAGGGGGAGGATTACACGACGCTGGCCAAGGCCAAGGGGCTGAGGCCGCGCTACATCCTTTATCGCTACATGATCCGCAACGCGATCCTGCCGCAAATCACGGCCTTTGCGCTCAAGATCGGGCTGCTGATCGCGGGGCAGGTGCTGGTGGAGCGCATCTTTGCTTATAACGGGATGGGCAAGCTGCTATACGACGCGATCCTCGATCAGGATTTCCCGGTCATTCAGGGCGTTTCTTACGTCATCATCCTGATGACGGCGCTGAGCGTCTTTCTGGTGGATCTGGTCTATCCGTTCATCGATCCGCGTGTGCGGCATGAGGCTGCGTGATATGAAATCTCGATTTCATATCACGCCGTGCGCGACAGCGGTTCGCAAAGCGAACTGCGTGCGTCACCCGGTTGCAACTCTGGGAGGCACGCGTCGATGAGCAACTTCTCCACCGACGACAATGTGGCAGAGGCCACCCAGCCGATGACCCGCGCCGAGAAACGGCAGGCCCGCCGGATGCGGCGGTTCGACAATCCGTGGCTGAACCCAAAGCTGCTTTGGGGAGCGGGGCTGCTGCTCGGGATCGTTCTGCTGGGGATCCTTGGGCGGATCCTATGGAACCTCGATCTGGTCTTTACCGGGTCGGCGACGCTCAAGCTGCCGCCCGTGGGGTTCGAGAACCTCAGGAGGCAGCCTGGCGTCTGGGATCATCCGCTGGGCACGGACGGGTCAGGGCGCGACATGCTGGCGCTGATCGTGATCGGGGCGCCCAATTCGCTTTTTGTGGGACTGCTCGCCTCGCTGATCGGGATGACGACAGGGATCGTGCTGGGCTTTACCGCCGGTTTCGTCGGAGGTCGGACGGACGACGTGATCCGGGTTTTGAGCGACGTGATGATCACCATTCCGCCGCTCCTGATCCTCGTCGTGTTCCAGTCGGCCTTTGGGGATGTGTCGCTGACGATGATGGCGCTGTTGATCGCGGGCTTCGTCTGGCAGTCGCCGACGCGGCTCATTCGGGCGCAGGTGCTGAGCATGAAGCAGTCGGGCTATGTGCAGATGGCGCGGCTGTCGGGGGCGCCGACCTCGCATATCATGTTCCGCGAGATGTTGCCGAACCTGATCCCCTATCTCTTCGGCTCGTTCATCGCGAATGTGACGACGTCGATCGTGACGGCGGTGGGGCTCGAGGTGCTGGGGCTGGGGCCGCAGCGGATCCCGACGTTGGGGCGGACGATCTACGAGGCGATCAATGCGGGCGCGCTAATCCAGAACCTGTGGTGGTGGTGGGGCATTCCGACCTTGCTGCTTGCGGTGATGTTCATCGGGCTGCTGCTGATCAATCTGGGGCTCGACGAGGTGTCGAACCCGCGTCTGAGGCGGCTGTCGTGACCTCTCCTGTCCTCACGCTTAAGGATCTGTCGATCGAGTTTCCGACACCGGGCGGTGTGGTCGAGGCGGTCAAGGCGCTGGATCTGACGATCGAGGCGGGGCGGCGTGTGGGGTTCATCGGCGAGAGCGGGTCGGGCAAGACGACGACGGCGCTCGCGGTGATGCAGATGCTGGCCGAGCCGGGGCGCGTGGCGGGCGGGAGCATCGATCTGGGCGGCACGGATATTCTGGCCCTGAATGACGAGCAAATGCGGCGCACGCGGCTGAGCCGGGTCGCGTATATTCCGCAAGGGGCGATGAATTCGCTCAACCCTGTGATGCGGATCGAGCCGCAGCTTTGGGATGCGATCATCGCCCATGAGGGGCGGTTGGACCGGGCCGAATTGAAGCGACGGTCGGATGCGGCGCTGGAGAGCGTGGGGCTACCTGTTCATACGGCGCAGCTTTATCCGCACGAGCTGTCGGGCGGGATGAAGCAGCGGGTCTGTATCGCGCTCGGCATCATCCTGACGCCGGAGCTGATCATTGCGGACGAGCCGACCTCGGCGCTGGACGTCGTCACGCAGCGGCAGGTGATGCAGACGCTGAAAGACATTCAGGAGCAGATCGGGTCGGGGCTGATCCTGATCGGGCATGATATGGGGCTGATGGCCCAATCGGTGGATGAGCTGGCCGTTCTGAAGGACGGGGAGCTGGTGGAGCATGGCACGGTCAAGCAGATCCTCGAGGCGCCGAAGCATCCCTATACGCAGGATCTGATCTCGTCCGTGCCGCTGGTGGGGGGCGAGAGTTTTCTTAATCCCGACCGGCGGGCCGAGGCGCCGAAGCGGGAGAGCAGCGAGCCGCTTTTGCGGTTCGAGGGCGTCAGCAAGACCTATGGAGCGGTGACGGCATTGCATCCGATCTCGTTCGCGCTGCAGGGGGATACACCGCAGATCATCTCGATCGTCGGGCAGTCGGGATCGGGCAAGTCGACGATGGGCTCGATCATGCTGGGGTTCACTCCGCCAACGACGGGTCGGGTTCTGTTTGAAGGGCAGGATCTGGCGAAGATCGGGGCGTCGCAGAACCTTGAGTTCCGGCGCAACGTGCAGGCGGTGTTTCAGGATCCCTATTCCTGTTTCAACCCGTTTTACCGGGTCAATCACGCGCTGAGCTATCCTTACAAGCGGTTCGGTCTGTCGCAGGGCAAGGCGCAGACGCAAGCGGCGATGGAGGAGGCCTGCGCGGCGGTGGGGCTGGACCCGGATCTGGTGTTACCGCGTTATCCGCATCAGCTTTCGGGCGGGCAGCGGCAAAGGCTGATCGTGGCGCGGGCGTTGATGCTGTCGCCAAAGCTGCTGATCGCGGATGAGCCGGTGTCGATGGTGGATGCGTCCCTCAGGGCGACGATCCTGTCCAACATCTACGATCTGAAGGACAAGCACGGGATCTCGGTTCTCTATATTACGCATGATTTGGCGACGGCCTATCACGTGAGCGATTACGTGATGGTTCTTTACAAGGGTCATGTGGTCGAGGCCGGGCCGCCCAAGGCGGTGATTGGCGATCCGCAGCATCCCTATACGCAGCTTCTGATCGCCTCGATCCCCTGGCCGGATCTGCAGCGCGGCTGGGGGAGCGGGCTTGAGGATGGGGCGGAGGACAACATCGCCTCGGCGGCGCCCGCCTTCCGCGGAGATGTCGCGGGCTTCGAGCTGGCCAAGGCGTGATCGCGGTATGAATGTCAATCACAACTGGCGGTTTACCTTCGAGAAGATCGGTGCGCGCCTGGCCCTGATCGAGCCGCTGATCCATCGCCGGTCGATGCCGCTGCCGCCGTTCCGGATGACGCCGCTTGAGGGCGCTGTCGTGGAGGCTCCGGTTGGGGCCGATGCGTCCGGTTGGACTGAGATCCCGGCGGAAAGCTATTGGGGCGCTCCAGCGCTCAACTTTCTGATGAAGACCGCCTTTGCCGTGCCGGAGGGGTGGAGCGCGGGGCATCTGGCGCTTTACCTGCCGCTGGGCGTTTATGGCGATATCTTCAACCATCCCGAAGCGCTGGTGCATATCGACGGGCAGGCGATCGGGTCGGCGGACCGGTATCACCACACGCTCCCGCTGGATCCGGCCTGCGCGGATGGGGCGGAACACGCTATCGCGCTGCATGGCTGGACGGGGCTGGCGGGATGGCCGCCCGATCCGAACAGCAAGGCGAAGCTTTTTATGGGGGTGCCCGCGCTGATCGAGCGGGATCCCGAGGCGCTGGCCTTCTGGCAGCTCGCCTCGACCGTGCATGACACCGTGTCGGTGCTGGAGCGCGATCAGCCTGAGCGGGACCGGCTTCTGGATGCGCTGGAGATGGCGTTCCGGCTGCTTGATACGCGCGATCCGATCGGGGAGGAGATCTATGGCTCTTTCCCGGCGGCGCGGCAGGCGCTTTTGGACGGGATCGCGCGGGCGGGTGCGCCGCTTGATGTGGTGCTGCACGGGATCGGCCATGCGCATATGGATATCGCCTATCTGTGGCAGATCGATCAAATCCGGCTGAAGAACGCGCGGACCTATTCCAACGTTCTGCGGCTGATGGACGAGGATCCGGACTATACGTTCTCACATTCGCAGCCCGCGCTTTACGCAATGTGCGCGGAGGATTACCCCGAGATATTTGACCGGATCGGAGCCCGTGTCGCCGAGGGCCGTTGGGAGGTCATGGGCGGCATGTGGGTGGAGCCGGATCTGAACGTTCCGGGGGCGGAGGCGCTGGTTCGGCAGCTTGTGCTGGGGCGGCGCTATTTCCGCGAAACCTTCGGGGGCGTCGAGACGCCGGTTTTGTGGCTGCCCGACACGTTCGGGTTTCCGGGGCAGATCCCGCAGCTGATGCGGCTGGCGGGGCTGGAGTGGTTCGCGACCAACAAGCTGAACTGGAACCAGATGAACCCGGTGCCCTGGTCGACGCATCTGTGGGAGGGGATCGATGGCAGCCGCGTTCTGGCGCATATCTTCACCACGCCCCGGCCCGTGCAGTATCTGCCGTTTCCGACGAACTACAAAAGCGATCTGAGCGCGCGGGAGGTTCTGGGTAGCTGGACGCGGTCGACGACCGAGGGCGTGCGCGATCTGCCGGTTTGCTACGGCTATGGCGATGGCGGCGGAGGGCCGACCGAGACGCTGCTGGCCAAGGCGCATATCTTTGAGAACATGCCGGGGATGCCGCGGTTCAAGATGAGCACGGTGCGGCGGTTCTTCGAGCGGATCGAGCCGCGGCGGAATGCTTTGCCGGTCTGGCGCGGCGAGCATTACATGGAGGGTCACCGAGGGGTCTTTACCTCGCAAGGGTGGATCAAGCGCGCGAACCGGAAGGCCGAGCGGGCGCTGCACGAGGCGGAGGCGCTGTCGGCGATGGCGGGGCTGGCGCCGGACCTGGAGGCGGCGTGGCGGCTTTTGTGCCTGAACCAATTCCACGACATTATTACCGGAACGTCGATAAAGGAGGTCTTTGCCGATGCGCGGCGGGATCTCGATCGCGTTGCCGGGATGGCGGAGGCGGCGGCAGCCGAGGCAGCGGCGCGGCTGGGAGGCGGGGAGCTTTGCGTTCTGAATACCTCGCCGGTATCGGGGCGCCGTCTGGTCGAGGGGCCTGCGGAGGGCGCGGTGCAGACCACCGAGGCGGGCGGGCTTTATCTCTTTGAGGAGCTGGCGGCCTATTCGGCGACGCCGTTGACGGAGGCTGCGGTCCCTTCGGAGGGCGTGACGGTTTACGAAGGCGAAACGGGGATCGTTCTTGAGAACGGGTGCCTGCTGGCAGTGGTCGGGGCGAATGGGCAGATCCTGCGGCTTTACGACAAGGAGGCGGGGCGCGAGGTTCTGGCGCAGGGGCTGCATGGCAATGTGTTGCAGGCCTTCGAGGATCGGCCGATCTGCTGGGACGCCTGGGATATCGATCCGCATTTCGAAGACCGCCGGGAGCTGATTGACGCGCCTGCGACGGTCGAGATCGTCGAAACGGGGCCTTTGCGCGCCGCTCTCCGCGTGGATCATGTCTGGCGAGGGAGCCGGATCACACAGGAGATCCGGCTGGAGGCGGGATCGCGGCGGCTGGATTTCGTGACCGAGGTGGACTGGCATCAGAGCCATATCCTGCTGAAAGTGGCGTTTCCGGTGTCGATCAATGCGCGGGAGGCGCGGTTCGATATCCAGTGGGGGTCGGTTCTGCGCTCGACCTCGCGGGACACGGCGTTCGATGCCGCGCGGTTCGAGGTGCCCGCGCAGAAATGGGCCGAGCTGGCCGAGCCGGGCTATGCGGTCGCGCTGCTGAACGACTGCAAATACGGCTATGACGTGCGCGAGAACGTGCTGCGCCTGTCGTTGATCAAATCGGCGACCTCGCCCGATCCACAGGCCGATCAGGGGCGGCATGTCTTTACCTATGCGCTGCTGGCGAACCCCAGCGGAGAGGCGCGGCGGTTGCAGGAGGCGGCCTATGATCTGAACACGCCGCTGCGGGTGGCGACGGGGTCGGCCGGGCGCTTTGTCTCTTGCGAGGGCGAGAGTGTCGTTCTGGAGACGCTCAAGCCGTCGGAGGATGGCACGGCGGTTCTGCTGCGGCTTTTTGAGAGCGGCGGGGCCGAGGCGCGCTGCACGTTGCGGTTCCGGGACGCGATCCGGCGCGCGGCGCGGGTCGACATCTTCGAGACCGAACTGGAGCCGCTGGCCCCGTCGGGGCGCGAGATCCGGCTTGATCTCGGGCCGTTCGAGATCGTGACTGTGAAGGTCTGGCTGGAGAGATAGGGGGAGGCCCCGGCGCGATGGCCGGGGCGCGTCCGTCTTAGGTGGCGCGCGGGGTGCGGAACCAGCCAAGGCGGCGGAAGATCAGCCAGTCTAGGGCGAGGGCTGCCAGAAGCGAGAGCCCCATGAGCGGCAGCAGGATCATCAGCACGGTGACAAGGATGATCATGCCGGTGCCAAGCGCGGCATCCGGGGCCGCCGGTACGCCGAGAGAGCCTGCCGGGCGGCGCATCCACCACGCGACGAAGCCCGAGACCGCGAGGATTACGCCGAGGATCGCTGCAACCGTGTTCTGGGCGACGTTGAGCCAGCCATAGAGCTCTCCCTGATGGAAGGAGATGCCTTGCGAGATCGTGCGCGCGACGATTGGATTATCTGCGAAGTCGTGCCGCTTGAGCACAGCGCCGGTATATTGATCGACGATCAGCTCGGTTTGCTCGGTGCGGATCTTGCTGGCTGAGCGGACCCAGAAGGCGGCACTGTCGTCTTTGGGCGGGCGCATCTCGTAGGGGGCGGCGAGCCCTTCGGTGCGGGCGGTGTCGAAGACCTGGGCGTAGGGGATCGTCTGGCCTTCGGAGGCGGTGGAGCCGGGGACGTTCCCGCCAAAGCGCAGGCTTTTGGAGGCCTGGCCGGTCTTTTCCTGTACGTAGCCGAGACCGCCGCCCCAGATATCGGTCCAGGGCAGACCGGTGATCAGGATGGGAACGATCAGGACGGTGGCGAGCATGCCGATGAACATGTGCGTCTCGCGCCACCATTGGCGGCCTTTGCCCGAGGGCGGGCGGATGGCCTTGGCCAGGCTGCGCTGGCCGCGCGGCCACCACAGATAGAGGCCGGTGATGAACATCACGATGGCCCAGTGGGCGGCGAGTTCCACGAATTTGGTGCCGACATCGCCAAGCAGGAGCTCTCCGTGCAGCTTGCGCAGGACCTGCATCGCCATCTGGTCGCGGGGCGTGGAGGCCAGCACCTCGCCGCGATAGGGATCGACCCAGGCGATGGAGCGGGTGCCGTTTGCATCGTTGAATTCAATCAGCGTCGTGCGGCCCGGTTCGTCATAGCTGGTGACGCCGCGCAAGCGGGTGATCGGGGTCTGCGCTTCGACGGCCGCGATCTGGGCCTCGATCGGGAGCGTCCGCTCGAGCGGGGCGACGGCGAGGCGGTCGGCATAGAGCCAGTTTTCGATCTGCGGCTTGTAAAGGTAAATCCCGCCGGTGATGGCCAGAAGGGCCATGAAGGGCAGGACGAAGAGGGAGGCGAGGAAATGCCATTTCCACACCAGACGGTAGAGGGCTCCGCCGGTCGTCTGCGACGCGGCTGGCCCCGACACGGTTGCATCGGTCATGTAAGCTGTCCTGTTGAAACTGTTCCGGTAAAAAGAGGATCAGGTCCAACGGGGTGGGGCGCGGGAGGGCCAGATCTGCGCCGTGCGGTCGGCATCGGCGGCAGCGTGGATCTTTACCCTGAACGGCGCGGCATAGCCAAGCGCGAGCCGCTGCCACGGGGCAGACGGCGCCGGGGTCATCTTTGGCGGATCGGTGGCGATACAGGGCGCGTGATCGGAGGCGGGCTCTTCGACGGGGATGCCGTCCCGGCCGATCAGGATGACGGTCATCTCCGATCCGCTGCACAGAACGACGCGTTGCATGCCCGGCACAAGCTCGATGAGAACGCCCGATATCTTTGGCAGCACCAGCGCCGCCAGAAGGCAAAGCACGAGCGGCAAACGCAACAGGGGTGTCAGGCGGGCGATCACAAGGCGGCTCCGAACATCGTGATCGCGGCTTAGCATAGCTTTGCCGACGGGAAAGCCCCGGATTTGCGCGACACAGCAACTTGGTGCCGATCTGGTCTCCTGGACTGGTCGCGGGGCGTTTGCGCGCTTTATGGTAGGTCTCTACCAGAAGGAGAGCGCGATGATCACAGTCCGGTTCAGCACGTCAACATCCGAGGAACGTCAGCAGGTCTTTCTGAGGGCCGGGGAGGTTTGGGACCGGGTGCTCAATACCGCATTCGAGCCCGTCGAGGTGGATGGAGAGACGCTGGAGGGTCTGGTGATCGATGCGGCGGTCGAGCCGATCGACGGACCCGAGGGCACACTAGGACAGGCCGGGCCGACCGTGCTGCGGCCGGGCGCGGAGCTGCCCGTGAAGGGGATCATGCAGTTCGACGAGGCCGATATCCTGCGCCTTGAGCAGGAAGGCAGCTTTGCAGATGTGATCCTGCACGAGATGGCGCATGTGCTGGGCTTTGGCACGCTTTGGGCGCGGCAGGGGCTGATCGCGGGGTCCGGGACGATGGATCCCCGCTTTACCGGCGAAGGGGCGGCGCGAGAATATGCGGCGATCTCGGATGAGGATGGCGCGGCGGTTCCGGTGGCCAATACCGGAGGCGCGGGCACGCGCGAGGGGCATTGGCGCGAGCTGGTCTTTGGCGATGAGCTTTTGACCGGATTTCTGTCGGGCGAGAACCGTCCGCTGAGCCGGATGTCCGTCGCCTCGTTCGCGGATCTGGGATATGAGGTGGATCTTGAGGCGGCCGATGCGTTCGATCTGCCCTCCTTTCGGGAGCTGGCCTTGATGGGGATCACCGAAGCGGTGCGGACCTGCACCCTGTGTAAGGTCAGCCGGCCGATACCGATGGTTCTTGGAACGCGGTAACGGAGGCCGCGAAGGTTCGTTTCAGAGCGGCGTCGAGATCGGCCATGGTTGCGGTAATGCCGAGATCAGCGAGACTGGTGACGCCGTGGCCTTGGATGCCGCAGGGCACGATACCGTCGAAATGCCCGAGGTCGGGATCGACGTTGATCGAGATGCCGTGGAAGCTGACCCATTTCCTGAGGCGGATCCCGAGGGCGGCGATCTTGTCGTCGCGCGGTGTGCCATCGGGCAAGGGCGGTTTGTCCGGGCGCGGGACCCAGACGCCGACGCGCCCGGGCCGCGTGGTGGCGGCCAGATCGAATTCGGCGAGGGCGGCGATGATCCAGCCCTCGAGATCCTGCACGAAGGCGCGCACGTCCTTGCCGCGCGCGGCGACGTCCAGCATGACATAGGCGACGCGCTGGCCGGGGCCGTGATAGGTGTACTGCCCGCCCCGGCGCGTCTCGTGCACGGCAAAGCGCGGATCGCGCAGGTCCTTGGGGTCAGCGGAGGTTCCGGCAGTGTAGAGCGGGGGGTGTTCGAGACACCAGATCGCCTCGGACGCGGTGCCTGCGCGGATGGCGGTTGCGCGGGCCTCCATCTCGGTCAGGGCGGCCTCATAGGGCGTGAGGCCGGGGGAGGTGATCCAGTCGGTCATGTCCGACCGGATGTGGCCGCTGAGGGCGGATCTGTAAAGGGCTGCCATGACGGGATGGGGGTGACGCTCCTGCTGGCGCAGATCGCCCCACCCGCCATCCCGGGGGCCTGCACTCTATGGAACGCGACGTGAGGCGGATTGGGTGAAAAGAGGCTCTTCACAAGCCCTGAACCTTCGTCTAAGTAGCCGCGACTACCTGATCACGTGCGGTCGTGGCGGAATTGGTAGACGCGCAGCGTTGAGGTCGCTGTGGGGTAACACCCGTGGAAGTTCGAGTCTTCTCGACCGCACCAATCAATCTCCTGATCTGTCCTCTTCTTTCCTGAATCTCCCCTCAGATCAGCGACTTACCTGGCCCACGCCCTAGAGCTGACCTAGACAAGACGGCCCGAAGTGGTCATCCTTTTACGCACAAATTACGCATGGTGCGTTGAATGGCCAGCATCAGGAAACTCTCTTCGGGACGGTACCGGGCGGAGATTGCCCGGGGCGGCGTGCGCCGATCGATGGTCTGGGCGACGCGGCAACAGGCAAAAGACTGGGCCGCGCAGCAGGAATATCTCGTTCTGAACAAAGAGATCATCGCGGCGCAGGCGAAGTTGGCTGAGCTGTTCGACCGATATGCACGCGAGGTCTCGCCGCAAAAGCGGGGCGCTCGGTGGGAGATCATCCGGCTTGAGAAGCTCAAGCGTGACGCCATCGCCGCGATCCGGATAGGAGACCTTCGGCCCGCCGATCTTGCGGGCTGGCGGGACCGGCGCCTTCGGGAGGTCGCGCCGGGGTCCGTCATTCGGGAGATGCAGCTGATCTCGTCGGTCCTGAACCTGGCGCGCCGGGAATGGGGGATGATCGCCGTCAATCCGATGAGCGAGGTGCGCCGCCCGAAGGCGCCGCCGCCGCGGGACCGGCTCGCGACGCCGGAGGAGATCGCGCGTCTGGCGGAGTTTGCGGGCGACGATCTGAGGACCGCCACGGGACGCGCCTATCAGGCGTTTCTGTTCTCGATCGAGACCGCGATGCGGGCCGGAGAGATCACTGGCCTGACCTGGGACCGCATCGATCTGGGCCGGCAGGTGGCGCGCCTCGTCGATACCAAGAACGGCCATCCCCGCGATGTCCCCCTGTCCCGCCGGGCTGTTGCGCTTCTGACCGCCTTGCCTGAGGCCGATCCCGTCTTTGGGCTTACACCGCCCCGGCTGGACGCGCTCTGGCGCAAGCTTCGCGATCGGGCGGGGGTGGAGAACCTGACCTTCCACGATGCGCGCCACAGCGCGATCACGCAGCTGGCGAAGAAGCTCGATGTGCTCGATCTGGCCCGGATGGTGGGTCACAAGGACCTGAGGATGCTGATGGTCTATTACAACGAAAGCGCCGACGCGCTGGCGAAGAAGCTCGGATGATCCGCGCGGCTATGGCCGTTTGAGCCGGATCGCACCGCCGATGCGGCGCGCCTCCAGACGCCCGTCTTTGATATGGCGCCGCACGGTCCGCTCGGTCACGCCCAGAAGCCTGGCGTAGTCCTTCACTGAGAGCCAGGCAGGTTTGGGGCGGACCTGAGCACTTTCGATAGCTGTCACGAGACGCGCAAGCTGGGCTTCGAGCGGGGCGATCGCCCGGTGAAGGTCGTCCTCGGTGACGATCCTGACTTGGGTCATCTCAGTCCTCCTGGGTCTCTCGCTGCGGACGCCCACAGCGTGGGCTCCGCCTCGGTGCTATGGGGCAAAGCCGCGCCTCGTCCGTCCCATGAACGGCTCTCCGATCCTCGATCCGGCGGCCGCTTCGCAAGGGGTATGTTCCGTCCGATCTGCGCGCCATCCCTTCATCTTAGGTCTCCTTTATGAGGGAGAGAGACTATATCCTCGATAGGGGATGTCAAGAGTGACCGTCCCCCATAGAGGACGTAGCGAGGCGATTTCCCTATGAGATCCGTATATCTCAGGTAGAGTCGGTCCTTGGAGGGGCGCTACGGAGGATTAGATGACCACGGACGATTTACTGGAGCTTCTGGAGAAGCTCACGCCGGAGCAGAAGGCGATCATTATTGAAGAGATCAAGAAGATGCTGCGCCGAGGATCCTGAGGATTCCGTCGCGGGCATCCGGGTTTTTGTGCAGCAATTCGAGAATAGTCATATCTTCTGGTTTCGCATCGATGCCGAGCATAATGTAGGCGGGGCTGACCGGGATCGCATCGCAGACTTTCATCAGGCGATCGACCGACGGGCTTTTCCCCTCTTCGAGAATGCTGTGAAGGTAGCCAGGGCCTGCGCCCGCTGCCAATGAGATCGCTCGGAGGGATTTGTCCGACGCGGCCACAGCCGTACGCAGCCGTTCTCTGAAATCACCATACTCCATGCCTTTCTTATCCGCGAAAGGGGATAAAATCGCACGTCCTCGATAGAAGACACTTGCTACGTCCTTTATAGAGGATGTATGGGGTGGCTCATGATCCGACATTCAACCCTCTCAATCCGTATCGACAGATCTCTCGCCCAACCGGGGCTGCGCCAGTGGTATGGTGACATGAGCGCAGCAGGCAACTCCAAAGTGAGTAAGCGACGGCTTGGCCAGGGCCGGTCTGTGCTGACATGCATCGCGCTGTCGCTTTGGCATTTGACGAATGCGGCTCCTCGGGAAGGGCGGCTGCTATGAGCAGCGTGCTCACTGCCGCAGAGCGCGCCTTGATCGACGGAGCCGTTGCGGCGGGCCGCGTCCGCCGGATCCCACCGGGCGCGACCAGCCTGACCACCTATGTCTGGTGCGAGATCGCGAATGACCTGGTTCCGGCTGGGGAGTCTTCTGCGTGGTGTAAGTCCTATCGGTCCGAGGAGGCGCGGCGGCTTTCGGATCGCCATCGTGATCTCTTGAGCCGATTGCAGGCGGGCGAGACCGTCCGTCAAATCGCCGCAGATTGGGGCGTGGGTCTGTCCACGATCCGACTCGACTGCCGGAAGCTCGGTCTGACTCTGGCGCCGGATGGTCGGCTCTTATCTCTGCTGGAGGCGCCATGAGCCGCGCTAGAGCCTCCGACTGGACCGATCAGCGGCTCTTGCAGCTCCTGCATCTGAAGGACGTGGAGGGGCTCTCCTTCGGTCAGATCGCGGAGCGGTTCAGTGTCTCGCGCAGCTCTGTGGTTGGTGCCTATCACCGGATCGACAAGGTGATGCGTGATGTGCCCGCCGACCGTCATGATGGCTCGATGCCGCCCCGGTGGTGGGCCGAGCGTCGGTGCCCCAGCCATGTCTAGCCGGTCTCTCACTCGCGAGGAGCGGGCTCTTCTGCATCTCGGCGCAGCTTTGTGCTGCCGCCGCCTAGATCCGGCAGAGGAGGATATCCTTGTCTCCGAGATGAACCGGCTGCAGCTGCTGATCAATCAGCGCGAAGTCTCCCTGCCGTCGCATGACAAGCATCCTTTGGGTGACACCACCGTCCAGCTCCTCTCGATCGCGCAAGGTCTTGTGGCCAACCGTCGAGGCGGGACGGAGTACGGCAGGCAGATGGTTCAATTGAAGATGCTGGTGCAGCTTACTCTCATTCGAATGGCGGAGACGTATCTCGGCCGAAAGCTCGATCAATGAGCCGCCAGGTTGATGTTCGCCTCGAGCAGGCGAAGGACCTATCAATCCGCGAGATTGCGGACCGTCTTAAGATCGAAGGCTTGCAGCGCCGCGGTGACGAGCTCGTTGCCCCTTGTCCTACCTGCGGAGGGCGCGAGGACAAGCTCCAGATTAACACGGCTGATAACGTCTTCCTCTGTCGCGCCTTCGGTGGGGGTGATGGGATCCGCCTGGTCGAACACGTCCTCAATTGCGACTTCAAATCGGCTCTCGACTGGCTGGTCGGAGAACGGGCCGTGGAGCTGTCCGACGAGGAGATCGAGCGTCGCCGACAGAAACGAGAGAAGGCCGATCGAAGGCGCGCTGAGATCGCGGCGCGCAAACGCGCGGAGTCGATCTCCATGGCGCGGGCGCTTTGGGCAGACGGACGGCCCTTCGCGGGCAGCTTGGCCGAGGACTATCTGGCCCGACGCGGCATAAAGCTGGATGAGGTGCCGCGTGCGCTGCGCTTTCACCCAGGGCTTCGCTACATGCATATGATCAATAAGGTATGGGTGGAGCTGCATCGGGGACCGGCCATGCTGGCGGGCATCGTGGCTCCTTCGGGTCAGCTGATCGGCGTTCATCGGACCTGGATCGATCTGTCCTCTTCGGAGTCGAAGTGGAAGGCAATCATCGCCCATAACGGCGAGCGCCTCGATGCCAAGAAGGTCCTCGGCTCCAAAAAAGGCGGCGCGGTCCGGTTCGGTCCGGTCGATCGATCCCCAACCTTGGTTATGGGCGAGGGCATAGAGACCACGCTGACCGCCTTGTTCGCGGGGGCCTTCGAAGGGGCGAGCTATTGGTGCGGCATCGATCTCGGCAACATGGCCGGCCGCATGCGCAAGGTGAAAGGCCAGCGCTATTCCGGGCGGCCCGATCTGGACGATGAGGACGCCTTTCTGCCGCCGCCCTGGGTCAAGCGGTTGATCTACCTGATGGACGGGGATTCCGAGCCGAAGATGACCCGTGCCAAGCTGGAATGCGGGCTCCGCCGGGCCATGGCCCATCGCGCAGATTTGCGAGGCCAGATCGTGCGGGCCGGAGACGGCGTGGACTTCAACGACCTCCTGATGGGGTCGGCATGACGGACAAAATGGACCAGGTCAAAGCCGCCTTCGAGAACGCCGAGGATGTGTCGCCAGACGAACAAGTCTCTTCGGGACCCGACGCGGCGCCTCAAGACGATGGCTATGGCGACGGTCCCCCGCCCCCCGATTGGCAAGGGCCGCCGGAGAGCATCCCGAGCCCCGAAGTCGAGGGCGCTAAGCAGGCACAGAACGATACCGGCAACAGCCGTCGCTTTGTCATCTATTGCGGGCAGGACGCCTTATTCGTGCCCCGCGTCGGCTGGCATCTCTGGGATCAGAGACGCTGGAAGCTCGATCCCGATGGCATCGCCGTGCGCGGCCTTGGCCAGACGATCCACGAATGGATCGAAAAGGAGATCCCGCACCTCCAGCTGAACGCGGCCGAGCGTCGCCGGGTCGAGCGTCTGGACGCGATCCGGAGCGAGCTGCGGGATCTCGGGGCGGCCTATCCGGATCTCTCGGAGGATGACCGGGCCGAGAAGCGACAGTGTCTGATTTCCGAGCGGGATAAGCTCAACGGGGAGCTTTGGGGGCGCGGATCGTCCCGGGCGCGGCATAAGGCCTTTGCCCGCTCGACCGGCAATAGCGGCGCAATCAAGAACCTGCTGCTGGAGGCGACCACCACGCTGCAACGCGAGGTCGAGGATCTCGACGCCGATCCTCTGACGGTCAACACCGAGTCCGGCCTCCTGCGCTTTACCATTGTCGACATGCGCGAGGATGGCGGCGGCAAACAGGCCGAGGTCGTTCTCCTGCCGCATGAACGGATCGTCCCAATCGAAGGCCGCAACCGGCCGCAATACATCACCAAGCTGATGCCGGCCGAGTACGACCCGGACGCGACTTGTCTGAAGTTCGACCGCTTTCTGGCAACCGTGCAGCCCGATCCGGACATGCGGGCGTTCCTGCAGCGCTGGTTTGGCCTCTCGATGACGGCGCTGCCGGTCCAGAAGTTCCTCTATTGCTACGGCATGGGCGCCAACGGCAAATCGCTGCTGGCGGGGCTCATGCGGCGGATGCTTGGCGACTATGCCACGATGGTGAAGATCGAGAGCCTGACGGGCAAGAACCGCAAGTCGGGCTCGGACGCCACGCCCGATCTCATGCGCCTGATCGGTGCCCGCGCCGCGATCACGGCCGAGCCCGAAGAGGGCGAACGGTTGCAGGAGCAGAAGATCAAGGAGATGACCGGCGGCGACGAGATGCTGGTGCGCAACCTGCATTCGGACTTCGTCGAGTTCACGCCCTACTTCAAGCTTGTCTTCACCGGCAACCACAAGCTCGAGATCCGAGGCACTGATGACGGGATCTGGCGGCGACCGCTGCTCTGTCCCTTCGAGGTGCAGATCCCCGAGGCGCGGCGCGACGAGAAGCTCGGCGACACGCTCTTCGAGGAAGAGCGCTCGGGCATTCTCAACTGGATGATCGCGGGCCTCCTTGACTATCTCGAAGGCGGGCTGCAGGAGCCGCCGCAGGTGCTGCAGGCGACCGAAGAGTACCGCAAGGACAGCGACCCGATCGGCGACTTCCTTGCGACGGCTTGCGAGATGGATGGCAGCGCAGAGTTCATCTCGGCCCGCGATCTCGTCGATGCCTGCTATCTCTATCTGCTGGAGAACACCGCCCATGCCTGGCAGCCGGGCAACCTGCAGCGCAAGCTCAAGGACCGCAGCGGCAAATACCGGCACCCGAACGGCGGCAAGACCTACCAGCGCCACAAGCGGGTCGGCGTGCGTGGCTATAGCGGCGTCCGTCTGACGGGCGACATGCGCCAGCGCCTCGCTGACGCCCCTCGCGACGCCAAAGGCCTGCCGATGGTCCGCAAGGACAGCTCTGGCAACGCCAGCGGCGCCAGCGGCTATGGACCGCCGGACGAGGATGACTTCACGTGATGCTCCGGGCGGCCTCCTCCCCTCAAAGCGCCGCCCGCACCCCGCACCCCTTTACCCAAATTCTTCGAATTCTGGGGCCAAACTCCGAGATCAGCCCCAGAACGGGGCGGATCTTTCGCGGGCGTTCGATCCGAAAACAGTATGGGCGACAAAGGCTTACTCCTCGTTCGGGGCGGCTGGGGCGTTTGGGGCGCAAATTGGCGGGGTCCACGTGCGCGCGCGAGATCCGGGGTGTGGGGAGCTTTGCTTGCAGGAGATCTCTCACGTGTAGGTCCGATTTTTGCGCCCCAAGCGCCCCACGGGCCCCACCGTCCCGATTATGCGTTTCGGTTCAGGGGGTTATCTGTTTGGCGCCTTTGCTGGGGTTCGGCCCCAGCTTTACGAGTTCTGCCCCAGCCGCCCCATGAGCTGACTCTCTCAATCAACATATTCTCTCTCCTTCTGTCAAAGACAGAACATCTAGGAATCAAAGGTGAAACAATGGGCCAAAGCGCCAAACTGACTAAAGAAGAGCAGGCAGCCATCGACGCTTTCCTGGAAAAAACCGAGGTCACCCGGATTGCGCCAAGCGAGCCCGGTGAGACACCGGATGACGGTCAGTCCCGGTCGACAGTCATCAATCTGCCGCCTCGACCAGTGGCTCCACATCCTCGGCCGCGTCAGCTTCCGTCCGAGCGGGGCATTCTCGAGGCCCTTGAATGGGCCTTCGCGCGTGAGAAGGTCCGTCTGGAGTTCGCGGACCGGCCCGCGCCCGAAGCCCGCGGCTATGGGATGGAGTATGTGCTGCTGCAGCGCGCCGGTCTGGGCGGCATACGGATCGATACCTCGATCGGCCGGAGCTCGGCGCATGAGGATGCGGAGACGATCGCGGATGTCTTGGCCGACCTTCCACCTGAGCTCGGCGGGCGGCGGATGGCGATCACGATTGCCGAGCTGGCCCGAACCGGGCGGCAGCCGGACTGGATGCCGGAGGCGCGGCCGCGGATCGAGCCGGTCGAGCGCAATTTGAAGGGCATGGCCAAGACCGCGGTGCTTGAGACCCTCACCGTCCGGCGTCCCATGCAGAACGCCATACGGGGTCGCAGCTGGGTCAGCCGCAAGGTGGAGGTCCGCTGGTGCCCGTGCCGCTGGCATCCAGACGCTGCCGAGATCAGTGCCGCCCGGAACGCCTATATCCGTTGGTGGATGGCGGTGAATTGGCTGCGGCGAAAGCTGAAAACGGAAGGCGTCTTGCGGAAGGTCAGGCTGAGCGACACCATGCCAGAAGCGACGCCGTGGCGGAAGGTAGGCGAGGCGAAGCGATGAGAGGAGTCTGGCCCCTCCCTCGCCTAGCGGCGCGCAAGCGCGTGGATGAGCCGGAGCAGGGCCGCCCGTTTGGGCGTATCGGAGATCGCCATCACGGTCTGCGCAAGCTGTAGCGCCTCGGGATCGACTGCGGTCACTGCATATCTGCCCTTCGGCTCGTCGAAGAACCAGCCGACTGGTTGTTCCAAGAGCTGCGACAGCTTGAAGAGACGGCTGGCAGGCACCCGATTGGTCCCATTCTCGTATTTTTGGACTTGGGTGGTCGAGACGCCGAGCGCTTGGGCGAGATCTTCCTGCCGGAGGGTCCGGGCCGTCCGGATCAGACGGATCCTCCGCCCCACCAGCTGGTTTATGGGATCGGACATCGGCTCAGCGGAATGGCGGCGCGGATCATCATCGGCACTGGTCTACCCGTCCAAACCAGAACGTCCAGGCGAAACCTCAAAGGACATGGGTGTTGGTGGCGAACGCCGCGCTCGAAGTGGAGCTGAGATCACATAGGGCACAGCATGTCGTCGATAGTGACCTCGAGGTGAACCGGCAGCTCAGTCGTCCCGAAGGGGAAGGGGGGGTAGGTCAAAACTTCGGAACCCTCCAGCTTTAGACCCGTCCCCCTATCAGGCGCAGATTTTTTTTGCACAGGACCGGAAAATCAAGAGCGGAGGGGAAGGGAGATGGGATGCGATATGCGGGTGATCTACGCTGGTGTAAGAGGAACAGTAAATAAATCAAAGAGTTAGCTATTCCCGGCAGATCAGGCAGAGACAGGCCTCCGAGATATTGGGCGGCGTCGGGACTGAGAAAGGCGATTAAGTTTCGGGGGAGGATAATAGGAAATCGATCAAGGCGAACGAGATGCCTTGGCTCGAGGGTGCGGGAAGCGGTCGTTCCCTGCAGCTGCAAAGTCGGCCATGGTGATCCTGAAAAGCTGTCATTCGGACCCGGAATTGGCAGTAGTGGTGATGCTGGAACCGCACAAGGTCCGGTATGCGCAGGAAGCGGACTTTGCAAACTCAAGCGGACGGCCCAGACCGGTCATTCATGCTGAGCATCGGCGCCGCGCTGCCGCTTCCCCAGACCGGACTTTGATTGATGGCGCAACATTCTGGCGTATTGGACGCTTGCACGGAATTTTGCCGCCTTCCGCTGCGGTCGGCGCGAAGATCTAGTTTAGCATAGCTATGGCTCAAGAAAAAGTCTTGGTGAAACACAAGGCACGACGCAATACTGCGTGCAAATTCTTGAGGCTCTCACTTCTGTTCATTTGAATCGGACTTTGAAATGAAGATCTTCTCCGTCCTCCTGATTTTTGCCTTGTACGCATCCGGTTGCACGCGCTTGTACAACACACCAGAGATTTCGAAAGACTTAGGGTCAGGACCCATTGATTTCTGCTTAGTAGCGTGATTCACGGCTGGAAAACTGAGCGGTGAACATGTCTGAT
>CANNFE010000012.1 GCA_947503775.1 uncultured Paracoccaceae bacterium | reverse complement strand
ATCGACTGCGACGAATACGGCCGCATCCTGGTGCATTTCCCCTGGGACCTCGAGAAGGCCTATTCGATGCGCTGCCGTGTCAGCCAGAACTGGGCCTCCAAAGGCTGGGGCGGCATGGTGATCCCCCGCATCGGCATGGAGGTCGTGGTCGAGTTCATCGAAGGCGACCCCGACATGCCACTGGTCACAGGCTGCGTCTTCAACGGCAAGAACGACGTCCCCTACGAGCTGCCAAAGCATAAGACGAAAAGCGTCTTCCGAACCAATACGCATCAGGGAAAAGGGTTCAATGAGATCCGGTTCGAGGACGAGAAAGACCAGGAAGAGATCATGCTGCGTGCCGAGCATGATTTTACCCAGAAGGTCGAAAACAATATGACCGTGCGGATTGATGCCAATCACTTCAGCTCGGTGGGTCGAAACAGCCTGGTCGAGGTGGCTGGCCAATCCACTCATCATATTGGCGGTGACCTCACGATTTCAGTGAATGGCTCAAATCGTGAGACTTATGCGACCGGCAGAACCGGAGCACATTGGGAGGGCGTACGCCACATAGGATACCTACTTGACCGCGGCAAAGCCGCTGCCAAAGGTGTTGGAAACTTTCTCATAAACACTGCAGGTACCGTGTATCTGAGCGCACAAAAGAACGTAGTTATGGATAGTGGCGGTGATATGGGGGTGTCAGCCGGAAACGATCGCACCGACACCGTCGCTCGTGACCGTATGGATCAAACACGACGAAACAGCAGGGTTTCCGTCGGCAAGACGCGTCGGGTCGAGGTTGGAAAAAACCTCAAGGTTACGGTAGGCGAGGAGATCGAATTTCGCTGTGGATCCTCTCTGATCCGAGCCAAGAACGACGGTACGATCGACATAAAAGGCGGACAGATCACCATCAACGGCTCGAGGATTGACTTAAACTGATGGTAAAGAATCCGATCTTCAAGGGATTGGTCCTCGCCTTCGTCACAACTGCTGGATGGCAATCTGCAGGATGGGCGGAGACCTCGGAAAATCCTCAAAAACCGCAGATTCATATCTTCCTGCCGGATGGGTATTGCGGAGAATTTGTGGTGTTCTGGGGAGAGAACACAGATCCTGTCGACGAACCACCGGAATTCCTGAGTTACAATATCTATCCAGATCACCCCAGCGCAGCCCTGATCAATTTACCGGAGCCCTACGATCGTGCGGGATTACGATTCCTATATTTCGATCAGGCAGGAGATATGGGTCGAAATCCGATCTTTCGCCGTTCGGGCGTCACTCAGGTACAATTGAGCGGTGGCGTCGAAGTTCTTGAAAATGGCCATACGCGGTCTTTGCCGGCAATTGATACAGGCATAGCAGCTGACATTTTTACGGTCGGTCAAGACTGTGAGAGCAATGAATTGATAGGCGGCACTGAAATTAACGAGCTTTATAATTTGCTGACCGAGGACGAGAATTGACTGTTTATACTATTCATGCACGTGCTTTTCATCCCGACGCGCGATTTGGCATGGGAGGCATGTATTTCAAAGGTGATTCCCGCGGATTTGAAACCAGCCTCGATGTAACGTCTCGGATCCGGGCCGAATGGTCTTTAGACTTTATGACCGGCGCTTCGACCAATGCGCGTCCTATATCGGACCCGAGCACTGCTCCGTGGGGGACCCATGAGGACTATACCGATGAGGAAGTTCAGCCAGAAGGCAATGCCACATTCACCGCCAGCCCCTTTACCTCTGACGGGATGCAAACCGGCAACCTCCAATGGCACTTTCGTGGGATAAACCACGCCTTCACGGGATCTCGCACTTTCAATAATGTTTTCGTCCCCTATCTCGATTTAAGCGGAACCATGGTATTCGCGATCGATCGCGAAGAATCGGAACGCACAATTCAGATCACCTCCACCTTGCGCGGCGACGGCTTTCCGAACTCTGAGGTCTTTGTCATCGACAGTAACGAGACAGCTGTCATGCTCAATACACACCATAGAATGGGTTACGCAGCGGGACAGCTAGCCTATGACGCCCAACACCTATTGGGCGGTACATTGATCACGATAGGGATTAACGCGGACGGTAACTTCATCGGGCCTGTGCGCGCAACGCGCTGTGTCGATTTCATGCCTGAGGCACGGGATTTGCTTATTGAGGAGGATGGCTTTTTCCGGGACACATATCGCGTGGATTATAGTTTATCAGCCTGGAACCGATTGCATACAAAGCGGGAGGCATCTGAAAGTAATATCCTCGGGTTTGATACGGATGACAGTTTGCCCATTCCACGTCTCAACCCGTTTGGAGGAGAACGGCCCAGCGGTCAGAACTGGAATGGCTGGGATGACCCCTTCACCGATGCTGATGCCGAGGATCTACAAGACTGGGATCGCAGATGACCGATGCATCGACTGAAGTGACACACGGCGCGGTCGGCGTCGGCGACACAACCATGCCCGATCTCTGGGTCAAGCTGCACAGGCTCGCGAGAGGCTGGTCGGATCTATGGCCGTCCGATGATATTGAATATGAGCGCGGTAACATCGATCAAAGCTCTGAGGAGCTGTTGAGGCAGCTTTCCGAACTGGATGCCGGTCTGTGGTGCACTTTCAGCGAGGCTGCGGGTTGGACCCCTTACAGTGCAATCGCAGTTTCATGGTGTCGAGGCGCAACCCTCAGGCATGTTTGGAAGGGGTGGCTGGCGTCAGGAGCGGATTTACGGCCTGAAGCGGCATCGGAACGCCCGGCACGTCTGCTCAATCCGGAGACTTTGCCAAACACGCGGAGCTTCTCGAGGATCACGGAGATCGCCGAGAAACAGTCGCTTGTCATCTGTGCTCTGTTGGTTGCGCTTGAGCAGGAGATCGATCTCGATCTGCCGTTCGAGCAGTTGGTTAAAGCCCCTCCACAGGTAGCGGCCTTTCTCTTGTCCCGCTCGGCAAGGCTGCGGGGCGATCATGATATGACCCGGTTGCGCAAGGCTTGGTACAGCACTGTTGCGGGGACCGCCTACGATATCGCGGGCCAAGCATCCGATAAGTCGCTCGCTCTTCACTAGGGTTGGGCTTGGGTAAGGGCAGAGCATGCCCCGACCTCTCTGCCGGGGACTGCGACGGTTGGGTTCGACCGTGCGCTTGAGGAGTATGAGAGCATCCTGATCATATCGGACCTGGATGTCGTCATCGCCAAAAACAGGTTCGACGGATCGACGCGAACGTCCCAATCCCCCCACGGCGCTCGCGGCCGATCCCTCTTAGATCGATGGCTTGGGTGCCGCAGTTTCGGGATCTCCGGTGTTGGGGGTGCCGGCGGGTTCGATGAGGAGGATGTGGGCTTCGCCTCCGATGGAGCGGGGGCGGTGTTCGACACCGGCGGGGACGACGAAGAGGTCTCCGGGGGCCATTGCGACGGTTCCGCCCGGCAGGTCGATTTCGATCTGGCCTTTGAGGACCAGAAAGAAATCGTCGGTGCCCGGGTGGGAATGCCAGTGGAATTCGCCCTCGAACTTGGCGACCATCACGTCGCTGTCGTTATAGGAGGCGACGATGCGGGGGCTCCAATGCTCGTCGAACTGGGCGAGTTTGTCGGCGAGGGTGACGGGGTCGGGCATGTTGAGGTCCTCTGCGGTGCACGCAGCGAGCAGATCACGCGGGGATCCGGCGAACAACCGAGGGGCGATGACATTCTGTGACAGGATGCGCTAAAGTCGGCGGGCTAAAATGACACGCCCGCCCTTCAAATGCCTACTTCTTTGATGAAAAGCGCGATAACCTGCCCCATATCTCCACCCGAGGACACAGTTGCGAAGGGACGATTTTACATATGGCCGATTTCGAGACGCAGATTAAGACCAGCCAGGCCCAGGTGGCCGAGGCGCAAAGCAAGATTTCAGAACTCACCAGCCGGATCGAGACGGCCCGCCAGAAGATGGCGGACGGCACGGACATTTCCGTCGATATCGAGAATGCCTCGCTGGAGGACGTTCATGCGCATACCGATGCGATGAACGCCAATATCGCCGAGCTGATCATGGGGCTTGACGATGTGACATCGCAGTTCTCCAAGGATTTCGACGAGATGCGCAACAAGACGGGCTGGGAAAGCTTTGTCGGTGTCTTCGCCAAGGCCAAGGCGGAATCGATGCGTCAGGAGCGGATGCGCACGGCCTCGGTCGACGACAAGCTGCAGGATCTGATTTCGAAATCCGATACGATCGTCACGCTGCTTCAAGGGCAGCTTGACGTGCTGAACGAGCAGAAGGTGACGGTCGAGAAGAACCTGGTCGGCACGCTCGAAGAGCGGGAAGCCGTTGTCGGTGAACTGGAAGGGCTGCGCGCCGAGATCCAGGGGATGGATCCCAAGATCATCGAGTTGGAGAACAAGATCTCGGTCGAGCAGGACGCGGCAGCGCGCACCCAGCTTGAGACCGAGCTGGCGGCGCTGAACACCAAGTACAACGAGATGGTGCAGCAGGAGCAGGTGCAGCTTGCCAAAAGCCAGACGCTGGAGCGCTATATCGAGAAGGGCAAGACCTGGACCGACAGCCTGCAGAACCAGGCGGCGACGCAGATGGTGCTGATCAACAAGCTGCAGACGGATACCAAGCAGCGGGTGGTGCTTTATGATGCGCTGACCAAGTCGCTGAAGACCGCGCAGCAGCAGGACGTGGCGCACCGGATCAACGAGATCGGGGTGCAGACCGACCAGGAAGCGCAGACGGCGATGGCCGCGATCGGGTCGGCCACCAATACGCGGATGGCCGAGATGATGGAGGCGCATGAAGGCCACATGGTCTTTGCTCGCGAGATCCTGGAGGCGAAGGCCAAGGCGGATGAACGCTTTGCCCGACGGTTCGAGAAGATCGTCGAGAAGCACGACAAGAACCTTTATGGCGGCTAGGGGCGGCGCGCGGTTTTGGGGGCGCTGCCCCCGCCGCCCGGTGGGCGGCTCCCCCGAGGTATTTCCGGCAAGATGAGGACGCGTTTCATGAGCGTCCCGCAGAGGTTCTCATGACCGATCCCGCGCAGGCGACGGCCTTGCACGACACCCGCGTGACGCGGCGGTATTTCCGCAAGTTCGAGGCGATCACCCAGCATCTGGGCCGGGTGGCCGCGACGATGGAGGCCGAGGATCGGCTGAGCCGGGACGATGTGGATGTGCTGGCGCGCTATCTCGTGGGGCTGACCTTCACCTTCAAGGCCTTGGGGCTGAAATATCTCTTTGCCGGCCGCCTGCCGGAGGCGTCGCAACTGAAGATCGACCGGGAAGAGAGCGGGTTTCCGGTCTTTTCGGAGCTGCTGGAGATGGCCTCGGATGCGGCGCAGGCCGAGCGGCATCTGACGCAGGGGCGCGATGGCGAGGCGCTCAAGGACGAGATGCTGCGGGTGATCCTGGGCGAGTTGGAGATCCCGTCGCGGCTGCAATTCGCGATGAGCCAGCGGCTATATTACGAGGAGATGGCCAAGGGGCAGCTTTTCTGGGCGCGCAACGATCCGGAGGCGATCTGGCGGGGGACGGTCAGCGGGCGGCGGCGGTTCCTGGTGCATTGGGCAGTCTATGACAGCCAGGTCAACCTGCCGACGATCTATCTGATGGAGGTCGAGGACTCGGGCCGCGTGGCCCTGCCCAAGGATGACCGCCGCTGGCCGGCCGTGCAGGCTCATTTGAGCGCACAGGCGATGGCGCATCTCAAGCTGGTGACGATCGCGCGCGGCTTTGATCGCGATTTCGACGATCTGCACCCCAAGCGGCTGCGGCGCTTTCATATCGGACCGATGTATTCGAACGCCTTCACCAAGCAGACCGGCCCCTTGAGCGAAGTGCTGGAGGCGGCCCGCGCGCCTGCGGGCGAAGACTGGGCGCTGGTCTGGACCGAGGAGGAGCTGGTCAGCGAGCGGGTCGAGCATGAGAAATCGGGCTGGTTCGGCAGCGTGGAGCGGGAGATCTTCACGCTCGATCTGTTTGCGCAACGCGGCGCCGTCGATCTTGGTGCGACCTCGGTCGCACGATCGGTGATCCTGCCGCAGAGGGCCTATCAGGTCTTAAGCGAGCGGCGCCCGCCGGGCTTTTCGGATACGCGGAAATTCGTCGTCTCGCCCAAGGGGCGGGTGCTGAGTTATAGGTGACGGATATCACGGAAAATGACAGAGACGCCGCGAATATCGGCCGTCGCAAGGATGTGCTCGCCTGCGTTTTCGCGCTTACTCTTCTTGGTCTCAACCTTTGGAAGCACCGCTTCTTTTTCCATGACGACGCCTACATTTCCCTGCGCTACGCACAAAACCTTGTCTGCTGCGGGGAGCTGACGTGGAACCTTGGGGAGTATCACGAAGGCTACACGAACTTTCTCTACGTGCTGATGTCCGCTGGCCTGATGGCGCTTGGCGTCGATCCGGTTGCCGCGGTGCAGATCATCAACGGGGTAGCCGCGTTCCTGTTTCTTGTCCTCGTTGCCTGGGGCACGCATCTTATTGCGCCCGGGCCGCAACACGTCCGGATCAGGGGATTGGCGGTCATCGCGGCGGGCGCAACACCGGGTCTTGCGGTCTGGGTTCTTGGCGGACTTGAGCCGGTCGTCGTGGCGGCGTTTCTGACAGCAGGCAGCATCGGCACCGTCCTTGTCGTGAAGGAGCACTCGGTCTGGCGCGGAGCGGTTCTGGCAGCGAGTGCCTTCACGCTTGCTGTTCTGACGCGGATGGATACCGCTGTCTTTATCGCTATTGCCGGTTTCGCGGCTCTGTTTCTGACACCTGGCAGAATTGGTCGGACGTTCGTCGTGGCTTTTCTTGTTGCCGGTGTTCCGGGTCTTATCTCGCTAGGTCATATGGGCTGGCGTCTGACCTATTACGGTGAGTTCCTCCCGCTGACATTCTACGCCAAGACCAGTGTCCCGTCCGATCTGAGGGAGACATCTGCGTTTTTCTACATCCTTAGATCCGCTGTCTGGGCTCCTCTCTTTCCGGTCATCCTGGCGTATATGATCCCGCTTGCTGTTCTGCAGCGATCCAACCGCGTTTTGCTGATGCTACTTGCGCCGATTGCGGGGCAGAGCGCGTACCTCATCTGGGCGGGGGGAGATCATATGGAAGGGGCGCGGCTTTATCTTCCCCTGCTGGGAACGACGGCTCTCGCTCTTGTTGCGGCGGCAAGGCATGCCGGTCCCGCGATTGGTCTCATCCTGGTGGCCGTTTCTGCGCTTGCGGGTTTGGCAATGAGCGTTCAGGTCCGCGCGCTGTCGACGGATCCCGCAGCCTTTGTCGGGCGCCTCGTTGGAGAGCATATCGCTCGGACCTGGGACGAGGGTCAGGTCATCGCGCTCCACACCGCCGGATCCACGCCGTTTTATGCAACGGACATGGTATATATCGACATGCTGGGCCTAAATGATCCCATAATTGCCAAGCGCGAGGATATCCCGATCCTGACGGCATGGCAGCGCCTTCCGGGCCATTCCAAAGGGTCTGCCGAGTATGTGCTCGCGCGGGCTCCGGACATCATCATACCGGGGCTTGCGGAAGGTGTTCCCGTGGAGACCCCGATCTTTCTGACGGATGCAGAGCTTGCGATTTCGCCGGATTTCGAGCGGTGTTATGCGCTGCGCGAAGCGCTGATCCCTTACGACGACGAGAGGGCGCGACGTGGGCCGGTTCGGCCGCAGCCTCTAACGTTTCGGTACTACGAGCGAATTTGCGACGATGATTGATAGATTTAAGGAGAACATATGAGCCAGTCGAGCGATCAGATGGAGCTTCGGGAAGAGGCGGTGGCGGGGCAGTATGGGGCGGCGATGGCGCTGCTTGATGGGTTCGATCATTCGCCCCGGATTGCGGCGGTCAAGGACGCGGCGCCTCGGGTGGAGCGGTCTTCGGGGATCGGGACGCGGCGGCGGTTTCGGTCGACGACGCCGGGGCTGGTGACGCAGAGGACGGCGCGGCCCGAGGGGGTGCATCTGATCGAGCGGATCGAGGGAGCGGATGCGGAAGATGCGCTGACCTCTCCGGTGCAGGCCGCCGTGCTGCAGGACTTGCGGCGGGCGATCGCGATCGCGCTGGCACTTGGAGACGAGCTGTCGGAGCGGACGGGGCTGGCCGATCTCAAGCGGGCCAATCTGGAAGGCTCGCTCGGGGCGGACAAGAAGCGCGACTTCACCGAGATGCTGGCTGCCGAGGCGCTGGCCGTGACCTATGTCTTTGCGTCGGCGACGGCGTTTTTGCTGGCCGATCATGCGGGATCCGAGACGGTCGAGATCGGCGAGGTCGAGGAGCTGCTGGTCGAGAATGCTCAATTGGCGCTGCACGGCGTGCTGTGGGAGCTCGACCAGGATCTGGGGCTGTTCGCGAGCGATGACGCCAAGCTGGTGGCGACGGTTCTCGCCTTTGCCGAGGCGCTGATGGAGAAGGTGGCGCAGCGCGCCTCCACCACCGGACGGCTAGAGCCGTTCGTGGGTGCCTCCTGGCGGGTCGAGGCCGATGATTTCGCGATCAACGGGTTCACGCCGGCGCGGGCGGCCAAGGGCTCCACGCTTACGATGACGTTCAAGAAGCCGAACGAGGTCGTGGGCAACCATATCGCGAAATATCAAGCGCTGCGGCTGTCGAAGATGCTGATGGCCTATGATTTCGAGCGGCGGCTGAACCCCTTTGCCGATCTGGGCGGGTTCATCTTTACCTTCATGGGGGACGGCGCTCCCGGGACGGGGAAGACGACGCTGATCCAGATGATGGCCGGGTTGATTTCGGGCTATTGCGAGACGGCGGGCTATCCGTTCCGCTATCAGAACCTGTCGACCGACAATATCGACAGCTATCAGGGCAAGTCGGGGCAGAACGCGAAGGCCTTCATCAACAACGTCATCGATCCCGGCGTGATCGGGTTCGGCACGATCGACGATATCGACCAGCTGGCGGGCAAGCGCGGCGACCGCCAATCCTCGGCGGGGCAGCTCGAGATTACCGCCGTGCTGATGGAAAGCTTCGCGGGTGCCAACACCGTCGTGCGCGGCAACTGCACCTTCGGCATGTTCTCGAACTATCCGGAGAATGTCGACGACGCGCTGCGCCAGCGGGCCGGGGCGCGGTTCCTCGTGGACGGGCCGCAGACGCGGGAGGATTACATCGACATCCTTCATCTTCTGATGGGCCGGAACCATGATATTCCGGTGGGCGATCACGAGGTATTCGAGGCGCAGGAGATCAAGAAGGCGGTTTCGGCCAGTTTTGCCAGCCATTCGAAACCCCATGAAGAGGGCCTGATCCGGGTCTTTGACCGGGTGCAGGGCGAGATCGGCGATCTCGATACGATTGCCAAGCTGGGGACGTATCTGAAGGCGATCCAGGAAGCGGACGAGCGGTTCACAGGCCGCGCGATCAAGAACATCACCGATGCGGTGAAGGTCCGGGCGATGGATTTCGAGCTGCCGGATGAGTGGATGGAGGAGCCCGATCTGTTCCTCTTCAAGTCCTACGATGACAAGAAAGCGATGATCGAGGAGCTGCGCGTGCCGATCACCACCGACATGGTGATCCAAGAGATCAACCGCTACGCCGACAGTGAATTCCGCTATGCCGACAAGTCCGACGAGGTCGCCATCGACAATGCGGTGCGCGACATGGAGCGGATGGAGGAGGCCAAGCGGCGCTATCTGGAGACGCGGGGGTGAGCAGCGAAGCGATCCGGATCGGAGTTGCGGCGCTGTGTGCGCTCGCCTTCGTTCTGATCGGGTCGGACCGTCTGAAAACCCGCGAGGGAGAGCCGTTGGGCCAGCCTCTTTACATGGCGGGTCTGATCGGGGCGGTCCTGATGCTTGCCGTCGCGCAGATCCTGTCCTTTCTGGCGCTGCAGGCCATGGGCCGCGATCCGGGGCCGCTGGCACAGGTACCCGGGCGGGTGGAGCTGGCGGTCTTCGGCGCGGCCATCGTGCTTGATATCGTACTCGTCGCCTTGCGCGAGCGACGCCGCAGGCAGGCGGACTAGCGGCGTGACGGTTCTCTTCGCCTGGCTCGTGCCCGTCGCCATCGGGATCGCCGCGACCATCGCGGCCGAGCGGCGGATCGGGCTGGAGGATCTGGGCCTTTGGCGGGATCTGATCGCGATTGCGGTCGGATTTGTCGCCGTCGCGCTTTACTATGCTGCAACAGTGACAGTTTTTGATGGGATGTCCGGTTTCAATTCGCCCCTGCAGGCCACATTTTATGTTCTGAGACTGACGGGATTGACCCTGCTGCTGTGGGGTCCGGGCGCTTTGATCCTTCTGGCGCTGAGGCCGGGATCCCCTTGGAGAGACGACGATGATTGACACCCTCACCACCAGCCTGATGGGCCCGGCGCTTATCCTGTCCGCGATGGGATGGCTGGTGCCACGCATGCTTGAACAGGTGTTTCCCGAAGGAGTGAGGCCGCTCGTTCTGCTGACGCTGGCCTCGGCCCTGATCCTTTTTGGGCTGAGCGTCGTGGCCTTCATCGTGCTTTATGCCGCACAAGACATTCCGATTGGTGCGCTTTTCACCCCCGACGGGCTTGAGACGATCGTGCATTTTTCGCGGCTGGCGCTGCTCTCGGGGCTCTTCTGGGGGCCGATCCTGCTGCTGACCGTCGCCACGATGCCAAAGCGCTGGACCGAAGCGGAATGGTGAGGCCCCGCCCCTTCTTTTGCCCGAGCGGCCCTTCATGAGGCGGCTTATCGAGCGCGGGCTGATGTTCGGCAATCTGGTTGAGATCTCGTCCCCGGTGCTGGTGGAGCGGTATAATCGCGCGCTTGAGCATCTGACGGGGCGGCGGACCGCACTGACGGAGTTTCATATCGATCTGTCGGGCTATTCCCCCGAGATCGGGCACGAGCTGGAAGACGATCTTTACCTCAACCACGAAGGCGTCAACCGGCAGTTCATCCTGCTGACCACCGACCAGAAGTCCGCGCCGCTGCTCAACGTCAAATTCTCGACATCGCGCGGGGTGCTGCGCAAATTCATCGAGGAGAACGAGGCGCAGCTTTTCGCGCTGACCGCGCGGGATGCGGTGGCCGGAGAGCTGGTGAATTCGATCTATGGTGTCGAGAGCCCGGCGCGGCTTTTTGATATCCGCAAGGTGACGGTCGAGGCCGATACGACCGGCGGCGCCGTTCGGCAGGCCGGACAGCTGCGCGAGAAGATCGAGCGGTTCCGGACCGTCGAGGATGCCTGGTACGACGATGTCCTGATCGCCGAGATGATCGATATCGCCAAGGCGACTGGCGATGTCTCGCGCAACCCGGTGACGCTGAGCGAGATGGAGTTCGAGCAGGGCAACTTCTGGACCGCGCATTTCGGCGGGCTTTACGTGATGCGCGATGTGGCGCATCCGGCGGTGATCGCCGCCGGCCCGAGGGAGGGGCTCGAGGATCTGCCGGTCAAGCAGGTGCTCGACTTTTCCGAACGGACCGGGATCGCGCAGGTCCTGCAGGAGAACGGGCTGGCCGAATCCCTGATCGAGGCGCGCGGCCTCGATGCAGCGGCGGTGCTGCGCCAGAAGATGGATTTCATCATCGTCGATGTCGCAGGTCATATGGGCGCCGATCTGAGCCAGACGACGCGGGCGGATATGCGCGCGCTGGCCCGACGCTACCGCGATCAGTTGCCCGAAGCGTTCCATGGCCTCTCCGCCCTGCTGCGCTGGGCCGAGAGCGACGGGCCGTGGCCGACGATCACGAGCGAGCATCCGGCCTATTTCTACACGCTGCGCGCGGCGCGGCATCCGGATGCGGATCTGGTGAACATGCTTCTGTCCGAGCTTTGCCCGCTGGATATCCGGCAGCTCTTTATCTGCCACAAAACAGCGTTCTACGCCGCCTATGCGGATTGGCCGGAGGCCAAGAAAGAGTATGTCGCGCGTTTTCTAGAACGCGAATATGCGGTCGATAAGGCCGGTGCGCGCGACGCGCTCTTCGGGCATGATGCACCGATGGAGGAGCCCCAGCAGACCAAAGCGCCCGACCTCATCGACCGGGTCGGCCCCTGGGGCGCGGTGAGGAGGTAGGCTATGGTATTCATTCGGTTTCTGGTCATGCTGCTGATCGTTCAGACGGTCGTCTTCGTCTGTCTGTCGATCTATTCCCGGTTGGCGCGGCGCGAAAAACTCGAGACCGAATTCGAGGCACGGATGGCCGCAGATCCCGCTTTGACGCCTGCGGCCAAGGACAGTTTCATCCGCGACGGGCTGGCCGACTATAACGGATCGATGCGGCGCAAGCTGATCCTTCTGGTCTATGTGGTGCCCATCGCGGCGATCGGCACTATCATCTACACCGTGAACCACATGTGAGGCGGCAATGGTCTTTTATCTAAGATGGATCTTCTGGGGGACTGTGGCGCTCGTTCTGGCGTCGTTCCTGTACTACACGCTGCCGCAGACCGATGTGGTGCGCGTGGTGGAGACATATAACAGACTGATTGATTTTGACGACAAGAACACACTTTTTTGGTCACAGCCCGATAGCGGTCAACCGGTCAATGATACACGTGACGTATTCTTTATTCAGACGGTGCAACGCAACGGCAAGCCGATGGTTTATCGCAATGAGGATACCGGCTGGAGCTGGCCGCCCTATTTCAAGTTCGATACGGCCAATCTGCAGACCGAGGCGAGCGCTCTGCGCTCACCGGACCCGAGCAATGCAGAATGGGCGGCGGTCCGGCATTACGGCGTGCGGATCCCTTACCTCTCGATCTATCCCAATGCGGTCACGATCCGGCCTGTGCCGGGCCCGGACGTGACGATCGTGCCCTGGATCGCGATCATCAGCTGGTTTTTCGTGATTTCGTTCATCTGGTACGTGACCGCCCGCTGGATCCGGTTCAAGCGAAAGCGCATCTCTCCGGTGATGGACCGGCTCGATGCGAAATACGACGACACGACGGGCCGGATGTCGCGCTGGCTGGGCACATGGCGGAGCAAGCCGCGCGGGTGACGGCAGGGTCGGAGCGGCCCGGAGGCCGCTCCTTCGGTCTAAAAGCGGAAGACCGCCCCAAGCTCGTACTGGTTGACATCTTCCCCGAACCGGCCAGCGGCGCGCAGGCCGAAGTTTTGTCCCAGATACTGAGTGTATCCAAGTTTCGAGGACCATTCACTGCCTTCGATTCCGGTGAACTGGATTTCACCGTCCAGGACGCCTGACGCACCGATGCCGAACTCGATATCGGCCGAGATGAAGTATGTCGTTTCCTCCAGCTCGACGCCGAGGCTTTCAAGGGCGTCATCGAAATCGGTACTGATTTCGCCCGAGATGGCGCCTGCCGACATCGAGAACGCATAGTTTGCATCTTGTGCCAGCGTATGCCGGTACCCCAGTTGTCCGATGTTGAAATCGAGGTCAAATCCAAAGATCTCGTCGGAGAACTGGCGCCAGTCGCCGACGATCTTGCCGTCCGGACTGACACTGAAGCGTCCGGCTAGACCAAACCCCGAGGCGTCATAATCGTCTCCGACTTCGATCGTCGCGGAGTACCCGTAGATGTAGTCGGAGTTGACATAGTCGTTTGCGGTCGCCGATGAGGCGACTGCGCTGGCCAGCAGGGCAGGAATGATAAGGTATTTCATTGCTCAAGTTCCAAGACGTCCTTCCTGTGCGAGGACAGCTCGACCTAATCACCTCTCCTTTGGAGCCACATCTGCGGAATGAACGCCGCTCAATGGCCTATGTCCCGGATGCAACGTGACGGATTGCCAACCATGGTGAATGACCTTTTTTCCAGGGCGCGGATGAAGGCCGGTCAATCGGGAACGATTGGAGCTTTCCAGAAAAAGGGACCGCCTCACGCATTATTGTCTTCGGCGCAAAGATGCTCGTAACGTTCCTGAATCGGGGAAGGTCAGGAAATCCTGACTTTTCACGCCAGGGTCCAGACGGAACTATGCCGCCCCGTTTGGCAGGAAGATTTTCCAGCGAATTCTGTCGCCTAGCCTTCGCCGTAGGGGATCCAGATCGTCTTGATCTCGGTTGCGGCATCAAGGAACGTCCGTGCGTCGCTTCGGCTCCAGTCGCGGGCTTTTCCGTCGTTGACCCAGCTTCGCTTGAGGTTGCCTGCGGCGGCGCGCTCGATCTCGGCTGAGAGGTCGGTGGAGGAAAAGCTCCAGACCGCATCGACATCCATGTGGCTGGCAAGCGGGCCAGCCAGTTCGGCGTGGCTGCCGGTCAGGATGTTGACGACGCCGCCCGGCACGTCCGAGGTTTCAAGCACCTGGATCAGTTCGCGCGCGACCAGCGGAAAGGGCTCGGAGGCCACGAGGACCGCGCGGTTGCCCATCGCCATAGCCGCGCCCATGACGCTGACCAATCCCAGAAGCGGAGCCTCGTCCGAACAAAGCGCGCCGATCACGCCGACAGGCTCGCGCATGGCCAAAGCCGTGCCGCGCATCGGCACCGGCTTGGCCGCGCCGTCAAGCTTGTCGGCCCAGGCGGCATAGGTGAAGAGGCGCTGAATGGCCTGTTCCACCTCGGTCTTGCCGGTTTTGCCGCCTTGCATCGCATCGAGAACCTGCGCGATCTCATCCTCGCGGGCGGCGAGGTTTTCTGCGATGTAGTACAGGATCTGCGCGCGCAAATGCGCGGTTGTCCGGCTCCACCCCTTGGCGGCGTGAGCGGCTTCGACGGCGTTGCGGACATCCTTCCGATTGGCCAGCGAGGCATGCCCCAGAAGCGCGCCCTTGAGCCCATATACCGCGCGGGAATAGCCGCCATCGGGGCGGGCCTGCTTGCCGCCGATATAGAGCTTGGCCGTCCGGTCGAGCGGATCGGACGGCCCGCCCTCGCCTTGATGCGCCGTGACCGGATCGAGCGATTTGGTCTTGCCTACCGGCTTCGTATAGGCCGTCAGCCCCTCCCAGCCGCCTTCGCGCCCGAAGCCGCTTTCGCGCACGCCGCCAAAGCCGGCTGCGGCATCCATCATGTTGGTCCCGTTGATCCAGACGATGCCCGAGACCAGCTTTGGCGCGATATCGAGCGCGAGGTTGATATTCTCGGTCCAAACCGTCGCGGCGAGCCCGTAGCGCGTGTTGTTCGCGATCTCCACCGCCTCCGACGGGGTGCGGAAGGTGGTGGAAACGAGGACCGGGCCGAAGATCTCCTCCTGCATGAGCGGATCGGCGGGAGAGAGACCGCTGATCAGCGTCGGCGGGTAGAACGACCCTTCGGCGGGCAGAGGCGTTGCGGCGCGGTGGAGGTGGCCGCTCCGATTGCTGTCCACCTTGCGGGTGATCGCGTCGAGCTGCACCGGATCGATGATGGCGCCGATATCGATCGCCTTGTCGAGCGGATTGCCGATCCGAAGCCCGTCCATCCGCGCGCGCAGCTTGGCGTGGAAGCGGTCCGAGATGGTCTCCTGGACCAAGAGGCGCGAGCCCGCACAGCAGACCTGGCCCTGATTGAACCAGATCGCATCGACAAGGCCCTCGACGGCGGAATCCAGATCGGCGTCATCGAAGACGATATAGGGGGACTTCCCGCCCAGCTCGAGCGTCAGCGCCTTTCCGGTTCCGGCGGTCTGCTCGCGGATGCGGCGGCCCACCTCGGTCGAGCCGGTGAAGGCGATCTTGTCGACCTCGGCCTCCACCAAAGCGGCCCCGGTCGAGCCATCGCCGGTGACGATGTTCACCACGCCCGGCGGCACGCCTGCCTCGGCGCAGATCGACGCGAAGAGAAGCGCGGTCAGGGGCGTATATTCCGCCGGTTTCAGCACCACCGTGTTGCCCATCGCCAAAGCAGGCGCGATCTTCCAGGCGAGCATCAGCAGCGGAAAGTTCCAGGGCACGATCTGCCCGCAGACGCCCAAAGCCTCGCGCCCCGGAAGTTCGTCCTCCATCAGCTGCGCCATGCCGGCGTGATAATAGAAATGACGGGTGGCCAGCGGAATATCGATATCCCGGCTTTCACGGATCGGCTTGCCGTTGTCCAGCGTCTCGAGCACCGCGAAGAGCCGCGACTGCTTTTGCAGGATCCGCGCAATCGCATAAAGCACGCGCGCCCGGCCATGACCGCCGAGCGCTGCCCATTTCGGCTGGGCCTTGCGGGCAGCTTTGACCGCCGCCTCGATATCCTCGGCCTTGCCTAGCGTGACCGCTGCCAGAGTCTTGCCCGTCGCCGGGTTCTTCGTCTCGAATGTCTCGCCGGGATCCGTGAAGGCGCCGCCGATGAAATGGCCGAACCGCCCGCCATGACGGTCGATCCACGCCAAAGCCTCGGAGGCGCTTTCAGGCGCGGGGCCGTAGTCCATCGTCTCGAAGATCTCCTTGACGGTCATCGCGCGGCTCCTCGCTTCATCTTGTCATAAATATGCAAATCCGGCGTTTCGGCCTGCGCCTCACCCGATCGCATGGCGCCACCCGGCGGAATAGGCGCCGGTCACATGGTGCTCGAGCTGCCGTTCGATATCGCCAAGCAGCGAGGATGCCCCGAACCGAAAGAGATCCGGCTGCAACCAGCGATCGCCCAGCTCGTCCTTGATCATCGCCAGATAGACCAGCGCATCCTTCGCCTTCGAGATCCCGCCCGCCGGTTTGTAGCCGACGCGGAGCCCCGTGCGCTCGTGATAGTCGCGGATCGCGCGGATCATCGTCAGCGTCACCGGGAGCGTCGCGTTGACCGGCTCCTTGCCGGTGGAGGTCTTGATGAAGTCGGCCCCCGCCATCATGCAGACAAGGGAGGCGCGGGCGACATTTCGGAGCGTGCCCAGCTCTCCGGTGGCGAGGATTGCTTTGACATGCGCTTCGCCGCAGGCCTCGCGAAACGCGCGCATTTCGTCGTAAAGCGCCTGCCAGTCGCCGGTCAGGACGTGGCGGCGCGAGATGACGATGTCGATCTCGTGAGCGCCCGCTTTGACGCTGTCCTCGATCTCCGCGATCCGCAGATGCAGCGGAGACAGACCCGCCGGGAAACCGGTGGAGACCGCCGCGACCGGGATGCCGGTGCCGCGCAGCGCCTCTACGGCGATTTCGACCATGTCGTGATAGACGCAGACGGCGCCGGTGGTGATCCCTTCGACGCCCAGCGCCTCCAGAAGATCGCCGCGCACCGGCTGGCGCGCCTTGGCACAGAGCCGGCGGACCCGCCCCGGCGTGTCATCGCCCGCCAGCGTGGTCAGATCGATGCAGGTGATCGCCTTGAGCAGCCAGGCCGCCTGGTACTCCTTCTTGACCGACCGGCGCCCCGGCAAGGTCGCGGCCCGACGCTCGATGGCTGACGTATTGGCCTGCACGGCGCGGACCCAGGACAGATCCAGCGGCAGGCCGGGATTGCGGGTCTCGACCGGCTGCGGAAGATGGGACGAGGCGGTCTGAAGCGCGGTATCGGTTTGCGACATGGGAGGCGGGGTCCGGCCTGGAAAGAATGTCCAACCCTTTCACGGCCCGCCCGCCACTTCAAGATGAGCCGCGAGGTCAGACCGGCGTCACAAGGTGCCGCTGCCGCTGACGTCTGTAGGCATGGGGCGTCAGGCCGTGCTGGGCACGGAAGAGCCGGTGGAAATGGCTGAGATTTGGCAGGCCGCATTCCTCGGCGATCTCGGTCAGGCTGTCCTCGGTTCCGACAAGCCGCCGGGCCGCATGCTCCATCCGGATGCGGTTGACATATTCCGACGGGCTTTGCCCCAGATGGCGCCGGGCGGTGCGGCTGACATGGGCATGGGCCCGCCCGCTGGCGCGCACGAACCCGGCAGCGCCGTCGCGAAAGACCTTGGGATCGCGCGCCGCGGCACAAGCCTCGACCAGCCAGTCCGGCGCGCCTTCGCCTATGCCGCCCGCGGCGGGCATGAGATCACCCAGAAGCGGGAGCAGGAACGCTTCGGCATCGAGCGGCGTGCGCGCGCCCGTCTCGAGCGCCAGCGCGCTGCGAGAGAGCTCTGCCAACTGGCGCATGTCGCGGCGATGCCGGGCCGGCAGATCCTCCTCGGACCAGAAGAACCGTTCCTTGAGGCTCTCGTGCCGCTGCCGGAGCGGGGTCAGAACGGTATCGGCAAGGATGAGGTTGACCATATGTGTCTCGTCCCCGCGCCCTTGCAGCCCGTGCACATCGCGCGGCCGGATGAAGACCAGATCGCCTTCGTCCAGCTCTTGCACCTGGCCGTTGATCTTGTGCCGGGCGCGCCCGTGCTGGATCCAGAAAAGCTCGTGAAAGTCATGGCCATGCAGTCGGGTTTGCCGGGCGCGTGGCAGGACGGAGCGGCTGAAATGGAGCGCGTCCCCGGGGGCGAGGATATCCTCGCTGAGAATCTGGATGATCGACATGAGCGAGGCTATATCATTCGTGCTGGGGTTGTATCAGACCCGGTGCGACATTTCGGCAAGGGGCCGCCGGTCGTGACAATCCGCCTGGAACATCGCACAAGATCGGGGCCGATATCAGGGGAAAGCCATGCCATTCGACCGCGCGCTCAAGATCGCTCCATCCATTTTGGCGGCGGATTTCGCCAATTTCGGGGCGGAGTGCCGCGCGATCGAGGATCAGGGCGCCGATTGGGTGCATATCGACGTGATGGACGGGCATTTCGTGCCGAACCTCACCTTTGGCCCGCCCATGGTCAAAGCCCTGCGACCGCATGTGAAAACGGTCATGGACGTCCATCTGATGATCGCGCCGGTCGATCCCTACATCGAGGCGTTCGCCGAAGCCGGATCGGATATCATCACCGCCCATATAGAGGCCGGCCCGCATATCCATCGCACGCTCCAGGCGATCCGCGCGGCCGGCTGCAAGGCGGGCGTGGCTCTGAACCCCGGCACTCCGGCCGAAGCGATCGCGCATCTGCTGGATCTCATCGATCTGATCTGCGTGATGACGGTCAATCCCGGTTTCGGCGGACAATCCTTCGTCCCGCTCGAAGGCAAGGTCGCGACCTTGCGCAAGATGCTGGGCGACCGCGAGGTGCATATCGAGATCGACGGCGGCGTCACACCCAAGACCGCCCCCGGCCTTGTCACCGCCGGAGCGGATGTGCTGGTCGCCGGCTCGGCCGTGTTCAAGGGCGGATCGGTCGAGGATCCAGCGCCCTATGGTGCAAATATGCGCGCCATCCGCGAGGCCTGCGATTGACCGCCAATGCGCTTAAGGGAAGACATGCACGCCGAGCAGCGCAAGGGCTGTTGCGCAGTCCTCTGTCACCCGCCCTCGCCTCATCTCTGACCCTGCCCTCGCAGTCAAACCCCTTGATGACCGGGCACACTTTCCTTGCGCGTTTCGCACCGATCTCCCGCTCCATCTCTCCCCGGAGCATTAACCTTAACCCGCATTAAGCTTAACGCCGCCCCTAGGGACATCGCTGGAACAGTCCTTCCCTCCTCATCTTGCCAGAAATACCTCGGGGGAGCGGCAGCGACAGCTGGCGCGGGGGCAGAGCCCCCTCGACGTCGCCTTCACGCGAGACCCGTCAGGCCCTGTCCCATTCCGTCGCTTCCAGCAGACGTTCGGCGCGCGGGCTCGGGACCGAAGGTGACGGACGCGCCCGGTTGTTCCCCTTCCAATCGGTCGAGATGCCCCGGCAATGCAGATATCCCGCGTGCCGCGTGATCGAAAGCGGCGTCGGCAGGCCTTCGATATCGTGCACATCCCAGCTTTGACGGCCCAGAAGGCTGTCCGGACGGATCGCGTATTTGGTCGGGCTTGCAGGATTTTTGGCGCGCTCGCAGATGTGATCGCGATGGCGAAAGGGTGCTGCGCTGCCTTCGGGCGGGCTGTGCCAGAGACCGGCAAATCGTACGAGCCCCAGACGGCTCTTCGCCGCGCGATCAAAGATCGAAGCACCCTCGCTCCAGACCAGCTCATCGATATCGCATTGCAACACCGCGCGGGCGCACCCCAGAAACCGCAGCCGCGCGATGTTCAAAAGCGCCGTCTGCAGGAATTTCGTGCGCCGCGCATAGGGCGGCTTGCCGCGCGGGCCATAGGGAAAGGGCGCAGGCACCACCGCGACCTCGCGCAGGCCGGTGGCGCGCAGGGCCGCCTCGATCTCCTCGAGGCTGGTCGTGGTTGAACCGTTATCAAAGAGCAGCATCGCCTCGAGCCCGTGATGCTGGATGTGAAACCGCGCGAAATCGGTCAGCCAGATCGGATCGTTGTCCTTCGAGATCGCGACATGCGTATTCAGCCCGGCAAAACGATCGGTCTGGGGCGGCGAGATCGGGCAGGTGAACCCGTGCGCGCCCGCTTCCAGCGCAAGCTCTGCGCCGGTGCCGCCCAGCTCGACGATATCGTGCCTGCGATACCCGCGAATGCGCAGAATCGGCGCGGGCGCGCCATCGATCCGCATCATCACGCCGCGCAGAAGGTCCTCGAAATTCAGCAGCTTGGGACAAACGAGCCAGGTCCGGTCCGTCCCCGCGATCGCGTCATACCACAGCGTCGTGGCATCAAAGGCCGCCGCATAGCCCTCTGGCCGGTGGCTTTCGGGCACGGGGATGTCGCGGCGCAGATCAGTGCCGCCGAGAGAGGCGCTGGCAAGGGTCGGTCTCATGAGCGCGCGCCTAGCATGCCTGCACGAAATATGCACATCCGGCACAGCCCGGATGCAAAAGATCCTGCGCACTTTTCACCGGGCGCGATGCGCGCCACTCTGCGGCCCTGAAAGGAAAGCCTTCCCGTGACCGAAATCCTGATCGCCGACGATGACCCGGCCATCCGCAATGTTCTCAAGATCGCCATCGAACAGGCCGGTTATGCCACCTTCGAGGCCGCAGATGGCAATGCGGCCCTGACGCTGGGCCAAAGCGGGCGCGCCGGGCTGATCGTTCTGGATATCGGCATGCCGGAGCGGGACGGGTTCGAGGTCTGCCGCGAATTGCGCAAAAGCTCGGATGTGCCGATCCTGTTCCTGACCGCGCGCCAGGACGAGATCGATCGCATCGTGGGCCTGGAGATGGGCGCGGATGACTATGTCTCGAAACCCTTCTCCCCGCGCGAGCTGGTGGCGCGGATCAAGGCGATCCTCAAGCGGGGCCGGTCCAGCGCCGATCCGATCCTGCGCCGGGGGCGGCTGACGCTCGATCCGCACCGGCACCTTTGCGAAATCGGCGGGGCTTCGGTCACGCTGACCGCCCGCGAGATGGAGATCCTCGCCAAGCTGATGAGCCATCCCGATCACGTCCTCGCCCGGCCGCAACTGGTCGATGCGGTCTATGGCACGAATGTCCATGTCAGCGACCGGACGCTCGACAGCCATCTGCGCAACTTGCGCTACAAGCTGGACGAGGCGGGCTGCACGGATGCGATCGAAACGGTCCACGGCGTCGGCATCCGGATGGGGCCATGCGCCTAGACCAATGCCGCTAGAGGAGATCCGCCGCAAATGGCGCCCGCCCCTGGCGCTGGTTTTGGGCGGGACCTTGCTGGCCGTGCTCGGGACGCCCTTTGCCGGGCTCTATCTGGCCCGCTGGCTGTCTTACCCGATGACCTGGACCAAGGCCTATGCGGTGCTGGCCGTCGGTATTCTGATCACCGCCGTTCTGGGCTTTTTGCTCTGGCGTTTGCTGCTGCGCCCGATCCGCGAGCTGGCCGCACGCGCCTCGGAGGTCAGCCGGGGGGCGCCAATCGCGCCACTGGCGCGCTACGGCACGTCCGAGCTGCGCGATCTGGGCGGCAGCGTCCTGCGGATGGGGCACGTCCTGCAGAACCGCGAAGCGACGATCCGGGCCTATACCGATCACGTCACGCATGAACTGAAGTCGCCGCTGACGACCGTCACGGGCGCGGCGGAATTGCTCGAAGGGGATGTGGACTCCGCCACGCGGATCAAGCTGGCGGGCGAGATCGCGGAAGCCGCCGCGCGGATGACGCGGCTGGTGGAGGTGCAGCGCGACTGGGCGCGCGCGACCGAAGGCGCGCGCGGGACGGCGCGGCTGTCGGAGGCGATGACCGGGCATGCTCTGCGGGTGACGATCGCACGCGACGGAGAGATCCCGCTCTCGCTCGAGGCGCTGCGGCTGGTTCTGACCCATCTGGCGCGCAATGCCGCCGAAGCGGGCGCGACGGTGTTACGGGCAGGCGTGCAGGATGGGCTGCTTTGGGTCGAAGATGACGGGCCGGGGATCTCGGAGGGCAATCAGGGCCGGATCTTCGATCCCTATTTCACCACCCGCCGCGACCGGGGCGGGACCGGGATGGGCCTTGCGATCCTGCGCCGCCTGATCGAGGCGCAAGGGGGCGAGATAACGCTGGCCCCGTCGAAAAACGGGGCCCGGTTCGATCTGACATTCTAAGGCAGCGCGACATGCCCCGGACCTGATCCGGGGCCTCTGGTTTGCAGCCTGGACAAGAGGTCCCGGATCAAGTCCGGGACGGCGTGGCGCTCAGTTCGATCGCTCGCCGAGCTTTTTGATCATGGCGACCCCGCTTTCCCCCAAGGGCACGATGGCAAAGGGTCCGCCCAGCAGCATCTGCGACGGGTCCTGCGGATCGGCGGGACGTGCCGTGGCGATGACCTTGTCGTAATAGTCTTCCGCATTGTCCAGCGGCTTATAGCCAAGATGCGCCGCCTGATGGTTGTTCACCGGGGAACGGTCGTTGTTGGAGACGCCATGGACCGGAGTGAACCCAACCGTCGGCGTATCGAGCGAGCGTTCGACCAACCGGATCAGATCGCCATAGCTAAGCCAGGTCCCCAGAGCGCGCATATTCGCAGGCTCCGGCTGGCAGGAAAAGATACGCAGGCAGACCGCCTCGAGACCGCGCTTTTCCCAATAGAGCCGCGCGAGATTTTCGGTGAAGCACTTGCCCAGCCCGTAGTATGTATCGGGCCGGTGGGGCGCTGTCAGATCGATCCCGTCGGCCGAGGGATGCATGCCCACCGCATGGACCGAGGAGGCATAGACGATCCGGCGCACGCCGTGCTTATGGGCGGCCTCCCAGATGTTGTAGGAGCCGACGATACTAGGGCCGAGATGCTTTTCGAAGGGCGCCTCGTCGGGGATGCCTGCAAAGTGGACGACCATGTCGGCGCCTTTCATCAGCGGCAGGACCTGATCCATCTCGCCGATATCGGCCTGAGTGAAGGTCTCGCCATCGTGCAGATCCTCGGGGCAGTCCGAGATATCGACCGACAGCAGGTGATCCGTCATCTTCGACAGCGGCGCGCGCAGTTGCGAGCCCAGCGCCCCACAGGCGCCCGTGAGGACGAGTTTCGTGAAAAGCGGCATGGGGATGGGTCCTTTTAGATGACGGCGGGTTCAAGAAGCGGCGCGCGCGCGGCGATCCGGTCGTAGCCGAGCGGCGAAAGGTCGAGTGTCTGGTAAGCGCCGGTCGCGATCAGCTCGGCCAGACCGCGTCCCATCGCGGGCGATTGCTGCAGGCCGTGGCCAGAAAAGCCGTTGCAGAGATAGAAGCCCGCAAGCTCCGGCACGGGGCCGACGATGGCGTTGTGATCGAGCGTGTTAATCGCGTAATGGCCGACCCATTCGCTCGAGATCTTGATTCGCTCGAAAGGCGGGATGCGCTCGGCCAGGGTGGGCCAGACGTGGTCCATCCAGATATCGGGATCCATGGCGAAATCGTCATAGGCGGCCCCCGGCCCGGCCTCGTCCATACAGCCCGCCAGATAGCGGGTGCGGCTGTCGGGGCGCACATGGACGCCACTCGGCGTGATGGTGAGCGGCAGATCGACGGGCAAGGGCTCCGCGGTGTCGAAGACAAAGGAATAGGCGCGCCGCGGGGCGACCGGAATCTCAAGGCCCGCCATCCGCGCGACCTGGGCCGCACGTGGCCCGGCGCAGTTGACGATCGCGCCGGCCTCGATCCGGGTTCCGTCCGCGAGCGTCACGCCGCTCGCGCGACCGCCGGTCCGGCTAATCCCGGCCACCTCGCCCGTGCGACGCTCGACGCCCGCGGCCTTGGCCTGCTCGCGCCAGACGGCGAGGATGCCGTGGCCGTCGAAATAGCCTTCACCGCTGGCGCCGAGGCTGCCCAAGACCAGCCCATCGGTCGACATGAACGGGAAGCGATCCTTGATCTCATCTGGCTCGAGCAGGACCGTATCCGCGCCAAGCGCAGTCTGGACGGCATGGTTGCGGGTCAGCTGGGCCGCGAAGGCCTCGTCTGCCGCGAGATAAAGGTAGCCGAATTCGCGAAAGGCGATCTCGGGCGCGTCCGCGCCAAGGTAGTCGCGGGCGTTCCGGACGAATTCGACGCCGAATTGCGAGACCTGCACGTTGATCGGGGTTCCGAATTGCTGACGGATGCAGCTGTTCGTGTGGGTGGTGGAGGCGAATTCGAAGGTCGGATCGCGCTCCACGATCAGGATGGAGCCGTCGAAACCCGGATGGCGCAAGAGCCACCAGGCGACGGAGGAGCCCATCATCGCGCCGCCGATGATCACGACATCATAGCTCTGGCTCATGGCTCTTCTCCGTAAAGATCGCGCGCGGCCTCTGCCGAGATATAACCGCCTTCGAGGTCCCGCTCCACGGCGGCGCGAGGGCGCTCTGACGGGGGACCGTAGCCGCCACCGCCCGGAAAGGCGAAGCGCACGAGGCCGCCCTGCGGAACCGGCTGCTTGCCCTTGGCGCGCAAAGGCGTTCCGTCGCCCAGCTCGATCACGGTCGGTGCGCCATCTGCGCCACCCTCCCGGCCCCGCGCGGGGTGATCCACGCGGTCGAGCATCGCGGAGAGATCCATGCGCCAGCCCTCGCGCGCGCCGACCTCCATGACCTGTCCCAGACCGCCGCGCTGACGGCCCGCGCCGCCGCTATCGGGGCGCAGCTCCTTGCGGTGGATGATGACGGGGCCGGTCTGTTCGGTGGCCTCGACCGGCATCGTCATGACGCCCGACGGAAAGGCCGTCGCGTTCAGGCCGTCATGGGAAGGACGCGCGCCCGAGCCGCCGGAGTTGAAGGTCAGGATTTCGGCATGGGCATTGTCCGGCCCGTGCAGCGAAAGCTGGAAGTTGCAGAGCGCTCCCGCCCCCTCGGCCGAGATCTGCCCGGGCAGGACTTGCGCCAGCGCATCGAAGACCGCATCGGGGATCAGGTGCCCGATCACGTGCCTGAGCGAGACCGGCGCAGGGCGCGGCGCATTCAGGATCGAGCCTTCAGGGGCGGTGATCCGGAAGGGCTCGAGCGATCCGGCATTGTTGGGGATCTCGGGCGCGATGGCGCATTTGAGCGCGTAGCAGGCATAGGCCTTCGTGTAGACCATCGGCACGTTGATCCCCTTAGGATCAAGGCCGGATGTGCCGTCGAAGCTGCAAGCGATGTGATCGGCATCGGTGCTGAGCTGCACCTTCAGATCGACCGGAGCGGCATAGCCGTCGATCCGCATCGCGCCGGTCGCCTGCTGCCGGGGGAGCGCCGCGATCCGCTTAATGGTGGCTGTTCGCGAGGCGGTCCGGATGTGGTCCGAGATCGCCTCAAGATCGGGGATGTCGAACTCCTCCATCATCGCGAGAAGCCGCGCCATCCCGACATCGTTGCAGGTCGCGAGCGCATGTAGGTCCCCGATCAGCTGGTCCGGCACACGGGTATTGGCGCGGATCAGTTGAAGCAGCGTCCGGTCGGGGCCTGCCGCCGTGGCGAAGCGCATGATGGGGATCTGGAGGCCCTCTTCATAGACCGAGTTGCCATCGGCTCCGAAGCCGCGCCCGCCGATATCGACCACATGGGCGGTGCAGGCGAAAAAGCCGACGAGGCCGCCGCGAAAGACCGGGGTGACGACGGTGATATCGTGCAGGTGACCCGTGCCCATCCAGGGATCGTTGGTCAGGTAGACGTCGCCCTCGGCCATCTCTGCGATCTCGCGGATGAAATGGGCGACCGCGTCGGCCATGGCGTTCACGTGGCCCGGGGTTCCCGTGACGGCTTGGGCGAGCATGTTGCCTTGCGCATCGTAGACGCCCGCCGAGAGGTCCCCGGCTTCGCGGACGGACGGGGAGAAGGCGGTACGGATCAGGGCCTGTGCCTGCTCCTCGACGATCGAGATGAGGCGGGTCCACATGACCTGATGGGCAATGCTCATGGCGTCCTCCGGATATCGATCGTGCCGTCCGCGCGGCCCGTGGCGGTGAAGCCGGGCGGGACGACGATCGTCGTTTCGCTCTCGGTGAGGAAGGCGGGGCCGGTAAGATGTGCGCCATCGGTGATCTGGTCGCGCGCGGCCACCTGCGCGGTGGTGACGGCACCGCTGGCGGGGTCGATGAAGGTGCGGACCGCCTCGACCTCGACCGTCGCGCCATCCTTGGCCTCTGGCACGGGCGGGGCGTCCGGTTGCACCGTGCGCACTTCGACGGCCCAGGACGTGACCTCGACTGGCAGGTTCTCGACCACGCGAGAGAAAAGGGTGCGGTAGGTCTCTTCGAAAGACGCTGCGATTTCGTCCGCGTTCGGAGAGAGGCCGGGCAGCGGCACGGGGATGTCCCAGCCCTGCCCGACATAGCGGACCTGCGCGGTCACGAGCCGCTCGACCTCTGCCCCCGGCGCACAGGCCTCGACGATGGTGCGTGCCTCGCGGTTCAGATCGGCCAGCAGGTCCGCCACTGCGCCCGCATCGAAGCTGTCCAGCCGCTCGGGCCGGGAGCGCGCCGCCTCGAAGCTGACCGGCGCGCGCAGAAACCCGATGGCCGACCCGACGCCTGCGCCCTTGGGCACGAGCAGCCGGTCGATCCCCAGCTTTTCGCAAAGCCGCCCGGCGTGGAGCGGCGCCGCGCCGCCGAAGGCGATCATGGTGTAATCGGCCGGATCCTCTCCGCTCTCGACGGCGTGGACGCGGGCGGCGTTGGCCATCGTTTCGTCCACGACCTCGGCCATGCCGCGCGCGGCCTCGGCCGCCTCCAGATCGAGCGGCGCGCCGATATGCGCCGTCATCGCCGCCTCGGCCCGGTCCGGATGCAGGCGGATCTCGCCGCCGGCAAAGCCATCGGGATCGAGCTTGCCCAGAAGTAGATCGGCATCGGTGATGGCAGGCCGGGTGCCGCCCCGACCGTAGGAGGCAGGGCCTGGCTCGGAGCCTGCGCTTTCGGGGCCGACGGCGATCCGGCCCAGCGCATCGACCGATCCCAGCGATCCGCCGCCTGCGCCGATCTCGACCATGTCGATCACCGGGATCGAGATTGGCATCCCCGAGCCCTTCTTGAACCGATATGACCGCGCGACCTCGAAGACCCGCGCGGTCTTGGGCGCGCCGCCCCGGATCAGGCAGATCTTGGCGGTGGTCCCGCCCATATCGAAGCTGAGCACGCGATCCAGACCATGCCGCCGCGCCAGATCGGCGGCGAAGATCGCGCCGCCCGCCGGGCCGCTTTCCACCAATCGGACGGGGAAGAGCGCGGCCTGATCCAGCGCCATGATCCCGCCGCCTGAATGCATCAGGAAGACGGGGCATTGCGCGCCCGCCTCGGCCAGCCGTCCGGCGAGACGCGTCAAATAGGCCTCCATCAGCGGGCGGATATAGGCGTTGGCGCAGGTGGTAGAGAAGCGCTCGTATTCGCGCATCTGCGGCGAAACTTCGGAAGAAATCGAGATGGGGATGCCGGGGAGCGCTTTGCTCAACGCCTCGCGCAGGGCCTGCTCATGGGCGGGGTTGGCATAGGCATGGAGCAGCCCGATGGCGATGCTGTCGTAGTCTTTTAGGCGTTCGGCGAGGGCGGGTACGGCGTCGAAATCCAAGGGCGTCAGCTCGCTGCCATCGGCCAAAAGGCGGCCCGCGATGATATGGCGGTCCTTGCGCGGGATCAGGGGATCAGGAAGGACGAGGTTCAGATCGTATTGCTCGAACCGGCTTTCGGTGCGCATCTCGAGCACGTCGCGGAAGCCTTCGGTGGTGACGAAGGCGGTTTTCGCTCCGCGGCGTTCGATCAGGGCGTTGGTCGCGAGGGTCGTGCCGTGGATGATCCGCGTGAGATCGGAGGGCGCGATCACCGCTTCGCCGGTCAGACGCGCGAGACCGGCCATGATTGCATCGTCGGGCGCGTCATGGGTCGTCAGAACCTTGAGCGTCCGCGATGTGCCCGCGCCCTCTAGAACGAGGTCGGTGAACGTACCGCCGATATCGACGCCGAGATGCCAGTCTTCCGCCATGCCGCGACGCTAGACTGGGGCGGGGACGGAGGGAAGGTGGTTGCCGCTTCGCATGGCAATGACTGCGTTCTGTTCTTCTAAGCGACAGCATCGGATGATCGATGGTCGCTGGCTTTAGAACGCGATCGGGCGCCGATCCGTTTCCGACTTCGGCGTAATGGCGCGGAGAGCTAGCGCAAGGTATATCTCAAATGCCTCCTTCGGTCATCGATGGCTCGTGATGAAGGAGCGGGCTTTTGGACGTCTTCCGCCAAGGCTATCCTACCCAAATGAAAAAGATCTTACGTTACTGCGCCTTCGGGGTCCTGCTTTCTGCTGATCTTGCTCTGGCCTGCCAACCAGATCCTGATTTCGCTTACGACGAGATTACCTCGCAGGATATCTCGATAGCCATCGCGTCCGTTGTCGATGTCGAGATCGTGGGCACGGACGCATCGTGCTGGCTGGTTGAATACGGGAATGCAGAGTACCTGTTCGGCTCTGGTAATCAGGCGTTTTCCGTGGCGACCTGTGCAGATGAGGTCTTTCAGATCGAAGCTCTGACGTATGAGGCCGAAGGTCTGGAGTATCTCGGCTTCGTCCCCGGCGCAGACGTGCTGCTTGGGATTGTGCAAGCCGGGGAGGATGCGAAAAATTTGAGATATGCGGTTCCTTCCTGCTGGGGACCGCTTCATTTCAATTTGGATAAGCTGTCGGACGAGGAGCGCACTGCCTTGCTACAGGACATCAAGACCCAGATTGAAGGGGCTCGTTGAACGTCTCGTCCGCTCAACGGATATCGATGACTGCCGTGATAAAAGCTGGAACCGGTTGGAATCTGCGTACGATTTCACATGGATCGCAGCATCGTGTGGCCTGCCCCCCGAGACTGTCGCCTTGGGGGGTTGAGGTTCGCTTAGCTTGGGCAGACGGCTCCGGTGTCGATCCAGGCTTGCGTGAGCTCTCCGAATTCGGCCTGGCTGCCGGGGGCAGGCGTGCGGCCTTCGCCGGGATCCCAAGCCCAGCCGACGAGGCCGTCATTGGCGTTGTGGTCGTGGATATCCGCGAGCGTGCGGTCCCCGTTGCGGGCGGGGTCCTTGAGCTGGGCGCAGATCTCGCCCGGGGTCAGACCGATCCAGCCCATGGAGGCGGGCGCGAGGTGCCAGGGCTCGTGACCGGGGATCGAGCCCTCGGCGCCGGTGAAGGACACGTTCGAGGCGCTGTGGCAGGTCGAGCATTCCATCCCGACGATGCCCATGCCCGCCTGACCGCCGCGAATGACGATCGGATGGTGAAGCTCCATGTCGTCGCCTTGGCGGGGGTTTTCGCTGACCGGGTGGCAGTTGAGGCAGCGCGGGTGCTGGATCACCTTGGTCATTTCCTCGAACAGCGCGACCGAGCGGTCTGCCTCGTTCTCGATGCCCTCGAACTCGGAGACAGGGCGAAGGTCTTGCGCCATGGCGGAGCCTGCGGCCAGTGCGAGGCCGAGCGCGATTGTGATGGCTTTCATGATCTTCTCCTCACACACCGGCATCCTGAAGCGGCAGGCGGCGCGGTGTTGCGCCGGTCAGCGACCTCCAGGCATTGGCCATGGCGGGCGCGATGGGCGGCACGCCCGGCTCTCCGACGCCGGAGGGATCGTTCTGAGAATTGACGATTGCCACCTCGATCTGCGGCATGTCGTAGATCCGAATCATCCGGTATTGATCGAAGTTCGACTGACGCACGCGCCCGCCCTGCTCGATCGTGATCTCGTTATAGAGCGTGGTGCCCAGCCCGAAGCCGATGCCACCCTCCATCTGTGAGATCACCACGTCGGGATTGACGGCAAAGCCGCAATCGACAGCGCACCAGACCTTGGTCGTGAAAGGATGACCGTCGCGATCCTCAACCTCGGCGATCATCGCCACGTAGGAGCCGAAGCTTTCATGAAGCGCCACGCCCATGCGTCTGTCGCCCGTGCCCGGGCCGGACCAGCCCGCCATGTCAGCGACGCGTTCGAGCACGGCGCGGTCGCGGCCCGCCTCGGCGCTGATCAGATCAAGCCGCCCCTGCACCTGATCCTGACCGCCCATCTCGAGCAGCTCATCCAGGAAAGTCTCGGTCGAATAGGCCGTGTGGGTATGCCCCACCGCGCGCCACCAGAGAACCGGGACCCCGCTTTCCATCCGCGCCCAGGAGACGCGATGGGCAGGCCAGTCATAGGGCATGTTTGTCGAGCCCTCATAGGAGGTCGGGTCGAGCCCATCCTGCATCATCTGCTCGAACGGGGAGCCTGCGATGATCGACTGGTTGGCGATGGTATTCTGCCAGCCGGTGATCTTGCCGTCCGCATCGAGCGCGCCCCTCAGATGATGGACGGTCAGCGGGCGGTAGTAGCCGCCGCGAATATCATTCTCGCGCGTCCAGAGAAGCTTGTAGGCGCCAGGACCGGCCGCCGAGGCGACATTGGCCAGTTCCGCCGCGAAATGCGAGGCGGGCGTCGCGCGCCGGCCAAAGCTGCCGCCCGCATACATCGTGTTGAGCGCGACATTGGCCTGATCTATCTGCAGCACGCCCGCAAGCGTGCCGTGATCGACCGTCTGAAGCTGCGAGCCCATCCAGACCTCGGCTTCCCCGTCGCCAAGCTGGATCACCCCGTCGAGCGGCTCGAGCGGGGCGTGGGCGAGGAAGGGGAAGACGAATTCGGCTTCATGGGTGGTCGCGGCGTCTGCAAAGGCGGCCTTGATGTCGCCTGACGCCTCGACCTCTCGCGCCTCGCCGCGTGCGGCTTCGGCCCAGACTTGCGCCATCTCGGCCGAAGAACGGGTTTCGGCGCCGCTTTCGTCCCACTCGACCTCAAGCGCGTCGCGGCCCTGGAAGGCGGCATAGGTGTTGGTCCCATAGACGGCGACACCCGTCGGGATCTGCGCGACGCGTGTCACCCCCGGCACCTCAAGCGCGGCGGCATCGTTCACGCTCGCGACGGTCGCGCCGAATTTCGGCGGATGCAGGACGGCCACCGTCTCCATCCCGTCGAGATAGATGTCGATGGTGAATTCGGACGTGCCGTCGGTCTTGCCCGGGCTGTCGAGCCGGGTGAGCTTCTGGCCGATCAGCTTGAATTCGGACGGGTCCTTGAGCGCGGGATCGGCGGGCACTTCGCTGTCCAATGCAGCCTCGGCGAAGTCGCCGAATGTGCCGGTCTGGCCGTCGGGGCCAGTCAGCGTCCCGGCCTCGACCGTGATGGCGGAAGCGTCGACGCCCCAGTCGCGGGCGGCGGCTTCCACAAGCATCGCGCGGGCGGCAGCGCCGGCCTTGCGCATCTGCATGTAGGAGTTGGCCATGCCGGTCGATCCGCCGACGCCCTGGATGCCGAAGGCGAAGTTGGTATAAAGCGCGGTATTGGCAGGTGCGCTTTCGGCGCGCATCTGGGCCCAGTCTGCGTCCAGCTCTTCGGCGACGACAGAGGCGAGGCCGGTATTGGCGCCCTGCCCCATCTCGAGATGCTTGATGAGGACCGTGACGGTGTTGTCCGGCGCAATGCGGATGAAGGCGTCGGGCGCGAAGTTCTGCTCTCCCTGCGCCTGCGCGGCAGCGCGGCGGGCCTGAGGAAGCGCGACCGCGATCACGAGACCGGCGGTGCTGGCAAGAAAGGCGCGGCGTGTGGGTTTGATCAATGTCATGGCTCAGCCCTCCAGCGTGTCGGATGCCTGACGGATCGCAGAGCGGATCCGGGCATAGGTGGCGCAGCGGCAGACATTGCCGGCCATCGCATCGTCGATTTCCTGATCGGTGGGCTTGGGGATCGCCTGAAGCAGCGCGGTGGCGCTGACGACCTGGCCCGACTGGCAGTAGCCGCATTGCGGCACGTTCAGCTCGACCCAAGCGGCCTGAACCGCCTCGGCCTCGGGCCCTTCGACGGCTTCGATCGTGGTGATGTTGGTGCCCGTGACCGTGTCGACAGGCGTGACGCAGGATCGGGTCGGCTGGCCGTTGACCATGACGGTGCAGGCGCCGCACTGGGCGATGCCGCAGCCGAATTTCGTACCGGTCAGGCGCAATTCGTCGCGGATGACCCAGAGAAGGGGGGTGGCGGGGTCGACATCGACCTCTCGGGTGGTGCCATTGACGGTGAGGGACAGGCTCATCGGGGGCTCCTCTGGCTGGCGCGCCGGGGGAATGCCCGGCAACTGGCACTCTTAAGGGTGGAGCATTGCGGCCTATTGTCCATGCCGGATGGGCCGTAAAAAGCTGCAAATAAACGCGTTTGGGGCAGGTTTCGGCCTTGACTGGCAGCATTTGGCGACCCCGGCCTGAGTCGCGCTCTTCCCGTTAGCGCAACCATTCAAATGGTGCGACGTTGGCCCCGAGACGAATGAGGGAATCGATCATGAGTGAATGGTGGCGGGGCGCGGTGATCTATCAGATCTATCCGCGAAGCTTTCAGGACAGCACAGGCGACGGGATCGGCGATCTGGCCGGGATCACGCGCCGTTTGGGCCATGTGGCGGAGCTGGGGGCGGATGCGATCTGGCTCTCGCCGGTCTTTACCTCGCCGATGCAGGATATGGGATATGACGTGTCGGACTATACCGATATCGACCCGCTTTTCGGCACGCTCGAAGAGTTCGACACGCTGGTCGAGGCGGCGCATGGGCTGGGGCTGAAAGTCATCATCGATCAGGTGATCTCGCATTCCTCGGACAAGCATCCCTGGTTCGAGGAAAGCCGCCAGTCGCGCGACAATCCCAAGGCCGACTGGTATGTCTGGGCCGACCCGCAGCCGGACGGCTCCCCGCCGAACAACTGGCCGTCTGTTTTCGGCGGCCCGGCCTGGGAGTGGGAGCCGCGGAGGCGGCAGTATTACCTGCACAACTTCCTGATCTCGCAGCCCGATCTGAACTTTCACGAGCCCGCGGTCCAAGATGCGATGATCGAGACGATGCGCTTCTGGCTCGAACGCGGGGTGGACGGCTTCCGGCTCGATACGGTGAACTACTATTTCCACGACGACCAGCTGCGCAGCAACCCGCCCGCCGAGGCCGGAAACTGGGAGATGGCGACCGAGATCTACGGGATGCAGACCCATCTGCATTCCAAGACGCAGCCCGAAAATATCGCCTTTCTGGAACGGCTGCGCGCGCTGACAGATGCGTTCGATGCCAGGATGATGGTGGGCGAGGTCGGCGAGGATGGCGACCGGTCGATCGAGATCATGGCCGACTACACGCGCGGCACGAAGCGGCTGCACATGGCCTATTCCTTTGCGCTGCTGGGGCCGAAATTTTCGCCGCAGCACTTCCGCACCTGCATCGAGGGGTTCCTCGAAGGCGCGCCCGATGGCTGGCCGTCCTGGAGTTTCTCCAACCACGACGTGCCGCGCCATGTCACCCGCTGGGCCGATCATGGGACCAGCCGCGAGGCGCTGGCCCGCCTGACGGCGGCGATGCTGATGAGCTTTGAGGGCTCGATCGGCATCTATCAGGGCGAGGAGCTGGGCCAGAACGAGACGGTGATGACCTACGAGGAACTGACCGATCCCCCCGCCCTGCGCTTCTGGCCCGAGGTCAAGGGCCGCGACGGATGCCGCACGCCCATGGTCTGGGAGGGGGACGCGCCCCATGGCGGCTTTACGGAAGGCACGCCCTGGCTGCCGGTGAAAGAGCCGCAGCTGGCCCATGCAGTCGACGGACAGGAAGCCGCGAATGACAGCGTGCTGCACGCCTATCGCGAGATCATCGCCTTTCGGAAAGGCAGCCCGGCGCTTGTTTCAGGCAAGACAGCGTTCATGGATCTGAACGACGCCCTTCTGGGATTTACCCGGCAGACGCAAGACGCCGCCCTGACCTGCCTCTTCAACCTCTCGAAAGAGGCGCAGTCCCTGACGCTGGCCGGCGAAACCAGCCTCGCCGGCCCCTCCGAAGCCAAACTGGACGGCTCGTCTCTGACATTGCCGCCCAACGGCTTTGCCTGGCTCGAAGGATCGGTCGAGGTGTCGCTTTAACCTCAGGCGGATGCAGGCTGGAGCATCCGCCCCAAAGGCCGCCCGCCGAGGATATGCACATGCAGGTGGGGCACCTCCTGCACGCCGTTCTGGCCCGCATTCGAGATGGCGCGAAAGCCGTCCTCCTCGACCCCTTCCAGGCGGCAGACCTCGGCGATGGCGCGCATATAGTCGATCACCTCGGCCTCGCTCGCCTCGGCCGAAAAATGGGCGAAATCGACATATGGCCCTTTTGGGATCACGAGCACATGGACCGGTGCCTGGGGCTGGATATCGCGAAACGCCAGGCTGTGATCCGTTTCGAGCACGGTCTGGTTCGGGATCTGGCCCCGCAGGATCTTGGCAAAGATGTTCTGATCGTCATAGCTGCGCATCGCGGGCGGCCTTCCCTAGTCGGTGAATAGATGATCGGTCTGCGCGATCCTCTCGGCGACATCCGGCGGAACCTCCAGAAACTCCGATAGAGCGTCCCTGTTCTTCTCGACCGACGCGCTTTGCCGGATGCGGGCGAAATGCGGAAAATTGGCATCCCGCAGCGCATCGCTTTCATAGGTGACGTCATAGCGGATCGTCGGTAGCAGACGCTCGAGCGTCTCCTCGCCCGAATTTTCCCCCGCAAGACCGACCCGCATCGCATGCCCGATCAGGTATTCATCACTGAAATCGCACTCGATCTCGAGCACCTTCATCGTCGACCGATCCGAACCGAAATCATGCATCAGCTCAAGATGGCTGGGATCAAGACAGATCAACAGCCGGTTCGTGTCGTAGTAGTCAAAGAGCATCCGCAACAAGGCGCGGCGATGCCGGTTGCGCTTTTCCAGCGTCGTCTGGATCCCGCCCAGATCGGGCAGCGGGGTATGCTCTTCGCTGAAGAGATAGTCGACGGTCGGAATGCTGGCATGCTCCTGGATGGCTCCCAAAAGCCGTTTGGCCACATGCCATTTCTTGCAAGTGACGATCAGCAGCTCCCGCTCGCGGCCCAGCGAGGATTCGTTCTCCCAGAACCGGGTCGCGAACCGCCGCCCTTCCCGGCCTCGTCCGACGAGAAACGAGAAAAGCCGCTGGCCTTCATTCGAGATCACGAAATCATCGCGGCCCGACGCGTAAAGCGCGCCCAGCCGCTCTTTGAGCTCGGTCGCCTCGGGGCTGATCTTGCGGGCAAAAAGGAAATCCTGGCTGAGCAGCATGTCGTAGTGATCGTTGTAGAACGTCACCGGCATCCCGTAATCGCTGAAGATCAGGAAGGTCAGCGTCCGGCTGCGGATCTCGTTTTCGGGCACCAGATGCCGCACTAGCGTCTGAAAGAAGGTCTCGTCGGGGATCCAGGTCGTCTTGAAGAACCGGATGACATCGGGGCGGCCTTTCAGAAAGGACAGAATCGCCTCGATCGTCTGTCGCCTGAGGCACCACCACTGACTGCCGATCATCATCTGCAGATCGGCGGGGATCTCCCGCTCGAGCTTGAGCTTCTTCTGCAGATCCATCGACGTGTAAAAGAGCGTCTTCTGCGTGCGTTCGTTGAAGACATGGCGGTAGATCAGCCGCTCTTCCTTCATGCCGGTCTTGATCCAGTCGCTTTCGAAATAATCGAAGCTCTCGATGTAATCGACATCCTCCCCATCAAGCTTTTCATGCGCGTAATGGGCCGATTTGATCGCCGCGCAATCGCCCGAGACCATGTAGAAATGGGTGGCATGATCGAACGCCTCGACCGCCGCTTCGACCGCGTTGAGCGTCGCCTGAACAAGGCTCCAGGCGCCCCAGCCGCATTTCACCCGAGTCTTGGCGAAGGCAACGCGCGGATTGCCCCTGAGCGCCGCGGTGATCCGGCGATAGTCTGCATCCGAGGCGCGGCCGTCGAAATGGATGGCCATGCAATCGCCCGCATCGGTCAGCTGCTGCGCCTGCTGGATGACGGCATCCGGATTCTTATGGCAGAGGAGAATAAAGGCGATCTTGGCCAAGGCTGTCGTCCCGATCTCGCGATGGTTGTCCAAATCACGTCTTAGTGCGACGCGCCATTGAATACAAAGGTCAGATTTGCTTGATATCAAGCAGTGACCAGACGGATCGTCGGCACGTCAAGGAGAGGCAGATCGAAATGACAGGCTTTAACGGAACCTGGATGACCACGAGCGAAAGCATGGTCTATCGCCCCGTCCCCAAATGCGCCTGCTCGACCATCGGGCAGATCATGTTTTATTCAGACAATCACGACTTTTTCGACGGCGACATACACGATGCCGAGGACGGCATGCACAAGTGGTCCTTTGAAAGCAGTCAGGCCGCGATTGCCGATAACGTGTCGGCCCATCGCAGCTACGTGTTCAGCTTCGTGCGCAATCCCTATACCCGAATCCTCAGCGCCTTCTTCGACAAGGTGTGCGGAATTCAGCGAAACGGAGGTCGATACCGCGGCGATCTTCTGCCGAAGATGCGCCAGAAATACGGGTTCGAATTCGGCCCCGATCCCGAGACGGGCGAGTTCGATCAGATCCTCTCGTTCCGCCGCTTCCTGCTTTTCGCGCGGGACACGATCCGGTTTCACCGCCCGATCAAGCCCGACATCCACTGGTCGCCGATCTGGACCCATCTTGTGGGGCTGGTGGAGAACGGCGGCACCTATGATGGGATCTTCTGGACGGAAAAGTTCAACGACGGAATGCAGCAGGTCCTCGATGCGGTGAAAACCCCGACGCCGGTCGATCTGACGCAGATCCCCCGCTTCAATGAAAGCGAAGGACACGGGCCAAAACGCGCCCACCCGGTCGAGGACTATTTCGACGATCTGTCGATGCATCTGGTCTTCGAGATCTACAAACGCGATTTCGAGCTCTTCGGCTATGACCGCGAGGATCCCTCGAACAAGATGCCGGTCCGCGAGATCGACCTCGATCAGGTTCACAAAGTTCTGGCGGGCTGACGGGGGCGAAGGGGGCGTTGCCCCCTCTTGGCTGCGCAAATTCACCCCCAGGATATTTACGAAGGCAAAGAAACGAAGCCTTAACCCGAATCCTGTCTCTTCAGAGGGCGGGACAGGCGGGGACGCCGATGACCGCAGGCGAAGACGGCTCCGGGATCTGACTGCATCGCCGCTGCGGCGACCGATCGGATCCCGGGCCGCACCGCCCGGATGCGGGGCTCAGATCCCGTTCAATTACGCCGATAGACCTCCACTGTCCTTATCTCGCCCGGTGTCAGTCCGACCACGGAATACGAGCGGGGCGACGCCAAGACGATCCACCCTGCCCAATGATGCAGGACCGTGGCCTGAGCGCATTAACCTTAACGGGTATTAAGGTTAATCCAGCGGGCCATGGTTGCTTTTGAGGCGACCCCCTGCCCGTCTTTGCCTTCCAAATATCCTCGCCGAAGGCAAATCCGGCGGTCGCCATCAAGACGGGCGCTCTGCCGGTTTAGACCAACCCGTGCCGCCGAAAGAGCCCTTTGAGATCCGCTTCGGGACGCGGGCCGACATGGCTGATCACCTCGGCGGCCGCGACCGCTCCCATCCGGCCGCAGGCATCCGCCGCGCGGCCTTCGGCTAGCCCGTAGAGGAACCCGGCGGCAAACTGATCGCCCGCGCCGGTCGCGTCGACCGGGACCACCTTCTGGATCGGAACGTCCGCCCGCTCGCCATCCTTGACGACGATCACCGGATCGCCCGACCGAGTGAAGGCAAGTGTCTGGCAATCCTCCATCGCATGGGCCAGCGCTTCCTCGACATCCGTCACCTGATAGAGCGATTTCCACTCGTCCTCGTTGCCGATCACAAAGGCCATTTCCTCGCGAACGAGTTTGCGGAAATCGTCGCGATGCCGGTCAACGCAGAACGGATCGGAAAGCGAGATCCCCGGCGCGCCCCCGCCTGTGCGACAGGCGGCAGAGGCGGCCAGGAATGCCGCCTTGTTGTCGTCCTTGTCGAAGAGATACCCCTCCAGGAACAGGAACCGGGCCGCCTTCATCACGTCGGTCGGCACATCCGCCGATCCCAGAAGCGTGCTTTCGCCGAGAAACGTGTTCATCGACCGCTCCCCGTCAGGCGAGACGAAGATCATCGACCGCGAGGTCGGCAGATCGGCATCGGCCGTCGGCGCATTGACGAATTCGGTTCCGCCGCGCGTCATCGCATCGGCATAGAACCGGCCCAGCGCATCATCGGCCACACGCCCCACGAACCCGGTCCCGAGCCCCAGCTGGCCCAGACCCGCCAGCGTGTTGGCCACAGACCCGCCGGGCGTCTCGACCCGGCTTTCCATCGCCGCATAAAGAACCTCGGTCCGGTCCCTCTCGATCAGCTGCATGATGCCTTTCGTGATCCCCATATGATCGAGAAACGTATCCGAGGCCGGCGAAATCACGTCGACCATCGCATTGCCGATGCCGACGACGTCATAGGTGGAAGTCATGCTTGTCCCTTCGGGGCTGGGGCTTGGGTCTTGTCGTCGAACGGGCACAGATCCTCGATCAGGCAGGTCGGGCACATCGGCTTGCGCGCCTTGCAGTGATAGCGCCCGTGCAGGATCATCCAGTGATGTGCATGCAGCTGGAACTCGGCCGGCACATGATCCTCAATCGCCTTCTCGACGGCGACCACATCACGGCCCGGCGCGATGCCGGTTCGGTTGCCGACACGGAAGATATGGGTATCGACCGCCTGCGCCGGATGCCGCCACCACATGTTCAGCACCACATTGGCCGTCTTGCGCCCCACGCCCGGCAGGCTCTCCAGCGCCGCGCGAGAGCTGGGGACCACGCCGCCATATTCCTCGACGAGGATCCGGCTCAGCTTCATGACGTTGCGCGCCTTGTTGCGATAAAGCCCGATCGACTTGATATGCTCGATCAGCGCCTCCTCGCCCAGATCCAGCATCTTCTGCGGCGTGTCCACGACTTCGAACAGCGCTTTCGTGGCTTTGTTCACACCTGCATCCGTCGCCTGTGCCGACAGTGCCACCGCCACGACAAGCGTATAGGCATTGAGGTGATCCAGCTCACCCTTCGGCTCGGGCTCAGCCTCCTGAAATCGCTCAAAGATCGCGTGAATCGTGTGGTAGTCGAGTTGCTTTGACATGCCCGCCCCTATGCCCCGGCCCGTCCGATAGCGCAATATCCGGGTCGCGGCGATCCCGCCCCTCGCCTAGATTGAGGCCAACCACACTGATCCACGAGGAGGCCCATCATGCTCCAGACCCCGCTCGATGCCGAAGGCAGCTACCATTACCACGTGATGCGCCGCGCCATCGAGGCGATCGATGCGTCTTCCGAGGATCAGCCCCCGCTCGAGGATCTGGCCGCCCGCATGGATATGAGCCCCGCGCATTTCCAGCGGCTCTTTTCACGCTGGGCGGGCGTGTCGCCCAAGCGCTACCAGCAATATCTGACGCTGGGCTATGCCAAATCCCTGCTCGAGGACCGTTTCACCACGTTGGAGACCGCCGGTGCGGTGGGTCTGTCGGGATCGAGCCGCCTGCACGATCTCTTCCTGCGCTGGGAGGCGATGAGCCCCGGCGAATACGCCCACAAGGGCGAGGGGCTCGTGATCCGCTACGGCTGGTTTCAAAGCCCCTTCGGCGACACGCTGGCCATGGCGACATCGCGAGGGCTGTGCGGCATCGCCTTTGCCGAAGAAACGGGCCGCGACGCTGCCATGGCCGACATGATGGCCCGCTGGCCCAGGGCGAGCTTTACCGAAGACGGGGATGCGATCCGCGACTGGACCCTCGCCGCCTTCGGGCTGGGCGGAGAGGCGCGGCTGCATCTCATCGGCGCCCCGTTCCAGATCAAGGTGTGGGAGGCGCTGCTGCGCATCCCCTCCGGTCAGGTCACGACCTATTCCGAAATCGCCAGCGCCATCGGCCATCCCAAGGCCGTCCGCGCCGTCGGCACGGCCGTGGGCCGCAATCCGGTCAGCTGGCTGATTCCCTGCCATCGCGCCTTGCGCAAATCGGGCGGTCTGGGCGGCTATCACTGGGGTCTGCCGGTCAAGCGCGCGCTTCTGGCCTATGAGGGCGCGCGAGCGGATAGTCCGGCCTGAGAATATCAAATCTGGGCCGAATTTTGCCGGAACTCCCCTATCATCGCCGTGTTATTGCATATCAGGGATCCATATCGCACATCGGATCCTGATGCGGCGATCTGCCCGCACATGTGCAAAAGAAAGAGAGATCATGGCTTCGATCAAGACACCCTTCATTCTAGCGACGGCCGGCACGCTGGCCCTGACCGCCTGCGCCCCGCTCACCGATCCCAACAACCCTAACCGGAACACCCAGCAGGGCGCGTTGATCGGCGCGATTGGCGGGGCGGTTGTCGGCGGACAGATCGGCGATAGCGAAGAAGAGCGTCGCCGCAATGCCGTCGCTGGCGCGGTTCTCGGCGGCGGTGGCGGCGCGCTCGTCGGAAATCGTCTGGACCAGCAGGAAGCTGCTCTGCGCAACGCGCTTGGTAATCAGGTCGATGTCCGCAACACCGGCGAGCAGCTGATTGTCACGCTGCCACAGGACATCCTCTTTGCCACCGATAGCGCGAACCTGCGACCGGATCTGCAACGCGATCTGCGCGCTCTGGCCTCGAACCTGCAGCAATATCCCGACACCCGGGTCAACGTGATCGGTCACACCGACAATGTCGGCGAAGCGGCCTATAATCAGGGCCTCTCCGAGCGGCGCGCGCGCTCGGTCGCGAACGTCCTGATCAATTCGGGCGTCTCGTCTTCGCGGATCTCGGCCACCGGCCGCGGCGAAAGCCAGCCCGTCGCGACCAACCTGACACCCGAAGGCCGCCAGCAGAACCGCCGCGTCGAAGTGGTGATCACACCTTTCTAGGGTATCGCTCTTTCGAGCAGGCGCTTCGAACATCCGAGGCGCCATCGGGGCCGCTTCCTCTTCAGGGAGTGGCCCTTTTCGATGCCGTGGCCTTCTCTGTCCCTCGCCTCGAAGACATCCCGCACCGGGCGCCCGCGTTGGCGGCCGCATCGCCCGCAGGGCGCCCTCCTCTTCGTTCAAAAGTCTTCGGCAGAAGACTTTTCCCCGCTCAAAGAAAAAGACCCGACGCGGGGCCGGGTCTCGATCTTTTTGGCGCTGTGAGGCGGCTTAGTGCAGCTTGGCCTCGACCGTGCCGATGGCCTCGTCGGTCAGCTTGTTGCGCTCGTCCGCGCTCATCTGCTTGGCGATCACCTCGCGCGAGGCCGCGATGGCAACGGCCACGGCCTGATCGCGCACATCCTTGACAGCCGCCGCGCGGGCCGCCGCGATCTGCTCTTCGGCGGCGGCCAGGCGCCGCTCCACCGACCGCTTGATCTCGGCCTTGGAGTTCTCGGCGGCCTCGGTCGCCTCCTCGCGGGCGTTGGCCACGATCCGGTCCGCCTGCTCGTTCACTTCGCGGCTCTTGCGCTCGTAAGAGGCCAGCAGCGTCTGGGCCTCTTCGCGCAGCGCCCGCGCCTCGTCGAGGTCCTTGCGGATCCCGTCGGCCCGGGCATCGAGCATCTTGGTGACCATCGCCGGAACCTTGAAATAGACCAGGATCCCGATGAAACAGATAAAGCCGATCAGCACCACGAAATCGGTGTTCTGGAGCGAGAAGAACGGCTTCTCCGCTGCCATGGCGGGGCTCGCCAACAGGGCCGCGCCAAGGGCCAGGCTGAAACGCTTCAGGCTCATGACGTCATCTCCTTCTCGACGGCCTTGTCGACGGCCGACTGATCGGCATCGCGGCCCAAGGCAGCGACGATGGCCATCGCCGTGTCCTTGGCGACCTCGCGGACGCTGTCTTTCGCGCCGTCCCGGATTTCGGCAATCGCGGCCTCGCTTTCAGAGGTGCGCGCTGCGATCTCGGCATCGGCTTTGGCCAGCTCTGCATCAAGCTCGGACTGGATCTCGGCCTTGGTTTCTCCGACGATGCGATCCGCTTCGGCGCGCGCATCGGCCAGCGCCTTGTCGTACGCAGCCTCGGCCGCGGTTGCCTTGTGCTTGAGCTCTTCGGCGGCGGCGATATCGTTCGTGATCGTCCCCTGCCGTTCGGCCAGAACCGATCCGATCCGGGGCAATGCGATACGCGACAGGATGAAATAGATCGCAAGAAGAGCGACGACGAGCCAGAAGATCTGGTTGTCGAATGTCGAGAAATCCAGCTGTGGAAGACCGACTGAGTCCTCAGCAGCTCCGGCAGTTTCGGTCGCCATGATGCCTCCGCGATAAAAAGATGAGATCCGGGGCGGCCTGGCGCCGCCCCACCCTCAAAGATCGTGACGTTGCCTTAGACGGCGAACATCAGCAGAAGAGCGACGAGGAACGAAAAGATCCCGAGCGCTTCTGCGAAGGCGATGCCGATGAAGAGCGTCGCGGTCTGACCGGCCGCAGCCGACGGGTTGCGCAGGGCACCGGCCAGGAAGTTGCCGGCCACGTGGCCCACACCGATAGCGGCGGCGCCCGATCCGATGGCGGCCAGGCCGGCACCGATGAATTGACCCATATTTGCGATATCGCCTTCCATGACGTGTACTCCTTGAGGGTTGGAAGTTGCGTTGGTGTTAGTGATGCGGATGCAATGCGTCCTTGAGATAGACGCATGTGAGAATGGTGAAGACGTAGGCCTGAATGAACGAAACCAGCACTTCGAGCCCGTAGATCGCCACGACGCCGAAGATTGCGATCGGCGCGATGGCTGTCACCTGGGCAAAGCCTGCGAAGACCTTGAGAACGGCGTGACCGGCCATCAGGTTACCGGCCAGACGAATGGAGTGGCTGACGGGCCGCACGAAATACGAGATGACCTCGATCAGCGCCAGAATGGGCCGCAGGACCAAAGGCGCCGAGCTGACCCAGAAGAGGCCCAGGAAAGATGCGCCGTTCTTGACGAACCCCAGTACCGTCACCGCGATGAAGACGCCGAATCCCAGAACAGCCGTCACGGCGATATGCGAGGTCGTGGTGAAGGACGTCGGGATGAGGCCCAGGAAGTTCGCCATCACGATGAACATGAAGAGCGTCATGATATAGGGGAAATACTTGAGGCCTTCGCGGCCCGCGACATCCTCGACCATTTTGTGGATGAAGCCGTAGGCGAGCTCTCCGATCGATTGCGAGCGGGAGGGCACGACGGCGCGGTTGCGCGTGCCCAGAACGAGCATGGCAAAGACCGCAAGCACGGCAAGCGCCAGCCAGAGCGTGACATTCGTCAGCTCGTACCAGGCGATGTCGTAGGTGCATTCGTTGACCGCCGTCTCGGCGTCGTCCGAGCAGAACAGACGCGAGACGATGAACTGGTCCATCGGATGAAAGGAAAGAGCGCCGCTTTCTTCACCGCCTGTCGCCATCAGTCGTCATCCTCTTCATCGCCCACATCCCGACCGGATGCCTGTTTCACCTGAACCTCCTTGGCGGTGCGCATCATCACGTTGATGCCGGCCGCAAGGCCCAGAAAGATGAACACCACCATCAGGATGGGGCGGGTGCCGAAAAGGGCATCCAGCCCGTAACCGATCCCGAATCCGATCCCCAGACCGGCGACAAGTTCGATCACCATCCTCCAGGCCAGTTGCGCCTGGGAGTAATGCTCTTCCGAATGGTGCCTGGCCTCTGGTTTGCCTTTTGCGGCTGCGATCCGCGCCTCGAGGTCCTTGAGCCGGTCCTGCGTGTCGCGATCGTCCATCGGTCATGCCCCCTTCGGACAGTCCGCGTCGAGATAGAGCGCGGGCGAGCGCGTGTCAACGCTTCGCATCCGCTGCGGATGGAGCGCTTAACCTACTGTTTGAAATGCATATTTTTGACAAGATGAAGAGGGCCGCCGAAGCTCTGCTGACCGCACCTTATTCAACCGTTCGGTTGACTTTTGCAGCACAAGGCCGCAAGGACACGCGGTCATGACCAGCCCTCTCGACACCGTCTTTGCCGCCTTGGCCGATCCGACCAGGCGGGCGATCCTTTCGATGCTGCTGGAGGATGACATGGCCGTGACCGATGTGGCCGAGCCGTTCGAGATGTCGCTGGCCGCGATTTCGAAACATCTGGGCGTTCTGACGAAAGCCGGTTTGATCGTTCAGGAAAAGCGCGGACGGGTGAAGTGGTGCAAGCTGGATCCCGACGCCCTGCGGGCCGCTTCGATCTGGATGCAGAGCTTTGGGCAGTTCGAAGCCGTCAATCTCGACGCCTTCGAACGGTTCTTGGAAACCGAGACGATTTCTCAGAGTACGAACTGAACGATCGCCAGAACGATCACGACCAGGCCGACGAGATAGATGATATTGCGCATTGGGCTTTCCTTTATGCCAAACTACCGGCCTAACGCGGCAATCCGACGCGTGTTCCATCGGCAAGGTTAACAATCACCCCCACTTTTCCGCCCAGTCCCGCGCACGGTCTTTCAAAAAAGCCAGAAATGCCTGCACTTTAGAGGTCCGGTGCAGGTCCACATGGGTGACGAGCCAAAGCGGCGCATCCCAGTCGCTCAGGGCGGGAAGGATCTCGACCAGATCCGGATGATTGCCCAGTTCCCAGACCGGAACGAAGCCGATCCCGGCCCCCGACAGGACCGCATCGCCCATTGCGCGATTGTCCGTGACGCGAAAGGCGATCGCATCATCCGGCACGTGATCGCGCAGCCAGATGTTGAAGGGCGCGCGCGACGTGGCGCTGTCATGGCCGATGATCCGATGCTCGGACAACTCGCGGACCGTGCCCGGCTGGCCGTTCTCCTTGACATAATCCTGCGTCGCGACCATCCGCATCGACTGCTTCATGAAGGGTTGCACCACATTGTCCGGCTGATCGGGCGCCGCCCCGGCACGGATGGCCACATGCGCCTCGCCGTATTCCAGCCGAAAGAGCCTGTCTCCGGTCAGGTAGCGGATCCGCACATCGGGGTTCTGCTCCTGAAAATCGGCCAGAACCGGCGTCAGCAGAGAGGAGAGCGAGGTCAGCGACGTCACGACCAGATCACCGGTCACACCTTCGCCCCGACCGCGGATCCGGCCCAGAAGCTGGGTGAACTGATCGTCCGTCGCACCTGCCACCTGCAAGAGATCCTCCCCCGCTTCGGTCGCGGAATAGCCGCGCGCATGCCTCTGGAAAAGCTTGACCCCGAGCCGACCCTCGAGCGCGTCGATATGCCGGATCACCGTCGCATGATGGACACCCAGAGCCTGCGCCGCTCCAGAGACAGTGCCCTCGCGCGCCACATGATAGGCGGTGCGGATCTCGTCCCAGTTGTTGATCGACATCTGTGCTCTCCTGCATCGGATGGCGGCTGTCTATAAGCAAATTCGCACAGAGTCATCTTGGATTTCGCGGGATGGCGCGGACGCGCATAGCGGCCTAGCTCTTGGATCAATTCAACCAGCGCCACACACAGGAGAGCCCCATGACCATCCTTCGCATCGACGCCTCTGCCCGCCATGACGCGTCCGTCTCGCGCAAGCTGACCGATCGCATCGTCGCCAGGCTGGGCGGCGAGGTGATCCACCGCGATCTTGCCGAAACGCCGCCCCAGCTTGTTACCGAAGAGATGATCGGCTCCTACTTCACGCCGCCAGCCGATCGCAGTGCGGATCAGACGGCCGCCATCGCCGCGTCGGGCGCCGTCGTGGCCGAGCTTCAGGCGGCCGACACGATCGTCATCGGGATGCCGATCTATAATTTCGGCGTGCCCGCCGCGCTCAAGGCCTGGGCCGATCTGGCCGCCCGCGTCGGCGTCACGTTTCAATACTCCGCCGACGGTCCCAAAGGTCTGCTGGAGGACAAGCGCGCCATCATCGCCGTCGCCTCGGGCGGGACCGAAAGCGGCTCCGATATCGACTGGGCGACGCCATGGCTCAAATTCTTCCTGGGCTTTCTGGGCATCACCGACGTGCAGGTGATCACCGCCGATCAGCTTAATGTCGAAGCCGAGACCAAGATCGAAGCGGCCTATAGCGATATCGACGCGCTGGCCGCCTGAAATCGGGCAAGAGTGCGGCCCGGATCCCCCAAGGTCCGGGCCTCGACACGGCTTTGACGTAAATCTTCGAAAAGTCGTCCCGAAAGCGTCCCCGCCCCGCCGTAACGGCGCCCCACTCCTCGGCGCAAATGGCCCCCGTGCCAATGAACGAGGTGAAGTGGTGAAACTGACACGCAAAACGTCCGACCGTCTTGTCCTGAGGGACACTCCCTATATCACCTTTGTTCTGGGCGGCTTCACGTTTGTCGCCGCGGCCAAGCTGGTTACGCTTTTCGACCCCGGCCTCGTCGACCGCCTGACAAGCCTGCCTCCGTCCCAGCTGATCGGCGATGCCAGCCTGCGGCTGTGCCTGATCGGACTGGCGCTTGGGCTGGGCTATATCGCGATCTTCGCCCGATCCTTCCGGGTCGAATTCGACAAGGCGCAGGGTCACGTCAAGATCTCGGATCGCAGCCTCTGGACGCGGAACCAGGCCATCTATGCGCTGGACAGCTTTCGCGGCGCCCGGATCGAACCTCATCGCGTCGGCACTCGCGGTCTGAGCCATATGAAGTACCGCATCGGTCTGGTCTTCGAAGAGAGCGGCGAGCAGATGACGGTCCCGCTGAGCCAAGGCCTTGCCGGTCCGATCGATGCGCCCGGCACGGTGCTCGATATCAATCGCTGGCAGGCCAGCCGCGGCGCTCCGCTGCGCGACGACGATCACGACATCCCCAACATGCCCGCCACCGGCCTCGTGACCGACCGGCTCAGCCGCCCGGCCGTCTGACATCCTTATCCTTGACCGGATCTGCGCTATCATGACCTGCGAAGTCTCCAGCTTCTGCACCAGGTCGACGATATGGCAATTATGGCGCTGTCGGGGTGACGACATGATTTCGTCATCCCGGCAGAGCATGATCGAGACATGAAGGTGATCCACCAGACATCCGACCGGCTCGAGCTCGAGGACAAACCGTGGGTCGCCGCAGCCTTCCTTCTGGGCGGTCTCATCCTGTCCGTCGTCGTGACGATCATCGCCATACGCCTCGAAGGCCCGACCTTCTCGATCCACCGATTGGCCGGTCTTGCCGCAGTGGTCATCGTCGGGAGCGGTTCGATCGTGGCACTGGCCCTGCTGCAAAAGTTGAGCGTTACGTTCGACCGTCAAAGCAACATCGTGACAATCATCCGTCACTCTCTTGTCAGCAGAACGATTGACAGCCGTCCCTTGGACGATATCGAAGACGCAGAGATCGAAGAGCGGCTGGATTCCGACGGAACGGGGCTGGTCTACCGGGTGCGGCTCCTTGCCCAGGATGGAAAAAGGCTTGCGCTCACCTCCCATCTGAGCTCCGGCAAAGGCACCCATGTCGCCGCGAAAGCGATCTCGACATGGCTTGCGGCCGACCGGACAGGATAGACCGCGCCGATCCCACGTCGATCAAGGCGCGCTCCGGTTGACTCGTCCGCACAAAGCTCGTATCCGCCGCCCATCCGGAGAAGCATCATCTCCGGTCCCGGACCGGATCCGGGATCGCCCCCCGTCAGCGAGTTTCGCCCACGGGGGCGCTACTGCATTCGCGCCCCGCATCCTATATGCTGGGCACCCGTCACCGCTTGAAGGAGCGCGCATATGTTCGAAAATCTCTCCGAACGCCTCGGCGGCGTCTTCGAGCGTCTGACCAAGCAGGGCGCCCTCTCCGAAGACGACGTCAAGACAGCCCTGCGCGAGGTCCGCGTCGCCCTGCTCGAGGCGGATGTCTCGCTGCCCGTCGCCCGCGATTTCGTCGGCCGCGTGCAGGACAAGGCGACCGGCCAGGCCGTCACCAAATCCGTCACCCCGGGCCAGCAGGTCGTCAAGATCGTCCATGACGAGCTTGTCGCGACGCTCACCGGCGAAGGCGATCCGGGAACGCTCAAGATCGACAACCCGCCCGCCCCGATCCTGATGGTCGGCCTGCAGGGCGGCGGCAAGACGACGACGACCGCCAAGCTCGCCAAGCGGCTGACCGACCGCGAGGGCAAGCGGGTCCTCATGGCCTCGCTCGACGTGAATCGCCCTGCCGCGATGGAGCAGCTTCAGATCCTCGGCGTACAGATCGGCGTCGACACGCTGCCCATCGTCAAGGGCGAAGATCCCGTCGCCATCGCCAAACGCGCCAAGACGCAGGCCTCCCTTGGCGGCTACGACGTCTACATGCTCGACACCGCGGGCCGCCTCTCGATCGACGAAGAGCTCATGACCCAGGTCGAGGCGGTCCGCGACGTCGCGAACCCGCGCGAAACGCTCCTCGTCGTCGACGGCCTGACCGGTCAGGACGCCGTCACCACCGCCGAGAACTTCGACGACCGCATCGGCATCTCCGGCGTTGTCCTGACGCGGATGGACGGCGACGGGCGCGGCGGCGCCGCGCTCTCCATGCGCGCCGTCACCGGCAAGCCGATCCGCTTCGTCGGCCTCGGCGAAAAGATGGACGCGCTCGAGACGTTCGAGCCGGACCGCATCGCAGGCCGCATCCTTGGGATGGGCGACATCGTCAGCCTCGTCGAAAAGGCGCAGGAAACGATCGAGGCCGAACAGGCCGAGCGCATGATGAAGCGCTTCCAGAAGGGTCAGTTTAACATGAACGACCTGCGGATGCAGCTCGACCAGATGCTCAAGATGGGCGGGATGGAAGGCATGATGGGCATGCTGCCGGGCGCCAAGAAGATGGCCGCCCAGGCGCAGGGCGCCGGGATCGACGACAAGATGCTCAAACGCCAGATCGCCCTCATCCAGTCGATGACCAAAAAGGAACGCGCCGCCCCGCAGATCCTTCAGGCCTCGCGCAAGAAACGCATCGCCGCCGGCGCGGGCCTCGAGGTGCGCGAGCTGAACCAGCTGCTCAAGATGCACCGCCAGATGTCCGACATGATGAAGAAAATGGGCAAGGGCGGCATGCTCAAACAGGCGATGAAAGGCATGATGGGTAAAGGCGGCGGAATGCCCGATATGGGCGATCCCGCCGCGATGGAGCAGGCCGCCAAGGCGCTCAAGGGCCGCATGCCCCCCGGCATGGGCAACATGCCCGGCCTGGGCGGAGGCGCTGCGTTACCGCCGGGCCTGTCGGGCTTCGGTAAGAAGAAATGATCTCCTGCACCGTCCGATACGAGATCGACCCCGGTCAGCTCGAGGCGTTCGAGGCCTATGCGAAAGCGTGGATCCACCTCGTCACCAAGCTGGGCGGGACCCATCACGGCTACCATCTGCCCCATGAGGGGCCGAACGACATCGCCTATTGTCACTTCTCGTTCCCCAGCCTCGCCGATTACGAAGCCTACCGCGCGAAGATGTGGGAGGATGCGGACTGCCAGCGCGCCTATGCCCACGCCCAGCGCACGAAATGCATCCGCCGATACGACCGCTCCTTCACGCGGCCACTGATGGACGGATCCACACCGGACGAGCTGAACCTGTGACACACCTGCCCTACCACGCCGTCCCGGACTTGATCCGGGACCTCTTGCCTTCAAAGGCAGAGACCCCGGATCAAGTCCGGGGTGCCGTCGCACGATGACCTCAATCCCCACCCTCAAGACCGAGCGCCTGATCTTGCGCGCGCTCCAATTCGACGATTTCGGCCCCTATGCCGACTTCTCCGCCAGCGATGCGTCGGTCTTTGTGAGCGGGCCGATGGATATGCGCTCGGCGTGGCGGCATTTTACGTCACTTATCGGCCATTGGCCCGTCCGGGGCTATGGATGGTGGGCCGTGGATGATGGCTCAGGCATCGTCGGAACCTGCGGCATACACTACCCTCCCTCACATCTGGAACCTGAACTGGGCTGGGTTCTTTTCCTGCAGGCAAGGGGCAAGGGGTTCGCGACCGAGGCCGCCAAAGCAGCCCGCGATTGGTGGTACGCCCGGGGTGAAACCAGATTGAGCAGCAATATCGCCTTCGACAACAGTCCATCGATAGCCGTGGCCCGCCGCCTTGGAGCCACGACAGATGGCGTCCCCCTCGCCCACAATCGCGATTGCTCTGCTTGGCTCCATCCCGGACCGGAGGGCACGCTGTGACACCGCCCACCCTCACAACCGAGCGCCTGACCCTGCGATTGCCCGATATGCAGGACTGGCCCGCCTATCGCGCCTTTTACGCGTCCGATGCGACCCGCTTTACCGGCGGCCCCTACGAACCGAAGCAGGCCTGGTCTCTCTTTGCGGCCGACCGGGGACACTGGGACCTCAAGGGCTTTGGCTGGTTCATGCTCGACGACGGCTCAGGTGCGGTCGGTGCCTGCGGTTTGCATCACCCACCCCATCAGGCAGAGATCGAGATCGGGTGGAACACCTTTCCTGCCGCGCAAGGCAAGGGCTATGCCACCGAGGCGGCCAGCGCAGCACTTGATTGGGGCTGGACCGTGACCGATGCCCCCCGGATCGTCAGCTATATCGACCGCGACAACGGCGCCTCCAAAGCCGTCGCGAAAAAGCTCGGCGCCAGTTGGACCGGCGAAATGGCGACGCACGACGCCGATTGCGAGATCTGGATCCACGAGAGGCCCGCATGACCGCCCTCATCCTCGAAACCGAGCGCCTGATCCTGCGCAAACCCGATGCCCGCGACACCGAAGCGGCCATCGCGTTTCTGACCAGCGAGCGCTCCCGCTATGTCGGCGGTCCGCTGGACGCGCGGCAGGCCTGGCGTGCCCATGCCAAGATGGCAGGGCATTGGATCCTGCGCGGCTTTGGGCTTTTCTCGGTCATCGACAAGAAGGCGGACCGGACCGTCGGCATCTCGGGCGCCTACTATCCCAATGACTGGCCCGAGAAAGAGCTTGGCTGGCACATCTGGGATCCGGCCTATGAAGGCAAGGGCCTCGCCTATGAGGCCGCTCTGGCCGCCCGCCGCTGGGCCTACGAGGATCTCGGCTGGACGACGGCCGTCAGCTACATCGCGCCCGAGAACGACCGCTCCATCGCGCTGGCCAAACGCCTTGGCGCCACGCTCGACGACGCCGCTGACCGGCCGGGCCATTCGCCTTGCGTTGTCTACCGGCACCCCTCTCCTGAGGTGCTCTCATGACTGTCGCCCTCACCGGCCCTACGCTCAGGACCGAGCGTCTGATCCTGCGCCTGCCGCAGGCCTCGGATTTCGACGCCTTCGCCGCATTCCTGGCCAGCGACCGTTCGCGCTATGTCCGCTCGGAGGATCTCGACCGCGGCAAGGCCTGGCGCTCTTTCGGTCATTTCGTGGGCCACTGGGCGCTGCGTGGATTCGGCTCGTTCGTGCTCGACCGCGATGGAAGAGCCATCGGCGGTGCGGGCCCCTGGTTCCCCGAAGGCTGGCCCGAGCACGAATTCGGTTGGACCCTCTGGTCCGCTGACGCCGAAGGTCAGGGCTATATCACCGAAGCGATGTCGGCGATCTTCCCCTATGCGTGGCAAACGCTCGGTTGGACGACGGCCGTCAGCTACATCGATCCCGAAAATACCGCCTCGATCCGCACGGCAGAGCGTCTGGGCGCAACGCACGATCCGGACGCGGCGGATCCGGGTTACGAGGATCTCGTCTATCGGCACAGCCCGGGAGGCTTCGCGACATGATAAGTCACGACTTATGGATCGGGCCATACTCGGCCCTCTCGATCGGCCCCAGACCGGCGAAACAGCCTCATTTGGCCGGTTTGCGCGAATTTGCCTCCTCCCGGATGCCGCCCGGATGCCGCCCGGATGCCGACGGCCCAAATCGGGGGATCTCTCCATGACCGACAGCGCCCGCGCCGCCGAGATCCTAAAGGATCACCGCGACAGCATCGACCGTCTCGACGCCATCCTCGTCTACACTCTGGGCGAGCGGTTCAAGCACACGCAGGCGGTCGGAAAACTCAAGGCTGTCAACGACTTGCCTCCGTCCGACCCGGACCGCGAGGCCCGTCAGATCGCCCGCCTCGAGGACCTCGCCCAGCGCGCGGATCTCGACCCCGCCTTCGCCAAGAAGTTCCTGGCCTTCATCATCCAGGAAGTCATCCAACACCACGAAGAACATCAATCAAAACAATGATGTAAGGCAGCGCAACACTGCCATCCTCGCCATTAACGAAAGGACAACCAATGGCCATGAAGATCCGCCTCGCTCGTGGAGGCTCCAAGAAACGCCCGTTTTACCGCATTGTCGCTGCCGACAGCCGCATGCCGCGCGACGGCCGCTATATCGAGAAACTGGGCACCTATAATCCGCTCCTGCCCAAGGACAGCGAAGAGCGCGTGAAGATGGACCTCGACCGGGTCAAGCACTGGATGGACCAGGGCGCCCAGCCGACCGACCGCGTCAGCCGCATGCTGGAAGCTGCCGGTATTCTCGAGAAGAAAGAGCGCGCCAACCTCAAGAAGGGCGAGCCTGGAAAGAAAGCGCAGGAGCGTGCCGAAGAAAAAGCCGCCAAGAAGGCCGCGGCTGAAGAAGCTGCCAACGCCCCGGCCGAAGAGCCTGCGGAAGAGGCGGCCGCAGAAGAAGAAAAGGCAGAGTAACTCTCTGTCATGGTTTGGCTTTTCGCCGATGCTGCGATTGAGGTCCGGGACGATATCTCCTTGGGTCGATATGCTGCGGCATCGGCGGAAATGCCGGATGTCGAAGGGGAAATGCGCCTGTGACGACGGATAAGGTTCTCCTTGGGGCTATCGCCGGATCCTTCGGCGTGCAGGGCGACGTGCGGCTCAAAAGCTTTTGCGCCGACCCCGAGACGATCGCCGATTATGCGCCGCTTGAAACCAAGGACGGGCGCGTCTTCGCGCAGATCGTCCTGACCGGGCGCACCAAGAACGCCCTGACCGCCCGGATCGACGGGATTACCACCAAGGAAGAGGCCGACGCCCTGAAGGGAGCGGAGCTTTTTGCGCCGCGCGATCGCCTGCCCCCAGCGGAGGACGATGAATATTACTACAGCGATCTCATCGGCTTATCGGTTTTCGACACGGGCGGAGAGTTGATCGGAACCGTCCGCAGCGTCCAGAACCACGGGGCCAGCGATCTGCTTGAGGTTCGCCTTCCCGACGAACCCGCGACCGTGCTCTTGCCCTTTACCAAAGCAACGATACCGACCGTTGATCTTGAGACAGGCCGCCTTGTTGCCGATCCGCCGGACGGCCTGCTTTAGTCCGAAAGCAACCCGCCCGAGATGGCCAGAATATTGTCGAACCGCCTGCGCTGCATTCGGTTGAGACGCCCGTCCGGTATCGCGATCCAGTCCTCCAAAAGCCGGACCTTGATCATCAGGTTCATGGCTGAATTGTCCGCAAGATCAACGCCGTACCCCTCCCAGAACGCCGCTGACAGCTCCGGATCAAGAAACGTTTTCCCGGTCGAGGAGGGCCCCACTGTCCGCACCACCCCGTCCACAAGGAACCGCCCGAGATCGTAGCAGGCAGGGGCCGTATGGTTGTTCCGAAAGTCGATTCCCGAAACCCGATCCGCCCCGATGATGATGTTCTTGGAGTGCAGATCCCCGTGGTTCAGCCCAACCGGCAATTCAGCCCCATCCGCGTCCGCTCCGGTCTTGAGAAGAGCGGTCAGCGCCCGGTGGTAGTGCTCAGGATGGCGGATTTTATGAGATGTCTTATCAAACTCCGCCAAGCGATTTTGCATATGTTTGAGGATATGGCGGGCCTGAAATCGGCGCGGCGGCTCCGCGAAAGCGCGATGGAAGGCACCGATCCATTGCCCGGCAGCTCCAAGAAGCCGCGCTTGCTCAGCCGGGCTCCCGCCGGCGTTGAAAAGCGCGTCATGCGCCGTTTCGCCCGGTACGCAATCCATAAGAAGAGATTGATCTTTCTCGGAATATGCAAGAATTTTTGGTGTCGTCGTTGGCTCCTGCAAGGCGTTCGAAACCCGGTCCTGAGCGCTGATGCCGGTCATGAAGTTCGACGATCCCTCAGGCTTGAACGTCTTCTTGAAGACCAGATCCGGCCCGGTCTTGTTCGTCAGCTTGAGAACGAACCGGACGCGCCATGGATCGATCCGCCGCCACAAGACGCTTGGTTTGAAGGCGGATGGATCAAGTTCAGCCTCCGTCACCAAGGCTTGCCAGCTTTGCCTGAGGGCAGATCTGTAGGGCGCTATATCCGACATCAGCATAGCGGGCAGTCATAACATGATCTAAAAGCCGCAAAAGCATATTCCCTTCACCGCAATGCCCCTGAGCGGGCAGCCGCTTCGCACAAGAGACCGCATGAAAAGCCACGGGCGAAAGTCGATCCAAGCTTCTGTGACGCCGCAAGACCTTATTGCGGGGGACCAGACGCTTGCGGGGGTCTGGCAGGCGACGGTTTTGACGCTGCTGCCAGATGCCTTTCCCGGCGTACTGGGACAAAGCCTGACGGGAAAGGCCCTGAAGGACGGGCTTTGGCAGCTTGATGCGGTCGATCTGCGTCGCTGGGGGGAGGGCCGGCATCGAAATGTAGACGACACACCCGCGGGCGGCGGGGCGGGTATGGTCCTGCGTGCCGATATCCTGGCGAAAGCGATCGAGGACACTAGGCGGCCCGGTCCTTTGATCTACCTGAGCCCGCGCGGCAAACCCTTTGACCAGGCCATGGCCCGGGATCTTGCTTTGGGGCCTGGGGTTACTTTGCTTTGCGGCCGGTTCGAGGGTGTCGACGAGCGTGTGATCGAGCAATACGGCATCAAAGAAGTGTCGTTGGGAGATTTCGTTCTGACCGGCGGAGAGATCGCAGCACAGGCCTTGATCGACGCGACAGTCCGACTTATACCCCGCGTGCTTGGGAATCAGGCAAGCCTTGAGGAAGAAAGCTTTTCCGACGGCCTGCTTGAACATCCCCAGTATACAAGACCTGCCGTCTGGAATGGGCGTGAGATCCCGGAGGTTCTTCTCTCCGGTCATCACGCCAAAATCGCGGACTGGCGGCGGGCAGAGGCCGAAAGGCTGACCAAGGAACGACGACCTGACCTCTGGCGCGCCTACACCGGTAGGGACAGCGACGAAGACCAAGAGCTCTGAGGCGGCATGAAACTCTCCGGACCAACCGGGGGCAGTAGAGGAGATGCGTCAGATGGACCTGATCGCACAGCTGGAAGCCGAGCAAGTGGCCGAGCTTGGCAAGGATATTCCAGATTTCAAGGCGGGTGACACGATCCGCGTTGGCTACAAGGTGACGGAAGGCACGCGCACGCGCGTGCAGAACTACGAAGGCGTCTGCATCAGCCGCAAGAACGGCGAAGGCATTGCCGGATCGTTCACCGTCCGCAAGATTTCCTTTGGTGAAGGCGTCGAGCGGGTTTTCCCACTACACTCGACCAATATCGACAGCATCACCGTGGTGCGTCGGGGCCGGGTTCGCCGCGCCAAGCTGTACTACCTCCGCTCGCGTCGCGGGAAGTCCGCACGGATCGCAGAGGTCGCCAACTACAAGCCCAAATCGCCCAAGACCGGCGCAGAAGCCTGAGAGGATCCGAAGCGATGAAAAAAGAGACCCATCCCGATTATCACGTCATCAACGTCAAGATGACCAACGGCGACATCGTCCAGATGCGTTCGACCTATGGCAACGAGGGCGACCAGATCTCCCTCGACATCGATCCGACAGTGCATCCCGCTTGGACGGGCGGCAACACGCGCCTGATGGATACCGGCGGCCGTGTGTCGAAGTTCAAGAAAAAGTACGAAGGTCTGGGCTTTTAACCAGCCTGTCCGATCGACCGACGAAACGCCGCCTTTGGGCGGCGTTTTTCGTTAAGCCATAGGCGTTTGCTTAAGCCGGTCGGTTTTGCGGTTGGACATGCCGGAAGAGTGTATAGAACCGCGTCGGGGCGCCAGAACAGGACAAGACATGGCTCATGTGATCGTCGTCGGCAACGAGAAGGGCGGCGCCGGAAAGTCGACGGTGTCGATGCATATCGCGACGGCGCTCGCGCGTTTGGGGCATGGGGTTTGCACGGTCGATCTTGATCTCAGGCAACGTTCCCTGGGGCGATATCTGGAGAACAGGGCGGCGTTTTGCGACCGCGAAGGGCTGACATTGCCCTCCCCCGCCTATCATGACTTCCAGATGCCCAAGGAGGGCCTCGCAGACGAGACGGAGGTCCTGCTCTCAACTTTGAAGGCTTTAGAGCACCGCTCCGATTTCATCCTGATCGATTGCCCGGGATCGCATACAGAGCTGAGCCAGGCCGCCCATAGTCGCGCCGATACTCTGGTGACGCCGCTTAACGACAGTTTCATCGATTTCGACCTGCTGGCCCGGATCGACGGGGACGGAACCACCGTCAAGGGGCCTAGCATCTATTCCGAAATGGTCTGGACCGCCCGGCAACGCCGCGCGAAGGCCGGAGAAAAGCCGATCGACTGGGTCGTCATCCGCAACCGTCTGGGCACCCAGGCGATGGTGAACAAGCGCAAGATGGAGGCGGCTATCGACGCGTTGTCGCGGCGGATCGGATTTCGCCCGGCGCCGGGGTTCAGCGAGCGGGTCGTCTTTCGCGAACTGTTTCCGAAGGGTCTGACTTTGCTTGATTTGAGGGATGTCGGCGTAACGAGCCTGACCATGTCGAATATTGCCGCCCGGCAAGAGCTTCGCGACCTGATGAAGGCGCTCGATCTGCCAGGCGTGACAGTCACATTCTGACGATATCAGCGGCCTTGCGTGGCTCGATATCTCTCGACGATATCTGATATCAAAGGGTCATTGGGCTGGGAAACAGGTGCCTGCTCTTGGCTGGGTTGGCCAAGGTTCCGCGGCGTTTCGATGCTGACCATTTGCGTCGGGCCGCCTAGAAGACCCTCGATGGGAAGGGAAATCGAGGAGAGGAACCCACCTTCGGATGTGATAGAGGCACCAAAGCGGGTGCCGTAAAGCGGCAGTACGACGAGAAGGGCAAGAAGGACGATCATCGCGCCGGCAAACCGATGCTCCGGAGATAGCCCTTTCCTGCGCGTCGTCTGACGGCTCGCCTCCGATCGGCTTTGCGCGGTTGCAACCCAGGACGTCGTCCGCGCTTCGGCGGCCACACTGACACTCTCTCGCTCCCGTTTGACGGGTTCCTTGGCCTTGTAGACATCCAAACCTTTGTACGCCGCCCGTGCGGCATCGCGCTGTTTCCACAGCGGAACGGATTGAGCGGGCTCCTGCTTCGGCGCGTCCGGCTGCATCATCTCGGGGACGCCAATTTCTTCCTGAGTCTCTTGCTGGGCTGCAACCTGCCGCGATCTACGCGCCCAGAGACCTTTCAGCGCGGCGAAGGCCAGAAAGGCGAAGGCGATATTCTTGAAGATCTGACCGTCAAAGGCCTGCCCCGGAGCAAAGGCGGCCTCGCGCCCATTGCGGTATTCACGAAGGATCAGGGCGGAGGATGGCAGAGCCCGCCCCTCCCGGCTGAACGAGTCGTCCACGATGTCTTCGAACGTCGTCAGCACCCCGCTACGACCATTTAGCGTCACGACCGGACCGAACGCGCCGAACGTCTCTGCATTTCCAAGGTACTGAAGCGGATCGATATCATCGAAGGTAAAGCTGCTATGGTCCAACATCAGGATACCGTAGCTTTGAGGCACCTGCCCCTCGGGAGCGTCTGTGGCCACCAGAGGGATCATATAGGCGTACTCGTCCGCGCCATCGCCCGTGAGGGTCAGGCGGTAATCCATCGAAAAATCGAGCTGCGTTCTGACATGGACTTCGCTGAAATCATGCACATCACGGCGTTTCGAAAACGCCTCGATATCGACCACAGGGGGCGGGCCTTTCGCCAAAGCCGCGGCACGACGCTGCTCTCGCTCTTCGCCGAGGCCTTCGAAGTAGACGCCCGCGCCGAACAAAGCCGCGCCAATCACCACCAGAGCCAAAGGACCGCGGTTCAGAATGTACCAGATCAAAGAAAGGATGCTGCTCATATCGCCCTCATCAGAATACCGGTTTTATTTGAAGGGATCTCTGGCAAAAACTGTGGCGGATGCCGGGCCTTTTTCGGCATTTTCGGGACTTTTGAAGCCAGCTTTATTTGCCGCGCATTTGAATAACCACATACGGTTCGAAGGATCACCGAAGAGGCACGAAGCTGTCAGGTTGTGACAAGAACATGGTCCGGCCGAATGCCGCTTTCGCTGATGGTGGCCTGTGGGTCCTCTGATCTTAACACGCCGTGGAAGATGATCAGGGCGGTTGCCGTTCCGGCAAGATGCGACAAATCCCGCGCCGGTGTGCAGGATCCTCCGTCTGCCGCGTTTGGAAGACGGTGGCGCATGGCTTCGTAGCCGTCGAAAGTCTCTTCCTGTGTCAGATGATGGCTCCGCGCACTTTGGCCGAGACCCATTCCGAGATCACGACGGCGGCGAGGATGACCAGCAGGATAAGAGAGACCTGCGGCCAGGCCAGCGTATTGAGAGATGCCTGGAGCTGAAGACCGATCCCGCCGGCGCCGACCAGCCCCAGCACTGTGGATTCCCGGATGTTGATGTCCCAGCGAAAGACCGCGATCCCAGCAAAGGCAGGCATGATCTGCGGCACGATCCCATAGACCATGACCTGCCAGCGGGAGGCGCCGGTTGCGGTGATCGCCTCGACCTGACTGTGGTCAATCTCTTCAATGGCCTCGTAAAGAAGCTTAGCACAAAAACCGATGGAACGGATCGCGATCGCGATGATCCCGGCGAAGACCCCCGGCCCAATAATTGCGATCAGCAGCAGAGCCCAGATCAGGGAGTTGATCGACCGGGTGGCCACGATGATCAGAAGGGCTATCGGTCGGATGAATAGTCGCGAGGGCGTGGTATTCCGGGCCGCCAGAAAGGCAGTTGGCACAGCCAGGATCAAAGCGCCGATCGTCCCGAGCGTCGCGATGTTGAGTGTATCCCAGATCGGAACCCAGAGATTGTCCATGTAGGACCAGCGCGGCGGTGTTGCCCGGTCCAGTATGTCACCGGCGATCCGGGGGGCATCCCAAACAAAGAACCATGTCGTCGCCTCTGAGATGCGCGCCCAGCACCAAAGGAAGATCGCGATACCCAGAAGCCACCCAAACCAGCGCTTCAGTGTCTCGCGCCGGTTGCGCAGACGCCAGACGGGGCCTTGAGATGTGTCTGTAACCGGCACTACTGCACCCGCGCGCGGATGATGCCGCTGATATATTCAAGCGCCATAACGATGCCGATGATGAGAAGGAGGATGGCAGCGGCGGTATCGTACTCGTAGCGGTCGAAAGCTGTGTTCAGTGTGGCTCCGATCCCGCCGGCGCCCACGAGGCCGAGAATGGCGCTTTCGCGAAAATTGATGTCGATCCGGTAGATCGAAAGGCCGATCAGGCGCGGGATGATCTGAGGCTTTACGCCGTAGTCGATCCATTGCGACCAGCGCGCCCCGGTCGCGCGGATCGCTTCGGCCTGTGAGCGGTCCATGCTCTCGATATCTTCGGCCAGCAGTTTGGAGAGGAACCCGATGGTCGCAAAGGATAGGGTCAGGAACCCGGCAAGCGGGCCGAAACCGAAGATCGCAACCAGCAGGATCGCGACGATGATCTCCTGTAAGGCCCGCGAGACGGCGATGATCCCACGGCAGATCAGGTAGACGGGCAAAGGCGCAATGTTGCGCGCCGCGCCAAGAGCAATCGGGATCGAGATGAGGATCCCCACGACCGACGAAGCGACCGTCATGACGATGCTTTCTAGCATGCCGTTCCAGATCGCGTCTGACCGGCTGAGAAAGTCGGGCTGGCTGAACGCCATGATGAAGGCCGCGCCACGATCAAGGCCTTCATAGACGCGCGCCCAGCTCACCTCGACACTAGAGATCGCGGCAACGAGATAGAGCGCGAACCCAATCAGCAGCACCCAGCGGAGCCATGCTTTTTGTACCAAAGGGGGACGCCGCCAGCGGGTGCCGAGCATGTCGTCCAGTTCTCGATGCGTTTCCCCTTGTACGTCGGCGCTCATTCGGCCGCCTCGACCGTCTCTTCTTCGTCGACCTTCTCGATCGTCGCTTCCCAGTCCTCTTCGCCGTAGATTTCGGTGAGCTTCTCCGGGGTCAGCCCGTCAGGGGCGCCGTCATAAACGATTTCGCCAAAGCGCAGGCCGATGACGCGCGCGACGAACCTCTGGGCTAGGGCGACGTCGTGGATATTGATGATCGCGGCGAGACCACGCTCAGCGCAAAGCTCGCAGATGAGGCGCATGATCTGGCGCGATGTCTTAGGGTCCAGCGACGCGGTCGGCTCATCGACCAGCAGGAGGGCAGGATCCTGGATCAGGGCGCGGCAGATCCCGACGCGTTGGCGCTGTCCGCCCGAGAGCTGATCGGCCCGCTTGTCGACCATGTGCAGCAGACCGACGCGATCCAGCAGGCGAAAGGCCTCGTCCACGTCCTTTTGCGGAAAGCGGCGGGTGAGCGCCCGCCAGAAACCGACATATCCAAGCCGACCCGACAGAACGTTTTCCATCACCGTCAGCCGCTCGACGAGCGCGTATTCCTGAAAGATCATTCCCATGCGCCGCCGTTCGCGCCGCAGGGCGGCAGGTCTCAGACCCGTCAGATCCATATCCTCCAGCATCACGGTGCCGGAGGTCGGCTCGACAAGCCGGTTGATGCAACGGATCAATGTGGACTTGCCGGCCCCGGACGGACCGATCAAGGCGATGACCTGTCCGGGCGGGACGTCCAGTGTGACCGCCTTGAGGGCCTTGTCACCGGTTTTATAGGTCTTCGTCAGCGCATCGAGCCGCAGCATGGGCGATCCTTGAATCGAGTCAACGAGTGGCGGTCTACACCGCCACTCGCCATTTTCCTAAAGGAAAGAAGGTTTTTGCCTGGCTGCTCAGGAGCAGTCGTAGGAGACGCCGTTGGCCTCGTCGATGGTGCGAATGACGGACCAGAACTCCTCGTAGGTCATCTCGAGGAACTGCGCTTCACCATTCTTCTCGAACTCTTCCTGAAGCGACGTTCCTTCCCACTCGAACGAGAAGAAGGCATCGCGGATCTGCTGCTGCAGTTCGGGCGTGAGGTTATACGCGGTTCCATAGCCGGTCGTCGGGAAGGTCTGGGATTTGTAGATCGAAACGATCTGATCTTCAGAGACAACATCCCGTTCGATCATCCGGGCGAGGACCGAGTTCGCGATCGCAGCGGCGGGGTAGTCCTTGTTGGCCACTCCCAGGATCGAGTTGTCATGCTTACCTGAAAAGACCGGTTCGAAATCGGTTCCGGCGGTCATGTCAAACTCGGATGCCAGAATAGCAGACGGAGCCTTGAAGCCTGAATTGGATGTCTCAGAGGTAAAAGCCATCTGCCCGCCGCGGATATCCTCGACCGTTTCGATGCCGGAATAGGGATGCGTCAGGATCTCCATCTCGTATCCGAAAGAGCCGTCTTCACCGGCCATGATGGTGAATGGACGAAAGCCTGCGCAGTTGACGGCCAGCGGATTGGAACCGGTGTTGAACCCTGCGATATGAAGCCGGCCCGATCGCATCGCTTCGATCTGGGCGGCATTGTTTTGGACAGGAAAGAAGACGACGTCCTTGCCGGTGACCTCTTCCAAATGAGAAAGGAAATCTGCCCAAGCGGTCTCGTAGACGGCGGGGTCTTCGACCGGTGTGTACGCAAAGATAAGCGTGTCCGGATCGATCTGATCTGCCGGGTCGGTTGGAATGTCGGCAATCAGATCGCCATCCGCGTCGCAATAGCGATCGTCAAGATCACCGCGGGGGCAGTCTTGTGCCGCAGCAGGCAGTCCGACCACGGTCAAGGCAGCCCAGGCAGCCGCACCCAGTAGGCGTGATTTCATCATGTGTTTTCTCCCTTCCAATCGTGCGGCCACGCCGCATGCCCGCTCTCTTTTGCGGATCTCTCTGCTTTATATCTGAACGTGTTCAGGTGCGAATGACCAACAATTTCTTCGCCGCAAAGCAGCGTGAGGAGGCATAGCCGGAAATATGCAAAGCTTTTGTGACAGCACGGAAAGGCATCGCGTTGAGTACCGTCGCGGCTGTCGTCCTTTCTTCATGAGAAAGAAGCCTCAAGCCGCTGTGTTATCGGACCGCTGATGCCCAATGGTCCCAGATATCAGAAGGGCGTGTGCACCGGTTCGAAGCGGTCGAGGGGCTGGGATGCAATCCGCTGCAGGATGCTAATTGCGCCTGCAACGTAGTGCTCGGCCGTCTGCCGCCCTTTTTCGGCAGTCGCAAGATGCGCCTCGCCTGCAACGCCGGCCGGATTGACGTCGGAGGCGATCCAGCCATGTGCGACGGGGCCAACCGGTGGGATCTCGCCTTGGGCATGGGTCCAGCGGAAATCCTTTGCCTTCGTCATATCGACGGTGTCAGGACGCAGATGAAGCATGAGCGATGTCTCGACGTCGCCGCCATGGATGCCCTGCGCCAGTTCCTGAGGACTATAGAGATCGTTAGGAAGACCTATATCGGCGCCCCATCCCATGCGGACACAAAAGAGTCCGGTCCTGACCCGCAACTCGCGAGAGACGATCGAGATCAGATCGGCATTTCCGCCGTGCGAGTTGACGATCAGCATTCGGCGCACCCCTGCCCGCGCGACCGAGAGACCGATTTCAGTCCAGGCCCTCAACGCGGTCTCTGCTGTGAGCGTCAGCGTTCCAGGTGCCCAAAGATGCTCATTGGATTTGCCGACAGCCATGACGGGAAGAATGCGGATATCAAGCGTGTGAGGGCAGCGCTTTTCAAGCAGATCGCACAGACCCTCGTTTATGAAAGTGTCGACACCGACGGGCAGGTGCGGGCCGTGTTGTTCGACAGCGGCTGTGGGAAGGACGGCGATCGTCGCATCGGTGATGCGCAGGTCCGTTGCGGGATAGTCGATCCAGCGGCGGCTCATTGCGCGGGCACTTCGCGGCGCAGGACGCGCTTGCCGATGAGTTTATCCATGCCGCGACCGACCCGAGCAAGGTGATCTGAAAGATCATCCTTGGAAGCGCTATCCATCAAGTATTTGGCGACGAAAACCTTACGCGCGCGCGGATGCAGCAGAAAGCCCAGACCGCGCAAGAGCGTGCGCTTGCCGGGGGCGCCGACAAGAAAAGTGAGCCAGCGGGAGGCGCCGCATGTCGTGAAGACGCCGATCCTTTCGATGTGTTGCAGACCGGGCCGGATTGTCTCGCCCTCTGCCTTGGGCATATGGAACGCGACTTCCGGCAAAAGGACCCGGTCCAGCCAGCCTTTCAGCATCGCGGGCAGCCCGTACCACCAAGTCGGGTAGACGAAGATCAGCGTGTCGCACCATTCAAGATCGGCGAGTTGATCCTCGACAGGCGCGCGATTGGCAGGCGCATCGGTATAGGTGGTGAGTTCGGCGCCGCTGAGAACGGGATCGAACCCATCGGCATAGAGGTCACGAAGACGCGTCTCGGCGCCGGCTGCCTCCAGCCGGCCCAGAACCACATCCCGCACGGCAGCGGTGAAGCTTTCGGCGTTGGGATGACAATAGATGACAAGGGCCTTCATCAGAATGCTCCCATCTCGCGGCGCACCCGGCTGAGGAAGGCCTCGCACCCGGCCGGATCGATATTGTTCATGTCGTATTGCGCCACATAGCGGACCTGGCGGACTGGACGCAGACCGCCCCGCATGACGCGGGTGAGCAATCGGCGCGGGGGATCGCCAACCAGAAACGCGTTCATCCGTGTTGCGCCATAGGTCGTGACCGCACCCACCTTCCGCAATCGGTCGAGCCCGGGCGCAAGAGCGCCGTCCTTAAGATGAAATGACACGCCCGGCAACATGACACGGTCGAACCAACCCTTCAGGATCGCCGGATAGCCGAAGTTCCAGACGGGAAAGCAAAAAACCAGCGCATCCGCGGCTTCAAGCCGGTCGACATAATTCCCAGCGGACGCGCGGTTGGCAGGCACGTCGTGATAGCCGCGCCGCTCTTCGGTGGTCAGGACAGGATCGAAGCCTTCTGCATAAAGATCGCAGTCATCAACCTGCCAACCGCCCGCCTCGAGCGCTTCAAGGGTGGCGGTATGGGCGGCCGCGCCAAAGCTTTCGGGAACCGGGTTCGCGTAAAGGACGTGGACGCGTGGCATCTATTCGGCAGCCTCGCGCGGTTTGAGGCCCGGCCAGGCATACATCTGCTCGTAGGTCCAATCAGGATCGTCCCAGGCAATCATCTTACCGGGATTGAGCAGACCCTTGGGGTCGGCCTCTCGCTTGAAATCAAGCTGGCGCGCATCGACCGATTGGCGCCCGCCCTCCTCCAGCGTGTACCGATGGGGATTGAAGTTCATCGCGCCGTGCGTTTCGTGAAGTGCGACGATCTCGTCAAGGCGCTCTTCGGTCGTGAAACGCACCAGTGTCAGGCCGCCCAAGGCGACACGGCCATCCTGCCGCGTGATTTCGATATGCTGAAGGCATTCAGGCGACAGCGCATCCCGGATCGCTGCAACTTTGGCAAAGGGGTCATCCACGCCGTAAGCGATCTGCAGATAGGTCATGGCAGGATCGACCTTGAGAGCGCGCAGGGTCGTGTGGTTCCAACCGTATTCAAAGACCCGGCCCGGATCACGCTCCCATTTCGTCTCGTCGCTGCGGTAGATCATGCGGCCGTCATATCCCGCGGCATGGGTCTGCCAGCCCGGGATCGCATGCGGCGCAATCATCAACGCGACAAGAGCGTCGCCCTGATCGACATGGGGAGCAACGCGCGCGAAGTAATCCTTTGCGATGGGCGCTTCAAAGACAGTCGCCAGCTTGATGAGAATGCCGTCGCAGGAGGCAAGGTCATACGCGTAGCGTAAAGCAGCCTCGAAGTCGTCGAAGGTCATGAAAACGCCGATCCAGTCGTAGGCGGGCGCGAGCGGCATCTCGACCTCGGTGATAATACCGTTTGTGCCGTAGGCGTGACTGACACGGTGGAGCGCATCGCCGGTGATCTCAAGAACCCGCGGTTCGGCTTCCATGGTCACGACGCGAAGGCGGATGATGTTGCCCGGATCCCGCAGGCTGCCCCAGCGGACCGATCCAACCCCGCCTGAGCCACCGGCAATGAAGCCGCCTATGGTTGCCGTTGCCCAGGTTGAAGAGAACATCCGCAGTTCTTGACCCGACTCTGCGATACACGCCTCGTCGAGATCCTTAAGCAGGATCCCCGGCTCGCAAACCACACGACCGGGCGCAATCTCACGAATGGCGGTCATCTTGGCCAGATGCAGCACACAGCCTCCGGCGAGCGGCATTGCCTGACCGTAATTGCCCGTTCCTGCCCCGCGCGTCGTGACGGGCACGCCTTCGGCGTGGCAGATGCGCAGGATCTCGATGACCTCCGCTTCGGTATTGGGGGTGGCGACGAAATCTGCTGTCACGTGATCGAGGCGATCCTTCAGGACCGGGGAATACCAGAAGAAATCGCGACTTTTCGCCCGCACCGAGGTCGGATTGACGTCGATCTCGATGCCTGCGTCGGTCAAGGCGTCGATGGTGGCTTGAATGCTCATAGCGGCTCCATAAGTGGGTCGAGCGTTGGGTAATAGGGCAGCGTTCGGTCGATGACGCGCCCTTCTCGCAGGACGATCCGATCCGATTGGGGACGTGCGAAGAACTCTGTCCATTCGCGTGCGCGAAAGAGAACGAAATCCGCTGGCGCCCCGGCAGAAAGCGGACCGGCGTCGAAGCCGCATGTGGCGGCTGGTTGATCGTTGAAAGCGTGGATCCAGCTCGAATCGGAATGATCGAGATGGGCGATGCGCGTCGCCTCGCGCATAACCTCGACCATATCCATATCGCCGTAGGCGTAGAATGGATCGCGCGTATTGTCGGAGGCAAAGCTGACGGGAATACCCCGCGCTTTCATTTCGTGTACCAGCGTCACGCCGCGCGCTCGCGGAGTGCGCCCGGGATGGCGATCCTGCAGGTAAAGGTTGCACATGGGCAGGCTGACAACGTGCAGTCCGGCCTCTGCCGCGAGATCGAGCATTGCATCCGCTTCATCAGGGGTCATGGCCGAAAGAGAACAAAGGTGTCCCACCGTGACAGTGCCTTCAAACCCGGTCTCTATGACGATCTGGGCAACGTCCCGCAGTGTGTTGACCGAAGGATCCAATGTCTCGTCGACATGAAAGTCCAAATCGAGGCCCCGCACTCCGGCAGCTTCGACATAAGAGTAAAGCCATCCGCGCAAGCCGGGTTCGGGATAGGTCACGGCGCCGAGGATCCCGCCGTAGCACGAGACGAGATCGGCGCAGCGGTCAAGCTCACCCTCTACGCCCGCCATGTCGGCACCGGTCAGAACGGACGCTTGGAGCGCGATCCGTCCGGCCCATTGCTCGCGTATGGCCGCGAAGACCTCCCATGAGATGGCGGCGGCGTCCAGATCAGCGAAATAGTCCAGATGCGTTCGGATTGCGCGGGTTCCATGGGCATAGGCGCAGTCCAGTGAAAAATTCATACGCGGCATAAGATCTTCAGCGTTCCAGCGACCCGGTTTGTCCTCGCGAACGGTTTCAAGAGCGCTCATGAACGTGCCGTCTGGATTTGAAGACCGGGGCCATATGTGACCTTTGTCGAGATGCGTATGCATGTCCGTAAAACACGGCAGCAGCATTGCGCCGCGCATGTCCACCGGGGTTCCACCTGCCTCGGCAATCTGCCCGCCGACGATGCTGAGGGTGGTGCGAACCAAGGGGTCGTCCTGGCCCAGAAGCGACCCCGGGATCGTGACGTTCTCAAGCCTTAAATCACCCTCGGGCAATGACCGGAAGTCCATGCTCATTCCCGTTTCAGCGCCGATTCATGCCAGCGACGGAGCGCCAGATGAGCGATCAAGGACGTCGCGCCGTAGATCAGGACACCGGTGATGGCGATCAGGATCAAGGCTGCGAACATGCGCGGGATATTGAGGCGGTAGCCGGCCTCGAGGATGCGGAAGGCAAGGCCCGATCCGATACCTCCGGTGCCGGCGACATATTCGGCCACGACCGCACCGATCAGAGCAAGGCCGCCTGCGATTTTCAGCCCCCCAAGAAAGTAAGGCAAGGCTGAGGGAAGCTGTAGATGGATCAACCTTTGCCACCGGGTGGCGCGATAGATCGTCATCAGATCGCGCAGGTTATGATCTGCTGATTTCAGCCCGAGCGTCGTATTCGCCAGCACCGGAAAGAAGGCGACGATCCAGGCGCAAAGCAAAAGTCCGACGAGCCGGTTTTCGATATAGATAAAGATGAGCGGCGCGATAGAGACGATGGGCGTGACCTGAAGGATCACCGCGAAGGGCGAGAAAGACATCTCGGCAAAGCGTGACTGCGCAAAAAGAACTGCGAGGCCGACCCCGCCGATAACCGCGACAGCAAGGGCCATGAAGGTGATCTTGAGCGTGATCCAAAGGGAGCCAAGAAGCAGCGCGCGATCCTCCCAGAGCGTTTCCACGACGAGGCCGGGCCCAGGTAGCACGTAGTGGGGGATCTCGTTCCAGGCCACGACCCTGTCCCAAAGCCAGACTGCGAGGGCCATGACGACCAGCGGCAGAAGCCATTTGGCTGTGCCTTCGATCCTCTTGGCGCGCGCGATACGCTCTTCTTCGGGATCGATGAGAGACGGGTCCATGGCAGGGGGCTGGGCCGGGTTCATGCCGGTTCGGGGATCGTCGGCCAGTGCCATCTCACACTCCTTCGCTTTCCGGGTGCAGGGCCCGCTGGAGCGCATTCGACGTGCGGGCTGCCATCTCGACATAGGCATGGGAGTTGCGCCAGCCATCGCCGCGCGGATAGGGCTCCGGGACGTCGATCTCTTCGATGACGCGGCCGGGACGCGGGGCCATCACAAGAATGCGGTTCGACAGAAAGACGCTTTCGAACACCGAATGCGTGACGAAGATGACGGTCGCTCCGGTCTTGGCCTTGAGCGACAGAAGATCATCGTTGAGTCTCTGGCGGGTGATCTCGTCAAGTGCGGCGAATGGCTCGTCCATCAGAATAAGCCGCGGGTTGGTGACAAGGGCGCGCGCGATAGAAACGCGCATCTTCATGCCGCCCGAGAGCTCTCGGGGGTATTTTTTCTCAAAGCCCTCCAGACCGACAAGGGCAAGCGCCTCGTGGATTGTCTGCCTGCTGGCCGCGAGCGACTGTCTCCGAAGGCGGAAGGGCAGCCAGACGTTTCGTTCAACCGTCGCCCAGGGCATGAGCGTGGGTTCCTGAAAGACGACGCCCAGATCCCCCTCGCCGCCGCCGGGCCAGTCGAGACGTCCATGGGTCGCCCGCATCAGCCCCGCAATAAGGCGCAAGGCAGTGGATTTGCCGCAGCCGGATGGACCCAAAAGCGAGATAAAATCACCTTGGCGCACTTCCATCGACATCCCGCGCAGTGCGACGATATTGCCTGCAAATGTCTTGTCGACTTGCCGCAGTCGAAGGATGGGCTCGGTGCTGGTGTCGGGTTGGGCCACGGGACCCACCTTATTGCGGCCTGAGATCCATGCCGAGACCTTTGTTGATAAAGCTCAGATCATACGAGGTCGAGATATCCAGCCCGTCCTCTATGACGCCGGCCTCGACCATCTTCTCGTAAAAGGAGTTCATCCGCTCCTCGGTCATTGCACCGATGCCGAGTTCAAGCGTATCGCCGGAATCGACGATTCCGTTCTCCTTGATGACCGAAATGGCATAGTCGATCGCCTCCTGCGTCATCTCGGGATTATCGGCCATGATGAGGTCATTGGCAGCCGAGTTGTCATTATAAAGATAGTTGTACCAGCCCGTGATCGAGCCTTCGACGAAGCATTCAACGACCTCGGGCCGGCTCTCGACAGTGTCGCGCAGGGTCTGGATCGTAGTTGAGTAGGCATTATAGCCTGCATCGGCGATCAGGTAGACGTCAGGCGCCCATCCCGTCTCACGTTCAATGGCAAAGGGTTCGGAGGAGAGGTAGCCTTGCTGGCCGGCATCTTCGTTCACGACAAATGGGCCAGAATTGAATGTGTAGGTCTGCCGCTGCTCATCGTTGAAGCCAAACGCGGATTTCATCCATTCGTAGTAGACCGCATTGTCTTGAACAATCATCGTAAGCTCGGTCAGCGCATCGAAGCTGTCCACGCGGCCCGGATGGGTGAGGATGACTTGCGGATCCTTCTGGAAGCTCGCAGCGACATTCACCAAAGGCAGTCCCTCGGCAACGCCGAAATAGGCATCGAGATGCCCGCCCATATAAAAGTCGATCCGCCCCGCAAGCATCAGAGCGGTGTTGTTCACTTGCGGACCACCTGGCACAATCGTTACCTCGAGCCCGCATTCGGCATAGGTTCCATCCGCGACCGACTGATAGAAGCCACCATGTTCCGCCTGAGCGACCCAGTTGGTACCAAAGCTGACTGGCGTGAGATCCTGCGCCATGGCGGCGTTGGCAGATATCATCGCTGCGGGCAGGATAGAGATACTCAATAGCGATCCAGCGTAGTGGAAGCGATCTGTCATTTTATCCCCGTTGATTATTTGCCCGGAAATCGTGCTTGCCGGGTCGGTCCGTTGACAAGTGTTCCCCTATTCGGTGCCTGCAGGACGGTAGCTGATGCCTAATTTGCGGGCATTTGCCACTCTTTTCGCACACGCCCTTGTCAGAGATGAGGGCGTCCGCTCAGATACGAACGGTTAACCATGAGGTCCCGATGCGTGTGCTTACCCCGACAAGTATCGCCCCACCCTTCGCTCGGTATGCCCACGGCGTAGAAATCCCGGCAGGATGGCGCATTGCTGCAAGTTCAGGGCAATTGCCGCTTGCGGCAGACGGGACGGTTCCTGACGGAGCAGAAGCTCAGGCCCGGCTTTGCTTCACCAACTGCGCGGCGATCCTAAGCGAAGCCGGAATGGGGCCGGACGATGTTGTCCGGATCAACGCCTTTGTGACGGATCGCGAACATATGGCCGGATATATGATTGCGCGTGACGACTGGCTTGCGGGCGTGGCCCGCCTTCCAGCCTCGACACTTGTCATCGTTTCGGGTTTCACCCGGCCCGAATTTTTGGTCGAGATCGAGGTGACTGCCGCCGCGCCATAAAGATCCTTGTCGTTTAGCTAACCTGCCCTGAGCCGACTGCATGCGGCCAGTTGAGAACCGCCGGCTTTAATTCGGCCATTGCCCAAGAGCGAAACGTGGTGGGCGTGTCATGGCGCAGCGCATCGGGATGCATTTTGTCCATGCCATTGTTCTTGGCGGTCATCATATCGACGTAGTCGCGCGCCATTCCCTCGCTCGTTCCAATCGAGCGCATCATTTCTGCGAAGGCATCCATCGACATCTCGTGAAAGGCGATCGGGCTTTTCAGAAGGGCGGACAGTGTTTCCGCCATCTCGTCGAAGGACAGATCTTCGGGCCCATAAAGAGGGATCTCCTCGACACCCTGCCAATCGGGCGACAAAAGCAAGCGAGACGCGACCGCCGCGACATCCGATTTGGCGACATGGGGCAGTTTGAGATCGCGGGGTGTCGGCGCGAAAAAAGCACCGTCACGGATCGGGTCGATCTGACGCATCAGGTTGTCCATGAGGGACGCGCACGTCAGCGCGCGATAAGCGACACCGGTCGCTCCGATCAGATCATCCATGGCAAGGCTCGCCGAGACGAGCCCGGCGGGTTCAGCCCAACCACGGCCCAGCGCGGAAATCCCGACGACATGACTGACATCCGAAGTTTGAAGAGCATCGGCGAAGGCTTGCGAAAACGTGACATAGGCGTGATCGGCCGAAGGTTCCGTCGGATTGCCTGGGGGCAGCCAGAAAACGCGGTCGACACCGTCGAGAGCTGGGCCAATCACCGCTGCATCGGCATGGGATCCTTCGATAATATCGAGCCAGCTTGGCATGTTACCAGAGAGTTTGGTCGCATCGCGGACGATGACGCGCACAGGTTCGCCCGCATCGAGAACCTGAGCAATGACGCGTGCGCCGATGTCGCCGGTCTGTGTGGTGATGAGGATCATGATCGGGTCTCAGTGTTGTTCGGACCCTACCTATGGATAATAATAATTGGAACGATATATGTGCCAGCATACCCATTTCTCTTTCCATCGTTCGGAGCGTTCCATGGACCCGCTATCTGACATCATCTCGCTTTTGCATCCGCATGACTGCGTCGCCGCGGGTTTTGACGCAGGCGGCAGCTGGTCGATCCGCTTCGAGGCGCATGCCGGGCTGAAGTGCAATGCCGTGATCAAGGGGACTTGCTGGATCACTGTCGAAAGCGAGGCGCCGGTTGAGTTGAAAGCCGGGACCTGCGCGATCCTTCCGCATGGCAGGCCGTTTTTGTTGTCGTCCAGGCCCATGCGCACGAGTCAGGATGCACAGATCCTTTATGCGCCCGTTCGCCACGGCGGCACAGCGATATATGGCGAGGGTGGCGATTTTAACATGACCGGAGCGCGCTTTCTTCTCTCTGGACCAGTGGCGGATACATTGCTGCGCGCGCTGCCTTCGCTCATGATCGTCACGCCGGGTCCCGAGCAAGACGGTATCAAATGGACACTCGAGCGTATCGCTGCGGAGTTGCGCGATCCGCGACCGGGCAGTCCTCTATCCATCACGCATTTGTCTCATTTTCTATTGCTACAGGTCATGCGCACCCACCTTGCAAACAACACTCTGGCCGATGCCGGATGGTTGACCGCACTGTCCGATCCAAAGATCGCGCCAGTCGTTGCAGCGATGCACGATGATCCCGCCCGGCCTTGGACCGTGCAGGATCTTGCAGAAGTCGCAGCGCTGTCCCGAACATCATTCGCCATTCGGTTTCGGACTGTCACGGGTCAAACGCCGATAGAGTATCTGACCGAATGGCGAATGCTGCTTGCGGCCGATCGTCTTCGCCGAACGCAGAAATCCGTCGCAAGTGTCGCGGCTGATGTCGGCAAGCGCCTTTGGCGTTGCGTTCAAACGCGTCATGGGTCAGGCGCCGCGCCAGTTCATTCGCCAGGGAAGTGAAACAAGAAGAAGCGCTTGATCTCTTCCCCAAGGCGTCTGGCTTGAAGAAATACGGCACACTAAAAAGACTGATACGTCAGACAAAATGGAGGCCGTGCAGCACTCTGGCTTGTACTTGACCGCATATAGCCAATCCGTCCATAGACAAGATTGAGACGTCGATCTAACGATTGGTGCGGCATCCTCGTGCCATACTATCGAAGTTGGACCGTCGGGACACAGGCCAAGCGATGTCCTTCCGAGGATAAGCGTTGTGTTGGTGTGAAGCCTCGCAGAACGGCCAGTTGACGAAAGAAATCGATGAACGCCAGCGCAGGCTGCCAGGCAAGTGATCCGATCCCTCTGATTACATCAGTTTATCCAGTGTGATCGGCAGATCGCGGACGCGTTTTCCCGTCGCGTCGTAGATGGCATTGGCAACGGCCGCGGCCGGTCCGTTCATACTAATCTCGCCGACACCACGTGCGCCCGTCGGAGCTTGCGGATCGGGAATGCCGGTCCAGGCCACGTCGATGTCGGGAACGTCTAGATGCGATGGCATGTAATAGGCCGCAAGGCTTGGGTTTACGATCCGGCCATTCCGTTCATCGAGATAGGTGCTTTCCATCATCGCCATGCCGAGCGACATCACGATGCCGCCACGGAATTGACTTGCTGCAAGTTTCGGGTTGAGGATCCGGCCGCAGTCGTAAACTCTGGTGATCCGGGAAACGCGCAGTTCGCCGGTTACAGAGTTGACCCGCACCTCGCAAAACACCGCGCCGGTGGAATGCATGGACCACTCCGTCGTCCATTCTGTTGGTGGAGGCGCGTCCGCGTCGGCAGATACCGAGCCGCTTTCCGACCTTGCCAGAAGATCGACCAGAGCGATCCAGCGGCTCGGATCGTTGTAGGATATCAAGGCGCCATCGACCATTGCCAAGTCTTCGGTCGGTACGCCCTGCACTGGCGCGTCCGCCGGAGCGAGGGCGGCCAACTCAGCCAATAGCACAGCATGGGCCGCACGGAGGGCCGCGCCAATCGCGGCGGTCTGCTGAGACGCGGCGGCAATCAGCGCTCCCGGAAGGGTGTTGTCGCCATGCCGGACCTCAATGCTCTCGTAGGGAAGTCCAAGCAGATCCGCCGCCACCATCGCCGTGGCGGTCGTCGTCCCCATGCCCATATCGGCTGCCGCAACCTCGACCAGCGCCGTGCCATCGTTTCGAAGCGTCAGCCGCGCGGCACCGCCGGGGAAGCGCTTATAAGGATAGTACGCTGACGCCATCCCGGTCCCGACCAGCCATTCCCCATCCCGCTGCCCGAGCCGCCGACCCGACCGCGGCTGCCACCCGAACCGTTGTGCACCTTCGCGATAGGCCTCGAGCAAGGCGCGTTGAGAGAATTCGACGCCGGTGGTGGGGTTCACTTCAGGCTCGTTGCGAATGCGCAGATCGACCGGGTCCATGCCGAGCCTTTCCGCCAGCTCATCAAGCGCAGTCTCTAGCGCGAATGTCCCCGTGGCCGAGCCAGGCGCACGCATGAAGGTGTTGCCAAGCATGTCCATTATGCCCGAACGCACTTCGAGATGCATGGCATCAGCCCGATACATGTGTTCGCTCGCCTCGATGAAGGATTCCGTCATTGAGTTGTTCGCGATTTTCATGGTGGTGCCGGTGTGGATCAGCGATGTCAGGCGGCCTTCGCGATCCGCGCCCAGTGCGACCCGCTGCCGGGTCGGCGCCCGCCCGCCACAGATGCGGTACACCCCCTCCCGCGAAAGGGCCATACGGACGGGTCTGCCCGCGATCTGCGACGCGGCTGCGGCCAAGATGTGATATTGCCACAGCGTCTTGCCGCCGAAGCCGCCCCCGACATGCTCCGCCGTCAGATGAACATTCGCTGGAGAAATGCCGAAGACCTTGGCGATGGTGATGGCGGACAGATCAACGCCTTGCGTGCAGTCGTGCATCCGCAGGATACCGTCCTGCCAAGCGACCGTGACTGCATGGGGTTCAATCTGATTGTGATTATGCTGCGGCGTGTTGAACTCGACATCGACCGAGACGGGCGCGTTGGCAAGCGCCGCCTCGGAATCCCCCAAGATGATCTGCAGGTCACGGCCTGCATGAAAGGCGAGCTCTGCAGTCTCTGCCGCGTCATCGAAGTGCGTCACGGCCGGAACCGCGTCATATTCCAAGCCGATCAGTTTCGCGGCATGATCCGCATTCTCTTGCGTGTCGGCCAGAACGACTGCGACAGCCTGGCCGTTCCAATGAATGCTGGCGTCCTGCATCACGGGGATCGAACTCCCCGCCATTCCGGTCGGCGAGGAATAGAACGGCTCGGGCGGCTCGAGCGTCGGCGCATTTTCATGCGTCATTACGAAGACCACGCCGGGAACCGCTTCGGCCGCTGCAGTGTCAATCCTTCGGATGGTCCCCTTCGGAATGGTCGAGTAGACGAGCGCACCATAGACCATTCCCGGAAACGTATGTTCGGCGGCGAAGCGGGCCGCACCACGAACCTTCATAGGTCCGTCCCTTCGGGAGTGAGGCGTGCCCAAACCGCGGGGGGAGCGAACGATCTCGCCGCCTGGATCAAGCGGCCGCTCGGCTTGAGCGATTGCATCGCCACCAAAGGCGGCGCCGACAATCGTCGCGGCGGACCCCGCCAGTACAGTGCGGCGGCCGATCACTGGACAGTCCTTGGTGCCCCATGCCGGATCCTCTTCAGATCGGTTCGTCATCGTCCCTCTCCTGACAGCTCTTGCAGCACAGCGACAATGGTTCGGCGCGCGAGTTCCAGCTTGAAGGCATTGCCCGATCGTGTGGTCGCACCGGCAAGCATGATATCGGCGACCTCGGAAAAGGCTGCGTCGCCCGGAGTGGCACCCACCAACGCCATTTCGGCTTCCAAGTCGCGCCAGGGTTTGGGCGCGACGCCGCCCAGGGCGATGCGCGCGCCTGCGATGCGTCCGTCCACAACCTGCAAGACGCTTGCGACCGAGACCAGTGCGAAGGCCTAACTCGCCCTGTCCCGCACCTTGCGATAGGCCGAACGCGCGCCCGGCAGCGGAGCAGGCAGTTCGATTGCAGTGATCAGTTCGCCGGGCGCTAGAACGGTTTCGACATGCGGCGTGTCACCGGGCAAGCGGTAAAAGTCGATCAATGGCACAACGCGCCGCCCCGCATCACTGACAAGATGCACCTCAGCATCGAACGCAGCGAGCGCCACGCACATATCCGACGGATGGGTCGCAATACAGCTCTCCGACACGCCGAGGATGCCGTGACCTCGGTTCACCCCGCCCAGCGCATCACATCCCGAACCGGGCTGCCGCTTGTTACAGCGAGAGCCATCCACATCGTAGAAATAGGTGCAGCGCGTCCGCTGCAGGATATTCCAGCCGACCGTCGCCATATTGCGGATCTGCGCCGACGCGCCGGCCAGGATCGCCCTGCTGAGTGCAGGATACCGTCGGCGCACCATGATGTTTTCGGCGACGGCGGTATTGCTCGCCGCGGCGCCGATCAGCAGACCGCCTTTACCCAATTCCTCGATGCTTCGGGACAGGGCCGTCACATCGACAAGCGTATCGGGTGCCTCGATCCCCTCGCGCATCAGATCCACCAGATTGGTGCCTGCGCCAAGAAACATCGCATTTGCACCGGCGCGCATTGTGATGGCATCCTGCTCGGTGGTCGCCTTGTCGTAGGTGAACGGTCTCATAGCCCGTCCTCCGATACGTAAGCCGCAATGGCGTCGATGATACCGATATGCGCACCGCACCGGCATAGATTGCCGCTCATGCGCTCTCGGATCTCCGCCCGGGTTCGCTCAGGAATGGCGTCTAAGTCGGACGAGATACCGCTGGGCGCTCCACGTCCGAATTCGTCACGCAAGGCGATAGCGCTCATGATCTAGCCGGGTGTACAATAGCCGCATTGAAAACCGTCGTGTTCAATGAGCAGGGACTGAAGCGGATGCAGCGCTTCGCCGTCGACGAGGCCTTCGATCGTGACGATCTCACTCCCGTCATACTGAACGGCGAGTGCGAGACAGGCCAGCATTCGCTCGCCATCTACAACGACCGTACAGGCCCCGCAGGCACCTTGATTGCACCCCTTCTTTGTCCCGCTATGGCCCAGGTTCTCGCGCAGAAAATCAAGTAAGGACACCCGAACATCCTCTGGAAGATCATAGGACTGACCATTGATCGTGATCGGCATCTTGAGAGCTCCTGATCCGTTTGCGCCTGCTGCATCTCAGGTCCAGCCATTCAAGTATCTTTGGCCAGCGCCGCGACGTTGAAGTTGATCGGGACCATTGATTTCCATGACTTGCACATACGCGCGCTGATCGAACCCAGTACGTGCTAGGGTTCAGATTTCTATCGATATCGTTCGGGAAGATGCTCCTTGGAAGTCGGGCTCTGATGAAGGCCGTGGCAGCGGAGCGACGTAGGTTCGGCTATCGGCGCGTTCACGTCATGCTGGAACGGCAGGGTTGGCAAGTGAACCAGAAGAAACTCAGGCGGCTCTATCGCGAGGAGAAGCTGCAGATGCGCAAGCGCGGCGGCAGGAAGCGTGCTCTGGGAATGCGCGGGCCAATGCCGGTACCCGAGCGAACAAACGCACGTTGGAGCCTTGATTTCGTCTCGGACGCTTTCACGGACAGGCGCAGGTTTCGTGTTTTGGCCATCGTCGATCACTTTAGTCGGGAATGCCTTGCCCAAGTCGCGGATACGTCGCTCTCGGGGCTGAGATTCACACGGGAACGGACAACGATCATAGCGCGGCGGGGACGGCCAAAACAATTGTCAGCGACAACGGGACGGAACTGACCATCATGGCGGTGCTCAGATGGTGCCAGAAGACGCGGATCGGCTGGCATTACATTGCACCAGGAAAGCCTATTCAGAACGCCTTCGTCGAGTCATTCAGCGGCAGCTTCCAAGACAAGCTTTTGAATGAAACGCTCTTTGAGGTGCCCGTAGATTTGTAGACGTTTTGCCCCCTAACTTTGAGGCAAGGAGGCCGACATGGGGACAAGCAATTACAGTGACGATTTCAAGCGCGATGCGGTGCATCAGATCATAGTACGAGGCTATCCGGTTGACGAAGTTACCCGGTGTTTGGGTGTCAGCACGCATTCTCTTTACGAATGGGTGAAGCAGTTCGGCGAGCCGGCACCAAAGAAGTCCGGCCTGGACCACGAAGTCGAGAACCGGCGGCTGAAGCGTGAGTTGGCCAGAGTGACCGAGGAGCGCGACATGCTAAAAAGGCAACGGTGTACTTCGCGCGAGGGTCCCAATGAAGTACGCCTTTATCCGGGAACACCGCGCAGAGTTTGGCATTCGCGCTATGTGCCGGATGCTGCGGGTGCATTTCTCCGGTTTCTATGCATGGCTTAAGGAACCGTTAAGCCACCGTGCGCGGGAGGATGAGCGGCAAACTGAGCTGATCCGGCAGGCCTGGGCGGACAGCGGCAAGGTCTATGGCTATCGCAAACTGACGGATGACTTGCGCGACCAAGGCGAACACATCTCAGAGAACCGGGTGGCACGCCTAACATCTCTGGCCGGGATCGCTGCTCAGATCGGGTACAAGCGCCGTCCCGGCCGATACGATGGCAAGCCTGCCAGCGTGGCAGAGAACAAGCTGGAACAGCAATTCAGCGCCTCTCAGCCTGACCAAGTTTGGGTGACAGACATCACCTACATCAAGACACACGAAGGATGGCTGTATCTCTGTGTGGTCATCGATCTGTTCTCACGCCGGGTCGTTGGTTGGTCCGCGCAATCCCGCATGACCACGGACCTCGCTTTGCAAGCATTGCTGATGGCCGTCTGGCGGAGAAAGCCAGACGGAAAGGTCACGGTGCATTCCGACCAAGATTCTCAGTTTACTAGCCGGGATTGGCAGGTATTCCTTCAGCAACACAACTTGGAAACCAGCATGAGCCGACGTGGAAATTGTCATGACAATGCCGTCGCAGAAAGCTTCTTCCGACTGCTCAAGCGCGAGCGCATTCGGCGTCGGACCTATCCAACCCGCGATGTCGCCAGACAGGACGTGTTCGAATACATCGAGCTGTTTTACACCTCAAAGCACAAGCACACGAACAACGGCATGCTGTCAACCGTTGACTTCGAGACCAAACAGCAGAAACTGAAAAAGGCAGGCGTCTAAGAAACTAAGGACACCTCAGAGAGCTGAAATGTTTCCACCCGGAGGGCTCGACTGATCCACGTAGGCATTCCTGCCTCGGAAAGCTTTATTTTTTGCTCATTCCTCATCGAAGCCTTCACCGGGTTGGTCTTCCCTAGAGCTTCGAACAATCTGAGCATAGCGGCCCGGAGCACGGGCGAACTGCGCAGCAAAGGCGGCGCGGAAGCGGTGACCGGGAGCATAGCCCGCGCTCGCTGCGGCCTGCACGATGCTGTTGCCAGCGCGGATCGTCTCGGCAGCCCGTTCCATGCGCCGCGCGGCGACGAAGGCGTGCGGGGTCAGGCCGGTGGCAAGCGAGAACATTCGTGCGAAGTGATGGCGGCTCACTGCGGCGACATCGGCGAGCACCGAGAGGCGTAAGTCCCCATCGAGATGCGCGTCGACGAACTCGGTAACCCGATCAAGACGCCGGGCATCAAGCCCGCGTACCGCCTTCGGCCGAAGGCGCGCACCGACGGCTTCCAGGCTGCGCGCCAGCGCATTGCGGATCAGCTGCTCCAGCTCGAGGGCGCCAAGCTGCGGACCGCCAAGCGCGTCGGCACGCACCCGCACAGCAAGAGCAAAGAGCGCAGGGTCGGGGCTGTTCCAAACCCGTTCATGCTCAGCCACCTCAGCGGCGTGTAGATCCTCGACGACTTCGTTACGCAGCCAGCGCGCGGGGCGCACTTCCACAAACTCGGACGGCCCGTCGGTTTCCAGGAACAGCACCGGCTCCACACCGACAGCGCCACCCGTCAGGGCCTGGATCGGCCGTTCCTCGATCCGCCCGCAGCGTTCGACCACGGTCCTCTCGTGGGAGCGAAACGCAAAATCCAACGCGAAGGGCGCCGATGTCAGGCCGTCAATCGACCGGCGACCCACGCGATTGGTTCGGCCGTAAGTGGCGCCCGCGGCAGACCAGTTCTGCCGGTATATCAATGATTTAGACATCCGAACCTCCGCAATTCGCGAATCTTGCTCCGCCATATGGCTGCAGCGTCCCCGCGTCATAGGTTCAATGGCAACCGATATTTTGCAACGCCAGATGCCCCGATGCTCTTCCTCAGAACAAGTGCCAGAGCCGTCTTGCGGCAGGGATCAAGCCGCCCGGTCGGAACGCATCCCTCCATTTCAAATCCGATCCAACACAACCACGTTCAGCAGCCGTGAAAGGGACACCCATGTCTGACGATCACCAAGAAATCGACCCCATCCGCCGCACGATCCTCACCGGGGCCGCCGTGACCGCCTCGGCGGTCGCCCTTGGGGTTACGCGCGCATCTGCGCAAACCTCCCAGACCGGCGATGCCGCGCCGGCGCCGGGTCGCCGGATGCTCGGCGGTCTAGAGGTCTCCGAATTGGGCTTGGGCGTGCAGAACATGCACCGTACCTTCCATACAATCGTCCCCGAGCGTGCCGACATGATCACGCTGATCCGCACCGCTTTCGACGAAGGTGTCACGTTCTTCGACTGCGCCGAAGTCTACGGGCCCTTCGAGTGCGAGCGCATCCTGGGCGAGGCGATTGCGGATTTCCGCGACGAGATCCAGATTACCACCAAGTTCGGTTTCGACGTCGACCCCGAGACCGGGGCGTGGGGCGGCGGCGTCATCAGCGATCCCGCCCGCATCCGTCTTGCAGTGGACGGGTCGCTACAGCGCCTCGGGACCGACCGGGTGGATCTGCTCTATCAGCACCGCGTCGACCCGAACGTGCCCATCGAGGATGTGGCTGGAACGGTCGCCGACCTGATGGACGAGGGTAAGGTGCTACATTGGGGTCTGTCGGAAATGGGGCCGAACACGCTGCGCCGGGCGCATGAGGTGCTGCCCGTCTCGGCCGTGCAGAACGAGTATTCAATGCTCTACCGCGGACCGGAGGCCGAAATCCTGCCGATCTGTGAGGAATTGGGCATCGGCGTCGTGCCCTTCGCACCGCTCGGATACGGCTTCATGACCGGCGCCATCGATATGGAGACAGGCTTTGCCCCGGCCGACTTCCGGGCGAACACGACCCGCATGGACCCGGAGAACCGCGAAGCGAACCTCGCGCTGGTGGACCTCGCGCGGAACTGGGCTGAGCGAAAAGAGGCCACGCCGGGACAGATCGCTCTTGCATGGCTGATGGCCCAGGGACCGGCCATCGTCCCAATCCCAGGCACGACCCAACTGCCGCATCTGCGCGACAACATCGGCGCCGCGCAAATCAGCTTCACTGAAGATGAGCTTGTGGAATTCACCGCCGCCCTCGACGCGATCGAGGTTCGCGGAGAACGCGCACCGCCGGTCGTCATGGACTGGAACGGCACCGAGGCACCGGACGTCTGAAGCCCATAACGAAACTGTGGCGGCAGGAGAGCTTAGATCCCGCCGTCATAAGCCTGGCAACAGCTTCGTTCTACAAGCGTACCCAACAGGGACGCATGCTTGTGCTTTGGCACTTTGTTTCAGCATCCCGCACGACAAATTTGCCCACGTCGCCCTGACTATGTGTTTCGGACAAGCGTCTGCTTTCGGGAACCCGCGCTGCAGCATCAGCAATCACGACCAACGGGAGGTTTGGGCCGTTGAACGTTCTAGAAGACCATACTCATGGAACTCTCTTATTTCGATCAGGTGCTTTTTACCAACAGCGCACATCTGTCGATCTAGCGCATCTGGCACGGAAACCTGAGTTCGGCCCGTAGGCCGCTCTCAGCGCGGCGAGATCGGAGCGCCGCGTTGGCTCAGCGTCGCGAGTTCCCCTCGCGCAGGCGAGAAGACCGTCAGCCATCGCCTCCATGAAGTGGAGCGTGTCGAGCATCGCCTTTGCCTCGGCGGCGGTATCGGGATTGTCGCCCTACATCCACCATCATCTCGGTCCGAATGCGCAGCAACGTGACCGGAGTTCGCAGATCGTGCCCGACGGCCGCCATCGTCCGCATCCGATCTGTTTCGAAGCGAGCGATGCGCCCCTGCATGTCGTTGAAGGCGGTGGCCGCGTCCCTGACCTTCCGCGGGCCTTGCTCGGGTACGCGCACAGCCCGGTCTCCTTGACCGGCCGCGCGCGCAACGACGGCAAGTTTGGCGAGAGGGCGCGTCATCTGCCGCGTGACGAGAACTGTCGCTGCCATGACGAAGAGCAGAGAAAGGCCGAGGGCGACGGCGAAGTCCTGCTAGCGGCGCGGCGACACGCGGTCGCCAGAAGGAGAAGACACGAGATTCAACCAGTTCCCAGTGTCTCCGTCGGGATCGGACAGCCCGATAGAGGCTACAACCTCCTCGACCTCTCTGTCACCACGGTCATCCCCCCTCGACCGGACGCTGGCCCCGATAGCGCGGCCGGGGAGCGCGTCCTCTAGGGCCGCGTGTAGGACGCGGGACCGGGCATCGCTCGAGGTCGAAGTCAGTCTCGGCGTGTCCTGCACCCCCAGCCGAGTTCGCCGTATTGAGGCCAGTCGCGCGATCTCATCTCGCTGAGCCCGCTCGACAGCCTCCAGCACAGAGACGAGCGAAGCGGCCCGCTCCACCTCGCGCTCGGCGCGGGCCTGGCGGTCAAGCCTGTCGCGCTCCAGCGAGAGCGAGGCCAGGGCTACGAGGTTGGCGACGACGAGCGCCACTGCGAGCAGCAGAGCGAGGCGCACGCCCATTCCGTCAGGCCAAAACCGTCTCACGCAATCGGTTCCACGTCGGCCGCAAGGGCATAACCGCCGCCCCATTCGGTCACCAGCAGTCGCGGATGCGCGGGGTCGTCCTCCAGTTTTCGGCGCAGACGTACGACCGCGTCGTCGATGGCCCAATCATATGCTTTCGCCTCGCGTCCCTGTGTGAGGTCGAGTAGACGCTCGCGTGAGAGGACAGTGCGGGGATTGTCGAGGAAAACGGCGAGCAGGTGGGCCTCGCCTGAGGTCAATGCGGCGGTACGCCCATTCAGGTGAGCAAGTATGCGGGATGCAGGATCGAACGACTAGCCCGCGAAGTCTCGTTTCTCAAGCGTGACCTTGGATAAGGGTGGCTGCGCCCGGCGCAGGACAGCCCGGATGCGCGCGAGTAACTCACTCGGCGAAAACGGCTTCACGACATGATCGTCGGCACAGAGTTAAAGGCCTAGAACGCGATCCGCTTCCTCCGCCATCGCCGTTAGTAGGACCACCGGCGGACCGCCCCGATCGACCAGCCAGCGCGTCAGCGAGAGTTCGTCTTCACCCGGCATCATCACATCCACCACCGCCAGATCGACTGCCCGTTCTTCGACCGCGCGCTGAGCTCGGGCAGCATCTGCAGCCAGCGTGGTGCGATGGCCATGGCGGCGCAGGTAGAGGCCGAGTGGCTCTCGGATATCACGGGCATCGTCGACGATGAATATATGCGGTTCTTTATAAGTCACAGGCCTACTCTACCGGCCAGTGCAGCGCCACGGACAAGTATTTTGTCGTGAAGTGTGTCAGGCCCCCGCCCCCGCGACGATTGGCGACAAAGCCATGCTCGGCAAGCTCTTCGACGCATGGCAGACCAGTCTCAGATCGGGCGGAACGGCTGCAGCGATCGCAGACCGATCGGCCTCAGACAGGAGACATCCATGAGAACCCTCACATGATCCATGCTCATCGCCGTCACATTCACGGTCGGAGGCGCGATGCTCGCCGTTGCACAGGGCGCGCCCGGTCCAGACGCCCCGGCCACAGAACCTGCGGGACCGCCTACAGACGAGCGGCTGGCGCCCGCGCAGGCCCGCGGCGAACGTGTCGGCGACGTCAGATATGCTCGCCGCGCTCGGGGGCAACGGAGCGGTCTGGTTGACGTGTTCGGCCCCGGCGACCTCCGCACGCTCTTTGCCGAACTCGATGCCGATGGAAGCAAGACCGTCTCGCAGGAGGAGATCGACGCTTTTCTCGCGTTCGAGGTCGCGGATGCCAATACAGACAGCGACGGCAAGCTCTCTCTCGCCGAGTTCGAGCCGATCTACGTCGCCCGCATCCTGGAGCGGATCGTCGATCGGTTCCAGCACCTCGATGCCGATGGCTCCGGCGCGATCACCGCAGACGAGATCGACGCCCGCTTCGGCGATACCGTGTCCCGCCTCGACCGGGACGGCGATGACGTTCTGACGTTGGAGGACCGCTCCTCGCGACGGGACCGCGACTGAGCTGATCTCAGCTTCGACAAGGAAGGATAGCCTATGCGCCTCATTCCGATTGCCATTTGTCTCACCGCCCTCGGTCCGGCCACCGCGCGCGCCGAGACCTTCCAAGCCGACGTCTGGGCCGACAACTGGTTCGAGATGCGCATCGACGGCATGCCGGTCGCCGAGGACAGCGTGCCTATCACCACCGAACGGTCCTTCAACGCCGAGAGCTTTGCTTTCGAGGCAGAACGACCCTTCACGATCGGCCTCGTGGCCCGCGACTTCATCGAGGACGATACCGGACTCGAATATATCGGCATGCGACGTCAGCAGATGGGCGATGGTGGCATTATCCTTCAGATCGTCGATGCTGCTGGTCGCCCCGTGGCCCTGTCCGGCTCGGACTGGCACTGCCGCGTGATCCACGCCGCCCCTCTCGATCCGGCCTGCGCAGCCGAGGCCAGCCCTGTCGCAGGAGAAGGGGCGTGTGGCTTCGACATCGCAGAGGAGCCGGACGGATGGGACCTGCCCGGCTTCGACGCCTCCGCCTGGCCCCAAGCCACGATCCACTCTTCGGCCGCCGTCGATCCGAAGGAGGGCTACGAGCGGATCACCTGGTCCCCAGAAGCTCAGTTCATCTGGGGACCAGACCTGCAGCGGGACAATACGATCCTCTGCCGTCTCACCGTCGAATGAGACCGCTTCGGGAGACCAGAGCCACAACTGATGAAGGAGCACCGCAATGATCAATCGCCACCTCCTGACCGCGATCCTCGGCGGCCTCGCCCTTCCCGGTGTAGCGCACGCCCATGGCGACCATTGCGAGGCGATTGCCGCCTCCATCGCAGACGCGGGATTTGACGTCACCGTCACCGTCACCTGCGCCGACCCGCATGCCGTCCTTCGATCGGACACCTATCCTGACCATGAGATGATGACCGGCATCACCGGCACGAACGAGCAGGTGCCTGTTCCCGCCGATTACGCCGCCCCGATCCTGCTCGATCCAGTGCCGGGGACGGTGCCACTGACCCGGGACTCGGCGCTCGGCGTCGCCGTCAACGGTGTGCCAATCTTCGACTACACGGCGGGCGGCGAGATGAGCCAGGCCGACCTTGCCCATCATCAGGCGCATCACGATACCTTCCGAACCGGCCAGCTCGATGCCTGCGGCGGCCATGCGGGGCGCGGCGACGACTACCACTACCACGCCGAGCCGGTGTGCATGATCGCACAGATGGAGAATGCCGGTCCTGACGCGATCATCGGCTGGGCCTTCGACGGCTATCCGATCTACGGTCGCCTGAACCCCGAAGGAACCGCGATCCCGGACGGCGCCCTCGACATCTGCAACGGCCAGCCGGACGAGACGTTCGGATATCGCTACCACACCTCCGAAGGCGCGCCCTACATCGTGCAATGCCTCATGGGCGAGGTGGCGGCCTTTGACACGCTGCCACGGGTCCGGGCTCTGACGGCGGCGGACGGCGGTGGCGTATCCCCAGGTCGGCCCCCATGCGGCGGCGTGGCGGGCCTCGTCTTCACCGAAAGTCCGGACGGCCAGCGGAGCATGGACTACAGCTATGAGGGCGAAGACTACTACATCCGCTACGCCCCTTCCGAAACGCCCGGCTGTTACGACTTCACGACGCGCACCGTCACGAATGGCGGCGAGGTTGTGCGCGGGGAGTACTGCCGGTGAGCCGCGAAGTTCCCAGACGGGTCGTCCCTTTGAGGGAGAAGTGGGGTATGCGGCCCTCCGCCGAGCCCGAACCCTCGCCTGAGTCGGTTAGGTATACACCGCTCCAGATCACGCTGCACTGGCTCACGGCGGCACTGTTGGTCGCCCTGGTCGGCTCCGGTCTCGCCTATTCTGCGGACCTCGCCGAACGGGCCGCGATCCGAGTCCACCAAGTATTGGGCCAGATCCTGATCCTCGTCGTGGCGCTACGGTTTGCCGTCCGCCTCTTCGCGTCGCCCCTCCCGGCCGACCCGGACCATGCGGTATGGGAGCGGTGCCTCGCGACCTTTACCATCTCGGCCTCTATACGGCGCTGATCACCATGACGGTGACCGGCTATGTCGCGGCCTCGGCTCTCGGCCAGACAGCGTTGGCATTGCCAGTGAGCCAGAGCTTCGCAAGATCCGATATTGGCGAAGCCCTCCTGCTCACCCACCTCGCCCTGAAATGGGTCCTGCTCGCGCTTGTGGGCCTGCATCTTGCTGGGGTGCTCAAGCACGCCCTGCAAGACCGGGACGGCACGCTGTCCCGGATGACATCCCAACCCCGAAAGGAGAAAGAGAATGCATAGACTGACGCGTCGCCATGTGATCCACGTCATTGCCACCGTCGGCGCCTCTTCCACCGGCGTGTTCTGCCCTGCACTCCTGAACGCTCAACCCGTCACACTCGTCGATTGGGATGGCATTCCCACGGACCGCCCCATCGGCGAGGACCGACTGATCGAAGTCGAGGCAGGTCCGGTCGAGATCGACATCTCGGAGCTGGAACCCGGTGAGGTCGCTGTCATCACGCGCCCGACCGATGACCCAGCCTATTCCGAGACGGGAATGATCCAGTATGTCGCCGTCCACCACAGGACCGAAGAGTAAATCGCTTTCGGCGAGATCAACGACCGCGCGGGCACAGTGCAGGACCCACGCTACTTCGTCGTCACCCTCCTCTGTACCCATCGCGGCAGCGCCATCGGCCTGACTGGAAGCCCCGAGACGCCGTTCGCCTGCACCGACCGGCGCGACCGTCATTCCTCCGTCTTCGACCCGACGGGTCGCGGCATCGCGGGTGCCTCGGAGGACGAATACCTGCCCATCCCTGACTACGACCTCACCACATCGGACGACGCAGTTTTGCTGTCTCTCGCATAGGCGCCACGCGTGAAGGAACTGCACGGGCGTCCCCAACACTCGGCCAACGGAGGCGATACGGATGACGACGGTAATTAAGACGCTCATGCAGGGCATATTCGCCGCTGCGATCCTCGTCAGCGCCTGGGCTTACGCGTTCGGGGTCCCCGATGCGCTGCGGCTTGGCGCGACCGAACCATCAGCAGAAGTTGACTTAGAAAGGCCCGGTCGCGCTTCTGGTGGGACCCGTGACAGGCGGGGGACGGAGACAACCGTTGTCGCTGGTCGCCTTTTGGTCGAGCCTTACACCGACGTTTTGCACGCCATCGGAACCGGCGACGCGCTGCACAGCAGCACGGTGATCAGCGAGGTGTCCGGGCGCGTAGTCGAAATCCATCTCACTGCGAACACGACTGTCGCGGTGGGAGAGGCGCTTGTTCGACTGGAAGCGCGAACCGAGGAGATTGATGTCGAGACGGCAGAGCTTGCGCTTGCGGAGGCCCAGAACACCTTTGCGCGCTACGAAAGCCTGCATAGCTCCGGGAACGCGGTGGTGACCGATGTTACCCTGGCCGAGGCCAGCACGGACATGGCTATGGCCGAGGCTGAACTGCGGCAAGCGCAGGCAGAACTGGACGAGCGGACCATCAGGGCACCGATCTCAGGACGTCTCGGCCTGTCCGATGTCTCTGTGGGCGACATGCTGTCGACGGGCGACACTGTTGCGCGCATTGAAGACACCAAGATCATACTCGTCGCCTTCGAACTGCCAGAGCGGGCCATCCCTCTCCTCGCCATCGAAGAGACTGTCCTCGCCAGCACCCCCTCCTTACCAGGCCGCGTGTTCGAGGGGCGCATCACAGCCCATGATAATCGGCTCGACGAGACGACCCGCAGCATAACCGTCGAAGCGCGCATTGAGAATACGGACGGTGTGCTCTGGCCCGGAATGACCTTCGCCATACGCATCGAGCACATCTCTGATCCTTTTCCCGTGGTGCCAGGTATCGCGCTGAGCTGGAACCGGACCGGCCCCAGCATCTGGGCCGTTCGGGACGGTATGGTTGAGGATGTTCCGGTGACGATCCGCTATCGTCAGGGCGACTTGGCTTGGATCGAGGCGGACGTTGCGGCGGAGGATCTCATCGTCGTGACCGAGGGAACGCACAAGCTGCGCTCTGGCAGCCGGGTCGCGGTCGGGCCAACCAGACCAGAGGACCCGGCCAACGTGGGAGTGGTGTCCGACCCTTCCGAAGAATCGTCTGCGCTGCGCCCCGACCTGGCGGTACGGAGGCCAAGCTTATGACAGTCGCCAACTCCAACTTCCAACACCATCAAGGGCAACGCGGCATCGCCCGCCTCTTTGTCGCGCGACCAATCCTGGGGATCGTGCTTAATCTGCTGATCGTGATTGCGGGCGTCGCCGCCCTAACAGCGGTGGATGTGCGCGAGATGCCGGATGTCGACCAGCCAGTTCTGTCGGTGCGAACCGACTATGACGGCGCCGCCCCCGCCATCGTCGATCAGGAAGTGACGCAGGTGCTGGAAGACGCGCTGCGCAGCCTCGATGGCCTCTCCGATATCTCGGCCACCTCAAGTGCGGGGTTGAGCCGCATCACCATCGATCTCAGCGACGGGACGGACATTGATGTAGCCGCCAACGAAGCGCGTGAAATCATGTCCGAGACGGTTCGGTCACTGCCGGAGGAGATCGACGATCCGATGGTGACCAAGAGCGACAGCAATTCCGACCCCATTATTCGCCTCGCTCTGTCAGGCGACGCGAGTATCGCGGACATGACGGAGTTCGCCGAGGGGACACTCTACGACCGGCTCTCCAAAATAGATGGCGTGGCGGAGGTCACGGTTCGGGGTGCGGAGAACTACGAGTTCCGCATCGTCGCCATCATGCCTTCGCTCTTGGCGCGGGGATTAACCTTCGAAGACTTAGCCGATGCGCTGGAAACCCTGCGCGACGACACGCCCCTGGGTGACGTTGAGAACAGCGCCCAATCGATGACGGTGCGGCCAGCCAGCCCCGAAGTCACGAGCGAAACGATCGAGCAACTCCCCGTCGACGCGACCACGCGCATTGGGGACATCGCTCTCGTCCAGTACGTTCCCGAAGACGCTGACTCAGCCAGCCGCGTCAACAGAGAGACCTCCGTCGGGGTAGAGATCACCCGGCAGTCGGTCGGCAATACGCTTGCCATCTCACGCGCTGTCAGTACCGCTCTGGACGACCTTCGACCCGCCCTGCCGGACGGGATCGAGCTGATCGTGACCTCGGATGACGGCATCTACATCGAGGCTTCGATCACCGAGGTGGCGCGATCGATCGGGATCGCCACGCTTGTTGTCGTCTTCGTGATTTTTCTCTTCCTGCGCTCCGCCCGCGCGACGATGATCCCGGCGGTCACGATCCCGATCGCGCTGATAGGGACGGTCGCGGCGATCTAGCTGACGGGCTTTTCAGTGAACACGATCAGCCTGCTGGCGCTGGTGCTTGCCACAGGCATGGTTGTGGACGACGCCATCGTCGTGACCGAAACCATCTTACGCAAGCGAAGGGAGGGTATGGGCCCACTCTCCGCCGCTGTCGCTGGGGCGAATGAGGTCTTCTTCGCCGTCATCTCGACGACCGCGACACTGGCGGCGGTGTTCGTCCCCATCTCGTTCCTGCCGAGCCAGGCAGGCGGTGTCTTCAGCGAGTTCGGTTATGTCCTGGCCTTCAGCGTCGCCATCTCGTCGGCGACGGCGCTGACCCTGACACCGATCATGGCAGCCACATTGGATCCTGGCGCAGCTCGCGCAAAGAAGGGGCGCGGGTCCAGACGTGCGCCTTCCCGTCTCGAAAGAGGTTTCGATCGAGTGGTAGACGCTGCGATCCGTGCCCCACTCATCATCATAGGTATCGCCGTTGGTTTCGCAGTGATCGCCGCAGACTCCTTCACGATCCTGCCGTCGGCAATCACGCCTGACGAAGATCGCGGTTTCTTTCTCGTGGCCGCGCGCGGCCCGAACGACGCAACCCTTGCCCTCATGCAGGAGCAGGTCACCGAGATCGAGGCACGGCTCGTCCCCTATCTGGCGACCGGCGAGATCGCCGCGGTGCAGAGCCTGATCGGCCGGGGCGGAGCCAACAACGCCTTCATCGTCGTGCGCTTGGCAGACTGGGCTGAGCGCGACCGCCCGCAGCAGGCGCTCATGGCGGAGCTAGGCGACGTCCTCTCGGACATGCCGCTCATGACCGTCTCGACCCGCGCGCCCAACAGCCTAAACATCCGGGGTGGTGGGCGCGGACTGCGATTCGCGGTCACGGGGACGGACATCGACGAGGTGACGGCCGCCGCCCACACGCTAGTCGAGGCGATGTCGGGGAACGCGACTTTCGTGAACCCGCAGCTCTCGGCTGAGACGGTCGAGGCGCAGATGCAGGTCGAGGTCGACCCCGGTATGGCAAGCGTGCTCGACCTCACCCCGCAGGAAGTCATAGCAACCGTCGGCGATATGATCGCTGGCCTCGAAGCGACGTCGGTCTTTCTAGATGACACCGAGGTGGCGCTGCGCATCGTGCCTGGCGGCGGACCACCGATCGATGATCCCACCGACCTCGCATCGATCTTCGTGGCCACTGATGCAGGCGAATTCGTGCCCCTTTCCGCCGCGACATCCCTGAGCACAGTGGTTGATCCGACCTCGATCTCACGCGAAGGTGGGGCGCTTGCCGTGACGGTGCAGGCCAATCTGGGCGCCGATGTCGATCTGGGCGACGCGGTCGCCTTCATGCAGGACATCGCCGCGGACCTGCTCCCTTCGGGCACGGGGATCACGCTGCTCGGCGAAGCCGCTTCGCTCCAGGAGAGTCAGAGCGGCATGATCCTTGTCTTCGGTGCGGCGATGCTTGTCGTGTTCCTGGTGCTCTCCGCGCAATTCGAAAGCTTCGCCAGTGCCGTAGTGATCATGCTCACCGTACCCTTCGGCCTTGCCGCAGCGGTCATGGCAATCCAACTCAGCGGCGGCTCGCTCAACTACTACAGCCAGATCGGGATGGTCATGCTGATCGGAGTGATGGCCAAGAACGGCATCCTCATCGTGGAATTTGCGAACCAGCTGCGGGCTAAGGGGCAAGACATCGACAGCGCGATCCGCGACGCAATGCGCCTGCGGATCCGTCCGGTGATGATGACGATGGTCTCGAGCGTTTTTGGCGGACTGCCACTGATCCCGAGCACGGGCGGCGACGCTGAGGCGCGGATTGCCGTTGGGTGGGTAATCGTCGGCGGACTCGGCTTCGCAACGTTCTTCACGCTTTCCCTGACACCCGTCCTTTATCGCCGCATCGCGATCCTCGGCGCCGAGCCCGGATGGGCCGAAAGACGCCTGCAGTCTGAAGCACGCGGCGCGGGCCGGGAGCCGGTCGCCGCCGAGTCACGGCCTATGGAGACAGTGTAGTGGAGGCACGTTTCGCCGTGCTTCGGCCATGGCCGTCAAATGGAGAAGACTTCGGCGATCATCGTCGACCTAACACGCCGCCGCAGACCTCGAATACTGCGGATGCGACCCAAGACAACGATCGATGAGACGAGAGAAAAAAACAGGAGACGACTTCAATGAACGAACAGACCCATCAAGACTTTGAGCTTTTGGACGAGTTTCCAAGCAGCCGGCGGTCAGCATAGAAACACTCACTATCACGCTCGCTCTGACACTTTTGACCGGCGGCGCGGCTCAGGCGCATGTGACGATCACGGTTGAGGGCGACCAGCGCTGTATCACGTCCGACGGCGTGCCCGATCATGAAACCGGCCCCTGGCGGGCCGGGGCCACGGCGCAAGCACAGAACCACCAGTTTTGCATGGATGCGACGCCGGAACTGACCGACACCGTCACCCGCAGGGTCCGTATCTCGGGCATCACTGTGACCGGCATCCCCCTGCGCCCAGGCACTGCGGAATACTACGATCCGTCGTCTGAAAGCGGCTATTCGCGCGATCCATCTTCGGGATGGAATGTCGAAGGGATCGGCGGACTGATCATGGACGCACAGAATGCGCACGTGGACGGTGACGGGATGTATCACTACCACGGCATCCCCTCCGCAGTGACAGGCGCGCTTGACGGCACGCTCTTCGGCTATGCCGCGGACGGGTTCGAAATCCACTACGTGGGCGCCCAGGCACAATCGTCCTGGCAGTTGAAACCGGGAGAGCGCGCCTCAGGCCCAGGCGGCGCCCACGACGGCACCTACGTTCAGGATTACGAGTTCGTTGCCGGCTCTGGCACGCTGGACGAATGCAACGGGGCACTGCTCGACGGGCAGCATGTCTACTTCGCAACCGACACCTACCCGTTCTTCCCTCGCTGTTTCAAAGGAACGGTGTCGAGCGACTTTATTGGAGGACGCGGCGATCGACCGCCGCGCGGCAACCGGCCTCCACCTGGCAGCCAGACCCCGCCGAGTGAGTGACGATGGCCGCAAATCGCTGTAGGGCAGAGATCGCATTAATGCGTGGGCTGGTTCACTAGAGTGCAGCCTCCTTAAGCGTCACCCCGCAACGTCTTCGCCGTTTCACTTAGTAGGTTTTTTGAGGAAGGAAAAGCCCGCTTTGCCGCCATTCGCTGCATAAGCGAAGCCGGGGGCGCTCGAACCTACACTGTGCCAGGCAAATCTTTTTTCGCTCCGGCTATGCGAATGCCCGCTTGCACGTGACCCTCCCAACGTGAGCTGAGCGATATTTTGCAATCAGGGTGAACGAAGTTACGGGATATGAAATGTCGGCCTTGTCGACTGTGGACAGGCGTCCGACAGCTCTCGCAGCGGGTTGTCGAGAAAAGCTGAGGTCATGTCCGCCACACAATCCTGATAAGCAATCGCACCGTGGCCTGCTTCGGGGATTAGGAAAGTTTGAGAATTCGACAGCGTCTCGGCCGCAAGTGCAGGCCAACTGGGCGCCGTCTGGGTATCGCAAGTGCTGCCGATCGACAGGACGGGGATATCAGAAATAACGGGGTCATGCAGACCGGGATGCGCTATCGGTGTAAATGCCTCGCATGCGGTGAAGAACTCTTTTGCGAGAGATTCAAACACAATTCCGAATACCGGCCAAGACAGCCCCTCGGTGGTTTCACGGAACCCTTCCAGACTATTGTGGGGGATGCTTTCCTGACAGGCATAGATCCACAAATGGAGATCACTCGTCGCGGCAGAGAAGATCTGGCTAACCCCTCGCTCCACATTCGTGAATATGGCTTCGACTTCTGCCTCAGACATCGCGTCAATCAGATCCAGAAGGCGGGGTTGACTGGCTTCGGGAAAAGTCTCGCTGACATAGGCGCGCAAAGCCTCCGGATCAGGCTCACCCTCGCGCAATTGCGCATAGGCCAGTAGCGCCGCGCGGGTTGCGTCTGGATCGTCCAATAATTTGCCTGCCCCCCGCACCATCTCATCATCGAAAATGCGCGCCAGCGGGACCACTGTCGTCTCAAGCTGCTGACGCAATGCGTCGATGGCGGCATCCAGCGCAGAATTGGCCTGTTCGGCAAGCTCGGCACTGTCCACAGCCTCTTCCAAGGCGGCGATCTCGACATCCAGCAAACCGTCGCGCGCGTCGTCGATGGGTGAGGGGTGACGCGGTATGCTGTCGGTCGCGATCATCAAAGCCAAAATCGGGGTCGGCGCACCATCGCCCAAACGTAACAGCTCGTGGACGAAGGCCGGATAGATGGCAGTGGCGGCACTTGGATCGGCATAAGTCCCGTTGCGGGCCATCAGCGGGCCAATAACAGCTTCAATCGGAAGCGGTGTGCCGTTGGGTAGCAAAATCTCGCGAGAACGCACACGGTCGATCGTGTCTGCCAACACATCGCGGAAATCGGGGAAGGCGGCGTTACGGGCCGCGTCGGCAGCACATTCTTCAATCAGGATGTCGAGCGCTTCCGAGGGCGGCTGAGCGAGGGTGTCATAAAGGGCGACCTGAAGGGGCGCGACGCCGTCGATTACGGCCGAGCGGACGTTTTCTGGATGAGAGCGCAGTATTTCCAGCGTCAGGCGCGTGCCGTATGAAATTCCATGGACATTATAGGTGTCATACCCAAGCGCCTCCATGAGGGCGACGGCATCATTTGCATTTTCGCGCGTGTTGTAGGCCGCAATGTCGGTGCCCTTCGCTTCAAGCTCGGCAACGCAATCGCGCAGAACCCGACCGGGGCCATCGAATGCGCCTTCGGCCGTGATGTCTGTGAAGCTGAAGCTGCCTTCAATGACCGCATCAACTGAGGTGTCGAGCGCAGATCGGCAGGTCGTAGTGCCAGATGACAAAACGGCGGCGCGCTGATCGAACATAATGACGTCGCGCGTTTCGCGTATTGGGTCGAAAATGTCAGCAAACAACTGGATCCGGGACACCATCCCGCCGCCCGGTCCACCATGCAGGTGCAGCATCGGATCGGGTTCGGGATAAATCGAGCGCGCGCGCATCACCGCGAAAAAACAGATCAAACCGGTTGCCTTCAGGGGCATCGTGCCGTTCAGGCACGTTGACAGTGCCGCAGATGACCGTTTCGCCTTCGATTTCGTCGCGTCCTAGGTGTTTGATCCCACGGTTTGATGGTGCGATCCATTTGTTGGAATGGAAGGAAGCATTATGGGACAGGTTCGTC
>CANNFE010000011.1 GCA_947503775.1 uncultured Paracoccaceae bacterium | reverse complement strand
TGTCGCTTCCTCGCCATCCCAAATCCCCCTCTAGCAGCCAATGTAATGGCCCAATTCTAGGGGGGAAGGACACCCTGAGTTTACTCAAAAAATAGGTGGGCCTATCTCGGACTGATCGAATAACCGTCAGAGGCATATCCAAGATGTGCGAAGCCAGATGCCGGTGCACTGACTGTCCTAGACTCGCTGTACTTAAGCTTCGGCACAATGGGAAAACAGGGATCCGGAAGCTCAAAGACCAGTTATTCTGCCTTCCGAATTTTGGCGCTGTTAACATTCAGGGACGTCCGCTTTGGGGAACGCCGCGTCGCAGCAACTCTAGACGTGACCAGTGACCGCAAAGGGCCGCAAACGCTTCGTCTACAACGTTGCCGAAGTCCGGCTATCATCTGCTGTCTCAGATAGTTCTAAGTTCATACGCAGTCACGAAGCGTCGCCAGTTACAACGGATAGATGAGACTTTTGATTTACCGTCGAGTTTTCGCAGGGCAATCTCACTTAAGCTTGGTTATTTCAATACATCACCCTGTGGATCGTGATTGAAACGGGTAAGCCAGTCTCGACTTGCGCACTGCCGCGCGCGAGCAGCCAGCCGTCATCGCGCTCCAGACGAGCAACAATCTGTAGGTTTGGCGGGGTGGCCGCGCTTGCGGGTAAGGCCAGAGAAAATGCAATCTTCTGTAACTTGCCATCACTTTTGATATGAGTTTTCAAATCGTCAAGCGACCCTCCATCCCGACCGGAGGGATCCTCTAGATAGATCTCGATCTGGCCTTCCGGGATAGACTTTCCGCCTTCCAATACGAGCGCTCCATACATGTATCTTGATTGAGTCTGGGCTGTTCCGGCAATCACAGCGACTGCCATTGATCCTGCCGTGGCAAGCAAGGCGCGGCGATTGATCCGGGGAGTCATGTGTATACCTCGCTAGTCGTTGGTGCTCTCATATGGCAGTTCATTGCGCAGAGCGGACGGAACTGGAAGAGGCGTATTTTGGACGCCCCTCCCATATCCGATCAAACGATTATGAAGTCGTCAGACGAAAGATCCAAATCGGTGCTCAGTTGCGCAAACTGGACCCCATCGATGTCACCAGAGCCATCGGCATCATAGAATAGCGCTCCGCTATCGGTGTCATAGATGATGCGGTCATCGCTATCGCGGGCACCCCCCGTTGCACTTTTGCTAAATGCCCCGAACGAGAGCGCACCATCGTCGCCCACATTCTGGAAGATAAAATTGTCCAGAAGGATCAGGTCCTCATTGACCTCGAAATCCCTGATGGCGTCGATGTTACCGTCTCCAAGTTCAGTCGAGAAGCGGAAGGAATCCTCTCCTTCTCCGCCGATGAGTGTGTCGGCCTCCAGTCCGCCATCCAGCAAGTCGCTGCCTCTGCCACCGCGCAACGTATCGGCGCCCGCCTCGCCAGGTGCAGCCGGCGCAGGCGGGAAGTCGACGGAAACGTTAAGCGTATAGGTCGAGCCCTCTGGCACTACTTCGGTCCAGCCACCCTCTTCGGACTCTGCCGTCCAGCTGCCTTGCAGGATGTAATAGGTTCCTGTCTCCTCAACGACGAAAACCATGCTGGAATCCCGAATGCTCGTCGAACCGGGATCGCCGCCGCCATCATCGTTCTCGGTGACGATATCACCGTTGCTGTCCAGCAGCCGAACCCAGCTGTCATGCACGTTCGGGTCAGCAATGCCATCAACGTCGACGGATAGGATGGTGCCCGCCGCGAGCTCGATGCGGTAGTAGCCGCCCTGGCCGTTCCCGGTGGCCTCGACAGTCGTATGAGGAACAGTCGTCGAGTCGAATATATTGGGGTCTTCGGTCAGCGAGAAGTTGTTTGAAATGTCAAAGGCGGTTGCGATGGAATTATTCGTCGCATCCGGCCCCAGCGTAGCATAGCCGGTGCCCATCCCAGGGGTTGGCGGCGCATCGCCCTGATAGGCGAAATCGCCCAGCAGCGTGTCATCACCGCGCCCTCCGCGCAGTATATCGGCGCCGCCCTGTCCGGTGAGGACATTAGCGGCGCTGTCGCCTCGCAGCCGGTCATTGAATCCCGACCCAGAGAGGTTTTCGATCGAGACATAGGTGTCGCCTTCGGAGGTGTCGCGGCGCAGATTGAGCCGGACCCCGCTGGTCGCGTCAGAGTAATCCGCAGTGTCACTGCCGGCCCCGCCATTCAACAAATCCTCACCGCCGCCACCGGTCAGGATATCATCCCCTCCGCCGCCTGAGAGTTCGTTGACTTGGTCATCGCCGATCAACTGGTCATCATGGAAAGACCCTACGACATTTTCGAGATCGACAAGAATATCGTGCCGGATGGTTGTGCCGCGGCCCACGATCTGCACTGGCCCATCCGCGTCGCCGCCGGTGGCCATGCCGTTGACGAGATCTACCGTCACTCCGCTAGAGCTACCCCGATAGACAACGGTATCGTTGCCTTCGCCGCCATCCAAATAGTCCTGACCCGCGCCCCCGATAATCGTGTCGTCACCGCCTTCGCCGTAAAGGATGTCGCCATCCCGGCCACCGTCCAAGATGTCATCGCCATCGCGGCCGTTGAACACATCGCCGCCGCCCTGACCGATAAAGTGGTTGGCGTCAGAGGTGCCGATGAACCGATCGATACGATCATCAGATCCGATCAGATTTTCGATGTCGTAGAAAGTATCGCCCGAGGCGGTGCCACCGCTGGCGACATTTGTCTCAAGATTGACGAGCAGTTGGAACGGGCTCTCGCGGCTGTAGTCAACTGTGTCGATGCCAGCGCCGCCCCGGAAGACGTCGACACCGGCCTGACCGCTCATAATATCGTCGCCGTCACCGCCATCGAGAAGGTCATCGCCCTGACCGCCGAACATGGTGTCGTTACCATCTCCGCCATAAAGCGAGTCGTTGCCGTCGTCGCTCTCGGTCTGATCTTCAAGATCCTCTATGCTGATGGTGTTGTTTATGTCCCGGCTGGCCAGCGAGTCGCGACCGCCGATGATGATATCATCCCCGCCGAGGCCAAAGATCGTGTCATCCCCGCTGCCCCCGTCGAGTGTTTCGCTGCTGTCATCACCAAAGAGGATGCTCGTCCGGGTGTTGTCGCCAGCGCTTGAGGCGGTGTCACCCGAAGCAACATCCGCCACTTGGTCAGCCGTTCCGTCGGCATATATGATATTTTCGACATTGGCGATTTCTCCAATGTCGAGGTCACTGGACACCACGATGACCGTGTCGTTACCACCGTCCGCTTCCTCGCGTACGATATCGTCAAGAGAGTCGACAAAGTAGATATCGTCGCCGTCATTCCCCGCCATCCGGTCGGCGCCGCCACGGCCATCCAGGACATTATTGCCGTCATTCCCGATAAGGATGTCGTCATGGCGGCTGCCGATACCGTTCTCGATGTAGTATTCGGTTTCATCGGCATTATGCCCGGCAAAAATGGACACATTGTTGTTGTGACCGTTAACGCTGGAGAACTGCCCGGCCCGCAGATCAAGGATCGTGCCCGCAGTAGAGCCGGAGAAATCAACGGTATCTGTGCCTCCAGTGTCATGGATCACGAAGCCGATATCGCGCTGCATACCCGTGGAGGTAAGCGCGTAGCCATACTTCGAGCTGTTGAACCCATAGATGTCGTCACCTGTATTCAGGTTGATCGTCTGATAGGTTCGTACCCCTTCATCGTCGACAGTGGAGAAATAGGTGCGAATGACAGCTTCGATATCCGCCATCAGCGGCGTCGAGGCCGACCAGCGCGTGTCTTCGCCCACATCGATCCCATCGAAGTAGGACATGACGCTGTATTGCTGCCTATCATAGATCCAGGTGGCATTGTTCAAATAGTTGATCTGCACACCACCAGGACCGCTGTAGTTATAAAGACCGGGATGATTCAGGCCGAACTCATGCCCCAATTCATGGATGAACGTGTCGAACACATAGCCGCCGATATCCGTCAGGTTGGGCTCGGTGTCGTGGAATCGTTGACCGACGCTGATGTATCGGTCGCTGGAAAACGCGCTGCCATCGCTCCGCTCGCCGATTTCCGGGCTCACGATCTGCATCCAGTCCGTGGTCTCATCGTATGGCACGTCGTCGACGACTTCGAACTGAAAGGGTGTAACGGAAGCCCACATCTCCAAAGCGCCGATCGCGGATGCCTGGTAATCTGGATGGTTATTGAGCTCTTGGACATTGATCCGCATCGGTTCAGCCGCGATCTCGGGGGTCAGGCTGCGGTTCAGCGCGCCGAGGTAGTCAAGATAGGCCTCGTAGTCTTCGCTTTTGCCAAAAGGGTTGTCTGGCGTCTGGTCGTTGATCCACCACGGATCACTCGCATTATCGGTATCGAATTGCGCGTTGATCGACCCTTGAAGCGACCCGTCGTATGCGGCCGTGGCTGCGTCGTCTGACGCGGCGGGATCCGGGACGTCTTCTTGAAAAGCGTCTAGGTCGGCTATCTCTTGAAGAGCCGCTGCGACACCCAAATTCGCCTCAAACCCAATCTTTTGAGAACCACTCTTTCCCAGCGAAGGTTCGTTCGCGGGGCCGTAGCCCATTTCGCACATCATGCACATGTTTAGATCACCTTTCTAGCGATGCCGGAGGGTGTGAGCTCACGCCCCCGGGGAGAAGGAGTTACGTTCAGATACTCTGTTCAGAGCGTTGAAAATGATCAGCTTTTTTACAACTAAGGCAGCCAACTGAAGCAGCGTGCGGATCCAGAAAAGACCACCGATTTCCCGCTCAGCGATGATGTGCCACTCTCTTTTCTCGCGATCGATGAACGCCAAAATCCCCGTCGGGACGGATCGCCGCGCTACAGCCTCTGAATGCAAAGTGGCGATGCCGGGCTTCCCGTCGTAGAGCTGCTGACCGAAGTTGACAAAAGGCTTGCTTGAAAAAGCGATGTTGTCGCTTTTCTCTGCCACTCTGGAGCGGATGATCTGCATCCAGCCAATACCTTCGTCATAGGTCGCATCATCGACCGTTTCGAATTCAGACGGGATAACAAAGGCCCACATCTCCAAGGCGCCAACGGTAGAAGCTTCACGATCAGGATGGAGTTTCAACTTTTGGATGGTGAGCCCAATTGGCTTCGGAACGAGTTCAATTGACACATGGCGCTCTAGCGCCCCGATGGGATCGAGGTTGCCTTTGTATCTGTCGCAAGGACTGTCCGGCCTCTGATCGTCACTCCAAAATTGGTCCTTCACTTGATTTGGAGGCGGCATCTTGAAGCTTCCTATAGGACAACCATAGGCTGTCGCGATCGCTTGGTTTGTCGAGGCGACATCCCGATCGATTTCGCATGTTCTAACTTAGATAACAAAGGGGACTAGTGAAGAATATGATACTGTCATCGATAGATTCTGCGCTACTTCTTGCGGGAAATGATTCTACCTAGGCTTGAACTCTGGAGATCTGGATCTAGAATTCAATCGGAAATTTAGATTGCATCACTATCGGCGAAATCCAGCCTGTGAATATGGAGGGAGAACGTCGTCTCGTCTTCAGGACTAAAGCCCGCTTAGTCGTGCTAGGCACACGAACTGAGGGGGGCTGTCGCATTGACTGAGGTGTCTGGCTGAAGTTTCATTCCGGCGGGCATCATGCCGCGCAAATCGCCGTTCAAGCACCATCGTTTTCCGAAAGGCATCATCCTTTGCGCGGTCCGCTTGTACCTGCGTTATCCTCTGTCTTACCAGGATGTCGTTGATCTTTTTGCGGAGCGCGAGGTCACGGTCGACCGATCGACGGTGTATTGCTGGGTCCAGAAATTTGGCCGAGAACTGACCAGGCGCACAGAGAGGCATTTGCGCCGCGCCAGCGTCGACTGGCACGTTGATGAAACGTACATAAGGGTCGGCGGCAAATGGCGCTACCTCTGGCGCGCGATCGATGCGAACGGCCAAATGGTCGATTTCCGTCTGACAGCGCGACGGGATGCCAAGGCCACGCGGCCTTTCTCCGCAAGGCGATCATACAGGTACGGCTTCACCGGCCAGCCCCGATCTGCACCGATAAAGCGCATGCTCATCGGCGGGTCATCCCTGAGATCAACCATCAATATGATCCGCACTTCGACAGCATCCGGCATGTCGACCGAAAGCGGCGAAATAACCGGATTGAAAGCGACCATGCCGCTATGAAGAGGCTTCTGGGGTATCCGCCAATTCGCGGAACCACTTACGTAGGGCATCATCGCCTTGGTCCTGCTTCTTGCACTGTAAGAAAGAACTATGCATGTCTGCCAGCTCGCACGCCCGACGTTCAGACAGGCCGGGCCGGCCATCACTGCGCTTCACATCAGGCGTCAATGATTTTTGTCGCGAGATCCATGAACGCGACATTGTCCAGCATAGCATCGACCAACATAAGCTTCAGCCGGTTATTCTCGTCTTCGAGGGCTTTCAGCTTCTTGGCATCAGACACATTCATCCCGCCAAACTTGGCCTTGTATTTTAGAACGTGGCATCACTAACCCCGTACTTCCGGCACACCTCCTGAGCCTTCACGTCAGCCTCATACTCTCTGATCATTCCGATGATCTGCTCATCACTACAATCTGCGTTTCATAGTCCATCCTTTGCTCGAACAGATCACTAACACCTCAGTGGCCTGATTTCAGGGGCTGAGTCACTATCCTTGGCGTGGCCGAGGTGCTCCCAAGTTTTGGGAGGATGAAAAGCGCAATCCAACCGACCCTGCGTTTTTCGTGGCGTTTGCCAACTTTGCGGAGCGCCCGGCTCCGGTCGCGCTAATGATCCCCACGCTTGTCGATGATTTTTTAGACAGCGCGGCGATGCCGAAAGGCGAGCGGTCCAAGGCGGATCTGCGAAAATGGTTGCTGCGCTTTGCTAGACACTTTGCGGATGCCCCGGCGGTCATTTTCGAGGAGCGCGGTTCCCGTGGCGAGATGAATATGTGGCGAATGAAATGGAAGCACTCACCTAAACGACATGATATGGCAGGAGCCCAAGCCGTCCGCTTCCTAAATTGGGCGGTCAAAGAAGGAAGGCTGTCTGAGCATCATTGCCACGAGCTGCCTCGGCTCTAAGAGGTCGACCGATCCGGAATCGTCTGGTCGCCAGCGGATCGGGAAGCAATTGACGCGCAGGCACCGGAATGGGTGCGTCACATACTTTGCGTCGCTTGTGAAACGGGGCTGCGACCGGGTGATTTGATTAAGTTGACGACCGGTGCGGTCGAGAAGACCTCCGCAGGGCGGCGCCTCCGGGTGCGGACAAACAAGCGCGGAAAGCTGGCACATATCCCGATCACACCCAAGCTGGCTGAGGTGATCGACACGACGCCTCGCGATCGTCTCTTGATCCTTACCAATGCGAGCGGGGATCAACTCACGGAACACCGGGCATCCGAAGGACTGCGACAGTGGCGAGATATGGCGGGGCTGAGCCGCGATCTGCGGTTACAGGATTGCCGGGGGAACGGCGGCAACGCGGCGACTGAATGCCGGTTTGAGCCTCTCCGAAATCACTAATCACATGGGCTGGTCTATCCGCCACGCGGCCGACGTCATCGAGCAATATGCCCGGGTTTCGCCGGACGAGACGGATGCTGTGCTGGTTAAGCTGGCGCGAGCAAAAGGAAGCACACAGTGAACAAAACTGTAAACGGCCCTGTAAACCGCGCACTCCGCGCACTCTAGTAGGAGAAACAAGTGCTTGAAAATAAATGGAGGCGAGTACCGGAATCGAACCGGTGTACACGGATTTGCAATCCGCTGCGTAACCACTCCGCCAACTCGCCGAAGATCGGCCTGTCAGTAGGTTTCCGAGCCCGAGGCGTCAAGTCGTTATCCTGGCTCCTTGGGCGACAGATGCGCGACAGCTTGCGGAAGGGCGTTGCCGCGTCGCCGCATCTGTGGCATCACGCGTTTTGAGTAACTGAACGAAAGAGTTTAGCCCCTTGGCCGATTTTGCGCTGCGCCGCCGGACGATGGTCGACACCCAGATCCGGCCCTCCGATGTCACGAAATTTCCGATCATTCAGGCCATGCTGGAGGTTCCCCGAGAGGCATTCGTGCCCGGCGAAGTGCGCGAGGCGGCCTATATGGGCGAGCATCTCCCACTGGACGAGGGGCGTGTGATCCTCGATCCGCGCGTGCTCTCGAAGATGCTCGATGCGCTTGAGATCGAACCAGAGGATGTGGCGCTCGATCTGGGATGCGGGCTGGGATATTCGACCGCCTTGCTGGCGTATATGTGCGAGGCCGTCGTCGCGGTCGAAGAGGACGCGGCCCGGGTGGCCGAGGCGCAGACGACCCTCTCCGAACGCGGCTTCGACAACGCCGCCGTGCTTGAAGGCGCCTTGGCGGACGGGGCCGCAAAACACGGACCCTATGACATCATCCTGGTGCAAGGCGGGGTCGAGACGGTTCCGCAGGCAATCACCGATCAGCTCAAGGATGGCGGCCGGATCGCGGCCATCTTCATGGACGGCGCGCTGGGGACGGTGCAGGTGGGACTGCGGCGCGGGGACCGCCTGTCCTGGCGCGAGGCCTTCAATGCGGGCGCTCCGCTTCTGGACGGCTTTCGCAAGGAGCCCGTCTTTCAGTTTTAGCAGCAAGACCCTCCCACACCGCCGCTGGCGCAACACGGACGATCTGAAGGGACTGACATGAGATCCTATACTATCCTCGGAGCCGCGATCGCTCTTGGCCTGGCCGCAAGCGGTCCGGCGCGCGCCGACACACTGGCCGATGCCCTTGTCTCGGCCTATGAGAACAGCGGCCTGCTTGAGCAGAACCGCGCCCTTCTGCGGGCCGCCGACGAGGATGTCGCGCAGGCCGTCGCCGCCTTGCGTCCGGTGATCAACTACACTTTGCGCGGCGAATATACCAACATCACCGACGGCACGTTCGAGACGAACACTTCGACAACGGCGCAGCTGACGGCGGATTTCCTGCTCTATGATGCTGGCGCCACGCGTCTGAGTGTCGAGGCCCTGAAGGAAACGGTCTTGGCGACCCGTCAGACGCTGATCGATATCGAACAGACCGTCTTTATCCAGGCGGTCAGCGCCTATGTCAGAGTGCGCGAGGCGCTCGAGATCGTGTCCCTGCGGCAAAGCAACCTTCGGCTGATCGGGCAGGAGCTGCGCGCCGCTCAGGACCGGTTCGAGGTAGGCGAAGTGACCCGCACGGATGTCTCTCTTGCCGAGGCGCGCCTCGCCGAGGCCCGTAGCGATCTGGCTGGGGCGCAAGGCGCGCTTCAGCAGGCGATCGAGGAATATGGCCGTGTCATCGGCAGCGAGCCGCGCAATCTCGAGGCGCCGCGCGGGCGCCCGCAGATCCCCGCCTCGATCCCCGACGCCAAGGCGATCGCCCTGCGCACCCATCCCGATATCCGCGCCAGCCAGCGCCGGATCGCCGCGTCCGAGCTGCGCATCAGGCAGGCCGAGGCCGCCGTCTCTCCGAACATCACCGCGCGCGCATCACTGGGCATCGACGAGGACGATCTGAACGACCGCTTCGATTCCACGGAATCCGTCGGCATTACGATGAGCGGTCCGATCTATCAGGGCGGGGCGATCTCCAGCGGGATCCGCCAGGCGATGAACAACCGCGACGCCGAGCGTGGCAACCTGCTGTCCATCCGGCGAGAGGTCGAGGCCAATGTCGGCGTCGCCTATGCCTCGCTGCAATCGGCCCGGGCCAGCCAGATCGCGGTCGACGAACAGATCCGCGCCGCCGAGATTGCCTTCCAGGGCATCCGAGAAGAGGCGACGCTGGGCGCCAGAACCACGCTCGACGTGCTCGATGCCGAGCAGGACCTGCTCGACGCGCGGGCCAGCCGGATTTCCGCCGATGCAAGCGAGGTCATCGCGGTCTACCAGATCCTGCAAAGCATGGGCCTTTTGACCGCCGACCATCTGGGGCTCGGCATTCAAGCCTATGATCCGGCAGCCTATTACAACCTGGTCAACGAAGCGCCCGTCGTGCGCTCCGAACAGGGCAGGGCGCTCGACCGGGTCCTGCGCGCGATCGGCGATTGACGCACGGTCCGGTTGTCTCCGAAGATCTGCAACTGTTATAGTGAGGTACTGGGTCAGTTGTGGATTTTTGAATGTCGGATGAGCAACCTGAAGTAGAGGGTCGGATGGCTGCGGCATCCGATGATCAGGCTGCGGTGGACCCATCGGCATCCTCCGACGATGAGCGTCTCATTCTGACCGAAGATCAACGGGTTCTCGAGCCTGCGCCGCTCACCGCCAGAGAGGCGCGCGCCCGCAAAATCGTCTCGAATGAGCCTTTTCTGCAAACGCCCGCCCTGTCGCTGCGTGCCAAAATTGCAGAGCTGGAACAGGCGGTCGACCGGACCTTCGATCTTTATGACGACGTGCCCCGCTCTCAGTCCGGCCTGCGGGAAGAGCCCGCCGCATATAGCCCCAAGCGGCCCGAATGGCTGCGGTCTCGTCACCGTGCGCGCGCGGTCCAGCGCTTCCAGTCTTCCACGGCCGTCGCCTATCACGATCCGTCCGGCGCGCCGGCTGAATTTTCCGACACGCTTGCCTCTATCTTGCCGGGCGAGGGGATCTCGGATGCGTGGGAGGTCGCGGTCTCGTCGGGCGGGTCCGGTTCCGATGGCCCGGGTGACGCACCGACGCAAGGCGACACGACGCGCGGCGAAAGCGATGCCAGCGGCGCGACTCTGCGGCTCGTCACTCCTCTCCCGGTTGAAGCGAGTTCCGGCACGGATGCCCGCGATTCGGGCCCCGGGGACCCCGCCCCCCAGGCCGATCAGGACGCCAAAGAGCCGACGCGGATCACGCAGGGTGTGACATCGCCGCCACCCGTGAAGACCTCCGCGATGCCCACCATTCCGCCCGCAGATCCCGAAGTGGCTGGAGAGCTCTCCGAAGAGGCCTGGCTGACCGCCGGTGCGAATGCGCAATCGGCCGCCTTTCCGCCCAACGAGGAAGATGAGGATGACCTCGGCCCGGATGATCCGCTCGAGGATGCGGTCCGCGCCATCGCCTCGGCCGTGGCCAACAAGGTCACGCTCGCCGACGCAGCCCAAGTCCCCGAAGCGCCACAGCCCTCTGAGCCGCCGGCCGTCTCAAAACTGCCCGTCGCTCCGCCGGCCCAGGCGGACAGCCAGACCCCGCCCGCCCAGCCCGAGGCGGCCGGAGAGGACAACCCGAATGCGGGCCTGCTCGTTCAGGTCGGCGCCATCGACGCAGCCGCTTTGCGCAGTCTTGTCGCCGACGTGGTGCGCGAAGAGCTTCAGGGCCATCTGGGCGAGGCGGTCACGCGCAATATCCGCAGCCTGGTCCGGCGCGAGATCAACCGCGCTCTGGCGAGCCACGATCTGAAATAGGCTCGGCCAGCGTCAGGATCAGATCCAGATCCAGATGCGCCTCCAGATGATCGGCCAGCGCATCGAGCGTCCGGTCCACTCCATCCTCAAAAGCCGCGCTGTCGCCCAGATCGCCGAACGTTCCCAGATAGGCCCGCCGAAACCCGTCCGAGGCAAAAAGACCGTGCAGATAGCAGCCTCGGATCCGGCCATCGGCGGACGCGGCGCCAACGGGCCGTCCTCCCACCTCAAGCCAGCCCCGGGCGCAATCGGGCCCCTCCGTCCGCCCGATATGGATTTCGTAGCCCCGCACGGTCTCTTCACCGGGCAGATAGTTGCCCTCGACCTCGACCAGCCGCTTTTCCGGCGTCATCTCCGTCACGACATCCAGCAGCCTCAGCCCCGCATGCCGCCCGGGGCGTCCCTCGATCCCGTTTGCATCCACGATCTCGCGCCCCAGCATCTGATAGCCGCCACACAAGCCCAGCACATGCCCGCCGCGCCGCACATGAGCGGCCAGATCCACATCCCAGCCCTCGCGCCGGAACGCCTCCAGATCGGCGATGGTGGCCTTCGATCCCGGGATCAGCACCAGATCCGCATCGCCGGGCAAGGGACGGCCCGGCCCGATGACCTCCACGCTGACCTCCGGCTCCGCCGACAGTGGATCCAGATCGTCGAAATTCGCGATCCGCCCCAGTTGCGGCACCGCCACCTTGATCGGTCCCCCGGCGCGGGAGGCGATGTCCAGCACGTCCTCCGCTGGCAACCGCCAGGCCTCGGCGAACCACGGCACCACCCCGGCAGAGGCCCAGCCCGTCCGCTCCACGATCGCGCTCAGCCCGTCATCGAAAAGCCGCGGGTCGCCCCGGAACTTGTTGATCGCAAAGCCTTTGATCCGCTGCTGGTCTGCTGCATCCAGAACGACCGAGGTTCCGACCAGCTGCGCGATCACGCCGCCCCGGTCGATATCCCCGATCAGCAGAACCGGGCAACCCGCCGCTTCGGCAAACCCCATATTAGCGATATCGCCCGCCCGCAGATTGATCTCCGCCGGAGAACCCGCGCCTTCGATCAGCACCAGATCGCGCCCCTCGGCGATCCGCTCGTAGCTCTCCATCACCGGCCCGATCAGCTTGGCCTTCATCGCCCCGTAATCCCGCGCCCGCATCGTGCCGACCCGGCGCCCCTGCACGATGATCTGCGCGCCCACATCCGTCTCGGGCTTCAGCAAAACCGGATTCATATCGATCAAAGGCGCCAGCCCCGCCGCCCGCGCCTGCAGCGCCTGCGCCCGCCCGATCTCGCCGCCATCGGCGGTCACGGCGGCATTGTTCGACATGTTCTGCGGCTTGAACGGGGCCACGCTAAGCCCCCGTCGCAGATACGCCCGCGCCAGACCCGCGACCAGCACCGACTTGCCGACATTCGATCCGGCCCCCTGGATCATGATCGCCTTTGTCATTCCGCCCTTTCCGCCTTAGCGTCCTCCTCGCATCCGGAGAGACCGAAGATGAACACGCCCGCTCACCTGATCTTCGGTCTGGCCGCCTTCGGCAAGCCCGATCACGGCAAGATCGCGCTCGCCGCGCTGGCCGGAAGCCTGATACCCGATCTGTCGCTTTATGCCATGGTCGGCTGGCACCTTGCCATCCTCGGCACCGACCCGCAGATCGTCTTCCGCGAACTTTACTACAGCGACACCTGGATGAGCGTCTTTGCCGTCGACAACAGCTTCATCCTCTGGGGCCTCGCCTTTGCCCTCGCGCTCTGGCTGAAAAGCGGCTGGGCCATCGCCCTGACGGGCGCGGCGCTCCTGCATCTCGCGCTCGACTTTCCGCTTCATCATGATGACGGGCGTCCGCAATTCTGGCCGCTGACGATGTGGATCTACGAAAGCCCGGTCAGCTATTGGGATAACGGGCAGGGCGCTTGGTGGATCGGTCCGCTCGAGGCGCTCCTGTCCACCGCGCTCGTCGCCTGGATCATCGTCCGCTTTCGCCGCCTCTGGATCCGCCTGACCGCCCTCGTCCTGCTCGCGATGGAGCTGATGGCCTCCGGCATCTGGCGCTTCATCTTCTAGACCGCACCTACCCCAGCAAGGCACCGGCCCAAAGAAAAAGGCGCCGCCCGCCCCGGGCCGCGCCTTCCTGCAATCATGAACCGAAAGATCAGGCGGCCTTGGCCTGCTCTGCGGCGTGGCGGCGCTCGCTCTCTTCGCGCGAGAGCGCGACCGAGGTGCGCACACCCTTGCCGACGAAATCCATGAGACCCTGCACGACCCGCTCATTGGGATCGATCCCGGCGCAAGACAGGACTTCGCGGCCATCGCGCGAGCGCGCCCAACGGGCAATCTGCTCGGGGCCGTTTCCGTACTTCTTGTCATCCGCGATCGCATCGTCGAGCGCAGCCAGCACGACAGCCGCAAAAAGCTTGCGTGCGCGATTACCCTGCTCGTTGTTGAACGCGGTGCCGTCTACAAAGTCCGTCATGTCCGTCCTTTCGTTATTGCTCTTTTCTTCTGACGTGGCAGCCCTTATGCCCTGCTTTCCCGCGATTCGGCGTCCCTTATTAGGAATGGCAGCCATGCACGGATTGCATGGCTAAAGGCGGAGGACGACCGGATCTGGTACACTTGTTCGGCCACAATCTGCCAGATATAGCTCTCATTAACATTTCATCAACCATCTGCCACACTTTTGCCATGAGGCCCTGACGATGCCCAAAATCAACGGTAACGAGATCCGCGCGGGTAATGTGCTCGAGCATAATGGCGGTCTGTGGGCCGCGGTGAAGGTCGACCATGTCAAACCTGGCAAGGGCGGCGCCTTCGCGCAGGTCGAGATGAAGAACCTGCGCAACGGCTCCAAGCTCAACGAACGCTTCCGCTCCGCCGACAAGGTCGAACGTGTCCGGCTCGAGCAGAAGGACCAGCAGTTTCTCTATGAAAGCGACGGGATGCTGGTCTTCATGGATCAGCAAAGCTTCGACCAGATCGAGCTGCCCGCCGACATCCTCGGTGACCGCCGCCCGTTCCTGCAGGACGGCATGATCGTGCAGATCGAATATTACGAAAGCGAGGCGCTGAACGCGACGCTGCCGCAAAAGGTCACCTGCACGATCGTCGAGACCGAACCGGTCGTCAAAGGCCAGACCGCCGCTAACAGCTTCAAGCCTGCCGTGCTCGACAATGGCGTGCGCGTCATGGTGCCGCCCTTCGTGGGTCAGGACGAGGCGATCGTCGTGAACACCGAAACGATGGAATATTCCGAACGTGCGTGACGGTCCGATCTCGCCGATAACTTGAACTGCCATGTCTCACCAGATCCGGCTCGCCGAACCGTCTGATATCGAAGCGCTCATGCCCGCTGCGAAAGCCGTGCAGGATCTGCATTCGGCCGCATATCCCGGCCTCTACCGCGCGGATCTGGCGGACGAGAATTGGTACACCCATTTTCAGAAGAGCATGAAAGATCCGCACGACTTCGTCCTGATGGAAGAGGCCGGACGAGGCTATCTGATTGCCGAACGGATCGTGAAGGAAGAAACGTTCTTCAGCCAAGCCTCCACTCACGGCTATCTGCAGCAGATCTCGGTCATCGAAGCTGCACAAGGGCAGGGGATCGCCACGGCCCTCGTGGACGAGATGAAAGACCGGTTTCGCGCCGCAGGCTACTCCAGATGGACCGCCAGCCATATCGCGACGAACCACGCGTCGGCCGCCCTTTTGCGCAAAGCGGGAGCCGAGCCCTTCCTAATCAGCCTATCTGCCAGCCTCTAGCCGCCCGCGCGCCAGAATTTTCTAGAAAATTCTGCCCCCCAAAGTCTTCTAGAAGACTTTGCCGCCAAGATCCTTCTAGAAGGATCTTCAGCCCCCGGCGCTCTCCAGCAAGGGCGTAATCCGCGCATTCCCCGCGCTCAGACCCGCCTTGGCCCGATCGAACCGCAGGAATGCGATCGCCTTGTCCCCGGCGCGCGTATGGAGCGTTCCGGCCTCTCGCCCGTCCGCCATCACGATCGGCATACCCGGCTCGGCCTCTCCTTCGACGGCCACCTGGGCCAGTCCCTTGCGCAGGGTCGTCTTGTGCTTCATCCGCGCGACGATCTCCTGACCGACGAAACAGCCCTTTTTGAAATCAACTCCATTGAGCCGTTCGAACCCGGCCTCCAGGATGTAACTGTCCGGTCCCAGCTCGATCCCGGCCTCCGGGATCACATGCTCCACCCGGATCCGGTCCCAGTCCACATCCTGCCCGGGCTGCCCATCATAGCCGCGCCAGCCCAGGGCGGGCTGCCGCGGATCGGCAAACGCCCGCTCTGGCGCCGCGCCGAGGCCTCGCGTGACCGCAAGATCCGTCTGCTCGATCGTCACATCCGCGCGCAGCCGGTACATCGTCAGCCGCTGCACCAGTGCCGGCGCCAGATCGTCCGCGACATCCAGATGGATCGCGCCCTCCCGCTCGAAGACCAGAAAATCGGCGATATACTTGCCGTGCGGCGTCAGTAGCGCCGCATAGACCATCCCGTCTGCCAGCCTCGTGAGCTCGTTCGTCACCAGATCGTTGAGGAACTTCATCGCATCGCTGCCCGAGATCCGCAGAACCGTCATTCCGCCGCCTCCCGGAACTGCATGTTGTAAAGATCGGCATAAAGCCCACCCCGCCCGAGCAGCGCATCATGCGTGCCTTCCTCGGCCACGCGCCCCTGATCCATCACCACGATCTTGTCCGCATCGCGCACGGTCGAAAGCCGGTGTGCGATGACCAGCGTCGTGCGCCCGTGACTCAGCTTTTCAAGCGCGGCCTGCACCACCGCTTCGGATTTCGTGTCCAAGGCCGAGGTCGCCTCGTCCAGCAGCAGGATCGGCGTATCACGCAGCAAGGCGCGCGCGATTGCCACGCGCTGCCGCTGGCCGCCCGACAGGTTCGATCCGCGCGGGCCCACTGGACTGTCGAGCCCGTCCGGAAGCTGCCCGACGAAATCCGAGACATGCGCCGCCTCCAATGCCGCCTGCAACGCTTCCTCCGGTACGTCGCGGCGACCCAGAAGGATGTTCTCGCGCACGCTTTCATCGAAGAGCAGCGCATCCTGCGTGACCACCGAATAAAGGCTCCGCAGCTCGGCCAGCTCCAGCTCCTCGATCGGCACGCCCGCGATACTTACCCGGCCTGCGCGCGGCTCGATCAGCCGGGTCAGGACGTTGAAGACCGTCGACTTGCCCGCGCCGGAAGCGCCGACCAGGGCCGTCGTCTTGCCTGCCTCGGCGGTGAAGGAGGCGCCTTTCAGGACTGGCAGATCCTCATAGGCCAGCTCGACATTCTCAAGCCGCACCTCCGGCACCTCGCGAGGGGCCGGTCGCGGCGCCGCCGGGATCGTCAGCGTCGGATGCGTATCGAAGAGCGCCCGGATCCGCTCGATCCCCGCAGCCGCCGATTGCCAGAGACCCGCCAGCCCCGCCAGACGTCGCACCGGATCGAAGGCCGAGCCCATGGCAAAAAAGAAGGCCACGAAATCGCCCGCCGTCCCCTGCCCGTTGATGATCTGGCTGCCGCAAAAGACCAACACCGCGAAAAAGCCGACACCGGCCATCACATCGGCCATGCCGGGCACCAAGGCCCGCCCGAAGGCGGTCTTCATCTGCGCCCGGTTCCGCTCCAGGATCAGCCGCTCGTAGCGGTCGCCCTGATACTCTTCCAGCGCATTCAGCTTGACCGGGTTGATCCCGTGAAACACCTCGTCGAGTCGCAGCGACATTTGTCCCGACAGCTCCCGCGCCTCGCGCGCGGTCGAGCGGACATAGCTCTGCGCCAGATAGGCCGGCAACACGAGAATCGGCACACCCACCAGCGCCACCAGCATCCATTGCGGATTGATGGCAAAGGCGACCCCCATCAGCGAGAATAGCATCACCACGTCGCGCCCGGCACCCGAGATCAGCGCCCCCCAGACCGAATTGACACCGCCCACATCGCCTTGCACCCGCTCGATCAGGTAGCCCGGCGGGTGGTTCTGGTGGAAGGTCACGTCCAGCGTCATCAGATGGCGCATCAGCCCGGTCGTGATCTCGGCCGCCGAGCGCTGTTTGATCCGGGTGACCAGCAGCTTCTGCCCCACCGACATCGTCCCGCGCAGAACGAACGTCCCGAAGACGATGAAGGCGATCCCCCAGAGCGCGCCCATGTCATTGCCCGCAAAAGCGATATCGAAGGTCGGCTTGAGCATATAGGCCAGAACGCCGACCATTGCGCCTTCGACGGACATCATCGCCATCGCCAGAAACAGCCACCACTTATGCTTGGCCAGATACCTTTTCCACAGCCACAGAAAGAGCGTGCCCGGCTCTTCGGTCGGCTTGCCCTTGGGTGCTCTCATCGGCTCCACCAGCCCAGCGCGTCAAAGGAGGCCTGCACCTCGTGCCGGTCGTAGACCGTGTCGATCCAGTCCTCGAACCCCATCTCCGCCTCGCGCTCCTCGTAAAGATCGAGGATATGATCAAGCACCCCCGTGGCTGTCTTGCGCAAATGGATGAATTTCGCGCCCAACTGCTTGCGCGCCTCGGCGACGGGTCGCCCCTCGACGACCATCAGATAGACCGCAGAGGCAAAGCCCGCCCGGTCCGCGCCCGACTTGCAGTGGATCAGGAAGGGCTTGGGCAACGTCTTGAGATGCGCAATCAGCCTCTGATATTCCTCGCGCGTGGCGGTTCGGCGCGCATAGAGCCTCAGATCCACCATCTCGATCCCCAGACGGTCGCAGATCGCCCGTTCTTCGTGGTAATGCCCGCGCTTTTCCCGCCCGCGCAGGTTCAGGATCGTGCGGATCCCCAGATCGTAGTAGCGCTGCAGCCGCGCGGGCGTCGGATGGTTCGACCGCCAGACGCCATCGGCCACGGGGAAAAAGTTCGTCCACCAGTGCCGCAAGTATTTCTGATCAAAGAGATTATCATGCCAAGCCGCCAGCTTGCGTCCTTCGGGCGTCGCATATTCCTCGGCCGTCATCTTGCGCATCCGCCGCCGCAGATCGCGGTAACGGTCCATGACGGACCGGGAGGGGCTTGGCTCGCTCATCACGATGCAGGATGTAGAGCCTCGCACGCCCCCTCGCAAGCGCGACACCCGTTGCACCTTGTGTCCCGCCCGCCTATAGCGCCCGCCTGACAGGAGGCCTCATATGTCCGGCAGCGCCAATCTCAACGTGATGATCAAGACCGCCCGCGCCGCGGGGCGCCAGCTCGTGAAGGATTTTCAGGAGGTCGAGCAGCTTCAGGTCTCGCGCAAGGGACCGGGCGATTTCGTCTCCCGGGCCGATACCGCGGCCGAGCAGCTGATCCGCGAGGCGCTGATGGAGGCGCGTCCGACCTATGGCTTTCTCGGCGAAGAGGGCAATGAGCATCCCGGCGAGGATCCGACCCGACGCTGGATCGTCGATCCCCTTGATGGGACAACGAATTTTCTACACGGCATGCCGCATTGGGCGATCTCCATCGCGCTCGAACACAAGGGTCAGCCTGTCGCCGGGGTGATCTACGATCCGGCCAAGGACGAGATGTTCTGGGCCGAAAAAGGGCAGGGCGCCTTCATGAACGAAAGCCGCCTGCGCGTCTCGGCCCGCACCCGCATGGCCGACTGCGTCTTCGCGACAGGTCTGCCCTTCGGCCCGTCCAGACATCTGCCCGCCTCGCTTCAGGACCTCGCGCGGCTCCTTCCCGCCTGCGCGGGGGTCCGCCGCTGGGGCGCCGCCGCGCTGGATATGGCCTATGTGGCAGCCGGCCGCTACGATGGCTTCTGGGAGCGCGGCCTCAACGCCTGGGACCTCGCCGCCGGGATCGTCATCGCCCGCGAGGCAGGCGCCTTCGTCGAGCCGATGGACCCGAACGGCAACATCCTCGAGACCGGCTCGGTCATCTGCGCCAACGACGGTATCTTCGAGCCATTCGCCAAAGTGATCCGGGACGCGTAAGTCTTTCTCAAGATAGCGTCCCGAACCGTCATTCTATTGCAATCGACAATTCGTCCGCCTACCAACCAGCACCTCAGAGGCGATGCTTCGTTGCTCGCAGACGATCGGGCGCTCCTCGACAGATCGATAGGTCAGGGACGTCGCAGCCGCTCCATACCGGCTTCGCAATGCGCCCTGCACGTCCGCGATTTCTGCTGCCGATGCATCTGTACCCCTACCAATGACATGGACTGTTCCGGGCGACAGGTTCAGTGTCATGGTTCTCGTCGTCGGACTGATATCGCTCTGGCTTATGCCCGAACTCTGAACGCCATCCGCAAACGCGTACAGCCCAGATGTTCTGGCAGATGTTGACATCACGCGATACTGACGACCGGACGGACCAGTTATAAAGATTTGCTGTTCTCCCGCTGCAATCGGGACGCCAAAAGCGACCGTACCAGCACATCTCCTGATACCGCCGCAGCCTTGGAACTGTCCGGCTTGATCAACCGGACGAAAGAACATTGAGTAAAATCCAAGCTGATGCGTCGTGGGGACCGCAAGATAGATACGATTTTGCGAAACCTCAAAGGCGCCGAGAGCCCTATCTCCCGATTCCATTGAGCCATCCAGTTCCGCACACCCGACCAATCCCAAAAAACAAATCGAAAACAAAAAACGAGAAATCATCTTTAGCTCTCCCAAATTTCATATCCGATAGACGTGGTCTCGAAGGGTAGTTATCGCAAGTATATGTTTATAAATCCTTTCTGGGCTGTTGTAGAAAGACGCCGATCTACGTGTAACTTATCCCATCCACCCAATCGATCGGCTCATAGTTGCGTGGTTGCACCCCCTCAAGCGCGCCGAGGTTGACGCCGAACTCGGTTGGATTGCTGCGTCTGCGATGATGGGTGTAGATCCCGCAGATCGAGCAGAAGTAATGCTCCGCGACCTTGGTGTGCCATTGATAGAGCCTCAGGACCTCCGCCCCCTTCACGACCTTCAGATCGCCTTCGGGCACCGACACCGTGGCGGCCGCCCGCCGCCTGCAGAAAGAGCAATCGCATCGCCGGGGCGGACCCAGCGTCAGGCTGTCGCTCACTTCAAGTTCGACCGCTCCGCAATGACAGCTGACCTTCATCGTCTCACCTTCTCGGTTCTGGATTTGCTACTTTCGAGGATTTCGTCACAATGCATCCTTAAAGGGGCTCATTGTTTCGGCCTGTTGCGCGACGGACCACCGTGCGCCTCCTTAATCGACCGTCTTGCGAAATTGCCTCCTCCCATATGCCGACGCAATGCCGCCCGGATGCCGCAGGCCCGATTTCGAGCCAAGACAGCCATTAACCTTTGAGTCGCATCCGCCGCGCATCGCCCCGTCACGCGTGCCCGATTAAACGCGCAACACCTCGATCAGATGGGCTAGCGCCGCCTCACGATCGGCACGGATGACCGGCTATAGGTGGCATCGGGATGAGGCGGATGTCCATGAGTTCGTTGCCAAAATCCCGTCCCGCCCCGTTTGAGCCAGACCGGAATGGCAAAGATCGCTCCGACCACGAACCCTCCGGCATGCGCCCAATAGGCGACCCCGCCGACGGTCGGATCCGCCATGACGCCGCGCAGCACCTGAAAGCCGAACCACAGCGCCAGCATAAGCCAGGCCGGAACCGGGATGATCCGAAAAAAGACTATGAATATCAAAAGGATATCAACCTTCGCCTTCGGGAACAAAAGCAGATATCCTCCCATCACACCCGCAATCGCACCCGACGCCCCGACCATCGGAATCTGCGAAAACGGCTCCGCCGCATATTGCGCAATCGAAGCGGCGAGCCCGCAGGCCAGATAGAAAATCAGATAGGGCAGCCGCCCCATCTCATCTTCCAGATTGTCCCCAAAGATCCATAAAAACAGCATGTTACCGGCCAGATGCATCCATCCGCCATGCAGGAAAATCGAGGTAATCAGCCCCGCGGCCCCATCGCCCGCCGACAGTCGCGCGGGGATGAATCCCCAGTCCCAAAAGATCTGGCTCAGCCTGCGCGGCTCATCGAACGCATCTGCATAGGTGAGGAAAATCAGGACGTTAGCCGCAATCAGCACATAGGTCACGATTGGCGTATGACGCGAGGGGTTATGATCTCGGATCGGCAGCATAGGCCTCAGACCTGACCGCTCCGCCCCGATGCGTCAAGCGGGCGCGTTGCCCCGCACCCTTGACGGACATCGAAGATGACCGATCCTTAAACCATGCGGCTCTCTCTTGCTTTCCTGATTGTCTTGCCCTGCCTTGCCCTTGCAGACTGCCCTCCGCTCGACCCTCAAAACGAGTTGAGATCCCGACTTCTTGCCAATCTCAGCGCCGCCCCGACCGAAGAGGCGTCCCTGCCCATCGCAGCGGAGTTGTGGAGGCTCTGGCTCATCGCCCCGGACGAGCAGGCGCAAGATATGCTTGATACGGGCATGAGGAGACGCGAGATGTATGATTTCGACGGGGCAGAGACGATCCTGACAGCCCTCACGAAATACTGCCCCGACTACGCTGAGGGCTGGAACCAGCGCGCGTTCGCCCGCTTTTTGCGGCAGGACTATAACGGGGCGCTGACGGATCTCGACGAGGCGCTCAGGCTCTCTCCCGATCACATCGCCGCCCGGTCCGGTAAGGCATTGACGCTGATGGGTCTTGGCCGGATGGACGAAGCGCAAGGCGTGCTCCGCGATGCGCTCGCACTCAATCCTTGGCTGCCCGAACGCCGCTTTCTGATCGAAGAAGAGGACGACGGTGAAAAGTTGTAAGCTTCTTTCGAGTACCGCCGTCGTAGCTCGGGCTAAGAACCGAACCTTCAACATCAGCCTTTGCATGGAAAGGTCTAAGGACCTCTCCGCTCGTGCGATACGAACCAGATACCAAACTATGTGTCTGATATGTAAGCGTTTTCAGGTGAGCAAAAGAGGGACGGATAGCAAGAATTGCGGCCGGCAAGATGAGCGTAGCCATCCTCAAAAACCTATGGCACACACAAAAGGCGAATGCGGACGTGGTGGAATCGGTAGACACAAGAGACTTAAGCGATGTTTTGAGTGCCTTGGGGGAAACTCCAAGAGTAGAACTGCTCAAATTCGGGGAAAGCTAAAGGCCAGATACCGGCCCAGGCCAATCCCGAGCCAAGCCGGACTGGAGCACTCCAGAATGGAAGGTGTAGAGACTAGACGGGCAGCGCCTTAGGCCAGATGACTGGTGATGGCGAAGGGATAGTCCAGACCCCAAACGGTGCATGATGCACCGGCGGTGAAAGCCGTAGCAGGTAAGAAAATCTCTCGATCGTATGATCGTGCGGGTTCAAGTCCCGCCGTCCGCACCAATCGCCAAAGGGCTTGCTTATCCTGATTGACGCCTTCCAAGAGGCAAAATCGCAGGTTCAGATGCAGCCGGACGCATGATTTTCTCAAGTAAGCTAGATGCTTAAGGTTTCACGGCTCGTGATATACCTTCCTTTACAATCCAACATTTGCAGTTCGTATCTTCTCTGGCGAAGCCATCTTACAGCCTTAGCCTGAAGCCTGTACGGTCTGCCGTGAGAGGGTCGGTAGAAGCCGTTCGCGCGTTTCGTCCCGATGCTTCTTAAGGTACCGCATAAAGGGTGTCCCGCCCGTGCCGACAGCCGTGTCATTGCCTGCAGCAGCACGGTTTTGCCGGTTGATGTAGGACGCCGCATATTCAAGATGCCGGGATCTGAAGTCGGCCACGGCCTGAACATTGGCGTTGTAGGCATGCAAAAGTCCCGGACTACCGAAACGCTGCACAAAGGACCGCAGAGCGCTTTCGGCTCTGAGATCATCGATAAAATGGCGATGGGCCGGGGGGCGGTAGATGTGCAGCTCGTCGAGATAGGTTTTCATCGGATCGTTTGCATGACCGACACCGAGCATTGCATCCATCGCCGGCACAATCGAGGATTGTGATCCGGTTTGCCCGCGAAACGCGGTGCCGTCCGTATCCATCCCGGCGACGCCTTCATAGTGAAGTCCGTTGGGAAGGGCGGGGTTGTCTTTCCAGCCGTGGATATAGGGGCGCACACGCTCAAAATAGATATAAGGATCGCACCGTTCGGGCATACGGTCGAAGATCGCGTTGATCCTCGTCCAGGTCTCAGCGATGTCTTCGAGCAACGTCTGCACCCTGCCTTCATCCTCGTGATCGACCGCATCGACGACCTCCGGCATCCGTGCAAGCGCAGCCCCGGCTTCCGCCTCGATCGCGACGTGGATCAATACGAACCACGCCTCGTCCTGACCGCCGAGGAACGGCTGGATCATTCGGATATTGTCCAGCGTAATGCCGCGTCCGCGCTCGATCTCGGCCCAATTATCGAGGACATAGCCGCTATAGGGGAGCAGCGGCTGTTGCCCCAGATGGTCGGCGAGCGCCGCGATGGGAACCGCAAGGCAGCGCGGCAGCAGCTTGGGCGGGTCGGCTTCGCCCCAGACATAGGCCTGCACCATGAACGAGTAGTGGACCATAGCGATCCGCAGTTCGGCATCGCTGGATGTCTTGAGGACGCTGGCCATGTCGAGGTCCGGCAATTGCTCCTTCAGAAGCGTCCGAATGCGGCCGGTCGGCAGGAACGCCGGTAGGCGCATGGCCACGCGGCGCGCTTCGGACAGTTCCCCGGTCAGCGTCACATCGTCGGCATCGAACGTGCAAAGAAACCCGCGCTCGCGTGAAATTGCGTAGGTGTGGAGATCGCGCATGGCAGCACCCTTTTGGCCTATCTTGGTTATGGAAAGAGAATGCCTCGCACCGATCGCAATTTGCTTGCTCATGTTCCCAGATTGCAAGTAATACAACAACGAATGCCCGAAATAGATCGATACAGTGAACAAATATTGTCGACGCTTGAGGCCTCGGGTCGTCTGACGAATATCGAGCTTGCGCGGCGCGTCGGGCTCTCACCCTCGGCTTGTCTGAGGCGCGTTCAGGATCTGGAGCGTGCCGGCGTCATCAAGGGCTATCGGGCGATCATCGACCGCTCTGCGCTCTCGCCCCGGATCACGATCTTTGTCATGGTCGGCCTTGCCCAGCACCTCCATAAGGACGCGCGCGCGTTCGAGCGGGCGATGGAGGCCGCGCCGCAGGTCTTGGAATGCCACAATATAGCGGGGAGCGTCGAATACCTGCTTCGCGTCGAGGTCGGCGATCTTGCAGAATACAAGGAATTCCACGCCCATACGCTTGGCGAGTTACCTCAGGTTCAGAGCATCACTTCCCACTTTTGCCTCGACACGGCAAAAGACGTCAGGAACCGCCTGATGTCCTAATTCGTCGATGGTTTGGCCAAAGGTCTTGCGCTGAAAACCACGGATCATGATGCGCGATGGGTTTGCGCAGGCCGGCTAGCTTTGGCGCGAGTCTGATCAAGATAGCAAGTTTACGACACTAATATGTCGTTTTTTGGCGTCTTTTTCTGAGGCTTCTCGCTGACGCTAGCTCATTGCCTGGCTTTTTGCTCTTTTTGGGTAGCATAAGTCGGTCCTAAAACCGCCGGATGAGCGTGGGGTGCGTTATGGCAGATGATCTGGATGCGAAAAAGGACGAACGCCCGCCGCTCTTCAATGCGGTCTTTGTTATCTCTCTTGTTTGTGTTGCAGGGATCGGAGGGTGGGGGCTCTTAGATCCGGATGCGATGACGGGTGTGTTCCTTGGCTTCACCAATTACATGCTCACGGGGATAAGCTGGTACTGGCTTCTCATCACCACCGGTTTTCTGATCCTCAGCGGATATCTCGCCTTTGGTCCCTATGGCAGCGTCCGGCTTGGCGCGGATGACGAACGGCCAGAGTTTTCAACGGCCTCCTGGATCGCCATGCTATTTGCCGGCGGAATGGGGGCCGGGCTTCTGTTCTGGGGCGTGGCAGAACCGATCTACCATTTCGAAGGCCCACCGGGCATGGAAGGCGGAACACCGGCCGCGGCCCGGGAGGCAATGGTCATCACCAATCTGCACTGGGGGCTCCACGCTTGGGCGATCTACGGTGTCTGCGCCTTGGTGATCGCCTATTTTACCTTCCGCAGGAACGAGACATCCGAGATCTCGACACCCATCAAATCGGTGTTCAAAGGTCCCGAAGGAAGGCCGATCGGCACTTTGGCAAACGTTCTGGGCGTGCTTGCCGTGGTGTTCGGCCTGGCCGGTTCGCTGACCATGGGCACGCTTCAGGTCCGTGGCGGCTTGAGCGAAGTCTTTGGCCTCGATGCAACGACCACCCTTTCGCTGATCATCATGGCCGTGCTCTTTGTTTGTTACATGCTGTCTGCGACGACGGGCGTCGACAAGGGGATCAAGATCCTCTCGAACCTGAACATGGTCATCGCGATTGCCCTTTTGCTGATCGTGATCACGTTCGGTCCGTCGCGCTTTATCCTCGAGACCTTCGTCAATTCCATCGGTGAGTATTTCTCGCGTCTGCCAGCCATGGCATTCAAGATGTTCCCCTACGAAGATCTCGCCGGCTGGACGAGCGGTTGGACGCTGACCTATCTTATCTGGTGGTTGGCCTGGGGGCCGTTCGTCGGCATCTTTGTGGCCCGCATCAGCCGGGGCCGCACGATCCGCGAATTCTGCATCGGCGTGATCTTCGTGCCGACGATGTTCTCTATCCTCTGGTTCGCGGCGTTCGGAGGGACGGCGATCTACATCGAACTCTTCGGCGGCGGCGGACTGACCGAACTGGTCTTTGCCGATGTCACGTCGGCTCTCTTCACCTTCCTCAATTACTTCCCCGCAGGCGAGATCTTGGGCGGCGTGGCCTGTCTGCTGATCTTCATCTTTCTTGTGACTTCTGCGGATTCCGGAACCTTCGTGCTGTCGATGATGACGACCGAGGGCAACCTGAACCCGCCTGTCTTCCACAAGATGGTCTGGGGAATACTGATCGCTATCCTCACGGCAGGCACTCTACTGACGGGGTCCATCACCGTGGCAAAGGCCATGGCGATCACGGGCGCGCTGCCGTTCTCGGTGATCCTGCTCTTGCAGATCGTCGGGTTCATGCGCGCGATCCGCTCGGAGCGTCCCGACAGGACAAGGCCCCGCGAGGCGCGCGGTCATGTCCAGCGCTCGGCGCCCGATACGACGGCGGCGGAGTGAGCAGATGAGACTTGTTTTCGCCTTTCTCGCCGTTCTGGGGCTGAGCGCCTGCGACGAAACCTCCGATACTCTGATCATTGGCGGAAAAGACTTCAGCGAAAGCTCCATTCTGTCCGAGATGATGGCCGCACTCGCCGAAGATGCCGGAATTGCCGTCACGCGCCGCACGAATCTGGGCGATACGATGGTCAATCTCGAGGCGCTGCGGCGCGGGAATATCGATGTCTATGCCGAATACAACGGCACAGGCCTTGTCATGCTGGGCCAACCCGCTGTTGCGGATGGCGATGCGGCGATGGAGCGCGTGCGATCGCTCTATCAGCCTCTCGGGCTTGTCTGGGGTGACAGGTTCGGCTTTGCCAACAACTACGGTCTGGCGATGCGGCAGGGCCGTGCGGAGGAGTTGGGCATCACCTCGATCTCGGATCTCGTCGGCACGGCAGACACGTTGACGATCGGCATCGAGGAAAACTTCCGAACCCGGCCGCTGGACGGTTTTGGCCCGATGACAGCGCGCTACGGGATGGAATTTGGCTCGGTCAACGTTGTCCCATCGGAAGAACGCCCCACGCTTTATGATGGCTTACTGGATGGCTCGGTCGATGTGATCGAGGTTTTCACGACCGACGGCCAGATCGCCGATCTGGGGCTTGTCCTGCTCGAGGATGACCTGACCTTCTTCCCCGTCTACGAAGCGGCGCCCTTGATCCGCGCCGACGCCCTGACACGCTTTCCGGAATTGCAAACGTCGCTAAACAGACTGGCTGGTATGCTGGACGCAGGGACCATGCAGGAGCTCAACAGCCGCGTCGATCAGGACGCGCTATCGCCTCGGGAGGTCGCGCGCGCGGCTCTGGGCGGGATGGGGCTGATCGACACGGACGGCGAACTTCAGATTACCGCTCCGGTGGTCGTAGCCCACTCGCCGTTGATCGCCACCGATGCCGAGACCGGGACGGCTCTGCGCGCGGTCCGTGAGGCCTATCCTGGCAGACGCGTGACGCTACAGGCCGAGGCTGATCCCTTGAATGCTGTTGGGACGGGCGCGGCGCCGCTTGCCCTTGTCGCCGCTGTCGAGTTCATCGATCTGAATGGCGGCGATGCGCTTGGTCAGCGCCCGTTCGAGGCTGCGGGCGTCATCGGACAAGCCTATCTGCACATGATAGGCGAGGGCGCTATCCGGAGCCTCTCGGAAGTGGAAACACTAGCGACAGGACCTGAAGGATCGGCGTCCCACCGGGCAGCCGAGGTGCTGTCCACCGCCTATGACGGAATCTCGATCGTTCCGGCCCCTGATAGCGATCTTGCAGCGGTCCAGGCAGATGCGAGCCTGATCGTCGCGCCGATCGGATCGACGCTCGTTCAGGAGCTTTTGGATGGCGGTAGGCTTCTTGCACTCGACGATTGGGACAGCGGCAACAATCTCGTCCGATTTCCTCAGTTGCGGCAGGCTCGTATTCCTGCGGGCACTTATGATGGTCAGGCGCGCGCGGTCGAAACTCTGTCATCGCAGCTTGTTTTGGCTGGACCTGTCGTGATCGACACCGATGCCGTAGGCCCTGCCGGGCCGGGCGCCTCGCTTCCGACCGACGTCGCCGCGTTGCCTGAGGGGACGGTCATCGCGCTGAACACGGCCCTCGGTGGCGGAGTGGGGCTCGACCCCGCCATTCGCGCTGCGCCTGCATTGGCTCCAACCCTGCCGCAACCTCCGGCAGCCGTGAATCCATCCTCGGCCGTTTCGCTCATGACGGCCTTGGTGTTCATCATGCTCGCCTGGATGCTGTGGCTCTATGCGCGGCCGGAAAGGAGATAAGTTATGGCCGATAAGCTTTTGGTTCCAATCGACCTTCTCCATGCATCCTCATGGAAGGCAGCGTTGCCGCAAGCCTTCGCTCTCGCGGGCGTCACTGGGTCTGAGGTCACGATCATGACGGTTGTCCCCGAGGTTCCTGCGGGCCTTGACTGGCGATACTCGATCCGGGGCGAAACCGGCGGATCTGAGGAGTTGAATACAGATGAGCTGTTAAAGGACGCGCGAAAACGGCTGGAACAGATAGGTGTCGAATTCGCGCCGGACGATGCCGAATTCGAAGTCATTGCCCGCTATGGAACCGTCTATGAGGAAATCCTGAACGTCGCAGAAGAGTTGCCGGCAACGCAAATCGTCATGGCCGCCCACAGGCCATCGCTGTCCGATTACCTCATCGGCCCGAACACGGCGCGGGTCGTGCGGCACGCCAACTGCTCGGTTCAGGTCGTACGAGACTGAGCATCTTTTGGCGCCTCGGGACCGGATGGCTCTTCGATCACAGCGGAGAGAAGAAGGCCGTAGTCGAACCGAGTTCTGCCGTGTCCATCAGCAGCCGATCAGACGACGGCCCCAAGTTCACTGCCGAGGCCATGAGAGCAGGGTCGCAGAGCATTGGGATCAAACCAATCCGCATCTATCCGGGATCACCCTGGGAGAATGGATACAAAGAGCGGTTCGATCGGACGCTAGGCCGGGACGTTCTCACAGTGGAATGGTTCATTACAACTGAACATGCGCAGATCATCATCAATCGCTGGCTCAAGCCGTACAACCACACACCGTCGCACCAGGCACTCGATATGCGTCCACCGGAGGTAGAAACCGCATTAGAGAAAACTCTGATCAATGGCCCAGATATAGGGGCTAGAAAATCAGAGAAGCGCGGATTTGGTTGATCGTCGCTGTGCGGCGCAACACCAGACGTGACCGAGCACGATGACGCGCCTACAGATCTGGTTGCTCCTGACTCTTCTCGGGCGCGACCGGCAAGTTCGGACGAAGTGCTGCTTCAGAAATCGCCTCTGCATCATTGCAGTCGCAGCCTACCTTCCGGGCATTCGCTGCGGGCGCAACGCGAAGGCGCAGTTGAAAGCCAGGACTGCGGATTAAGCTGCCGTTTGCCGCATGGTCCCCATCGCCCGGCGGCTGTGCACAATTTCAATCCCGGGTTGGTGTCGGCAGCCCTTCGCTTATCGTGGCGTTGTCACGGAGCCTTGCTGCGATTGTTACACTTGCGTCACCCGACTCAGGCACTCTTTGGGCAAGCGCAGGTGATGATCCTGCGCCTACCCCAAAATTCATCCAAGGAGATGCCCATGACTGCGACGTTCACGGGCCGCAGAGCTTTGCTTGCGGCCGTATCGATGGTGATTGCCACGCCCGGTCTGGCGCGGACGGATTATATCGCCGAGATCAACGTTGTGCGCGCTGGCGCCGATTCGGCCGCAGAGACTGTGACCGGGCATGTCTTCCATGACCTGAGCCGCGACGGGGTGCGCCAGACGGACGAGCCGGGCGTGGCTAGCGTGATCGTGTCGAATGGGCGCGATGTGACCACAACCGATGCCGATGGCACCTACACATTGCCGGTCTATGAGAACATGACCGTCATGGTACACGAGCCGGCCGCGTATGATGTGCCGGTCAATGACGATGGGGTGCCGCAGTTCTTTTACCACCATTTGCCCGACGGTACGCCCGAAACGCTGCGCTATGGCGGGCTGGCACCCACGGGTCCGCTTCCTGCGTCGATCAATTTTCCGATGATCCGGACCGGCGTGGACGAAGAGTTCTCCTGCGTCATGATGGGCGATACGCAGCCCTATTCCAACACCGAGATCGGCTATGTGCGGGATGGTGTGCTGGACAGCATTCTGGACCAAGATCTGAGCGAAGCCGAGTGCGTGATCAAGCTGGGCGACGTGATGGGCGATGACCTCACGCTGTTGCCGCGGTTCATGGACCTTTGGTCCGTGATCGACCTGCCACAATACTACGTCCATGGCAATCACGACTTCGATTTCGATGCGACGACGGACGAGCATTCCGCTGACAGCTGGCGCGAGATTTACGGGCCGGCCTATTTCAGCTTCGACATGGGCGGCGTGACATTCATCGCGCTCGACAACGTGGTCTACCCGTGTGGGCCCGAGGATGACGGCCCCGGCGGCCGTGACGCCTGCTCTGATCCGGAGGACGTGGTCTACAACGGTCGCGTGGTCGAGCGGCAGATGCAGTGGCTGGAGGCGACGCTGGCCGAGATCCCCGAAGATCGCCTGATCGTAATGCTGCATCACATCCCCTTCGTGTCGTTCATCGACAGCAATACCGGGCGCCATCAGACCGATAATCTGGCGGAGATCCATGCGCTGCTGGCGGGCCGCCCGGCGGTCAGCTTTTCGGGCCACACCCATACGATGGAGTATCTTGCCGCCGGTGAGTGGTTCCAAGGCTGGGAAGAACAGGTCGGCGTCACGCGCCTGCCTTTCGACCATGTGATCGGCGGCGCGCCGTCTGGCAATTGGTATTGGGGCGACCTGAATTTCGATGGCACACCGCTGGCTTTCGCACGGGGCGGTACACCTCCGGGCTACATGATCGTTGAGTTCGAAGGATCTGAGTTCGAGGTGAATTTCTATGCCGCGAACCTCGCCCCGGAGCGTCAGATGGCTCTGAGCTTTAACACACCGCAATTCCGCACGTGGTTCGAGGAACTGTTCGCCTGGGCCGACGAGCGGGAGGACCCGGCGGGGCAAACGCCGCCCCTGACGATGAACGATCTGGCAGATTTACGGCTGTTCACGCCCGAGGACCTGGAGAATTCCGTCTGGCTGACTGCGAATGTGTGGATCGGGGACCGGAACACAGACGTGTTCGCCTCGATCAATGGCGGGCCTGATCTGCCAATGGCGCGCACTCAGGACGGCAATGGCGAAGATGTCCTGTCCGGGGCTGAATGGGCGGACCCATTTGCAGCTGTGCGTCAAATGACGATCGGCCGCTTTGGCTGGCAGTCGACGCAAGGCGAGGATCGGGCTCAAGGCTTCGAGGTCTGGCAGGGATCAAGCTACGGCCCCGCAAACCCGCAGCCTGCGGAGACGTGGATGATCGCGGACAGTTCGACCCATCTGTGGCGGCTGGAGATGCCCGCCGATCTGGCCCTCGGCGCCCATATCGTCGAGGTGAGGGCGGTGATGGCGGATGGCCGCGAATTCACCGACCGCATGACCTTCGAGGTGCGCGCGGAACGGCCCTTCCCCTATTGGGACGGTTCCTTGTGGGACGATCCGACGAACTGACGACGGCTCTGTTTTTCGTATCGGGGCGGCCCTTCGTGGGGCCGCCTTTTTTCATTCATCCGATGATTAGTATGCGGCGGTGCAACCTGTCAGACCGGATGGGTGGATGTCTTCCGCTCTCCCGGCGTCGCTATGCGCCCTCATGCGGTTGCACAATCGCGCTGCAGGCGTAAGCGCATGCGACATACAGCTTGGCACCCGCTCGAAATGGTTCAAACGAACCGAAGCGGAGCGGATGCGCCTGAAACCGCGTCGGCGGATTAGGCTTTCCCTTATGTCTCGATAGGCTCTTCAATCGAAAAGGGTCTGAAGTCGGGAATAGCTGCGGCGAATGCCTCATGGGGCCAATCCAACCACGCAATCTCGTGACGGGCGTTTTCTTCTCTTGTGGTGACGCCCCGGCGTATGACTTTTGCCGGAACGCCCCTCACACTCGTGTCAGACGGACCGTCTTTCGTTACCACCGCGCCTGCGCCCATGACGGCACCGGTTCCGATCGTCGCACCCGCGACGGTGCTAATACGCAGTGGCACAGATCGCTGATATAGGAACAGTCGCCTATATCGCGGGCGGCCATCTTAGTGAATTGTCCCACGTCGGTGTCGCGGCCCAAGGGGACATCGGCACCGACCTCTGCATTCGGGTGCAGGGTCGGCGCCTCTCAAAGCGTCTTTTCCTTTTTAGTGATGTTTCTCGCCGATGGCCCAAAGGCGAATGCGCTTTGAAAGCCAGTCGATGAAGAAGATGATGATCAGCACGTTCAGTACCACGAAGGCCACCTGGTCATAGAGACCTGCGCGGAACCGTTCGATGATGATCATGCCGATCCCGCCGGCGCCCACGATGCCGAGGATCGTGGCCGAGCGGGTATTCGACTCCCAGAAATAGAGCGACTGAGAAATGAAGACGGGCAACACCTGCGGGATATAGCCATACCGGATCACCGCGAAGGGGCCTGCCCCGGTCGCCTCGATCCCCTCCACCTCTTTGCGGTCGATATTCTCGATCGCCTCCGAGTAGAGCTTTGACAGGGTCCCAAGGTCGGAGATGAAGATCGCGAGGACACCGGCCAGCGGGCCAAGGCCCACCGCGCGCACGAAGACCAGGCCCCAGACCAATTGGTCGACGCCGCGCAAGACGTCCAGGAACCGCCGCACAAGCTGGCGGATCGGCCCGATGGTCATCACGTTTTTGGCCGCCAGAAAGCCCACAAAAAGCGAGCCGATGGTCCCCAGAAGTGTGCCAAGGAAGGCCATTGCCAGTGTCTCGGCGATGCCGCGATAGATATTGGCGAATTGCCAAGTCTCCAGGTCGCGCCACACAAAGATCGTGCGCAGCAAGTCCCCGACCAGTTCGGACGGGTACAGCAGTTTCCAGACCTCGAAGAACCACAACGATCCGCAGACATAAGCAAAGGCGACGGCCAGCAAGATCAATTTCAAGTTGCGCCTTTTCGACGAGAACGCGCCCGGATAGGCGGTCTGCGCCCGCGCGACATCGTCGGGCGTGATCGCGTTCAGCAGTGTGATGCTCATGAGAAGTTCTCCCGCCCGATAAAGCCCAAGCGGATGCGCTCGGAGATGAGGTCAATGATGGTGACCATCACCACGATCAGGATCAGAACCGCCATCACACGGTCATCGGAGTAGAAGGAGATCACGCGGTTCAATTCCGCCCCGATCCCGCCCGCGCCCACGAAGCCGATGATCGAGGAGGCGCGCACGTTGATCTCAAAGCGCAGCATCGCATAGCTGAAGAAATTTGGCGCCACCTGCGGCACCACCCCGTAGAGCATCTTTTGCGCCCAGGTGCCGCCCGCGGCGGTGATCCCGTCAACAGGCCGGTTGGAGGCGTTTTCGTTCACCTCCGCAAAGAGTTTGCCCAATGCACCCGCCGAGTGGATGGCAATGGCCATGACGCCCGCGAGCGGGCCGATGCCGATGGCAAACACAAAGACAAGGGCGAGGAGGATTTCCGGCACACCGCGGCAGATTTCCAGGAACCGGCGCGAGATCCAGTAGACCGTCGAGTTCGGCGCCAGGTTCACCGCCGCCGGAAAGGACAGCACAAAAGCGAATGCCGTTCCGATCAAGGTGGCGGTGATGGCCATGAGGATCGTTTCACCGATCAGGGTCATGTAATCCCAGAAGTCGGTGTACCAGTAGGTGATCGATCCTGCGACAGCGCGGCCATTTTCATCCCGGCCTTCGAAGAGGACATCCCATTCCAGGTTCGGCGTGATCGTTCCGAAATATTCAAAGAACCGCGTGATAGCGGTTGCGATGCGCGCTGGGAAGAATTGCGAGATGTTGATCGACAGCGCCAGCGCGATCACAAAGAGACCGAGCGCGACGAGGTTCCAGACCCTGCGCGACGCGCGCAGCTCGGATCGGTGGCGTTCGAACGTGGACACCGGATCCGATGGACCCGCGCCTGCGCCCTCAGCTCCAACGGTTGCGTCAGTCATCGTGGCGGCTCCGTTCAGACGGTTTCAGGCTGGCGCGCGCCTTTGGCGTCGGCCAAGGAGGTCGACGTGGCCGCCTCGTTAAACGCTTCTTTGGCTTCCGCGCCGTAGATCTCGCGCGCCATCTGCGTCGTCAGCAGGTCCGGAGTGCCATCAAAATAGATGCGCCCGTCCTGCATACCCACGATTCGGTCGCAATAATTGCGCGCCGTATCGAGGGTGTGCAGATTGCAGATCACCGTGATGCCGTCGTTTTTGTTGATGTCGCGCAGGGCGTCCATCACGATCTTGGCGTTCATCGGATCCAGCGAGGCAATGGGTTCATCGGCGAGCAGGATCTTGGGCTCCTGCGCCAAGGCGCGGGCGATTGCGACGCGTTGCTGTTGGCCGCCCGAGAGCGTTTCGGCGCGCTGCAGCGCAGTATGGGCCATGCCAAGACGGTCGAGCGCCTGGATCGCGAAGGCGCGTTCTTGGGGTGTGAACGTCTGGGACATCGCGCGCCAGCTTGGCATGCCGCAAAGGCGCCCCGTCAGTACGTTGGTGATCACGTCTAGGCGCCCGACCAGGTTGAACTGCTGAAAGATCATCGCGCAATCCGAGCGCCATTCACGCAGCTCACGCCCTTTCAGGCTGGCAATGTCCTTGTCACCGAAAAGAATGTGGCCGTCGGAGGGGTCGATCAGACGATTGAGAAGGCGCAGCAGCGTCGACTTTCCGGCGCCAGAGCGCCCGATGATGCCGACCATCTGGCCGTCCGAAATTTCCAGGTTTGCCCGATCAACAGCGACCTTTTCGCCGAAGCGGCGGGTGAGCTTGTCCAGTGTCAACATGTCCACATTCCCACGTTTTTAGGTGTTGGTCCAAAGCAAACGGGGCCGCGTATGATGACGCGGCCCCGTTCGGTTCAGAATGCTTAGCGGGCTTCTTGCAGCTCACGGCGCATGTTAATGATGGGCTCGTAGAACTCGTGATTGATCGGCCAGTAGCCCATCGCCTCACCGTCGTTGATGGCGTTGAAGCATTCGCGAGCTTCGACCTGAAGCTGCATCATCGCGCCCATAACCAAGTCCTGCAATTCCTGGGGCAGGTCGGAGCGGATCACGCGCGGGCCATTGGTGATGAGGTTCGATTGCCAGATGATCTGGATGTCGTCCATGTCGAGAAGGCCGCGGTCGACCATGGAGCGCAGGTTCCCACGCGAGTAGCCTTCGTTGATGTCGCCCACACCTGAGGTCCAGGTCACGCCGGCATCGTACTGGCCCTGCAGAACCGCAACCACGGCCTGTTCGTGGCCGCCGCCGAAGCCGGTTTCGCCGAAATAGCTATCAAGCGGGCCGATGTCCTGGGCCAGCTCATAGGACGGCACCAGATAGCCGGAGGTGGAATTGGGGTCGGCGAAGGCCAAGCTGCGGCCTTCCATTGCCTCAAAACTCTCGATGCCGCTATCGGCCCGGGTATACATCACCGAGTAATAGCCGAGCGAGCCGTCGATCTGCATGGTGGTATAAAGAGGAACAACCGCGTCGGGATCCTGCAGGACAATGCCCGCATAACCCGACGAGCCAAGGCCAGCGAATTCCAGCTGACCGGCCAGAAGGCCCTGAAGCACGCCCGCATAGTCCGAGGCCGGGAACAGCTCGACGTCTACGCCCAGACGCTCTTCGAGGTAAGCTTCCTGGCAGGCATGCTGACGCAGACGGTCGGATTCGTTCTCGCCCCCCAGAAGGCCAATGCGAAACACGGGCACCTCGTCGCGCCAATCGGTCTCTTGCGCGAAAGCTGCGGTGGAGGACAGAGCCGTTGCGCCGACCAAAAGCGCGACAAGTGAGATCTTCGACATGTGATTTTATCCCTCAGGTTCTTTAGAAACCCGGAGCGGCGTGGTCGCCGTTCGCGTTCGGCCATCCAGGTTGCGGCTGGGCTAGGCAGCGGGGATGACTGTCCTGCAACAGCTGGATGACAAAAAAAAGACGATCGCGGAAGTCGCTGATTTATTGCGATTCTGGGCCGCTTTTCGAAGCGCTGGGTAGACAAGGATTGCCCTTTGTTCACGGATATCTTGGGTGAGATGTCGGAGGTTCCGGGCCGTTTCCACCCCTGATTGTCAAAAAAAGAGATTCGCTGATATCGGTGGCTGCATCGACCGCTCCGATTTGTCACCAAAGCGTCACGTCAGTTTGCAGCAGCTGTTACCTGGCCGGACATACCCGGGGGTTTCCTATTCACCGGAGAGAGCAAATGTTCGACCGCTTTGATCAGGCCGCCACCGTTTTTACCGGCGCACAGATCGTCACGCCGACTGGACTCGTGGAAGGCGCGCTTGCGATCGAAGACGGGCAAATCGCCGGTTTCACCGACACAGCTGATGGAGAGGACCTGAGGGGCGCCTATTTGATCCCGGGCATCATCGATCTTCACACAGATCATGTGGAACGGCACACGCATCCTCGGGTGGGGGTGATCTGGGACTTTCTGCCTGCGCTTTTGGCCTATGACGCCGTTGTCATCTCCGGCGGGACGACGACGGTTTTCGACAGCCTCTCGGTCGGTGCATCGATGCAGAAACAGGAACGCCGTGAGTTGTTGCGCCCACTGGCGGCCGCGATCAGCGATGCAGTGGAGCGGGATCTGTTTCGGGCTGAGCATCTTTTGCATCTTCGTTGCGAGATCTCCGATCCCGCGACCCCGGCGCTGGTGGACGCGACGATCGATCTGCCAATCACGCGTCTGCTGTCGGTCATGGATCACACTCCTGGAGACCGGCAGAGCCCGGATGTCGACAAGTGGTTCTGGCACATGATCCGCGACATGGAGGTCGATGAGATCGAAGGCCGCCGCATGATGGACGAGCTTTTCGATCGCTCGAAGGCCCACGGAGCCTCGGTGCGCGCCCATTGCGTCGATGCGGCTCGCCGTGCGGGCGTGCCGTTGATGAGCCATGACGACGCGACAGCCGCCCATGTCGATCAGGCTGAATCCGAGGGCTGCAAGATTTCCGAATTCCCCACCACGCGGGCCGCTGCCGAGCGGGCACGCGAGGCGGGTCTGACCGTCGTGGTCGGCGCACCAAACTACCTGCGCGGCGGCTCTCAGTCCGGCAACGTCGCGGTGGCAGAGCTTCTGTCCCACGGTCTCGTGGACGTACTGGCCTCGGACTACATCCCGCGTTCGCCGCTGGACGCCGCCTTCAAAATCGCCGCTGATCCGGCGCTGCCTTACGATCTGTCCTCCGCGCTAGACATGGTCACGCGGGCTCCCGCACGGCTTGCCGGGCTCAACGATCGCGGCCAGATTGCCGAGGGCGCGCGCGCCGATCTCGTGGCCGTACGCGTCGAGAGCGGCCAACCGCTTGTGCAGGCCGTCTGGCGTGCCGGACAGCGGGTGTTCTGATGGCTGACCTTCCTTTGCCCATCGGCGCGGCTCTGAACGTCGCTGACCTGCCGACCTATCGCGAATGGCTGATCGAGGGTCAGCGCGACCTCGAGGTTCAGGATTTCACTGCGGCAGAGCTCCTGCTTGGCGATTGGCAGTCCCGTGTCGATCACGCAAAGGCGCTTCTGGACGGCTTTGACGGGCGCCTGGACATTCACGGGCCGTTTTTCGATCTTCCCTTGGATGCTCGAGATCCGGAAATCGCCCCTTTGGTGACCAACCGGATGAATTTGGGACTTGAGGCGGCGCTGCGGCTGGGGGCCACCCAGATGGTCATCCATTCCCCGTTCTCGACCTGGACCTGGTATAATGCGGGCCATATGCGCAAGCCGGGGCTCGGCGGGTTTGCAAAAGACCTGATTATCGAGCGGGTCAACGAGATCCTGCGCGATGTGGTCGCTCGGGCAGAAACCCACGGCGTGACCTTGGTGATCGAGAACATCGAAGATATCGACCCATCCTGGCGTCGGGACCTGGCGGATAGCTTGGGCTCCGACGCCGTGCGGCTTTCCATCGACACCGGCCATGCCCATTACGCCCATGGCGCAACCGGCGCGCCGCCGGTGGACTATTTCGTCAATGATGCCGGCGCGCTGCTGGCCCATGTTCATCTTTAAGATGCAGATGGATATGCGGACCGCCACTGGCCGCCGGGGCGCGGGACGGTGAATTGGCACGCGGTGTTCCGTGCCATCGCAGCACTTCCGCAGCGCCCGCATCTGGTTTTGGAATTGGCGGATGCCTCCACCATCCCGGCGGCGATGGACTATCTCACTCGCGAAGGGTTGGCGTGCTAGGGCCGTCAGGCGACCCGCCGACCGCTCGACCAGACGCCCTGCAGGACCGGAACCTCGCCCTCCAACCGAAAGCGCACGAGATCGCCGCGCTGGCCGACGGAAATCTCGCCCCGATCTGTCAGGCCTGCCGCTTTTGCCGGGGCGGAACTGACGGTCGCCAAAGCCCGCGGAAGATCCTCCCATAGCGTTCCCAACCGAATTGCCGCGAACAAGAGCGCCGACGGCACGTAATCGGAGGACAGGATGTCCAGCAGGCCCGCCTCGGCCAGGTCGGCCGCCGCGACATTGCCGGAATGCGAGCCGCCGCGGACCAGGTTTGGCGCGCCCATCATCACGGCGATCCCGTGGGCGCGGCAGGCTTGGGCCGCCGCCAGGGTCGTCGGAAACTCGGCCAGCGCGATGCCATATCCGGCAGACCGGTCCACATGGTCGACCAGAGTATCGTCATGGCTGGCCAGCACCGCGCCGAAGCGACCTGCTGCGGCCACAGCCGCCACCTCGTGCGTGTCCCGGACCTGTTCGCCAAGGGCCTGCCGGGTGCGCACGTGTTCTTCGAAGCTGTCATCGGACAGCCCATGCTTGCCCTTCATATAGATTTCGTACTGGCCGATATCGGTAAATTGCCGCTGCCCCGGTGTGTGGTCCATCAGGCTCACGATGCCGACCCGGTCTTCCGGCCCGAATTGCGCCAGTTCGTCGATAAGCGAATGCGAGCATATCTCGGCCCGCAGATGCAGGTGATGGCTGATCTTCAGTGCGCCTTTGGCCCGCATCGCAAGAACCTCATCGGCCAGCTCACGGGCGTATCGCGACCAGCCGGTGCCGCCCTTGCCTTCGATCGAGCCCACCCGGATCGCATCGAACACCGTGGTGATCCCGCAAGATGCCAGTTCCGCATCATGGGCCGCAATCGCGGCGTTGTGAGGCCAGTTGACGGCCGGTCGCGGGCGGATATGGCGCTCCAGATTGTCGGTGTGCAACTCAACCAGACCCGGCGCGACCACGTCGCCGCCGCAATCAATCGCACCGGCAGGCACGTCACCCCCCTCGGCCAGCTCGGCGATCTTGTCGCCGAGCAGAACGACCCGCCCGCGGAATGCCCCCCCGGGCGTTATGACTTCGGCATTGGCAAGGACAACAGGGTTAGCGGTGACAGTCACATCTTCAGGCATGGAAAGCCTCGGGCATGGTTAAGTTCAAAAGATACGGGCTTTACGCGGTGCCGACTTGCCCTGGTGGGAGAGGGTGCTGCCGGCAAGGTCCACCTGGTCCATCGCTATACCTTCTCCGGATAAAGGGCAGCTGCCGCCGCTGCAACGCTTTTGGCCAAGGGCCCGGAATTGTCGATGGTGATAGTCTTGAGACCCTCCGGCATCACCGGCTTGGGCCGGGCCAGACGACGATCAATTTCATGATCGTGTTCCCGCCCGCGCTGTGCCAAGCGGCGCGCAAGGATCTCTGGGCTGGCTGTGACATGCAGCACGAGAAGGTCGTCGAACGTGTCGTCAGCGGCCTGAAGCATCGTGCGTGACAGGTTCGCCAAGGCATCTTTCCCATCGGCCATCACGTTTCGCACCGTATTCGGGATCCCGTAGCTCAGGCCATGGGCCGTCCAATGCAGCGCGAAATCACCGCTGGCGGCGCGGGCTGCAAAGAGACTCTCCGAGACATGCTCGAAGTCTTCACCGCCCAAATCGGGCGACCGGGTGATGACCCGCCGGACGCGGTGCAGGTCGGCCCGGATGGAGCACAGTCCTTCCATCAAGCTGTCCTTGCCCACACCGGACGGTCCAACCACTGCGATGAAGCGCCCCGCCATCACGCGGCCCTTGGCGTGAAGGCGGAGACATCGATTTCCCGGTCCGCCACGCGGCTGCGCGCGTCCAGATCGTGGAAGATGCCGACAATGGCCGCGCCATCTGCCTTGGCCTCTTCGATCAGCGTCAAAACAGTCTCACGGTTTGCTGCGTCAAGGCTGGCGGTCGGCTCATCGAGCAGCAGCGCCGGGTAGCTATGGGTAAAGCCGCGCGCGATATTCACCCGCTGTTGCTCGCCGCCCGAGAACGTTGTCGGTGACAACGACCAGAGCCGCTCGGGAATGCGGAGCCGTTCCAGCAGCTCCCGCGCACGGGCTGTCGCATCGGCTTTGGACCAGCCGACATTCAGCAGCGGCTCCGAAACGACATCGAGTGTCGGCACCCGCGGGACGACACGCAGGAACTGGCTGACATAGCCGAGGACGTCGCGGCGCAATTGCAAAATCTCGCGCGGCTCGGCCTTGGTGATGTCCAGGCCGCCGATCCGAACCGCGCCGCCTTGCGCCAGGTAGTTGCCGTAAAGGATGCGCATGACCGTCGATTTGCCTGCGCCGCTGTCCCCGGTCAGGGCCACACATTCGCCCGGTTCGACCGCAAATCCGGCGCCTGCGATCACAGGGATGACAGCGGCATCCTGATTGTGCAGCGTGAAGGTCTTGGTCAGGTTTTCAACCGCGATCATGGCTAACCCTTCGTTAAAATCAAATAGTCGTAAAGGTTTCGCGTGCAAAACCCCCGGCTCATACTTGCAAGACTGAACTGACCAGAAGCTGCGTATAGGGCGCCTGCGGATCGTCGAGCACCTGGTCCGTCAGGCCCGTCTCGATCACGTGGCCGTCCTTCATCACCATCAGCCGATCTGCCAACAGGCGCACCACGGCCAAATCATGTGTGACCACGACCGCCGACAATCCCATCTGCCGCACAAGGCCGCGCAGAAGGTCCAGAAGCCGCGCCTGCACGCTGACATCAAGTCCGCCGGTTGGCTCGTCCATGAAGATCAGGCGCGGCCCGGTCACGAGGTTTCGCGCGATCTGGAGCCGCTGCTGCATGCCGCCCGAAAAGGCTGCCGGGCGGTCGTCTATACGGTTGTCTGCAATCTCCACCCGCTCCAGCCAGTCAAGCGCCTGTTGACGGATCTCGCCATAATGGCGCGCGCCGACGGCCATCAAGCGCTCGCCGACATTGCCGCCCGCGCTCACCCGCATCCGCAACCCGTCGCGGGGGTTCTGATGTACGAATGCCCAATCCGTGCGTCTCAGCATCCGCCGCTCGGGCTCAGACATCTGCATCACATCCCGCGGCCCCTCGGCGCGGGTGTCGAACACCACCTCGCCTCGATCGGGCGGCAGATGCCCGGCCAGGCAATTCAGTAAAGTCGACTTGCCCGACCCGCTTTCGCCCACAATCCCCAAAACCTCACCTGGATAGAGGTTGAACGAAACGTCCGCGCATCCGATCCGCCCGCCATAGCTTTTTGTCAGGTCGCGTACATCCAGAAGAGGTGTCATATCGCGCTCCATTCCGTCGGCGTGCCACCGTCGGCGCGGTCGAAGGCAAACCAGCAACCGCCGCCGGGATGCGGCTGGCCTTGTGACCTGGTGATCTCGATCCCCAGAAGGGCGCAGCGCAGGAGCGCGACCACACCGCCATGGGCGACAAACAAGATGTCGCCCGCCGGCGCGCGATCGGAAAGCGCGCGGATGGCGCGCCCGATCCTGCGCTGTGCGTCGCGCGCGGTTTCCCATCCGCGGACCGATCGGTCGGGTTCGGCAAAGAATTGATCGACGACGGGCCAAAACAGCTCGGGTGGCAGATACCCGGTGGCAGAGCGGTCATTCTCACCCAGATCGGCCTGCATGCGGACCGTGAGGCCGCGCGGATCGGCCATCAAAGCTGCCGCCTCGCGCGCTTTTCTTTCGGTGCTGGCATAGATCGCGCGAACGCCGTCCAAGGCGCTGTTCGCTGCGAAACGCGTATGCCGCGCGACGCCTTCGACACTTAGACCCCAATCGGGCACCGGCACATCCGGGTCAATTTCGACCTCCTCATGGGTCAGGAAGATTGCGCGATCGGTCATTTCCGCGCCTCTGTCTCTATCACGAATTCGCGACTGTTGGTCATCGTGCCCGTGAACCCTGCTGCGCGGCGCTGCGCACAAAAATCGGTATCAGAACACACAAACATCCGCCCGCCTTGATAGTTGGTGATAACCTCGTCGAGATAGCTGTCCTTCGCCCCGCAAAGCGCACAAGGATGCGGCGCCTTGGACGGGTCGAACGGGTAATCTTCGAAATCGAGGCTGACGACCTTGGTATAGGGCGGCACCGCGTAGATGCGTTGCTCACGCCCGGCGCCAAAGAGTTGCAACGCCGCGCCTTCCATCTTGGGATTGTCGAACTTCGGGATCGGCGAGGGGTCCATAACGTAACGGTCCTCGACCTTCACTGGATAGGCGTAAGCCGTCGCGATCTCGCCGTGCCGCGAAATATCCTCGTAGAGTTTCACATACATCAGCCCGTATTCCTCGAGGCTGTGCATCTTGCGGGTTTCAACCTCAGAGGGTTCCAGAAACCGCAAGGGTTCGGGGATCGGCACCTGATAGACCAGGATCTGGTCTTCGGTCAGCGGCTCCTCTGGAATGCGGTGGCGGGTTTGGATGACGGACGCCTCTGAGGTCTTCTCGGTCACGGTGACATCCGCTGTTTTCTCGAAGAACTTGCGGATCGAGACTGCGTTCGTCGTATCATCTGCGCCCTGGTCGATCACCTTCAGCGTGTCGTCGGGGGTCAGGCACGCGGCGCTGACCTGCACGCCGCCGGTCCCCCAGCCGTAGGGCATCGGCATCTCGCGGCTGGCGAAGGGCACCTGATAGCCCGGCACCGCCACGCCTTTCAGGATCGCACGGCGGATCATGCGCTTGGTCTGTTCATCGAGGTAGGCGAAATTATAGGCCTGATCGGTCATTCTGCGGCCTCCCGACGCTGGCCTGCCATGGCCTCGGCCCGGAGGCGGCGGATGAGTTCCAGCTCGGACTGGAAGTCGACATAGTGGGGCAGTTTGATGTGCTCCAAAAAGCCCGAGGCCTGCACGTTATCGCTGTGATAGAGGACGAATTCCTCGTCCTGCGCGGGGGCGCCTACATTGTCCTCTCCCAATTCGGCCCACCGCATCGCGCGGTCGACCAAGGCCATCGAGATCGCCTTTCGCTCGCAACGCCCGAAGGTCAGGCCGTAGCCGCGCGTGAATTGTGGCGCCTCGGTCTTGGAGCCGGTGAACTGGTTCACGGTCTCGCATTCCGTTGCCAAAACCTCGCCGATTTCGATTGCGAATCCCAGTTCGGGGATGTCCATTTCGACCGTCACGGTCCCGATCCGAAGCTCACCGACAAAGGGGTGGTTGCGCCCGTAGCCCCGCTGGGTCGAATAGGCCATCGACAGCACAAATCCCTCATCCCCTCGGCTGAGCGCTTGAAGGCGCAGGGGGCGATCCGTCGGAAAATCCAGCGGCTCGCGCGTCAGATCACGCGGCGTGTCAGAGCCTTCAGGTTCACGCTGGATGAGATCTTCCTGTGCCAGAAAATTGGTGACATGTGGCAAGTCGCCTGCGACAGCTGGCGCTTCGGGTGCCTCGGCCGGCTCCAGACCCTCAGCTGCGAGCGCAAAATCCAGCAGCCTGTGCGTGTAGTCAAAGGTCGGGCCCAGGACCTGTCCGCCGGGCAGATCCTTGTAGGTGGCTGAGATGCGCCTGTCACAGGCCATCGCGCCGGTATCGATGGGTGCGCTCGCGCCAAAGCGCGGCAATGTGGTCCGGTAGGCGCGGATCAGGAACACGGCCTCGATCATGTCGCCGCGCGCCTGTTTGATCGCGAGGGCCGCAAGATCCGGGTCGTAAAGCGAGCCTTCGGCCATCACACGATCAACCGACAGCGCCAATTGCTCGCGGATTTGCCCGATCGACAGCTCGGAAATGTCGGTATCGCCTCGACGTTCTTCGGCAAGCCAGACATGGGCGTTGTCGATGGCCCGCTCTCCGCCTTTGACAGCAACATACATGAGCCTATCCCTCCTTTACGCGGGTGGAGCGCGGCAAACCCGCAAGACGGGATTCGCAGGTGAAGAAGAAATCCAAGCCGAGTGGAAAATGCGCGCGGTTGTGCTGGAACGCGTCGATCTCGGGCAGGTTCAGGTGCGCTGTTGTTTCGATGCCGGGGCCGCTCAGCACCGCGCCTTTGGCCTCAAGTGCGGGCATTTCGACGATCAAGGTTGTCGAGCGATCCGGGTAGGCCGGCGTGCCGACCGCGTAGGCCCAAAGCGGCGTCAGAGTGTCCCATGTTCCAAGGGCAAAGACCGCGTCCGTTGCAGGGACAAACGGGGCGCCGGTCTGGAAGGTGATCCATTCACGGAGTGCGGCAGTGTCATGCGACGGCGCGAGATAGAGGGGGGTCGTTGGGTCGCACAATGTCACGATGAGGGTCGCAGCGGCGGGTGAGCACGGGTCGGGAGCCGTTGCGCCCGCGATCTTTTGAACTGTTCCCGGCCGCGATAGCGCGTCCAGCGCGGAGCGGAAGGCGTAAGCGGCATCGCGTGCGGGGTAGGAAAGACCCCCATCGAGCGCGGCGTTTTGCATCAACCCTCTCCCCGGACCATGGTGAAGAATTCGACTTTGGTCGCCGCCGCTTTTGCGGCGCGTGCCATGCGCGCGGTTTGTGCCGTCTGCTCCAAAGGTGTGACGATCATGGCATCCACCGCGTCTGCCATCCCGTCTTCAGCTATCGCATCGATCAATGCCACCATACATGCGGCCTCTTTCGAACGGCCCTGGACATAGCCATGCCCCACCGCACCCGAGGGCAGGCGCACTGACATGCGCGTCACGGTCATCTCTCCCAGATTGAACGGCGCCCCGGATCCGCCCGCACGGCCGCGCACCATGCTGGTGCCGACTTCGGGGGCCCGCAGGACCGTGTAACCCGCGATCGGATGTGTTTGGGTAAGGCGCTCGAAGAGCGGGGTCAAAGCGGTCTCTCCGGCTTTCGCCAATACGGAAAGGCGTCGCTTGCGGGCGGCGGTGGCGGGCGAAAGATCGGAGGCGGAATTCAACATCTTGCGGACTTGTCGGTTTTTATACAACTATACAAAAGTGCTACTGTCGAATCCGGCGTCGGCGCAAGCCTTGTTGAGTGAAAGTTTGATGACATGGGACGTTCCACCCTTTGGACAGCCATTCGGGATACGCTGGTTCGTGACATCAGCGAAGGCCATTATCCGCCCGGCCAACGCCTCCCCACCGAAGCGCAGTTGGCCGAGCGGTTCGGCGTGAACCGTCACACGGTGCGTCGGGCCATTGCCGACATGGCGGAGCAGAATATCGTCTTCGCGCGCAGGGGGGCGGGCGTGTTCGTGCGGCACGTTCCAACGCCCTATCGCATCGGCCGCCGCACGCGGTTTCGGCAGAACCTGACGGAAGCCGGTCGCGTACCAGAGCGCCGCATCCTGTCACTGGAGACGCGCGGAGCCAACAAGCAGGAGGCGAGCGCCCTGCGCCTGAACAAGACGGAGGCGGTTCACGTGTACGAAGGCCTCAGCCTTTCGGACGGGGCGCCCCTTGCTCTGTTCTGTTCCGTTTTTCCAGCGGCCCGCTTTCCCGACCTGCTGGCATCTCTCGCGGACCAAGGATCGGTGACCGTCGCATTGGCCTTGCAAGGCGTGCCGGACTACACACGCAAATCGACGGAAATCACCGCCAAGGCGGCCTCAAAAACGCATGCGGCAGTGTTGGAGCTTCCTGTTGGAGATCCCTTGCTGCGATCGGTGGGCATTAACGTCGATGCGACAGGCAATCCCGTCGAATTCGGTAGAACTTGGTTTGCAGCTGACCGGGTCACCCTGATCATGGGGGACGCCTGAATTTCCTCGGCATGACAAGCGCGATCAACAAGCAAGACCGAAGGCTCCCGCAACGCGCTCCCTGCAGAATACGCGCCTTAGTGAGATTGAAAGATCTAAGTTTGCGAGGCCGATGACAGCAAGGTTTTTGTGGGCGACAAGCGTGGATCTAGTCGTGGCTTCTTCGGGGTGCAAAATTCAATCTCAGAGCAAGATTTCCCCGCGCAGCGAAGGTCCGCTTTCTTGGGATCGTCCCAAACCTTTGTAACCTCGACGAACTCGCGCTCCCCGTCGATTCTGTGGAGAAACAACGTGTTGCGCGTACAGAAAGTGGTATGCTGAACTGAGGGTGAAGGCCTTACTGGTCGGGTTTTCTACGTTTGCTGTGGTGCAGGAAAGATCTTCGCCAGTTTCTTCAGCTTCTGCGCGGTGCCGGCCAGGAGGAATTTGTCGTTTGCACCGCATGGGCCGCGTAATCGTAGGCGTCCCTAGCTGAGGATGCGTTTGAGGTGGGCGAAGAGCATCTCGACCTTCTTTCTCGGCTTCATCCAGATGTCGTACCGGCGGGTCTTTGCGATGTCGCGGGCAATCTGGAGGGCGTCTTCATGTTCTTCTCGGCCGATCTTTCGGGCATCGGTGTTTAGTCAGCACTTGGCTTTGGAAGGGCAAAGCTGACAAATGTTCTTCAAGGCGCGATAGTGCCCTGTATTCTTGCGGATCGGACCGCGTTTCGGGTCAGAGTAGTGTGCCGTAATTGCTTCAGCGCATGTCCTTCGGGGCAGATATACTGGTCGTTCTCGGCATCCCATTGAGGTTCGTCTGCGCCCATGTCCAATCTTTGCGGCCGGACTTGTCGAAGACAAGGATATGCGGCGCGATCTTGCGGTCGACCAGCTAGCCAAGAAGCGGCCCGGTGCCGTAAGTTATATCGGCGATCAGCCGTCTGGGGTGCAGGTCGAATTTTGTCCTCCCGCGGTTCGGCATCGTCTTGGTCGAGCCAACCTCCGCCTGCCGGATTGATCTGATGGCTTCGATATCAACGATAGCGCGATGGTCTGTGGCGATCAGGTGATTTTCGGAATAGCTGAAGAATCAAGGCCGTTTACGGGCTGCCGTCCACTGGCCCGCCGGATTGGAATTGGATGTGAAGTTGGGCTGCACCTCGCCGGCGGCCTCGCCCAGCGTGTCGAGATACTCACGAAATGCCCGGGGTACATTTGCGGGATCGACGCGCGTCGGGCCCCAAACTTCCTCCGGGAGCCAAGTTCTGTTTGTTCGCATCAGCCTCGATCAGGCTGGCATCAATGGCCATGCGCTGACCGCTGACGAGATCCTCATCGATGCACCGTGCCACTGTCGTTTCAAGCAGAAGCCGGAGCAACTCACTCTCGCGGAGACGGCCGTGTCGGTTCTTCGAAAACGTTGAGTGATCCGGCACCCGATCATTCAGATCGAGACGGCAGAACCAACGATAGACAAGGTTCAAAAGCACCTCCTCGCACAGCCGCCGCTCAGACCGGAGGCCAAAATAATACTCAGCCAGCGGCATGCGGATCAGTAGCTCGGGGTTCACGGAAGGACGACCGGTGTGGCTGTAAAATTCCGCCAGATGGACGCGGGTGACACTCAGATCAACGAAGCGATCACTCGATCGAAGCAAGTGGTTTTGCGAGGCATGATCCTCAGGCGAAAACTCATGAGAGAGCTTCGCCTGCGCTTCCTGCCTCCGTCCCGTCATCGCCAATCCCCCTACAGGACAAATTGCATCAGGGACTTGCCACGCGATCAAGGAAGGTTTTTCAACGGAATATGCCGTTATGCGGTCACGATCATAAGGCCCTAAAGTCTTTCCTCTTGAAAAGCCGCTGCGATGTTGCCTGGTCGGAGGGGTCTAATACCGCGGCCGATTGAACGAGGAATTCGTTGAAATTGCCCCTTTTTCATCTTTGAAGGCGACGATACGCGAAAGACTAATTGTGCCTGGCGACACTGCCTCTTTCAACGAGGTGTGCAGGCAGGGTTTCTACAATATCGTCAAACTGAGTATCGCCGTCGATCAATCCAAGCAGGATTTCCGTCGCGCGCTCGCCGATCTCTCCGCGGGGCTGATGGATCGTTGTCAGCGCAGGCTGGGCTGTTCCCGAAAAGGCGATGTTATCGAAGCCGACAACAGACAGATCCTGCGGAATCCGTGTGCCATGGGTGGCAAGATGTGACATAAGCCCGATCGCCATTTCGTCGTTCGCGCAGAAGACGGCATCTGGCAGGGTTCCTCGTTCGATCAGGGTCGCGGCAGCGGCGATGCCGCTTTCGATTGTAAAGGTCCCGTCAAGGACCATTTCCTGCGACACCTCGAGATCTGCAGCCTTCATTGCGCGTCTGTATCCTGCAAGGCGCTGACGTGTCAGGATGTTGCTGTGGGGGCCGCGCAGATGGAGGATCCGGCGATGGCCATGATCCAAAAGATACTGAGTGGCCGTCTGTGCCGCGCTCACATTGTCGATGCCCACATGGGGCACGATCTGGTCGGCCAGTGCTTCCGACACCGAGACGATTGGCAAGCGATTTCGCGGCGTCTTCCGCACTTTGTCCGCGACCACGTCGGGCAGGTGACCATTCAACAGCAGAGCCCCGTCGGCCTGGCTGTTGAGTAGAGCATCGAGATATTTTTCCTCGCGCAGCAACGAATGGGCTGTGTGACCAATCAGGATGGTCTTGCCCGTAGCAGAGGCGACCCTTTCGATCCCGGCAAGGATTTCGGAGAAGAACGTGTTGCCAATATCCGGGACCAGAACGACGATGGCGTTTGATCGCTGCTGTCGTAGATTTCGCGCCGCGAGGTTGAGTGTGTAGTTCGTTTGATTGATCGCGCCGTGAACCGCCTTACGCGTCGAATCGGACACGAGGTCGGGCGTGTGGATTACCCGGCTGACGGTCGCCGTGGAAACTCCGGCCAGGCGGGCAACATCGCCAATTGTTGCGCGTTTTTTCATCCAATTCCCTTTGTATCAACAGCTTAGTCAGCCATGCGCAAAGCCACATTCTCTTCTTTACAGATCAAAATGTAAAGCATTACATTAAATGTAAAGGATTACATCCGGTGCTCAAGGGGAGGATATGGCGTCAGATACGGCCAAAACAGAAGTGCTGCTCAAGGGGACGGGTCTGCGCAAGTCCTATGGGCCGGTCGAGGCCCTGCACGGTGTCGATTTTGACATACGGGCGGGAGAGGTCCACGCGCTACTGGGTGAAAACGGGGCGGGCAAATCGACCTTGGTCAAAATGCTATCGGGTCTCGTTCGCCCAAGCGCAGGAACGATTGCTGTGGATGGCGACGTTATATCCTTCGACAGCGTTGGAGACGCTGAGGCGGCAGGAATCGTTCTGATCCACCAGGAATTCAACCTCGCAGAACTTCGCACGGTCGAGGAAAACATCTTTCTTGGGCGGGAACGGCGCAAGAGCTGGTTTCTTGACAAAACAGCGATGCGGCTTGAGGCGCGGTCATTGCTGGACCAGCTGAACTGTACTGCACCGGCGACCGCACAGGTGGCGTGTCTTGCTGTGGCCGACAAACAGATGGTCGAGATCGCAAAGGCCATGTCGCGCAAGGCACGTGTGTTGTTTCTGGATGAACCAACCGCTGTTTTGACAAAGGCTGAGACCGCCTCCCTCTTTGCATTGATCGCGCGCCTGAAGGCCGAGGGTGTGGGGATCGTCTTTATCTCGCACAAGCTTGGTGAGGTTGAGGAAATCGCCGACCGGATCACCGTGCTGCGCGATGGCAGTCATGTGACCACAATCCCGGCTGCCGGGGTCAGCCCGGATGATATGGCGCGTATGATGGTCGGGCGGGAATTGTCGGGTTTCTATCCGAACATGCCTGAACCCTCCGATGACATACTGCTGGAGGTGAAAGGGGTCGCGGCACAGGGTGTGCGGCAGGCGACCTTTGATCTTAGGCGGGGTGAAGTCCTTGGATTTGCAGGGCTGCAAGGGGCAGGGCGGACCGCGTTGATGGAGGCGATAATTGGCTTGCATCCGATGCGTGACGGCGCACTGCGTTTGAATGGCGAAACCTGTGCGTTTGACAGCGTGGCCCATTCCAAGGCGAATGGCGTTGCTTACCTCACAAAAGACCGCAAGGGCAAAGGCCTGCTGCTGGGCAACGATCTTGTCTGGAATTTCTCGCTGTTTGCGCTCGATAAATTCGCAACCCCCTTTATCGACCGCAAGGCTGAACGCGCCGCGTACGACTCGGGAACGCGGGCGGTCGATCTGCGTGCGGCCTCATCCAAACTGACGGCGGGCAGCCTGTCGGGCGGCAATCAGCAAAAGCTGCTGCTGGCCAAAACCCTGGAGGCCGATCCACAAGTGATCATCATCGACGAACCGACACGCGGAATTGATGTCGGTGCAAAGGCGCAAATCTATGGCTTTATCGCGGATCTGGCGGCCCAAGGGCGGGGAGTGATCGTCCTGTCATCTGAACTGCCTGAAATCATCGGACTGAGCCACCGCGTTGTGGTCATGCATGAGGGCGCGATTACGGGGTGCCTGTCGGGTGCTGACATCAATGAAGAAATGATCATGCGCCATGCGTCGGGCCTGGTACCTGCCGATGCGGCCTAAGGGGACACGATGACCGATCAAAACGTAGACCCGATGAAATCCGGGCCACTCACTCACCTCGACTGGAAGACATTCGGGCCGCTCGCCGCACTGGTTGTGCTGCTGATCATTGGCAGCCTCCTGAACGAGAACTTTCTATCGTCCGGTAACCTGCTCAACATTCTGACCCGGTCAGCCTTTATCGGGATCATCGCCATTGGCGCGACCTTTGTGATCTCGGCCGGTGGGATTGACCTCAGCGTCGGATCAATGGCGGCCTTTACCGCCGGTGTCATGATCATGCTGATGAATTGGATGCTAAGTCTCACGGATATGATCTGGCTGATTGTGGTAGCCGGTATTCTGGCCGGTGCACTGATCGGGTCTGCTGCGGGGTGGCTCAACGGTATTCTGATCACGCGTGGCGGTATTGAGGCGTTTATCGTCACACTCGGTACCATGGGCATCTACCGCAGCCTTGTGACCTATCTGGCCGACGGCGGCACGCTGAGCCTCGACCGCGATGTGCGGGCGCTTTACCGGCCGGTCTATTACGGTGACGTCTTTGGTCTGCCTTTACCTGTTCTGCTGTTTGCTCTTGCTGCGTTCCTGGGGTGGCTGGTTCTCAACAACACCGCCTTCGGCCGCCATGTCCAGTCGGTCGGAGCGAACGAGGACGTGGCCCGTTATTCGGCGATTAACACCGACCGGATTAAGGTTTATGCCTTTATGATCCAGGGGGCCTGCGTGGCCCTTGCCACCATCGTCTACGTTCCGCGTCTGGGGTCCGCATCTGCCACAACCGGTGTTCTGTGGGAGTTGGAGGCGATTGCCGCCGTCATCATCGGCGGCACACTCCTGAAGGGCGGCTATGGCCGGATCGGCGGCACCATCGCGGGCGCGCTGATCCTGACGCTGATCGGGAACATCCTGAACCTTACCGATCTGATTTCGAACTACCTCAACGGCGCTGTGCAAGGCGTCATAGTCATCGCGGCCGTGTTCCTGCAACGCGGGCTCGGCCGCAGATCCTAAGACCAAGCATACCAACCGGGAGGAGACCCATGAAAAGCTTGTTTACCACAGTGGCGGCGATTGCGATCACAGCCACAGCAGCAAATGCCGAGGATGTGACGATCGGCGTATCCATTCCAGCCGCAACTCACGGCTGGGCCGGTGGCCTGAACTGGCACGCCGCCGAAGCGGAGCGTCGTCTGGAAGCCGCACATGAAGGCCTGGACGTCATTATTGTCACGGCCAGCTCTGCGACTGAACAGGCGAACGCCCTCGAAGACCTTGTGGCAGTGCAGAACATCGATGCGTTGGTCATCCTACCATTTGAATCCGATCCGCTGACGGATCCGGTTGCCCAAGTGGCCGACAGCGGTGCATTCATCACTGTGGTTGACCGCGGTCTGACCGATCCGTCGATCCAGAACATCTATGTCGCTGGCGACAATGTAGGCTTTGGCCGTTCAGCCGGGGAATACATGGTTGATGCGCTGGACGGCGCGGGCCAGGTTGTCGCCATGCGCGGTATCCCCACCGTGATCGACGACCAGCGGATGCAAGGATTTGAAGAAGCGATCGCCGGGTCGGATGTGGACCTGATGGCAGCCGAACATGCCAACTGGTCCCGCGACGACGCGTTTGAGGTCATGCAGGACTACCTGGTGCGTTTCCCTGAAATCGACGCCGTTTGGGCGGCTGATGATGACATGGCGCTGGGGGCGCTCGAAGCGATCCGCGAAGCCGGGCGCGAGGATGAGATGTTCCTCGTCGGTGGCGGCGGTGCATCCGCGGTCATCCAGGGCGTGGCTGAGGGCGACGCCTCCATTCCGGCCACGGTGCTCTATCCGCCGTCGATGATCGCTACGGCGATTGATCTGACCGTTGCCCGCTTCATGTCGAACGGGCCGGTTGAAGGGACGTTCAACCTGGCGTCGCCGCTCATCACGGCAGACAACGCGGCTGCGTTCTACTTCCCGGACTCGCCTTACTAGGGCGACTTCCCCGTTCGGGCCGCAGCATCCAGATCGCGGCCCGGACATTTCAATTTGTGAAAGGGAAATGCCATGGCGACCACCATGAAAGGCCCCGGCCTCTTTCTTGCTCAATTCGCCGATGATGTCGCGCCGTTTGAGAGCCTTGAGGCGATCACTCGATGGGCTGCTGGGCTCGGCTATAAGGGCGTGCAGATCCCGACATTTGATGCCCGGTTGTTCGATCTGAAACTGGCAGCCGAAAGCCAGACCTACTGCGATGAGGTCAAGGGCATCTGCACGAACGCGGGCGTAGAAATCACTGAACTGTCAACCCATCTACAGGGCCAGCTTGTTGCCGTTCACCCCGCCTATGATCTGGCGTTTGATGCTTTCGCCCCGGCAGATGTCCACGGCAGACCCGCCGCGCGACAGGCCTGGGCCGTGGATCAGATGAAGCTTGCCGCCAAAGCCTCTCGCAACCTTGGACTTGACGTGTCTGTTAGCTTTACCGGCTCATTGGCCTTTCCATACCTTTATCCTTGGCCACAGCGCCCCTCAGGTCTGATCGAGGAAGCATTTGAAGAGTTGGCCAAACGGTGGCGTCCGATCCTTGATGTCTATGAAGATCATGGTGTCGATGTCGCTTATGAAATCCATCCCGGTGAAGACGTCTTTGACGGCGCGACATGGGAGAGGTTTCTCGACGCCCTGGACCGACATCCGCGCGCCGCAATCAATTACGACCCTTCGCACTTCCTTCTGCAACAACTCGACTATTTGCAGTTCATCGACCTCTACCACGACCGTATCCGCGCCTTTCACGTCAAGGATGCCGAATTCAACCCGACCGGCCGCCAGGGCGTCTATTCCGGCTATGCCGGCTGGACCGAACGCGCCGGACGGTTCAGATCACTTGGCGACGGGCAGATTGACTTTGCGGGCATCTTTTCCAAGCTCGCCCAATATGAGTATGACAGCTGGGCGGTGTTGGAATGGGAATGCTGCCTGAAATCCCCTGAACAAGGGGCCGCCGAAGGCGCGCCCTTCATTGCGGGTCACATCATCGACGTGACCGACAAGGCGTTCGACGACTTTGCTGGGGCGCAGACGGATACAGTCCGCAATCGTAAGATGCTTGGGCTTCCCATATGAGGCCGCTGAAGCTTGGCATGGTTGGGGGCGGGCAGGGCGCCTTCATCGGCGCCGTTCACCGTATGGCCGCTCGGTTAGATGGGCATTGGCAGCTTGTCGCTGGCGCGTTCTCATCCGACGCCGCCCGCAGCCATGCCTCGGCAGCCGAACTGGGCGTCGATGCGGATCGGAGCTATGACAGCTTTGCTGAAATGGCGACACGAGAGGCGGAACATCCCAACGGGATTGACGCCGTTGCCATCGTCACGCCAAATCATATGCACGCGCCCGCCGCCATCGCTTTCTTAGAGGCCGGCATCCCTGTGATCTGTGACAAGCCGCTGACCGCGACCATGGATCAGGCCCAGACGTTGGCAGAGGCGGTGCGCCGGACCGGCACGCCCTTCTTCCTGACGCATAATTACACCGGCTACCCGCTGATCCGCGAAGCCCGCGCCATCGTCGCGCGTGGTGATCTCGGTTCTATCCGAGTGGTGCAGGCGGAATATGCCCAAGGGTGGTTGGCCCGACCCCTCGAAGGCGAGGGGCAAAAGCAGGCCGCTTGGCGCACGGACCCTGGAAAATCGGGCGCGGGCGGTGCGATTGGAGACATCGGGACACATGCGCTGAACTTGCTCAGCTTCGTGACGGGGCAGGCACCCGCAGCCCTGTCCGCCGACCTGCATAGTCTTGTCCCGGGGCGGGAACTTGACGACAACGCACATATTGTTCTTCGGTTTGAGAGAGGCGCGCGCGGCATGCTCTGGGCCAGTCAGGTCGCGGTGGGCTGCGAGAACGGGCTTCGACTGCGGATCTATGGCGACAAGGCGGGCCTGGAGTGGTGCCAGGAAAATCCAAACACGATGAAGTTGACGCCCCTTGACGCCCCCCCACGCTGGCTGACCCGTGCAGGCGCGGGCGTCGGCGATCATGCGACGCGCATCCCCGCTGGACATCCAGAGGGATACCTGGAGGCCTTCGCCACGCTCTATTCAGAAATCGCAGGCGCGTTGCGAGGCGAGGCACATGCCGCGGACCTCGTACCAGGGCTCGAGGCGGGTTTGCAGGGCATGGACTTTATCAAAGCGTGTGTCGCATCATCACAAGGAAATGGCGAATGGACCTCGCTTTCCGAGTAGGTGTCGGATTTCCATTGCCAGTGTCCGGCATTGTCACTGAAAAATGTAACGTCAATGTTCTTACAAGCGTGCCGGACCCTAGAGACCGATCTGGCAATCGTAATTCAGGTGTGGATAACCCTTGTTTGAGTGGCTGAAAATTGGCTTTACAAAAAAGATCGTTGCAAACGAGTGTTTTGCTTCTCTCGTGCAGCCGAAACGGACTGCAAGCCGTTATGGAGATGCGCGAATTCGTTGGTCAATCGGTTATGCGGGCTTGCATAGCACCGGAGAATTAGTCTGCCTGTCCGAAATCAATCTCGTTAATCCGCGTTCCTTAACCTCGTTTCCGTCCTCTCAGTGCTGCGGTCAGCCAGAGCCGGCTTACGCGGCCGCGCTTTGAATCTCGTAGTCTCTTCCAGTCTTCAACATCGCTCATGGCCGCCGTGCCATGCAGTTGGCAAGCGCGACACCGATTACCAGATGTAGTTTTCATTTGAGCATATCCAACAGCCGGGGTCTGCCCGATCAGGCGCTCTCTTCGACGCCGCGATATGGGACATGGTTCCGATGATGAGTAAGCGACGAATGTCTCTTTGCCCTATCGTTGTGATGCGTCAATATTTTTGTTTCCCGCCGGTTGAATTCTGTCTTATTGCCAATCCGAGCCACGCGGCGAAATCACGGGCTCTCCTAAAGTCGTCCATCGCCGGGCTGAACGGTTCGACAGCGAGCGCGGTAATCGGACCAATGCCCGGCATTGATTGCATACGGCGCATTTCTTCGTCTCCTCTTGCTTCTTTGCGTAGCTTTTTCTCGTAGGCGTAGATCTGCTCGGTGAAGGCAAAATCTGAAGAAGATAGGTCTGGGCAATCGATTGCATCTCTTGCGGGACGTCTGTTTCAAAGGCGTTTTTGGTGTCGTGCAGGAACCGTTGGACACCGTTCCTCCCTACGGGCAGGGCTATGCCGAACTCGAGCAGATGACCGCGCATCGCATTGAGCAACTGGGTGCGCTGGCGGATGAACAGGTCACGCGTTCGATATCGGGCCGAACGGCTTTGTTGCGCCTTGGATTTCACAGCAACGAATGACATGCTCGGACGCGTTGCAGCTTCCACGATGGCTGCTGCATCGATGGCGTCGTTTCACATGAGGTTTGACGTACTGCGGCGGGATCAACCGAACTTTGAGGCCAACAGGCTGCGCAACGCGACCCCAATGATGCGCGCCACCAAAGGTTTCCATGGCTATCTTTGCTGGAGGAAGCTCTCGAATGAACCGCTCAAACTGAGGGCGGTTCAGTTTCTCGGTTCAAAGCGTCTCACCGATTTCATTGATCGCATGGGCTTGAAACACGCGCTTAGCAATTTCGATCCCGATAATACGTACGTCTGTCGTTTTAGCCCCTCCTATTCTGCGCCGATCATGGCGTAACGGTTGCCGTCGTGGACCGACAGGAGTGGCATTCAATCCATTAATTATTGTTAATCCGCGCCAAGTGTCTGCAAAGCCAGCAGGGCGGTAGCGTTAATGGGACCTAGAACTCCTCCTGTGAGGAGCGATCGGCTGAACCTCGCAAGCTTTGGAGCTTGCTGTTCCAGATAACTCCGCTTCATTTGCTTGCATGACCTTTGGAAACTCTAAAAAGCCGGGACGAACTGACCGATCTCTTGTTGATGCAGCGATTGGGTCCGGTGCAGTGGTTTAGGCCGCCGAGAAGGGAGGAGCCGATTTCGTCTTTGCGCTGACAGCAGGATCGCTGCGGATGCGGGGTGCGCCATCCATTGCCTGCATGATGCCGCTGATGGATGCGAATGCGCAGCCCCTCGACCTCATTGAGACGGAGATTCTTCCAACTCGCGACATCCCCGTTTTTGCGGGACTTTCAGCATTTGATGAAGGCGCGGCAACCCGACACGCCCTCGACCGCGTGGTCGAGATGGGTATTTCGGGTGTCATCAATTTTCCAACAGTCGCGCATTGCCCTGTTGAGATAAGAGCTGTGCTTGCGCACGTGGTCACAGGGCTTGAGGCGAAATCGCGCTGTAGGGGCAGCGCAAGAACGCGGTCTGCAGACCATCGCTCCTGTCACGACGGCCGACCAGACGGTCCTTATGGCGCGGGCAGATGTTAACGCGGTGTGTTTCAATTATGGCTGGAACTCGGGCGGCGCCTTTGGCGCACCGGCACGTGTGGACCCGTCCGCGGCGACCGTCATCGCAGCGGAGCCTCGGCGCAGAATCCGTCGTGAGACAAAGTCATGCCAGTTCATGCTCGACGGCAGACGCATTGAGACGGCAAGCGATCTGACGATGGTCCTTGAGGCGTCGCGTGCGGATGGCTATACCAATGGCCCGACCATCGACCGGATCCCCATCGAAACCTCGGTCGTGGACCAGACCACAATCTTCAAGAATGCGGTTCGCGCGCTGGAACAGCGTAAGGCAGGTCGCTCAAAGGTCTTTGAAACCCTGCGACGGGTTAGCCTTCATGGATCCTCGCAGCGGCTTTTCGAACTTGGGTCACGTGTCACAGATCTTGCCGGATCCAGAGGCGGCGCGCTTTGTGTCGCTGATCTGCGCGGGTTCAAGGCCAACAAGATCGTTGAGCTCTTGGCTGCCGAACTCACCAAGAGCCAGATCCTGAACCGTCTGTTTGGCATGCAAGGACCGGCGAGGACAAAGGGATTTCTGGCTATATACGAAGGTGCGGTGGCCGTCCATGACCTTGACGACTTGCCCCACAGGGTGCAGCGGCGGCATCTTCACTCCCATCAACGGGCGCAAGGCCTTCACCGGCGTCGCGGAGGTTTACCTTGCAGCGCTCACATCGCTGGCGGAGATGGTGGCGGGCGATGGTGTTGACCCCCTCCTGAACCAGATACTGGCCGGCCGATCCGTGACGGTTCCGACGACCCGCGAGCGGGCCGAGGATGTCGACGAGGCTATCGAGGCGCTGATGCAAAGCGGCGCGGAAGGGGAAGGCCTTCCCCATATCTCGCCAATGGCCGCCCAGCTGTTGCGGGCGCATGCCTGGCCGGGGAAGCTGACCGACGCCCGGGCGAAGCATAGAAGATCCTGGCGGGTCTGTCTCGAGACACGCGCATCACAGATCTGGACGTAGCAAAGGCTTTGTCTCAGGGCGCGGCCACTCATACGCCGTTATTTTGTTACAAACCGACGGCACTCTGGACGAAGGTTGAACCCAATTGCAGCATTGGAAGAGGACGTTCGATGGAGGATCGTCGCCAATGCTAGACCGAAAGCCCGCGAAGACTGATTACTGCCCGGCCCCGGAGCGGCGAGGTTTGTCCCGGTATCAAGCCGCCGAGTACGTCGGGATCGGCACATCAAAGTTCGACCTTATGGTCCGCGACGGGCGCATGCTCCTACCGAAACGCATTGATGACCGTTGCGTTTGGGATCGCCGCCATATTGATCGCGCGTTCGAATTGCTCGAAGGTGCAACGGTTATGGAGGACAATCCATGGGATCTGTGAAACGACCTACCCCATGAAATTGCTCCGCATGAAATATGTGGTCGAGGACACTGACCGGCACGGCAATGTTCGGATCTACTATCGGAGGACAGGGCATCCGAAGATCCGCCTCCGCAAACCTGTGGGGGCGCCGGAGTTCTTGGCAGACTATCAGCAGGCGGTCTCCGGGGAAGCTAACATGTTTGTAGTCTCATCGTCGGCGCGGCAGCCGAATGGCGCGCGATCCTTTCGATGGCTCTGTACCCAATATCTCAGCTCGCCGATGTATAAGCAGTTGGATGCATCGACCCGGCGCACTCGGCGATCTGTTCCCGAGCGGTTCTGCGAAAATAACGCGGATGGGGACAAGCCATTCGCGAAACTACTTCCGAGACACGTTCGCGCCAGACATGATGCGATGATTAAAACGCCCTCTGCCGCAAACACGATGATCAAGACGCTCGTCAGCTCTTTCGTTTCGCTATTCGGTGCGATTTACATAACAGCAATCCGGCTGCGCCTGTGGAATATCTGCCAACGAGTTCCGAAGGGTACCACTCTTGGACACTCCACGAGATCAAGGCATACTAGGACGCTCATCCACCCGGCATCATAGCGCTGTTGGCATTGGCGCTAGCTCTCTACACCGGACAGCGCCGCTCGGACATCGTGCGCTTCGGATGGCGAGACCTGCGCGAGGACGACGAGGGCGTTCTGTAGCTACTGTTCACGCAGCACAAGGGCCGCAACCGCTATCCGATCATCCTCGAGATCCCCGTCATCCCAGAGCTTCAGCAGCACTTGTCATACGAGGCGACTGACAGCGAAACTCTCCTAGTCAACGAGTACGGGCGATCCTTCAACGCGGCTGGCTTCGGCAATGGGTTCCGCAAATGGTGCGATGCAGCAGGTCTAGGGAACTACTCTGTCCATGGCTTCGGTAGGGCGCTGCAGCGCGGTTGCCCGTTCTCGGCTGCAGCAAGAGTTCGAGATCATGGCGATCACCAGCCACCAAACGTCCAATGATGTCACGCGCTAGACGCGCGGCATGTCCCAGAAGCTGCGCGCCGCGAATGTGTTCTGAAAGCTCACGACCACTGGTTCGTCCGAAAGAATGTCCCACTTTCGGAGGCTGTCCCATCTAATGAGACAATTTACCGCCCAAACTTGCTGAACAGAAACAAGACTTTCAAGAAGTGGCAGCCCGTAGGGGAATCGAACCCCTCTTTCCAGGTTGAAAACCTGGCGTCCTAACCGATAGACGAACGGGCCACTCAAGTAGCGGTCTCTTAGGCAAAGAGGATGCGGAGGGCAAGTGTCTTTTTGAGTGCCCTAGCGCTCGTTTTTGAGAGGATTTGCAATCTAGGAAGGCGCGGCATCTTCAAGCTTGAGCTGTACGCGCTCGCGGCCGTTCCAGCGATTGATCTCGAGACGGCCGGCCAGATGGACCGGTGCTCCGTCATGTCCAAGCAGAGCTGGGCCAAGCGGTCCGTTGAAGGCGCCGAAACAGATGGCATCCAGCTGAGCGCCGTCGCTTGAGCGGGCGTTCAGCTTGAGATGACCTTCGCCGACCTCCTTGGCGAACGAGATCTGTGTGTCGGCAAAGACGAAGCGGGGCGAGGGGGCGCCTGCTCCGAAAGGTCCGGCTTGCTCAAGAGCGTGGACGAGATCGAGCGTCGCTGCTTGCGGTGCGAGCGCGCTGTCCAGCCGCAGATCGGACGGGCCGAGCAAACCGGCGCCTTGCCGGTCGAGAAGCTCGGAGAGACGGTCCATTGCTTGCGTGACCCGATCGCGGCTGACGGTAAGACCGGCGGCCATTCGGTGCCCGCCCCCCTTTTCCAGGAGGCCTTCTGCCGTCAGCATCTGCACGGCCGCGCCTAAATCGATGCCGCCGACCGATCTGCCCGAGCCCTTGCCCTCATCCCCATCAAATCCGATGACGACCGTAGGCCTGTTCGTCGCCTCTTTGAGGCGCGAGGCCACGATCCCGACGACCCCGGGATGCCAGCCGTCCCCGATGGCCCAGACCAAAGGAGCCTCCAGACCGCGGACCTCGGCTTGGGCCATGGCTTCCGAAGAGACCCGGGCCTCGATATCGCGGCGCTCTGAATTCAGGCGGTCAAGGCGTTCGGCCAAGGCGGCCGCTTCATCCGGATCGGCCGTCGACAGAAGGCGCGCGCCTAGATCGGCCGCGCCGATCCGGCCACCTGCATTGATCCGGGGGCCAAAGACATATCCCAGATGGTAGGATGAGGGCGGTCCGTCGAGCTTGGTCAGATCGCTAAGAGCGACGATCCCGGGTCGTTGCCGCCGCGCCATGACGGTGAGCCCTTGACGAACAAAGGCCCGGTTCACGCCTTTCAAAGCCGCGACATCTGCAACGGTCGCCAGCGCCACCAGATCAAGCAGGCCAAGCAGATCAGGCGGCGTGCCACCAGCTTCGCGCAGCTGGCGATTTCCCTCGACCAGAACCAGAAACACGACGGCCGCGGCGCAAAGATGACCGAGGCTGCCATCCTCGTCCTGCCGGTTGGGGTTGACCACGGCACAGGAAGCAGGAAGCGTTTCCCCTGCCAGATGGTGATCGATCACGACGACATCCGCATCCGAAGCGGCGGCAATGGGACCATGAGAGAGCGTGCCGCAATCGACGCAGAGGATCAGATCGTGATCCCGCGCAAGCTGGCGCATCGCGGTCTCGTTTGGGCCATAGCCCTCGTCGATCCGGTCGGGCACATAGAGCGTCGCAGACCGCCCGAGATCGCGAAGCCAGTGGATCAGCAGCGCAGCGGAAGCCCCACCATCGACGTCGTAATCGGCAAAGACTGCGATCCGCTCATTCTTTTCAACGGCCAGGACCAGCCGCTGGGCCGCCTTTTCGGCATCCTGAAGCGATCTCGGGTTCGGCAGCAGATCCCGCAGGACCGGCGTAAGGAAGGCCTGCGCCTCATGGGGAGGGACACGGCGGCGCGCAAGAACGGTGCAAAGCGGCAAGCTCAGACCGGTTGCATCCGCGATGGCCTGGGCGGCGCGATCCTGTTCCAGGCTGGGGCCGACCCAGCGACGACCTGTCAGAGAGCTGTCGACACCGAGAAAGCTCAAGAGGTGGGGTTGCGGTAAGTCATGCGCCGAACAGAGCCTGTCTTGGACCGCATCAGGATTGTCTCTGCCGTCAGATACCCGACCTCCCGGCGAATGCCCGGCACGAGAGAGCCATCGGTGACGCCTGTCGCCGCAAAGATCACATCCTCGGTGACCATGTCATCTCGTGTATAGACCCGATCGAAATTCGTGATCCCGGCTTTGGAGGCGCGGTCTTTTTCATCGTCGTTCCGGAATAGCAGCTTACCGAACATCTGACCGCCCATGCATTTGAGAGCGGCGGCCGCAAGCACACCTTCGGGCGCGCCGCCCGATCCCATATACATGTCGATCCCGGTCTTCTCGGGCTCGGCGCAATGCATGACACCCGCGACATCGCCGTCCGTGATAAGCCGGATGGCCGCGCCGGTTCCGCGAAGCTCGTCCAGCATCTCGTCGTGGCGGTCCCGCTCAAGGACGCAGACGGTGATATCCTCGGTCGAGCATCCCTTGGCAGAGGCGAGTGCCGAGACACGCTCGCTCGGGGACATGTCCAGCGTGACGACGCCTTGCCGGAACCCCGGGCCAATGGCGAGTTTGTCCATATAGACGTCGGGCGCATGCAGCATCGATCCGCGCGGGCCCATCGCAATCACGGCGAGCGCGTTGGGCATATCCTTGGCAGTGAGCGTCGTCCCCTCGAGCGGATCAAGCGCGATGTCGACGGCAGGCCCGCTGCCGGATCCGACCTCTTCACCGATATAAAGCATCGGGGCTTCGTCCCGCTCGCCCTCTCCGATGACGACGACGCCTTTGATGTCGAGCCGGTTGAGCTGCGTTCGCATCGCATCGACGGCGGCCTGATCGGCGGCCTTTTCATCTCCGCGTCCGATCAGCTTAGCGGAGGCCAAGGCGGCAGCCTCTGACACGCGGGCCAGGCCAAGGGACAACATACGGTCGTGAAATTCGACGGAAGAGGACATTGGGGATATTCCTTTGTTGCGCGTCAGATAACTTCGATCCGCAAGGCCACGGGCGTGCCTTGCAGAACACCGGTCGCCTCCATGGCTGAAACCGCCTCATCAAGGGCGGTTCGGGTCGTTTTGTGGGTCACGATAAGAACCGGAGCCAATCGGTCGGCATGCGCGGTCTGGCGCATCCGGTCGATCGAGATGCCGCTGTCTCCGAGGACCGTGGCGATCTTCGCCAAAGCGCCGGGTTTATCAAGCAACGTCATTCTAAGGTAAAACGGAGCGGGCGCCGCGGCGATTGCAGGGCGCGCGGCGCGCAGCGTGTCCGCTGGCTGTCCAAAGGTCGGAACGCGGTAGCCGCGCGCGATATCGACGATGTCAGACAGAACGGCGCTTGCCGTCGGACCTTCGCCTGCTCCCGCGCCGCGCAGAACGATCTGGCCCGCTGCATCGCCTTCGAGGACGACCATGTTGGTCGCACCCTGAAGCTGACCCAGAGGCGATCCCTTCGGAACCAGACAGGGCGACATCCGCTGCTCAAGACCGCGCCCGGTCAGTTGCGCTACGCCCAACAGCTTGATCCGAAAGCCCATATCGGCGGCATGGCGGATATCGGCGATCTCGACCCGCTCGATCCCCTCTATCGCGATCCCGCCGAAATCGACCTGGGTTCCAAAGGCGATGGACGACAAAAGCGCCAGCTTGTGACCCGCATCGATCCCGCCGACATCAAGGGTCGGATCGGCCTCGAGATAGCCCAGCTTATCGGCCTCTGCGAAGACCTCTTCGTAAGGCAGACCCTCTTCCTCCATCCGGGTCAGGATGTAGTTGCAGGTCCCGTTCATGACGCCCATGACGCGGTCGATCTCGTTGCCCGCCAGCCCTTCGGTCAGAACCTTGATACAGGGAATTCCGCCCGCTACCGCAGCCTCGAAGCGGAGCGAAAGCCCCGCCTCTTCAGCAGCCTGGGCAAGGTGCTGACCTGCCATCGCAAGAAGCGCCTTGTTGGCCGTCACGACATGCTTGCCGCTGCGTATGGCTGCCTCGACAAGATCTTTCGCCGGACCGTCTTCGCCGCCGATCAGTTCGACAATGACGTCCACATCCTCGCGCGATGCCAAAGCGACGGGGTCGTCCTCCCAGGCATAACTTTCAAGGGCGACACCGCGATCCTTGTCCCGCGACCGGGCGGATACGGCAGAGATGACGATGTCGCGGCCTGTGCGATCTGTCAGACGCTGGGCATGGGTCGTCACCAGCTTGAGAACGCCCACACCGACTGTGCCCAATCCCGCAATACCGAGCCTGAGGGGGTGGGTCATGAAATTGTCCTGATCTGTCACTGTTTGGCTGCTGTTACCTTAGCGCCCGGCCTGCTGCAACGTGATCGCGCGCCCCATGCGGCGGCGCAGCGCCGGTTCGATCACGGGACCGGACAAACGGGCGGCCCGGGCTCTAAGGTCCGAGACGCGAGCCTCAGCTGTCAGCGGCTGCCGCTGGATGCGGTCGCCGTCCACCGCTGCAAGGATAGGGGCAAGGGGGACGAGATCCGGGAAGGCGGCCGATCGCGCCGTCTCGTCCAGCGTGTCGTCCAGATCCGGAAATGGGGCACAGGCCGCTAACACGAAGAGAAAAATAAGATGCGGGCGCATGGGTCCTGAGCCGTCTGACATGCGCAAGATTAGGGTTGCGACAGATCGGGGGCAAGGGCAGGTTATGGATTTGAACAGGTGTTCAATTCAGGGGATGGAGATGGGTCGCAAAACGGGATCCCATTCCGAAATAACCGGGCCGAAAGTGCGCGAGGCGGCTTTGCGGCTGATCGCGCAACATGGCTTTGCTGCTGTGTCGATGCGGCAGATCGCGGCCGAGGTCGGGATCCAGGCGGGGGCGCTTTACAACTATACGCCTGACAAACAAAGCCTTCTCTTCGATCTGATGCAGTCCCACATGCAGGAGCTTTTGCAGGCCCGAGAGGCGAACCGATCGGGCGAAGGTCCGCTGGCGCAACTCGAAGGGTTCGTACGGTTCCACATCCGCTTTCACCTGCCGCGGCAGCAAGCGGTTTTTGTCTCTTATATGGAGCTCAGGAACCTCGATCCGGCCAATTTTTCTGAGATCGAACGGCTGCGCACACAGTATGAGGACGAGTTACAGGCGATCTTGGACGAGGGGGATCGACTTGGGGTGTTCGATCTTCCGGACAGCAAGATCACGACGCTTGCGATCATTGCGATGCTGACGGGGATCTGTAATTGGTATCGAGAGGATGGCCGCCTGTCTGCGACCGAGATCGAGGCGGATTACTGGACATTGGTGCGCAAATCTGTCGGTCTTGACGCGGTCGAGCAGATGCGGCACCGCCGGGCCGTATGATAGACGAGCCCATTCTGACCCTCTACGCCTCCCCGCCGCGACGGGTTATCGCCTTCTCCGTCGTGGGTGCCTTGGGTCTGCTGCTCCTCAGTATTGCGATCTTTCAGCCGCCTGCACCGGTCCTGCAGTTCTTTCTTATCGGTTTGGGCGGAGGGGCGATTGGCGCCGCTGAGGCCATGCGGCGCGCAACGTCTTTGGGCGTCGTGCTGACGGAGGCAGGTTTGTTCGAGACATCGGGACGAGAAATCGCCTTGATGAAGGACATCGTCTCGGTTCAGCGGGGGCCATTCGCATTCAAGCCGTCGAATGGATTTTCGGTTGTCCTGAAAGCCAAACGCCCCGGAGCCTGGGCGCCGGGAATGTGGTGGCGATTTGGTCGCCGGGTGGGGATTGGCGGTGTGACGGCAAAGCCCGTCGCCACCGCCATGGCCGAGGAGATCAGCCGCCGGATCAGTTACTGATCCGATGCCGTCGGATCCTCGGCCGTTCCGGGATCATCCGGCTCGACATTGCCATCCGCCGGAGTGGATGGGCAGGCCTCAAAACACACACGAGGTGCACCCCGCGGGCTGACCGGAATAAACTCGCTCAATTCAAATGCGGGAATTCCAACATTGAAAAACGGCGCATGATCGGTTTTCGTTTGAACAAGAACGAAGGTATCGTCGCTTGAGAGAATGGGAAACTGGCTGACGATATTGGGAATATCGGCATTTGTCAGCTTTTCAACACCACCTCGAGGCTCTGACCATTCCACATTATACTCATCATTGTCCGAGTCGTAGGAGATCGACGAAATGATGAGATATGGCGCATTTGCGGACCGGGCAAGATACTGCTGAAGCGCATACATCCCATCGACGAAAGAGCTGCCAATGACCGACTCCCGGCTCACAACATCTGCAATAGTATCAGCCATGCGCGTGTTCAGCGTTTTCTGACGATAGGCATCAAAGAAGATGAAGCAGGCAATGAAACCCCACGCCAGAAGGGGAAATATCAGGAGCGTTTCGATCGAGATATTTCCATCCTCTTCAGAGCGAAATCTATTCAGCACACGTTTCATATCAGATCGGCTCCATCGCGAATGCGGCTGTTGAGACAAGAGCATAGGCGCCCTCGCTCACCTTGGGCATCGACCGTCCAAGCCCGGTGGTCGGAAAGAACGGATCGAAAAGTGCGCAGACCCGCAAGACCATCAGATCGTTCTCAATACCTGTCGAGACATCACCGGCCGGCTTGGCCTCCTTGCTGCGATCGACACAGCTCACTTCAGGCGGAACAATCGTACCCGACACGTTTCTTGGATCGACCGGACGCATCTCGACCTTAACGGAGCTGTTGCAATCGGGGATCAGCAGGCTGTTTTGGCAAACCATGCGGCGGACATCGTTCGCACTCACGGGGGTCGACGTGTTCAGACGGATATTTCGCACCGTCACGTCAAGCCCACGTTCAAGAACGACGTGCCTGATCGAATAGATGCCTACCTCGATCGTGTTGAGAAAAATGAGCATGATGGCGGGGAAAAGAATAACGAAATTAATCGTTTGGTTCCCTTCCTCGCATTGCTGAAATTTCCGCCTGCGTGCAATTAGATTGCTGACAGCCATTCTGGCTAGTTTCATCATTGGGTGAGCCTCAGGTCATTCACATCTTCCGCAATTTTCTCAAAGACATCCACGATTTGTGTCTGTGTGATATCGAAGAAATGGCTCTCATCGGTGGCGCAATCCTTCATGAGGTCCTTGGCGTATTGCTCGCCCACATCCATAGCGACGGTGTAAATCTTGATCCGGCGCGGATTGCTCTCATCGATACCCGAACCGTCCGCCTTGAGGCCACGCGCAATCCGGCAAAGCTCAATCATCCGAGTGGAGGAGTTTGAATTGCTCGTATCGTCTTCACTGGGATCCGAATAGAGGGCCCATTCCGAGGCAGACAGATAACCATCTTCATATGGTTCTTTATAGATGTAGTTCACGAAGGGCCATTCGCGCCAACGATTGAAAACCTGGGGATGGGTCAAGCGCTCAAGAACGAAGCGCTCGTCTTCTTCCTCTGCAATGCGAGCAGCAGAAAGCCTATTTGTATAGGTCGTCAGACTGTTCGCGTTCAGCGATATCGTCAGGCCGGGATCGCCCAGATAGTCCCAGTCGTTTCGCTTCTCCCAAAGCTCGAATTCTTCGTCCGTTCCGTAGGTTTCGATATAGTTTGTCAGATTAGAAATATTATTATTTGCATTCCAGTAAAGCTGGCCTCTTGAGAGGCGCCGGCTTTCGTTTGCCAGCCGAAGAGGAACCTTTGCAGCGGGAGTATCGGGAAACGGCATAAACTCCCCGGCATCGATCCAGTACCAATAGTCCGAGAGCAGATCGTTCTGATTATCGGGCGCAATCCGGATCACACGCGTCCCACGCAAAAGAAGCGAGCTGTCGTTTTCTTCTGGGCTGAAGAAAACATTCGACCAGTTCCAGGGGTTGCCAGTGCTCCCAATCCTGAACACATCCAGCAAATTAGGTTTTGCGTTCATTTTTCCGTCAGTCATGAGGACCATGATCTTACGAGAATTCTCGGAATCAAAGGCGTATGGGCGACCGGCGGCGAGGGCATCGGATGTGTTATCTGCGATCAGATTGGTGACCGCGTCGTCGAGCGACGGGTCAAGCAGGGCCAGCCCCCACTTCACGCCGATATCGATCCCGGTCGCACCATCGGCGACGAAGTCATCGATATGATCAATCAGGTCCTTCTGGTCGGTCTGCATCGGCAGTATCGGGTTCAGCTCGCCGCCATCGGGTCCGTCTCCGGCATGATTACAAAGAGGGCCTGCAATTCGCCGTTCGTTGATGCCATTCGCGCGATAGTACGGATCGGGATGAAGCTCGTATCCTTTGTTCCGCGGATCATAGTGCGGATAGCGAATCAACTCTTCAGTGGTGGAAAGCGCGGTAGTTTCGAAGTGCTTGTCCTCGAAGAACACGCAATGCGAGAAGGCGTGATCGTCGCTGACGTTGAATTCCTGCAGAAGGCGCGGACCTGCAACGACCGTTGCATTGTAGGGGATGATCGAGATGGATTTGATCGCCGGGTTTGTCGCGAGCTGCGTTTCGGGGATCGTGATCTCGACGAACTTTTTGGCGGCCGCCTTGAGGCTTCCGATGCGGTCCCCGGACGTCATGGATCCGGAGACGTCGAGCACCATCGAAATCTCGATATGCGGGGTACGCTCGTCCGCCTTGGATGCGGCGGCTGTCTGGAGCGTGTTGATCCCGATCAACTGCATCAAAAGCGTGTCGAGCTTGATCTCGGCAGAGACGAATGCACTGCGCTCGTTGCCGTTGTCGCGAACTTCGATCTTGGTGACGGTATCCTTGAGACCTGCTTTGGTCACATAGTCCCAGATGACCGCTTTCTGATCGAGCGTCTGTGTGAGGTCGGCGGAGGCGAGGGCGGCGCGGTCGATGGTCGATTGAAGGCGCGCGCGCTGCGATTCGAGACGCATGAAATCGACGGCGAGGCTGCCGACCATGAGCATCATCACGAAAATGAACAGACCGAAGATCAGCATTCCGCCCTCTTCGTCCTCGCGGAAACCCGATACACGATCACGCGCGGTAAAACGCGCAGGGACTCGCAGAAAACTCATTAGTGTCACCTCTGTTTTATCCGCGGGGTTCGTGCATCAGCCCCAACTCCACGGTCCTGTTCGAAGATGATTAATAGTCGATGAGCCATGACCGAATTTGGGCGAGATGGGTCCGGACCTGTGGAGATTGCGCGACGTTTTAGGCAAATTTGGTTTCAATTTTGACATGGCGCGGATCAAGGCATGTCTGGCGTGATTTGCTCTTGGAGGTGGGATCTGCTCCTTGAAAACAAAGGGAAAGTCGCTTCGCACTTTGATGAAAAACCAGGCGACTTCTTGGGCGACAGGACGGTGCTTGTCCGCTAGGCTTGTCGTGAGGATGCCTTGAAGTGGAGCCCAGACGCGATGAACACCGCAGCCCAGATCACCGAGCCGAGCTTTCGCGAGAGTGTCGATATCATGGTCGGGCGGGCCATGTCGCTGATGGATCTGCCGCCCGGGCTGGGGCAGAAGATCCGGGTCTGCAACGCGACCTACACGGTTCGCTTCGGGGTGCGGTTGCGCGGGCGGCTTGAGACATTCACGGGATACCGGTCCGTCCACTCCGAACATATGGAGCCGGTGAAAGGCGGGATCCGCTATTCCATGGCGGTCAACCAGGACGAGGTGGAGGCGCTTGCGGCGCTGATGACCTATAAATGCGCCTTGGTGGAAGCGCCCTTCGGCGGATCGAAAGGCGGGTTGTGTATCGACCCCAGGGAGTGGGAAGCCGATGAGCTTGAGCGGATCACGCGGCGGTTTGCCTATGAGCTGGCCAAGCGGGACCTGATCGATCCGTCCCAGAACGTGCCTGCGCCCGATATGGGCACCGGGGAACGCGAGATGGCGTGGATCGCCGATCAGTACCGGCGGATGAACACGACCGACATCAACGCGGCAGCATGTGTCACCGGCAAACCGTTGAATGCGGGCGGGATCCATGGGCGGGTTGAGGCGACGGGGCGCGGGGTGCAATACGCCTTGCAGGAATTCTTTCGCCATCCCGACGACATCAAGAAGGCCGGGCTGGAGGGCAGTCTGGACGGAAAACGCGTTATCGTTCAGGGGCTTGGCAATGTCGGATATCACGCGGCCAAATTTCTGTCCGAGGAGGACGGGGCCAAGATCGTCGGGATCATCGAACGGGATGGAGCGCTATTCGATGAGGCCGGTCTGAAAATCGATCAGATCCGGGACTGGGTGGCCGAGAATGGCGGGGTGAAGGGATATTCGGATCTTCATTACGTCCCCGACGGGCCGTCCCTTCTTGAAGCGGAGTGCGATATCCTGATCCCGGCCGCGCTGGAAGGCGTTATAAACAAGGGCAATGCGGGAAAGGTCGTGGCGCCCCTGATCATCGAGGCGGCGAACGGGCCGATCACGGCGGGCGCCGACGAGATCCTGCGCGAGAAGGGCTGCGTCATCATTCCGGATATGTATGCCAATGCGGGCGGCGTGACGGTCAGCTATTTCGAGTGGGTCAAGAACCTGTCGCATATCCGGTTCGGCCGGATGCAGCGCCGGGCGGAGGAGAACCGGCACCGCGCGATTGTGCAGGAATTGGAACGACTTAGCGCTGATACCGGGATCGGATGGCAGCTGAGTGAGGGGTTCAAGGACCGGTATCTCAAAGGGGCCGGGGAGCTTGAACTGGTGCGCTCGGGGCTCGATGACACGATGCGGACGGCCTATCAGGCGATGCGCGAGGTGTGGCATGGGCGGGGCGATGTCGATGACCTGAGGACGGCGGCCTATCTGGTGGCGATCGAAAAGGTGGCTCAGAGCTATCAGTCCAAGGGTCTGTAAGCCGGATCCTTAGACGGGTCTGTCGGAAAAGCGCGCTCCCCGGCGCGTCCTGACCTTTCGGTTTGGGCCGAGAGATTAACGAGCTTGTTTCACGAATGTCGACCTGTCGGCATCCGGGCGGCATCCGGTAGGAGGCAAATCCGGGCGAGACCGGTTTAACGATGCGCACGGCCTGCATGGGGCGCAACGCTGGGCCGGGACCGCGATTCGGATGGACCGGACGGCGGATCGGCCCGTTCGATGCATAAGCCGCAGCTTATGGGTTCGTCTTACCACTTCGTTAACGGGCATCCGTTTGTCTTAACAGGGTGCCGGAATGCCGGATCTCCAACCCTCCCACAAGGACCGCTTCGGACCGTTTTGCAAAGACGGAGATCCGGGCGGCCGGACCGTCGGCAAAACAATGATCACGGATCTCCTTTGATCAGCGAATTGGCACCGGCTTTTGATACGCGGGGCGGCCTCCGGTTTACGCGTGCGTCAGGCCCGCCGAGAAGGTGGCTGTCAACTTTAGGAGGGCCTTATGTCAAACGGAAGTTTCGTCGAGTTTCTAGATGAGCTGCGCGTGTTCGAAAGCGGCGTAGATTTCGAGCGCTACCAGCAGGGCACGATCACCGAAGCGCAGATCCGGGGATGGGTCGGGGACGACAACTGGGAGACGTATCAGCGCGGAGAGAAGACCTGGACGGAACTGCAATATACGTCAGAGAATGCGCTTGGCTTCGTGGGCTATCAGTTCGGCGAGGCCCTTTTGATCGACCTTGGCTATTATGAGGACGATTTCTACTATGGAAACGGGGCCGCGACGAATACCTGGGATGGCACGTTTACCGGCAAGGGCGGGATCAATTCGCTGGAGGATCTCAAAACCGATCTTCAGGAGCCTTTGATCCGCGAGGCCTTTACCTACAACCTCAATATCATCGAGAACGGCCTGAACGCGCAGGGCACGTCCCTCGATGATCTGGTCGGCGAGGTCTTTACCTATACCGATGTCGATGGCAGCACCGTCGAAGTCGAGCTGAGCCTGACGGGGATCATGGCGGCGTCGCATCTGCGCGGTGCGTTCGGAACGCTGTCGCTGCTGACGGGCGGCGGGGCGTCGACCGATGAATATGGCACCTCGATCCTGACCTATATCGATCAGTTCGGGGGATATGATGCCCCGTCGCTGGAAGATGTGCTGGCGGGGTCCTATCCGGACACGCCTGTCGGGGAGGGCCCGACCGATCCTGGCCCGACCGATCCCGATCCTGTCGATCCGGACCCCGTCGACCCCGATCCCGTTGATCCAGATCCCGTCGACCCGGCGCCTGTCGAAGGCGGCGAGATCTACGGGCTGACCTGGAACTGGGGGACGGAGACGACGATCGCCTTCGATCCAAACGAGGACAAGCTGGATTTCGGCTGGCTGGGCGGATCGAATATCGCCCTGTCCGAGGTTGAGGAGGGGATCCTGATCGAGATCGTCGGCAATCAGCAAAGCTATCTGCTGGAAGGGATCGAAATCGAGGATCTGACCCCGGAGAATATATTGGCCAATGATGTGACGGCTCAGGCCGAGATCGACGACTTTCTTTTGTGAAGGTCGGGCCCTTGTGAGGGTCGGGCGGCCCGTCGCGACGCTGCGGCGGGCCGCCCGGTTTACGGTGTGTCGCGACGGCGTGCTTGACGACTGGCGCGCCGTCTTCTTTCGTCCGCATCAGATGGAACTCGGATGTGGCGGAGCATTCATGATGCGGATTTTGAGGACGGGGATCGCCTTGGCAGCGATCGGCATCGGCGGAGTGGCGCAGGCGCAGCACTATTGCCATGACCTCTGGTTCTCACGGAACGCGATGTGGAACGATGCGGGCTATTGCTTTTCGTCTCCGCTGGGGCAGGCGGTTTTCGACAATTCCGATTGCACGACCGAGGCGCCGGTTCTGCCCGAGCTCAATGCCCGGATCGCGGCGCGGATCCTGACGGTCGAGAAAGAGTTCGGCTGCGCGGTCGACAGTTCGGCCCCGTCGCTGGAGGGGGAGCAGGTCTTTTCGCTGGAGCATCGCTGGGCCGTGAGATCGCAGCCCATCCTTGGCCGCTCGGAAGAGACGGAATGGGCCTGTTACGGATTTCAGCAACCGCGCCTGCCGGTGCGCACGTCGCCGCAAGCGGATGCGGAGATCCTGGGATGGCTCGAGACGGGCGAGGCATTTTGGACGAACCATGCCGATTGGAATGGCTGGGATTTCGTGACCGTTGAGTGGTTTCCGCCCAATGGGGATTCGGAGGCCCTTTCTGTGGCCGAGGTCAAGCTGGCGGGCTGGGTCTGGCTTGAGGATTTGCCCTGGGATCAGGATTATACCGCGATCTGCGAGATCATCGCCGGGTGATCTCTGGCGCAAAGGGGCCGCGCGATGTCGCCGGGGCGATTGTCTTTTGCGGGTGCGGCTGTCTAGGGTCCCTGTAAGGCGGGAGACGGCGATGCGCTATAGCGGCTGGAGGGTCATTCGGGAGGGTCTGCGCGGGCAGCGCGGCTGGGGTCCTGTCTGGCGCACTCCCGAGCCGAAGGATCACTATGATATCGTCATCATCGGCGGCGGGGGGCATGGCCTGTCGACGGCCTATTACCTCGCGCGCGAGCATGGGATCCGTAATATCGCGGTGCTGGAGAAAGGGTATCTGGGCGGCGGGAATGTCGGGCGGAATACGACGATCGTGCGGGCGAACTACTTTCTGCCGGGCAATTCGGAGTTCTATTCCCATTCGCTGAAGCTGTGGGAGGGGCTCGAGGGGGAGCTGAATTACAACGTCATGCATTCGCAGCGGGGGCTGATCAATCTCTTCCATTCGGACGGGCAGCGCGATGCCTTTGCCCGGCGCGGGAATGCGATGATCAACCAGGGGGACGATGCGATCCTGCTGGACCGGGAGGGGGTGCGGGAGAGGCTGCCTTACCTTGATTTCGAGCAGGGGCGGTTTCCGATCTATGGCGGGCTTTACCACCCGCGCGGCGGCACGGCGCGGCACGATGCGGTGGCCTGGGGCTATGCGCGGGGGGCGGATGTCCTGGGCGTCGATCTAATCCAGAACTGTGAGGTGACGGGGATCGATGTCGAGGGTGGCCGGGTGACGGGGGTGCAGACCTCGCGCGGGGCGATCCGGGCGGGCAAGGTCGGGATCGTGGTCGCGGGCCGGTCGTCTCAGGTGGCGGCGATGGCCGGGATGCGGCTGCCGATCGAGAGCCATGTGCTGCAGGCCTTCGTGACCGAGGGGCTGAAGCCGGTGATCGACCATGTGGTCAGCTTTGGGATGGGGCATTTCTATATCAGCCAGTCGGACAAGGGCGGGTTGGTCTTCGGGGGCGATCTGGATTTCTACGCCAGCTATGCGGCGCGGGGGAACCTGCCGATGAAGGAACACGTGATGGAGGCCGGGATGACGCTGATGCCGATGATCGGCAAGGCGCGGGTTCTGCGGTCCTGGGGCGGAATCATGGATATGACGCCCGACGGCTCTCCGATCATCGACAAGACGGGGATCGAGGGGCTCTATCTCAATTGCGGCTGGTGCTATGGCGGCTTCAAGGCGGTGCCGGGATCGGGGAACGTGTTCGCCCACCTGATGGCGACGGGGCAGCCCCACGAGGTCGCCGCGCGGTTTCGGCTGGACCGGTTCCGGGACGGCGTGGGTCTGATGGACGAGGAGGGGACGGGTGCGCAGCATAATCTGCATTAGCTTGGGTCTTTGGTCCGGAGCCGTGAGCGCTTTGCCCGAGCCGGGGTGCTACGTTCGCGTCTATGGCGAGCGGCATCTGGCGGAGAACCCGGATCAAGTGGTCGCGGCGATGCGGCTGCGGCTTGGGGACGATATCGGCAATCCATCTTATTCTGGAGCCGAGATGGAGGCGGTTTTCGCCAATCAGGGTCATGCGGTGGAGGATGGTTTCGGGGGGAAAGTCCTGTCGCAGTCGCTCTTTTGCTTTGAGCATGATGGTTCGATCGGGTGCGCCGTGGAGTGTGATGGAGGCTCGTTCGATATTCTACGACAAGAGGACGGGATCCTTGAGATCCGGACCGAGTATCTGAGCATCGGCCGTCATGATGGTTGCGGGGGGACTTCGACTTTGGCGGAGGCGGATAGCGGTTTCACGACCTATCGTTTGTACCGCGCGCCAGAGGGGGCCTGTGAAGGGTTTTGGTATGATGACCACTGACGGGAGAGGAAATGCGCGATGCGGCTGACTTGCCCCATCTGCGGCGAGCGGGACCGGCGGGAGTTCTATTATCAGGGCGCGGCTTTGCAGCGTCCGGACGGGGACGATCCAGAGGCGTGGGACAGCTATGTGCATCTGAGGGACAACCCGGCGGGGCGGGTACGGGATTTGTGGTTTCATGAAGCCGGCTGCGGGGCCTGGCTGATCGTGGAGCGCGATACGGTCACGCATGAGATCTACGGCGTGGAGTTGGCGGGATGAGGCTGACGCGCGGCGGGCTGATCGACCGGGGGCTCCCGGTGCGGTTCCGGTTCGATGGGCGGCAGATCGATGCCTATCAGGGCGATACGGTCGCCTCGGCGCTGATTGCGGCGGGTGTGCGGATGGTCGGGCGGTCGTTCAAGTATCATCGCCCGCGCGGGATCGTGACGGCGGGCTCGGAAGAGCCGAATGCCCTGGTGACCGTCGGCGAGGGCGCGGCGCGCGAGCCGAATGTGCGGGCGACGGTGCAGGAGGTCTTTAACGGGCTCGAGGTGCGGTCCCAGAATGCCTGGCCGTCGCTGCGCTGGGACGCGATGAGCGTCAATGACGCGTTGGCTCCGATGCTGGCGGCGGGGTTCTATTACAAGACTTTCATGTGGCCGCGGGCCTTTTGGGAAGGGCTGTACGAGCCGGTGATCCGGCGGGCGGCGGGGCTTGGTGCGCTGTCGGGCGAGGCGGATCCGGGGCAGTCGGAGACGGCCTTTGCCTTTTGCGATCTGCTAGTGATCGGAGGCGGACCGGCGGGCCTGATGGCCGCCCTGACGGCGGCGGAGGCCGGGGCGGATGTGATCCTGGCCGACGAGGACAGCCGGATGGGCGGGCGGCTTTTGGCGGCGCGGCAGGAGGTCGATGGCAAGCCGGGAGCGGATTGGGCGGCGGCGGCCGTTGCGCGGCTCGAGGCGATGCCGAATGTGCGGCTGATGACGCGCACGACCGTGACGGGGGCCTATGATCAGGGGACCTATGGCGCGCTCGAACGGGTTCAGCGCCACCGGGCGCAGGGGCTGCGCGACTGCTTTTGGCGGATCGCTGCCAAGCGGGCGGTGCTTTGCGCGGGAGCATTGGAGCGCGGCATTGCCTTTCCAGGCAACGACCGGCCCGGCATCATGATGGCAGGCGCGCTGCAGGCCTATGCCAATCGCTGGGCGGCGGCGCCGGGGCAGCGGGTCGCTCTCTTTGGGAACAATGACAGCCTTTACGATGTCGCCGCCGATCTGGTGGAAGCGGGTCTGGGTCCGGCGGTCTATGACAGCCGGGCGGAGCCCGAGCGGGCGACGGAGGGGCATGGGTTTCCGGTTCATGCCGGCGCGACGGTGATCGGCACCAGCGGGCGACGCGGGCTGGAGCGGGTGCGGATCGCGACGGCGCGGGGAGTGCGGGACGTGAGTGCCGACTGCCTCGGCGTCTCGGGCGGGTGGAACCCGGCGGTGCATCTGACCTGCCACAGGAACGGGCGGCCGGTCTGGGACGAGGCGATCCAGTCCTTCGTTCCGCAGGAGGGGGCGATCCCCGGGATGACCTTTGCGGGCGCGGCGCGCGGCGTCTTTTCGACGGCGGGGTGCCTTGCGAGCGGGTTCGAGGCCGCGAAGGGGGCGCTGGATGCGCTGGGCAAGCAGGTCGCTCCGGTGGCCGTGCCGCGAGCGGGCGATGGGCGGTATTCGATTTCTCCGCTTTGGGTGGTCGAGGCGCCGGGGCGGGCCTGGCTCGATCAGCAGAACGATGTGACGGTCAAGGATGTACGGCTGGCGGCGCAGGAGAATTTTTCGTCGGTCGAGCATATGAAGCGGTATACGACGCAAGGGATGGCGCCCGATCAGGGCAAGGGGTCGAACGTGCTGGCGCTTGCGGTTCTGGCCGATGCGACAGGGCGGGGGATCCCCGAGACGGGCACAACGACGTTCCGGCCGCCTTATGTGCCGGTGCCGGTCGCCGCGATGGGCGCGGGCGGGCGCGGACACGGCTTTGCGCCCGAGCGGTTCACGACCTCGCACCGCGCGAGCGTCGCGCGGGGGGCGCCGATGATCGAGGCGGGGCTTTGGTATCGGCCGTCCTATTTTCCCGTCGCCGGAGAGACGAGTTGGCGCGAGAGCTGCGATCGGGAGGTGCGGCTGGTGCGCGAGACGGTCGGGATCTGCGATGTCTCGACGCTGGGCAAGATCGATGTGCAGGGGCCGGATGCGGCGGCCTTTCTGGATTTTCTGTATTGCAATTTGATGTCGAGCCTCAAACCGATGCGCGTGCGCTATGGTTTGATGCTGCGCGAGGACGGGTTCGTCATGGATGACGGGACCTGCGCCTGTCTTGAAGAGGGGCGCTATCTCGTGACGACGACGACCGCGGCGGCCGGGCAGGTGATGCGGCATATGGAGTTCGCGGCGCAGGTTCTGCGGCCCGATCTGAACGTGCGCTTCGCCTCGGTGACGGATCAGTGGGCGCAGTTCGCGGTGGCAGGGCCGAGGTCGCGGGAGCTGCTGGAGAGCCTGATCGGGCCGGTCGATCTGCCTTTCATGGGATGCGCCCCGGTGGAGGTCTGCGGGGTCGCAGGGCGGCTGTTCCGGATCTCGTTCTCGGGGGAGCATGCCTATGAGGTGGCGGTGCCCGCGCGGTATGGCGATGCGCTCTTCCGGCTTCTGGTGGCGCAGGCCGAGGCGCTGGGCGGCGGGGCCTACGGGATGGAGGCGCTGAACGTTCTGAGGATCGAGAAGGGTTTTTTAACCCATGCGGAGTTACATGGGCGCACGACGGCCTTTGATCTGGGCTTTGGCCGGATGGTGTCTGACAAGAAGGAGTGTATCGGAAAGGTCATGGCGGCGCGGCCCGGATTGAACGGACCGGAGCGGGAGCAACTGGTGGGCGTGCGGCCCCTGGCGGCGGACGGGCGACTTTTGGCGGGCGCCCATCTTTTTGCCGAAGGGGCCGAGGCGATCCGCGAGAATAGCGCGGGCTATGTCACGAGCGCGGGGTATTCGCCGACCTTCGGGCATGACCTGGCGCTGGGCTTTCTGGCGGATGGGCGCGCGCGGCATGGCGAGGTGATCGAGATGGTGGATCATCTGCGCGACGTGCGGACGTTGTGCGAAGTGACGGGGCCGGTCTTCTTCGATCCCGAGGGAGGGCGGATGCGTGGTTAGGCTTGTTATGTCTGATCCCTTCCGCGGCGCTTTGCCGGATGCGCAGCCCGGATTGCGGATCGAGGCGGGCGATCCCGGGATGCTCACCTGGATCGCGCCGTTTGCGGGCCGGGAAGAGGCCGTGAGCGCTGCGCTCGAGGCGGCGCATGGCGTGGGTCTGCCGGGGCCGGGCCGGATGGTGGCCTCGGATCAGGCGCGGTGTCTTTGGTTCGCGCGGGGGCAGGCGCTGCTATGCGGGCCGGATCCGGGTGCCGATCTGGGCGGGATGGCCGCGGTCGTGGACCAGTCGGATGGCTGGGTCTCCTTGCGGGTCTGCGGGGGGCGCCATGTCGATCTGCTCGCCCGGCTGGTGCCGGTGGATCTGCGGGATGCGGCCTTTCCTGCGGGGCGCGTTGTGCGGTCTCTGGTCAAGCATACCAGCGCGTTGCTTGCGCGGACATCTGAAGAGACGGTGGAGATCTTCGTGATGCGGTCTTTCGCCGAGACGCTGGTGCGGGATCTTTGCGAGGCTGCCGAGGGGCTGGCTCTCAGGGGGTGAGCGCCGAAATAGAAATCGTCCGGTGAACGAGTCCCGGCGCGAATGGGCCGAGCCCGGAGGGCCGTGTCCCGACGGGGGCTGATGCTGGAGCGTGCGCGGGTCGGGGCAAGATAGTTGAAGAAGAGCCAGTCGCATGACGGATTTCGGTGGGGGAGCCGAGCGAAGCTCTGAGGATCTGTTCTGATAAGGATGGTGCCGGAATGAGCGCAAGCTAGGGCAGACCCGTTGAAGACAAGGTTTACCGGGGCTTACCGGCCAATTTCACACCGGGTGAGCGGAGCCTTGAGCGATCAATTTTGGCCAGTGCCAGAGCAGGGCTGATCCGGCAGTAGTGCAGACCGAAAAACTGAGAGTTATCCAATGGTTGATTGCGTCCCTACGGGCGGAGCCTGCTGGATCTGTTCTGGCAGGTGGCAGCGCTGGGTTTGGCCCGGCTTTGGGCAGGACCGATGACTTGAACGCAGTCGGTAGCGGATCTTTAGAGCGAACGGATGGAGCCGCGAACATGTGCCTTAAGGAGTGCTGCCGCTGGCTCGGTGGGACTTTGGACTGACGAATAAGACAGAACGCGTTTGGGAGATGGTTCCGGCACGGATGGAGCCGTGAGCGCCTGTTTTGAAAAATGTCCGCATTGGGCTGGTGGGAGCTTTGGTCAGAACCGGCGCGAGGAAGATTTATCAATAACTGATGTGCGGTGCGAAAGGGGAGCTTTCGCTATTGGTCCTGACATGGGCCTATCCTGAGCGCTCGATTTTGTTCGGTCGCGCTCAGTTTAGGGGGGAGGCCCCGACTCGGGGGGCGAGGCGTGCTCTGCGGCTGAGTTTGCTTTAAGAGAGCAACGGCAATGCTCGTGAGAACGTCACGACCGGCTGCGGAAGGCGGCAGCGTCTGATCGTTTGGTTGAAGGAGGTCGCCCTGTTGCTTGACAGGGTCTTGCAAAGACGATGTGGCGAGGGTCTTTGCCGCAGGACGAGGGCTTGGTTGCAGGGGGTGTCGGCGGGGGAGGCCGTTGGCGCATGACGGCTCTGCTTGATCAGGCGCTGGTCTTCTATCTTGAGAGAGCGGGGCGTTCGAGTTGTGGCTGACGGCCTGTGAGAAATATGCGATGAACGCGTGATGAGCCTGCCCCCTGGATTTCTCGATGAGTTGCGCAACCGGCTGAGCCTCGGGCAGGTCGTGGGGCGCAAGGTCGTGTGGGACCAGCGCAAATCCAATCAGGGCAAGGGGGATCTTTGGGCGCCTTGTCCGTTCCATCAGGAGAAGACGGCCTCGTTCCATGTCGATGACCGGAAGGGGTTCTATTACTGCTTTGGGTGCCATGCGAAGGGCGATGCGATTTCCTTCGTGCGCGAGACCGAGAATGTCGGGTTCATGGAGGCGGTGAAGATCCTTGCGGGCGAGGCGGGGATGGAGGTGCCGCAGGCCTCGCCGCAGGAGCAGGCGCGGGCGGATCGGCGCACGGAGCTGACCGCGGTGATGGAGGAGGCGGTCCGCTGGTTCCGCCTGCAGCTCAAGACCGGGGGGGCGGCCGAGGCGCGGGCCTATCTGGAGGGGCGCGGTTTCGATGCGGCCAGGCTGGAGCGCTGGGAGATCGGGTTCGCTCCCGAGCGCGGCGGGGCCTTTGCGGCGCTGACCGGCAAGGGGATGGCGGCGCAGGATGTGATCGATGCAGGGATCGCGGCCGAAAGCGACCGGGGCGGCGATCCCTATGATCGGTTCCGGGACCGGATCATCTTTCCGATCCGCGATGCGCGGGGGCGGGCGATTGCCTTTGGCGGGCGCGCGATGGCCAAGGATGCGCGGGCGAAGTATCTCAATTCGCCCGAGACGCTGCTCTTCGACAAGGGGCGGCAGCTTTACAATCACGGGCCCGCGCGGGAGGCGGCGGGCAAGGGGCAGCCGCTGATTGTGGCCGAAGGCTATATGGATGTGATCGCGCTCAGCGAGGCGGGGTTCACGGGGGCTGTGGCACCGCTGGGAACGGCGATCACGGAGGATCAGCTGCGGCTCTTGTGGCGGATCGCGCCGGAGCCGATCATCGCCTTGGATGGAGACACGGCCGGGCTTCGGGCGGCGATGCGGCTGATCGATATTGCACTGCCGCTGCTGGAGGCGGGGCAGTCCCTGCGGTTCGCGCTGATGCCGGAAGGGCAGGATCCGGACGATCTGATCCGCGCAGGGCAGACGGCGGAGGTGCAGCGGCTTTTGGACGAGGCGCTGCCGCTGGTGCGGCTTTTGTGGCGGCGCGAGACGGAGGGGAAGGTCTTTGATAGCCCCGAGCGGAAGGCCGCGCTGGAACGGGCGCTGAAGGAGCGGATCGGCACGATCAAGGATCCGTCGATCCGGCGGTTCTACGACAGCGAGATCCGGGATCTGACCTGGCAGCTTTTCCGCACGGCGCCGCAGGGCAGGGCGGGCAAGCCGAAAGGCCAGCGCTGGGGCGAGCGCCCGGTCGAGGCGCTGGCCGCGACCAAGGCCTCGGCGCTGGCGGCGGGGGCACAGGAGGAGGCTATTCGCGAGGCGGTGATCCTGGCGACGCTGGTGATGACGCCCGAGCTGAGAGAGGCCTATGAGGGCGAGATCGAGCGGATGGAGTGCCGGAGCGAGGATCATGGCGCCCTGCGCGATGCGATCCTGCGCGCCGAGCCGGGGGCCGACGGGACGCTGCGGGCCGATATCGGGCAATCTGCGGGACACGCCCTTGAAAAGCTGATGGGGCAAAGCCATCTGCGCGTGATGCCTTGGACGCGGGAGCGGGGGCATCGCGAGGCGGCAGATGCGTGCCTTTCTGAAGAGCTGGCCAAACTGGCGGCTCGACGGGGCCATTTGAGAGAGATGGAAGAGGCGCATCACGATATCGGAGCCGCCGGAGAAGAGGACGACGTGATCACCCGCCGGATCGCCCGCTCGAACCGGGAGCTGGAGCGCGCTGGGACGGGCGACGACGAGGACAAGACGGAGTATCAGACCGGGCCCAACGGGGCGCGGATCAAGAAGGACGAGAAGAGCGCGTTCGACGCCTTGCTGAGGCAGATCGGACCGCAAAAGAGCCCGTAAGGCGGGCAGGCAGCGTGGCAGGAGGTCACAGCCGGGCACTCGTTTCCGGCAGCCGCTTGCGAATCATCTCCGACGCCGATTGATTCGGAGAAACGAATCACCCGATTCGCCCTTGGTGGACAGCGATAGCGCGCTACCTCCTCAAGGCGCAGTGACAGGAGCCACGGATGGCCGCGAAAGACAACGACGACCGCAAGTCCGACAATGCCGACGCCGATATCTCGCTCGACATGAGCCAGGCGGCGGTCAAGAAGATGATCGCGGAAGCTCGAGAACGTGGCTACATCACTTATGATCAATTGAATCAGGTGCTTCCGCCCGATCAGGTGAACTCTGAACAGATCGAGGACGTGATGTCGATGCTGTCCGAAATGGGCATCAACATCATCGAGGAGGAAGAGGCCGAGGAGAGCGACGACCAGAAGGGATCGACCGAGGTCGCGACGACCTCGTCGAGCCGCGATGTCGCCGTGTCGTCGGGCGAAAGCGAGAAACTGGACCGGACGGACGATCCGGTGCGGATGTATCTGCGCGAGATGGGATCAGTCGAGCTGCTGAGCCGCGAGGGCGAGATCGCCATCGCCAAGCGGATCGAGGCGGGCCGGAATACGATGATTCTGGGGCTGTGCGAGAGCCCGCTGACCTTCCAGGCGATCACGATCTGGCGGGACGAGCTTTTGTCCGAGGATATCCTGCTGCGGGATGTCATCGACCTTGAGACCACGTTCGGCAACCAGATGGGTGAGGACGACGAGGAGAATGTCGTCGGTACGCCCGCTGCGACGGCTGCGCCGGCTGCGAACGGCGAGGCCAAGACCGAAGAGCAGGAGCTGGATGCCGACGGAAATCCGATCGCCAAGGACGATGACGACGACGAGGACGAACAGGCGAATATGTCGCTGGCCGCGATGGAGGCCGCCCTCAAGCCGCAGGTGCTTGAGACGCTGGATCTGATCGCGCGCGACTTCGCCAAGCTGAGCGATATGCAGGACGCCCGGATCTCGGCCACGCTGAACGAGGATTCGTCGTTCTCGGCCAAGGAAGAAACGACCTATCAGAAGCTGCGGTCCGAGATCGTGGAACTGGTGAACAGCCTGCATCTGCACAACAACCGGATCGAGGCGCTGATCGACCAGCTTTACGGGATCAACCGGCGGATCATGTCGATCGACAGCGCGATGGTGAAGCTGGCGGATCAGGCGCGGATCAACCGGCGCGAATTCGTGGATGCCTATCGCGGGCGCGAGCTGGATCCCAACTGGCTGGGCGAGATGAGCGAGAAGCCGGGCCGCGGCTGGCAGGCGCTGATCGAGCGGTCGACCGACAAGATCGAGGAGCTGCGCGGGGACATGGCGCAGGTCGGCCAGTATATCGGTCTGGATATCAGCGAATTCCGGCGGATCGTTCAGCAAGTCCAGAAGGGCGAGAAGGAAGCGCGTCAGGCCAAGAAGGAAATGGTCGAGGCGAACCTGCGGCTGGTGATCTCGATTGCCAAAAAGTACACGAACCGCGGCCTGCAATTCCTTGATCTTATTCAGGAAGGCAATATCGGCCTGATGAAGGCCGTGGACAAGTTCGAATACCGCCGGGGCTACAAGTTCTCGACCTATGCGACCTGGTGGATCCGGCAGGCGATCACCCGCTCGATCGCGGATCAGGCGCGGACGATCCGTATTCCGGTTCACATGATCGAGACGATCAACAAGCTGGTCCGGACGGGCCGCCAGATGCTGCACGAGATCGGCCGCGAGCCGACGCCCGAAGAGCTGGCCGAAAAGCTGCAGATGCCGCTGGAGAAGGTCCGCAAGGTGATGAAGATCGCCAAGGAGCCGATCAGCCTCGAGACGCCGATTGGCGACGAGGAGGACAGCCAGCTTGGCGATTTCATCGAGGACAAGAACGCCGTTCTGCCGCTCGACAGTGCCATTCAAGAAAACTTGAAGGAAACAACCACCCGAGTTCTGGCATCCTTGACCCCCAGAGAAGAGAGGGTTTTGCGGATGCGCTTTGGAATTGGAATGAACACGGACCACACGCTGGAAGAAGTTGGCCAGCAGTTTTCGGTGACGCGCGAGCGGATCCGGCAGATCGAGGCGAAGGCGCTTCGCAAGCTCAAGCATCCGTCCCGGTCGCGCAAGCTGCGATCTTTCCTGGATCAGTGAGATGCGGATTTTCCTGACAGGGTTGTGGCTGATCGCAGGGACAGCCACCGCATACGGCTATACGTCGACCGAGGGTCGTGAATACGGGCTGGACTGCAATCGAAACGGGTATGTCCTGACGCCGAGCCAGCCGGTCATTCCGTCGGGCACGCTCTATCTTGGGCGCAGCTGCGATGCGTTTTCGGACGTTCTGGGCGAGGGCGAATGGGTGCGCGGCCGGGCCGGGTTCCGGATCGATTTCGAGGATCGCGCGATCAGCTTTCCGCAGCAGGCATTGTCCTGCCCGCAACCCCGATCCTATGACACGTCCTGCCAGCTGACCCGTGACGGGTTCAGCCAGTAATCCGGTGAAGGCGTCTCTGACGGTCGAGACACGCGGGCAGGGGCTTTACGAGATCACGCGGCAGGTGGCGGATCTGGCCCGGAGTGACGGGGTGCTGACGCTTTTCGTGCGGCACACCTCATGTTCGCTGCTTATCCAGGAGAATGCGGATCCCGAAGTGCAGACGGATCTGGCGGCGTTTTTCGCGCGGCTGGTGCCGCCCACCACGGATCCATCAATGGCCTATCTGACCCATACCTATGAGGGGCCGGATGATATGCCGGCGCATATCAAGGCGGCGCTTTTGCCAGTGTCGCTGCAGATCCCGGTGATCGACGGGCGCATGGCGCTGGGGACCTGGCAGGGGATCTATCTGTTCGAGCATCGCGACGCGCCCAAGCGGCGGGAGATTGTCGCGATGCTGCGGTAGGTTTGAGGCCAGGCGGGGAGACCCCCCCGGCCCTGCGGCTTAATCTTCGAGGACGAAGGTGACCATCAGGTTGACTTGGTAATGGTCGATCTTTCCGTCCGTCACGCGCACGGTCTGTTCCTTGACCCAGGCGCTGGCGACGTTGCGGAGCGTCTTGTTCGCGCGGTCGACGCCGATCTTGACGGCATCCTCGAAGCTGGTTGTCGATGTGGCGGAGATTTCGGTGACGCGGGCAACACTCATGGCGTGATCCTTCTGGAAAAAGGGCCGCGGCGCCGATGAAGGCCCGCGGCCTGTGGTGGTTGGATCTTGGGTATAGCACGCGACCCCTCTCTTGCGGCGAATTTCGCGGGCAGGCCGAGGGGGAGGCCCCGGATCAAGTCCGGGGCGGGGCGTGCCCCTTGTCAGTCGTTCGGCATCAGGAAGATTTCGCGCACGCAATTGCGGGGATCGGCGGTGATGGCATGCAGGACGGCATCTGCGACGTCTTCGGGTTTGAGCTTGTCCGGGCGCGGCTCGTCGAAGAAGGGGGTGTCGACCATGCCGGGCGCGATGACGGTGCAGCGCCCGCCCCATTCGCGCATCTCTTCGGCAAGATTGCCCGCATAGCCGTGGACGAACCATTTTGTGGCTCCGTAGATCGAGCCCTTGATATGGCGGCGGCCTGCGGCGGAGCCGGTGAAGACGAGATGCCCCTTGGTTTTCCTAAGGTGCGGGATGGCGGCGCGGGCGGTCCAAAGGACGGCCATGATGTTGATATGGATCATGTCATGCCATTCCTGCGGATCGCCGGTTTCGGTGCCCGGTGTTCTGAGCCCCGTGCCCGCATTGGCATAGGCCGCGTCGATCCCGCCGAAGCGCTCGGCGGTGAGGGTCATGGCGGCCTCTTGCGCCTCGAGCTTGGTGGCGTCCCCGGGGATGGCGAGCGCCCGGTCGCCGATATCGGAGGCGAGCCCCTCGAGTTTGCCCGCGCTGCGGGCCATCAGCGCGACGTTCCAGCCTGCGCGTGCGGCGGCGCGGGCGGTCGCTTCGCCGATGCCGGAGGAGGCGCCGGTGATGAAGAGGGTCTTGGGCATGGGAGGGCTCCGATATGTGATGGGTTCGGACGCTCAGGTAGGGCGGTGTTGCCCTCAGACCAACGCAAGGTTTTGGGGGTCGAAATGGGATCTACCCAAATTCTGGCGGGCCTCCTATAGTCATGTGGATAAGTGGGGCCAGGACCCCTAGGGCAAGATCGAGGAACCTTTCATGCGCTGTCCCTTTTGCGGAAATGTCGACACTCAAGTGAAGGATTCCCGCCCGGCCGAGGATCACGTGGCGATCCGCAGACGCCGCTTTTGCCCGGCCTGCGGGGGACGGTTCACGACCTATGAGCGGGTACAGCTGCGCGATCTGGTGGTGATCAAGTCGAACGGCAAGCGCGAGGATTTCGATCGGGACAAGCTGGAGCGATCGATTCGGATCGCGCTTCAGAAGCGGCCGCTTGATCCCGAGCGGATCGATCAGATGATCTCGGGGCTTGTGCGGCGGCTGGAAAGCATGGGCGAGACGGATATCGATTCCAAGGTGATCGGAGAGATCGTGATGGAGGCGCTGCACCGCATCGACACGGTCGCCTATGTGCGATTTGCCAGCGTTTACAAGAACTTCCAAGCGGCGGACGATTTCGATAAGTTCGTTGCCGAATTGCGCCCCGAGGAACCGGCAGACGAGACGTGACCCGGGCGGGCGACCGCCGGTTCATGTCGCTTGCGCTGTCCTTGGGACGGCGCGGGCTGGGAACCGTTTGGCCTCGGCCTGCGGTGGGCTGCGTGGTCGTGAAAGACGGGCGTATCGTTGGGCGCGGGGTCACGGACGGCAAGACGGGGCCGCATGGCGAGGTTCTGGCCTTGCGGCAGGCGGGCGCGGCGGCGCGGGGGGCGACGGTCTATGTCGGGCTGGAGCCCTGTTCGCATCACGGGAAGGTGCCGCCTTGCGCGGATGCGCTGATCAAGGCGGGCGTGGCGCGGGTGGTTTCGGCGATGGAGGATCCGTTTCACAAGGTTTCGGGCCGGGGGCATGCGCGGCTGCGCGAGGCGGGGGTGACGGTCGAGACCGGGGTGATGGAGGCCGAGGCGCGGCGCGATCATGCAGGGTTTCTGATGCGGCTGGCCGAGGGGCGGCCGATGGTGACGCTGAAGCTGGCGACCTCGCTCGATGGGCGGATCGCGACCGGATCGGGGGAGAGCCAGTGGATCACCGGGCCGGGCGCGCGGCGCGAGGTGCATGCGATGCGCGCGCGCCACGATGCGGTGATGGTCGGCGGCGGGACGGCGCGGGCGGATGATCCGTCGCTGACGGTGCGGGGCCTGGGTGTCGCGTCGCAGCCGGTGCGCGTGGTCCTGTCGCGGCGGGCCGTTTTGCCGGAGGCTGGAGCGCTGGCGCGGACGGCAGGCGAGGTGCCGGCCTGGATCTGTCACGGGCGCGAGGATCCGCTGCCCGAGGGACTGGCCGCGCGGGGGGCGGTGGGTGTGCCGTGCGATGTGCGGGGACGCTATGTGGATGTGCGGTCGGCCCTGATGGCGCTGGGAGAGCGCGGGCTCACGCGGGTCTTCTGCGAGGGGGGCGGGAGCCTTGCCGCTTCGCTGTTGCAGGCGGGGCTGGTCGATGAGCTGGTGACGATGACGGCGGGGCTGGCGCTAGGGGCCGAGGGCGTTCCGGCGCTCGGGGCGCTCGAGATCGCGAAGCTGAGCGAGGCGCAGCGGTTCGCACTGGCGGAGGTCCGTCCTTTGGGCGGGGATGTGATGGCCCGCTGGGGGAGAGCCGGTCCGCCCTAGGGCGGCAACCTCTCCGGGGGAGAGTTTGAGGATCGAACGGGCGAAGCCCTTCGGTCTGGTGGTGCGTCCGGAGAGGCAATGGTGTGCCGCCGCATTTGCTTCGCAAACGCTTTTCGGCACGTGTCGAACTGCTTTGCAGTTCGACATCACCTCCAGAACGGGGTGCTGGCGAAGAGACCCTGGAGTTTGGCCAGCGTCCGGTTGAAGGGTCCGGGGGCCGGGATCTGGTTCCCGGCGAGCCGCTGGAGGGCGATCTCGGGCGGGCAGGCCGTATTCGTGACCGGGTCGTGATAGCGCGGATAGTCGATGAGCGCGGCATGGAGGAGGCCCGTCAGGTCGGGCCGCGCCGTGCGCCGTGGGCAGGGCGGGCCGAGATCGGTCGTCAGGCCCCAGCCGGCATAGAATGGCGTGCCGTAGCAGGTCACTTTGAGGCCGCGCAGGAGCGCTTCGAAGCCGAGAAGCGAGGTCATGGTGTGAACCTCCTCCACATGATCGAGCAGGTCCATTGGGCTGGTATCGCGGGCGACGATATCGGCCAGGTCCGAGGCGTCGAGATCGCCGCTGCGCAGGCCCGCTTCGACATCGGGATGGGGCTTGTAGATGAGGATCGCGTCCGGATTGGCGGCGCGGACGGCCTCGAGAAGGGCGCGATTGGTGCGGATGGCCCCGGTGCCCTTGAGGATCGAGGCGTCGTCTTCGACCTGACCGGGCATCAGGATCCGGTGGCCCTTGGGTAGATCCGGGAGCGGCTGGCCCGTGAGATTGTATTTGCTCAGGCGGGCGGTGACGAGGCTGTCCTTTAGGCGGTCCGCGCGGGCGCGCGCGGTGTCGGTCAGCTTGTCCGTCTCTGCGATCAGGCGTTCGAGACGGCTTTCCTGCGAGGGATCGTAGTAGATGCCCAGATCGTCGAAGGCGAGGGAAAGAGGCGGGATCAGCTCGGCGCCGAGGCCGCGCGAGCGGATGAAGCCGTCCTCGACCCGGATGGCGCCGACGGTTTCAAGTTCGGGTGTGGTTTTGCCCGCCCAGCTGATGAGCCGCTGCGGCGGATCGGCCAGAGCGATGGCGCGGGCGGGATCGTCGGTGAAGCGGACCGTGCCGGTGTGAAGGAACCGGCGGATGGGGGCGCGTTTCCACAGGCGAATGCCATGGGCGATGGTGCCGTGATGATCCTCGCGCCAGGCGCGGGCCTGCGCCTCGAGCGTGGCCAGCGTCTGATCGAGGGTGGCGAGGCGGTCGCCGTAAGGGTCGTACCATTTGGGATAGAGGATCATCGCGCCCGCAAAGAGCTGCGCGCGCGTCAGGTTCCGCTTGCGGCGGGAGAGCCGGTCGAGCGGGAGGCGGTCGTCGGTGAGGCCCCATCCGGCATAGAAGGGCTGGCCGAAGGTGACGGGGCGGTGCCCGGCCAGGATCGCCTCGAACCCCATCTGCGAGGAGACGGTATAGGTCGCGATGGCCCCTTCGAGGAGGACCTGCGGGGCGAAGGGCGCATCGATGAGCTTGACCCGGTGGCTTTCGTCGGAGGCGTCGAAATAGCCTTGCCGGTGGCCGGCCACGGTTTCGGGATGGGTTTTGATCAGGATGCGGGCGCCGGGATAGTCGTCCTGCGCATAGTAGAGCATCTCGCGGAAGGTATTCGCATCGGCGCGGCTGCCGGCGACGGAGGCGTCGCCGCGCGTTTGGTCGATCACGAGGACATAGCCCGGATCGGGCGGCGTCAGGGTCAGGTCGTGGCTGTTGTATTTCGAGAGGCGCCCGGTGGTCATCCAGGCTATGCCCGCCCGCGCCGTATCGAGGATCGCGGTGTCGTCGAGGGGATTGTCGTTCAGCAGGAGTTCGAGGTCGGAGGGATGCTCGGCCTCGAAATGGACGCCTTTGGCGTCGAGATGGAGGCCCAGGGGCGCGTCTCCGTCGCGGCCGGTGCGGACGGAGCGCAGGAAGGCGTCTTCCACCCGCAGGATGGGATTGCCGGTGAGATCCGCGACTTTCTCGCCGCGCGGGGAGGTGGGGCTTTTGCCCCAGACGCCGATCCAGTCGCCTTCGGACGGTTTGCCGATCCGCACGTCCCAGCCCGAGAGCGACAGGATGCGCCGGATGCGCGATTGCGTGAGAAACCCGCCATTATAGACGTAGAGCCGCCGGGGCCCGGCGGCCTCGGTCACGGGGTCAGCCGCCCAGGCCGGTCGCGGTCTGGTTCACGGTGCGCACGGCGCCGAGCGATCCGGTCAGCGCGGAGACGCCTTTGTTGAACTGGGTGTAGGGCGCTTCGGTCACGTAGACCGTGTCGCCATCGCGGATGTCGAAGCCGCGGGCGTGAAAGAGGCCCATCGGTTCGGTCAGGTCGATGATGTAGACGACGCGCTGATCGCTGGGCAGATCCGCCCCGACAAGACGCTCTGCGATGGTTTCATGCTCTTGCCTGAGGATGAAAACGCCGGTGGGGTTCGCGATGTTGGAGGACAGACCGCCGACCTGCGCCAGCGCCTCGAGCGCGGAGATCGCCTGTTTTTCAAACGGAACCAGCGTTTGCTGGCCGGTCGCGCCGAGTGCGGTGTAGTTGCGTGTGTCCTGCTCGACGATGATCTGATCGCCGTTGCGCAGGGCGATGTTGTTGCCGGGCTGGCTGTAGAGATCCTCGAACCAGATCGAGCCGCGTTCGCCGTTGCGCAGAAGGGTCACGCGCGTGATCTCGGGCTCGACCACCGTGCCGCCTGCCCGGGCGAGCATGCCCGAGAGCGTGCGCGTGGGCCGTTCGATCGGGTAGACGCCCTGCGCCGTCACCGCGCCGACGACCGAGACGGCAGCGCCATCGCCGGCGACGCGGCGCACTTCGACCTGGGGGTCGGGCGTTTGCTCGCCCAGCTGGGTGGTGATGACCTGGCGAATGGCTTCGGGCGTGTTGCCCGCCGCGCGGATCCGGCCCGCATAGGGCACGAAGATAAAGCCCGAGCCGTCGACCTGCACCTCGTTGAGGATCGCCGCATTTTGACCTGGCGCGGCCAGAAGGCCGTCATCGACGTTCTCGTAGATCGTCAGGCCCAGCACGTCGCCTGCGCGAATCGTATCGGAGCCGACGACGGCGGCGTTCCGGAAGGAGGCCGGAAAGCCGAGCGTCTGATCGACGGAGGCGATGGCGTTCACGGCGTCATTCACGGGGACGACATAGGCCTGCCCGCCTTCGACGACGGAAGCATCAAGCAGCTCTGCCTTGTTGGGACCCGAACGCGGCAGGCCGCATGCGGATAAGGAGAGAATGGCGGCGGTGCAAACTGCGACTTTTGTCAGACGCTTATCGGCTATCACGGACATGTCTCCTTCATGCGGGCAGATCTGCGGCCCGTCGTGAGCCCGTTTGTCGCAAAGATTTCGGGAAAGCGCAGGTCAATTCGGCAAAAAGATGGCGAAAGATTAGGTAACGACGCGCAACTGTTGCCGTGGCGCAGCGGTTCCGGCGGCCAGCGCGTCATAGGGATCTTCGGGTTGCAGCATCATGTCGACCACCTGGCGCAAAAGCGGTCTGCGGCTGCGGGCGGCGTAAAATCCGCCGGGCACCTGGCTCGTCTCTAGCAGGAACAGGCGGTAGTCGGTATAGGCGCGCCGATCGGGGCGTTTGGGCTGGGCAAAGAAATCGGCGACCGGCTGATCTGAGACGAATTCGGTCTTGTCATAGACCGCATCGCCGAACACCTTGAGCGATATGCCCCGCCGAAGAACCTGCTGCGCGGCGGTGGAATTGACGGTGACGGCCGAGCGCGCATTGTTCAAGAGCCCCGCCAGCTTGCCGCCCCGGACATAGTGCACGCGGGCGGTCACGCCGTGTTCGGCGGCGATCTGCGCGATCAGCTTGCTATGCGGGCTGCGCCCGGTTTCCAGTGGATGCGCCTTAAAAACAAGGTGATGGTGGCGCGGCGCACCGGCGGCGAAACCTTCGATGACGAGGCGAAAGAACTCCTCCATCCTCGTGAAGGGCGAGTGGGCGATGAAGCTGGCATCATGCTCCAGCTGCATCAGGACCAGATGGAACGGATGGCCCGAGCGGTTGATCCGCGCCGTCGAGAGCGCCCGGCCCAGCGCATGAAACGGCATCATCAGCAAGCGGCGCCCGTAAAGCGCGACCTCGGCGCTGACCGGCAGTTCGCGGTGGCGCCGGAAGTTGGCATAGGCGCCGTTCCAGAAGAGCACGAACGTGTGGTACAGCGCGCCGTAAAAGATGTGCTGGCGCATATCCCCCCAGCTGGCCGGGGCAGGCGGATCGTCCGGATCGGCCGCTTCGAGCGCCCGGCGCATATCCGTCACCGACATCTCCATCAGGCGCGAATGGCCATTGGTGCCGCCGCGTTCGTAAGTGACCCAGAACGGGCGCAGATAGCCCTCTTCGAAGACGTGAATGGTCAGTCCCCGCCCGCGCGCCCGTTCGATCGCCTGGGCATGGACCGGGCGCACGTCGCCATAAAGGACGATATCGGTGATCCCGCGCTCTTCGACGATCTCGTCAAAGCGGTCCGGCCAGGTCTCGGCGGGGTCTTTGAAGGCGATATAGCTGGCCGCATCATGCCAGAAGGCGCGGTCGCCTGCGTTGAAGCCAACGCGCGTGACCTTGGACCCGGCGGCCTGCAACATGCGGGACAGACGCCAGAAGAAAGGCCCGTGAGGGCCTTGAAGAAAAAGAAACTTCCGCTCGATCTGCATGGATGGGAATGGCCTGAATGATGCGAGACTGATACTTGACCTTGACTGCTTAACCTTAATTTTCCCTATCGCAAAAGAGGATGGCTTGCTCCTCGGCGGGGCGCGGCCTACCAAAGAGGCGGATCGGCGGAGGATGGCCAAATGTTTACCGGGATCGTGACGGATATCGGCGAAATCCGCAATGTGACCCATCAGGGCGATCTCAGGGCGCGGATCGGGACGGGCTATGACATGGCCTCCGTCGATCTGGGCGCCTCGATCGCCTGTGACGGCGTCTGCCTGACGGTCGTGGCCAAGGGCGACGACTGGTTCGATGTCGATATCAGCGCCGAGACGGTGGAAAAGACGAATATCGCCCAAAGCGACTGGGCGCCGGGCAAGCGGATCAATCTGGAACGCGCGCTTCGGGTCGGGGACGAGCTGGGCGGGCATATCGTCTCTGGCCATGTGGACGGCGTCGCCAGGATCATCGCGATGACCGATGAGGGGGCGAGCACGCGGGTGACGCTGCGCGCGCCGGAGGCCCTGGCGCGGTTCATCGCGCCCAAGGGGTCGGTGGCGCTCAACGGAACCTCGCTGACCGTGAACGAGGTGCAGGGCGCGGAATTCGGCATCAACTTCATCCCGCATACCAAGGAGGTGACGACCTGGGGCGATGCGGCGGTCGGCGATGCGGTCAATCTCGAGATCGACACGCTCGCGCGCTACGTGGCGCGGCTGGCCGAGGTCGCATGAGCACGCGCATCGGTCATAACAACGGCCCCTCGATGGAGGGCGGTCGCGCCTGGCGGCAGCATGTCTGGACCCGGGCGCGGGCCGATCTGCTGCCCAGGCTGCCCATCGAGGTGGTACGGATGCGGGTGCGCCGCGCCAAGGAGCTCGGCCTGCCCTACAAGACCTATGCCGGGCTGCGCGCCAGCACGGGCCGCGATGTGATCGGGTTTCTCTTTTCCAGCAACGCGCTGCGGCTTCTGCGCGCCGGGGACGTCCTGCCCGCGGGCCGGGCGGCAAAGCTTGCGGCGCTCACCGGATGCGACAAGCTGGCGGTGGTGCAGCCGGGCTTTCCGCTGGGCGAGGTGCCGATCCCGCCTCTGGATGACGGGATCGCCGCCCCGCTCTTCACCCAAAGCTGGCCTGATATGCGCGCCACCCTTGCAGCGCCCCTGCGCGCGCGGGGCCTTCCGGCGGATGGCGTTCTGGTCATCGGCGAAACCGCGATCGAGCGGGACTGGGCCGAAGCGGCCCGAACCGCCGGGTTCCTCCCGGCCGACCGCTTCTTTTAAGGCGCGGCTCCCTCTTCATCTTGTCATAAATATGCAAATCCGCCTTTATGGCCGGCACAAAGCCTCGACCCATGATGCGCGACAGTCAAGGCCGGGCGGCCCGAAACATGTCGTGGCGCGTAAGCGCCTCCGCGTCATGACAGCCGATCATGCCTTGCCCCGGCGCCCCTTGGCCCCTACCTAGAGCAGTGGCGGGTTCTGCCCTTCTCGTGCACGGTCAAATTCCGGTGGCCTTAAGCAATTCCGAGGGAGCTGGCTCTGATCGGATCCTGGTCCGGTTATCTGGCGCCCACCTGTACATACAGGTCCTCGGGAATTTAATGAACCGCACGGTTGCGTGTGGGCCCGCCACATTACGCCCGGGGGCGACAGGACAAAGGCGCCCGCCGTGGCCAAGACCATTAAGACGATCAAGACCATCCTGCGCGGCAAGACCCCGGCGCAGATGCGCCTCAAAGGGCAGCTTTGGCAGCGTCTGAACCGGTTCGATCCCCCCTCCGGCGATCCTGTTACGATGTTCGCGATGCCGCTTGTCTCGCGCAACCGGTCGGGCGATTGGGAGACGGTCTCGCGCAACCTCGCCGCGACGCTCGCCTCCATGCGCGCCCAGACCTCGGACCGTTGGGAGCTGATCATTTGCGGGCAGGACGAACCGGAGGGGATCGTCTTTGACGATCAGGTTCAGTTCCTGCGCTATCCCGGCTCGGATGCGTTCTTTGACAAGGGCCGCAAGCGCCGGGCGATCATCCGGCATATCGCGAAGACGCGCGGCGATGATGGCTATCTTTTTCAGTTCGATGCCGACGATCTTCTGCATCCCGGCGTCGTCGCGCATATCCACGGCACCGATAACGGCGCGGGCTACTATGTCGATCGCGGCTACATGATCGAAGAGCCGGGCGGCCATTTCGCGCCGCTCGATCCCGAGCCGGGGCATATCCCGTTTAACCGCATCTGCGGCTCGTCCAATGCGGTGCGGTTCGACTTTCGCCGCTCGCGGGCCAGCAAGACGGTGCTGGGCGAGATGAAGGCGCATCACGCGATCCCGAAGCGGATGGCCTATTACGGGCTCAAGATGACGCCGATCCCCTTTCCGGCGGTGCTTTATCTGGTCGGGCACGGCGAAAATATGGTTGCGCGGCGCGGCACCATCGACAGCAAGCTCTCTTATGCGCACACTCACCGGATCGAGGATCCAGAGCAGATCGCCCGGATCCGCACAGAGTTCGGACGGCCAGCGCCTTAAAAGGAGCGACAGATGAAGAGCACGCCCTATTCCAGAGAGCTGGAGGCCCATGTCAGCTGGCTCGACAGTATCACCGGTGCGGCGCTTGGGGTGCTGGCGGTGGCGTCGGGGATCTATACGTATCTCGGGGTTTCTTCGCTGCTGGATGACAATGGCGCGCTCAGCGTCTTTGCGGCGATCTCTTACTCGGTGGCCGTCTCGGTCGGGATCTTCGTTTTCTGGTCTTACATGATGCGCCTTTTGCCCGCCGTGCGCACGGCGGGGGCGCGGGTGGGGCTGCTTTGTTCGATGCTGCTGGGATCGGTCGCGATCGTCGCGATGTCCTCCTGGCTCAATGCCGCGGCCCTGGCGGGAGCGGCCGCGGTGGAGCAGCATCTGGCCGAGACGATCGGCGATTATCAGGACAGTCTGGAGCAGGCGCATACGACGGCGGTGACGGCGCAGGGGCTGCAGCGGGATGTCGCGCGTGTGCGGCAAAGCTTTCAGGACCTGTCGGAGCAGGAGGCGGCCGGCTCGCTCTCGGGTCTGGCGGGGCGTGGGGCCGTTTTCCGCGTTCTGAACCAGAAATCGGCGGAGCTTGCCGCGCTCGAGGCGCAGATCGGGGCGCAGGATCCGCTGATCGAACAGGCTTTTATCGAGGGCAACGAGATCCTGTCGCGGATGCGCTCGCTGACCGTCGGGACTGGTGCGGTGGAGGAGCGGTCGGTCGAATTCTCTGAAGAGGCGGTGCGGCTTGCCGGGCTTATCACGCAGCTTCGGCAGCTCTCGGTTGCGCCGCTCGTCGCGCGGGCGGCGGCGGATCTGGATGCGTCGGTCGTTTTGCCCGAGCTTGATGGGCGCACGGATGAAAACCGGGGCGATCAGGCGCGGACCATCGACAGCGTGCTGGGCGTGCTGTCCACGCGGGCCGAAAGCCTGCAGGCCGCCGCCGAGAGCGTGATGGCCATGGAGCAGCCCGAAGAGACGACCTATACGCCGATTTCGACCGCCGATGCGGTGATCCTTTACGCGGGCAATTTCGTGCCTTCCTGGGCGGGGGCGATTGCGATCGACCTTTTGCCTGCCGTCCTCGTCTTTATCCTTGCGATCACGCAGGCGGCCATTCGGGCGGGACGGCGCGAGCAAAGCATCGAGGATGTGCTGACGCTGACCGAGTTGCGGGCGGCGCTGAAGGCGGCCCATGATATGGAGGCGATCCACGATCATGAGCAGGTGCGCGCGCCTGCCGCCCCGGCTGCACCTCCGGCCGCCTCTTCGGCCAATGTGGAGCCGCTGCCGTCGTCCGATCGCAGCGCATGAGCACGGCGGCTCCTCCGGTTCAAAAGGCGATCCGCTGGATCTTGATCCTGCAGATCGGGGTGGCCATCCTGATGTTCGGCACCGATCTGCTGGGGCGGCTGCCGTCGATCCTCTCGCCCTCGACCGCGCCGACCTTTGACCGGCCGACGGCGCCGGGCGATCAGACGCGCCGCTATGCGCCGCGCCGGATCACGACCGGGCCCGATACCAGCCCGCTGCCGCGGCGGCTGGTGTTCGAGCGGGAGGGGCCGGTGCTGACGCTGACAGGGGCGATCGAGCAGGGGGATGCCGTGCGTTTCGGCCAGGAGCTGAACGGGTTCGGGACCATTGAGGCGATCCGGCTGATGAGCCCGGGCGGGTCGGTTCTGGACGCGCTGGATATCGGGCGGCGTCTGCGGGAAGAGGGGCTTGCGACAGAGATGTCCGCCGACGGGATCTGCCTGTCGGCCTGTCCCTATATTCTGGCGGCCGGGACGGAGCGGCGGGTCCATAGTTCGGCCTCGGTTGGGGTGCATCAGCATTATTTCGGGGAAAGCACGGTTCTGCCCGCCTTTACGGCGGTCGAGGATATCCAGCGCGGTCAGGGCGAGGTGATGCGGTATCTCGACGAGATGGGGGTGGATCCCCTGATCATGCAGCATGCTTTGGTGACGCCGCCCGACGAGATCTACATCCTGACCCCAAGCGAGCTAGAGACCTACCGCCTTGCGACAGAGCTGGAGGATCGCTGAGGCACGAGTGCTGGAACGGACGGGCCCTTGGGGCCGGGATCCTCGGTTTCCGCGTCCAGCCAAAGCGCGATGCCGAACTGCGCGCCCGAGAAGACGATGCCGTGAAAGAACCACAGCAGCAGGACCGCCATCGCTCCGACATCGGAGGTTGCGATCAGGCTGCCGAGACGCGCGACGTCCAGAAAGAGGAGCGCGGCGACGAAGATCGCTGCCAGCGCGTAGCCGATCAGGGTTTGCCGGATGTAGAAGCGGACGACTTTTGGCAGGGGCTGTTTCGGTGGAGTGGGCATCTTTGCCTCCGCAAGATGAGTGCCCATTGAACATAGCACAAAGCGCCCGCCCGTCGCGCGGGTCCGGGGGATCTTGCCTAGAACGCGTCCGGTTTGGCCTCTCGCGCCATGTGATCGAGGACGGCGTTGACGAATTTGGGCTCTTTGCCATCCGGAAAGAAGGCGCGGGCGACGTCGACGAATTCGGTGATGACCACTTTGGGCGGTGTGTCGCGCCCGACAAGCTCGGCTCCGGCGGCGCGGAAGAGGGCGCGCAAGGTGGGGTCGATCCGCGCGATGGGCCATTTGGCGACCAGCGCGCGGTCGGTCATCTGGTCGATCCGGGCCTGATCGTTGACCGCGCCGTCCATCAGCGCCTGAAACGTCTCGGGATCGCCTTCGGCCATTTCGTGATCGTCGAAGACTTCGCCGAAGCGGTGGTCCTGAAATTCGCGCACGACCGCCTCGACCGTGCGATCCGACATCTCCATCTGGTAGAGCGCCTGAACCGCGAAGAGCCGTGCGGCAGAGCGCATCTGCCGCTTCTGATTTCCCGAAAGCGCCATCAGACCCGGTCGCTCGCCAGAAGGATGTCGCGCCCGAAGCCGATGCCCTTGCGCTCGTTCCCCCATTTTCGGGAGAGCGCGATGAGATGGAGCGCGGCGGCGGCGGCCCCGCCGCCCTTGTTCTGACCGTCCACCTCGGCGCGGGCCTCGGCCTGTCTCTGGTTCTCGACCGTTAGGATGCCGTTGCCGATGCACAGGCCCTGCAGGCCCAGAAGCGTGATCGCGCGGGAGCTGTCGTTGCAGACGGTCTCGTAATGGGTCGTCTCGCCCCGGATCACGCAGCCAAGCGCGACATAGCCGTCGAAGTTGCTCATCCGCTCGGCGATGCCGATGGCAGAGGGCACTTCGAGTGCGCCGGGCACCTCGACGAGGTCATGCGTGCCGCCGGCCGCCTCGATCTCGGCCTTGGCGCCTGCGACGAGCGCATCGGCGATGTCCTTGTAGTAGGGCGCCACGACGATCAGCAGCTTGACCGGTTTGTCAAAGCCGGGCCGGTCGAGGACGTGGTGTTGGGGGCCTGCCATTATCCGATCTCCGATATCTTGCGGACGGCCACGATTTCGAGCCCGTAGGCATCGAGGCCGACGACCTTGGGTTGCGGCGAGTTGGTCAGAAGGATCAGCTTAGAGAGGCCGAGCGAGGACAGGATCTGCGCGCCGAGGCCGTATTGGCGGAGCGTCTGGGGGGAGACCTCCTCGCCCGCCGCAAGACGCATATGGACATCGCGCAGCAGGACGAGCACGCCGCGGCCTTCTTCGGCGATCATCTTCATCGCATCGCCAAATTCGGCGGCCCGCCCCTTTCCGCCGACGCCGACCACGTCGAGGAGCGGGTCGAGCGCATGCATCCGGACGAGGACGGGATCGTCGCCGGAGAGATCGCCCTTGACCAAAGCGATATGCTCGGCGCCCTGGGTTTCGTCGGTGAAGATCCGCATTTCCCAGTCGCCGCCGAATTCGCTTTGGATGGTCTGGCGGTCACGGACCCGCACGAGGTTGTCGTGGCGGCGGCGATAGGCGATCAGATCGCTGATCGTGCCGATCTTGAGGTTGTGCCGCTGCGCGAAGGCCACCAGATCGGGCAGGCGGGACATCGTGCCGTCCTCGTTCATGATCTCGCAGATCACGCCCGAGGGGTTGAGGCCGGCGAGCCGGGCGACATCGACGGCGGCCTCGGTATGGCCCGCGCGGACCAGCACGCCGCCACCCCGCGCGCGCAGCGGAAAGACGTGACCGGGCGTTGCGATATCGGCGGCGGTTGCGGCGCTGTCGATGGCGACGGAGACGGTGCGCGCGCGGTCGGCGGCGGAGATGCCGGTGGTGACGCCTTCGCGCGCCTCGATCGAGACGGTGAAGGCGGTCTCGTGCCGGGAGGAGTTCTGCGAGGCCATGAGCGGCAGGCCCAGCGCATCGATCCGCTCTCCGGGCAGGGCGAGGCAGATCAGCCCGCGCCCGTGGGTGGCCATGAAGTTGACCGCGTCGGGCGTGGCCATCTGGGCGGGAATGACGAGATCGCCCTCGTTTTCGCGATCCTCGTGATCGACGAGGATGAACATCCGGCCGTTGCGCGCATCCTCGATGATTTCCTCGATCGAGGAGATCGCGTCGGTCCAGCTTTCCTCGACCGGTCCGGGCTGTTCAAAACTCATGGGGCGCGACCTTTCGGGTAGGGTGGGCGCTGGATATCGCGCGGATGCCGCGATGGCCAGAGCGCGCTGCGCGATGCCGCAGCGTCGGATTTTGCATATTTATGGCCAGATGAAGAGGCTTGATCTGTGTTCACTTTTTGTTCATTCTTGGTGCCATGCCTGACGATATGTCTCCAGATCCGCTTAGACCCGGCCAGCTTCTGGCGCGGGGGATCTGCCGTCATCTGGCGAGCCATGACTTTGCCTGTCTCGAGGAGTTCATCCCCGCACCGGGGCTGAGGGTCGATGTGATGGCGCTGGGGCCCAAGGGCGAGATCTGGATCGTCGAGTGCAAGTCGAGCCGGGCAGATTTCACCTCGGACCGGAAATGGGAAGGGTATCTGGAGTTTTGCGACCGGTATTTCTGGGGCGTGGACGAGGCGTTTCCGTCCGAGCTCTTGCCGCTCAAGACCGGTCTGATCCTGGCCGATGCCTATGATGCGGAGATCGTGCGGATGCCCGAGGCGGACAAGCTGGCGCCTGCACGGCGCAAGGCGATGACGGCGCGGTTTGCGCGCCATGCGGCGCGGCGGCTACAGGGCCTGCGCGATCCGGGGGCTATTTTTTCGATCTGAGCGCGTCGGCGGCTTTGGCGGCGGCGAGGATTTCCTCGGCGATCTCGCGCGCTTCGGCGGGGTCGAAATCCATGGGGATCTCGCTTCCGCCCCCTTCGATGAAAAGGCGCACCATCCCCCGGTCGGTCGGACCGATTTGCAGGTTGGCTTCGAGATCGCGTTCGTTGTTGATACCCATGGGACGGGCCTTAGCGTGGAGCGGATGGCAATGACAAGAGTGGCGCTGCGTCCGGCGGGCCCGGCAGATGCGGATTGGATCGTGGAGCGGCATGCGGTTCTTTATGCGCAGGAGGCAGGCTTTGACCACAGCTTTCGCGCGGTCGTGCGCGGGGTTCTGGACCGGTTCTTTGATCTGGGTGATGGGCGCGGCTGGATCGCGGAGCGGGGCGGGGCGCCCATGGGCTGCATCTTTTGCATGATGGAGGAGCCAGGCTGGGCGCGGCTGCGGCTGTTCCTGCTGGAACCCGAAGCGCGCGGGACCGGGACGGGGCGACGCTTGTTCGAGACCTGCATGGCTTTTGCCCGCGAGAGCGGGGCGCAGGCGATGCGGCTGTCGACCCATGAAAGCCACAGGGCGGCCTGTGCGCTTTATGCGCGGTCCGGATGGACGCCCGTCGCCTCGCGGCCGGTTCGAAATTACGGGCGTGATCTGGTGGAGCAGGACTGGGAGATCCGATTTGCGTCTTGAGCGGTCTTGCAAATGAGCAGGCCCGGCGCTATTGCGCGCGGTGTGCCGGCGTAGCTCAGTTGGTTAGAGCGCCTGATTGTGGATCAGGAGGTCCCCCGTTCGAGCCGGGGCGCTGGTACCACCCCCCTAGTTGTCGATCTCGATAGTCTGGCGCAGCGTCTGGCCGGTGGGATCGTAGATCAGGATGCGGCTGTCCTCGGTGACGATCGCGATCATCCGGTCCGTGACGGTGAAGCCGGTGGCGGTCGCGCCGTCCGGGAGGGTGATCCGGTCGGGCAGGATCGGGGCGGCCTCGTTCGGCGCAAGCCGCATGACAAGAAGCGCGACGATCAGTAGAACCCCTCCGATCATCACGGCGGTCAGGAGCGTGACCAGCCGACGGAGAAACCGCAGATTTGCCGGCTCTGGCAGATCGTCAGGAGCGTCGTTCATGGAGCCTCTTCAATTCAGGATCGCCGCCGATCCTCCGCCCCGCCTCGATAAGGCGCTTGCGCGCGATGTGCCAGAGGCCGCCGCGCTCAGCCGGTCGCAGCTTGTGCGGCTTTTGGGGGAGGGGGCGGTTCAGGTGAACGGGGCGGTGATGCGCGATGCCAAGGCGCGCGCGGCCGAAGGGGATCTGGTCGAGATCGTGCTGCCTGAGGCGCAGGCGACGCATATGGAGGCCGAGGCGATCCCGCTGGAGATCGTGTTCGAGGATGCGGATCTGATCGTAGTGAACAAACCTGCGGGGATGGTCGTCCATCCGGCACCCGGCACGCCGTCGGGCACGCTGGTCAATGCGCTTTTGCACCATTCGGGCGCGGATCTGTCGGGTGTGGGCGGTGTGGCGCGGCCCGGGATCGTGCACCGGATCGACAAGGACACGTCGGGTCTGCTGGTCGTGGCCAAGAGCGACCGGGCCCATCAGGGGCTGGCCGCGCAGTTCGAGGCGCATAGCGTCGATCGGGTCTATCAGGCGCTGGTCTATGGCGTGCCGGATGTGGCCGATCCCCGGTTGCGGGGGATCCGGGGGGTCAGCGTCGAGCCGGGCGGGACGGTGAAGATCACGACCGGGCTTGCGCGGCACCGGACGGACCGGCAACGGCAGGCGGTTTATTTCGGGTCGGGCCGTCATGCGGTGACGCGGCTTCAGGTCGTGGAGCGCTTTGCAGGGAGCGCGGCGCGGGTGGCCTGCCGGCTGGAGACCGGGCGGACCCATCAGATCCGGGTGCATATGGCGCATATCGGGCATGGGATCATCGGAGATCCGGTCTATGGCGGGCGGCGCAAGCTGTCGGAAAAGGCGCTTGGGGCCGAGGCGGTGGAGATGGTCCGCGGTTTTGAGCGGCAGGCCCTGCATGCCGGTGTGCTGGGCTTCGTGCATCCGGTGAGCGGCGAGGATCTTTCCTTCGAGGCGGATCTTCCGCAGGACATGCAGGGTTTACTCGAGGCGCTGATGGGCGCGCGATGATCTTTGCATAATCTGCACGAATTCTCGACAAAAAGACACAGAGAAGGGACTGGACGGGGCCGCGCTGGATCGATATACCGTTTTTGAACTGATCGGTTTAGTTTGCGTGCGACATCTTGTAACCCTTGAACCGACTCACCATATCGATGTTAATTCGATATACATTGGAGGAATGATTTGGCCAGTTACACGAATTTGCCTGCCCCGTCGCCGGAGCAGGGTTTGAACCGGTACCTCCAGCAGATCCGCAAGTTTCCGATGCTGGAGCCGGAAGAGGAATACATGCTCGCCAAGGCGTGGGTGGAGAAGGAAGATACCGAAGCCGCCCACAAGATGGTGACCTCGCATCTGCGGCTCGCCGCGAAGATCGCCATGGGCTATCGCGGCTATGGACTGCCGCAGGCCGAGGTGATCTCGGAGGCGAATGTGGGCCTCATGCAGGCCGTCAAGCGGTTCGATCCCGAGAAGGGATTCCGGCTTGCGACCTATGCCATGTGGTGGATCCGGGCCTCGATCCAAGAATATATCCTGCGCTCCTGGAGCCTTGTGAAGCTGGGCACGACCAGCGCGCAGAAGAAGCTGTTCTTCAACCTGCGCAAGGCGAAAAGCCGCATCGGCGCGCTTGAGGATGGCGATCTGCGGCCCGAGAACGTTCAGCGGATCGCGCATGATCTGGGCGTGACCGAAGACGAAGTCATCTCGATGAACCGGCGGATGTCGGGCGGGGATGCGTCGCTCAACGCGATGGTCGGGACCGAAGGCGACAGCGCTACGCAGTGGCAGGATTGGCTTGAGGATGAGGATGCCGATCAGGCGGGCGATTATGCCGAGCGGGACGAGCTGGAAAGCCGCCGCGAGCTGTTGAACGAAGCGATGGATGTCCTGAACGATCGCGAGAAGGACATTCTGGTTCAGCGCCGCCTGCAGGACAAGGCGATCACGCTGGAAGAGCTGTCGGGTCAGTACGATGTCAGCCGCGAGCGGATCCGCCAGATCGAGGTTCGGGCCTTCGAAAAGCTGCAGGCGCGCATGCGCGAGCTGGCAGCCGAGAAAGGGATGCTGGCGACGGCCTAGGGTCAGGACCCATTGATTTCTGCTTAGTAGCGTGATTCACGGCTGGAAAACTGAGCGGTGAACATGTCT
>CANNFE010000010.1 GCA_947503775.1 uncultured Paracoccaceae bacterium | reverse complement strand
TCAGACATGTTCACCGCTCAGTTTTCCAGCCGTGAATCACGCTACTAAGCAGAAATCAATGGGTCCTGACCCTAGGCACTCACCTTCATCGGTTCGAACAATTGTAGGGTGTCTTGTCCGGGCCGTATTACCTGGGCGCATCCCGCAATCGTAAGCAATTGCGGTTGATGAGGATGATTCCGCTGAAGACGCGCCAGCTGCTCATCGGCCAGACAGAAAAGATCAGACATGTTTACCGCTCGGTTTCCAAACCGTGATGCATGACGTTAGCAGAAATCAATAGGCCCTGAGACCAGCCTGCACGGTCAAGATTTCTCTGAAATTACAAACCGGCAGACCTAAACGCCTGAATTAACTGACTTTGGTGTCTTCGAACTGCCGAAATACATTTTTTGATCATCTGGTCATCAAAATAATGCGCTTTATCCAGAATATTCACGGTGCCAACGACCCCGTCTTCGCTCACCGGTATGTTCAGCGCAGACTCGCAGCCTAGGCTTCGGATGAGGGCATAATCTGCGAAGTATTTCGCAAAGTCTTCCACCGTGTTGGCTACAAAAAGCTCTCCGTTGTCGATCACCTGCCGGGTCCATTCGTTCTGCTGTATCGGCTTGGTGCCCGATACTGGATAGGCGTCGGGATGTGAGGTGTAGACCCGCCGGGCAAGGCCGGCGGTGCGATCAAGGACGGTCACGGTGAAGAGCCGCCCGCCTGTCTCCGCATGTAGGGCGCGATAGGTGTCCTCGGCGGACGGGCCGTTGCTCATTCCTTGGTCACCAGCCGGTAGAACACGTAATCCGAGGTTGCACCGTTGACGAAGCCGCTGACGGTGTCGCGCATAGCGACCTGTTTGATCGCCTGGAACATGATGACAAATGGCGCCTCTGTCTGCGTGGCCTGCTGCAGCTCTAGATACATCTCAAGGCGCTTTTCGGCGTCCTGTTCGCCCAGCGCGGCCATGGTCTTTTCATTGAGCTCCGCGGGCGGCATCCATGCGTTGCGCCAAGTGGTCGTCGAGGCATATTTATCGTCCGAGTTGTCTGCATTGAATGCAAATGCCTTGGCGTTGGAATGCGGGTCCATGAAATCCGGCCCCCAGTAGAGCAACATCGCCTCATGGGTTCTTGCCCGGTATTTGGTGATGACCTGGGCGCCCGTGCCCGCAATGATTTCCAGATTGATCCCGCCTTCCGCAAAGGAGGCCTGAATGGCCTGCGCCATCTCCACGAATGTCGGGGCGGAGATCACATCCATCGTCACGTTGATCGGCGTGTCCACTCCAGCATCGTCGAGGATCTGCCTTGCCCTTTCGGGATCATAGCGAAAGGGAGTGTCGGTGAGCGCGCCCGGGAAACCCTCGGGCCAAAACGCCTGATGCACCTCCATCTGGCCTTTCAACATCCCGTTTGCCATACCCTCGTAGTCCACCAGATACCGGGCGGCCTCCCACACGGCGGGATTGGTCAACGCATCGACCTTCTGGTTGAACGACACCCAATGGACGGCCGCTTGGGGATAGGTTTCGATCCGGATGCCCTCGGCCCCGTCAAGACCCGCAATCTGTCCGGGATCGAGGTTCTTGGCCATGTCGATATCGCCTGCTTCAAGCTGAAGCCTTTGGGTCGCACCCTCCGGGTTATGCTGGATCACCACGCGCTCCATCGCGGGGGCGCCTTGATAGTAGTCCGGGTTGGCTTGAAGTGTCAGGATGTCTGCCGGACGGTAGGTTTGCAGTGAGAATGGCCCGGTCCCGGCTGAGTTGCTGTTCATCCAAGCATGGCCCATATCGCCGTCAACTTCGTTGGCCATGACGGTTTCCATATCGACGATCGAGGCAGGACGGGCCGCGAGAACGTTCAGAACAAAGGAGGGCGCAAAATCCCCTTGGTACCGAACCGTTACCCTGTTGCCGTCGACCGTTACCATCTCGGAGATGTTATCCGGCGTCCAACCAAGCTGCGTCAGGATAAAGGCCGGCGCCTTGTCGAGCGAGACGACACGGGTCCACGATCCCACAACGTCTTCGCCGCGCAGCGGATTGCCGGAATGGAACGTCACCCCGTCGCGCAAGGCAAAGGTCACTATCTTGTTGGCGGCATCAATGTCCCACTCGGTGGCGAGCGCAGGCGCAAGGACTGTCGTATCCATCGCATCATAGCGCACCAGCGTATCATAGGTATTGGCCACATATTCGCCGGAGCTAAATTCATAAGCCGAGGCTGGATCAATGGTCACGATGTCGTCGATGTTTTGCGCCACGACCAGAACGTTGTCCGGCGTCTGTGCCGCCAGAGGTGAGATCGCCAGCGCACTCGCCAGAAGACCTGCCGCCATTGTCAGTCTGAGGTGTTTCATCATCGTCCCTTTCAAAGTCACGTCAAAGCAGTCTCTGCCTCAGACGGAGGCTTGCAGCAGATGCTGTGAATATGGATGCGTCGCTTCCATGCGTCTGAGCGCGGAGACATCCATGATCTCTACGATCTCGCCGTCTTTCATCACCGCCAGACGATTGCACATATGGCCGACGACAGACAAATCGTGTGACACCATCAGGTACGTCAGCGCATGGTTTTGTCTGAGGTCGGCAAGTAGGTTGAGGATCTCGGCCTGAACCGACACATCGAGGGCTGAGGTCGGCTCATCGAGTAAGAGGAGCTTCGGTTCGGGCGCCAGCGCCCGCGCAATCGCGACCCGCTGCCTTTGTCCACCAGACAATTGATGCGGGTAGCGAAAGCGGAATTTCTGGCCGAGCCCTACATCATCAAGGAGTTGCATGACGCGATTATCAATATCCTTGAACCCGTGCAGATGAAGCGTCTCGCCAAGCACTTGGTCGATGGAGTGGCGCGGATGCAGCGACGCATAAGGGTCCTGAAAGACCATCTGAACGGTCTTGAAAAAGGGTTTGGGGCGGCGGGCGGGGACTGGCTGACCTTCGACTTCGATCTGGCCGGACCCTGTCGAGGCCAGCCCGGTAATCGCGCGCAGGATAGTCGATTTGCCGGAACCGCTCTCACCGACCAGGCCAAAACTTTCCCCTTCGGCCACTGAAAAGCTTGCAGCCTTAACGGCGTGCACTCGATTACGCGCAGCGCCAAACCACACATTCAGGCCCGCTATCTGCAGCATACTCATGCTCGGCCGCTCACACTAGGCACCTCCGACCAAGCAGGATCGCGTTCAAGCACCTCTAAACGATCCGTGGGCATATCGAGCCTTGGCAGCGAATTCAGCAGCCCTTGCGTGTAGGGATGCGTTGCTTCGTGCAATTTGTCAGCCTCGCAAACCTCCACGACCCGGCCAGCATACATGATAAGAACACGATCACAGAAATCGGCGACAAGGTTGAGGTCATGGCTGATGAAGATCAGGCCCATACCGCGCTCTTTCACCAGCCGGTCCATGATATCCAGGACCTGCCGCTGGACAGAGACATCGAGCGCCGAGGTTGGCTCATCTGCGATCAGGATTTCAGGGTTCGGGATCAGCATCATCGCGATCATAATCCGCTGCCCCATTCCGCCTGACATCTCGTGTGGATAGGCCCGCATGACACGCTCGGCGTCGCGGATCGACACAGCCCTCAACATCTCGAGCGACTTGGCATGGGCCTTTGATTTGGAGGCAGCGCTGTGCAGACGGTAGGCTTCGATGATCTGATCGCCGATGGTCATCACCGGGTTCAGCGAGAATTTCGGATCCTGCATCACCATCGAGATCCGCTGGCCCCGGACAGCGCGCATTTCCTTTTCGGATTTTGCCAAAAGATTGTCGTCGCCAAGCTTGATGTGGTCTGCCTCCACAATCCCCGGCGGACGGATCAGCCGCAGGATCGCGCGACCGGTCATCGACTTGCCAGAGCCGCTTTCGCCGACGATGCCCAAACGCTCCCGCCCGAGCGAGAAGGACACGCCGCGCACCGCATCGAAGAGGCCTTGGCGGGTCGGGAATTTGACCCAAAGGTTCTCGACATCAAGAAGTGTATCCATCACTCGCCCGCCTTCGGATCAAGCACGTCACGCAAGCCGTCGCCCAAGAGATTAAAGGCCAGTGATACTGTAAAGATGGCCAGTCCTGGCATCGTGGCAACCCACCAATGGTCCAGAATGAAACGCCGACCTTCAGAGATCATCGCCCCCCATTCCGGGCTGGGCGGCTGCGCGCCAAGGCCAAGGAACCCAAGTCCCGCCGCGGCCAGAATGATGCCTGCCATATCCAGCGTGACGCGCACGATAAGCGACGAGATACAGAGCGGCCAGATATGCCGCGTAATGATCCTGAACGCCCCTGCACCTTGCAGCCGGATAGCGGCGATATAGTCCGAAGATCGGATCGTCAGCGTTTCCGCCCGCGCGATCCGCGCATAAGGCGGCCACGCGGTCAGTGAGATTGCAAGCACGGCATTCTCGATCCCCGCCCCCAAGGCTGCGACAAAGGCAAGCGCAAGGACCAACCGTGGAAAGGCCAAGAAAATGTCGGTGATCCGCATCAGGACGATATCGACCCATCCGCCGGCATAGCCCGAAACCGTGCCCACAAGCAGTCCTGCAATCGGAGCAATCAGGGCGACAAGGGCAACGATGTATAGCGTGATCCGCGCGCCATAGATCAGCCGGGAGAGAATATCGCGCCCCAAACTGTCAGTGCCCAGCAGATGGCCTTCGCTCCCCAAGGGCGCCAGGCGGTTGCCCAGGTCCTGCACAAAGGGATCATGCGGCGACAGGATCGGGGCAGCCACCGCAACCACGATCAGCAGGAGCAGGATGCCCAACCCGACCATCGCCATGGTGTTGGATCGAAAGGTCAGCCACCCCTGATACAGTGCCGAAAGCTTCGCATGGCGACGCGAGGTCGGCGTGTCGGTGACGAGCCACTCTCTGAAGGTTTGATCTGCCATGGGCGTTCCCTATCGCGCACGCGGATCAAAGACCTTGTAGAGCAGGTCAGAGAAGATATTGAGCAGAATGAAGACGAGCCCGACAACGACGGTTCCGCCAAGGACCGCATTCATATCGGCGCTCAGAAGGGCCGTGGTGATGTAGCTACCGATACCGGGCCAGCTAAAGATGATCTCCGTCAGAACAGACCCTTCCAAAAGGGTGGCATAGCTAAGCGCGATCACGGTGATCAGCTGCACGCGGATGTTCTTGACAGCGTGTTTCCAGACCACGTCCCATTCTGACATGCCCTTGACCCGGGCGGTCGTGATATATTCCGCACTGAGTTGCTCCAGCATGAAAGAGCGCGTCATGCGGCTGATATAGGCCAACGAGTAATAGCCCAGCAACGCCGCAGGAAGGATGATATGGCTGAACGCGTTTTTGAAGACGTCCCAGTTGCGATCCAGAAGCGCATCGATCAGGATCATGCCGGTAACCGGCGGCACGACATCCACATAAAAGATCCCAACCCGCCCGGGTCCGCCAACCCATCCAAGGATGCCGTAAAAGATCAAAAGCCCCATGAGGCCCAGCCAGAAGATTGGCATGGAATATCCGACAAGTGCCACTACCCGGGCGACCTGATCGATCCATGATCCTTTACGCACGGCTGCCAGCACACCCAAAGGTACGCCAAGAACGATGCCGAAAAAAATTCCGAGTGTCGCCAGTTCAAGCGTTGCGGGAAAGACGCGGGCAATGTCTTCGGAGACAGGCCGCGCGTTCAGAAGCGATGTCCCGAAATCCAGATGCAGTACGTCCCAGATATAATAGCCGAACTGCACGATGAGCGGCTTGTCGAGCCCCAGCTCCTCGAACACCGCATCATAGGTCGATTGCGAAGCGCGCTCTCCCACGATCGCCAGCACCGGATCGATCGGCATCACACGGCCGATGATGAAGGTGACGAACAGCAGGCCCAACATCGTTACGGCGATGGAGCCAAGCGTCAGAAACGTAGTCTTGATCCAGGGTGGGAGGGACGCGCGCCCCTCCCCCGTTCTATCGGTCAGTGCCACTTACTTTGTGACCTGCCAATAGGCCGCATTTGTGACGGCCTGTCCCGTGGACCAGTTGGTCACGTTCTCCCGCATCGCCGATTGCTCGATCTGTTGGAACATGATCACGAAAGGCGACGTCTCTCGGAACTCCGACTGGATATCAAGATACATCTGGATCCGTGTATCCCGGTCGCCTTCGGTCACGGCCGCCTCGACCTTCTCGGTCAGGCCGCCCGTGTCCCAGCTGTTGCGCCAGGCCAAAAGGCCCGTTGCATTCGCCTCGTCCGAGTTGTCGGGGTTGTAGGCGAATGTGCCCGCATTCGTCTGCGGATCGGGATAGTCCGGCCCCCAGGCACCGAGATAGACATCAAGCTCCCGCGCGCGGTAGCGAGCGAGGATCTGCTTAGCGGTGCCAACGGTGATGTTGACCTTGATCCCAACCTGCGCGGCGGCGTTCTGGAAGGACTGGGCGATCTCGATCCGCTCCTGCGCCTCGCGCACGCCAAGCTCGATTTCCAGGCCGTCGACACCCGCGGCGGTAAGCAGCTCCCTCGCCTTTTCGATATCATAGGAGAACGGGTTCTCGTCCGAGGCGCCCAGATATGTCGCAGGAAGAAAGTTCTGGTGGATCGCATACTGCCCTGCGAGAAAGCTGTCGCGCATGCCTTCGTAATCGATCAGGTACTTGAAGGCCTGACGCACCTCGGGCTTGCTCAGCTCCGGATGCTTCTGGTTCAGCGCCAGATACATCAGACGGCCCTTCAGCTCGTCCGAGATTACGACGCCATCGGCAGCCGAGGCCCCGGCAACGTCCTCGGGGTTCAGGTTGCGCGCGATGTCGATGTCACCGCGTTCCAGCAGCAGGCGCTGCGACGCGCTTTCCTGCACATGGCGTACGATCACCCGCTCCATCTCGGGCGCACCGCCATAATAGTCCGGGAAGGAAGACAGGGTAACCGACTCGTTAGGTCTCCAGCTGTCGAGCATGTAGGGACCGGATCCGGCCGAGTTTGTTCTCAGCCACTCGCTGCCCATATCGCCATCGACCTCGTTGGCCATAACGGTCTCCTTATCGACCACAGCGCCGATCGTGGCGGTCAGGCAGTTGAGAACGAAGGACGTCGCATATTTCTTGTCTGTCGTGAGGATCAGTGTGTTGCCGTCCGCGCGGATCGTCTCGGTCACATTTTCGGGCGTGAAGCCGAATTGCGTCAGGATAAAAGCAGGCGTCTTATTCAGGATCACCGCGCGTTGCAGTGAAAAGGCAGCATCTTCGGCACGCACCGGATTGCCGGAATGAAACGTCACACCTTCGCGCATGGTGAAAGTGATCGTCATACCATCCTCGGACACCTCCCAGCTTTCGGCCAGGTCGGGCTTGTAGCCGGCGTCCAGATCCATGGGGTCCAGAATGACAAGCCGACTGTAGACATTGCGGCTGATATCCGAACCCGCGAATTCGAAACTTTCCGCTGGATCAATCGTCGTCACGTCGTCGATGCGGTTGGCGATGACCAGCATGTTGGCGGGTGTTTCCGCATTGGCCGCAAAAGACGATAGGCTAACCGCGAGGCCAATCGCAGCACCCGTCAGTAGTCGATTAAAGGCATTCATCGTCAGAACCTCTCCTGTTCAACTTTCTTCTATCTGGCCTATGGAGTTATGACCCCCATGTATTTTCCAGCACGCGCAGCCAGTTCTCGTGGCAAAGTTTCGACATCAGCGCATCGCTGTAGCCGTGATTTGCCATCGCGTGCCTCAGTTCGGGCAGGTTTGCACATGAGCTCAACTGCTTGGGTACAATCGCCCCATCATAGTCCGATCCGAACCCGACCCGGTCCTCGCCCAGTTGCTCGATCAAGTGATCAAGATGTCTTAGCATCTGTTCCAGCGGCACATCCGCGAGCATCTTTCCGTCTTCGCGCAGAAAGGCGACGGCAAAGTTCAACCCGACCATCCCGTCGCTTTCGCGGATTGCAGCCAACTGCTTGTCCGTCAGGTTTCGCGCATGGGGGCAAATCGCATGCGCGTTCGAATGGGACGCAATCAGCGGCTGCGTCGAGTATCGCGCGACATCCCAGAACCCCGCCTCGTTCAGGTGGGACAGATCCAGCACGATCTTCATCTCATTGCAGCGCTTCACCAGTTGTAGCCCGTGATCGGTCAAACCCGGACCAATGTCGCCGTCACTGGGGTAGCGAAACGGGACACCATGGCCAAAGATCGTGCTGCGGCTCCAAACCGGCCCCAAAGATCTCAGCCCGGCGTGGTAGAGCACTTCGAGGGTGTGAAAATCCGGATCAATGGCTTCTGCCCCCTCGATATGAAAGATCGCCGCCAGTTTATTGTCGCGCAAAGCCGCACGAATATCCGCAGAGCTGCGGCAGACGCGCAATGCACCGCGTTTCTCAAGATCAAAGAGGATCGCGGCCTGCGCCATAACAACCGTGAGGGCATCTTCCCAGTCAATGGGTTCGGGGAGCGGCAGGTCATATCGGTCCTTTGTCATCTCCGTGAACTTATCATCAAGATCCATGGGTGACGGAACAAAGACCGCAAAAAACCCCCCGCCGAATTGCCCTGACTTCGCGGATGGGCCATTGATTGCCCCATGATCGCCTGCGACAAAACTCTCGGCGGCTGTCAGCCCTCCCGCCCGGTAGAGTTTGAGAAGAGCATCATTGTGCCCGTCAAAGATCGTCAGATCAAAAGAGCCATGCAAAATCGAGACGTCCCCATCGCCGCAGACCCGCAGCTTACGTCAGAAATCCTCATCGAAAACAGAAGACACCATGATAAAAACTCATTGATCTGTGAGGCTTTCGCGGAGAAACCAATAGAAATACGAACCCGTTAAGGTGTTGCCGAATGCGACCCTTACCCGCTCCGATGGAAAGCGGTCTGACTTCAATGCGCCCTCTCTGCGTTTATGAACTCATGATACGCTCTGCGATTGGACAATCTGCAATGGCTTTTCTTGGATCACGTCCTTCGCGATCCGCCCTTCTTCCAAGGTGATGATCCGGTCAGCAAGTTCGAGGATCCGGTTGTCATGCGTCACCATCACCGTGGTCGTGTTCCGGTCCTGCCCGAGCTGCTTGAGCATCTGGACGACAGTCTGACCCGACTGCTTGTCGAGCGCCGCGGTCGGTTCATCGGCGAATATGATCTCCGGGTTCGACACCAATGCGCGCGCCACGGCGACCCGCTGCTTTTGCCCGCCTGACAGGTTGCCGGGGAGGTAGTCCGCCCGGTCACCAAGCCCGACGAGATCCAGAATATGGCTCGCGGCCTTCGCCTGCTTGACCGGATCACCCTTGCCATGCACTTGCAGACCCATAAGAACATTCTGAGTGGCTGTCAGGCTGTCATGCAGGTTATGAGCTTGAAAAATAAAGCCGAGCCGCCTCCGCAATTGAACGAGGTCCGCCTCGGACGCGCCGTTGAGCTCGGCCCCCAGCAACCTGACACTGCCCTCCTGCACGTCTCGCAAGCAGCCCATCAAGGTCAAAACTGTCGTCTTGCCGGATCCTGACGGTCCCATCAGGATGGTGAGCTTGCCTCGCGCAATCTCGAGGTTCACGTCCCAGATCGCCTGTTTACGCGCTTCTCCGTGCCCGAAGAAATGGTTCAACCCTCGGACCACGATGGGCGGGCCGCCGGACATCAAAACAGATCCGCCGGGTTGGCAGCAGCCAACCGCCGTGTTGCGATCGCGCCAGAAAGGGCGCAGGCCGCCACCGTGCCCACAAAAACCATGGCGATCCGGTCCGGCGTCATGGCGACCGGCAAACCCGTCAGGCTGCTCATGCCAGCGTAAAGGCCGAGTGACACCAGAAGCCCAGGGATGAAACCGAAGATCGCCAGCACGAGTGCTTCTTCGAGGACGATCCCAAGAAAGAACGTCTGGCCATAGCCCATCGCTTTGAATGTCGCATATTCCTTCAGGTGATCGGCCACATCGGTGGACAGAACCTGATAGACAATCACGATACCGACGATGATACCGATGACCACACCAAAGCCAAAGATGATGCCCGTCGGCCGCTCTGTTGTCTGATAGGCCAGATCTGCGGCCGCCGCATCCTTCAATGTTTGGACTTTGACCGCATCCATTGGCAGGGTTGCGCGTAGACGCTCAACGACGATGGCCGGATCTGCCCCCTCATCGACATTCAACAGAATATGGCTGGGCGCACCGGCCGCACGATTTGGAGAGGTTCGCAGAAACGTCTGTTCAGAGACAAAGAGCGTTCCATCAGCGGTGAAGCCCCCACCAACTTGCAACGTCCCGACCGCAGTCAGAGTTGTGCCTTGAATTTCGAAGGGGAACGGGCTTCCAGCCAACAAGCCGTCAAATGCCTCCGCCGGGATCCCGCGCGTCGCGGTATCGATCAGGGCATGGTTTTCCTGGCGCAACAAATCCATTTGAGACGCGGTTTCGGGAGAGACAAATCGCGCATCCGTCACGTTTAATCCGAAGGTCTGCAGAGACGACGACGACCCATCCGGCATTTGCAACACCAGATCCCCAATGAGAATCGGCGCGCCTTCGGCAACGCCGGGCACGCCGAGAGCCTGGAACAAGCGCGTCCGGGCGACGTTTCCACCGTCCGTCAACGTATTCGCATCCTCCGAAGAGATCATGATATCCGCGCGAAAATGGTCGTAAGGCGCGATCGTCGACTGGTTGAGGGCGCCCAGAATACCAAGCTGCATGAAAACGAGGATCGTCGCAAAGGACACGCCTGCAAGGGCTGCGGCGAACCGGGTTCGGCTGTGGGTCAATTGCAGCCAGCCGATGGGCAGACGGCCAAAAAGGGCGGCGAGAACGCCGCTCATTCCGGCTCTCCACCATCGATCCTCACGAGGGCCTGCAGGTTGGTCAACCGTTCGGCCAACGACGAGGAGGGCGGGTCAAGTTCGACGATCACATCGACGACCCTCGCATCGGTATTGGCCGCCGGATCGTCAGAGGTGATGGACTGCCGACCGATCTCAAGCCCGATGGCCGTCACAATACCAGTGAGGGGCCGGTCGATTGCGTCGGCGGTGACCGTCACAGCATCGTCGATCGCGACCCGCCCGATAAGTGTCTGATAAACCTCCGCCTCAACGATCATTTGAGAGGTGTCGCCAAGATGCATGAGCCCATCGGTGCCGGGCCGCTCACCGCGCTGCACGTTGATATCCAACACCACGCCATCTGCGGGCGCCGTCACGACGCTCTTGGCCATATCATGACGCGCCCCTGCAACCTCCACTTCGGCCGCTGTCAGATTGGCTTGCGCCACAAGGATGTCCGCCTGCGGGCGCCCCTCGGCGGTCTCAAACCGCGATAATGTTGCACGCCGCAGGGCCACATCGCGATCAGCCTCAAGGGCGCGGGCTTCGGCATCATCGAATGCGGCCTGCGTCGTCACTCCTCGCTCAAGGAGCGGCGTCAGGCGATCAAGCTCCGCTGTTGCCGCCTCAGCCGTTGCGAGCGCACGTTCAAGGGAAGCTGCCGCTTCCTCCCGACTGGCCCGCACCGTATCTTCCGTTTGCGCAAGGAGGGCTTGCGTCACGGCCAGGTTTGCCAGCGCAGCATCCAGTGCCAGTTGCAGCTCTGTCGCGTTGTCCAGCGTCGCCAGCACGTCACCGGCGGAGACGCGATCACCAATGCGAACCGCGATCTCCTCGACCCGCGCATCACTTGCACCAAAAGGGACCCCAATCTCGATGATATCGCCTCGAGGCAAAATCCGGCCAAGTGCAAAGATGTCCCCTGCGCTTACGACGGCGACCTCTTCACGTGTTTCAACCTGATCGATGGCCTGCGCGAGAGGTGTATCGGTTCCGCCGCCCGGCTCCAGACCGGTGGTTTCAAAGAACGCCTGCAAACCGGGCGGCTGAAAATACAAGCCGCCGACACCTCCGGCAAAGAACACCACTAGAAACAAAGGGATCAAACCCCAACGCCGGGATCTCCGCCCCGATGAGGGCGGATCTGCCAATCCGTTGTCAACCAACGGAAGTTGTTGGGGCGCCTCTTGTTTCATACAGTTCACCAGAAGAAACTCTTATTGACAGATATGTCATTAACTAAAGCTCATTCAAGGCGCTTCAGACGATGCGGGAGAAAAAACGCCAACGCCGGAAAGAGGCCCGCCCTGAAGAGATCATCTCGGCAGCGCTCAAGGAGTTCGCGAATAATGGCTTCGCTGGCACATCGATAGGCAGTATCGCGACCCGCGCCGGAATAGCGCGATCAACGATTTATGTGTATTTCGAGGATAAGGAGGCGGTCTTCGAAGGCGCGTTCAAAGACAGGATCGAGAGGGCGATCCGCATATCGATTAACCAGGCCGCAGATATAAACGGGCCGTTCGACGCCGTGCTTCGCACAATGCTCGAACGGGTATTCAACAGCTTCCTACAGCCGGACGCGCTTGTTCTCTTCAAGGTCTTGCTCACGGAGGGACAGCAGTTTCCGACACTTCTCGAGCGATATCATGCGACGACCATGGCCAACGCCAAACGCATGCTGACCCAACTCTTGACCCTCGGTGTCGACCGCGGCGAAGTGCGGCCCGACGTCCTTGATTACGATCATCGGCTGATCATCGCCCCGGTCATCGTCACCGCAGTGTGGCGGCTGACATTCGAAAAGATCGACCCGATTGATTTACCGTCATTCACGGATCAATACGTCGATATGCTCTCGCGCGTTCTGCGCTGATCGGCACGAGACGGGATCGGACGTCAGATCTGGATGCGTGAGCCTGCAGTGTAGCCCCGAAACCAGGAGATCCGGAGCAGATAAAAAAACCGGCACGCCATCAACGTAACGTTCGCCTCTGTTGTGGGTTTTGGCTGGTGCCGTTCATCGAAGAGAACCAGTAACGCAGCGCCTGTCCCGATTGTTCGAAGACTACACCGCATGTCGCCTCGACAACTTCCTTCATGGTGCGTCTTGGCCTTGATCGGTCACATACGATTGCAAACGTCAGCGGGAACAACGGATAGAGAATGGGCAAGCCCACAAGCTTCCCCTCGGCTGCAGGACATGTCGGTCAAAGGTCTCATGTTAAACAAGGTAAAACCACGACCCTTGGCGCTGACGCCAGACAAAGCAGGCCTGCAAGCACGGCCGAGACAACGCCCACACCATGCTGGCGAGAGAGGCAGGAACACGATACCGAGGTGCCTCTCTCATTATTTATGCGGAGAAGTACTCGAGGGCCTTAGCCGATAAGCAGCGTGTTTTCCTCAAGACCCGCTGCGGACGTGAGCGCCGGGTCCAACTGATCCGCGATATTATCCAGAACCAGTCGTGCTGCATTCTCGAACTGAAACACTAGATTACCTTCGCTGCTGAAGGACGAAACGCCGTCCGTATCGTCAGCTTCGGCCATCTGTATCAGCTCGATCATCTCGTCGTCTGTCGAGGCCGTCCAGACTTCACCTCCGACATCGAAGCGCAGCGTGTCGAATGTCCGCTCCTGACCGCTCGTGTTCAGGTCGAAGTCACCGATAAGGGCTGTTTCATCGGCACGCCGGTCCATGTAGTCGAAGATGCGGACATCATCGCCCGTCGGCTCAAGCACCCGAGATCCATCTTCGTCGCTGCCTGTATCATCATCCGGTACCGGCGTGTTTTGCTGAACCTCCGAGCTGTTCCCGGACATCACCACATCGGCCGTGCCGCTTCCAAGTGTCACCAACTCATCAACATCAGAGCGGATCAGGTTGTCCTGGATCACAACTGCGCCCGTGTCGTCGACATAGCCATTGAGATAGGTCGACTCCAAAATCTCATTGTCTGCAATCGTAATCCCGGTTGGCAAGGTGCCTTGGTAATTGTCGGAGCCGTCGACGACAAAACCCTGAACGTTTCCGATCAGCGTGTTGTTGGTTGCTTCGACATCACTGACGTTGCTGCCGATGAACAGGCCGACCCCGCCATTCGTACCTTGGATGCCATTGTCCATAACGAGATTGTCGAAGATGCGAATATCGCTAACACCGCCGCCGACATCCGGCTGCTCATCCGCGATGGCGATCCCGTCCGCGACATTGTCGAAAACGACATTCTGGTAGATATCGATATTCGAAATCTCCGCGCGGTTCCCATCGATGTAAATGGCTGGACCGCCCTGATAACCCGCGGGTGTGCCGGACACCTCCGCGGATCCGGTTACGAAGTTGTTGTGGATCGATCCATCCCGGCTGCCGACCTTGGCGTCTATCCCTTCCCGGTTTCCGCCGCTGACATAGTTGCCTGCAACCTCAAAGCCGTCGACGCCCCAGACCGAAATCGCCTCTTGCTGACCATCGCGGTCGCCTGTTCCCTCGTATCGATTGTTGGGCTCCAGGACGGTGTTGCTCAGGATCTGAATATTGCGGCCGGTGACTTCCTGCTCCCCGCCGTCAAAATAGCTGTCCGGCATTGCGATGATACCAGGTCCGCCTGTCTGAAAGGTCTCCACATTCTGAACGACGATGTCATGCGCGTCTCTGACAGCAACTCCGGCGAATGAGCTGCCTTCGATCCGAAATCCGTCGATGACCAGATAGCCTTCGCCGGCGACCTCGATGTTCCCCTCGTGCCAATTGGGACCCATCGTGTCGGATGGATTGGGATCGCGCAGGATCACACCGTCCTCGGCCTGCAAGATGACATGCCCGTCCTGTGCATTGCCCGATTTCTCGATCGTCACGATTTCCGTGTAGGTGCCTGCCTCGACCAGAACGCGCTCTCCGGCCTCAACGGGCGACGCGTCACTCATAGCGTAGCTGATCGTCTTCCAGGGTTGCTCTGCTGTCCCCGGGTTGGAGTCGTCGCCATCCGGAGAAACGTGATATGTCTTGGTCGCCGTATTCGTATCGAAGGTCTCCACATTGTCGCGTAGATCGGTCACGATGCCATCAATATCAGGCGCATCTTCCTGAAGCTCGGATGCAAAGCCTTGCATCTGAGAATTGGCTCCGGTGGCGAGTTGCTCTGCGTCCCGGTCGAGGGCGTTCAGATCGTCCATTTGAGACTCCTTGGGTTTCAACATTTACTTGACGTGATGCGTCGGCGAAGAAGGTCCCACAGCCACAGAAAAAGAGACCGCTCAAAGCGGCACAGCACAAGAGCTCACCTTTCAAGGTGCTTTGAAGTCGAGGTTTTTCCTTGGCGTGGGTCAAGACACCGACAGAGAGTGAGGCTTGGCTATCGGCTCGAAATTGACCCGTCTACACCCAAAGACAGCGGCTTTTCTGTATGCGCGAGTATACGCTTGCCGCATGCCGAAAGGTGGCTGGTCTTTGCCCGTCGATCCGCGTGCTTGCTTGCAAGCAAAGAAGCGCAAAAATCTCCGTGTATGCGCCCCCACCCGCATATCAGCAGGCCGAGCCGCACAGTCTGCCGGACGGCCAGGCGGGACCGCCAAGGCATGCTCTCGCCCAGATCGCGCAAAGCATGGAAAAGAGCGCCGCTTAACGGATTTTGTCTCAGACCAAGCGGATCTGGTCTCATCACAGGCGCTCCTCGCGATCGACGATGGCCCTTGCCCGCCGCGCGCGCTAGAACGTCGGGGACATCTGCTCCGGGGCTGCTGCCGATGACCGAGACGAAACCGTTCAACATCCTGATCATTGCCCAGAAGGGGCGCCTGCAATACGAGGCCATCCTCTTTGCCGCCTCATTAAGAAAAGCGGCGCCGGACTTCGCCGGTTGTTTGATCATTGGCGAGCCTCAGCCCGGCCCCCTTTGGGACGAAGATCCACGGATCGAGCAGGAGCCGCGCAAGCTGCTTGAAGAACTCGGCGCCGAGATCCGCCCTTTCACGTCGAGCTATTTCGGCAAAACCTACCCGCATGGCAACAAGATCGAAGGCCTCTCGGTTCTGCCCGAGGGCGAGCCCTTCCTGTTCTTTGATACGGATACGCTGATCCTGAAGGATCCGGCGACGATCGATATCGATTTCACAAAGCCGACGGCATCTCTCAGACGCGAAGGCACCTGGCCTGTTCCAGAGCTTTACTGGCCGGGATACACCGCCATCTGGAAGAGCCTTTACGACCGATTCGAGCTTGATTTCGAAAGCTCGCTGGATCCGGACCAGCCCGACGAGTTCTGGCGGCGATATCTCTATTTCAACGCCGGCTGGTTCTTCTTCAAGGATCCGGTGGCCTTCGGCGATCTTTACCTGAGCATGGCGCTGTCCATCCGCGACGACACGCCCAGGGAACTGGAGCTTCAGCCGCTCAAACCCTGGCTCGACCAGATCGCCCTGCCGCTGGTGATCCATGCGCTGGGAGGCGGACGCGAGGGCCCGCATGGGCAGCTCGATGGAAGCCATAGCTGCCACTGGCGCAGCCTGCCGCTTCTTTATGCGCGCGAAAGCGATGCCGTGGTGGCGCAGCTGCACGATGTTGCCATGCCCCACCGCCGCAAGAAGGTGCTCAAGGAGTACGATCCGTTCAAACGCACGATTTACCAGTCGCGCGGAGAGAAGGCCCGCGCGCTCTTCGACCGGGCCGCATTGCCGCGCAAGGAGCAGGAGATCCGCGCCCGCCTGCGCAAGGAAGGGCTTTGGATGCGGTAATCCCTCCTCTCTTTGCCTTAAAAAATATCCCCGCCGGAGGCTCCGGCCTCTGCCGCATCCCGGCGCCCCGATCAAGGCGAGATCACAGGCCATCCCCGGTCTTGCAAAAAGGAATGCGCCGTCAGGCGCTCAATTTTCGAACACCCCAGCCAGATCGGGGAAGCCTTTGACCTCGATCGGGTTACCGGCGGGGTCGTAAAAGAACATCGTCCATTGCTCGCCCGGCTCACCTTCGAACCGCACCTGCGGCTCCAGCACGAAAGAGATGTCCTCAGCCTTCAATCGGCCCGCAAGCGCCTGCCAGTCCGGCAAGTCGAGCACCACGCCGAAATGAGGCATCGGCACATCGACATCGCCGACCTTGCCGGTGGCCGCGACCGGGAAAGGCGCGCCCAGATGAAGGCTGATCTGATGGCCGAAGAAATCGAAATCCACCCAGGTGGACGTGCTCCGCCCTTCGGCGCAGCCCAGAACCCGTCCATAAAAGTCTCGCGCCGCGTCAAGATCGGTCACGTGAAGGGCCAGATGAAACGGGGTCGGCATGGCGGGCCTCCTTAAGGACAGCGGAACGGTTGAGCCACCGCCCTGCCTGATCTAGACACGAAAGCCAGCGCACGACCAGCCTCCCCGGCCCGATCCGATCCAGGGCCTCTATCGATGAAGGACCTCCCATGCCCGATGATGCCAGCCAAACCGGCCCCTCCTACGGCTTCGACACGCTCCAGATCCATGCCGGCGCCCGGCCCGACCCCGCCACAGGTGCGCGGCAGACGCCGATCTACCAATCAACCGCCTTTGTCTTTCGCGACGCCGATCACGCGGCCGCGCTTTTTAACCTGCAGGAGGTCGGCTACATCTATTCGCGCCTGACAAACCCGACGGTCGCCGCCTTGCAAGAGCGGATCGCGACGCTCGAGGGCGGAGTAGGCGCCGTCTGCTGCTCGTCGGGCCATGCCGCACAGATCATGGCGCTCTTTCCTCTGATGTCGCCGGGCAGGAACATCATCGCCTCCACCAGGCTTTATGGCGGGACGGTCACGCAGTTCACCCAGACGATCAAGCGCTTCGGCTGGTCCGCCAAATTCGTGGACTTCGACGATATCGAGGCCGTGCGGGCCGCCGTCGATGACGACACACGCGCGATCTTCTGCGAAGGCATCGCCAATCCGGGCGGCTATATCACCGATTTGCGCGCAGCTGCCGATGTCGCCGACGACAATGCGATCCCGCTGATCGTGGATAACACATCGGCGACGCCCTTTCTCTGCCGTCCGATCGAACACGGCGCGACGCTGGTGGTCCATTCCACCACCAAATACCTCACCGGCAACGGCACAGTGACCGGCGGCGCCGTGGTCGATAGCGGCACATTCGACTGGGCCGCCTCGGGCAAATTTCCCAGCCTGTCAGAGCCTGAGCCCGCCTATCACGGCCTCAAATTCGCAGAAACCTTCGGGCCGCTCGCCTTTACCTTCCACGGCATTGCCATCGGGCTGCGCGATCTGGGCATGACGATGAACCCGCAAGGGGCGCATTACACCCTCATGGGGATCGAGACGCTGTCGCTTCGGATGGAGCGTCATGTAGAGAATGCCGTCAAGGTCGCCAAATGGCTCGAGGCCGATCCGCGGGTCGACTACGTCACCTATGCAGGTCTTGAAAGCTCACCCTATTTCAACCGGGTCAAGACGGTCTGCCCCAAGGGCGCGGGCGCCTTGTTCACCTTCGCGGTCAAGGGCGGCTATGAGGCCTGCATCAAACTGATCGACAGTCTGGAGATCTTCAGCCATGTCGCCAATCTGGGCGATACGCGCAGCCTGATCATCCATTCCGCCTCGACCACGCACCGGCAGCTCGATGCTAATCAGCAGCGCGCCGCCGGCGCCGATCCAGAGGTCGTGCGCGTCTCTATCGGGATCGAGGATGCGGATGACCTGATCGCCGATCTCGATCAGGCGCTGGCCAAGGCCACGGCCTGACCCAGATCGCCCCGGTCGGACCTGCGCCTTGACCGGGGCGCACAGCAGCCTCCGCGCCCCTGAAAACCGGCAGCCTTTCGCCCGGCCCGTCAGCAGTGTCTTTCCTCGGGGACATCCCTGGGATATCAAATCAGGATAGGGACGAACCTTCTGGGGCGGGGTTCGAGAATAAACGGGTTAACCGACGTCATATGATCGCGACATTCGCACTCTCTCTCTCGACTGAGGGAATTCAGCTTTTGCATCGCGTCGAAGGCGGCTGGGTCTTTGTCGGCGATGTGCCCCTGGATCATCCCGATCTCAAGACGGCGCTGGCCGATCTGCGAGCGCGCGGCGAGGCGATTGCGGGCGGGCCTTACAGCTGCAAGATCGTCCTGCCCAACGACCAGATTCGGTATCTCAGCCTGATCGAACATCATGTCGGCGACGAGAGGGTGCGCAACGCCCTCGAAGGCGCCACGCCCTACCCGGTCGAGGATCTAAGCTATGACTGGCGCGAGATCGCGGGTCATACTTTCATCGCCGCCGTTGCCCGCGAGACGCTTGACGAGGCCGAGCAGTTTGCCCGGTCGCATGGCTTTGTTCCCCATTCCTTCACGGCGATCCCCGAGGCTTTCACCTTCGACGGAGAGCCGTTCTTTGGCGCCACGAAGGACGTGCCGGACGCCGCCCGGGACAGCGATGCGATCCATGTCATCGGTGTGGCCGAAGAGGCAGCCGAGGCCGAGCCGGAGCTTGAGCCGACCCTGCCTCTCGATTTCACGGAAATCCAAAGGACCGAAGAGGCCGTCGAGACGCCCCCGGTCGCCGAGGATCCTGCCCCTGAGCGGACCCTGCCGGAGCCTGATGAAGCGGACGATACCGCCGAAGGGGACGACGCAGCACTCGAGGAGGCGAGTGCACCTGCAGAGGACATCCTCCCGGATCCGTCCGAGGCTTTGGTAGATCAAGCCGAGGGGACTGCCGTGGAAGCCGATGCGGCTGAGCCCGCGATAGCCGCTGAGGGAGACGAGGATCGCGGAGACGTTCCCGATCTGCGGACGCTTCTCGTCGCCCCCGATATATCCGCCTTTGTCATCCCCAAGGCCGACGCAGCGCCTCCTTTGACCGATCGGATCTTTCCCGAGGCGCCCCGTCCATCCGCGGCGGAGGCCGCCGAGCCGAAACCGGCGCCGTTCGAGGGCAAGGCGAAAACCGCAAAAGCGGAACAGCCCGCAGCCTCTGCCGTCGCCCCGGCGGTTCTGGCCGCCTCCCGGCCTGTCGCGGGCAGTGCATCTCCCTCGATTTCTGCTCCGGCCAGGGCGCCGACCGAGCCTGCCAAGCAAGCCCCCGCCGTTGCGGCGACGCTTGATCCCAAACCGCTTTTCCCCGAGGACGATACGAAAGGCACCGCCCTCAAGCGCGCGCTTCAGATCGCAGCGGCGCTGGTTCTGGCCGCAGGCGCAGGAGCGGCGATCTGGATGGGCGCGCGCGAGCGTACGGAACCGGGCGTCGGGCTGGCGACGGCCGATCCTATCGCCATTCCCGTCGCCATACCGGCAGAGGCCGCAGCCTCTTCGGACGAGACAGTGGACGCGCAAACACCTGCATCGCCCGTTCTGGCGCAGGCTGTCGCGAGCGCAATCGTCGAGCTCTCCGAGCCGGTGGCGCCTGAGGAGACAACCGTCCCTGAGACCACCAACCTGACCGCACCCGCCTCTTCTCAGGCGACCCCCTCGACCGAGCCGACGGCCATCTCGCAGCCCGAGGCCTCGCCCGCTCCGCCGATGGCAGCCTCCGATGTCCGGCGTCTGGTGCTCAGCACGCCGGAAGCCGAGCGCCGGCACGCGGCGACCGGTGTCTGGCAAAAGGCCCCGCGCCGCAGCCCGATCCCGGCAAGCGCCGCACTGGGTGATCCTGGCTTTCCTGGCATCGCGACGCCGGTAGAGCCTCCCGCAGCCCGCCCCGATCTGACGACGGCGGCGCTCATTGCGGGCGATCTTCCCATGCCGATCCCGGTCGATCCCCCGGCATCCAGCGAAAGTTTCGATCTAGATGATCGAGGCTTCGTCGAAGCGGCACCGGACGGGGCCGTGACGCCGGACGGTGTGGTCGTCTATGCCGGAACGCCGCCCGTCGTTCCGCCCTTGCGTCCCTCCCTGCCTTCCCGAGCCGATCCGGGAATTGAGCCGAACCCTCTCGGCCCTGTCGCAACGCCCGGTGGCGTCAGCCTGCAAGGCCTCACTCCCGATGCGCGCCCTCGGCCGCGGCCTGCCGCTTTGCCGTTGCCTCTTGCGGAAGGACTGTCCACCGGTCCTGCAGACACGCCTGTCTTAAGACCTCAGGCCCGCCCCGCCGATTTTGCCTCCCGCAGACCCGATACCCCGACACCGGGGGCTGTCGCCTCGGCCCTCGAGACGGCCCTGACCACACCCGCTGATCCGGCCGTGGTCGGAACGGCGCAAGCGGTGACACGGTCGCTGCGCCCCTCCAACCGGCCCGCCAATCTGGCAGCCCGCCGGACGGCGGCTGCCACGGCAGCGCCGGCTCCGGCTCCGGCTCCTGCGCCCGCTGTGCCGACGCCGCAGGTCGCGCAGCCCTCCGGGCCGACCTCGACAACAGTGGCGCGCGGCGCGACAATCGACAATGCAATCAATCTGCGGCGCGTCAATCTGATCGGGGTCTATGGACGCCCGAATGCGCGCAGTGCCCTGGTCCGTCTTCCGAACGGCCGGTTCATGAAGGTTCAGCCGGGCGACCGGCTGGATGGCGGACGGGTCGCGGCGATCGGCGAGAGCCAGCTCAGCTACGTCAAACGTGGCCGGACGATCGTCCTCGACGTGCCCTCGGGATAGCCGCGCGGCATCGGGACGGCGGGCGGGGCGATCTGCGCAGCAGGAGCGTCGTCCCGGCGGACATCACACCGTTTCCTTAAGCACCCCGCGCGCGATCTGATCGGCCTCGATCGATTCAAACAGCGCCTTGAAATTGCCCTCCCCAAAGCCGTCATCGCCTTTACGCTGAATGAACTCGAAAAAGATCGGTCCGATCACGGTCTTGGAAAAGATCTGCAGCAGGATCCGCGTCTCTGCACCATTGACCACGCCCTCGCCATCGATCAGGACGCCATGGGTCATCATCCGATCCTTGGGCTCATCATGCCCGGCGACACGCTCGTAGCTCAGATCGTAATAGCTTTCAGGCGGCTTCGGCATGAACCGGATCCCGTTCTCGGCAATCGCATCGACCGCGTCATAAAGATCACGCGCGCCCACTGCGATATGCTGGATACCCTCGCCTTTATAGCGCTTGAGATATTCCACGATCTGTCCGGTCTCGCCGCGATCCTCGTTGATCGGAATACGGATCCGCCCGCAGGGCGAGGTGAGAGCACGGCTTAAAAGCCCCGTGAACTTCCCCTCGATATCAAAAAACCGGATCTCCTTGAAGTTGAACAGATCACCGTAAAACCTGAACCAGACATCCATATTCCCTTTATGGACGTTGTGGGTCAGATGATCGAGGTAATGAAAGCCGACGCCCTCGGGATGGGTCGTGCCGATCCAGTCGAACTCCGCGTTATAGGCGCTGACCTCATAATAATCCTCGATGAAGTAAATCAGCAATCCGCCGATCCCGACGATTGCGGGCACATCAAGCGTCTTGTCGTCCCCGTCATAGGGCTCCGCGCCTTTCGAGACGGCGTGATCAAACGCGTGCTGCGCATCTACGACACGCCAGGCCATCGAAGGCGCACAGGGGCCGTGTTGTTCAACGAAGCGGCGCGCATGGCTGCCTGGCTCGTCGTTCAGGATGTAGGTGATATCACCCTGCTGCCAGACCTCGATCGCCTTAGCTCTATGGGTCGCGACATGCCGATAGCCCATCTGCGCAAAAAGCGTTCGAAGCGCGTCGGGATCGGGATGCGCGAATTCGACGAACTCGAACCCATCGGTTCCAGCCGGATTTTGCTCTGTGATCTGCGCTTTGGGGGCGTCATGCGGGAAAGGTCCCATATCAGGCATCTCCATGTCGCGAGGATTTAGAAAAGGATAGGCCAAGAGCCGTGCGGACAGTGCGCAAAGTCTATCGCTGATAGTCGATAATGCGCTCAGGTTTGACAGCTACGGCTTGGTCTGCGCGTAATCTCCGCATGGATATAGATGAGATTGACAATCGCCTCCTTCAGACCTTGCAAAAGAACGGACAGGCCACCGCGCAAGAGTTGAGCGACGCGCTTGGCCTGTCCCCCAGCCAGGCCGGGCGGCGGCGCCAGCGACTCGAGGCTGCCGGTCTGATCACGCATTATGCCGCCCAGATCGATCCCGAGCAGCTTGGGCTAAGCGTTCAGGCCTTCGTTCAGGTTCATCTCGGGACCCATGGCCCCGAGGCCGCGCGTGACATCTCCCGTCTCATCCACAGCCGGGCCGAGATCACCTCGGCCTGGACGATGACGGGAGAGGCGGATTATCTGCTGCGCGTCTGGACCTCCGATCTCAAGGCCTTGCACCGTCTGATCCATGACGTCCTGCTGCCCCATACCGCTGTGGCGCGCGTACAAAGCCAAATCGTGATGGACCAGCTGAAAAGCGACGCGCCGCTACCGCTTTAACCTTTGCGATAGATCAGCGCGGCCTCGATCACGGCTCTGATGTCATCGTCTGGGCCAGCGCTGCCCGCTGCCAACAGGATCGCCCGATTGCCCTTCGTCTCCAGGGTCAGACCGCGCGTCGCCTTCAGATCCTCGATCAGGCTGGTCCCGCAATGCACATAAACCGCGGCCCGCGGGACCTGCTGCCCCTCGCATCCCAAACGAAGGGCGGTCCCGAACCGAGTCCCCGTCCCCCGATAGGACGGCTGACCCCACTTCAGGCTCTCTTCGATCCCGTTGACGTCTTCGATCCGGCTGGCCGCATGGAAGATTGCGCGCCGGATGTTGAGAAGACATGTGCGAACATCCGTTGGATAACGCGCGAAGACGGCGTCGATCTCAGACGGCAGATCGGGTGCGTCAGTCATCGCTGACCCCGGCCTCTGCGAAGGTGGCCATGCCGTGATGGCAAACAAGCGAACCGCGCAGGATCTGGATCGCGAGCGCCGCACCAGAGCCTTCGCCAAGGCGCATGCCAAGGCACAAAAGCGGTGTTTTCCCAAGCGCATCGAGGATCTGGCCATGACCGGCCTCGGCGCTCAGATGCCCGGCGACCGCATGATCGAGCGTTCCGGGCTCGGCTTTCTCGAGGCTCGCGGCGGCCGCCGAGCAGATGAACCCGTCGAGGATGACCGGGATCCGGTAGGACCGCGCCCCTGCGATGGCTCCGGCCATGGCTGCCAGCTCGCGCCCGCCGAGGCAGCGCAACAGATCAAGCGGCGCTTTCTGACCGTGGCGGGAGACGCCCGCTTCGACGACCTTGCGCTTGATCGACAGCCCGTCGTCATCGACGCCCGTGCCGCGTCCGGCCCAGCCGCCCGCATCACCGCCGAAAAGCGCAGCGGCCAGCGCAGCAGCCGATGTCGTATTGCCGATCCCCATCTCGCCCGTGACAACAAGATCCGCCCCCGGTTTCACCGCCTCCCATCCGGCGGCGAGGGCCGCGACGCACTCCGCCTCGCTCATCGCGGGGCCGGTCGTGAAGTCGGCAGTCGGTGTCTCAAGCGACAGCGCATGCACATCGAGCGTCGCTCCGGCAAGCTCGGCAAGCTGGTTGATCGCAGCACCGCCAGCGTGGAAATTGGCGACCATCTGGGCCGTGACCTCGGCGGGAAAGGCCGACACGCCTCGCGCGGTGACGCCGTGATTGCCCGCAAAGACAAGCACCTGAGGCACCCCGCAGCGGGCCGCGGCATCACCGCGCCAGCCGATATACCACTCGGCCAGATCCTCGAGCCGGCCCAGCGCACCAGGTGGCTTGGTCAGTTGGGCGTCGCGGTCCCGGGCAGCCGCAGCGGCCTCGGGATCGGGGCCGGGCAATCCGCCCAGAACCGCGTGAAATTCGGCGAGCGTCGTGAAGGGAGCGGTCATTTTCATCCGTCATTGCAAAGGTCTCCGCTCCTCTTTACCGCTGGGCACCGCAAAGGGAAGGCCGCTTTGATCGAGCTTGCAGATATCGCCCGCGCTTTGGGCCTGTTGACCCGCCTGCCCGTCCGCGTCGATGCAGAGGCGGCCATGGCGCGCGGGGCGCGCGCGGCCTGGGCATGGCCCCTTGTCGGGCTCCTGCTCGGCGGCCTTGCCGCCGGTGCCGGATATGGCGCGGCGCTTTTCTGGTCCTCGCCTTTTATCGGAGCGATTATCGCCGCCGGGCTGATGACCGTGCTGACCGGTGCGATGCACGAGGACGGGCTGGCCGATTGCGCGGACGGCTTTTTCGGCAGCCACGACCGGGAGAGGCGCCTTGCCATCATGAAGGACAGCCAGATCGGCACGTTCGGGGTGATGGCGCTCGGGCTGGTGATGCTACTCAAGATCGCCGCGCTCAGCCTGCTGTTAGCAGAGGACGGGCTGCCGCTGGCCCTCATTGCAGCGGCCATGCTGTCGCGCGCGGGGATGGTGCTGCTGATGCGGCTGCCGAATGCGCGCGCCGATGGTCTTTCGCGTGCGGTCGGAACGCCGCCGGGATCGACCGCCGGGCTGGCTGTGGCGATCGCGGGCCTCGGAGCGTTGCTTTGTCTGGGATGGCCAGCCCTTGGTGCGTTTGCTGTGGCGGTTCTGGCGGTCAGCGCCTGCGCGGCCATTGCGCGGTCCAAGATCGGAGGCCAGACCGGGGATGTGCTGGGGGCAAGCCAGCAGATCGGCGAGGTGGCGGTGCTTTTGACGCTGGCAGCGCTTTAGCAGCGCAAGGCGGCTTCAAAAGAGGCGCGCCCATCGAAGGGCCCGATCTGGCGAACATCAAAGCCCTCTGCCGTCCAACTCACGCCAAGGACAGACCGCCATCCGGCATCCGCGACAATCATCTCTGGCGGGCCACCGCAGGACCTGATCCCGCCAGAGATATAGAGCTCGCCGATGCGATGATTGCTGACGCCCTCCATCGCTGCAACCTCGGTCAAACGCCCGTCCTCATAGCGCCAGACGCGCAGGATCTTTGCCAGATGCGGGCGATCGACATAGGCAATCTCGATTGCGCCATCGCCATCGAGATCGGCAGCTCCGATCGGCGCCAGCCAGCGAAAACGGGTGCCGATATGGGGTGTTGCGGCGAGCAGGGTCAGGTCCGCATCGGCAGCGGGATATCCCCAAACCTCGAGCCGCGCGCCCAGATCCATATGGGAGGCAACGACGATGACCTCGTTCTCGCCGTCGCCCGTCACATCGACGAGACGAGGTGAGACGTCTTCGAAAACATGATCCTCGGCCGCATAGGCGATATCGCAAAACTCGGTGCCCGGCACGTCCACCATGAAGGCGCGTGCCTCGATCGTATCGCCGAGAACCCCGTGAAGATAGGCCTCGGTCTGACCAAAGAAGAAGGCCCAGGAAATCCCGCCCGCATCCGATGTCGCCTTGGGGCTGTTCGGCGGACCCTCTTCATGGAGGCAGCCGCGATCCTGCGCGACAGCGGATCCGGCAAGCAGGGCGATCAGGCTCGCCGCCCGGATCGCCCGCATCATCAGATCTGTTTTTCCGGCATCTGCACGACGAGCCCGTCAAGCGCATCGCTCACCTTGAGCTGACAGGTCAGGCGCGAGCGTTCGGGATCGGGCTGATAGGCGAAGTCGAGCATGTCTTCTTCCATCGGATCCTTGGCGGGCAGATTATCGACCCAGGCCGGATCGACATAGACATGGCAGGTCGAACAAGCGCAGGCGCCGCCACAATCGGCTTCGATCCCCGGAATGCCGTTGTCACGCGCGCCCTCCATGACAGACAGGCCGTCTGCGACCTCTACCACATGCTCTTTGCCGCCATATTCGATATAGGTGATCTTAGCCATTCGGGATCCTGCCTTGGTGTCTTTGCCCCCCTTGTCCTAGCGGGACTGACCGGCGCGTCAAACCCTTTTGGGGGATGGCTTTGTCCAGGGAACAAAAAAGGGCATCCCGATGGGATGCCCTTCTTCGCATCACGCCTGAAGAGGCGTTATTCCTCGTCTTCGACAGGCAACGCCACAAAGCGCGGCGCCCCATCGCGGCGCACCAGAAGAAGGATGGACTTGCGCCCTTCCTCGACGGCCTCATCGACCTGAGACGTCAGATCAGTCATGGCGGTGACAGTCTGCTGACCGGCCTCCGTGATGATATCGCCCGGGCGCAGACCCTTTTCAAAAGCGGCGCTGTCCTCGGCCACATCCGTCACGAAGAGACCTTCGACCGTCTCGCCAAGATCAAGCTCTTCGCGAAGCGCATCGTCGAGCTCGGCCAGGGTGAGGCCCATAAGCTCGCGTTCGCTGGTCTCGGGCTCTTCGTCGGTCTGGGCGCGGGCGGGGATGGCGGCTTCGGCGGTCTCCCGGCGGCCAAGCGTCACGCTGAGCGTTTCACGTTCGCCCTCGCGCAGCACGATCACTTCGACGGCCTTGCCGACAGCCGTGTTGCCAACCTTGCGGACCAGCTCGCGGATATCGCCAACCTCGGTGCCATCAAAGCTGAGGATCACATCGCCCGAAAGGATCCCGGCCTCCTCGGCGGGACCTTCGGGCACATTGGTGACAAGCGCGCCTTCCGCCGTTTCAAGCCCTTCGATCGCGTCGACAAGATCGTCGGTCACGTCCTGGATATTGACACCAAGCCAGCCGCGGCGGGTCTCACCGAATTCCTGAAGCTGGTCGACGACACGGGTCACGACCTCGGAAGACATGGCGAACCCGATGCCGATCGAGCCGCCATTGGGCGACAGGATCGCGGTATTCACACCGATCACCTCCCCATCGAGATTAAAGAGCGGACCGCCCGAATTGCCCCGGTTGATCGCAGCATCGGTCTGAATGTAATCATCATAGGTCCCGCTCAGCTCGCGGTTGCGGGCCGAGATGATCCCGGCAGAAACAGAAAAGCCCTGTCCCAGCGGGTTGCCCATGGCCATCACCCAGTCGCCGACCTCGGCGCTGTCACCGCTGCTGTCGCCAAAGGGCACGAAGGGGAAGGTCTCTCCTTCAGGCGCTTCGACCTTGAGCAGCGCGATATCAGTGTTTGGATCAGTTCCCACAACTTCTGCCGGAAGTTCCTCATCGCGATCATAGAACTCGATCAGGATCTCGTCGGCGCCTTCGATCACGTGGTTGTTCGTGACGATGTAGCCGTCATCGGAAATGATGAAGCCAGATCCAAGCGCGGACGACCGACGCGGGCCATTGTCCCGCTCGGGCAGGTTGCGGAAGAAGTCCTCGAATGGAGAACCTTCGGGCACGATGCCTTGCGGACCGGTGCGTCCGGCGACGGTGGTCGAGGTCGTGATGTTGACGACGGCCGGGCTGATCTGCTCGGCCAGTTCAGCAAACGAAGACGGACGGTTCTGCCCCTCGACGCTCAGCTCTTGCCCGCTGACCGCCTGCGCGCCGCCGATGGCCAAAGCAGAGCCAAGAAGCAGCGCCATGAGTTTGCGCTTGGGATCGGCCATCGTCTGGGAAATCACTTTCGAATTGCTCTGCACGGGATACTCCTTGTCTCGCATATGCCGTGAAAGGCGGGGAATGCTCCGCCCGGCTGTGCCGTGTGTTCCAAAGTTGTAGATGAATGTAGGGCGAGTTTCCCGCAACGCAAAGCCCCGTCGCATTTGGTCACTTGCCCGTGAAATAAGGGTGCGCGCATTAACCGAGGATAAATTGCGCGATCCAGACAAGACAAACACCCGATGCAAGCGCCGCCAGACCGATAAGCCGCCGCGTCTCAAGCGGCAGCTCGCGGAGTGCCTCGAGCATGTCCTCAACGGCAGAAGGGGCCAGCGCGTAGACCAGCCCCTCCACAATCAGAACCAGACCGATCGCGAGGATCGCCCAGCTCATTGGTTAGTTGCCCAGCGGAGCCGTCTCGGTCCCGGTCTCGTTGCCGCCGCCATCATCCGGCGAGGCAGGGATCGGAGCCTGTTGGGTCGGCTGCGTACCCTGACCCGTCTGACCGGCTCCGGCCTCCGTTTCCGTGCCAGCCTCCGGAAGGATCGCCTGGGTCGCCGAGGGGTCCAGCCCTTCAGCGCGGATCGCACCAAAGAGCTCCCGAACGATCTCGCTGTCGGGCGACAGGACCAGTGTCGAGTTCTGCTGCTGCAAGGACTGCTCGAAGGCAGACAGCGAGCGCTGGAATTCGAAGAATTGCCGGCGCGGGCCATAGGCCTCGGCGAAGATCGCGTTGCGACGGGCATCGGCTTCACCGCGGATGATCTGCGCTTCACGCTCTGCATCCGAGGTCAGTTCGACCACCGTCCGGTCGGCCTGGGCCGTGATCCGCTGCGCGGCCTCGCGGCCCCGTGCTCGTTCGTCTTCGGCTTCGCGTTGCCGTTCGGCGATCATCCGGTTGAAGGTCGCCTGAAGGTTCTCTTCGGGCAGATCAGTCCGCTTGAGGCGCACGTCGATCACCTCGAGCCCAAGCGCGCGCGCTTCACTGATCGCGCCGTTGCGGATCTGGAGCATCAGGGTCGCGCGGTCGGTCGACAGGATGTCGTTGGAGCTCACCGAACCCAGTACTTCCCGCATTTCGGCGCGCAGGATCCCGTCAAGACGGCGGGCAGCGGTATCCTCACCGCCTTCACCCACGGCTTCACGGAAACGCTGAACATCCGAGATGCGATAGCGGGCAAAGGCATCGACCACCAGACGGCGATCATCCAGCGGCGTGACCTCTAGAGGCTCCACATCGCGGCTAAGGATGCGGTCGTCATAGCGGACGACCCGCTGGATAAGAGGGATCTTGAAGGCCAGTCCAGGCTCTTCCTTGACGTCCACGATCCGCTCGAACTGCAGAACGAGCGCCTTTTCCCGTTCGTCCACGATAAAGAGCGACGAGGTGATCCCCAGAACAGCAATCACGAGGATCGGCAGAAGGACAGTTGCTTTGTTCATCAGTTCGACCCTTCTGACGTCGTCTGCCCGCCACGGCGCAATTCATTGAGTGGCAGATAGGGTACGACACCCTGCCCGCCCGCGCCTGCGCTCGCGGCCTCATCCAGGATGATCTTGTCGACCCGGCCCAGAACCCGTTCGATCGTCTCGAGATAAAGACGGCGCTGCGTGACCTCGGGGGCCTTGGCGTATTCTTCGGCAATCGCGACAAAGCGGTTGGCCTCACCGACGGCGCCGTTCACTTCGCGGGCCCGGTAGGCTTCGGCCCCTTCGAGCGTCTGCGCCGCAGCACCGCGGGCTTCTGCGAGAACCCGGTTGGCATAGCGGTCCGCCTCGTTACGAAGCTGGTCACGCTCCTGCTCGGCGTTCTGCACGTCGCGGAAGGACGCGATGACCGCGCCGGGCGGGTCGGCCTTGTCGAAGTTCACACGCACGATGTTCACGCCGCTGTCATAGCTATCAAGCGTGGCCTGAATGAGCGTTTGTAGACGGTCCGCAATCGCACCCCGGTCCCGGTTCAGAACCGGCGCCAGTTCGGACTGGGCGATGATCTCGCGCATGGCCGATTCCGACACGGCCCGGATGGTCTGAGGCGGATCGGCGAGATTGAAGAGATACTTGTCCGGCTCGGGGATGTTCCAGACGACCTGGAAGTCGATGTCGACGATGTTCTCGTCCCCGGTCAGCATGAAACCCGCCTCGCCGCCGGTGCGGCCGGTTCCGATTTCTTCGGTTTGTTCGCGGGTCACTTCGAGCTTTTCGGCCGTGACCAACGGCCAGGGCGCGAAGTTCAGGCCCGGCTCGCCGATGCTGTAGAATTCACCGAGGAACAGCTCGACCGACCGCTCTTCCGGGCGGACGGTATAAAAGGACGAGGCCGCCCAAAGCACGACGGCGCCCAGCGCGATCAGCCCGATCGTGCCGCGTCCGATACCGCCGGGGCCATCGCCCCCCGATCCGGTGCCGCGTCCGCCGCCCTGACCGCCCATCAAAACGCGAAGCTGTTCGCGCCCGCGGTTCATCAATTCGTCGATTTCGGGGATCTGAGGCCCGTCGCCTCTGGGTCCCTGACCGGTCGGCCGTCGCCGATCCTCTCCGTCCCGATCGTCGCCGCCGCCGTTTCCGGATCCACCGCCCCAGGGGCCGCTACCACGTCCTGCCATCTAAATCTCTATCCCTTGATCATCGGTTGCGACCGGAGGGTCGCTCTCATGTTACCTTCTAACTGTGAGTCTCGCCCGGAAATTCAAGCAGTTCTCACGGGACTGCGCATTGTCACGATCTCTTCAGAGATCGTCGGGTGCACCGCTACGGTCCGGTCAAAGTCTTCCTTGGTCGCTCCCATCTTGATCGCAACGCCAGCCAGCTGGATCATCTCGCCCGCCTGAGCGCTGACAATATGGCATCCCAGCACCTTGCGCGAGGCGCGCGAGACGACGAGCTTCATCAGCACCCGATCACTGCGCCCGGCAAAGGCCTGCTGCATCGGGCGAAACGAGGTGCAGTAAACCTCGATCTCCTCCTGGTCGCGCGCGTCTTCCTCGCTCAGTCCCACGGTGCCCATTTCCGGCTGGGTGAAGATCGCGGAAGGGACAAGATCGTGATCGGGCTTGGTCGGTTTACCTTCAAAGACGGTCGCAACGAACGCCATCCCCTCGCGGATCGCGATCGGCGTCAGATTGAGGCGATTGGTCACGTCCCCGATCGCATAGACCGACGGCACCTTTGTCTGGCTGTACTCGTCGACGACGATCTCGCCGCGCCGGCCCAGATCGATACCCAAATCCTCAAGACCCAGATCGCGGGAATTGGGATCGCGGCCCGTCGCAAAGAGAACCTGATCGTAAACCCCCTCCTGGCCCGAGGTCGATTTCACCCAGATCGGGCCTTGCGCGCCACCATGACTTTCGATTGGTGCGGCGCTCGACTGGCGCTCACGCACCGCCGTGATGCTGGCGCCCATTGCGGCGTCAGAGGCGGTTCCTTTGACCTCGCCCTCGTGATGGTCGCTCGCGCGCTTCATCTCGAAAATGTTGGTGCCCAGCCGCAGATCGATCCCGCGCTCGCCCATCATCTCGGCCACCAGACCGCGCGCCTCGTCGTCAAAACCGCGCAGGATCTGCGCACCACGATAATACTGCGTCACCTTCACACCCAGCCCGTGCAGAATGCAGGCGAATTCGCAGGCGATGTATCCGCCGCCCACGATCAGGATCGATTTGGGCAGCTCAGGCAGATGGAAAATGTCATTCGAGGTGATCCCCAGATCCGCGCAAGGCAGATCGGGCCGCACCGGATGGCCGCCGGTTGCGATTAGGATATGTTTGGCCGTCTTCTCGGTCCCGTCGGCAAGGCGTACCGTATGCGGATCGCTCAGCGCGGCGCGGCTGTCGAAGATGTGAACGCCCGACTGGTCGAGCAGGCTGCGATAGACCTCCTCCAGCCGGACCAGTTCGGTTTCCAGCCGGGTGCGGAACGACGTCCAGTCGAAGGCGCCGTCCTGCACATCCCATCCGTAGGATCGCGCATCGCTGAAGATCTCGCGATAGCTGGAGGCGAAGACCATCAGCTTCTTCGGCACGCAGCCCCGGATCACGCAGGTCCCGCCCATGCGGTCCTCTTCGGCCAGTGCGACCGTGGCCCCGGTCGCCGCCGCCATCCGCGCCGCGCGCACCCCGCCCGAGCCGCCGCCAATCACGAAGAGATCGTAGTCAAAGGCCATCACTTACTCCGACAGATCCGCAAAAAGGTTCTCGGTGCCGTCCAGATCGACCCAAGGCTCGCGCGCGGCCTCGGCATCGACCTCGATCACATCGACATGCCCGTCCTCATGCCCCAGAAAGACCGTGTCGCAGATATCCAGAAACAGCCCGTTCTCGACCACGCCCGGCACCTGATTGAGCATAAGGCTCAGCTGGTGGGGTTTGCCGATCCGCCGCAGATGCAAATCGAAGATGCGGTTGCCTTCGTCCGTCACGAAAGGCTCACCGTCGACCATTCTCTGGGACACCGTGCGGCCCGCCACATCGAGCGAGGTCAGCATCTCTTCGATCAACTGCTTGGTCAGCGACAGGCCAAAGGGGATCACCTCAATGGATAAAGGGAAGGCGCCGAGGCTCGCGACCGTCTTTGAGCTATCGGCGATCACCACCATCCGGTTCGAGGCGGTCGCAACGATCTTTTCCTGAAGCAGCGCACCGCCCGCACCTTTGATGAGATTGAGATCGGGATCGTATTCGTCCGTCCCGTCGATCGTCAGATCGAGCCATCCGGCCTCGTCCAGCGTCAGCACCTCGATCCCGACATCTTGCGCCAATTTTGCGGTGCGGGTCGATGTCGGCACGCCGCGGATCTTGAGCCCTTCGTTGCGCACCCGCTCGCCCAGACAGCGGACCATCCAGGCGGCGGTCGATCCGGTTCCAAGGCCGACCGTCATGCCTGATTTGACAAGCCGCGAAGCCTCCCGCGCGGCGGCGAACTTGGCCGTATCGATCGGAGATAACTCGGGCATGGACAAACCTCGTGGCAACAGCGTCGGCGCGTTATAGGCCGAAAGCGCAAGGCGGCGCGAGCGGAGAATCCCGAGCCGGGGCCGTCAGCGCCAACGATCCGCGTCCATAAGGCGGTCCATCACATGATCCAGCGTCTCGCGCGGCAGCAGAACCAGCATTCGGGGCGCCTCTGCGCGCAGCGAAACAGGACCGGTCACTTCGTTCGAGGTTCCGATGTGGCCATCAGGTGCGAAGTCGATCCCGGCGGTAGGCCAGCGCAATCCCTCGCTTTGAACGCGCACCCGGCCCATTGGAAACAGCGAAAAGATCGACCCTGCGGGCAGATCCAGATCAAGCCGCGGGGGGCACAGGAAGGCGAGCGTCTCCTCTCCAAGGAGGATACAAGGCCTCTCGGGATAGCGCACCAGCACCGTGAGCGCCGCAAGCTCGTGGTCGAGCCTTAGCCCCGTCAGACCGAGTGCCAGCACCAGCGGGGCATCGGTGGACCGAAGCGCCTTATCGAAATCAGTGCTGTCCTGATCGCGAATCCGATGAATACGCCCCTCAAGGCGGGAATCGAGGACCGCAGAATCCATGTCGCCGATCACGACATCGGGAACCTGCCCGGCAGCCAGCACCGATTGCGCCCCGCCATCAGCGGCCACGACGTGGCTGGCTCGGGCGGAAAACACCGTGATGTCAGCCGTTTCAACAGCTCCGGCCGCAACCAGAAGAACCAGACGATCGCTCGACACAACCGTGGATTTCATGGAGTATGACCGATTTCGGCGCGCCTTTGCCACATTTTCGCCATGAAATGATACCTGAAAAAACCCCAGATCGTTCCTGTTTGCGAACCAATTGATGATACAGAGGCGGTTAAAGGCCGGTTTAAAAGCGAGCGTACCATGTCTGAATCGAATAAAGTTCTTTCAGTGTCCTATGGCACCTTTTCCTGCACACTGGAAGGTTTCGACGATTCGGTCGAAACGATGAAGGCCGTCGCGGCTTACTTTCGCGATCTGGCAGCCGAAGACCGCGAATTCGGTGTCGATCAGTGGGAGCCTAATCCCGAAACACTCGCCCGGATTGCCGAAGGCGAATATGACCGCCGCGTCGATGCCACCGTCACCGATGGTGAGATTGTGCTCAGCACAGGCGCCGCGCTGGACCAAACCGATGAGGATGAGGACGACACCGGCGGCAACCGGATCGCCAACCGCCTGCGCCGCATTCGTGACGTCGCCGCCGCCGGGGCCGCAGTCGCTGAATCCACCGATGACGACACGATCAAAGGCGACGAAGAGCCGGTCACGGTCGCCGTGGTCGACACGCTCGAAGAGGACCTCGCCGCAGCGGAAACCATACTCGAGCCCGAAGAGGACCTCGGTCTCGAGGAAGAACTGGACGAGACCGAGACACTCGAAGAACTGACCGAAGAGGACGACGAAGACGATGTCGAAGAAGTCCTCTGGCCCGAAAAAGCAGAGGACGAGGATCTCGCCGACGAGGATGAGGCCGTCGAAGAGGACGTCGCTCTCGATCCCGAAGACGAGATCGAAGACCTGTCCGATCTAGAGGATGTCGCCGCCCTCGATGGCGTCGAGACTGACGAGATCGCCGAAGAGGCCAGCGCGCCCGAAGACGACGCCTCGGACGAGCCAGAAGCAGAGCCTGAAGACGAGCCTGCCGAAGAAGCCGAATTCCCCGTCTCTCCGCTGCGCGCCCGCATCATCAAGCTGCGTCGCTCGGATGTCAGCGCATCGGATGAAGAAACGCCCGAGGCGGCATCGACGGACGACACCGCTCCCGAGGCCGAGGACAGCGACGCTCTCGCGGCGCAAGCCGAGGGCGAGACCCTCGAAGATGAGGACGATTTCGAAACAACCTCCGGGTCCGAGGATGTCTTCGTTCTCACCAACGCGGCCGATACAGAGGTCGAAGACGAAGAAGAGCACGAGGAGGCGGACGACGATCTTGAGGAGACCCTCGAGGACGATACCCCCGAGGACGACCCGTCTGAAGATGACAGCAAGGAAGATGCAGGCGTCGCCGGGGCCCGCTTTGCCGCGCGCCTGTCGAAACGGCATCAGTTCGAAACCGATGTCAGCCATGACGATCAGGACATGGAACGCATCCTCGATCAGACCAACGCCCAACTCGAAGAGCCTGAAAGCCGCAATCGCCGCTCGGCCATTGCCCAGCTCAAGGCGGCCGTCGCCGCAACCGTCGCCGAACGTGAAGGCAGCGATGGCACGGAAGGAGGCGACGATCCCGAAAATGCCTATCGCGAGGATCTGAGCGAAGCGGTCAAGGCGCGCGGACCCGAAGCGGGCCGCCCCGCTCCGCTCAAGCTGGTGCCGTCCCAGCGCGTCGGCGACGAGGATGAAACCGAAGTGCCCGCCGCTGCATCGAACGCCAATGCCCAAAGCTTCGCCGAATTTGCGCGCGCTGTGGACGCTCAGGATCTGCCCGAACTGCTCGAGGCCGCAGCGGCCCATACCGCCTTTGTGGAAGGCAAGGCCCAGTTCTCGCGGCCTCAGATCATTCGCAAGATCAACGAGATCTCAGGCGAGGATTTCACGCGCGAAGACAGCTTGCGCCATTTCGGAAAGCTCTTGCGCGATGGCCGCATCCGCAAATCGTCGGGCGGCCAGTTCGAGGTCACGGAAGACACGCGTTTCCGGCCCGATGACGAGGATATGGGCGTCGCCTGAGACGTACCGAATGCGGCCTCAGCCCCGAGGCCGCATCACGCGTCGGGATCCGCCTGCCCGACCCCTTTGAAGACATTCTTGAACGGCAGCGCCCAAAGCAGTCCCAGCACCAGATAGATCAGCAGCTCCACCAGGATCGGAGGACGCGCGCCGATATCGGTCAGCCACGCCATCAGGGACACCGCGATGATCGCGTAAACTGGCAAGCCGATCAAAAGAATGATCAGCGACCACCGCTTTTTGGCCTTGTAGGACAGTGCCATGCCCCAAATCTCCTCAATCGGCGAACGGGTCGGTTACGAGGATCGTGTCATCCCGCTCAGGAGACGTAGAGACTAGAGCGACGGGGCAGCGGATCAATTCCTCGATCCGCCGCACGTACTTGATCGCCTCGGCGGGCAGATCCGCCCAGCTGCGGGCGCCTGCGGTGCTTTGCTGCCAACCCGGGATCGTCTCGTAGACCGGAACGACCCGCGCCTGCGCCTCGGCGGCGGTCGGCAGGTAATCAAGCCGCTCCCCATCCAGATCGTAGCCGACGCAGATCTTCAGCTCTTCGAGCCCGTCCAGCACATCCATCTTTGTCAGCGCGATCCCGTTCATGCCCGAGAGCGCACAGGTCTGGCGGACCAAAGCCGCGTCGAACCAGCCGCAGCGCCGCCCCCGGCCCGTCACGGTTCCGGTCTCGCGCCCCACTGTCGCCAAATGTCGCCCGATCTCGTCGTCCAGCTCGCAGGGAAAGGGCCCTTCGCCCACGCGTGTCGTATAGGCCTTCACGATCCCCAGAACGAACCCGACTGATCCGGGCCCAAGGCCAGTCCCCGTCGCCGCCATTCCCGCCAGCGTCGTCGAGGACGTCACGAAGGGATAGGTCCCGAAATCCACATCCAAAAGAGAGCCTTGCGCGCCTTCAAAAAGAATCCGCTTACCCGCCCGGCGCTTTTCATCGAGCACTTTCCAGACCGGCGCCGCGAATTGCAGGATTTTCGGCGCAATTTCCAGTAGCCGACCCTTCAACGCCGCGCGATCGATCTCGGGCAGGCCAAGCCCGCGCCGGAGCGCATCGTGATGGACCAAAAGCCGTCCCAGCCGCGCATCCAGCGTCGCCTCGTCGGCCAGATCGGCCACCCGGATCACGCGACGCCCGACCTTGTCCTCATAGGCCGGGCCGATGCCGCGCCCGGTCGTTCCGATCTTTGCAACCGAATTGGAGAGCTCGCGCGCACGGTCCAGCTCGCCATGGATCGGCAGGATCAGTGGCGTGTTCTCCGCGATCATCAGGTTATCGGGGCTGACCGTCACACCCTGCGCTTCGATCCGGGCGATCTCATCCACGAGGGCCCAGGGGTCGAGCACGACACCGTTGCCGATCACTCCCAGCTTACCCTCCCGCAGGATGCCCGAAGGAAGCAGTGACAGCTTGAACACCTCTCCGTCGATCACCAGCGTGTGGCCTGCATTATGGCCGCCCTGAAAGCGCGCGATCACATCGGCCCGCTCGCTCAGCCAATCGACGATTTTGCCTTTTCCCTCGTCGCCCCACTGGGCGCCGACGACGACGACATTGGCCATCCGGTCTCTCCTTCACATTCCGCGACCCCTCTTAAAGAGCCGCAACGTCGCCGGAAAGCACCAATCGCGCGGGTTGCAGCGGTCGCTGCGATGGCCTATCTCGCCTCAAACCAAATCGTCACGGATCCCCATGGAAAACGTCATCCTCATCGTCCACCTTCTGCTCGCGCTGAGCCTGATCGGCGTGGTGCTGCTCCAGCGCTCCGAAGGCGGCGGTCTCGGGATCGGCGGCGGAGGCGGCAGCACGGCCGGCCGTTCGGGCGTGACCGCGCTCAGCAAGGTAACATGGGCACTTGCCGTGGCCTTTATCTGCACCTCGATCACGCTGACCATCGTGGCGGCCCAGCAGACCGCGGGCGCATCGGTCGTGGACCGTTTGCGGGACGTGCCGGTGCCGACGCAAACCGAAGAGACGCTTCCGGCCGGTCAGGATCTTCTGCCGCCCTCGTCTTCGGATGCGGACGCACCCCTCACCCCGACGCTCGACTGACACCACAAGAATTTGCGGATCAGGGATTAATCGAACGCATCATCTTGCGATCCTCCCCCGAATCCCGTAACACTTAAATCCCGTGATGTCGCGCATCGACGCCCCTGTCAGGGTCCGGCGCGGCACCCTCGAAATGGCACTCACGGGGAGCATCCGGGCATATGGCGCGTTTTATTTTCATCACCGGCGGCGTTGTCTCGTCGCTTGGAAAAGGGCTTGCCTCCGCGGCTCTTGGCGCGCTGTTGCAGGCGCGGGGCTACACGGTCCGCCTGCGCAAGCTGGACCCTTATCTCAATGTCGATCCCGGAACGATGTCACCGTTCGAACATGGCGAGGTCTTCGTCACCGATGACGGCGCCGAGACCGATCTGGACCTTGGCCATTACGAGCGCTTCACCGGCGTGGCCGCCCGCGCGACCGATTCCATCTCGTCAGGCCGGGTCTATTCGACCGTCCTCGAAAAAGAGCGGCGCGGGGACTACCTCGGCAAGACCATTCAGGTGATCCCGCATGTCACCAACGAGATCAAGGATTTCATCCGGATCGGCGAGGACGAGGTCGATTTCATGCTCTGCGAGATCGGCGGCACGGTCGGCGATATCGAAGGTCTGCCCTTCTTCGAGGCGATCCGCCAGTTTTCGCAGGATAAACCACGCGGGCAGTGCATTTTCATGCATCTGACGCTTCTTCCTTGGATCGCCGCCTCGGGGGAGCTCAAGACCAAGCCGACCCAGCACTCCGTCAAGGAACTGCGCTCGATCGGCATCGCCCCCGACGTGCTGGTCTGCCGCTCCGAACGGCCCATCCCGCAGAAAGAGCGCGAGAAGCTGGCCTTATTCTGCAACGTTCGGCCCGACAGCGTCATCGCGGCGATGGACCTCAAATCGATCTACGAAGCCCCGCTCGCTTATCACAGGGAAGGCCTCGATCAGGCGGTTCTCGACGCCTTTCAGATCAGCCCGGCCCCGAAACCCGATCTGCAGGTCTGGGAAGACGTCGCCGACCGCATCCACAACCCCGAAGGCGAAGTTCGCGTGGCCATCGTCGGCAAGTACACGCAGCTCGAGGATGCCTACAAATCCATCGCCGAAGCGCTCACCCATGGCGGGATGGCCAATCGCGTGAAGGTCCGGGTCGACTGGGTCGATGCCGAGCTCTTTGAACGCGAGGATGCCGCCCCCCATCTGGAAGGCTTTCATGCCATCCTCGTGCCCGGCGGCTTTGGCGAACGCGGCACCGAGGGCAAGATCAAGGCCGCCGAATTCGCACGCACCCACAAGATCCCCTATCTCGGCATTTGCCTCGGCATGCAGATGGCGGTGATCGAGGCGGCGCGCAATGTCGCGGGCCTGTCCAATGCCGGATCGCAGGAATTCGACCACGAGGCCGGCAAGGACCGGTTCGAGCCGGTGATCTTCCACCTCAAGGAGTGGATCAAGGACAACCAGAAAATCGCCCGCGACGTGCTTGACGACAAGGGCGGGACAATGCGGCTGGGCGCCTATAACGCGACGCTGACGGATGGCTCCAAGGTGGCGGATGTCTACGGCAGGACCGCGATCGAGGAACGCCACCGCCACCGCTACGAAGTCGACATCAAATACCGCGACAAGCTTGAAAAAGAGGGGCTGTGCTTTTCGGGAATGAGCCCGGACGGCCGCCTGCCCGAGATCGTCGAGTGGTCGGACCATCCTTGGTTCATCGGCGTGCAGTTCCACCCCGAGCTCAAGTCCAAGCCTTTCGCACCACATCCGCTCTTTGCCGATTTCGTGCGCGCAGCGGTCGACACCTCCCGGCTGGTCTAGGATGAAGCTGCCCTATCACATTTACGATGTGTTCACGCAGACCGCTTTTTCGGGCAATCCGCTGGCCATCGTGACCGGCGCGGACGATCTGACGAGCCCGCAAATGCAGACCATCGCACGCGAATTCAATCTCTCCGAAACGATCTTCGTGATGGCCCCGAAAGATCCCGCCAACAGCGCGCGGGTCCGCATCTTCTTTCCCACCGCCGAAATCCCCTTCGCGGGGCATCCCACGATTGGCTGCGCGCTCTATCTGGCGGCGATCACAGACGCCGCCGAGATCCGGCTCGAGGAAGAGGCAGGGCTCGTGCCTGTCACGATCAGGGACGGGCGCGCGGAATTCCCCGCTCCGATCCTGCCACATCTGACCGAGGCCGAGGTCGATCGGCCTCGTCTGGCCCAAGCCCTGGATCTCGCACTCCCCAATCTCGCCCGGGCCGCGCCGCGTGTCGGCACCGGTGGTCCCACCTTTCTCTTTGCGCAGCTTTCAAACCTCGCCGCGCTTGCAAAAGCGCGCCCCGTCGAACCGCACTGGTCAAGGCTCATGACCGAATGCGGTGTCGACAGCGCTTACCTTTATGTGCCCGAGGGCGACGGCTACCGGGCGCGCATGTTCTCTCCGACAGCGGGCATCCCCGAGGATCCGGCAACCGGATCGGCAAGCGCGATCCTCATGGCGCATCTGCTGGACACGGTCGGCCTACCAGAGGGGGAGACCCATCTGACACTGCGCCAAGGCATCGAGATGGGCCGCCCGAGCCATATCGAGGTGACAACTCGGGTCGCGGACCAAACCCTTATCTCCGTAAAAGTGGCCGGACACGGAGTCCCGATCGCATCGGGCACAGTCACCTGCCCGGTCTAGCCCGTCTTTGCCTTGCAAATATCCTTGGGGTTTGGGGGCAACGCCCCCAAGGCCCGCGTGGCCTGAACGCAATCAAATCAAATGACGCCGCAAGGCGTCTCATCAAGACACCGTGGACGACGTAAAGAAGCCTCAGAACCCGAAAGAGAACGTCCGAACCAGACCAACCCGGGCCGTATACTGATCTTCACTGCCCTCTTCGACGATCGGACTATCAGCCGCATCGCCAAGATAACGATCGTAGGCGACAGCCCCATCGACCGACCAGCGATCGTTGAAGCGATAGCTCACCCCGACTTCCAGCCCGGCGGACAATGCGCCGCCCTCCGGATCGAACGCGTCGAAATCAGAGGCGCCGGCCTCCTCATCGCTGATGCCAAAATAAGTTTCCGCATAATCGTCCGAGCCGAAAAAGACGCGCGGGCCCACCGACATGCTCAACTGATCGCTTGAGCGCAGGATCGCATCGGCACCGACCTCGCCAACGAGGCCTTCATGACCGCCAAAGCCCTGCCGCAGATCGGCAAAGACCTCGTAACCTGGCTGCGTATAAACGACGCCGAAGCCCAGCTCGAGCGTCCTGTCGATATCATCCAGGCCCTCAAGCTCGTCGAAATCGTCCGAGTCGCGCTCCCCGACCGCACGGAACGAGCCGCGAAAGCTAAGCCCGTCCTCGGGATCGCCGCCAAACGACCGCCCGTTGCCAAAGCGCACTTCCTCGATCGACAATGTGAAGTCGGGCTGAGTCTCATATTCGTCCGAGCCGAAATATTCAGGCCTGACCTGAACACCTGCTCCAAAAGAAAATTCGATGCCGGGCCCCGTGTCGGGCAACGACTGCGCAAATGCACCAGCGGGGATCCAGAGGATCGCCCCAATAAGAGCCCCGGCTCTTTTCATTCGAATCGCTCCCGTAAGACGCGAGTGCCACGCCTGATCTGCAAGTTAGCTGCGAAACCAATCCGATCAAGACCCAAAGCCCGCCAGATCGATCACGTCTGATCTAACCTGTGACACATTTAAATCAGGTAAAGATTTCAAACAGGTGTCCAGGGCCGCATTCTGCGCATCATTTGAGCGTCGCGGCCTTTCCCAAGGCAGGTCCGCGCCCTATACCCCACCTTATGTTTGCCGATTTTCTCAAGCGCCTGACCGCGCCGAACCCCGAACCGCTTCGCGAACTTGATGCGCGTCTCGCGCTCGGGGCCTTGCTTGTCCGGATCGCCAAATCCGACGGGATCTATGACGCCGCCGAAATTGCCCGCATCGACCGGATCCTGGCACGGCGTTACGATCTCAATCCTGTCGAGGCGGCCCAGCTGCGCGCCGATTGCGAGCGGATCGAACATGATGCGCCTGATACCGTCCGCTTTACCAAGGCCATCAAGGAAACGGTCCCCTACGAGGATCGCGAAGCCGTGCTCGAGGCGCTATGGGACGTGGTCCTCGCTGATGGCGAACGCGACGATCACGAGGATGCGCTGCTCCGCATGGTTGCCCCGATGCTGGGCGTCACCGATCAGGACAGCGCCCTTGCCCGCCAGCGGGTCGAGGCCCGCCGCATTTGATCGCCGCTCTGCCGATGTACCTTCGGCCCGAAAACCGGGCCTCCCATGACGCGCTTTGGTCGCTGATCCGCGAGGCTCTGGGCCCAGATCCCTTCGATCCACCCGAACGCCTGTCGCACGATCTCGATATCTGGGCCGGTTGGACCAGTCCTGACCTGCTGCTAGGCCAGATCTGCAACCTTCCTTATCGCGCCCGGCTCAAGGGCAATGTCCAGATCGTCGGCCTTCTCGATTACGGCCTGCCCGAAGCGCCGGCAGGCTACTACTACAGCCATTTCGTCACCCATGACCGGGCTGTCACCGATCCACTGGATCTGGTGGCAGCGCGCTTTGCCTGCAACGAAACCCTGTCGCAATCGGGCTACGGCGCCGCGCAGCATTGGGCCAAACGGCAAGGGACCGCCTTCACCGATATCACCAAAACCGGCGCCCATGCCGAAAGCGTCCGCGCCATTCAAGAGCGTCGCGCCGATATCGCGGCCATCGACGCCATCACCTGGGCGATGCTCGATCGCGCAGGCCAGACCGACGGCGTTCACATCATCGGGCGCACGGACGCCTCCCCCGGGCAAAGCCTCATCACCGCCCAAGCAGATGCCGTGATCCCGCTGAGGCACGCCATCGGCCAGGCGATCAAGGCTCTACCGGACTCGCATCGCACAAATCTTGGCATTCGCGGGCTGGTTGTGCCTCCCCCCGAAGCATACGACCTGCCGCTGCCGGATCCTCTTGAAACGCTGGGTCAATCGGGCGCCTCCTGACTTGCAATCCGGGGCGATCTGCGCCCTACTCAGCCGCTGTAACGACAGACCGGACAGCCCTTGACCGACAACGCGCCCGTTATCGAGATCCGCGATCTCCACAAGAGCTACGGCCAGCTCGAGGTCCTCAAGGGCGTCGATATCACGGCCCGCAAAGGCGACGTCGTCTCCCTCATCGGCTCCTCCGGATCAGGCAAATCCACACTTCTGCGCTGCGCCAATCTGCTGGAGGACAGCCAGCAGGGCGACATCGTCTTTTGCGGAGAGCCGGTGTCCTGGAAAGGCGCGGGTACAAACCGGCATCCGTCGGACCGCAAGCAGATCATGCGCATCCGCACCAACCTCTCGATGGTCTTTCAGCAGTTCAACCTCTGGGCCCATATGACGATCCTGCAAAACGTGATGGAAGCCCCGCTCACCGTTCTGGGCCGGGACAGGGCCGAGGTGGAACCGGCAGCCCGCGCCTATCTCGAGAAGGTCGGCATCGGCGACAAGGCGGATGTCTATCCGGCCCAGCTTTCGGGCGGCCAGCAGCAGCGTGCCGCCATCGCCCGCGCCCTCTGCATGGAGCCCAAGGCCCTTCTTTTCGACGAACCCACCTCCGCCCTCGATCCCGAACTGGAGCAGGAGGTCGTCCGCGTCATCCAGGCCCTCGCCGAGGAAGGCCGCACGATGATCCTCGTCACCCATGATATGACCATGGCCCGCGATGTGTCGGACCATGTCGCCTTCCTCCACCAGGGCCGGATCGAGGAACAGGGCGCCCCGGCCCGGCTCTTTACCGATCCCGAAACAGACCGTCTGCGCGGCTTCCTCTCCTCGACGCTCGCCGCCTGAGACGCTATCCAAACCCATCAACACCAAAAAACGACAGGGACATCACCGATGAAAAAGCTGCTTTTGACTACTGCCATCGCGTTTGCGGGCACCGCCGCGCTGGCCCAGGACGTCGTCCGCCTCGGCACTGAGGGCGCCTACCCTCCCTACAACTTCCTCGACGATAACGGCGAGGTTGCCGGCTTCGAGCGTGTTCTCGGCGACGAGCTCTGCGCCCGCGCCAATCTGACATGCGAATGGGTGACCAATGATTGGGACAGCATCATCCCCAACCTCGTCTCCAGCAACTACGACGTGATCATGGCCGGCATGTCGATCACCGACGAGCGGGACGAGGTGATCGACTTCACCCAGAACTATGTGCCCCCCGCGGCCTCCGCCTATGCGGCGCTCAGCGAGGAGGCCGATCTCGAAGGCGGCGTTGTCGCCGCTCAGGTGAACACGATCCAGGCCGCCCATGTCGCCGCCTCGGGCGCCACGCTTCTGGAATTCGCGACCCCCGATGAAACCGTCGCCGCCGTCCGCAACGGAGAGGCCGACGCCGTCTTCGCCGACAAGGACTTCCTCGTTCCGATCGTGGACGAAGACGCCGCCATGTCCTTCGTCGGAGACGATGTCCCGCTGGGTGGCGGCCTGGGTGCAGGCGTGCGCGAATCCGACGGAGAGCTGCGCGAGACGCTCGACGCCGCCATCCAATCGATGAAGGATGACGGCTCGCTCAATGAACTCATCCTCGAATGGTTCGGCGAAGACGCTCTCGTTTTCGAATAAACCGATCGGGGAGCGTTTCGGCGCTCCCCTTTCCCGATGTGGACACTTGACCAGCAGCACGAGACCTCCGCCGGCAAGGTTGCCGCTGGTCAGACCGGTCAGGGACCGGATCTGGTCCTCGCCCATGGCTGGCCATGGTCCTCCTTCGCCTGGCACCGCGTCATTCCCGCGCTTGCGAAAGACTACCGCGTTCATTGGTACGACATGCCGGGCTTCGGCCGTTCGCAGATGGACGGCCCCCGTCCTGCATCGCTGGATGTGCAAGGCGAGCTGTTCGGAGAAATGCTGGATGCCTGGGGGCTCGACCGCCCCCTCGTCATCGCCCATGATTTCGGCGGCGCCGTCACGCTCCGCGCTCATCTCCTGCACGGCCGCGACTATGCAGGCTGGATCCTGATGAACGTGGTCGCCATGCGTCCCTGGGGGTCAGACTTCTTCGATCATGTCGGCCGGCATGTCGATGCCTTCACGGGCCTGCCGCCTCATATCCATGCGGCCCTCGTCGATGCCTATATCGGCGGCGCCCTCGCCCACGACATCGCAGAGGACGACCGCAAAGAGCTCGCCGCCCCCTGGCTCACCGAACAGGGCAAAGACGCCTTCTACGCCCAATTCGCAATGGCCGACGAACGCTACACCGCCGAGGTCGAACCCCATTACGGCGAGGCCCGCTGCCCCACCCGCATCCTCTGGGGCGAAGACGATCCCTGGATCCCCCTCTCCCGCGGCGAAGCGCTCGCCGACGCCATGGGCACCGCACTCACCCCCCTTCCCGGGCTCGGCCATCTGCCGCAGCTCGAAGATCCAGAGACCGTTGGCCGTGCCCTGCGGAATGCGCTTGCAGGCCTGCCATAGATGTTTGCCTTCTGCGCCGATCCCGACACGCTCGAAACAGCCCGCTGGTTTGCCTGCTACCTGACCACCGGCAAGCACATGGTCTTTTATTCCAGCTTCGGAACCGTGCTTCTGCTGCTCGCCATTACCGCGCCTACCGCGCTTGCCTTCGGCTTTCTCGGCGCCATGGCGGCCCGCGGCCCCGCACCGCTCAGCTGGATCGGCAAGACCTATATCGCGATCGTCCGCGGCATCCCCGACATCGCCTTCTTCCTCTTTTTCGTCATCGCCCTCGATCAGGGGTTCGAATGGATCCGCCACCAGATCCTGTGTCCCGACTGGGAACAGCCCATCCGGCAAGGCAATGACTTCGTCGTATGCTCGGCGGCCAAGCTGCCGCTCTCCTCGTCTCCGCAATGGGTCCACGAAGTCTACGGCTTCCTGATCGCTGTCCTGACCTTTGCCATCGTCTTCGGCGCCTTCGCGGCCAATGTGCTCTACGGCGCCATGCGCGCCGTCCCGCAGGCGCAGATCGAAACCGCCCAGGCCTATGGCATGACGCCCCGCCAGACCTTCTGGCGCATTCTGGTGCCACAAATGTGGGTCTACGCCCTATCCGGCCTCGGCAATCTCTGGATGGTTCTCATCAAGGCAACGCCCCTTCTCTTTCTTCTGGGCGTCGAGGATATCGTCTACTGGGCGCGCGAGCTGGGCGGCGCCAAGACCCCGCGCTTTACCGATTATCCCCATGGCGACTGGCGGCTCTGGTACTTCCTCTTCCTGCTCGTCTTCTATCTGGCCTTCACCAAGATCTCCGAAGCCGCGCTCGAGCGTCTGATGGCCCGCCTCACCCATGGTCAGGCCTTCGGAGCCAGAGCGACCTCATGACCTGCCTCGAGACCATTCAGGCCTACGGATTGCGCTCTCTGGGGATCGGAGAGCGCCTGCTGCCCCGCGACGACTTCACCCTCTGCGAGCAGTTCACGCTGATCGGCTCGGGCCTGATCTGGAACATTTATTTCGGGCTGATCGCCCTCGCCGCGGGTTTCATTCTCGCCACAGCGCTCGCCCTGGGCAAAGAGAGTCGCCTGCCCCCGATCCGCGCGCTTTGCCGCGGGATCATCCTTCTCTTTCGCGGCTCGCCGCTCTTCATCCAGTTCTTTCTGGCCTACTTCATCTTCCTGCGCCTCAGACAGGCCGGCATCGGCCCAGACTGGCTGACCAATGCCTGGGCGGGCGCGGCGATCGTGCTCTTTCTGAACACCGCGGCCTATTCCGCCGAAATCTTCCACGGCGCCCTGCGCACCATCCCCCGCGGAGAGATCGAGGCCGCCGACGCCTACGGCTTCACCGGGTTGAAGCGCTTCACCCGCATCGTCTGGCCCACCATGCTGCGTCTTGCTTGGCCCGCCTATATCAACGAGGCGATCTTTCTCTTTCACGCCACGACACTGGTCTTCTTCTCCGGCTTTCCGGCCCTGCAACAGCGCGGCGATGCGCTCTATTACGCAAGATATTTTGCCGACAAGACCTTCAATCCCTTCGTGCCCTACCCGATCCTGGCGGGATATTTCGTCCTGTTGACGCTCACGATCATCACCCTGATGGGATTGGTGAACCGCCGCCTGAACCGGCACCTGCCGCAGGCTCCGAAGCGCCCTCGAATGATGGGCCAGATTCTGCGCTAGAGCGCAGCGGTCCGCTCCGCCCGAAACCGCCGGACCCATGCCGCGCTGACCTCATCGGCGAGCTTCGCGACCGACGGCACGACCCCGTCTGCCGCCGCCGGATCAAGGCCCAACCGCATGAGGATACGCCGCAGCTGCGCACCCGGCGCGGCCGCCAGTTCCTCATAGCTCAGCCGTAACGGATCGATCCCCTCGGCGTGAAACCAGCGCGCCCAGGCCTCGTCCAGATCGGAAAGCGCTGCCACATGCGAGGCGATCAGATCCGCATCATAGACCGGCTCGGCCGCCGGGGCCGTCCGCTCCAGCTCGCGCCCATCGGCGGCCCGATGCCACAGCCCCGTCTGCTCGGCCATCGCACGAGAGACGGCCTGCGCCACCTTATCCTCGCGCCGCAGATAGATATAAAGAGGCGCGCCAAAAGCCGCCTCGAACCGGCCGGCCGCACTGGGATGATCCGGAAACAGCGCCTCGAGCCAACCGGCCAGAGACCCGTAGCTCTCCCGCATAAGCCGCAAGCCGAACACATCGCTGCGGCCGCGACCGCGCTCGAGAACAGCCTCCAGCACCCGCTTGAACGTCTCCAGATCTTCGCGATCCGCCGCGACATCGACCGCCGTGGCCCAAGAGAGCATCGACGGACGATGGAAATACGACTTCGGACGCCCGGCGACGCCGGTCTCCGACAGCATCCTGCAAAGCAGCGTGCTCCCGCTCCGCGGTGTCGCGCAAAGAATACAGGATCGAAACGTCATCACAGATGCGTCCCCATTTCAAAACCACCTCGCCAAATCCGCTCATCCCCATGCACGCCAAATGCGCCGGAGCCAACAAACCCCTCTCTGCCCATCGAACCTCTATTGCCCATTAACCTTAACGCCCCCTCCTCATCTTGCCAAAAATACCTCGGGGCTGAGGAGCGCCCGGAGATTGGTCCAGTGGACCAATCTCAGCGACGAAGGGTCGAAGACCGCACTGCCCCGCAGGGCGGTGGCGGGGGCAGCGCCCCCATGCTACACCGGCAAAAAGAGCGAAGGCGCAAGATGAAGATCGGCATCCTCCAGACCGGCCACGCCCCGGACGAGATCCGGCCAACCCACGGCGATTACACCGATTTCTTCCAGCGCCTGCTTGGCGGTCACGACTTCACGTTCAAAACCTGGGATGTGGTCGATGGCGTCTTCCCCAAAGGCCCCGAGGAGGCGGGTGGATGGCTCATCACCGGCTCGAAACACGGGGCCTACGACCCCCTTCCCTGGATCCCGCCGCTCGAGGATCTGATCCGCGCGATCCGGAACGCGGGTAGACCCCTGATCGGCATTTGCTTCGGCCATCAGATCATCGCCCAGGCGCTTGGCGGCAAGGTCGAGAAATTCGCCGGCGGCTGGTCCGTCGGACGCCAGCCCTATCTGATCGATGGCACTCTGCATCACCTCAATGCTTGGCACCAGGATCAGGTGACGGACCTGCCCGCCGAAGCGCAGGTCATCGGTCAAAGCGACTTCTGCACCAATGCCGTCCTCGCCTATGGGGACCAGATTCTCACCATACAGCCGCATCCCGAATTCGACCCCGAGACCATATGCGGCCTCATCACCCATCGCGGACGCGGCACCGTGCCGGACGATCAGCTTGCCGCCGCCGAAGAGGCTCTGGACGCCCCCCTCGACACCGCGGCCATTGCCCATCGCATGGCCGCTCATTTCAAGGCCGACCGATGACCACCTGGATGCAGACCCTGCCGGACGCCGCCCAGCGCTATCTTGCCGGCCATCGCCTGGACGAAGTCGAATGCATGATCCCCGATCTTGCCGCCATCGCGCGCGGCAAGGCGGTTCCGGCGTCCAAATTCGAACGGCAGAGCGAATTCTTCCTGCCCAATTCCATCTTCTTTCAGACCATCACCGGCGGCTGGGGCGAGGCGGCGGGCGATGGCGGCTTCACCGAACCCGACATGGTCCTTAAACCCGACATGGCCACCGCCTCTGCCGCGCCCTGGACGGGCGACTGGACCTTGCAGGTCATCCACGACGCCTACAACCACGACGGCACGCCCGTGCCCTTCGCGCCCCGCAACGTGCTCAAACGGGTCTGCCAGCTTTATGTAGAGAAGGGCTGGACCCCCATCATCGCGCCCGAGATGGAATTCTACCTCGTCTCGCGCAACATCGATCCTGCCGCCGCCATCGAACCGATGATGGGCCGCTCGGGTCGCCCCGCCGCCGCGCGGCAGGCCTATTCGATGTCCGCCGTCGACGAATACGGCCCCGTGATCGATGACATCTACGACTTCGCCGAGGCCCAGGGCTTCGAAATCGACGGTATCACCCAGGAAGGCGGCGCCGGTCAGGTCGAGATCAACCTGCGCCACGGCGATCCGGTCTATCTGGCCGATGAGGTCTTCTACTTCAAACGCCTGATCCGCGAGGCCGCGCTCAAACACGATTGTTTTGCGACATTCATGGCCAAACCCATCGAGGGAGAGCCCGGATCGGCCATGCATATCCACCACTCGGTCCTCGATGCGAACGGGCGCAACATCTTCTCGGATGGCGGGGCCGAAACCCCCGCCTTCCATCACTTCATCGGCGGCATGAAAAAGCATCTGCCCTCCGTGGTCGCGCTCATGGCACCTTACGTGAACAGCTACCGCCGCTACGTGAAGGACCATGCCGCCCCCATCAATCTCGAATGGGGCCGCGACAATCGCACCACCGCGATCCGCATCCCCGTCTCGGGCCCCGAGGCGCGCCGCGTCGAAAACCGCCTCGCCGGGATGGATTGCAACCCCTATCTCGGCATCGCCGGATCGCTCGCGACAGGCTATCTGGGCATGCTCGAACAGACCGATCCCGGAGCCGAGTTCAAGGGCGATGCCTATGACGCGGACGAGGACATCCCCCGGGGTCTTTACGCCGCTCTCGACGCCTTCGATGCGAGCGACGCCATGCAAGACATCCTCGGCCCTGAATTCACGCGCGTCTATTCCATCGTCAAACGCGCCGAATACGACGAGTTCCTGCAAGTCATCTCCCCATGGGAGAGGGAGCATCTGCTACTTAACGTTTGACTGCAGACCAGGCCGAGACCTCTCAGATCTCCACACCATCTTCTGAGTTATCTTCCGCCGTGCGGTTATGGCGATCGCGGCCATCGTTATCGAATCCGCTTGATGCCGAACTGCCCCCTGGAAAGCCGACCTGCCCGCCCGATCCGCAGGCTGCGAGTCCAAGAACCAGGCAAAGAGCAAACAAACCTTTAAGAGAAACAGACATCGACGCCTCCTATTTTGAATTGAGTTCGATACGGCTCCAGATAGGGCGCATTCCAGGTTTTCCGCGTCCCGCGAGCCGGATCGGCATCACATCCGCGTTTGCCGAGCGTGACCGCATAACGGTTCCCCGAAAGCCGCGTCCGTCGCAGCGCTCCTTATGTCGAAATCGCACCAGTCAAAGATCGGGCCGAGAAAAGGCTCGTCAGTGGGACATCTCTTCGTTAGTTTATCTGAAAATGACATTTTGAGAATCGGAAAATGAACCAAGCCGTCCCCGACGTTCACACAGCCGAACCCATCCCCGCCGCCGCCAGATCCGAGATCGAGCGACTGCTTCTGACCGGCGATCTCTTTCGGTACACGGCGGATGCGAACGCTCCGGTCTCTCTGCTCGAAACGGAGTTTGCAGCGCTGATGGGCACGCGCTATGCGCTGGCCGTCTCGTCCTGCTCTGCCGCGCTTTTCCTGTCGCTCAAGGCGCTCGGCCTGAAGGACAAGGCGCGCGTGCTGATCCCCGCCTTCACCTTCGCTGCCGTCCCCTCGGCGGTCGTTCACGCGGATTGCGCTCCGATCCTCGCCGAATGCGCAGAGAACTACCGCATCGACCTGGAGGACTTCGCTCGAAAGCTGCCCCAGGCCGATGCCGTCCTCATCAGCCATATGCGCGGCCATACCTCCGACATGGATGCAATCCTGGCGCTTTGCGAGGCAGCTGGAACGCCCGTGATCGAGGATGCGGCCCATTCCCTCGGCACGCTCTGGAGCGGCCGGAAGATCGGCACGCTCGGCCGCGCCGGTTGCTTCAGCTTTCAGTCCTACAAGCTGGTCAATGCGGGCGAAGGCGGGATCCTCATCACCGACGATGCCGATCTTGTGGCGCGCGCGATCATCATGTCCGGCGCCTACGAGCATATGTGGAAAAAGCACAAGCAGGATGACGCCCTGACCAAGGCGCTCACCCGTTGGCAAAACCAGCTCCCGCTTTACAATCTGCGCCTGTCCAACCTGTCGGCCGCCATCATCCGCCCGCAACTGGCCGAGATCCCGCGCCGGGTCCGCGACGGTCTGCGCAACCACGATCACGTCGCCGCCCGCCTCTCGGCCGAACCGGGCTTTCACGTCCCGCCCCCGCTTCCGCAAGAAGAGCGCGCGCCGGATTCGCTTCAGTTCAATCTTGTCGGCCTGACAGCGTTAGAACAGGAGGGCTTCGCGAAGACCGCCGCGAAGAACGGCGTGAAAGTCCAGATCTTCGGGCAAAGCACCGACAATGCCCGTGCCTTCTGGAACTGGCAGTTCCTCGACGGGATCCCGGATCTGCCGAAAACGCGCGCCATGCTGAGGCAGGCCTGCGACGTGCGACTGCCCTCCCGCCTGACGCTCGAGGATTGCGATGTCATCTCCGACATCCTGATCGACGCGATGCGCACCGTAACGGGCCGAAACCAGAGGAACGTCGCCTAAAGCACCCGCATCTCGTCCCGCAGCCAGGGCAGCTCCGCGGTTGTCGGGGCGACGATGGTTTCGACAATCTGCCTGCGCAGCGCCTCCGAGGTCCGGTCCGGCACCGTGCCCAGCATGTCCTTACGCGCCATCAGGGAGATCCGGCGCGACAGGTCCCCGAAGGGAAGGGGCATGACATCGACCCGGTCGCGAAACCGCGACGCCCTAAGCCAGCCAAGCGGCGTCAGGATCGACCAGCCCGTCCCTTCGGCCACCATCGCCAGGATCGCGTGATAGCTGTCCAGCTCGAACCGATGCGAAAAGGTCAGCCTCTGCCGCTTGAGATGCGCCGCGATCTGGCGGCCCATCAGATGCCGTGACGTATACGAGATAAGCGGGATCTCCCGCAGCGCCTCGGCGCTCGTTCCTTTGGGAACCGCCGCGATAAAGGGCTCGGTCAAAAGCGGATGAACCTCGGCCCAATCCGGCACGGCCCCGCCTTCTGCGACCACGGCGATATCAAGCGCCCGTTGATCCAGAAGATCGAACAGCCGGTGCGAGGCCCCGGTCTCAAGCAGGAACTGACAATCCGGCATCGTCTCGGCCATGCCCGCCAGCAGGCGCGGCGTAACTTCGGCATCGAAATCCTCCACGATGCCAAGCCGCAACCGGGTTAGGCGCGTATAATCGGCAGAGGCAAGTTCAGCCTTGGCAAGCGCCGCTTCGTTGAGGATCGCATTGGCGCGCCTGAGAAAAAGCTGCCCCGACGCCGTCGGAGTGACCGGGCGGGTCGACCGATCCAGAAGGGCCGTCCCCAGGACGGCTTCAAGATTGGTGATCTGCTGAGAGACGGTCGCGGGCGAGGATCCCAATCTGCGCGCCGCAGCCGAAATCGACGCCTCCTCGGCGGTCGCGACGAAAACCTCGACGCCCCAAAGAGTGATCCGCCCGGGCCCGTCCGCCATCGATCAGGCTTACTTGCTCATCCGCGACAGTTTGCTCTGAAGCTCGGCAAGCTGCTTTTTGATGTCGTCAAGCTCGGTCGCGTCGTCATCGCCCTCCGGCGCCGGACCGGAGCTGCCCATCAGACCGCCCGTCATCGCCTTCATGAACGCTTCCTGCTGCGCGCGCATCGCGTCATAGCCCGGCATCTTGGCCATCGGGTTCATGTTCTCGAGCATCTTCGACTGGCCATCGCGCAGCATGTCGAAACTCATCGACAGGAACTGCGGGACGACCGATGCAGCCTGCGTCGAGTAGCTGCGCACCAGATCGTTGAGCACACCGACCGGAAGAACGTTCTCGCCGCGCGATTCATGTTCCGCGATGATCTGAAGCAGGTACTGCCGGGTCAGATCGTCCCCGGATTTGAGATCGACGATCTGAACTTCGCGCCCCTCCCGGATGAACCCCGCGATATCCTCAAGCGTCACATAATCGGACGTCTCGGTATTGTAGAGCCGCCGACTGGCATAACGCTTTATGAGCAGCGGTTTATCTGTTTCTGCCAAAGCACTCCCCCCAAACTGTTGCCGGTCTTTGCGGCAATGCAGCAAGCCTAAGCGCGCCGTGCCCAAAAAGAAAGGGCGAGCCGTCAGGCCCGCCCAGTAAAATAACCATCAGGGAGGTGATGGATATGAGGCAATCGTTACTTTGCAGCGGCCTTCTTGGCAGCGGCAGTCATCTCGTTCGAGGTCTTCGTGGCCATCGCGGTCATGTCCTCGGACATGTCCTTGCCGGCAGCCAGCATCAGCTCGACGGTTTCCATCTGAACCTTCTTGGCGACTTCAGCGAAAGCAGCCATGTGCTCTGCAGCGCTTTCGGCCCAGTTGGAGGCGAAGTCGGTCATCGACTTGGCATAGTCGGCCGGCTCGGATTTCGCGGTGGTGAGCGAGCCCATCTTGGTGAGCGTCTCTTTGGTCCACTTCGACGAGATCTCGGTCGACTTTTCAGCCGCCTCGAGAGCCACGTGGCTCATCTTCTCGTTGAGGGTCGCCTGCGTCTTGAACGCATCTTCCATGACTTTCGTGTCGACGGGGAACGAACCCATCATGTCCTTGAAGATCGCGGTGTAGTCTTGTGCTTTCGTCGCCATGTCAGTTGTCCTTTCGGTGCCACTCCTATTCGGGTCTCGACCGGTTCGACCGACTCAACCCCTCGTCTTGGCAAGAATATGCATGCTGCGGCGCAGCATTGCAAGTTTTTTCTGCATTGCAGCATAAATTTCTCGCAGATGCAGAGATTTCAGGGGGTTAGGCGTCCGACTGGCTCAGAACATAGGTCCCGGGCGCAGATCCAAGGCTGGGATGCCCCTCGTCGCCAGGGGATCTCGCCGGGATCTTCTTGCCCGATCTCTTGGCCAGCCAGACCTGCCAAAGCGGCCACCAGGACCCGTCCTGCTTGGTCGCCGCCTCAAGCCACTCATCCGGGCTCAGGCTCAGATCCTCTCCTGTCCAGTGACCATACTTCTTCTTGGCGGGCGGGTTCACGATCCCCGCGATATGCCCCGACCCCGACAGGATGAATGTCTTGTCCACCGCGCCCATCTGCTGGATGCCGCGATAGCTCGACCGCCAGGCCGCGATGTGATCGGTCTCGCAGGCGATCGCGCAAAGCGGAACCTCGACATCCTCCAGATGAAGCCGCTCGCCCAGGATCTCGATCCCGCCATCGGCGAACCGGTCCTGCTGGCACAGCTGCCGCAGATATTGCACCGCCATCGTAGCGGGCAGATGCGTGCTGTCTCCGTTCCAATAGAGCAGATCGAACGCAGGCGGCGCCTGCCCCATCATGTAGCTCTTGATGGCGGGCCCGTAGATCAGATCGTTCGATCGGAGATAGCTAAACGTGCGCTGCATATAGAACGCATCCAGGATCCCGCTCCGCTCCACCTCCTCCTCGATCCCGTCGACAAAATCGTCATCCAGAAAGACACCGACCTCGCCCTGATCGGAAAAGTCCGTCAGCGTGGTAAAGAACGTCGCCGAATTCACGCTTTCATCCCCGCGATGCTTCATCAGCGACAGCGTCAGCGACAGCGTCGTGCCCGCAATGCAGTAGCCGACCACATTGATCTTGGGCACGTCGCAAATCCCCTTCACCTCGCGGATCGCGGTCAGATAGCCCTCCTCGATATAGTCATCGAGGGCTGCGTCCTTGTAACTGGGATCGGGATTGACCCAGCTGACCACGAACAGCGTGAACCCCTGCTCCACGACCCAGCGGATCAGCGAATTCTGCGGCTTCAGATCGAGGATGTAGAACTTGTTGATCCAGGGCGGAAAGATCACGAGCGGCGTCTGATGCACCGTCTTGGTCTTCGGCGCATACTGGATCAGCTCGAAGAACCGGTTGCGAAAGACGACCTCGCCTTCGGTCGTCGCCAGGTTCTCTCCGACCTTGAACGCATCCTTGTCGGCCAGCGTGACCTGCAGATCGCCCTCGTTCGCCTCCAGATCGGCCACCAGATTTTCCAGACCGTCGACAAGGCTCTGCCCGTCCGTCTTCACCGCCTGCTCAAGAGCTTCAGGGTTCGTGCCCAGAAAATTCGACGGCGAAAACAGATCCACGATCTGCTGCGAAAAGTAGTCCAGCCGCTTCTTCTCCCGGGCATCCATCCCGTCGATATCCCCCACCGCGCGGGCGACGGCTTCTGAGTTCAGCATGTACTGCTGCTTGAGAAAGTTGAAATAGGGATGCGTCTCCCAAAGCGGGTTGGAAAACCGCCGATCCGGCCCCGTCTCGTCCGGCGGCGCGGTCAGCTTGCCCGAGGCAAGGGCCTGCTGGGCCTCGACATAATGCTTGAGCGATTTTCCCCAGTAGCTGACCTGATGTTCGATCATCTTGGCGGGGTTGTGCATCATGTCCGTCAGGTAGGCGGCCATCGCCTTCACATAAAGATCCTGACTTGGCCCTTGTAATGCCTCAGGAACGGACCGTTTCGCGCTTAATGCGCCAACCAGACGCTGCGTCAGCTCTTCGATCCGGGCGATGTTGTGTTCAAGCGTCTCGAGGTTTCCGTGGCTCTCGTCGGAATTCGTTGTTGTCATAAGCCGGCCCCCGGAGTACTTTGCAGGTGCAGCATAGCGCGTGCAGCAATCGAGCGCGTTTACTGAATGTAAAATGTAACAGGCTATTCGTTCTGACTCAACGAGCGGTCTGGGGAGTCGTCATGCGCTATATGGCAACCTACGATCTTATGGAAACGGCCAGAAATACGAACCAGTGGCTCGGGGCGACGGCACTGGCCTTCGGCTCCTACCCCGCGATGGCGATGCTGCCCAATCCGATGCTCAGCTGGATCCGCGCCTGGGGCGAAGTGACGGAACGGTCCTTTGCCCGCATGGTGGCCCGCCCCGACTGGGGCATTCCGTCAATCACCGGCCCCGAAGGACGCGATCACCCGGTCGAGATTGAAACGGTGCTGTCGAAACCCTTCGGCGACCTCATCCATTTCCACGTCACGGATCGGACCGAACCCAAGCGCCGCGTCCTTCTCGTGGCGCCGATGTCCGGCCATTACGCGACGCTCCTGCGCTCGACCGTGATCAGCCTGCTGCCCGATTGCGACGTCTATATCACCGATTGGCACAATGCGCGCGAGATCCCGGTCTCCGAAGGCAAGTTCGATATCGAGGATTATACCCTCTACCTGCTCGACTTCATGAAGCATCTGGGCAGCGACCTGAATGTGATCGCCGTCTGCCAGCCCGCGCCCCTCGCGCTGGCCGCGACGGCCCTTCTGGCCGAGGAAGATCCAAAAGCGCAGCCGCGGACCCTCACCCTGATCGGAGGGCCGATCGATCCGGACGCCAATGCCACCGATGTCACCGACTTCGGGCGCCGCGTGACGATGGGCCAGCTTGAGGAGACGATGATCCAGCGGGTCGGCTTCAAATATCCCGGCGTCGGCCGCATGGTCTATCCCGGCCTTTTACAGCTTGCCTCTTTTATGTCCATGAACGCTGAAAAACACACCAAGGCCTTTACGGACCAAATGTTGCGCACCGCAAAAGGCGAAGCGTCGGACCACGATAAACACAATGGGTTTTACGACGAGTATCTCGCGGTCATGGATATGACGGCGGAATTCTACCTATCTACGGTCAAGCGCATCTTCAAAGGCCGCGAGGTTGCCGACAACGCCTTCACCGTCGCCGGTCGAAAGGTCGATATCGGCAAGATCACGTCGGTTGCCGTCAAGATCGTCGAGGGGGAAAATGACGATATTTCCGCGCCCGGACAATGCTTTGCGGCGCTTGCCTTGCTCACCGGCCTGCCTGACGACAAAAAGGCCGCCCATCTCGAGCCCGGCGCCGGTCATTACGGCATCTTTGCCGGAAAATCCTGGCGCAAAAATATTCGGCCTCTTGTCCTAAATTTCATCGATGCGAACCGAAATACCACGCGTCGGACAAAACCCGCCAATAAAAATGCGGCCGCTTAACAACCGTTAGGTTAGCTGGCTAGAAGAAAACGAAGCAGGATCACGCTCCTTCCCCGAGTGCTTGAGCGAATACAGAGTAGATCGATAACCCATGGCTAATTTTACACTTCTCGTCTTCAATGCGAATAACCTGACCGATGCAGACGGCAATCAAGCCTTCTCCGTCGGCGACACCAATGCGCAATCAAGCAGCCAGGACTTCTTTGTCGGCTCCGATACGGGCCAAGAGGTCACCATCACCGATAACGGCAACGGGTCGGCATCAGGCAGCGAAAACATCTTCGAGGATGGAACCGGTCGCGATCAGACCCTCGCCGATGCCACCTCCTTTACCTATGTCGATGCAAAAGGCGACACCGTCACGACCGAGTTTCCAGCCGGATCGCAGGTTCAGGCCGAACTGTCGGGAACGCTCGGAAATGGCGATCAGGTCATCGCGCTGCGGATCACGCCTCCGGATGGCAGCTCGGCCGACCGCGCAACGGTCGCCTATGCCGTCATCGACGGTAGTGGAGATAACGCCGCCTCTGCGCCGGGCACGAATGTCGGACCGTTCACAGCCGGTGATCCGGGTGATCAGAACAATGCCTATGACGATTTCGCCACTGACGTCGCCTGTTTCGCCGAAGGCACTCAGATCGAAACGCCCAATGGCTGGGTCGCGATCGAAGAGCTCGAAATCGGCGATATGGTCCTGACGCTCGACCGCGGCCCCCAGCCCATCGTCTGGATCAACGGCGAAAGCTTCGATACTCCGGCCTTTGCAAAGAACCCGAACACCGCTCCGGTCAAACTGCCTGCTGGCACGCTCGAGGCAGATTGCGATACCTACGTATCCCCGCAGCACCGGCTTCTTTTCTCCTCGCCCGAGGCGGAACTGATGTTCGGCAGCTCCGAAGTTCTGGCGCCCGCCATCAACTTCACCGGCTGGAACGGGATCGAGCAGGTCAAGCCCGAAGGCGGCATCCGCTACATCCACTTCGCGCTCGATCACCACGCGATCATCCGCGCCAATGGCGTTTATGCGGAAACCTTCTTTGGCGGCGCATTGCTCGCCGGTCATATCGCCGATCTCGATCTTGGCGCTCCGACCTTCCTCAAGGCGATGAGCCCCGCGCGCCCCTTCCTCAAGCTCTTCGAGCTGCGCACCCTGCTCGGCGACCACGAGCCGCTTCGCAAGGTCGGCTAAACCCCACTCAGACCGGGTGACGCAGCCAGTCCGACAGGGCCTGCGTCACCTCTTTGGGCGCCTCTAGGCTGGGCAGATGCCCGGCCTCTTCGACGATCTTCAGAACCGCACCCGGTATCAATTCGGCCATGAATTCATGCCGCCGCACCGGGCAAAGCGCGTCATGCCGCCCGCACAGAACCAAAGCCGGGATCGTGATCTTGCGCAGCACAGCCTGCTGATCGGGCCGCCGTTGAAGCGCCCGCGACTGCCGGATAAACACCTCCGGCCCCAGATCGCGCGCCATCGCCATGACGGTGTCCAGCACCTCGAGCCGCCCCGGCCCCGGCGCCAGATAGGCCGGCTTCATCTCGTCGCGCATGACATCTTCAAGCCGCCCGGTCTTGGCCGCGATGATCTGCGGCTCGCGCAGCGCCGCGATCTGCGGCGTCTCGGCCAGCGGGTTGGTGTCCATCAGCGCGATCCGCGTCACCCGCTCGGGCGCGCGCCGCAGAACCTCCATCGCGACGATCCCGCCCATCGACAGACCGGCCAGCGCAAACCGGCGCGGGCAGTAATCAAGCACCCGGCTCGCGATCTCCTCGACCCGGTCGCCCTCCGTGATCGGCGCGACCATCACGCCGGTCTGCCGCGACAGCGCCTCGATCTGCGGCGCGAAAAGGCGCGCATCGCACATCAGTCCCGGAAGCAGGACAACCGGATCGATCACGCGCGCCGCGCCCCCTCGACCAGCGCTCCGATCTTGGCCCAAGCGATCTCGGGATCGACCGCACCAAACCCGGCAAAGGTGCCAAAGCCGCAATCGCTGCCCGCAATCACCCGATCCTCGCCCACGATATCGACGAACCGCGCAATCCGCTGCGCCACCAGATCGGGATGCTCCACGAAATTGGTTGTCGTATCCACACAGCCCGGCACGAGGATCTTGTCCTCCGGTATCTCGCCCTTGCGGTCGCGGAACACAGTCCATTCATGCCCGTGCCGCGGATTGGACGTCTCAAAAAGCAGATGCGACGCCCCCACCTTCATCAGCACCGGAAAGACCGTCTCCATGTCGATATCGCAGACATGCGGCCCCTCGTAATTGCCCCAGCAGATATGCACCCGCACGCGCCCCGGATCGATCCCCTCCAGCGCGTGATTGAGCGCTTCGACATTGGCTTCGGCCACCTTCAGGAATTCGGCATCGCTCAGATCCTGAAACAGCATATGCCGCGACAGCGCCAGATCCGGACAGTCGAGCTGCAGGATCAACCCCGCCTCGACGATGGTCCGATACTCCTCGCGCATCGCATCCGCCAAAGCCGCCAGATAGGCCTCGCGCGTCGGATAATAGTCATTCTGCAAGAAAAGAGAGATCACCCCCGGAGAGGCCGCATTCATGAATGCCTCTTCAGCCCCATGCGCCGCGATCGCATCCTTCAGATGCCCGATATCGCGCTCCAGCTCGCCCTGCCCCTTGGACGTCACCTCGCCCACGCACATCGGCCGCGCATATTTCGGCGTGCCTCCATCCGAGGCGAGCCGCTTCATGAAATCGGGAAAAAGCTTGAGATCCCCCGGCGGATTGCGCGGGCTATCCCCGCCAAAGCCGGTATAGCGATCCTTTACATAGGTCGCATAGCTGATCTTCGACATCTCGCCATCGCTGACAACGCTCACCCCGGTCTCGGCCTGCCGCTTGACGGCGGCGCTGACCGCCTCGGCCATCACGGCGTCGAAGGCCGCATCCTCGACCTCCTCCCCGCGCTCGCGGGCAAAGATCATATCGACCACGGCCTGACTGCGCGGGAGGCTTCCCGCATGGGTCGTCTTCACTGTCATTGCCTGCTCTCTCTTCCCGCTCAGCCTTTTGCCGTATGGATCTGCATCCAGATCGCAGTTTCGTCCCAAAGCGTCCATTCCCGGCGCAGACCCCACGGCCCGAACTCGGCTTGCGTGATCCCCATGACATGAACCGGCGCGCCGGTCGGGGTGCCGAATGCCCCCCAGCCGTCATGCAAACCGTCCAGCGACCAGCGCACCGCCGCCCGAGGCGCCATCAGCGGATCCTCCCGCCCGATCACGTGATGCACCCTGAACTCCGCCGACGGAAAGGCGGCCCTCAGACCAAGCCAGGTCCGATCCGCATCGCCCCAGCCATGCCCTTCGACCCCGCCGGGATAGGCCAACTCGCAGGCCCGGTCCCAGTCCGACGGAATGACCGAGAACTCCGCCGCCATCAGCCGCTCCAGCAGATCGGCCAGCCGTGCGCCCCAGTCGTTGTCATTCCCGCGCCCGGAATAGGGCCCCTCCTGATCCTGATCAGGCGCAAAGGCCCGCCGCCCGGCGGCGACCTTCTTGGCGGCCCAGTCGCGCGGATCCTGCCCGATCTGCCGAACCACCGCGCCATTGTCGCGGATCAGCCACTCGTCGCTGATCTGGTTGTCCTTGGCATAGCAATCGGCCAGCGCCCGGCTCGCAACCGGACGGCCCGTCGCGGCGCCAAAAATACCATGCCCCAGATGCGTGGCCGTCGAATAGATCCGATGCGAGGACAGCATCCCCGCCTCCGGATCGCCCGACCAGATCACATCCTCGCCCAAGAGCTGCCGGTCGGGAAACTCCACCAATGTCGCCATCGTCGCCGCCGTCATGCCCGGCTCGCCGATCCCGATCCCCCAAGGCGTGCGCACGACCACATCCGGGTGATAATAGTCGCGCATCCGCGCACCAAGACCCCGGTCCTCCCAGATCTCGCGCGTGATCCCCAGGATGTAATCCGGAAAATCCGAAAACCGGTTGTCGAACCCCCTCATTCCGCCGTCCATCCCCCATCGACCAGCAGGCTCGTTCCCGTGATCATCGCCGCCGCATCGGAGGCGAGAAAGACCACGGCCCCCATGATATCCTCGATCTCGCCGACACGGCCCAGTTTGATCTTCTCCTCGATCCAGGCCCGTTTGCCCGCATCCGCAAAGGTCAAGGCGGTCAGCTCCGTCCGGATAAAGGTCGGGCAGATCGTATTGACCCGGATGCCGCGCCCGCCCCATTCGATCGCCATCGCCTTGGTCATTCCCTCGACGCCATGCTTGGTCGCGCAATAGACGGCGCGCTCGGGCCCGCCCACATGGCCCATCTGGCTCGAGATCTGCAGGATCGCCCCGCCGCGCGGCATGTCTCGCGCCACCGCCTGCGCGAGAAAATACGCCGCCTTCAAATTGACGCCCACCACCGCATCGAAATCCTCCGGCACGGTCTCGATCGACGGCCCATGCCGGGCCAGCCCGGCCGAATTACACAGGATATCGAACGGCCCTTTCGCCTTGATGCCCGCGCGCACGGCCTCCACATCCGTCACATCGAGCGTCCAGGCCTCCGCCTCGTATCCGTCCTGCCGGATCGCCCCGACCGCCTCCTCCAGCGCCTTGGCCCCGCGCGCGGCCACGACGACCGATGCACCGGCCTCGGCCAAAGCCGCCGCGCATCCCAGCCCGATCCCGCGCGAGCCGCCCGTCACAAGCGCCCGCTTTCCCGCCAGCCCAAAGGACGGCGTCCGAGGAAGTCGCATCTCCATAGATCCGGACCCTAGGCATCCCCTCCGCCAGAGGCAACGCCGCGGAGGGGCGGAAAATCGACGTAACGCCTCCGCCGCGTCTCTGGCGTCTCCTCCGGCTCTGCTCCCGCGCGGAGCAGCATCCCCCGCGGAGCGACATAGGACGAGATCGTCCGCCGCGGCACCGGTCGCCAGGCCAGGTTGAACGCGCAAAGCTTGGGGAAAAACCACATCTCCGAATAGGGCAGGTGATCATGGATCCACCACGCCAGATCCCGCCAGTCCCGGCCTGTCTCGTAGTGATCCACAAACCACGGGATCACGATGCTCGCCCCCGCAACGGCCCGATCGCCCGCGGCCCAATCCCAGATATGACATTCCATCGGATTGTCGTTGCGCGCGCAATTCAGCCCGTTCTCATTGCCGAACCGATTGACCGCCCGGCTCCGATATCCCGACCGAACCGCGACCCGCCCGAACGTCTCCTCCAGCGGATCAAGAAGCTCGGTGCAAAACCGCGTCCCGGTCTCGATCGCCAGATCCGGATCATCCGGAATATTCGGCATCCCGTAAAAATTCGCGATCTCCGAATAAAGAAACTCGCGCATATAGAAATGCCGCGACAGCCGCACCCGGCCCAAAGTCTCCAGGCTCCACATGCTTCCCGGCCGCCGCAAGTCCTAGGCTCCCGGCTTCATCTGGCCATAAATATGCAAATCCCGCCCTACCAGCTCGGCGCTTCGGTTTGGGGCGCATAGCTGCCAAAGCTCCATTCATGCCCCTCCGGATCCTTCGCCCGCCACCGTTGCGTGCCCCATTCGGTCTCCTCGGGCGGGTAAACCTCCATGGCCCCCGCCGCCATGGCGCGCCGGTGATGCGCCGCCACATCCTCGACCACAAGATAGATCCCGGGCGAGCCCTTTGGCAGATCGGCCGTCCCCATCAGGATCACGCCATTGCCATACCGCAGCTCCGCAGCTGAAGGACCCCGTCCTCGTCCTCCTGCTTGAACACCAACTCAAGCCCGAACGCCTTGGTCAGAAACGCAATCGCCGCCGCCCCGTCCTTGTAGGACAGATACGGCACCACACTCGGATGATCGGCCATCACGCCCTCCGCTCAAAGAATCTCCCGCATCCTCCCTAGCACATCGACGCCCAACTGAGCCCACACATCCAGCAGATCGATCAGCACCCAGTTCTCCCGGATCATCCCCGCATCGACTCGCCAGAAATCGAGCGAGCGCATCGTGATCCTCTGCCCGGCCGGCGCGATCCCCAGCCAGCCGTCACCGGTCACCGTCATGCGCATCCCGGGCCATCCCGTGAACCCAACATAATCGCCCTCAGCAAACAGATGCCCATTCGCCGGATCCCCGTTCCGGTCCGGCAGAGCATTCAGAAACGGCACCTGATGATGCGCCCGAAACCCATCGATCCCCCGCGCCGTCCCGATCCCCGCAGGCCCGTACCACGAGCAATGGGGATGCCAAAACGCAGGCAACCGCATCGCCTCAACACTCTCGGTCGACTTGCCCAGATGCTCCAGCATCTCCCGCACAACACCCAAAGCCGCAGCCCCATCGCCTGCCACCCGAAGCCCATCCTGCGTCTGAGGTCCCGGCACCTGCCAGTCCCGCCCGGTGGACGGCCCCATCGGCCAGCACCCCGCCTGCATCATCAGCTCGGGGATGTCCCAGATCGCCTGCACCTCGACGATCCGCTCCTCCTCGACACGGAAGAAATCATGATACCGCATCGCCGCGATCCGCCCCGTCGAGGGGATCCCGAGATAAGGCGCCGCAAACCGCCCGGCCCAATGGCCGCAGACCCCAATCCACTCGGCCCCGCAAGCATCGCGAGCGCGCAACCGGATCAGATCCCGCCGCTCCAGATCGGGGAAGGCAGCGAAAAGCGGCGCCAGCCCGATCTCAAACAGCCCCTCCACCCCAATCGCATCTCCCAAAGGATGACACAGCCGAACCGCCGCCCCGGGCGCCATCAAAGCACCCAGCGCCTCCCGATACGCTCCGGCCCCCTCATCCGCCGCAGACCCCAAAGCCTCAATCACAGCGCAGCCACTTCCTCATCTTGCCAAAAATACCTCCCCCCGGGAGGGGAAATGGGACGGTGGGCGGGGCGATGCGCGCAGCGCGAGCGTCGTCCCGCCGTCCCTACTCCGCCGCATCCCGATAAGGCGCGCCCTCTCCATAGGGCACATTCACCCCGCCATAGCGCCGAACCCGGATATTGCACTGCTCGGCATGGCCCACGAACCCTTCGAGCATGCACAGCCGCGAGCCATAGGCGCCGACCAACGCCGCCGCCTCGTCACTCGTCACCTTCTGATAGGAATGCGTCTTCAGGAACTTGCCGACCCACAAACCACCCGTATACCGCCCCGCCTTCTTCGTCGGCAGCGTATGGTTCGTCCCGATCACCTTGTCGCCATTGGCCACATTCGTCCGCGGCCCCAGAAACAGCGCCCCATAAGAATGCATGTTCTCCAGATACCAGTCGTCCCGATCGGTCATCACCTGCACATGTTCGGACGCGATCTCATTGGCGACCCGCAGAATCTCGTCATGATCCGTGCAGAGGATCACCTCCCCGTAATCACGCCAGGACGCGCCCGCCGTCTCGGCCGTTGGCAGGATCTCGAGCAGCCGGTCGATCTCGGCCAGCGTCTCCTCTGCCAGACGGCGCGAGGTCGTCAGCATCACCGCCGGCGAATTATACCCGTGCTCCGCCTGCCCCAGCAGATCGGTTGCGCAGATCTCCGCATCGACCGTCTCGTCGGCGATGACCATCGTCTCGGTCGGCCCGGCGAACAGATCGATCCCCACGCGCCCGAAAAGCTGCCGCTTGGCTTCGGCGACAAAGGCATTGCCCGGCCCGACCAGCATATCGACCGGCGCGATCGTCTGCGTGCCCAGCGCCATCGCACCCACTGCCTGAACCCCGCCCATCACATAGATCTCGTGCGCTCCGCCCATCTGCATCGCCGCGATCACCGCCGGGTTCGGACGGCCCTCGAAGGGCGGCGTGCAGGCGATGATCCGAGGCACGCCGGCAACCGACGCCGTTGCCACCGACATATGCGCCGAGGCGACCATTGGAAACTTCCCGCCCGGCACATAGCATCCGACCGACTGCACCGGGATCGTCTTGTGCCCCAGGATCACACCCGGCATCGGCTCGACCTCGATATCCGTCATCGACGCCCGCTGCGCCTTGGCAAAGGCCACGACCTGATCGTGGGCAAAACGAATATCGGCCATCTCGCGCTCGGACACTTGCGCCACGATGCCCTCGACTTCGCTCTCGCTCAGTCGGTAGCTCTCCCGCGAATAGCCGTCGAACTTCTCCGACAGCTCCCGCACCGCCCCATCACCGCGTGTCTCGATATCGGCGAGCAGCCCTTCGACCGTCCCTCGCACCTTCGCATCGTCCTGCGCCCGCTCGCCCGCGCTGCGCGCCTTCTTCAGATGCTTCGCCATGCCAATCCTCCCGATTGCTTTACCTGCGACTCGCCGGTCCAGACCAAAGGATACGCCCCCCTCGTCCCGCCTCAACGTCAAAACACGCATCCGTCCCTCAGCACCGCAAAACGCGCTGCTCGGCCGGACGATAAATCGCCAGAACCGCCACAATGGACAGCGCCAAAAGAGTTGCAGGCAGCAGCGTCGCTCCTGCCTTCAGCGCCAGAACCGCAGCATCCGTCTGTGGCACGACCTCGCCGCCCGACGCTTCCTGCCAACCATAGGCCCCGAGGATCAGCGACAGGATCAGCGGCCCGACCGCGTTCGCCGCCTTCTGCCCGAAGAGCCAGATCGCCGAGAATGCGCCCTCGATCGCCTCTCCGGTCCGGGCCCGCGTGACATCCATCAGGTCCGGATAGATCGCCCAAGGGATCTGCTGGTAAGATCCGTTGGCCGCTCCGACCAGAAGGAACACACAAAAAACCAGTCCCAGATCGTCCGAGGGCAGTACCGCAAAAACCGCGCAAAGAACTCCAACGTAAAAGACCAGTCCGGCCACCAGCGCCATCACCTTGCCGAGCCGCGCCGACAGCCAGACCCAGCCCGCCTGGCTCAGGATCGAGCCGATGACGAAGGCCGCAAACATCAGCGACGCCATTGGCAACCCCGTCGCCGCTTGGCTCAGTGCCGATGAGCCGGGATCGATCACCAGATAGACCGCCGCGAACGGCACAGCCGCCGTCAGCACTGCAATCCCCAGCGTCATCAATCCGTAGATCAGGACCAGTCGCACGAAGGCGCCATTGGACAAAACCATCCGGACCAGACCAAGGAACCCTTCCGTCGTGCCTCTCATGATCCGCGGCGCGCGCCATGTCGCCCACACCGACAGCCAGACCGCGACGACCGTCACCGGCGCAAAGATCGCCATCGCCACGAAATACCCCTGGCTCGCGGCCACTGCCGGGATCAGCGCCCCGCCCACGAGGATCCCCAGCGAGGCAAAGGCCATCCGCCATCCCGTCATCGCCGAGCGCTCTACCGAGTCCTGAGTTATCTCCCCCGCCATCGCCCCATAGGGTATCGCGACCATCGTAAAACCCAGCGTCGCCACCGCGAAGAACCCGCCGACCCAGATCAGATCGGCCACCGCCTCCCGGTCCGGCGCGGCAAAGATCCCCACCATGCCCAGCGCCAGAACCACCGCACCCACGACCATCCAGGGCGCGCGCCGCCCGAACCGCGTCTCGGTCCGGTCGCTCAGAAACCCGACCAGCGGATCGGTCACCATGTCGAAAGCCAGGATCCCCGTCGTCAGCGCGCCCGCCCAGACCACGGGTACGCCCAGAAACTGCGTCAGAAACGACAGCACCAAAAGCTGTTTGACCACCACAAAGACGTTCACGCCCATATCGGCCAGCCCCCAGCCGGCCTTCTGCCTCAAACTCAAACTCATGACCGTCCTCCCGCGCCTAACCAAGCGCCGATCCCGCGCCAAAGACAACCCGCACCGCGCCCCGAAAGGCTCCGGGCGGGCGGGTGTCGCTCCGGCGCAGCCGCGAGCGCAGTCGCCTGCCCGGAGGCCCCGTCAGATCCGCCCCAGAACCTCTTCGACAGCCGCCTCGATCAGCGCCAGCTCCTCCAGGCCCGAAAACCGGTGATCGGACCCCTTCACCAGCGTCAGCCGCACATCCTCTCCGCCCAGATGCTCCAAAAGCCGCAACGCCCAGCTCATCGGCACATCCGCATCCGCCGTCCCCTGCAGCATCCGGACCGGCACCCTCGCTGCCAGATCCGAGCGCAGAACCAGCCGCTCCCGTCCCTCTTCGATCAGCCGCCGCGTGATCACGTAAGGCTCACCGTAATCCGACGGCACCGCCACCGATCCCTCCGCCATCAACCGCGCCCGGTCGGCTTCGGAAAACCCCGCCCAATATCCATCCTCGGTGAAATCCGGCGCCGCCGCGATCGTCACGAGGCCCGCCACCAGCTCGGGCCGCTCCCGCAGCATTAAAAGCGAAATCCACCCCCCCATCGACGAGCCGACCAGAACCTGCGGGCCCTCCGTCACGCCTTCGATGACCGCCAGCGCATCCTCGAACCAGTCCCCGATCGCGCCGTCCTCGAACGCACCGTCCGAGGCGCCATGCCCGCCATAATCGAACCGCAAAAACCCGCGTCCTGTCCGCTTGGCCCAGTCCTGCAGATGCACCGCCTTGGTGCCGGTCATGTCCGACTTGAACCCGCCCAGAAAGACGACCCCCGGCCCCGTGCTCGTACTCCGCTCATACGCCAGTCGCCCCCGCGCTCCGTCCAGATACTCCACTCTCAGCCCTCCATTTGGCGCCTTTGTGCAGGCTACGACAGGACGCCCCCGACCCGCATCCCGAAACTTTTTAGGTGACCATATTGTCACGTGACTATAGAATCACATACAAGACCTCCATGGATGCGATCTTCAAAGCCCTCTCCGACCCTGTCCGCCGCGCCATGCTCGACAGCCTGCGCGACACCGACGGACAGACGCTCACCGACCTGGAAGCCCAGTTCGACATGACCCGCTTCGGCGTCATGAAGCACCTGAAGGTCCTTGAAGAGGCGCATCTCGTCATTCCGCGCAAGGTGGGCCGCTTCAAGCACCATTACCTCAACGCGGTCCCGCTGCAGGAGGCGCTGGATCACTGGATCAAGCCTTACAAATCCGTGACCCGCAGCCTTCTCGACCTCAAATCGAAATTGGAGACAGACATGACCCAAAAGCCTGATTTCATGGCCCAGACCCATATCCGCTGCACGCAAGACGCGCTCTGGGAGGCGCTGATCGACGCCGAGACCTGCGCCGCCTACAACCCCTTCGCCAGCCGGGCCAAGCGTGACGGCAACACGCTCGTTTACTATTCCGCCGATGGCGGCAAGATGCTCGTCTGCACCGAAACCGAACTCACGCCCAAGACCCGCATCGATGCCACGTTCGAGCCGCACTGGGCCGGTCCCGAGACCGATCTCGACACATCGCGCTTCACCTACCTGATCGAACCCCAAGGCGCGCTTTGCATGCTGACGGTCGAACATTACAGCATCCCCGAAGGTCAGGACGGCATCGCCGACGGATGGAGCCGCCTGGTCGCCTCGCTCAAAAGCCTTCTGGAAACCGGCGAGCCCCTCGCCTTCAGCTATAAGGAGGCCGCAGAATGAGCGTTCAGGACATCCTCCACGATCAGCAGACGATCGCCGCGCTGACCGGCAAACCCGATTTCGTCATGCAGACCTACATCCACTGCACCCGCGACGCCCTCTGGGAGGCGCTCACCGATGCCGACCAGATGGCGGAATACCACTTTCTCGCGCGCAAGGTGACACAAGAAAACGAGATCTACCGCCATTATTTCGAAAGCGGCGCGCCGATGTTCACGGCCCGCACGGTCGAGGCCGATCCAAAGCATCGGATCGTCTCCACCTTCGAGCCGCATTGGGAAGAAGACGCGATCATCTCCCAATCGACCTTTCTCATCGACGACGAGGGCGACCACTGCCGCCTCACGATCGAACATCGCGGCCTCAAATATCCGGTGGTCCCGGGCGAAGGCGTCGGCGATGGCTGGTCCCGCTGGGCCGCCGGCCTCAAAAGCTGGCTCGAGACCGGCCGCGCCATCCGCTTCGCCAATCCCGCCGAAGGAGAGCCCCGATGACCGTCGAACTCTACAGCCTCACCGCGATCGCGCTCCTCGCCGCCTCGCTCTGGATCCCCTATATCGTCGGCGTCAACACCGCCGAACCGGATAGTCCGGCCAGCACCGATAGCGGTGATTTCACCCGCCCCGCCAATCCCGCACTCCAGCGCCCATGGGTCCACCGCGCCTACCGAGCGCATCTGAACCTGCTGGAGCAAGCACTGCCGTTCGCGATCCTCATCCTGATCGCAACCCAGCTTGGGATCTCATCGAGCGTCACCGTCTGGGCTGCGCTCCTTTTCGTCGCCCTCCGCGTCGCCCATGCCATCGGCATGATCACAGGTCTGACCGCCTTTCCGGCCCGTCCGATCATCTTCACCACCGCCTGGGCCTGCTGCATCGCGATCGGCGTCGAAATCCTGCGCCTCGGCTGAAATCATCAGGCCTCAAAGAGGGGAGGCTCGAGAAAGGGCCTCCCCACCCGCTATCCGGTTTACCCCTGCCCCAGCGGCCCGCGCCGCTGGATGATTGATCAAGTCAATAACCTGACCTGCCACAATCAGACCCCTACTACTGTCGCACGAGCACCCATCACAGTCCGCACGGATCCCCTTCACATATCGGGATCCTCTTGAAGCACTGCGCCGCGCCATACCCTTGCACTATTGATGCTCCCTCCCTTATCCGGCTTCGCGAAACAGCCAGCCCTTCCCCGCCCCGCCATTCTCGGGCAAGGCTGCGCCATGACCGTTGCCGCGCCCTCTGCCGAAACACGCCAGGTCCTGCTGATCCTTTCGGCGGGGAACTTTGTCATCGGCATGGGGGCTTTTATCGTGATTGGCCTGATCGAGCCTGTCGCCGCCTCCTTCTCGATCAGCCCGGCAGAGGCCGGCTGGCTTCTGACCGTCTACGCCATCTCCTATGCGATCCTCTCTCCAACGCTCACAGCCCTCACCGGGCAGATCGGGCGCCGCCGGGTTCTGACCGTCGCGCTCGGTCTTTTCGCTCTGGCCACCGCACTGGGATCCATCGCTGCCACCCCTGCTCTTCTTTTCGCCTCCCGCATTCTGGCCGCGGCAGGAGCTGGCCTTTTCACTCCCAACACCGCTGCCGTCGCAGCCGCCCTGTCCGCCCCCGAAAGCCGCGGCAGGGCGCTCGCTTCCGTCTTCACGGGCCTGACCCTCGCGCAAGTCGCCGGCGTTCCGGCGGGCAGCTTCATCGCCTATTCGCTGGGCTGGAGACCCGCCCCTCTGCTCGTCACCGCGCTCGCACTCCCCTGCCTCTGGCTCATCTGGACCCGCGTGCCCTCGGGCCTTCCGTTCCAACCGACCCGTCTTGCCGATCTGAGGCGTGTTCTAGCCCGCCCGCTTCAGATGCTCGCCATCCTTTTCACCACAACGTTTCTCGGCGGGATCTACGTTCTCTACACCTATATAGCTCCGCTTCTCTCCTCGCAGATGGGGTATGGTGGCACCGCAATCACAGTCGCGCTTCTGATCCTTGGTATTGGCGCGGTCATCGGCAACCTGACGGGCGGACGCCTTGTCGACAGGATCGGGCCACATCGCACCCTGACCGCCCTCGTCATCGCGCAGATCATCCTCTTGCCACTATTCTCGCTTCTCCCCTTCTCAGAGCTTCTCTTGATGCTTCTCCTATTCCTATGGTCCACCGCTGGATATTCCTTCAACGCACCCCAACAAATGCGCCTTCTGTCGCTCGCCCCGGCAGAGGCAAACGTCGTTCTCGCCCTCAACGCGGCGGCAATCTATATCGGCGCGGCCGCCGGATCAGCCATCGGCGGGGCGATCCTGCAAACCTACGGGGCACAGATGCTCGGCATCGCAGCGGCCGGCGTCGCGGTCCTCGCCCTCATTCAGTTCCGAATCTCCGCCCATTTGTCCCGCTGAACCCATAAGTCCTGACTTATCCATTCCTCCTCCGATTGATCCCGTTTCGTGGCCTGAATACGGTTTAGCGGCCGATTGTTGAGAAAATCTTACCAACTGCGCAATTTCCCCCGACCATATGCCGACGGCACTCTGCCCGGATGCCGCAAGCCCTTGACGAGCCGCCGCAGCCCGATCATCAAGCGCGAACATAAACCCGCAACCGGGCGTCCCGTAGGCGCCAAACTGACGAGGAGCATCGGGCACATGTCCCAGATTTCCCTGACTTTTCCGGATGGTAACAGCCGCTCTTACGACAAGGGCGTCACCGCTCAAGAGATTGCGGCCTCAATCTCAAATAGCCTTGCCAAAAAGGCCATATCGGCCAATGTGAACGGCACGCACTGGGATCTCCAATGGCCAATTGAGCAAGATTCATCCATCGAAATCAATACACTAAAGGACGAAGCTTCAGCGCTTGAGCTCATCCGTCACGACCTCGCCCACATCATGGCCCGCGCTGTTCAGGAAATCTGGCCCGACGTCCAGGTGACCATCGGTCCCGTCATCGCAAACGGGTGGTATTACGACTTCGATCGCAAGGATCCGTTCACCCCCGAAGACCTTGGCCTCATCGAGAAAAAGATGAAGGAAATCATCAACCTAAGGGATGTTGTCCGAACCGAGATCTGGGATCGCGATCGTGCCATTCAGCACTACAAGGACACCGGCGAGCCCTACAAGATCGAGCTGATCGAAGCGATCCCGGGCGACGAGCCGCTTCGCATGTATTGGCATGGCGACTGGCAGGATCTGTGCCGGGGTCCGCACTTTCAAAACACCGGACAAGTCCCTGGCGATGCATGGAAACTCATGTCTGTCGCGGGTGCTTACTGGCGCGGTGACAGCGACCGCGCGATGCTTCAAAGAATTTATGGCGTCGCCTTCCGCAATAAAGAAGATCTTAAGAAACACCTGCTAATGCTCGAGGAGGCCGCAAAACGCGACCACCGCAAACTCGGGCGCGAGATGAACCTCTTTCACATGCAAGAAGAGGCGCCCGGTCAGGTCTTCTGGCACCCCAATGGCTGGTCGATCTATACGGAACTGCAAGACTACATGCGCCGCAAACAACGCGCGGCCGGCTATCAGGAGGTGAACACACCGCAAGTCGTCGACCGATCCCTTTGGGAAAAATCAGGGCATTGGGACAAGTATCAGGAACACATGTTCATCGTTGAAGTCGACGAGGATCATGCCCGCGAAAAGGCGGTCAACGCGCTCAAACCGATGAACTGTCCTGGACATGTCCAGGTCTACAATCAGGGACTGAAATCCTATCGCGACCTGCCTCTTCGCCTCGCGGAGTTTGGGTCCTGCAACCGATACGAGCCGTCCGGCGCGCTTCACGGCATCATGCGGGTGCGCGGCTTCACCCAGGACGATGGCCATATTTTTTGCCGAGAGGACCAGATCGAAGCGGAATGCGCAGCGTTCATCGACTACCTTGCGGAAGTCTACAAGGATTTGGGCTTTGAGGACTTCGAAATCATGTTCGCGACCCGCCCCGAGAAGCGCGTCGGCAGCGAAGAGTCCTGGGACCATGTCGAAAACGCCTTGGAAAGCGCGATCAAATCGACCGGACACCCCTACACGCTCGACGAAGGCGAAGGCGCTTTCTATGGCCCCAAGCTCGACTTCAAGCTCACCGACGCAATCGGCCGTGAATGGCAGTGCGGCACCTTTCAGGTCGACCCGAACCTGCCCGAACGTCTGGACGCCACCTATATCGGCGAAGATGGCGCAAAGCATCGCCCTTATATGCTGCACCGCGCCTGTTTGGGCAGTTTCGAGCGCTTCATTGGCATCTTGATTGAAAATTCGGCCGGCAAGCTGCCATTCTGGCTTGCCCCCCGGCAGGTCGTTGTTGCGACGATCGTCTCGGATGCGGACGATTATGCAAACGAGATCGTTGAAACACTTCGCCGGAAAGGCGTCCGTGTTGAGGCGGACACGCGTAATGAAAAGATCAATTACAAGGTCCGCGAACACTCTGTCGGTAAAGTGCCTGTCATCCTTGCCATCGGTCAGCGTGAAGTGGAGGAGCAGACCGTATCTCTTCGCAGACTGGGCGAAAAACAAAGCGTTGTCAGACCCTTGAGCGATGTCGCAGCAGATCTGGCCCGGGAGGCAAGAGCGCCGGATCTAATCTGAAACGGGCAAACCACTCCTGTAACAGTTCTGAAAGAACCATGACGGACGCTAACGGCTACGTGATTGACGCTCTCGTGAGTGGGCATTGCGAGATCCGCGGTCTTATCCTGATCGCGTCCCCGCAGTCAGCGGGCAGACGACAATTCGATGAGACATAAGAAAGGTCGCTCAATGTCCACCACGCTCAAGACGCTCGCCGTCGCCTCCGCCGTCGCAACTGCCGTCTCCGGCCTCGCTCATACCGCCAGCGCACAAACCAACGAAAAGTGCTACGGTGTCTCACTTGCCGGTGAAAATGACTGCGCTGCCGGCCCTGGCACAACCTGCGCAGGCACCTCGACCGTCGATTATCAAGGCAATGCCTGGACGCTGGTTCCCGCAGGTACTTGCACCGAGATTGAGCTTCCCACGATGGCAGATGGATCCGAACGCACCGGCTCGCTCGAAGAGCTCGAGCGCGATCTTCCTGCATAAGCCCCAACGCGCTCGCCTGACAATCAGGCGAGCGCTGCCTGCCCGAAAGCTGACCAGATGCTGGACACCCTTCGCAAGACACTGCCAAACCAGGCAGGAATCGGCTTCAAATCTCAGCATTTTCAGGACCTTCTGGACGATCCTGGACCCGTTGCCTGGCTTGAGATCCACGCCGAGAACTACATGGGCGATGGGGGAAGACCGCTCGCCCAATTGCGCGAGCTCAGGGCGCGGTTTCCGATTTCGGTGCACGGCGTTGGACTTTCGATTGGCGGCGAAAATCCACTCGACCGCGATCACCTTGCCCGCCTCAAGCATCTCTGTACCTGGCTCGAACCGGAAAGCTTCTCGGAACATCTTGCATGGTCGACGCACGACACCGGGTATCTGAACGATCTGCTGCCTCTGCCCTACAACGAGGAAACCTTGACCCGCGTGGCATCCCATATCGATCAGGTTCAGGAGACGCTGGGACGCCGGATGCTGCTTGAAAACCCGTCGAGTTATCTGTCCTTCGACAGCTCAACCCTGTCCGAGACAGAGTTCCTCAAGGAGCTGACATCTCGAACCGGGTGCGGCCTGCTGCTCGATGTGAACAACGTCTTCATCTCAGCGGCAAACCTCGAGACAGAGCCTCAAGCATACATCGATGCATTTCCAACCGATTCCGTTGGAGAGATCCATCTCGGCGGACATGACGAAGACGAGGCAAGCACCCCTCGCCTGTTGATCGACAGCCATGCCAAACCGGTGGCCGATCCGGTCTGGGATCTTTTGTCCTACACGCTGACCCAAACCGGCCCGGCGCCCCTGTTGATCGAATGGGACACCGATGTTCCCCCGTTTGCCGTGCTCCGAAACGAGGCGGCTCGCGCTGAGGTTGCGCTGACGGCATGACATCGTTCGTCTCTGCCCTTCTGCATCCAGGCAGCGCGCCGCCAAGCGATATCTCGGCAGCCACCCGAGATCGCTTTGACGTTTACCGTAACAACGTGGCCGTCTCTCTGACCGAAGCATTGGAGACCGCGTTCCCGGTCGTGCGCAGCCTTGTGGGAGACACATTTTTCAAGGCCATGGCTGGCGTTTTTCTGCGGTGCCATCTTCCAGGCGATCCGCGCCTTGCGCTTTATGGACGCGAGATGCCTGCTTTTCTGGAAACGTTCGCGCCGGCCAAAGACCTTCCCTATCTTCCCGATATCGCCCGCCTTGAGCAGGCCCTACGGGAAAGCTATCACGCAGCCGATGCGGTCCCGCTCGATCCCGCAAAGCTGATGGCTCTGACCGAGGAAGATCTGCTTGAAACCTCACTTATCTTCGCGCCCGCCACACGGCTAAGACGTTCAAAATGGCCAATCCACAGCATCTGCAAAGCGCGGGGTGACACAACGTTGAAGCCGCAAATGACGGCAGAGACCGTTCTGATAACGCGCCCTGGTTACGATCCGCGGATGACCCTGATCGCACCAAAGAACGCAGGACTCGTTGATGCGCTTTATCGGGGGCAACCGCTTGGACAGGCCGCTTCGACACATCCGGAAGCAGATCTTTCTGATGTTCTGGGGATACTTCTGGGGCAAGGTGCCGTGACAATTCTCGACCGAAAGGCCAATGAATGAATACCCTCTATCGCGCCACCGATACCCTTGATCGAGGGGCGTTTACGATCCTGCCAACCTTGGCCCGAGCCATCTTTGCCGGAGTTCTCTTCCTCTATTTCTGGAACTCTGCCCTGACCAAGCTGGACGGCACATCGCTCAGCCTTGGCGCCTACGCGCAGATCTTTCCTCGCGCGATGGAGGCTGCAGGGTTCGACCCGACCCAGCTCTCCCCGATTCAGACCGGTATCGTCTGGGCTGGCACCGTGGCCGAGTTCGTTTTGCCAATTCTGCTTCTGATCGGGCTCATGACCCGCCTCGCGGCCCTTGGCATGATCGGGTTCGTCCTCGTGCAGACCGCGACCGACATCGTTGGACACGGCGCAGATGCCACCACGATCGGGATGTGGTTCGATAGACTGCCCGATGCCGCGTTGGCCGATCAAAGGGCGCTCTGGATCGCCTTGTTCGCAATTCCGCTTTTCGTCGGAGCCGGTCCATTATCCATAGATCGCCTGCTCTTCAGGCGCTGAGATGACTTGATCGGCAGACCGCCACCGATGCGCGGTCTGCTGCGCCACCACGGTTTGAAATTCACAGAATCACGCTATCGTTGAGTAGAAGCCGAAGTGACGTCCCCTCACGCGAGGGCGCCGGACGATTGGCACCCGGGTCCGACGATGGACATGACGAGAGGAGAGACGGAAATGCCCACTGGCACCGTGAAATGGTTCAATACAACCAAAGGTTATGGTTTCATTGCCCCAGATGACGGCGGAAAGGACGTATTCGTCCATATCTCCGCGGTCGAAAGATCCGGATTGACCGGCCTCGCAGACGATCAGAAAATCGAATTCGATCTCGAAGAAGGCCGCGATGGTCGTCAGATGGCGGGCAATCTCAAGGCTTTGTGATCAAAGATAATTCGGCGATGGCGCCGAGAAGGCCGATCCATCAAGGATCGGCCAATCCAAGCACCGTTTGAAACTCCCGCCACTCCCCCTTTGACATGCCAGAGCTTTCTTGCGTGACCGTTTCTCCTGCAAGCATACGCTTCAGAACAGCGACTCCATCTGCCGAAAACTGCGCTCCGCCCAGCCGATAATCCTCGAATGCGGTATATGCGGCCGGGACCCAATCGCGTACGACCTCACAAATCGCGTCCGCATAAACCCGGATTTCCATCTGCGCATGCGCATCCGCTCGCAATCGCAGGAAGTGAAACAAGTTATGAAGATCGACCTTCCAATACCATTGCGTGTAGATATTCGCAGGTAGGTTCATCCGGGCCAGCTCTCTGGCCAATCCCTTCTGCCCGTCCTGGCCCAGCATTTCCTCGTAGTGATCATAGGCGCGGCCCGCGTCGGATTTCAGGATCTCTAGAACGCGCTCAGCTTCCTTTCCATCAAGGACATCGCCACGCCCCTGGTTGTTCGAGGTGGATTGCGCCGCCAGAGCATCGGGCTGCGGGATGTAGAACTCACGATCCAGGATCGAATAGCGCGCCGAATACTCGTTCACATTGGCGGTCCGGTGCCGGATCCATTGCCGCGCGACGAAAACCGGCAGCTTCACATGAAGCTTTACCTCGCACATCTCGAACGGCGTCGAATGCCAGTGCCGCATCAGATACCGGATCAGCCCCTCGTCGTTTTGGACGGATTTGGTGCCCTTGCCATACGAGACCCGCGCCGCCTGGCAGATGGCCGCATCGTCGCCCATATAATCGATGACGCGAATGAACCCGTGGTCGAGAACCTCACGGGCCATGTAGAGATGGGCTTCCATACCTTCGCTAACAGCTCTGAGAGTCTGGCGGGAGGTCTGGCGCAGAGCGTCTATCTCATCTCGTTGGCTCTGGGTGACGGGCATGCTGTATTCTCCACTCTCCGACTCGCTCTCTACTCTATCTGGCGAAATCAGGTCATGCGACCTCTATATTTGGTGCCGTAAGGGTGCGTCTGGTAGATAGCGGCCAGACGGGCTAGGGAGAATGTGAACAAAGGGAGATATCGCTATGTCGCTGAAGTACCTCCACACGATGGTCCGCGTTAAGGATCTCGAAAAATCGATGGCCTTCTACGAGCTTCTTGGGCTCAAGGAGACGCGCAGGATGGACAATGAAGGCGGTCGTTTCACCCTCGTCTTCATGGCGCCTCCGGGTCAGGAAGAATGCCCGGTCGAGCTGACCTACAACTGGGATGGCGATGACGCCTTGCCCGATGATAGTCGGCATTTCGGACATTTCGCCTATCGCGTCGACAATATTTACGAGATGTGCGCCAAGCTTCAGGAAAACGGCGTGACGATAAATCGCCCGCCGCGGGACGGTCACATGGCATTTGTCCGGTCGCCCGACAATATCTCGATCGAGCTTTTGCAGGAGGGCGACGCCCTTCCAAGTCAGGAGCCATGGGCCAGCATGGAGAATACCGGCCACTGGTAGATCGAAGGACCGCATCGGCCGGTCATGGGAAAGGCGATAGGATGACGGTCTCGCAGACCGACACTCTTACGAAGCGGATTGGACCGGCCGGGCGCCGCTCCACGGCCTGGGTTATAGGTCTGGGGATTGCAGCCCTGTGCCTTGGCACATCGGCCGAAGCCGGGTGTCGTCAGGCGCTGGTGCTTGCGCTCGATATATCCGGCTCCGTCAATCAGGCAGAGCATGCACTGCAACGGCGCGGTCTTGCCGCCGCACTCAACTCGGATGACGTGCGCGCCGTGCTTCTGAAGGATACGCAAAACCCGGTTCGTATTTCTATCTTCGAATGGTCCGGGCCGGATGATCAGCGTCCGATCTCGGACTGGCTCGAGATCGATACCGATGTCGCCATCGATCAATTGATTGAGCGTATCGAAACCGCACCGCGGCGAGCCAGCAATCCATCAACCGCTTTGGGTCAGGCCATGCTGCATGGCGAGGCGCTTTTGCTTTCGCAGCCCTGTTGGCAACTGACGCTCGATATCTCGGGCGATGGCGTGTCCAATACCGGGCCTCGCCCGCAAGATGTCGATCTGGATCCCGCCATCACTGTGAACGGGCTCGTTATAAAGACGACCCCACCTCCGATCGGTCGCCGCATTCGGGAACAGACCGACGAGCTTGAGAGCTACTTCGAGGCTACGGTTATTCGCGGCGATCTGTCCTTTATCGAGATCGCGAACGGGTTTGAGGACTACGAGCGCGCGATGAAGCGCAAACTTCTAAGAGAGCTGACCAGCCTGACCGTAGGATCAGTCGATCCTGAGCTAGCTCAGTAGATATAGCGGATCTGATCGGTCCAGTACCGCTCCACTCGGCGCAGGGCCGTTGTGATCTCGTCCATCCCCTGCATGCCCAGAACGCCTTTGCCCTGCAGCCCATCCGCATGCCCTTCGAACAGACGAGCGACGACATCCCGGATCATTCTGCCCTTGCTGGTCAGACGGACCCGCACCGAGCGCCGGTCAATCTCGCAGCGCTGGTGGTGCATATAGCCGCTTTCCACCAGCTTTTTGAGGTTATAGCTTACATTGCTGCCCTGATAGTAGCCGCGCGTCTTCAGCTCACCCGCAGTCACTTCGTTGTCGCCGATATTGAAAAGCAGCAAAGCTTGAACGGCGTTAATCTCAAGCACACCGACCCGTTCGAATTCATCCTTGATGACATCAAGCAAAAGCCGGTGAAGCCGCTCGACCAAAGCAAGCGCTTCCAGATAGCTTGTCATGAAGGCTGCCGAATGTTCGGCAGGCTGGGTCGGTTCAAGATCGGTGTGAACGGTCATATCTGGCTGTTCCTCATCAACGGGTTGCGCCAGAAATGAAGGGAAATCCCCAACAATAAGTTAAACGGGGATCAAAAGCCTCTAAACTTTGACTTATCTGAGCATATGGCTGCGAATATCGGAGACGAGGGCACCATAGATATCGGGAGCGGCCTCCTGTCCGGTCACCCAGCGGTAAAGATCCTGATCGTTCTCGTTGAGCATATCGTCATATAGGGAAAGCCGATCGCTCTCCATCTCGTACAAGCGATCCTGCGCGTAGGCGGACAGGATAAGGTCCATCTCCTTGATCCCGCGCCGCATTGACCTCATGGCAAGACGCCTGATCCGGATCTCGCGCGGCTCGCTCATACCTGATCCTTCAACCGCTGACGAAGCCGCTTTTCCAACCGGGAGAGCTTGTCGGACGCGCCATCGATCACGGTCTTGAGCTGCCGCATCTCAAGCAGGACATCCTTCATGTCACTCTCGACAAGATCCTGATTGGGCGCATCAAGACCGTCCCCTTTGCCGGTCATCAGCCAGGTCAGCGACACGCCCAAAAGCCCCGACAGCATCTGAAGCTTGTTGGCGCGCGGCTCGTTCAGGTCTTCTTCCCAATTGCGAAGGGTGCTCAGCTTGATCCCCAGCCGCTTGGCAAGCTCCTGCTGATTGAGGCCCGCCGCTTCTCTTGCACCGGCGACGCGGTCGCCAAATGTCGCCGCTTCGGCGCTGTACCAGCTTTCGACTTCGGTCATAGGCAATCCTCTGTCTTGCGTGCTCACTCCCTCGCTCCTATGACAGCGCAAGGCCCACATTCCAACCCGGAGGCTCCCATGTCTTTTCTCTCCGCGACACTCGATCGCGTCCAACCGTCAGCGACGATCGCTGTCACGAACAAGGCGCGGGAGCTCAAGGCATCCGGACGGGACGTCATCGGTCTGGGCGCTGGAGAGCCGGACTTCGACACGCCGGACAACATCAAAGAGGCTGCCAAAGCCGCCATCGATGCGGGCAAGACCAAATATACCGCCGCCGATGGCATTCCCGAGCTGAAAGAGGCGATCTGCGCCAAGTTCAAGCGCGACAACGGGCTGGACTATAAGCCCGCGCAAATTTCTGTCGGCACAGGCGGCAAGCAGATCCTCTACAATGCCCTGATGGCCACCCTGAACGAGGGCGACGAGGTCGTGATCCCGGCGCCCTACTGGGTCAGCTATCCCGATATGGCCAAGCTGGCTGGCGGCACGCCCGTCACGATCGAGGCGGGCGTCGATCAGGGTTTCAAGATCACCCCGGACCAGCTTCAGGCGGCGATCACGGAAAAGACCAAGTGGTTCATTTTCAACTCTCCGTCTAACCCCACGGGCGCGGGCTATACCGCCGATGAGGTCAAAGGCCTGACGGATGTTCTGATGCAGCATCCCAATGTCTGGATCATGACGGACGACATGTACGAGCATCTCACCTACGACAACTATGTCTTCGCCACCCCGGCCCAGATCGAACCTGGCCTGCTCGACCGCACGCTGACCTGCAACGGCGTGTCCAAAGCCTATGCGATGACAGGATGGCGTATCGGCTATGCGGGCGGGCCGGAAAAGCTCATCGCGGCGATGCGCAAGATCCAGTCGCAATCGACGTCGAACCCTTGCTCGATCTCCCAATGGGCGGCGGTCGAGGCGCTCAATGGCACGCAGGATTTCATTCCCGAGAACAATCGCATCTTCGCGAGGCGGCGGGATCTTGTCCTGAAGATGCTGCGCGAAATCGACGGAGTAAGCGTTCCGACCCCGGAAGGTGCGTTTTACGTCTATCCGTCCATTGCCGGGCTGATCGGGAAGACATCGAAGGCGGGCACGGTGATCGACAGCGACGCGGCCTTCGCAACCGCGTTGCTTGAAGAAAAGGGCGTCGCTGTCGTCTTTGGCGAAGCCTTTGGCCTCTCCCCGGCCTTCCGGATCAGCTATGCGACCTCGGACGAAGCCCTGACTGAAGCGTGCACCCGGATCCAGGACTTCTGCGCGGCGCTTACCTGACGCCGCGCAGATCACGCTAAGTTCTCACCGCGTGACGGCTTCGCCGGTCAAAGCGGTCGCGCATCCATTTCAGGACGCCGCCTCTTTCGACCGGCTCGAACCGGGGATCCGCACGCGGATCCTTTTCAGGCTGGGCCCGGTGGAGCGGAATCGGACCACCCAGCAAGCTGTGAGGCGGAAAATGTCCCGCCGGTTGGAAGGGCTCGATTGCCAGAACTTCCGGCGATGTGCGTTTGACACAGGACCGTCCGCGAGACACGGGATCGGACCGGGGATCGACACGCGGGTCGACCACCACAAATGGCGGATGCATGGGATGACCTGACGTTTTCTAAGAGGAATAAGCGCAGATTGCGCCGGAGAACGGGGAAAGGCTGCTTTTAGCAGGGAAGAAGAAAATCCATTTTCATCGCGTCCTCCGTTCTGATGTCAGACAAGATGTCGCATATCAGATCACACCTTTACTGAGAACCGGGCCGGAGCCGCTCGGCGTAAAATTGCCAACTGCCATCTTTCTGAAACCGAAGGCAGAACGATATGTGACAGCAGGTCCCGAACTGTCGCGGGCTTCGAAACAAAGATAGCAAGACGGATCGGAGGCTGATACGACTTCGCGCGCCCCGATGCCCAGACGGTCGGTTCATAGTTGAAGACAGTTGGAGATGCTCAAGAATGTCGCAGACCCTGCCCAAATATTACTTCCGCGTGCGCGAAAACGGAGCGACGGTCTTCCGGGTCAGCACCGATAACCGGCACCGTCGGATCGAGATGGATCAAATTGCTGTCATCAACATCCGGAACGATGTGATCCGCCCGAAGAACGGCACCGACCTGACCGACGAGGATCAGGCCGAAATCAAACGCTGGATGGCAGACCGCACAGCGCTTCTGGCAAAGCGGGATATCGACGATATCCACCGCGCGGTGGATTACTTGAATACAACCACGCAATGGGCCCAGTCGTCGGCCTCCGACGATCAGCTTGAAAACGTCACCGATGCGCTGTTGATGGCGATGCATGATCTGCGCAGCGTGCTTGTCAGGAAGAAGGCGAACCGCCTCAAAGGATAGCGGCGCTCGAAGGGTATGTTTACTCGGGAGCGAAAATATAGTCCAAATCGAAGTTGGAGAGTTTTTCCGGGACGCAACACTTTTGATCGCCAGCCGTCGCGCACAGGCAGTCTTTCGCCGAGGCAACCCAACCCAGAGGCAGGAACCCGCTAGCGATCAAGGGGCAATTTTAAGGCAGACATACTTTATCTGCCTAGTTTTCAAAGCGCTCCGGTACGAATTCCCGTTCGTTTACAGAGTGTTCACGTTTTAACAACACGTCATCAATCCGCGAGGTTGGCCATGAATTGTCAACAAATTGGCCGTCCGGTGCACAGATTTCGTCGCATTTGCCGGTCATTGAGGTCCCAGATGAGGCCGATGGCCTTCTTCCCTAACTGCTCAATCGCCTCGGAGGTTCACCCCATGAAGACCAGAGCGCTTAAAACTTTGCTGGCCACAACCGGTCTCAGCACACTCATGCTTGGCGCTGTTGCCAATGCAGAGCCTGTTACCCTTGAAACCCTGGACAAATCTGTGTCCATCGCGGGTGATCTGCTCGAATTTGACGGTCAAACCTACGTGGTTCGCACGGCGATCGGCACGGTTTCGATTGCCACCGACTTCGTGACCTGCGGCGGCCCTGGCTGCCCCGAGGCCGAACCTGATGATTCGCAGTTCTCCATCGCCGGGTCCCGGTCGCTGACGGACGAGCTAATCCCGGCTCTTGTGAATGGCTACGGTCAAAGCGTCGGCGCTGATCTGATGAAAGAGATCCAGAACGGCAACTCCACGACCTATGAAGTGTCCACCGGTGAGCGCGGCACGGCTGAAATCAAGATCGACCCGTCTAACACGCGGGACGGCCTTCAGTCTCTTCTCGATGCGAACGCGACCTTCGCCCTGGCAACCCGTCCGGCCCGCAACCGCGAAGTCGAAGCCTTTGCCGAAAACAACCTCGGCGACCTGCGCTCGCCGGGTCAGGAGCATATCGTTGCGCTCGACGGCCTCGTTCTCGTCACCCATCCGGAAAACCCGGTCCGTGCCGTGTCCGAAATCAACGCCGCTCTCGCCTTTGGCGGCCAGATCACGAACTGGTCCGAGCTTGGCGGCCGCAACGGTCCGATCAACCTCTATGTTCGCGAAGCCGACAGCGGCACCCGCGAAGTGTTCGACGCCCTTCTGATGCGCCCGAACGGTCTGACCGTGAACGGGAACATCACGATCCTGGAAAGCGACGCCGAGATCACCGAAGCAGTCAAGAACGACCCCAACGGGTTCGGCTTCACGAGCTTTGCGAAAGCCGACGATGCGGCCGCTCTGGCGATCGAAGGTGTCTGCGGGCTCAGAACGCCCCCGACCGCCTTCACGATCAAAACGGAAGAATACCCGCTGACCCGTCTGCTCTATATGTACAACACGGACGATCAGCTTCCCTTCCACGCACGTGATTTCCTCGACTACATCTCGACCGAGGATGGTCAGCAGCTCGTCTCGAATGCCGGCTTCATCGATCAGACGGTGTCGTCCGAAACGATCAACTCCCAGGGGATCCGCGTGGCTTCGGCCGTCGTGAACAACGAAACCCCCGAAGAGCTGGTTTCGATGCGCAACATGTTCGAACTCCTTCTTGCGGCTGACCGTCTCTCCACGACGTTCCGTTTCGAGACAGGGTCCGCACGTCTTGACAGCCGCGCCGAAGCAGACGTCGAACGTCTGGCCGAGTTGCTGTCGAGCCCGCGCTTCTCCAACAAGGAAGTGCTCTTCGTTGGTTTCACCGACTCCGTCGGCCGGGCTGACCTGAACGAGCTTCTGTCGCAGCAGCGCGCAGAACTGGTTCGCCGGTCCGTCCTTGCGGCGAACCCCGACCTGAATACGTCCACTCAAACCCGTGCAATCGGATTTGGCGAAGTCTCGCCGCTCGGCTGCAACGAGACGGATACCGGCCGCCGGATCAACCGTCGCGTCGAAGTGTGGGTCCAGGACGTGGTCGCGGGCGATCGTACCTGATCGGGCGCCTCAACATTACATAGCATGATCTCGTCTGCCCGTGTCAGCGCGCAGCGGGATCGGCAAAAGGAGTAAGATCGATGAAGTTTTTATCGACATTAGTAGCGGCTACATTGGTCGCACCCTTCATGGCCGCTGCCGATCCGACCGGATGCGATGGTAATGAAGAAGTCCTCAAGTTCAGTGTTGTGACCTCCCTCAAAGGCCACCCCAAGGGCGAAGCGGCGATGACCTATGCCGCGGCGATCAACGAACAGCTTAATGGCAGTTACTGCATCGAGGTTTACGGAAACAGCGAGCTCTATGACGATGCTGAAGGATTTGTCGCGCTGGAGCAGGGTGACCTTCACTTCGCCGCCCCGTCCTTGGCGAAGTTCGGTGATTACACCCAGAAGATGGATCTCTTCAATCTGCCGTTTCTCTTCGACGGACCGCTTCACGCGCTTGAGTTTCTGCAATCTGACGAAGTCGAGCAGTTGAGCGACGAAGTCACGAATGCAGGCTTTCCAGTTCTCTCATACTGGTCCAACGGGATGCGTCAGTTCTCTGCGACCGTTCCAATGCGGCGTCCGGGTGATGCAGAAGGCCTGACCTTCCGCGTTTCGTCCTCCTCGCCGATCACGGCCGCCGTCCTCGACACGATGGGCATCACTCCCAAGAAGCTCAGTTTCTCGAAGGTCTATGACGCGCTCGCCTCTGGAGAGGTTCAGGGCCAAGAAAATACCTGGGCTAACATCGCGACAAAGGAATTCTATCGCGTTCAAGCTGCTGTCACCGAAAGCAATCATACCTACCTGGGCTATGCGATGATCACATCCCAGCGCTTTCTCGACAGCCTCGACCCTGAAACGCGGGCCGTCTTTGTCGACACGGCAAAGCTCGTTGCGCACGAAAGAAACCGCTTCGCATTCGAGTTGAACCAGCAGCAGCGGCAGAACATCCTGGACGATGACGGCATCATCCTACGCCTGACACCCACCGAAATGCAGGAATGGCGTGACGCCTTCGCCCCGATCCTGGAGCGGTTCAAGCCCTCCATCGGTGCCGAGCTTGTCGAGACAGCAGTCCGGATCAACGCGGAAGCAGATCCGTTCAACTAAGGATTTGGATCCATCGCACGTCCTTTGTCTGCCCGGCTGAAAAGCTGGGCAGACGTCGTTTGTTTCGGTCAATTTTGTTGCCAAATCATCGCTCTACCCGGAAAGATGTCAGGCAAAACCCGTGAATTGACCACGAAAATGTCCGATTTGAGATGAATTTTGTTAAGAGGGCCTGCCGATGAGTCGGTGTTGGCAGTATAAAAGCGCCAAACTCGGGTTTTGAGCTTTGACGTCAGACAAGCGCTTGGGGGCGCGGAGAAGTGATGAAGAACGCACCGAAGGATGAGAGTGAGAATCTTGACGAGCACGATCGTCACGATGAACTTGAAGACGGTACAAAGCTGCTCGGCGGTCTCTACACCATTACCCGCTTCCTGAATGCAGGCGGCTTCGGCATCACCTATCTCGCGACGGACAGTCTGGAACGGACGGTCGTCATCAAGGAGTGTTTCCCGGCCGCCCTGTGCCGCCGTGTGGGAACAGCGGTCAAAGTCCGGTCACGCAGCCAGGAAGATGCACTCAAGACCGTCATCAAGTGTTTTGCTCAAGAGGCGCGCAGCCTCTCCAAGCTGGATCATCCGAACATCGTTAAGGTCCATCTGGTCTTTGACGATAACGATACGGCCTATATGGCCATCGACTATGTCAACGGCCCCGACTTGCTCGACCTGATTGAGCAGCAGTCCCCGCTTCTGACCCCGTCGAACATCATGTCGATGCTGCGCCGGATGCTGGACGCCATCGGCTATATTCACGCGCAAGGCTTGCTCCACCGCGATATCTCGCCGGACAACATCCTCGTCGATGAAGTCGGCAAGCCGATCCTGATCGACTTCGGGGCCGCACGCGAACAAGCGTCCCGTAAAACGCGCGTCCTGACTGCAGTCAGCGTCGTCAAGGACGGATACTCGCCGCAGGAATTCTATCTTCAGGGATCGCAGCAATCGAATGCCAGCGACCTCTACGCCCTGGGCGCCAGCTTCTACCACGTCATCACCGGCGAAGCGCCGCCCCCGAGCCAGGAGCGTCTCTTTGCCGTGGCCGAAGGCGGTGATGACCCCTATCAGCCTCTCGCCGGACGGTTCGAAGGCTATTCCGAGGATTTCCTGAGCTCCATCGACAAGGCGATGGAAGTGGTGCCGAAGAACCGCGTTCAGTCGGCCGCCGAATGGCTGGCCCTAATGGATGGCACCGCAGATGCGGCCAATGTCGTCCATCTCGGGCGCCAACCTGAAGAACGGCGCCGCAGCGATGCAGCCGCCGCTGAAGAAGCCGACACCGATGTCGCCGCCGCCGCGGCCGCGTCGACAGCTCCCGCGAAATCGAACAAGACCGCGCTCATGGCCGGTGGTGCTGTTGCTGCTCTTATCGTGGGCGCAGTCGGGATCTATATGGCCACATCCGGCGCATCGACAGACGAGACCGCGCCGCAGATCGCGGCAAGCAACGGTGCACCCGAGGTTGTGGAGCCTGCGCCCGAGCCTGTGCCGGCCACTCCCGAAACGACCGACCTCGCTGCCGCCCCGGAAGTCGAGCAGACCGATGCTCCCGCAGCCGCACAAGAGCCAGAGGTCGCGGACACGGCAGAGAGCGTACCCGCACCGGCCGCAGAGCCAGAGATCACCGACACGGCAGAGAGTGCATCCGCACCAGCCGAAGAGTCCGCCGAACTGGCAGGCGCCCAGACATCCCAGCCCGAGGCCGAGGACACCGCCGCCTCCACCGACGCAGCGGCAGCTCCGGTTGATATCGCGAGCGCCGAGATCGAGACGCCGACGCCCGACGTTCCCGTCGTCACCCCCGATGTTGTCGAGCCGAGTGTGGTCGAACCGACGCAGACGCCCACCGACGCAATCGCGCTGGCCGTCGAAACGGCCTTGGCCGATACGCAAGCGCCTGAAACATCGCTCCGCCCTGTCACTCGCCCAGCCGATCTGGCGGATACCAGCGTGGTTTCGATCCCGGACGATCTGCCGGTGACAATTCCTGATTTGGTCACTCCCGAAACGCTCGTTGCAACGCCTGCTGCCGATGCAGACAAACTGGCCGTGCTTGATCTGCAAACGACCAGCGTCGCTTCCTCTGTCTCGTCTAGCAATCTGACAGCGAATTCCGATCCGGCCAATGTCGCCGCGCTCGTCTCCGAACCGCGCGAGACCGTCGCCGTCACATCCGAAATGATCGTGGAGCAATCGTCCGAGCCCGCCGCGTTCGTCATCCTGGGCGATAGTGCCGCATCCGAGACGTCAGGCAGCGTCGATGCAGGCGATATCGCCAGAACGATCGATCTTCTGAACAATGGCGTTTCCGCTGTTCCGACCCCTCCCCCCGCTCCCGCAGCGGAAGAGCCGGTCGTCGCAGCACCCGAGCAACCCGAGGCCACACCGGCCCCGAGCTTCATTCAGATCGCACCGCCAGCCGCCGAGGCCGAAACCGAAGAGCCCGCGCCTGCCGAGGAAACCGGCAACGCATTCGAGATCATCACCTTCGGCAGCGATGTCGAAACCGAAGCGGCCCCCGCCGCGCCGAACGTCGATCTTGTCCTGAACTGGCCGTTCGTGACGGCAGCCGCCAGTACCGAATATGGCCGCTTCCCGCAGATCATCGGCATCGGTGACAACCCGATCGTTCAGATCGAAAACGACTGGCTCAGAACTGGCCTGACTATCATGTCGATCAACGGCCAACTCGTTGAGACAAGCGGTGATTTCAGGGACGCCTTCGAAGCGTCCGCAGAGCGCATCGGAAACGACAGACTGTCGGCAAGCGTGCTCGTGATCGATGCGGGAACCAGCGACTTTTCCGAGCGTGTTCTGACATTGCCTCTGGAGCCGTCGGGCCAGTAGACCGGCAAACTCGAGACTCAGGATTCAGAAAAAGACCCGCGCGCCACCCCGCACGCGGGTCTTTTTGTGTCATTCTTCCATTGCAAATCCGCCAATCAACTCGATCCTCGACAGGACCCGCCGAGCCGTTCTCCCTACGCAAGCGTGTCTTCGCCTGTGTTAAGAATGGACAGGATCGTGATCACACCTGCGGTTGTTTTGTGACCGCGCGCAAGACATCAAAGGGATCCAACTGCCCGAACTTTCCCTAGGCTCGACCGAGAAAGGCCCGCCATGTCACCGATCTCCGCACACGCTTCGTTGGCCGCCAAGGATGCCGCTCCTGCTTTTCAGTCGGTCCGAGCTCAAACCGAAACCTTGGTCGCCCCGCTCTCCGAGGCGGATATGATGCTTCAGTCGATGGAAGATGCGAGCCCCGCAAAATGGCATCTCGCCCATACGACCTGGTTCTTCGAGGAATTCATCCTCAAACCGCGCGATCCGGGCTACCGCACCATCGACGACCGCTTCGCCTTTCTCTTCAACTCCTATTATGTGCAGGCTGGCCCTCGCCATGCACGCGACAAACGAGGGCTCGTATCCCGCCCCGGTACGTCTGAAGTGATGGACTATCGCCACCATGTCGAAGAGGGATTGCTCTCTTTGCTGGCGTCAGATCGCGACGATGCGGAGGAACTCGCCGCCCTCGTCGAGCTTGGATGCCACCACGAAATGCAGCATCAGGAACTGCTGATCACCGATCTTCTGCACGCCCTCTCCTACAACCCGCTTCTGCCCGCCTATCGCGACCCCGAACCAATGCCCGTGACCCAGGCTGTCCCGCTGACCTTCACCTCGCATGACGGTGCGCTTCACGAGATTGGCCATAGCGGAACCGGCTTTGCCTATGATTGCGAAGGTCCGCGCCACCAAACCTATGTCGCTCCCTTTCAGCTGGCCGACCGCCCCGTCACCAACCGCGAATGGATCGCCTTCATCGAGGATGGCGGCTACGAAAAACCGGTCCTTTGGCTGATGGATGGATGGGCCGCCGCGCAGCGTGAAGACTGGAGCGCTCCGCTTTACTGGTGGCAGCAGGACGACATCTGGTGGAGCTTCACGCTCAGAGGACCGCAACCGGTCAACCTCGATGCGCCCGTCGTCCATGTCAGCTATTACGAGGCCGACGCCTTCGCCAGATGGGCTGGCGCCCGGCTTCCCACCGAAGCGGAATGGGAAGTGGCCGCATCGCCGATACCGATCGAGGGCAATTTCTTGGAAAGCGCGGCCCTGCGCCCTCTGCCCAATGGCGGGGTCTGGGGCGATGTCTGGGAATGGACCCAAAGCCCGTTCACACCCTATCCCGGCTTCACACCGCCAGAAGGCGCCATCGGCGAGTACAACGGGAAATTCATGATAAACCAGATGGTTCTCAGAGGCGGTTCATGTGCGACGCCCCTTGCACAGATGCGTCCGACCTACCGAACCTTCTTCTATCCACACCAGCGCTGGCAAATGCTTGGTCTTCGGCTGGCCAAGGACGATATCCGTGGATAAGCCCATCATCGAAAATCAGGCTCTGCTCAAAGACGCCCTTGCCGGTCTGACCGCCATCCCCAAAACGCTCCCCAGCAAATGGTTCTACGACAGTATCGGTAGCGATCTTTTCGAGCAGATCACAGCCCTGCCCGAATACTATCCGACCCGCACCGAAATCAGCATTCTCACTGACAATGCGTCCCGCCTTGCGACATATGTTCGACCCGGAGGAGCCCTTGTCGAACTTGGAAGCGGTGCCAGCGTCAAAACCCGGATCCTTCTCGACCAACTGCCGGATCTGCACAGCTACCTGCCCATCGATGTCTCGGCCATCTTTCTTCAGACCACCGCTGCCGCCCTGGCCCGCAAATATCCGTCTATCACAGTCACGCCGCTGGTGGCTGATTTCTCGGAAGAGATCGAATTTCCAGGCTCTCACATCGACCAACCCAAAACAGCTTTCTTCCCCGGCTCCACCCTCGGCAACCTGACGGAAGAGGATGCCATCGCTCTTCTTGAGCGTGTGCGCCGTTGGCCCGGGATCGAAGCCTTCCTGATCGGTATCGATCTTGTCAAAGAAACGCAGACGCTGATCGAGGCCTATGACGATGCATCCGGCGTGACGGCTGCTTTCAACCGCAACATTCTTCAACGCCTCAACTGCGAAGCCGGCGCGATGTTCGATGTGAGCCTTTTCACGCATGATGCCCGCTGGAATGTCGATCGCTCGAGGATCGAAATGCATCTGATCAGCACGATCGCGCAGACCGTCGACGTGGCGAACACCGAAATCAGCTTTGCTGCAGGGGAAAGCATCCATACCGAAAACAGTCACAAATATACCGAGGATACAGTTCGCGACATGGTCCAGAGTGCCGGTTGGACGCTCGCAGAGTTCCTGACGGATGCGAATAGCGCATTTGCCGTGATGGCCCTTCGGCCCGCATAAGCCGCATATCCCCCCTTCGGCATCTACAATTCAACCAACAAGGACGCGTAAATCGCCGTCATCATCCCGCCATTGTTGGAGAAATCAGATGCTGCGACTCTCAAGCCACAGGTCCGGCGCCACCCTTTCTCAGCAAAGCGTCTGCGACGCCGCTCAAGTAGACCGCATAGCCCCTTAAAAACAAGAGGGATGAGCCCTTCCGAACCGATCCAACGGTGCGCTCCGGAGGTCTCTCGCTCGATTCGCAGGCACGTTCAAACGCATCTCTAATCCGTTGAATTGTTTTACATTTGTGGACAGTTTTCGGGGAAGGCGATGATTGTGATGGCAAATCCACAATACCACCGGGCTTTCGACAAGATCGGACCAAATTTACTCATGCTGTTTGACTAAGAAACTGTTAAGAGATGTAGCACCACTCTGGATGTCTAGCCCGCTCTTCTGCCGAGCGGACGAAAGGTAACATTATGGATTCTGCGCGCTTCAAGAAGAGCGTGACCTCGATCTTTGCCCGATCGACGACACGGATGCCTTCCATTCATCGGTTCCACAAAGATGAATCTGGCGGCATGATGATCTTCAGCCTTTTCATCTTCATCATGATGATCATGGCCGGAAGCCTCGCCGTAGACTTCATGCGTCTCGAATCAGAACGCGCGCGCCTTCAGACATCCATCGACCGCGCCGTGCTCGCCGGAGCTGCGCTGGATCAGACACTCGATCAGAAAGAGGTTATCACCGACTATCTCGTTAAGTCAGGCGTCAAAGGATATGTGCCTGACGAACAGATCGTTGTTGTGGACAATGGTCGTGAAAGATCGGCGAAAGTCACTGGCATCATAAACCTTGATACCGTGTTGATGCAGTTCATCGGGATCAATCAACTTGCCGCGGCCGCGGCCGCAAAGGCAGACGAAAGCACACCTCATGTCGAAGTCTCTCTGGTGCTTGATATATCAGGTTCAATGGGTCGAAACGGACGGATAGAAAAACTTCGCGAGGCGGCAGAAGGCTTCGTGAATATTCTTATTCCTGATGTTCAAGACGATGACACCTCGTCGCTCAAGACCATTTCGATCATACCTTACTCCGCGACGGTTAGCGCCGGCGAGGACATGTTGTCATTCTACAATGTAAACGAAGCGACCGATCATCCATTTTCGAATTGCGTCGAGTTTGAAAACTCCGCGTTCACAACGACGGCACTCAGTACAACCCTGCTTTTGGAACAGTACCCCCACTACGACAATCGTGATAGCAATAGATACGAGACGCACGAAAACGCAGATTACGCGGCGAATGGCGAAGAGCAAATAGAGCGTCCTCGCTGCCGCAGGCTTTCAGAGGTAAACGCAGCGACGAATGTGGAGGATAACTCAATTCTGGCGTTCCAGACCCAGTCTGGCAACACAAGCCCGCTAGTACAGCACATTCGCAACCTGACAGCTGATGGATCGACCAGCATCGATATCGGTTTAAAATGGGGGCTCGCCCTCCTCGATCCCAGCAGCAGGGACGTCAATGCAAACCTTCGCGGCGAAGGAATTGTCGAAACACTCGCCGCAAATCGTCCTCTTGATTTCGATCGGACCGAGGCGACAACCCGAAAGATACTCGTTCTAATGACGGACGGGATGATGAACTGGGTCGTTCCGCCGAGAGAAGAATTTCGCAACCGCTCTTCAAACGTCTTCTATGATGGGACCGAGAGCAGAAGCTCACTACTGCTTCGCGGCGAAATCAGACAAAGAACAGGAGCGGTCGCTCCTATGACGCGCGTAGCGACCGGTAATCAGAATGACGCACTTCCGGGCAATCGCTGGTATTGGATCGATGAAGAAAGGTATATGGACTGGCCCGACTCCCCGGCCGCTCGCGCGCCATGGCCTTACATACCGGAAAGTCAGCATTTCGATGAAGACGCTATGCAGGCGGTGATTGACTCACTTCCCAGAACTGATTTCACAGATATCAGAACAATGGACCAACAAGAGAACGACAAAGAGCTCTGGGCAAAACGTGCGGATTGGACATATCTCCTTGGAGATGATCTTGTCGATCCCGTCGTGCCGGCGGCGCTGAATCAGCTCACTCATCCAGAATTGTTCGACCTCTTTACGCTGCCCGATCTCAGACGTCAGGTTTTGCAGCCGGTACGTGGCGCAGGATGGTTCTCTGGCGCCGAGTGGGGAATATATGAAACTCTCTGGGCTGACGCAAAGGACAACACGAACGCATCAACCCGGATGATCAGGCTCTGCAATATCGCTAAGGGCTATACTCCGGACGGTCTTGAGAAAGACGACACTAATGAGCGCAGTGTAACCATCTACAGTGTCGCCATGAATCTTTCAGACGACGAAGCAGCTGTAAAACTTATGAGAGACTGCGCCACGCCTGGCGAAGAGTATTTTAAGAATACGACAACGGATAAGATTGTCGCCGCTTTCGCGGAGATTGCGCTCGACATTAGTGAGTTGAGGTTGACCCAATGATTGGTCGCTGCGCGACACTTATTCAGAAGATGTCAAATGCGGCATCACGCTTCTTCAAGGATGAGGGCGGCAACCAGACAATTGAGTTCATCATCTTTTTTCCGACGGTGATGTTCCTTTTTCTCGCAACGGTCGAAGTCGGTGTTTATTCGATACGACATGTTGTTCTCGAGCGAGGGCTTGACCTGACTGTTCGATCAATCCGTCTTAATCAAGCGCCAGTTAACGCAGAGGGGATCCGAACTACAGTCTGTCGGAATTCCTTGATGATACCGAAATGCGACAGGTCGGTGCGCGTCGAAATGCTGAGCCTCGACGCTCGGAATTTTACGGCTTCGAGTATTCCAGCAGCAACGAAATGTCTTAACCTTGATGATCCTGTTCAACCGGCAGATGAAGTTCAGGCCGGCGACCCAAATCAGCTTATGGTGCTGAGGGTCTGTGCCTTGTTCGATCCCTTTTTTCCGACCACGGGGTTTGGAAAATCAATTCCCAAGGTTAGCGGCGGGTCTTACGCTCTCGTCTCTCTCGCAGCCTTCGCAATAGAGCCGTCCTGACATGAAACAGAATCTCAAACAATTTCGACATGATGAAGATGGAGGGCAATCCATTGAGATTGCCATGATGTTCCCGCTCCTCGCTTGGGGTTTTCTCGCCTGCTATATCTTTTTTGATGCCTATCGCGAACGGACCTTGAATATCCGAATGGCTGACACGATTGGAGATATCGTCAGTCGTGAGGTGGACCCTGTTGATGATGCTTATATAGATGGCATGTATCGCCTTCAGCAAACGCTGACACGCCCCCGGACAACCCCCAATCTGGCGATTTCCAGCATTACATATGACTTAGAGAACACGCAGTACGTTGTTGAATGGTCCGAAGCCCGTGGGGGTGGCACTGCTCTTTCAGAAGGCGCGGTCGGCGATACCCTTATCTCGGACCGGCTCCCCATCATGTCCGATGGCGATACGATTATCCTCGTACAGACCAAGTCCGACTTCATTCCTTTCTTCAACATGGGTTTGCCGGCCTTTGATCTAAACGAGTTTGTGACAACACGCCCTCGGTCAGGTCGTATCTGCTTTGAGACATGCCCAGAGCCGCCGGCCGGTGACGGGACAGTCGGGGATGACGATCCGATTTTGTGATCAGGCAGGCAGCAAGAGCTTTCTAGGATCTTGCCGCACGTGAGAACCGTTCGTTATTCAGCGATGAGTGATCAATCAACTCCGTGATCGGGCAGGTGATGTTTTTGGCCAGTGCTCCTGATCGGCCTAGCTTTGCTAGGGACGACCTTTTTTGATTTTCTGCTGATGGCAACGGGCTCACGAGTGATCTCGTGGCTTGGAATGTCCATCCTGAGCGGAGCGTTTCTACTCCTTCTTATACGACTTGTCTTTCCAGACCATTGAGCCCCTGAACCGCCCCTGCCAAGACGCGCGGCGCCCCAATTTATACAGACACGACTGCCGCAGTCTCTGCGGCGCTCTCATTAACACTCGAATGCCTCGGGCTTTCCCAATAAAACCAACATCCGAACGCAAAGCTCTCTAATGCGCCCCGACAAGCCGCCTCAAAACTGAGCGCGGAACTGAGCCGTTAGACCCCAGCTATCGATCTGATCGCCGAAACGCGCATCCGCTCTCACGCTGCCCACATATTGCTTTACCCCGCCGAAGCTGTCGGTCGGCGCCAGCCGAAGATAGCTCGCACCGACGCTCAACTCACCATATGAGCCGAGCGTTTCGTTCTTCACTTTCGTCGTCTCACCCGTCGATGACGTAAAGCGCGACGTGATCGGATCGGAAAAGTCGCTGTAATAGGTTGAGGTCACGAAGGCCCGAAAGATCCCTTCTCCGTCCTCGTCGATCCGGCTCCATGATCCGGTGAGGCCCGCAAATCCGACCTCACTCCTGAAATCGCCGATATCCAGCCTGGAGCCGTCGTCAAAATCCACACGGCCGGATGTCCCCCGCGTGATAGCCAGCCCGGCGGTCGGAATGACGGCGAAAGCGGTCTCTCCGATCGGGAAGGCGTAGTTCACCGCGCCGCTTAGCGTGCGGGCATCCGTCGTCAGGGTCCCGTCCTCGATCCCGATCCCGTCGCGGCCGCCAACACCTTCGTTCGTGATATCGAAATCCGTCTGCTCTAGCCGGAACTGCAGATCGGCTGACAGGCGGCCAGAGCTGGCCGTCCCATAAAGCCCGATATAGCTCTGCGAAAAATCGGTTGTCGTGACACTGGCTAGCGTGCTGCTGGTGGTCGCGGGATCCATCGGATCGATCTCGAAAACAGGCTGCTCGATCTGGCCGGTATTGATCCCGCCGATCATGCCAAAGGCGAGGTCCCATCCGTCCGGGCTTCGAAAACACGCGAAATCCCCGCCGGCCTGATAGCCGACATAATCGGCGTTCACGGTGCTCTGGATCTGACTGACGCCGTTTGATGACCCGGGTTCGGCGTCGGCTTCACCCGTTTGAACGCGGGTCCACAGACCGGCGCCGCACGGATCCGGATCCTCATAGGCCAGCCCGGCGACAAAGGGACTTGTCGGGCGGTTCACGATCGCGCCGATAAGGGATTGCGTCAGGACGATATTCGACGCCACGGATGTTATCCCGGGATTGACCTGACCTAGAACGAAGAGGTCGCCATTTTCTCCATCCTGAAACATAGAATAGACGCTGGTCGCATTGCTTGGCGGAAGACCGGAGGCCGTGAACGTAAAATCGTTCGCTTCGGTTTCGTTCACGTCGAAAACCAGGATGCTCTGCGCGCCGGCCGTGTCCGGCTGGTTCACGATATTGAAGGACAGATTGACGGCCCCTTCGGTTGCTCCGCCCACGACCACCCTGTCGCCAGTTCCCGAACCGCTCAGATCCAGATCGAGCGCATAGTTCCCACCGCCCGAGACATCGCCGCCCACGGCAAGACGGTCGCCTGCCCGATTGCCCGCCAGAGTGACATCGCTCGTGTTGACAAGATCTCCGCCAATCGACGCACCGCCTCCCGCCGTGAGAAGCCCGTCATTCTCGACGTCACCGCCGATCGTACCCAAAAGTGTCGTGACAGAGCCTTGATCCAGAAGGGCATCCCCCGATACAGCGCCAGAGATATCAAGATCCCCGCCGCTTTCTATGCTGCCATTCAGAAGCCCGTCGACGAGAAGAGAACCGCTCGCGTCGTTCACAACATCCGACGACAGAGCGCCTGACGTTTCAATGACGAACTCGTCCTCATTGATGACAAGGCCGACGACTTCTGTTTCGCCATCAGAGATCACAACCAGACCAGACGTATTCACAAGGTCACTCCCAACGGTCAGATCGGCATATGCATCGATTTGACCGCCGTCATTGGACAGAATACCGCCAACGGTGCCTGCAAGGTTCATCGTGCCACCCTGGTTGACGGCGTCGCCCTCTATTTCGGCGTCCTCAAGATTCGTGAACGTTCCGAAATTGGTCAGATCGCCGATGCGCCCGGAATTGATCGTCGTGCCAAAGTTCACAAGATCATCCACACCCTGCCCTGAAAACAGGAGCGTCGTATCCGATTGAACCTGCATTCTGGAGATCCCCGACTGATCGCCTGAAAGCTCCAGCTGGCCGTCCCCGGACACGTCCAGTTGGCCGACCATACCGACATCGATCATGGCGCCAGATCCGTTATTCAAAACGATATCCGCCGTATCCTCTCCAAAAACAAAAGCTGGACCACCCGCCCCCCGAGACGGACCGTCCCCTCCGGCAGTCAATGTGTAACCATCCACATCAAAACGAAGGCCCGTAATGGAAACAACGCCTTCAACAGTTACGACATTCCCATCCCGCCCAAGCGCCGTAAATGCAATACCGGCATCACCCGAAAAGGTTTGGTTCGGCTGCCCATCCGGGGATTGAAAATTCGTGCTCTCGCCTTGATCCAGAATCCCGGATCCTCCGACAACCGCGGCATCCGGCGTGACATCCCAGGTAAAGTCTTGAGCGACTAAGGCATTCGGGGCAATAGCTGCGGAGATAAAGAAAAATGACGATCTGATCGGAAAATAACTATAGTTCAAAAAATATCTCCAAAATGTATAACTAATAATAAAGTCAGAATGACTGATGCCTAAATTCCAAAATCAGCCTTTAAAATTTCGCACCCATCGTAACCCAACTAAAAAGCGTGGAAAGCTCTGATAGATCGATCAAGAATAGTCAAGACACTAGACTTATCAGCGGGCCTTTCGGCCATAAAACGCCGATCGTCTTGGCCCATGAAAAACGTCAAAGACAAAGGCGCTCGCTGCCTTGATGTGCCGCATGCACGGCAAACACCAAGGGGGTTGCCAAAAGCGCCAGTCGCACCGCGTCAAAGCGCAATGAGGTGGTTGTCAAACGCCACCGGGTGCTTTGCAAGGCGGCTCAAACCGCCATCCTCCAGCCGGTACACCCGGCCAAGACCATCCGTCGCGATTGTCCGCCCTGCGACGCTGCACAAGCCGCAGATATCGCGCGCCCGGGCCGATACCACGAGCCCCCCATCTGGTCCCAAGACCTCAACACGTCCGCCGCGCGGCGCAGAGACCGCGGCCCCCTGACCGTGCGCGCAAACGCTCCCGATATAAGCCGCAAGACCGCGTGCGTGGCCTGGATCCATATCCAGATCGGTCAACCGGCCGGCCGCGTAGATGGCGACAAGGGCGGGTGCATCAAAGGGATCGCCCTGCCACTGGCATCCAACGACAACCCGGCCACCTTCATCGGCTGCGATATGACGAACCGAGTTTCGCGCCGCATTGGACGGCACCTGATGCGCAATCGATCCCGTAGCGTCGAGGATCGTCAGGTTGGGCTCCATATCGTCCAGATTGAGCCTCTCACGGCCCGTCTTCGGATGCGTGCGAATACCGCCATTGGCAACGGTAAACGTATCGCCCTTGAGACGAATGATTTCATGCGGTCCGATACCGCCCGATGAAACCTCATCGATCCGCCGATAGCCCAGCCTCCGGTCCCAGATCCCGATCCGACCGGCACCGGTCGCATATTCATTCTCGGGCGTAAGAAGGAGGCTCCCGTCCTCGGAAAAGGCCGCATGACCGTAGAAATGCCGCCCCTGAGGCGCGGTCAGCTCTTGCCGAACGGCACCGCGTGCGCAGTCGACGACCATCGCAAATCGCCCCGGGCGGCGCGCGACGACGACGGCTTCGGCCACCGCGGGATGCGCCGCCCCCGCATGGCCCCGCGCGGGAAGAGGGGCGGAAAAGGCCAGACCGCCGTCAAGGCGCAACCCCACAAGGGCGAAACTCCCATCGCTCAGCTTCGCCCCGCTCAGTGCGACAGGATCCCCCGCAGAGGCCCAACCCGCCGCCGGTGCCGCCAAGGCGCCAAGCCCGGCGATGAACCCGCGCCGCGACAGCATCAGTCCCCATCCAGCGAATTAAAACCCGCCTGAATGCCAAGCGGAGTGCCGATCTCCTCGATGACCGCAACCTGGACGGCCCGAACGGATTGTTGCAAGACCTCGACCTTGAACCGCAAGGCCGGATCCGCCACGCCCTCAAGCGCCGGATCATCGAGCGCAGCGGCCCGCTCTTTTGCTTCGGCAAACGCCGCCTCGGTCGCGGGCAGCCCCTCGGCCATCGCAAGGGCCAGTTCTTCAAGTGCGGCCAGGCTCAGCTCGACATGACGCTGGCTCCGCTCCGACCGCCGCGCCTCCGCTCTGAGCGGACGAGGACGGTCGAATGTGCCAAGGGGGCGGCCCAGGCGCTGATCGTGCAAAAACTCGAGCCCGGTCAACAGCGCGGTAAAGAGCGCGCGTTGCGCCTCAGTCTCGGACTGGTAGCGCTCAATCCCCCCCGCGCCGCGCATCAGCTCCGCATGAGCCTGCCAATCGGTAGAAAGCTCGTCCGACATCGATGCAAGCCCGCGGGCGATGGCGACGGTCAACCGGCACGCATAATCCGGGTTGGCCTGCTCCTCGTAAAGAAGACGCTCCAGCGCAGTAAACCCCTGCGCCGCCGCCGACACCTCCCCAAACGCGTCGGCATCATCGACGATCGGATCTTCTGCCTCCGTAAGACGGCCAAGCGCCTTGCCAGTCGAATCCTTGGGATCGGGCCAAAAAGCCATCGCAAGCGACAGCCCCCGATCCTCGATCGGGCCGAACTGGATATGACTAACGCCAAGCCAAGCGTCATAGGCCGACCCAAACGGCGCCTGCAGCGTCTCGGGCGCACAGTCGTCTTCTGCCGCCGCAGCAAGCGCTGACGTCGTTTCGACAAGATGCGCGTGTCCGGGAAGGATATGCGCATCAAGAGCGCGATTCACATCCGCCAAGGCCGGGGTTGCGATCAGAGCAAAGACAAAGGCAAGGCGCATATCAAAGGCTTTCCAGAAAACGGATCAGGGCATCACGGTCGGCCTTGGGCATCTCGATAACGGCCTGCTTTTGCGCTTCGGCTTCGCCGCCATGCCACAGCACCGCCTCCAGCAGCGATCGCGCGCGTCCGTCATGCAGAAAGTAGGTATGGCCCGAGACCTGCTCGGTCAGGCCGATGCCCCAAAGCGGCGGCGTGCGCCATTCCTGGCCGGTCGCCCGCGCTTCAGGGCGGTTATCGGCAAGACCGGGTCCCATATCATGCAGCAGCATGTCGGTATAAGGCCAGATCAGCTGAAAGCTCTGCTCGGGCTGGCCATTCAGGCGATGCGTGACGAATTTCGGCGTATGGCAGGCGGTACAGCCCGTCTCGTAAAAGACCCGCTTGCCGTGCAGAACCTCCGGCGCGTCCACATTGCGCCGCACCGGCACTCCGAGGTTCGACGCGTAAAATGTCACGAGCGCGAGCCCCTCATCCCCGATCTCGGCATTGTCGTGCACATCCGTATTGCCATCGGGTGCGTTCCGGCAGTCCTGCTGCGCTTCCGTGCAGTCGCCATAGCCTGCAGGGAAAAGCGTCGTGGAAATGCCGATATCGCCCGCAAAGGCCGAGGCCGATTGCTCCTTGACCGATGGCTGCCCCGCCTTCAGCCCGAACCGTCCCAACATCGGCACTCCGTGCTCTTCGGATAGAACGATCTGCGCCCGCCCCGAGATGCCATCGCCATCGGCGTCGTCAGGATCGGCATTGGCGAGAATATCGGCCGCCGGGATCGCATCCAAAAGCCCCAGCCCGATCATTTGCGGCGCCACGCGCGGCGACATCATCACCTCCGGATGAAGCGGGCCGTATCCCAGGTTCTCGATCGTGTAATCCGGCCGTCGCAGACGGGCCGTTTCCCCCTCGGACAGCAGGATCTCCGTCTCAGTATAGCTCACGCCAAGCCTGCCTTCGGCGGGATGGCCGGCCACCGTGAAATCCTGAAGCTGGCCGCCATAGGTCGGCTCGGGCAGCGAAGCAAGATAGTCCTGTATCTCGTCCAGATCGCCGCCGCCCGGAATCGACAGCCGAACCAGCATCGACACGCGGCTGTCTTCGGGTCCCTCGGGCGGATGCCCGCGTCCGTCCTTCAAATGGCAGCGCTGACAGGACCGGGCGTTGTAAAGCGGCCCCAGCCCGTCGGAGGCCAGCGTCGAGGACGGAGACGAAACCCAAAGCTTCTTAAAAAGGCCGTTGCCGACCTTGAAATCCAGCTCCCGCTCGAAACTGATATTGCCCGAAGGCAGGCTGAACGCATCGCGTGTGCCCGACGGGCGCAGGGTCGCCGCGCCCGCTTGATTCGCCTCGAATCGCTCGGCTAGGCTGAAATCGGTCGTCGGCCTCACAACGCGCGCGATCCGCTCGGCCTCTTCGGCCGTCCGAGGGACGATCGGCAGATGCAAATCAGCCAAATCCGGTGCAGAAACTGCACTGGAAGCTGTCAAAATAGTCACAGACGCTGCGATGGTTCTTGTGAGATGACGCATATCCTATAAATATACTCAGGAATTTGGATTGGCGAGCCAATTGCACGCCCGAAACATGAGATCGATGCAAAAGATGGTGGCACTCAGCAAAAGCGATGTGGACTGGGCCTGGCCCGAGACCGCGCCGGTAGATCAAAGCGCCACGGCTTTCTTGAACCATCTGCGCTTTGTCGCACTTGGATGCCGCGCCAAGGCCCGCACAGACCTCTTCGAAGCCTGCGCCCATCTGTCGGTCGATCCCAACCGATCGTTTCGCGCCCATGCGGAAGCGCTGATCCTTTGCCTGAACGAGGCCTTGAGCAAACGCGCCGTGCTTTTTCGTCCTGGAACGCAGGAGCAGTCTTTTGACGAGGCGTGGATTCTGCGGCTGGCAACAGCGCTGGCAAACCGGAACGACGACACGATCGCATTTCTGCTCAGATCCCGCGTGGCCCGCGAGCATCACCGCCATATCTGCTTTCTGGTGGGCCGCATCTCCGAGCAGTTCACTCTGACTTAGAATAATTCTAAAAAGATCTTGCCATGTGCCCAGGCCTTGCTATCTGTAGATCAGCAAGCCAGCCAGCCTATGCAAGCCAGCGAGTGAAAAACCCCAAGATCAGGGACGTATCATGACCCAAACAGCAGTCGCATTATCGACCGATGCAAAGACCGAAATCGTTGAAGCGTTGAACCAGAGCGTCGCCGAGACGGCTGTGACAACGATGCTGGCTCAGAACTTCCACTGGAATGTGACCGGCATGGCCTTTGGCCCACTTCATGATCTCTTTCAGAAGATCTACGAAGACCACTTCATCGCGCAAGATGATCTGGCCGAACGGATCAAGGCCCTCGACGGCCATGCCGAGGGAATGCTCGCCACGATGCTCAAGCGGTCGAAAGTAGGTGAACACGACGGTCACGCCTCCGACAAAGACATGATCGCCGCCATGCTCTCGGCCCAGGAAACTCTGGCATCGACGCTTGCCGGATCCGGGGAACTGGCCGCCAATCACGGCGATACCCTGACCGAAGATCTCTGCATCGCGCGCGGACAGGTTCACGAGAAATTCGCGTGGTTCCTCAGAAGTCACCTGCGTTAGGCGCCGCTAAATCACCCAGAAAGGCCGCGCTCGACCGCGGCCTTTTTCATGTGATGCTCCGGTCCGGCTAAGCGGCCTTGCGCACCACGGCAATCGGCTTGGCTTTCTTCTTCATACACTTCTTGAGATATTGCGGCGCCCAGTGCTTGTAGCGGCCCAGATGCGACTGCTGCCCGACCAGCATCTCGACGAACGCATCGCGATGCTTGTTCGTCTTCAACTGCTTGAAAAGCGACTTCTGCGCCTTTGTCATCGAACACCCGATGCAATGACCTTCGCGTTTGAACTTGCAAACGTCGATGCAGGGGCTCGGGGTTTTTGCCATGGATCGATGCCTCGCTTATCTCAGAGGAAACTAAGATCGGTTCCCCTCTCTCGCTAGGTGTCAGGTTGTCCTATTGGAAAACGGCATCCGGATTATCAAGGCTGTCAGAGCCTTCGAACGCAATCGCATCCACGTTCAGGGCCGCCACAGCCCGTTCGATCGATCGGGTCTGATCGACCAGCGCGTCAACCGCGCCCATGATCAGCGCCTCGCCCGCCTCGTTGCCGCGTTCCAGCATCATGTCATAGGAGAAACCGGCCTCGGCAGCCGTCTTCATCTCCGACATTTCGAACATCGTCGCATTCAGCTTCGATGTCAGCTCGGCATCCACATCCGCATCGGCCTCGGCCACAAGCGATGACAGCGACGGGCCAGAGACGACCGTGCCATCGATACGCGTGTAGCGACCCAGATAGACGTTCCGGATGCCCAGCGCGTCATAGAAATGGCTGTTATGCGTGTTGTCGGCAAAGCAGTCGTGCTCTTCCTCGGGATCGTTCAGCATCACCCCAAGCTTCATGCGCTCACCTGCCTGCTCTCCGTAAGACAGCGATCCCATGCCGGTCAGAATGGCCGAGATGCCCGCGTTTTCATCTGCGATAAGTTGGGTGCGGGCGTCCCCGCCCTCCTGCCATTGCGCCGCCATCCACTCAAGATCCGAGACCAGCAGCTCCGTTGCCGCCATAAGATAGTCGCCGCGACGGTCGCAGTTACCGCCCGTACAAGCCTCGCCCGACGCATAATCCGTCCACGGCCGATTGCCTGCACCGGGACCATGACCGTTCAGGTCCTGCCCCCAAAGGAGAAATTCGATGGCGTGATAGCCGGTCGCCACGTTCGACTCGACCCCGTCCGCCTCGTGCAGCGCCCCTTCAAGAAGCGCGGGCGTGATCTCAGCGGCATCGACAGTCTCGCCCGAGAGCGTGAAATCGGGGTTCGCAATCACATTGAGCACCGCATATTCGTTTTCGTCGGTCGCACCGCCATAGGAGGGATCGACATAATCGATCAGACCCTCGTCCAAAGGCCACGCATTCACCTTGCCTTCCCAGTCGTCCACGATGGCATTGCCGAACCGATAGACTTCGCTTTGCTGATAGGGCACCCGGGCCTCGAGCCAGGCGTCCTTGGCCGCCTGAAGGGCCTCTGCCGACGGGGTTTCGACAAGCGTGCCGACCGCATCCAGCAAGGCCTGCGCGGTAGTCAGACTGTCCTCATACTTGGCCTGCGCAATATCGGCATAGGTATCAAGAACCGCGGCCCGTTCGGCCATGGCAGGAACCGCGGCCAAAAGCGTGGTCCCCAAAGCGGTTGCGAACTTAAGTTTCATCGGTCGGTCTTCCCCTGTTGGATATTTAATGAAGTCGGACGACATCGGCGCCGCCCGTCGACGAAGTCTCGCTGCGAGACCGAACCAGATGGCGCGCACCTTCGCCCACCTGACCGGCCAGAAGGGCGATCTGCTCTGCAAAGGCCGGGTGGGCCATGAGCGTTGCGATCAGGGCGGCATCCTCCAGATGTCCCTCCGATGCCGTCTTCACGAGGGTCACGAAGACACATTCATCAGAGCCGACGCAGGGACACCCGACAGAGTGGCGCACGAATGGACGCTTGCAGTGCTGCATCAGTGTGTTGAGCAGCGCCTCGAAGGCCTGAACCTCGGACTGTGCCTTGCCGCTTGGACAGCCAAGCGCATAGTCGGTCCAGACCTGTGCCTGACCGACCGGCCCCTCGCACCACAGGCGAAGGTTCATCACAAGGTTGGATTCCCAGCCATCAAGCGCACTTAGAACCGCCACCGATGCACCGCCGCGGATATTAGGATGCGATGTCATTTGGTCAAAATCAGCTTGCCGGCCCGCGTGATGCGCAGAAAGTACTCCTGACCGTCAAGCAGGATACAGACTTGAACATCATGGCCCATCAGATCGCGGGCATCATAGGTCGTGATGGTCCGCGTCGGGGTTGGCGCCGGAAGATCGGACATGCTGTTCATCTGCGCCCCCGATCCATCCGGTCGAGGATATGCTCGATCGTCTGATCGATGGGCGCCGTGCCCTGGGCCGCCTGATCAAGCAGCTCTTTCCAGCAGTGCGCCTCGGTCCGGCGATCGCTGTCGGCCTTCGGAATATCGCGGTGGGTCCGGTCACGGTGCATGACGGTATCTCCAGATATGTCCGTCCGGGCTTCCCGAGATGAAGGGTGGCTGAGACTCGATATCCTTTTGTTGACTATTTTTATCGGGAAAGTCAAACCGCCAAAAGAGATTGCAGGACGCGTGCAAGGCCGCGCCATCATCCTCACCGGGATTGGCCTTGGAAAAAAGCTGGGCAGGCAAGAAGATGTCAGGATAAAGCGCCCTCAGACGCCCACATATGTCTCCGACACGTCCGAAGACAACTCGGCCATCGCGCCGGACCATACCGTCTGTCCGCGCTCCAGAATGACTGCCTTGTCGGACACGGCGGCAAGCTCCTTGAGGGATTTGTCGATCAGCAGGATGGCAACCCCCGTCTGGGATTTGAGCACCTGAAGGGCGGCCCAGATCTCCTGCCGGACGATCGGGGCAAGCCCTTCGGTGGCCTCATCCAGGATCAAAAGCCGCGGGTTGGTCATCAAGGCCCGCCCGATGGCGAGCATCTGCTGCTCACCGCCCGACAGAGATGCGGCGCGCTGACCTTCGCGTTCCCCAAGACGGGGGAACAGCTGCGTGACCGTCCTGAACGTCCAGTCCCCAGGACGCGCCGCCGCGATCAGGTTTTCCCGCACCGTCAGGGTCGTAAAGCAGCGGCGACCTTCCGGCACCAATCCGACCCCGAGACGCGCAACCTTGTGGCTTGGCATCCGGTGCAGGTCCCCGCCCGCAAAGGTCAGCCCCCCGTCCGAGGGGATCATCCGGCAGATCGCCCGTACGGTCGTGCTCTTGCCCATGCCATTGCGCCCCATCATCGCTACGACCTGCCCCTCATCGATCGTCAGATCGACCCCGAACAGCGCCTGACTGACACCATAAGATGCGGTGAGGCTCTCGAGCGTCAGAAAGCTCATGCCTCCTGCCCCAGATAGGCCTCGCGCACCGCGCGGCTGGTCCGGATCTCCTGCGCAGAGCCGGTCGCGATCACTTTGCCGTAGACCAGAACGCTGATCCGGTCGGCAAGCGCAAAGACCGCATCCATGTCATGCTCCACCAGCAGGATCGGAGCGGTCTCACGCAAACTGTCCAAAAGCTCGGTCAGCTTTTTCGACCCGCCTGCCCCGATCCCCGCCATCGGCTCGTCCATCACCAGAACGCGCGGCGCCAGCGTCAGCGCCATGCCCACCTCAAGCTGCCGGCGCTCGCCATGGCTCAGGCTGGCGCATTGCGTGTCATGCTCGTCCTCAAGACCGACCCGTTCCAGCGCCGCCTCCGCGCGCTCTCGCAGCTCGGGTCGCGTCAAGGCGCCGGACCAGAACCGCCACGAGGCGCCCATGGCCCCGATCGCCCCCAGAAGCGCGTTTTCCAGAACGCTGTCTTCCATGCAAAGCGCGGATATCTGAAACGTTCGCGCCAGACCGGCCCGCGCCCTCGCCTGTGTGCGCCAAGCCGAAACGTCCCGCCCTTCGAGGAACACCTGCCCGGCATCAGGCACCAGCCCTCCGCAAATCTGTTCGATCAAGGTCGACTTCCCAGCGCCGTTCGGCCCGATGACGGCATGGATCTCCCCGGGTCTAAGATCGATGGACACGTTATCCGTCGCCTTGAGAGCGCCGAAACTCTTCACAAGGGTCCGGGTCTCAAGAAGAGGCTCAGACATGCGCGCCCTCCTTGCCGGTCAAGAGGCCGATCAACCCACCCCGCGCGAAAAGCACGATCGAAAGCAGGATAAGCCCCAGATAGACATGCCAGAACTCCGTGATCCCCCCCAGCACATGTTCAAGCGCGACATAGACGCAAGCGCCGATCACAGGGCCCATCAGCCGTCCGACACCGCCGATGATGATAAGCACAATCAACTCCCCCGAGAGTTGCCAGCTGAACATCGACGGCGAGACAAAGCGGTTCAGATCGGCAAAGAGAGCGCCTGCAAGACCGGTGATCGCGCCCGAGATGACAAAGGCCAAAAGCTTCAGCCGCAGCGGACTGAGCCCCGCCGTCTCAACCCGCGCGCCCGATTGCCGCGCCGCGTTCAACGCAAGCCCGAACGGCGAGGCCGTAAGCCGCGCCTTCACGAAAAGCACGATGCACAGAAGTGCGAAACAGATCGCAAAGAACTGGATCGGCTGAAGCGTGTTCAGCCCCGGAAAGTCGTTTCTGACATAGATCGACAGGCCGTCCTCGCCGCCATATTGCGCCCAGGAGATCGCGAAATAATAGAACATCTGCCCGAAGGCGAGCGTGATCATGATGAAATAGACACCGCTCGTGCGCAGCGACAAAAGCCCGATGAAAAGGGCGACAATGGCAGAAAGACCCATCGCGGCCAGCCAGATCAGCGGCATCGATTTGGTCCCGCCGGTCGTGAAGGCTCCAAGATCGAGCGCCGTATAGGTCTGCGCATGATAGGCAAGGATACCCATCGTATAACCGCCGATCCCGAAGAACACCGCATGGCCGAAACTGACCATACCGCCAAAGCCCAGAATGATGTTCAGCCCGGCCGCCGCCAGGGCCAGAATGACGGCGCGGGTCACAAGAGTGATCGTAAAGGGCTCGTCCATGACGAGCGCCCAGAGGGGCAAACCCACAAGCCCCGCGATCACCAGCGCGTTGATCGCCCGTTCGTTGACGATCATGCGCGCGCTCCAAAAAGACCGGTGGGGCGCCAGACCAGCACCAGCCCCATCAGGATATAGATGCCCATCGACGCGATGGCCGACCCGCTTCTTTGCGCCGCGCCCGCCTCCATGAAGAGCTTGAAAAGCTCGGGCAGAAAGACCCCACCCAACGTATCGGTCAGCCCGACCAGAAGCGCTCCGACAAAGGCCCCCCGGATCGATCCGATACCGCCGATGACGATCACCACAAAGGCCAGGATCAGCACCGGCTCGCCCATCCCGACCTGCACCGACTGGATCGCCCCGACCAGCGCTCCGGCCAGCCCAGCCAGCGCCGCGCCAAGGGCAAAGACAAGCGTATAAAGCTTCGAGATATCGATCCCCAGCGCTGCGATCATCTCGCGGTCGTTTTCGCCTGCACGGATCTGGATGCCGATCCGCGTCCGCTCGATCAGCGCCCAAAGACCGACCGCAACCGCCAGCCCGATGCCGATCAGGACGAGCCGATAAAGCGGATACTCGATTCCGCCAGGCAACGTGACCGGCCCGGAAATGGCATCCGGAATGTCCAGAAACAGCGGAAAAGAGCCAAAGACCCATCGCGTGCCTTCCGAAAAGATCAGGATCAGCGCGAAGGTCGCCAGAACCTGATCGAGATGCGCCGCCTTATAAAGCCGCCGGATCACCACGATCTCGACGATCGCGCCGGCAAAGGCCGCCGCCACCAGCGCCGCGACAAGGCCCAGAAAAAAGGATCCCGTGGCGCCCGCCACGGCAGCCGCCGCAAAGGCTCCGACCATATAAAGCGAGCCATGGGCAAGGTTGATCAGACCCATCACGCCAAAGATCAATGTCAGGCCTGCCGCCATTAGGAACAGCATGACGCCAAATTGCAGACCGTTGAGGATCTGCTCGATGATAAGGAGTGAGGGCATGAAAACTCTGGATCATGGCCTGCCCCTCGCAATGCAGGGGCAGGCCGGGGCACGTCACATCTTGCAATCGGCGGCGTAAGCGTCGGAATGGTTTTCCAGCGCCGTGCCGATGATCCGATTGGTAAAGACATCACCCTCCTTGATCACCTCGCGCGCATAGATCGTCTGCACCGGATGGTGATTGGGACCAAAGGAAAACTCGCCGCGTGTGCTGTCGAAATCAGCGGCCCGCAACGCCTCGCGAAACGCATCTGCATCAGAAGGTGCAGCCCTCTCCAGGGCCGACAAAAGCAGGTTCGCCGTATCAAATCCCTGGCTGGCATAAAGCGACGGCAACCGCCCGTATTCCGCCTGAAAGCTCTCGACAAAGGCCGCGTTGGTCGGGTTGTCGATATCCTTGCTCCACTGGGAGGTGTTCACGACGCCCAGCGCCGCCTCCTCGACCGCCTGCAGAATGCCCTGATCGAAACTGAAGGCCGGTCCGACGACCGGCAAATCGATCCCGCTATCGGCATATTGCTTGAGAAAGGAGATCCCCATCCCGCCCGGCAGGAAAAAGAAGACGCTGTCCGCATCGCTCGCCCGGATCTGCGCGATCTCGGCGGCATAATCGGTCTGGCCCAGCTGGGTGTAGACCTCGCCCGCCAGATCGCCGTCGAAGAACCGCTTGTACCCCGTCAGCGCATCGGTGCCCGCCGGGTAATTCGGCGCGAGGATAAAGCTCCTGTCATAGCCCGCCGCAGTCGCATGGGCGCCTGCCGCCTCGTGCAGATTGTCGTTCTGCCAGGCCACGTTGAAATAGTTCGGATGACAGCCTGCCCCGGCCAAAGGGGACGGACCGGCATTGGGCGAGAGATAAAACACATCCTGGTTCACCGCCGCCGGAACGACCGCCATCGCAAGGTTGGACCAGATGATCCCGGTCATGATATCCACCCGCTCGGACTGGATCAGCTTGTCCGAAAGCTGCACAGCAATGTCGGGTTTGCGCTGATCGTCCTCGATCACCACCTCGATATCCTCGCGGCCCGATTGCGCGATCGCCAGCATGAACCCGTCGCGCACATCGATCCCCAGGCCCGCACCGCCGCCCGAAAGTGTCGTGATCATCCCGACCTTGATATCTGCCATGGCCGTCGTCGCGCAAAGAGCCGCAACAGCGGCGGCACCCAGAACTCGTCTATTCATTATCGTCTCCCCGATTACTCTCACTTCGATGCCTCAAATCCTTCCGATTTGTAAGCAGATCGTCGAGATCTGTCCAAATTGAACCACCCACTGAAGCCCCGCGCCTCGTCGACGGACCATGTCATGGTGTTCAGCGCAGAAAAACCTCCCTTGCAATCAAGCCATTGATTGCGCTCGGATACGGGATAGGCAGAGCACGTCATAGGACAAGCAATGACAATCAACCGGATCCCAAGCAGCGCTCAAGGGCGAAGCGATGCCGTCTCCTGCAACGGGACAGCCTATCTGGTTGCGTATGACCCAGCTGCGGCACCAGGAATAACGCAACAAACCCTCAACTGTCTGAGGTTTTTCGATGAGATGCTGGCGCAGGTGGGCAGCTCCAAAGACAAGCTCCTTCAGGTGACGGTGTTCCTAGGTGATATGTCAATGAAGGCCGATATGGATAAGGTCTGGTGCGATTGGATTGGACCGGCAGAAAACTGGCCTCAAAGAGCATGCGTCGGGGCCGATCTTGGCGATGACGTCACGCTTATCGAAATCACCGCGATCGCTCTGCAAGAGGGGGCGCCTAACACAGCGCGATAAGATCGCAAAAACCTGTGCAGTCCATCAGGGCCGCTCTTTCGGTCAAGACCCAGTCCACGCCCAAGAAAAATTCGGGCGGCCTCGAACGGCCGCCCAAACGTCCGAACGTCCGATACCTTAAGCAACCAGATCGAAGCGGTCGGCCTCCATGACCTTGGTCCAGGCGGCGACAAAGTCCTTCACGAACTTCGCTTCATTGTCGTCCTGCGCGTAAACCTCGGCATAGCTGCGCAGGATCGAGTTCGAGCCAAAGACCAGATCGGCACTGGTGGCCGTCCACTTGGTCTCGCCGGACTGGCGGTCGCGGATCTCGTAGGTGCCGTCATCAAGAGGATGCCATGAATTGCCCATATCGGTCAGGTTCACGAAGAAATCCGTCGTCAGATGGCCCTTGCGATCCGTAAAGACCCCGAACGCGCTGCCATCATGGTTCGCCCCCAGCACGCGCAAACCGCCAAGCAGAACGGTCATCTCGGACGCGGTCAGGCCCATCAGTTGCGCCCGGTCAAGCAGCATCTCTTCTGCCGAAACCGCATAGTCGTCCTTCTGGAAGTTCCGGAACCCATCCGCGAACGGCTCAAGCACGCTGAAACTCTCCGCATCGGTCATGCTGTCATCGGCATCACCGCGCCCGGGCGTGAAGGGAACGTCCATCGAATGACCCGATGCGCTGATCGCCATTTCAAGACCGACCGACCCGCCAAGCACGATCGTATCCGCAATCGAGGCGCCGGCCTCGGCGGCAATCGGCTCCAGAATGCCCAGAACCTTTGCGAGACGCTGCGGCTCGTTTCCGATCCAGTCCTTCTGCGGCGCCAGACGGATCCGGGCGCCGTTCGCCCCGCCCCGCTTGTCAGAGCCGCGGAACGTCCGGGCGCTGTCCCAGGCCGTCGTGATCAGCTCAATGGCCGTCAGACCGCTGTTCGCGATCTTGTCCTTCAGCGCCGCGACATCATAGTCGGTCGGACCGGCCGGAACGGGATCCTGCCAGATCAGATCCTCTGACGGCACATCCGGGCCATAGTAGTTCGCGCGCGGACCCATGTCGCGGTGGGTCAGCTTGAACCAGGCGCGGGCGAACGTGTCGGCGAAATAGGCGGGATCGGTCATGAATTTCTGGCAGATCTCGTTATAGATCGGATCGATCTTCATCGCCATATCCGCATCGGTCATGATCGGGGTCTGACGGCGCGACGGATCCGACGCATTCACCGGCTTCTGATCCTCCGGCATGTTCACCGGCTCCCATTGCCAGGCACCGGCGGGCGATTTCTTGATCTCCCAGTCATAATTGAACAGGTTCTCGAAATACCCCATGTCCCATTGGGTCGGGTTCTTCGTCCACGCCCCCTCAAGCCCGGATGTAAAGACATCCTCGGCCTTGCCGTTCAGTCCGGGATTGGACCATCCCATCCCCTGCTCAAAGAGATGACCGCCTTCCGGTGCAACGCCGATATGCTCATGCGCGCCGCCGCCATGGGTCTTGCCCACAGTATGACCGCCACAGGTCAGCGCCGCCGTCTCCTCGTCGTTCATCGCCATCCGCGAGAATGTCTCACGGACATGCGCCGCCGTTTTTGCCGGATCGGGCTCGCCGTTGACGCCTTCGGGGTTCACATAGATCAACCCCATATGCGTGGCAGCGAGCGGGTTCTCCAGGGTCGACGCATCCGACAGGTCGTCATACCGGTTCTCGGACGGGGCCAGCCATTGCTCTTCGGCGCCCCAATAGACATCCTTTTCGGGACCCCAGATATCCTCGCGGCCAAAGCCAAACCCGAACGTCTTCAACCCCATCGATTCGTAGGCGATCGTCCCCGAAAGAAGGATAAGATCTGCCCAGGACAGCGGGTTGCCGTATTTCTTCTTGATCGGCCATAGCAGACGGCGCGCCTTGTCGAGGCTGGCATTATCGGGCCAGGAATTCAGAGGGGCGAAGCGGATATTGCCGCCCGCGCCGCCGCCGCGGCCATCCATCAACCGGTATGTCCCGGCAGAATGCCAGGCCAGACGGATCATCAAACCGCCATAATGCCCCCAATCCGCAGGCCACCACTCCTGATTGTCCGTCATAAGGGCATGCACATCGGCCTTCACCGCCTCGTAGTCGAGCCCCTTGACCGCCTCGCGATGATCGTAATCGGGGTCCATCGGGCTGGTGCGCGCGCCATGCTGATGCAGAATGTCCAGATTCAGGGCATTCGGCCACCACTTCGTGACAGGCGTTTCCATCGACGTGTTGCCACCGTGATTAACGGGGCAGCCTCCGAGGCCAGGCATCCGATTTCCGTCCATGTTCGGTCTCCCTTGGGTTAGAATCATTCTACAATGCAGCTCACTCGTACCGAACGGAGGCAATAAACTCCAATTGTAAATACTTCTTGCATCGATAAGCTAAGCTGATGATTAATTTCACCATCAAACACTTCCGCTATTTCGATGCTCTGGCGCGGATCGGCCATTTTGGCCGCGCGGCCGAGGCCTGCGCGATCTCGCAACCGGCGCTTTCGGCCCAGATAAAAGAGCTTGAGACTCTGCTGGGCGCGCCTCTCGTCGAACGCACCGCCCGCAAAATCCGTCTGACGACGCTGGGCGAAGAATTTCATATCAGGGCGCGAAAGATCCTGTCGGATGTCGAGGAGATTTCGGAACTTGCGCGCCTTGCAGGCGGACCGATCAAAGGCACGCTGCGCATGGGGATCATCCCGACCGTGGCCCCCTATCTTCTAACGGCGATCATCCACCGCTTGTCGATCGAGTTCCCCGATCTCGAGATCCATCCGCGAGAAACGGTCACCCAGTCCCTGATCGACGATCTGCAACAATCGCGGCTCGACTTCGTTGTCGCGGCCCTGCCGATCTCCGAACCCAGCTTGCGGGAATTTGCCCTCTTCGACGAGGAATTCGTTCTCGTCCGCGCCCAGAAGGATGCCGCCCAGCCCGTCCCTAGCCCCGACCGCCTCCAGCAGATGAAACTGCTCCTTCTGGAGGAAGGGCATTGCTTTCGCGATCAGGCCCTCTCTTTTTGCGACATCAGCAAATCCGATCCGACCCTTCGGATGGAAGGCACGTCCTTGTCGACGCTCGTCCAGATGGTCAATGCCGGCCTTGGCCTCACGCTCATCCCGGAAATGGCCGTCCCGCTTGAAACCAACGGAACGACCGTCTCTGTCGCAAAGTTTGCGAAAAACACGCCCAAGCGCACGATCGGGATGATCTGGAGAAAGACAAATCCGCTGGAAACCCAGTTGATGGAACTGGGATCCATCCTCCGGCAACTGGGTCAGGCCCGGCCCGGCACCCGCGCCCCGTAAACGACAAGGCCCTCCAGCCTTCTCATTTCACCCACCAGCCCTTCTATTCGCAGCCGCCAATCGCCCAATCGCGCAAGCTCAGCTTGAAACTTCCGCCATAGGGATGCTGCTTGGACAGGTTCTCACCGCCCGCATCCCCAAGGTAGGTATTCGCCTGATCGCACAGGTTTGCCCGCTGCCATTCATGACAGCTCGAACAGCCCTGCTCTTTCCAGAACTCCTCGGGCAGCCCCTCCACCGGAGGAAAAAGAGGATTGCCCGCGATCAACTCTTCGATCGACCTGCCGACGATCTCGGGCGCCCCGACAGTCAACGGCGCACCGAACGTCACCGGCGTCACCTCACTGTCCTCGGACGCATCCACCGAGGGGGCCGGCCCGTCCGCCGCCATCTCCATCCAAAGCAGATCGATCATCAGAGCCTTCGCCTCTTTCGAAAACTCTCCATTCGGATAGCGCTCGATAAACTCGAACACATCCGATGACGCATCGCTCTGCTTCACGTCATTCCAAGCCTGAGCCTCTTCGCTCAAAGGCGCGGCATCCCCTTGCGTCTCCTGCGCCACCAAACCCGTCCCGGCAGCGCCCCAAAGCGCCAGTCCCAAAACCACTCCTCGAACCATGTTCTCTCCCCACACTCGGCACCGATACTGGCTATGACCGCTCCGCAGTGGACCGACCGGCTTCAGTACTCTTTATGATTGCGTCAAGAATTGATCATAGTTCTGTCCAATTCTGGAAACATTCGCCTCCCGAAGTAGGACAGAGGCCTCCCAACCAGTGTTGTGCGGCCTAAAGGATGTCGGCGCCTTCGCCAGCGGCGTGTTTTACGAAGTCTGTCAGGGGAGAACGGGTGTGTTAAAGAGTAAACAGATGGGATCTGCAGGATGGAAGCAGGCGCTTGTCGTTGGGCTGATCTGCGCCGGATCGCAGCAGGCCATCGCGCAAGAGAACGTCTTCGCGCCCGGCTGGACCCTGAATCCCGAAACCTCCGCACTGCGGTTTCAGTCGGTCAAAAATGAAACCAAGGTCGAATCCAGCACCTTCGGATCCTATGCCGGAACCATCGACGAAACCGGCCTTGCGACTGTGCGCGTGTTGATGGATTCGGTCGATACGAATGTCGATCTGCGCAATGTGCGCATGCGGTTCCTTCTCTTTGAAACCTTCCAACATCCCGAAGCAGTCATCACGATGCAGCTCGATTCGGAGGATCTTGCCGATCTGAGGGACGTGCGCCGCAAGGTGATGATGGCCGACTACACCATCGATTTGCATGGCGTGACCTCAGACCGCGAAGCGGAAATCGCGGTGATGCTGCTCGACGAGGATACCGTCGCCGTCACCTCCAGCACGCCCATTTCCCTGCCCATTCAGGACTTCGGGCTGGAGGATGGCGTGGCCAAACTCGAGGAGGCCGCAAAAGTCGAGATCATCCCCTCGGCGACGGTCACCTTCGATTTCACCTTCAACCGGGCCACCTCCCCCGCAGCCTATCAGGTCGCATCCGCCGAAATGGAAGCCGATGCGGGTCTGATGGATGTCGCCATGGAAGAGGAAGGTGACTTTTCGCTCGAGGCCTGCAAGGGCCGGTTCAAGATTATGTCGTGGACGGACAATATCGTCTTCGCACGCGGCAGCGCGGATCTGCGACGCGAAAGCAACCTGCTGCTCGACAGCATCGTCGAGATGATCGATCGCTGCCCCGAACTTGCAATTCGGGTCGATGGTCACACTGATTCCGACGGCAGCGAAGATCTGAACCAGATCCTGTCGGAGGCGCGCGCAAGATCCGTCCGCGCCTATCTGGTCGAAGCGGGCGCGGATGGAGAGCGGATCGCGGCAGTCGGGTTTGGCGAAACCGTTCCGGTCGTGGCCAACACCTCGATCGAAAACAAGCAGCGCAATCGCCGGATCGAATTCACAGTGGTCGACGGCTAGGCCGCAGACGAGAAAGGGCGGCCTAACACCGGGCCGCCCATTTCACGATCCTAGGTCTGTCTTCAAGCCTGAAAGCATCCTCAAAGACTTCAGGGGGCGGATCTTTCCAAGACGACGGACAGAACATGCATCCGGTCCGATCTCAAACACCAAAACGGGAATTCCGCTATCGCTCTCTTGGCTGTACTGTTTTTCGACACGGGCGCGGCATTTAGGTCGCCCAATACAAGGTTTGCGGTGATCTGACGATGAAACTGTCCCTAATCCTCTGCGTTCTTGCGCTGACCGCCGGTGTGTTCTTCGCCGCCACGCAAACCATCCGAACCGGACAAACAACCGCCGCCGCAACCCAGCAGGGGCTAGCGAGCGAAGCAGCCGAGCTGACATCGGCGCTCGAGGAGCAGACCTCTCAACTGGGAACGCTCCAGTCCGAGCGCGACCAGCTCACCTCGGAACTTGAAAGCACCCGCACTCTCTTGGCGGTCGCCACAGCAGAAAACGCCGAGTTGCTTGCCAAAGGCACCGCGGAAGAGGCGGAGGCGGCGATCGCTTCGCTGACCGGCGAAATCGAGGACCTGCAAACCCAAAACCGCGCGCTCGAAGACAGCGCCGCCTCCGCTGCCGCCCAGATCGCCGCGGCCGAAGCCAGTTCCGCCGAAAAAACCGAAGCCCTTACCCGCAGCGAGGCCGAAGTCGCGCAGCTAATAGAAGAGACCGAGCAACAGGCCGCTCTGATCTCCGAAAGGACGGACCAGATCGCAGAGCTGACAGGCATGATCGAGACGGCAAACACCGCAGCCGCCCTGACCTGTCAAGAGCAATCCGACGCCCTGCTCGCCCAACAGGCGATCAGCTTCGATCCCGGAACAACCACGCTCTCAGACAGCTCCATCGCAACGCTTGAAGAGCTCGCCCCGCTCGCCGCGGATTGCATCCGGCAAGGGCTGCGGCTCCAGATCGAGGGACACACCGACAACACCGGCGGCGCGGCAAGCAACCTGCTGCTCAGCAACGGACGCGCCGCAGCCGTCTCCGCTTTCTTGCAGGATCAGGGCATCGCACCGGACGCGATGCGCGCCGTCGGCTTCGGCGCAAGCGATCCGATCGCATCAAGCGGAAGCGAAGCCGATCCGTCCCTGAACCAACGCATCCACCTCAGCTGGCTGCCGCTGTGACAGCCAAAGATCACTCCATGACCACAAAGCGAGAGCGGCCATGCTAACGCCCCTAGCCCAGATCCTGATCTACCTGTCCTGCACCTTCCTTCTGGGCCTCGCCATGGGCTGGGTCATCTGGAAATACCGTATCTCGACTGAACCGGACACCGACATCGCCTTCTGGAAAGAGCGGCTCGACAACGCCCGCGCCATGCACCAGCTCAGCGAGCAAAGAAACGAAACGCTCGAGCGGGAAAAGGAAACCCTCAAAGCAAAGCTGGCATCAGCCAAGGCTTAGGATAGCTCGTCCAGTTCTAGAGATGGCGATGGCAGAGGATGTTTTCTTACGATCTGCTCTCTGCTTTTTGGAAGCAGGCCCAGCGCAAGCTTCAACAAATCAAAGGGATAGCGAAATCTAGCGGACAGAACCGCTGACTGAGCTTGATAAACTGGCGCTCGATCTTAGGACGCACCTTGGGCTTGAGAAAGATAAATCTGCCGCCGCCTGCTCGCGCCTGCCATTAATTGGCGAGGCGGGGCCGGTGAAAGTATGGAAGCAATTTGTGTTTACTTCATGAAATCCACCTTTACCGGACGCCGGAGGCCTGTTCGACGTCAAGAGAAACACGGGGCACTCTAAAGTGCGCCCGCCACCCAGCCAGGTATTCTGAATAGTCTCACGCTCTTGACGACTCGATTGATGACGTCAACCAATGGTGGCGAATTGGAAGGGACGGTTTTTCGATGAAGTCATTTTTGACGGCGCTGGCACTAAGCGTCACTTTTGCATGTGCGGCTTTTGCAGACACCAACGCAGACCAAACGCTTGACACCGACCCGACCAACGTAGTCGACGTCCCGGACGATGCGGCCCCCACTGACATCCCGGAAGAATCCAAATCGGACAACGAAACGACCGAAACTGGCGACACGTCTTCAGAGTCTAAGGATGAAACCGCCGAGGCGCTGCTCGATCAGCAATCGACCCAGACCCTGTCGAATACATCTTCTGAGCCGTCTTTCCAAGATTATACCTCTGGTAGTGCATCACGAGGAGCAGAGATCGCCGTTCCCCATGGGATTGGCCATACGGGTGCATTCTCCTACTCCATTCCAATCGACCTTCCCGATTACAGAGGGCTCGTTCCAAACCTAGCCTTGCGGTATTCCAGCGCCGATCGAACCGCCCGTAGCGTCGACACGGTCATGGGGCCTGGCTGGTCCGTCTCCGGTTTGTCGCGGATCGAGAGGGTCTCGATTGGTGGCGGCACGCCTTACTTCGACGATAAGGAAGACGTGTTCCGGCTCGATGGCATGGATCTGATGGCCTGCAACGATGCTCAAGCCACGAACAAGTGGACGGGTGTCTACCCTAAGTGTTCAGGTCCGGCATCTGGTGGATCGGATTGACGATGAATCTGCTCGGCTCTGATGTCCAGATTTTGCAGATGTA
>CANNFE010000009.1 GCA_947503775.1 uncultured Paracoccaceae bacterium | reverse complement strand
AGTGGTGGTGATGCCGCGACCACACCAAGGTCCGGTGTGCGCAGGAAGCGGACTTTGCAAAGTCAAGCAGACGGCCCGTAGCGGACCTTGGCGCTGCAAGTCAACGCTGTGGTGCAGCTTCCCGACGCGGACATTGGTAATGCCGCACAACATCTTGACGGCACCGACGAATGCTAGGCGGAACAAAGTGAGCTTTCACTAGGGTCAGGACCCATTGTTTTCCGTTTGGAGGCACGATCCCAGTGAGGTGCTCTCTAGGCTCCAGACTCATTGATGGTCATAGCCAGAAGATGACTGCGGCGGCCGATGCAATGGCTGATAGGAAGACCTTGGGGCATCTATGGTAGCGGATGGCGATGCGGCGTCAGTCCTTCAGACGACCAAACGTGATCTCGATGCGGTTGCGTCGCTTGTATCGGCGCCTGTCGTATCGCACAGCCTCGCCGCGGGTCTTTCTTCCCGGGATGCAAGGTCGGATACCCTTGTCTTTCAACGCTTCGCGGAACCAGTCGGCGTCGTAGCCCCGGTCGGCGATCAGCCACTCGACCGTCGGCAGAGACCCGCACAATGCCCGCGCGCCGATGTAGACGACACCTCGCCCCGCCGGATCAAGGACCTCCTCTCTCTCGCGCTGCTAGCCCCGCCCCTCCTAGAGACCATCGCAAAAGGCACCCAACCCCCGGCCCTGACCACCGATTACCTCGTCAAAACCGGCCTCCCACCGCTCTGGGAAGACCAGATCAAGCACATCGCAAAACTCCAAGATCTGGCGGCAGCAGAGATAGACGCAGACGCATCGACATCACACCAAGCGGCAGGCGCAGCGCCCCCGAGCCGCAGCGATCAGCGATACAGCGATACAGCGATACAGCGAGATACTACCGTCTCAGCTCACTCCGCATCCGCAAACTCGTACCGCGCATTCCCCAAACTGAGACGCAGGCCCACATCCGGCCAGATCTAAGCCCAGAACCAAGTCTCACCAAGAAGACGTGCCCGACAAGGCTCTGAAACCTTAACACAATACCTGCAAGGAAAGCACACCACAAAGCCAGGACAGGTGGGTGGCGGGGCACGTGAGATTCGAACTTCCGGCACAACCGACCGACCTGGTTGGCGATATCGCTTCTGCACGCCTAGACGACCTGTTTGCTTACGCAAAATCGCCGCGTAAGCATGGCGTAAGCAGCAAAGCTACCAAGCGCGACTTTTTAAGATACTGATTTATTGAGAGAAATGGCGCACCCGAGAGGATTCGAACCTCTGGCCTCCGCCTTCGGAGGGCGGCGCTCTATCCAGCTGAGCTACGGGTGCATCGCCTTCGCTATATGGGATGACGTCAGAGGCGACAATCGCAAAATCCGGTTTGTTTCCCGATTGCGCGGTCGTTCTCAGGCAAAGAGCTCGTGGCAGAGCTCCAACGCCTCGACGAGCACGTCGACCTCCTCGCGTGTGTTATAGAGCCCAAAGCTCGCCCTGCAGGTTGCCGGAACGCCAATGTGATCCATGAGCGGCTGCGCGCAGTGATGTCCGGCCCTGACCGCGACGCCCTTTTTGTCTAGCACCGTCGAGATGTCATGCGCATGGGCCGCGCCGTCGAGGGTGAAGGAGAAGATCGCACCCTTATCGGGCGTCGTCCCCTGAACGTTCAGCCAGTTGAGGCCCGAGAGTTTTTGCGCAGCATAGTCGCGCAAGCTGTCCTCGTGGGCTGCGATCTGATCCATACCAAGTGCGCTCATATAGTCGAGCGCAGCGCCAAGCCCGATGGTCTGGACGATACCGGGTGTGCCCGCTTCGAACTTCATCGGAGGATCGTTCCAGCTGACCTGATCCTTGGCCACCTCGCGGATCATGTCGCCGCCGCCCAAGAAGGGCTGCATCTCGTCCATCCTCTCCCGGCGGATATAGATCGCGCCGGATCCGGACGGGCCGTAGAGCTTGTGGCCCGTGATCGCATAGAAATCGCAGCCCAGATCGGTCACATCGACCTTGTGATGGACCGCCGCTTGCGATCCATCGACGAGGACAGGCACGCCATGCTCTCTGGCGCCGTCGCAGATCGCCTTTATATCGACCTTGGTCCCCAGAACGTTCGACAGATGGGATACGGCGATCAACCGGGTCCGCGGGGTGATCGTGTCGAGGATCTTTTGCGGATCAAGCGCTCCGGTCGCGTCGATATCGACCCAGACCAGTTTGACGCCCTGACGCTCTCTAAGAAGGTGCCAAGGCACGATGTTGGCGTGATGCTCCATCACGGTCAGGATGATCTCGTCTCCGGCCTCCATGCGCGGGGCGGCCCAGCCATAGGAGACAAGATTGATCGCTTCCGTCGTTCCGGTGGTGAAGACGATCTCGTTCTCGGACGGAGCGTTCAGGAACCGAGCGATCTTGCCGCGCACGGCCTCGTAGTTTTCGGTGGCAAGGTTCGACAGATAATGCAGACCGCGATGCACATTCGAGTATTCCATCGAATAGGCCGTCGTGATCGCATCGATCACCGCCTGCGGCTTCTGAGCTGACGCACCGTTGTCGAGATAGACCAGCGGCTTGTCGTTTACCGTCCTGCTCAGGATCGGAAAATCCGCCCGGATGGCATCGATATCGTAGCTCATGCGCTCCCCCCGGGAACAGAAACCCCAATCAGGGTCAGGATAAAACCAAGGCCAAGCGCCATGCCGATAAAGGCGAGAACCAGCAGAACGCTTGCCTGGGCCAAGTTCTGAAATCCATGTAGGACGTTCACGAAATTGACCATGACCCAGATTGCCACGCCCATCGCAAGCACGGTGATCCCGCTGGCAAGGGCCGGGATGACCAAGGCGATGGGCAATTGCAGCACCTGAAGGACGGTGGTGAAAAACTGAAACCAGACGACAAGGGTCAGCGCGCCCGCAAAGCCGCCCGATCCGCCCATCGCAGCGCCCAGATAATGGATCACGAAGGCCAGGGCGATCGTCACGGAGGCGATTATGACCCCCATAACCATGGGGCCGGCCGCGATCATTCCGTCCTGAACGGTCACAGGAAGGACAAGCTGCCAAACCGCGACGGCGAGCACACTTAGCACCGCGACAAGGGCCAGAGCCGTCCAGATCGCTTCACCCGACAGGCGCAGATCGATGAGTTGCCGGGCGGCATGGGCAGGTCGAACGACCGTCTCGCGCAGAAGCTGTCCCAGAACGGGCGGATCGAGCAACATCACAAAGCCGCCTCCTGCGTTTCCGCCTCGATCAATCCCGAAATCCAGATCCAGGCCAGCCCCAAAAGCCAGATGGACCCGGTCAAAGCAGCCTGAGGCCCCGGCCCGATAAGACCCGTGGTCAGCCCATAAAGCAAGGCGGCCGGCGTTGCAGCCAAAAGCGCCCAGAACAAAGCAAGGCGCGCTGAAAACCAGTCGCCGCGCCCGCCCAAAAGCTTTGCCGCGAGATGCGACAAGGCGGCCAGGCCGTAAAATGCAAGCGGCCAGACGATGAGCCAGGCGAGAAACTCATAGGCCACCAGACGGTCAAGCCCGATATCCTCAAGATGGGCGGTCCGGGCCAGCCGGGGAAGCTGCGCGATGAAGATCAGCAGGCATCCAATCATCAGATAGGCAATCGCCCGATCCTCTCGCTGCCCTTGCGCCAAAAGGCCCCGGACGATGGTCCGGGGCGCTTTCCAGCTTCGGAGAATATCGCGAAAGACAGACATCAGCTTCGACGGCGGGCCAGCCAGGCTTCGAGCCGGTGCCGCAGATCCTCGGCCAGCGCCTCGTTCTCGATCTCGTCAAGAGCCTCGGCCAGGAAGGCCAATGTCAAAAGATCCGTCGCCTTTCCCGGCTCGACCCCTCTCGAGCGAAGATAAAAGAGCGCGTCCTCATCGATCGCACCCGATGTCGATCCATGGGAGCAGATCACGTCATCGGCATAGATCTCAAGCTCGGGTTTGGCGAGGAACTGGCTGTCACCGTCCAGCAAAAGCGACTGGCTGATTTGATATCCATCCGTCTTTTGGGCGCCTTCCTTGACAAGGATCTTGCCCTGAAAGACTCCAACTGCCCCGTTTCGCAGCACCTTCTTAAAGACCTGACGGCTTTCGCAATTCACCGCGTCATGGGTGATGAACACCGTGTCATCGTGATGGAAATCGTCGCCATCGCCGACAGCCGCGCCGGCTACATGGGCGATCGCGTCGTCTCCGGTCAGCTCGATCACGCATTCGTTGCGGGTCAGCACGCCATTGGCCGTCAGCGTAAAGGACTTGAACGCGCTTTCGGTCCCCAGCCGTGCGAACGTGCCCGTCACAGCACGCCGCTCGTGATCCCGGCCCTGCGCCCTCACATGATGGAAGGCGCCCTTATCAGCGATGTCGATCTCCATCACCTTGTTGAAGCGGGCGGCGGCGGGTCCGGTTTCCAAAACCGTAAGATCCGCCCCCTCTTCGACCTTGATGAGGTGATGAAGGATCGCATCGGATTTCGTGTCGCGATGGTGATAGATCAGGTTGATCGGCCGCGAGACCTGCACGGTCGCCCGGATCACAACGCCATCCGTCGCAAAGGCCGTGTTGAGCGCCGCGAAAGGTCGTTCGACCGGCGATTGCCCGCGCGCCTCCAGCACGCCATAAAGATCCTTGGCCCAGTGGATGTCGCGCGTAAAAACCTCAGAGAGGCGAAGGATCTCGAGCCCCTCGATCTCAAGCGGATCAGAGGCGTCGGCGTCAAAGACCCCATCCACGAAAACGATCTTCAGCCGGTCGACCTCTCCAAAGACCGGGGTTTCGCCAGCCTCAAACACCGCGGCAGGCGTCGGCTGGGCCTCTACCAAGGAGCTTGGGTCGGTGAACTTCCAGTACTCGTCGCGTTTATGCGGAAGACCCATGCTCGCCACCCGGTCGCGCGCCGCGGCCCGACTTTGGTTGGCCCAGGCCGCGCCCTCCTCGAACTTGAGATCCGAGAGTCGCGTCCGGGTCGTCGACTGTTTGAGATCACGCAACGCCTGCATCACGCCGTCTCCGCAAGAAGATCGCCATAGCCGTTGTTTTCGACTTCCAAAGCGAGCTCGGGACCGCCGCTTTTTACGATTTTGCCATCCGCCATGATATGCACCACATCGGGTTTGATGTGATCGAGAAGCCTTTGATAATGTGTGATAACCAGGAAAGAGCGGCCCGCGTTCCTCAGTGCGTTGACCCCGTCCGACACCAGCTTCATCGCATCGACGTCAAGGCCTGAATCGGTCTCGTCGAGGATGCACATCTTGGGCTCGAGAACTGCCATTTGCAGGATCTCGTTGCGCTTCTTCTCGCCACCGGAAAAGCCCACATTGACCGGCCGCTTGAGCATGTCGGCATCGATCTTGAGCGCCTTGGCCTTCTCGCGGATCAGCTTGAGGAAATCAGCGGCCGACACGTCCTCTTCGCCCCTTGCCGCGCGCTGGGAATTCACCGCCGTGCGCAGGAAGGTCATGTTGCCGACGCCCGGAATCTCGACCGGATACTGAAAGGCAAGGAAAAGGCCTGCGGCGGCCCGCTCTTCCGGTTCCATCTCGAGGATATCCTCGCCATCAAGCGTGGCAGAGCCTTTCGTCACCTCATATCCGTCGCGCCCGGACAGCACATAGCTAAGCGTCGATTTGCCCGATCCGTTTGGGCCCATGATCGCGTGAACCTTCCCCGGCTCGATCTCAAGATCGACGCCTTTGAGGATCTGCTTTTCCTCCTCTTCAAGCTGAACATGAAGGTCCTTGATCGTCAGCATACTGCTCTCCTGCTTGTCATCGGTTGGCCATGGGCCAATAAAACCAGCTCCGCAACCGGATCGAGATCCGGGCGGAGCGTGCTGGTTGGGATATAGGTCTGTGCCGCGCGCGCGGCGAGGGTCAGAGCCGGTAGGTCAGCGGTCCCAGCACCAGAGTGCCCGGTTCCGCGCTTGCCTTCACGCCGTTCACCCATTCCGGCGAAAACAACTGAAGAAAGACGTCCGGTGCGAGCCAGACGGCATTGTGCAATGCGGCCGCGCCAAGAACGACGGTTCCCGCCTGCATGCCGAATGACAGAAGTCCTTTCCGCCCGAGCATCATTCGCGCTGCGATCAGCAGAAAGAGCGGGAAGGCCACGACGATGATCGGCATATACTCCGCCGCATAGGCAAGGACGTCCTCGGACGCGTAGATCTCGGCCTGAAAGAGCGCGTAGCGCGCGACCAGCAGAACCGCGATACCAACGATCACGGACCGCACAAAAGACGGAGGCGCGGGCATCGACTTTTTCGGACCGGCCTTCTTGGTCACCGAAAAGCCCGTATGCGGATCCTTCCAGCGGCGATTGCGACCGCTTTCGATCTTCTTCATCCGCTTTGCGAAGACTTTTTGCTGAGTTGCGAAGGTGGTTGATGTCATGATGCGCCCGTCCGTCGACCTCTGCACCATCGCGTAGTCCGCGCTCATGGCAAAAAAGGGGCAAGGACGCGGCACCCAAGCGGCGACCTGTCACGTGATCCCGTGAATAGGCAACATTAGGCCTCCGGATGGTGGTCTTGTTTCTCATCTAAGCCTCACGGCAGTTCCCGAGGCGGAGACCATCAGCATGTTATTGATGACTTCGTAGTCGAGATCGACGCCGACGACGGCGTTGGCGCCTTTCGCCGCCGCGCGCTCCTCCAACTCACGCAAGGCCGTCTCCCGCGCCTCGCCCAACGACCGTTCGTAGGCACCGGAGCGCCCCCCGACAATATCGGTGATCTGTGCAAAAACATCTCGAAAGACGTTGGCGCCAAGGATCGCTTCGCCAACCACAACACCATGATAGGCCATGATTGTCCTGCCTTCGATAGACGGAGTAGTCGACACGATCATCTCTTCACCTTTCCTGCAGTCACGCTCACCCAGCTCAAACCACACCCGCTTCGATTAAGCGGGCCGCGAAAGGACCTATTGCAAGACCTACAAAGAAGCTTGCCAAAGCTTTCCAGCGGCGAGGGCTTCTTCGACCAGTCAAAGCGATCAGAACCCCGCTCAGGATCATCACGACGACGATCAGCGCACTGAACGCAAGAAAGCCCAGGGATGCCAAAAATATCGGGCTATTGAACGGCGTCCCCCCATTGGCCTGCGCAATAAGATCATAGTTCAGATTGAGGAACGCCAGGATAGAAGAGAATATTCCACCCCAAATAAAACCAAAAGCAATTGGATTCATTAGAATGATCCTATGTCTTGGACTTCGAAATTAGAAGATCCAGGGCAAGAGGTCGGCCTATGATAAGGCCTCCCCCCTCTACCGCGTCACGCCGGAAACCGGCGTTTACCCCACCGATCCCTCAAGCGAGATCGCGACGAGCTGTTGGGCCTCCATCGCAAACTCCATTGGAAGCGCCTGCAGAACCTCCTTGCAGAACCCGTTTACGACCAAGGCCACGGCCTCTTCCTCGTCCATTCCCCGGCTCCGGCAATAGAAGAGCTGATCGTCGTCCACCTTCGAGGTCGTCGCCTCATGCTCGACCCGCGAGGAGTTGTTCTTGACCTCGATATAGGGAACCGTATGCGCCCCGCATTTGTCACCGATCAAAAGGCTGTCGCACTGCGTATAGTTGCGCGACGCCTTCGCCTTGGGATGCATCGAGACGAGCCCGCGATAAGTGTTCTGCGCCTTGCCCGCGCTGATCCCCTTGGAGACGATGCGGCTCTTCGTGTTCTTGCCCAGATGCACCATCTTCGTGCCGGTATCGGCCTGTTGCATGTTGTTAGTGATCGCGATCGAGTAGAACTCGCCCTGGCTGTCGTCGCCCCGCAGGATGCAGGATGGATACTTCCAGGTCACGGCCGATCCCGTCTCCACTTGCGTCCACATCACCTTGGACCGCGCGCCCCGGCAATCGGCCCGCTTGGTGACAAAGTTATAGATACCGCCCTTGCCGTCCTCATCGCCGGGATACCAATTCTGAACGGTGGAATACTTGATCTCGGCATCGTCCAGAGCGACCAGCTCGACGCAGGCTGCATGAAGCTGCGCGGTATCGCGTTGCGGCGCGGTGCATCCTTCGAGATAGGACACGTAAGAGCCCTCATCGGCGATAATGAGCGTCCGCTCGAACTGCCCGGTATTTTCGGCATTGATCCGGAAATAGGTGCTCAACTCCATCGGACATTTCACACCCGGCGGCACATAGACGAACGAGCCATCTGAAAAGACGGCCGCGTTGAGCGTCGCATAGTAATTGTCCGATTGCGGAATGACGCTGCCCAGATACTTCTTCACCAGTTCGGGATGCTCGCGCACGGCCTCGCTGATCGAACAGAAGATCACGCCCGCCTTCTTGAGTTCCGCCTGAAATGTCGTACCGACTGACACGCTGTCGAACACCGCATCCACCGCGACCTTCCGATCCTCCGGCGCAGGCTCGACACCCGCCAGGATGGCCTGCTCCTTGAGAGGAATGCCCAGCTTGGCGTAGGTCTCGAGCAGCTTGGGATCCACCTCGTCGAGCGATTTGGGTTTCACTTCCATGCTCTTGGGCCGGGCATAATAGTACTGATCCTGAAAATCGATCTTCGGATAGTGCACCATCGCCCAGTCCGGCTCGTCCAGTTTCACCCAGCGGCGATAGGCCTCAAGACGCCAGTCCAACATCCATTCCGGCTCTTCGTTCTTTTCCGAGATCAGGCGAACGATATCCTCGTTCAGCCCCTTCGGAGCGAACTCCATCTCGATATCGGTCTCCCACCCGTGCTTGTAGGCGCCCGAAAGCTTGGCGACCGCATCCACGGTGTCCTGATCGACACCTTCTTTGACATCCACATCCATGATCGCCATTTCGCTCTCCTCTCAGGCCGCCTTTGCCTGATGCTTTTGGTATCCCGCTATCCACGTCCGCGCGAATCGCAAGACGTCCTCTTCTGTCGTCGTCGGGCCAAGAGACACGCGGATCGCGCATGCCGCCTGATCCTCGCTGTATCCCATGGCCTGTAACACGCGGCTCGCCCTGACCTTGCCGGACGAACATGCCGATCCCGCGCTGATCGCAAACCCGGCCAGATCCATCGCCATCACCTGCGTCTCTCCGCGCCAGCCGGGCGCGATGAAACAGGATGTATTCGGCAGCCGGTCCACATCTCGTCCTATAAAAATAGTGTCCGGTATCCGGGCCTCAATAGTCCGTTCTAGAATATTTCTAAGTTTGGCGACCCGGTCCCAGCTGCCCGCCTCAAGATCTCGTGCTGCCGCCTCCGCCGCGGCCCCAAATCCAGCGATCCCGATGACGTTCTCCGTTCCCGACCGTCGCCCCATCTCCTGCCCGCCACCGCGGATAAGGGCCTGGGGATCGTCAGAGGTGAGAGTCACCAGCGCCCCGACCCCTTTCGGCCCGCCCAGCTTGTGCGCCGACAGGATCATATAGGCCGGCCTCATCTCTTCCCAATGAGCGATCGGCGCCTTGCCGGCGAGCTGAGTGATATCGCAGACCACCGAATAGGGCCTCATTCCCGCCGCGCCATCAGGGAGCCAGCCCTGAGGCACCACCTCGCGGTTTCTCAATACGATCCCGGTCTCGCTATTGGCTGCCGACATGGCCACCAGCGCAACGGGCCCCCGATCCCCCTGCCCCTCTTGCGCGGCAAAGCGCGCGATACGGCCGGAAAACACCCTCACACCGGCCTGATCGAGACCGCCATCCGCACCATGCAAGGCCGGAAGATCCTCCTCGCTCCAGACGGCAAGACAGTCATGCTCGGTCGGCAAGGCTGCAAAGAGACCGCCATGCCGACCCTTTTGACGGACGGCGAGAGCGGCCGCCTCTGTGGCCGATCCGGTAAAGACGATCTGAGAGGGCTCGCACCCCACCAGCGCCGACACCTGCCTGCGCGCCCGTTCGACAAGGCCCGTCGCCGCGCGTCCTTCCGAATGCACGGAAGACGGATTGCCCACGACCTCCATCGCCGCGATCATCGCCTCCCGCGCCTCCGGCCTCAGCGGCGCCGTCGCATTCCAGTCCAGATAGACGCGCTCGTTCACGTCCGGTCCTCATCTTGCCGAAAATACCTCGGGGTGTGTGAGGGGCAGCGCCCCTCACGCCCGCGCGGCGAGCGCAAAAGCATCATATGCGCCGAAGGCGCTCCGCTCCGCTCAGCCATCGACCACTTCCAGCAGGGACGGAACCGCAGGGCATGGCGTCAGATCGTTCGAGACCACGTCCGACAGCCTGGTCTGATGCAAGAACACATAGACATGGGCCGACAGACCTTCCCAAAGACGGTTCGTCAGCGACTGCGCTTTTGATCCCGATGCCGCGCCCGAGGCGCCCGCACCCTTGTGCATGGCGCTGACAGTCTCGTCGACGGCAGACAGAATATCGACGACCCGGATCTCGGAGGGCGCCTTTGCCAGACGATATCCCCCGCCTGGGCCGCGCACGCTTTCGACCAGCCCCGCCTTGCGCAGCTTGACGAAAAGCTGCTCCAGATATGGCAGCGAGATATCCTGCTTTTTGGCAATCTCACCGAGCGAAACAAGCTGGCCATCGGGACGGATCGCCAGATCCGTCAACGCCACCATCGCATATCGGCCCTTGGTGCTGAGCTTCATTCTACCAAAACCCCAAATCGTCCCACAAAATCGGCGCATATTGACGTGCGCCCACCCCGCCATTAACTCGATGCAGCCCAGGCAGGACAGACCACTTCTTAGAACCGTTCTAAAGAACCTGAGCGAAGTCGTCAATAATTGCCCTGCCCGGCTGCACACGCGAAGGACGCCCATGCCCGAAGTCATCTTTCCCGGCCCCGAAGGCCGGCTCGAAGGCCGCTATCACCCGCAAAAGGATCGCGATGCGCCGATTGCCATCGTGCTGCATCCCCATCCGCAATTCGGCGGGACGATGAACAACCGCGTGGTCTACAACCTCCATTACGCGTTCCACAAAATGGGCTTCACCGTCCTGCGCTTCAACTTTCGGGGGGTCGGCCGCTCGCAAGGCGAATACGATCAGGGCGTCGGAGAGCTCTCGGATGCGGCATCGGCTCTCGATTACCTGCAATCGATGAACAACAACTCAAAGCATTGCTGGGTCGCAGGTTTTTCCTTTGGGGCGTGGATCGGCATGCAGCTTTTGATGCGCCGCCCCGAGATTACGGGCTTCATCTCGGTCTCGCCGCCCGCAAATATGTACGACTTTTCCTTCCTGGCGCCCTGCCCGTCCTCGGGGTTGATCCTGTCCGGCACCGCGGACCGGGTCGCGCCGCCGCAGGATACCCATGCGCTCGTGGGAAAGCTGCACGAGCAAAAGGGCATCACCATCACCCATACCGAGATCGAAGGCGCCGGACATTTCTTCGAAGATCCGCATATGGACCCCATGATTGACACAGTGACCGACTACGTCACGCGCCGATTGACGGAAACGACACGGTAGCCGGATGAGCATTCTCGAGGATATCGCAGACGATCTGGCCATCAGATCGCTCATGGCGGCCGATGGCGCCGAAGGGGAAAAGCTCGTCGATGAGATCACGAAGCTCCTTGGCGCCTCGTCCCAGACGCTCGAGGAGGCCTACAAGACGTCCATTCGCGTCCGGCGCGCCGAATTGCGGATCCGCACCATGCTCGGCGATCCCGGGATGCTGCCGTCGGGCGGCGCGGTCGTGGTTGCAAGCGGCGCCGCGCCAGCGCAGGGCGCCGTTCCGGCAATCCCGAGCTTTGGCGCGAAATCCACCTGGCCGGAAGAGATCACGCTCGAAGGCAGCCATGTCAAACTCGTGCCTCTGTCGGTCGGACATGCCGAAGGCCTGGCCGAAGCCATCAAGGATGGCGAGCTTCACAAGCTGACCTACACGACGATCCCCGAGCCCGATGAGGTGGAGACCGAGATCGCTCGCCGCCTCACCTTGCAGCGCAAGGGACAGATGCTGCCCTTCACGCTGATGACGCCAGATGACCGGCCCGCGGGCATGACGACCTATCTCAATATCGACGAGGAAAACGCCCGCCTCGAGATCGGCGCGACCTTCATTCGCAAATCCGCCCAGAGAACGGCCCTGAACACGGAAGCCAAAAAGCTCCTCCTGACCCATGCCTTCGAAGAGCTGAACTGCATCGCGGTCGAATTGCGGACCGACCGCCGCAATCGGCAAAGTCGATCCGCGATCGAACGGCTGGGCGCGCGCCTCGACGGGATCCTGCGCGCCCATATGAAGATGCCTGATGGGTCCTTACGCGACTCGGCGGTCTATTCGATCACAGCCAGCGAATGGCCCACGATCAAGACTCACCTCGAAGAGATGCTGGCCGAAAAGACCAACGCCTGATCCCCCGGTTTGTACCGGCCAGATATCGTCATCCAAGTCTCGTTACGACCCAGCCTTCGCATGAATGGCAGCAATCTCCGCAACCCGGCGGCCCAAATGCTCTGCGGTCGCCAGATCTGATGCCATGGGCTCTTCTTCCGGCGGAACATCCCCGGCCTGGGCCGCTGCGCCCATATAAAAGCCCAGCCGGTTCAGGTTTTCCGCATCATCGCCCGGATGTTCAGGCTTGCCGGGCGGAAGACCAAGGCTGACCCAGATCATCGAATGCTGGCAGGCAAGCGTGACCATCCGCATCAGCGTTCCAGACTTGTCCCCGTTAAAGCTCGATGAGCAGGAAAATCCGGCCGCCAATTTGTCTTTCCATTTGCCATCGAACCAGACATTCGACGTGGCATCGGCAAAGCTTTCGAAAACGCCCGAGACGCTTCCCATATAGGTCGGCGATCCAAAGATAATCGCATCGGCTTTTTCAAGAATGTCCCAAGGTCCGCTTTCGCTGTCCGTCAAATCGTCCGCCTTGAGCAGATCGACGGTCGCGCCGCCCGCAAGCGCACCAGCCTGAACAGCATCTGCCTGCTTTTTGGTATGTCCGTAACCGGAATGATAAACGATTGCGACATGTGCCATGATATCTCCTCACACTGCACTGACGGGCGCCCGCCCGCTTCGCAAGAGAACGCCGCCGCACTCGTTTGGCTCCATCATGTGCTGTTTTTTCCATCCGCTCGATCCGTTCCGCGGTCAAAACGTATACATCGGCATACCGTCTTCCCCTGCTGCGCTAGATAGGCTAGACGGCGCCAAAGCCACCACGAAAGGGGATGCAACTTATGTCCAAGATCAAGGTAGAGAACCCCGTCGTCGAACTCGACGGCGACGAGATGACCCGGATTATCTGGGATTTCATCAAGAAAAAGCTGATTCTGCCTTATCTGGACGTGGATCTTCTTTATTACGACCTCGGCATCGAGGAACGCGACCGCACCGAAGATCAGATCACCATCGATGCGGCCGAAAAGATCAAGGAAATCGGCGTCGGCGTGAAATGCGCGACGATCACGCCCGATGAAGGCCGCGTCGAGGAATTCGGCCTCAAGAAGATGTGGCGCTCCCCCAATGGGACCATCCGCAACATCCTGGGCGGTGTTGTCTTCCGCGAGCCGATCATCTGCTCGAACGTACCGCGCCTTGTTCCCGGCTGGACCCAGCCCATCGTGATCGGCCGCCACGCTTTCGGCGACCAATACCGCGCGACGGACATGAAATTCCCCGGGCCGGGCAAGCTCTCCATGAAGTTCGTCGGCGAAGACGGCACGGTCGAAGAGCATGAGGTTTTCGACGCCCCCGCCTCCGGCGTTTTCATGGCGATGTATAATCTCGACGCCTCGATCATCGACTTCGCCCGCGCCTCCTTCAACTACGGCCTCAAGCGCAACTACCCGGTCTATCTGTCGACCAAGAACACGATCATGAAGCAGTATGACGGCCAGTTCATGATCCTCTTCCAGAAGGTCTTTGACGAGGAATTCGCGGGCAAGTTCAAAGAGGCTGGCCTGACCTACGAACATCGCCTGATCGACGATATGGTGGCCTCCGCCATGAAGTGGTCCGGCGGCTATGTCTGGGCCTGCAAGAACTACGACGGCGACGTCCAGTCCGACACCGTGGCGCAGGGCTTCGGCTCGCTCGGCCTGATGACCTCGCAGCTGATGACCCCCGACGGCAAGATCGTCGAGGCCGAGGCGGCCCACGGCACCGTCACCCGCCACTACCGCCAGCACCAAAAGGGCGAGGCGACCTCGACAAACTCGATCGCCTCGATCTACGCCTGGACCGGCGGCCTCAAGCACCGTGCCAAGCTCGACAGCAACGACCAGCTCAAAACCTTTGCCGAAACGCTTGAGAAAGTCATCGTCGACACCGTCGAAAGCGGCTTCATGACCAAGGATCTGGCGCTCCTCGTCGGTCCCGATCAGAAATGGCTGACGACCGAAGGCTTCCTCGAGAAGATCGACGAGAACCTCAACAAGGCCATGTAAGACCGGCGCCCCGCGCCTCTTTACCGTCTTCAAAAAGAGACCGGGCGCGTCGGAACCCGATGCGCCCGGTCAGACTTGCTCCTGACAAGGAGTAACGATGACCGACTTTCTCGACCAGATCTGGGCCGTTCTGCCCGGCCCCATGCGCACCCAACTCGAAGGCTACGTGACCGGCTTCTGGAAGGTGTTGCCGCAAATCGTGATGGCGCTCGTCTTTCTGGTTTTCGTCTGGCTCATCGCAAAACTCGTCCGCTGGGCCATCCCGCGTCTGATGCGCCGGGCCCGGTTCCGCCGCGCGCTCATTGATGTGGCCGTCATGGTCGCCACGGTCACGATCTGGCTTTTTGGTCTTCTGATCGCCGCAACCATCGCCTTCCCGACAATCACCGTGGGCAAGATCTTTGCCGCAGCCGGTGTCGGCGGCCTTGCCATCGCATTTGCGGCCAAAGACACGCTGGAAAACTTCTTCGCCGGCTTGATGCTGCTGATCCGGGAGCCTTTCTCGAAGGGTGATTTCATCGATTGCGAAGGGTTTGAAGGTCAGGTCGAGGATATCAATATCCGCGAAACCCATGTGCGCCAGACGGATGGTCAGGTCGTCGTTGCGCCCAATTCGATGTTCTTCAAGAACCCGGTCACGATCCTGACGGCGGGCGATCTGCGCCGCACGACCGTCATTTGCGGCGTTGCCTACGGCGAAGACGTGGATGAGGCCCGCAAGATCATCGAAGACGCCGTAAAGGCCGTCGACAGTGTCCGCGACGACATCAAGGACGTGCAGATCTTCGCGCAGGAATTCGGCGCGTCTTCGATCAATTTCGAGGTGACGTGGTGGACCGGATCGACCCCGCTTGACATCCGGCAGAGCCGCGATGCGGTGGTCTCCGCCGTCAAGCGCGCGCTCGATGAGGCCGGGATCGAGATCCCGTTCCCCTATCGAACGCTCACCTTCAAAGAGCCGCTTCCCATCCGAACCCGGTCCGAAGAGGACATGCCTCAGGCCGCCGAGTAAGGCGGTCTATTCGAGGCATTCCACGACGCTTGTCCCGATGGCCATGAGAAGGTCGACGTAAAGATCCGGCCCGGGAGGCAGCGTGCGGCCGATCGGATCGACATCGACCCGTTTGAGATCCGTGCCTTCCGTGACGGTCTCGACCATGGACGCCGAGGTCTCCTGATCGATCAGAAGGCAGGCGACATCGCCGCCCGTCGCCGTCTGTCGAAGCTCTCGGATTTCATTGGCTGTCGGATCGATATCCTCGCTATCGCTCAGCGCACCCGCAAACGAAATATTGTACGCGTTTTCAAAATATTGAAGGCTATCATGCCCCATCATGATCTTTTGGTCTGACGGTTTGATCATCGATCTCAGCTCGGCATCGACCGCTGTCAACTTCTCCTGCGCCTGCGCGCGATTGGCCTCGTAGACCTCAGCATTGTCCGGATCGAGCGCCGACACCTGTTCGGCAATCACGCCGAGCCAGGATGCCGCATTCGATGGATCGAGCCAGCCATGCGGATCCGCCTCATGGTGCGAATGATCATGCCCGCCGTGATGGCCTCGCATCTCCAGGACGACATCCTCGTCGCGCCCGCCCAGCCTGAGCACAGCGGCACCCGAAGCGACGGTCTCAAGACCTTCCGACAGCCACGGCGTCAGGCCCGGCCCGATCCAGACGATCAGATCGGCGTCCTGAAGCGATTGCGCCTGCGCGGGCGTCAGCGCCGCATGATGCGCATCCTGCGTCGCCTCAAGAAGAAGATCCGGCGTGGTCACGCCCTCTGTGACCATCGCGACAAGAGACTGAACCGGCGCAATATCTGCAACAATTCGAGGGGCTTCCGCCGCTGCGCTCCCAGCAAATAGACCAAATATGAGACCCAACCGCTTCATTCGTCTTGCTCCGTGTTATGCTATAACATACTGCTCGTAACGTCTCCTTTTCCCAAGGACAAGCGACATGTCGCCAACCGGTTTTTCCGCTCACAACCACCGCGCCTGCATCGCGTCGGGGCTGGCCGCGGCTGACGAACTTTGCGCCACAAAGGGGGTTCGCCTCACCCCTGTTCGCCGGCGCGTGCTGGAGATCCTGCTGACCGAGCATAAAGCGATCGGCGCCTATGACATTCTCGACCATCTTGCCAAGGATGGCGCATCCGCCAAGCCTCCGACGGCCTATCGCGCGCTCGATTTTCTGACGACGCATGGTCTGGCTCACAAGATCGAGCGTCTGAACGCCTATATCGCATGCACATCTCCCGAAACGCGCCACGACCCGGCCTTCCTGATCTGCACCGGCTGCGATCACGTTGCGGAAACATCAGCACCGCGCGCCATCGAACATGTTGCACGCGAGGCAGGTTTCGATATCGACACAACCATCATAGAAGCGACCGGGCTTTGCCCGACCTGTCGAGAGCTCGCCTAATGAGTATTATTTCTGCTGAAAATATCACCATTCGGCGCGGAAATCGCACCGCGCTCGATAATGTGAGCATGGCGATCGCCACGCGCGAGATCGTCACCGTGGTCGGGCCCAACGGATCGGGAAAGACGACACTCCTGCGCGCGCTTATCGGATCCGAGCCTCTGACAAAGGGCCGCATCCACCGCATGCCGGATCTTCGGATCGGCTATGTTCCGCAAGGTCTGCGTCTTGATCCAGCGCTTCCGATCACGGTCTCGCGGTTTCTGTCGCTGCCCCGTCGCCATGATACCGGCACCATCGGCGACGCTCTCCGTCAATCCGGAGCGGACGGGCTGGAGACCCGACCCCTCTCGCAACTTTCGGGCGGTCAGCTTCAGCGCGTCCTGCTGGCCCGCGCCCTTTTGGGCCGCCCGCAACTGCTGCTTTTGGACGAGCCGACGACCGGCCTCGATCAGCCGGGGTCGGCCGCCTTTTATCGCCGGATCGAGGATCTGCGGCACGAGATCGGCTGCGCCGTTCTGCTTGTCAGCCACGAATTGCACGTCGTGATGAGCGCCTCGGACCGTGTCATCTGCCTTAACGGTCATGTGTGCTGCCAGGGACGGCCCGACGCCGTCGCATCCGCCCCCGAATACAGGGCCCTCTTCGGCACCGGAACCGGCGGCGCGCTGGCCCTTTACCGGCACGATCACGACCATAGCCACGATCATCCACCGCACTGATATGCTTGACGATTTCCTGACCCGGGCCGTTCTTGCGGGGATCGGCACCGCGCTCGTGGCCGCGCCTTTGGGGTGTTTCGTCGTCTGGCGCCGGATGGCCTATTTCAGCGATGCGACCTCCCATTCGGCGATGCTGGGCATCGCGATCGCCGTCGCCCTGCAGATCAACCCCGCCTGGGGCGCCTTGGCCACGGCGCTTGCGATCGCTATCGCCTTGACGGTCCTCTCGGGGCGCACCATCGCCTCGGACACCGTTCTGGGCGTCTTCGCCCATGGCGCCCTTGCCGCCGGCATCATTGCCGCAACCCTCCTGCCCGGACGCCGGATCGATCTGGAGGCCCTGCTTTTCGGTGACATCCTCACCGTATCGCAAAGCGATCTGGCCGTGATCTGGGCCGGAGCGGCCCTTGTCCTGCTCTTTTTCGCACTTCGCTGGAATGCAATTCTGACCGCGACCCTCGACCCCGATCTGGCGCGCGCCTCGGGTCTGCACCCTGAACGAGAGCAGATGGGCCTGACCCTTGCGCTCGCCGTCGTCGTTGCCATCTCGATCGAAGTGATCGGCGTGCTGCTGATCGGGGCCCTTCTCATCATTCCGGCCGCCGCCGCGCGGCCCCTCGTCAAGACGCCCGAGCATATGGTGCTGGGCGCGTTTGGCATCGGCCTTGCCTCGATCATCGGCGGTCTGCAAATCGCCGCAGCCCAGAACCTGCCCGCAGGTCCCAGTATCGTCTGCACCGCCCTGGCATGCTTCATGCTGACCGCTGTCTTTGTGCGGCGCTGACAAAACCGCACAATCGCCCTGCGCGGCTGGGTCGTTGCGTCTTGGCGCGTCCGCTCTAGGCTAAGCGTCACACCAAGCACCGGAGATCCGCTCAATGCCACTCGTCAACACCGAAAACCGCTACGGCAGCATCTCGAAGGTTTTTCACTGGTCGGTCATGTTGCTGATCGTCACGCTGATCCCGCTTGGGATCTTTGCCAACAGGCTCGCCCATGCCGCCGAGGTCGATCCCGCCGCCTATGGCAGACAGGCGGCTTTCTGGTTCTCGCTTCACAAGACGCTTGGCATCACACTGCTGGCCCTCGCCCTGCTGCGGATCCTGTGGACGCTGACACAGACCAAACCCGCCCCGCTTCATGTAGAGCGGCGGGTCGAGACGTTCCTGGCCGGCACGGTGCACTGGCTGCTCTATGCCTCGCTCATTCTCGTCCCGATGGTCGGCTGGGTCAGTCACGCCGCCTCGGCCGGGTTCGCCCCGATCTGGTGGCCCCTGGGGCAAGGTCTGCCGCTGGTTCCGCAATCGACCGCCGTCAAGGACATTGCAGGCAACCTTCATATCATCTTCGAACGGGTTCTTGTGATCGCCCTCTTTCTTCACCTTGCAGGCGCGCTCAAGCATCATTTCATCGACAAGGATGCGACGCTGCGCCGGATGTGGTTCGGCAGGGCCGAGCTGCCCGATCTGTCCCTGTCGCGCCATATTTCGAGGCGCAGCACCGGTCTGGCCGCTGTGGCGGTCTATGTCATCGCGCTTGGCGTCGGGGGCGGGATGGGACTTTACAGGGTCGAGGCTGCGCCGGTCACGACGGCGGCCGCCACCAGTGACACCCCGCGCGCCGGCGGCGAAGGCAACTGGCAGGTACAGGGCGGCGCGATCAACATCACCGTGCAGCAATTCGGCTCTCCGGTCGAAGGGCAGTTCGGCGACTGGTCTGCCGACATAGACTTCGATGACGCCACCGGGACAGGCGCAGTCGAGGTGGGGATCGATATCTCGTCCCTCTCCCTGGGATCCGTCACCGATCAGGCCATGGGACCGTCCTATTTCGATGCCGAAACGCATCCCACGGCCACCTTCGCCGCCGAGATCACGCCTGCCGAGGCGGACGGCGCCTACCTCGCCGATGGCACGCTGACCCTCAAAGGCAGCGAAGTTCCAACCTCCCTGCCCTTCACGCTCGTCATTGATGGCGATATCGCGCAGATGGACGGCACCCTGACGCTGGATCGGCGGGACTTTGGGATTGGCGGGGACGATCCCGATCCCGGCTACGAGGTGCCCGTGGTCATCACGCTTACCGCGCAACGCGGCGGCGCCTGAGCAAAAGAAAAAGCCGCCTCGCAGTGAGGCGGCTTTGTCGATGTCGGAAGAAAAGACCGATTTACTCGGCCTTTTCAGCCTCAAGCGAGATGATCACCTCGACCTCGTCGCTGACGGCTGGCGCGAAGGCACCGACGCCAAAGGCCTCCCGGCTCAGCGTGGTCGTCGCATCGAAGCCCAGCCACGGCTTTTCGGCCATGGGGTTTATATCCGCCCGGTTCAGGGTGGTGGCAAGAACGACCTCGTTCGTGATCCCGTTCATGGTCAGATTGCCGGTGATATCGGCGGTGTTGTCACCGGTCACGGCGATCGACGTGCTTTCGAAGGACACGATGTCATTTCCGCTCTCGGCCTGCGCGGAGGCGTTGAAGAAGTCCTCGCTCATGAAATGCTGGTCGCGCTGCTCCCACCCCGTGAACATCATCGTCACCGGCATCGAGACAGTGACGCTGGAATTCTCGGGGCTTTCCTCATCGAACATGATCTCGCCCTCAAAGCCCGAGAACATGCCATACGTCGTCGAGAACCCAAGGTGGTTGTAGCTGAAGACAACCTGACTGTGGCTCGAATCGAGCGTGTAGGCCTCGGGCTCGGCCAAAGCGGGAGAGGCAAGAGCCAGCGTAGCGGCAGCAGCCAAAGCGGTACGGATCATAAAGAACTCCTTTCGGGAAGTTGGGACAATGTCATGCATGTCATCTCGGACAATTTACTGACAGGGCAAACCCCCGGGGGCGCGCATAACATGTTCGTCAAAGCACACGGCCCTTGCCGATATCCGCCCGGGCCAGACGCGCCGGACCGGGCAGACAACACGGATGCTCTACTCGTAGCGATGCTCGAGCGTGATCGGAGGCTCATCGCCAACGACGATCTCGCGCGCATAAAGCTCGGGCCGCGGCAGAAGATCATCATCCATGATGCCGGTGATCGTCACCTGTTCACCAACCTCGGCAGGCACCCAGTTGGGGCCGACATAGACGCGCAGGCTACCGGTTTCGTCCCGGACCCGGAACTCATCGGTGTCCATGATGCGGTCCACCGTACCCTGAACCGTCACGGTCTGCCCCCGCTGCACATCTTCGATGGCAGTGATGTCGCTTGCAGCAAACGTGGCGATCGGGATGGCACACACACTGAGAACTGAAACGAGAAGAAGACGCATGACGAAAAGATCCTTTCCATAAGAGTTTAGATACTCTTCAGATGGGATCTGCCTTTCCCGACAAAAGATGTCAGAAACCGATTTCGCCCGGATATCGCGACCTTAAGCGAAAACGCGCTGACCCCGGGTCATTTGGGGCCGGAAATGACAATCCTCCCCGCTTGCATAAGCAAAGCGGAGAGGACGTCTCACGAACCTGTTCCGCTTCCCCACGGAACGACCCGGAGATCCCGCTTTAAGCGGCGACCCGCAGTTGCGCGCGTTCGGCTTTGCGGGCCCGGGCCCAGCCGCCCATCAGGTCCGCACCGATCCGGTCGCGCAAGTCTGCAAGGTGATATTCCTGACCCGACGCCACCAGCAGCGTCTGGTTCGTGTTCCGATAGCGCATCAGCAACCGAACCCGGCCGTCCCGCCGTTCGGACCGGTCGATAAAGACCTGGCTCATGGCGCAAAAGCTGTAGCGATCGGCGACGGTCGATTTGCCCCGCTTGGTGCGCAGCACTTCGCGGATCTCGGATTTGACGACATCGATCTGCAGCTCGGGCAGCGACCCCCGCGTTGCAAAGTAAAAGAGGAAGGCCGCAATCGAGGCCAGCATCACGGATGCCCCGACCTTCATCACGGCCATTTCCGCACCAAGGGCTGATCCCGGAACCGTCCAAAGACCGATCGCAGCAACCGCGAGGCTCAATCCGATCAGAGAGGCGATCGATTGTACGATATGGGTGACGACGGGCGCGGCATCGGACGAGCGGATGATGTAACCCCACTCCTTCTCAAGAACCGTGAAGCCCGACATGACAGCCGGATCTGGCGTCATATTGATGGTCTGTTCGGGGTTTCCGAAAGCAGGCAGGGCAGTCATGGCATCCGCTCCTTGATGGCATCGTCGTTTTGAAATCAACGTTGGCTACAAGCTCGGGGTTCACGGTGGCGGAAACATGACGGCTGCGAGGTATTAGATGGCCTCTTTCGGGACCGCATCGCCACAGGAGAGGCAAAGTCACGACGGGGTTGCGCGTTTCGCGATCTTGGCTATAAGCACGTCTTCTTCCGCGAGATCTCTTTGCTGCGCAGTCTCTCGTGGGTTCGGGAGCGGAAGATCTCATCCCCGGCCCTTTGAAATGCGCTTGAAAAACGGAACACTGCCCATGCCTCTTTACGAGCATGTCTTTATTGCGCGTCAGGATCTGTCCAACACGCAAGCCGAAGGCCTCATCGAACATTTCGGAACCGTCCTCGCCGACAATGGCGGCAAGGTCGTCGAAAACGAATATTGGGGCGTCAAAACGATGGCCTACAAGATCAACAAGAACCGCAAGGGCCACTATGCCTTTCTGCGCTCGGACGCACCCGCGCCCGCCGTTCAGGAGATGGAGCGTCAGATGCGCCTGCATGACGACGTCATGCGTGTTCTGTCGATCAAGGTCGACGAACATGACGAAGGCCCCTCGATCCAGATGCAAAAACGTGACGAGCGCGACAGCCGCCGTCGTGACCGCGACCGCTAAGGGAGACTGAACAGATGGCAACCAAACCTTTCTTCCGCCGCCGCAAGTCCGATCCGTTCGAAGGCGACAACGCCCCGACGATCGACTACAAGGACACCAAGCTTCTGCAGCGCTACATTTCCGAGCGCGGCAAGATCGTCCCGTCCCGCATCACCGCCGTCGGCGCCAAGAACCAGCGCAAGCTCGCCCAGGCGATCAAGCGTGCCCGGTTCCTGGCCCTGCTGCCCTACGCTGTAAAGTAAGGACAGATCATGGACATCATCCTACTCGAACGCGTCGCCAAGCTTGGCCAGATGGGCGAAGTCGTCTCCGTCAAGGAAGGCTACGCGCGCAACTATCTGCTGCCCCAGGGCAAGGCCCTTCGCGCCAACGAGGCGAACATCAAGCGCTTCGAAAGCGACAAGGCCCAGCTCGAGGCGCGCAACCTAGAAACCAAGACAGAGGCCGAAAGCCTCGCGGCCAAGCTCGATGGCGAGACATTCATCGTGATCCGTTCCGCATCCGATAGCGGCGCGCTCTATGGTTCCGTGTCTACCCGTGACGCAGCCGATGCCGCGACCGAAGCGGGCTTCTCCGTCGATCGCAAGCAGGTCGCCCTGACCGCACCGATCAAGGAGCTCGGCATTCACGACGTTCTCGTGAACCTGCACCCCGAGGTCGATGCGACGATCAAGCTCAACGTCGCCCGCTCCACCGAAGAGGCCGAACTGCAGGCGCAAGGCAAGTCGATCCAGGAACTGGCGGCCGAAGAAGAAGCCGCAGCCGAATTCGAGATCGAGCAGCTCTTCGACGAAATCGGTGCCGCGCAACTTGACGAGCTCGAGACCGAGGTCGAACAAAAGACCGATCAGCCGGCTGTCCTCGAAAAGTCCGAACTGGACGAAAAGCTGGACAACTGACCGCAAGACGGTATGGTTCAGACGGAAAAGGCGCGCCCCGAGAGGCGCGCCTTTTTTTGCGACGAAATAATCGCATCACTCTTTAAAAGACGGCGCGCACTCATACTGGGTGTTACCGAAGGCGATCACCCGATCACCGTTAAACATGCGCCGCTCGTTTGGCCGTAACGATGGCCGAACACACTAAAAATCGTTACCTCTAAAAAAACCGTTACCTTTCCACAAAACACTCCGGTGACACCACATCAGGCCGTCAATGCGCCTGCCCACTCATCCGATCCCACCGATGGTCGTTAAACTCTCCTGACCATACGTAAACATTAACCTAGGATGAGCAGGATTGCGCGTGAATACTCCGTCAATCCGATCGGGGCTTTTCACGTCCAAGCGTCAAAGACAGGTAGATTCTTGGGAAATTCCCGTGAAATGTGGTCAATCTGGCGTAGCTTGAGGCATCCAGGCCCGTCCAGAAGCCCCGCAAGCTCAATCCGCGACCCGGCGCCGGGTCTCATGATCCACCACATCACGAATCTGCCGCAAGAGAGGATGGCGCGCGGTCTGCGCAGCGCCATAATCCAGGTTGAACCGATAGTCGAAATCCGGGGCATTCCGTCCGATCAGGTGCTGCAGCATCGTCTCGATCTTGTCGAACCCCTTGGCCAGAACCGCCTCAAGGGTCTTTGCGTCGTTATATTCATCCCAAAGCGCCAGCAGGTCCGCCCGCATATCCTCCGGCAGGGGCTCGGCGAGCTCGATCAGATCCGCACGCTCCTGCGCGGACTTGTCCCGCCCGTCCTGATGGATCGCCGGAATATCGCCCGAGATCGCCTCGCCCAGATCATGCACCAGACAGAGCTTGAGAAGTCGAAGCAGATCGACCCCCTCCAGCTCTTTCTCGAACAGCATCACCAGAAGACAAAGCCGCCAGGAATGCTCGGCCGTGCTTTCCTGCCGCCCCTCGGAGGTCAGTCCGCTGCGCAGCGTGTCCTTCAGCGCCTCGCTGGCCTGAACGAAGTGCAAGATCCCATCAAGCCGCGTCTGATCCATGAAAGCGCCCTCCACCTGCCAGCATCACCGGCACCGGCGCAAAAGAAAAGGCCGCCCGAACGGACGGCCTCATCATGCTAAGCCAAGGCCGAAGGTTTACGCCTCGTCCTCGGCCTCCATCTCTTCGACGGCTTTCTGAAGGTCCTCTTTCGAGACCTCCTTTTCCGTCACCTTGGCCGCCTCAAAGATATGGTCGACGACCTTGTCTTCAAAAAGCGGCGCGCGCAGTTGCTGCTGCATCTGCGGATTGTTCTGAACGAATTCGAAGAACTGCCGCTCCTGACCGGGATATTGACGCGCCTGGTTCATCACCGCTTGCGTCATCTCGGCATCCGACACCTCCACCTTGGCCTTCTGGCCCACATCGGCCAGGAACAGACCCAGTTTCACCCGGCGCTCGGCAAGCTCCTTGTGCTCCTCCGTTGGCTCGATCTCGGGGTGATCGTGCCCTTCGACCTGGGGATTTTCCTCGTGCCACAGCTGATGCGCGATCTGCCCGGCTTCGGCATCCACCAGCGATGGCGGCAGCTCGAACGACACCTTCTCGTCAAGCACATCCAGCAGCTTGCGCTTGGACACAGCCCGCGCGGCACCCTGGTATTCGGCTTCCAGCCGCTCGGAGACCTGCGCCTTAAGAGAGGCAAGATCCTCGGCGCCGAACTGCTTGGCCATCTCGTCGTCGATCTCGGCCGCCTTCGGCGCCTTGACCTCCTTGACGGTCACGTCGAACACAACCGCCTGCCCGGCCAGATCGGCTGCCTGATAATCCTCGGGGAAGGACAGCTCGACCGCCTTCTCTTCGCCGGCTTTCAGACCGACAAGCTGATCTTCAAAGCCGGGGATGAACGAATTGGACCCAAGAACCAGCGGATAATCCTCGGCCGAGCCGCCCTCGAACGGCTCACCGTCCTTCTTGCCGACGAAATCGATCATCACCTGATCGCCGTCTTTGGCCTTCGAGCCCTTCTTGCGCGCCTCGAAGGTCTGCGCGGTCTCGGCCAGATTTGCGAGCGCCTCGTCCACGGAGGCATCATCGGCCTTCACCACCATCCGCTCGATCTCGATATCCGAGAAATCCAGCTCCGGAACGTCGGGAAGCGCCTCGTAAGACAAGGCGACCTCGACATCGTCGCCTTCCTTCCAGTCCTCATTGGTCATCTCGACCTTCGGCTGCATGGCCGGACGATCGCCGCTATCCTCGAAATGCTTGGACATGGCGCCGTCGATGCTTTCCTGCATCGCCTCGCCCATCAGACGCTGGCCGAACTGCTTTTTCAGCAGCGCCATCGGCACCTTGCCCTTCCGAAACCCCTTCATCTCGATCGTGGGCTGGGCCTCTTCCAGCTTCTCGTTCACCTTCGCGTCCAGCTCATCGGCCGTCACGGTGATCGCATAGCCGCGCTTGAGGCCGTCATTGAGGGTCTCGGTGACCTGCATCTTTGTTCCTTTTCGCTCTTTTGGTGCGGATGAAGGGACTCGAACCCCCACGCCGTGAGGCGCCAGAACCTAAATCTGGTGCGTCTACCAATTCCGCCACATCCGCATGTCGCTAGAGGCCCGACCCATGAGGGCAAGCCCGAATTGCGGGGTATCTAGCAAAGCAGCCTGCCGGATGCGAGCGCAATTTTCGGCCGGAATGGCAGAAAAGACTCACCCCAAAACTTCCTCATCGAGAGGCCTCAATCCTGACCAAATCTCTAATAAAGTGAACAGCGTAGGCAGTAGACAGGAAACGCCATGAATCCGAAAACGGACAGGCTCCAAAGCAGTCAGAACGCGCCCTTCCCCAGCGGCGCAGAACCCAAACTCGAGGATGGCCTTCTTGAAGGGGCCATCGTGCTCACGGTCGACGGGGCGATTCCCGTCGAAGATCTGGCCCCCGGCGATCGTATCCTGACCCATGATGGCGGCACCGCCACGCTGGTCGACATCGAGGTGACGGAGATCGCAAAGCCCGCGCTCGCCGTCTCCAACGAGGCGCTCGGCAAGGGCAAGCCCGAAGGCGATATCCTTCTGGCTGCAGATGCCCGGATCAGTCTGGGCGACTGGCGCACCAAGGCACTCTTCGGAACGCAGGACGCCACGATCTGCGCCAGCCGCATCGCCGATGGCGAACAGATCCGCAAGCTCTCGCCCATGCGCTGGCGCATGTTCAACCTGCGCTTCACCGCGGACGAGATCATCTACGCAGACGGTCTCGAGGTCACGGCCCCGTCGGTCGCCTGACCCCTGACAGAGTGGCCCTGCCCTGCCTTCCGGGGCGGGGCCATCTTCAAAAGATCTTCCTGCGGCTGACGCATCGTAACGTCGCACGCCGCACCCCCTAGCTTTCTGCATCGCAGCGCGATAGGAGGCCGCCAACTCCTCCGTTTCTCCTGACCAGCAAGGCCTCCCGATGGATCTCCGCAACGTTGCGATCATTGCCCATGTCGACCACGGCAAAACCACCCTCGTCGACGAACTGCTCAAGCAGTCCGGGGCCTTCCGCGAAAATCAGGCCGTCGCCGAACGCGCCATGGACAGCAACGATCTGGAGCGCGAGCGCGGGATTACGATCCTGGCCAAGGCGACCTCCGTCGAATGGAACGACACGCGCGTCAATATCGTCGACACCCCCGGTCACGCCGATTTCGGCGGCGAGGTGGAGCGTATCCTCTCGATGGTCGATGGCGTGGTTCTGCTGGTCGACGCCGCCGAAGGCCCGATGCCGCAAACCAAATTCGTCACCTCCAAGGCGCTTGCCCTGGGCCTGCGCCCCATCGTGGTGCTCAACAAGGTCGACAAACCCGATGCCGAACCCGACCGCGCGCTCGACGAGGTCTTCGATCTCTTCGCCAATCTCGGCGCCGATGACGACCAGCTCGATTTTCCGACGCTCTATGCATCGGGCCGTGCCGGTTGGGCCGATGACAGCCTTGAGGGTCCGCGCCAGGATCTAACCGCGCTCTTCGATCTGATCGTCGCGCATGTCCCCGCCCCGCGCCAGCAGGCCGCGCAGGCCGAACCGTTCCGGATGCTGGCCACGACGCTCGGCTCCGATCCGTTCATCGGCCGCCTGCTGACGGGCCGCGTCGAAAGCGGAACCCTCAAAGCCGGGGCGACCGTCAAGGCCCTGTCGCGCACCGGCGACAAGATCGAACAGTTCCGCGTGACCAAGATCCTGGCCTTCCGCGGTCTTGCCCAGACCCCGATCGACGAGGCGCAGGCCGGAGACATCGTCTCCCTCGCGGGCATGGCCAAGGCCACCGTCGCCGACACGATCTGCGACCCTTCGATCGACGTGCCGCTGCCGGCCCAGCCCATCGATCCGCCCACCATCACCGTCACCTTCGGCATCAATGACAGCCCGCTCGCGGGCCGCGACGGCAAGAAGGTCCAGTCCCGCGTCATCCGCGAACGCCTGATGAAAGAAGCTGAATCCAACGTCGCCATCAAAGTCACCGACACGCCCGGCGGCGAGGCTTTCGAAGTCGCAGGCCGGGGCGAGCTTCAGATGGGCGTTCTGATCGAGAACATGCGCCGCGAAGGCTTCGAGCTCTCGATCTCGCGCCCACAGGTGCTCTTTCGCGAGGAAAATGGCACCCAGCTCGAACCGATCGAAGAGGTCACGATCGACGTTGATGACGAGTATTCCGGCGCCGTCATCGAAAAGCTCACCGGCCCCCGCAAGGGCGATCTGGTCGAGATGAAGCAGCAGGGCGGCAAGACCCGCATCATCGCCCATGTCCCCTCGCGCGGCCTCATCGGCTATCACGGGGAGTTCCTGACCGACACGCGCGGCTCGGGCGTCCTGAACCGCGTCTTCCACGACTGGGCTCCGCATAAGGGTCCGATCCCCGGCCGCCGCCAAGGCGTGCTCATCTCGATGGAGAACGGCACCTCGGTCGCCTACGCGCTCTGGAACCTCGAGGATCGCGGCAAGATGTTCATCGGCGCACAAGAGCCGATCTATACCGGCATGATCATCGGCGAGCATAGCCGCGACAACGACCTCGAGGTCAATCCCCTGAAGGGCAAGAAGCTGACCAATGTCCGCGCCTCCGGCACCGACGAGGCCGTGCGCCTTACGACGCCGATCACCATGACGCTGGAGCAGGCCATCGCCTATATCGACGATGACGAACTGGTCGAAGTCACGCCGAACGCGATTCGCCTGCGCAAGCGCCACCTGGACCCGCACGAGCGCAAACGTGCCGCGCGCGCTGCGAGCTAATCTATATCAAGGGTAGTATGGAAATCCGGACTACTCGACCTTAGCGAGAACGGCCAAGGTTCCTCCACGTCCAATGTTGGACGCATTTACCAGTGGAGATCCTTTATGGCTTCTTTTGTTCAAGACTTTCAAATCATCCGCGAAACCCCTCTTCTGATCGGCGACGGTGCTCCCGCCGGCGACCGCGAAGAGCGCGAGATCCCCTTCAACATGCACGACATCCAGACCAATCAGCCCTGCATCCTGCATTTCGAGGTGCGCGGTCTGGTCGTTGCGACCGAGAACCCGGCTGTCGAGATCAACAACCGCAAAGTCGGAGAGATCGACCGCTTCCATCTCCGCAGCAAGGGCAGCGACGGAGAGAACCATTTCTGGCTCCACCAAAGCCTGATCGTTCCGGCCAGTCGAGTCATCAACGGGCGCAACACGCTCGAGATCACGGCCCCCGGCTGGCGCGACTCCAACACAAACGATCGCTTTGACGATTTCCAGATCAGAAACATCGTGATCTTCTACCGCACCCATCTCGCGGCCCAGACGATCAGCGCCTGAATCCAATGCTCTGGCGGCTCATCTGCGGCCAGAGCAGCCCTCCCCGGGCTTAAGGGGACGGCGGGCGGGGCGATGCGGGCCTCGCCCGCGAGCGTCGTCCCTGCCGTCACTCAGTCGTCGGTCTCGACCACCACGATCTCGCGCTCCGACGCCGCCTGCGCCCATTCCAGAGCTTTTTGATACCGCGGATCATGATAGGCCGCCATCGCCGCATCGACCGATGCAAACCGCGCCACGACATTGCGCGCCCGGCCCTGCCCTTCAAGCTGCTCCACCCGTCCGCCGCGCGCGATGAAGACCCCGCCGTGATCGGGGATCACCTTCGAGGCGACCTCGATATATCTCCCGTAGATGTCCGCATCGGTCACATCGACCCGCGCGATCCACAAGGCGCCCATTTCTCAGCCCTCCACAGGTTCGCCCGCCACGACCCGCTCGGCCGCCGCGATCGCTTCGGCCGAGCGGCTGGCATCCTTGCCGCCTCCCTGCGCCAGATCCGGGCGCCCGCCGCCGCCCTTCCCGCCCAGTTCGGCCACGGCCGCGCGCACCAGATCCACCGCCGAAAGCTGCCCGGTTAGATCCGGCGTCACACCGGCCGCCACAGCCGCCTTGCCGCCGCTATCGGCGATCAGAAGAACCGCGCCAGAGCCGATCTGCGCCTTGTATTCATCGACCAGCGCCGGCAAATCCTTGCCCGTCACGCCCTCCATCACCTGCCCGCGGAAGGACACGCCGCCGATCTCCTTGGCGGCAGGCGCCTCGACCGCGCCGCCCGACATCGCAAGCTGCCGCCGCAATTGCGCGACCTCGGATGTCAGCGCCTTGCGCTCATCAAGCAGCGCCTTCACCCGCTCCGGCACGTCGCTGGCCTGCGCCTTCAGCGCCAGCGCGGTCTCGGCCAGCCGCCGGTCCTGATCGGCCAGGTAAACGCGCGCCGCCTCCCCGGTCAGCGCCTCCACGCGCCGAACGCCCGAGGACGACGCGCTATCGCCCAGCACTACGAAAAGCCCGATCTCGCCCGTCCGCCCGACATGCGTGCCCCCGCACAGCTCGATCGAATAGCTCTGGCCGTCCACGCCCTTGCCAGAGCCGCCAAGCGTGCCCATCGACACGACCCGAACCTCATCGCCGTATTTCTCGCCAAAAAGCGCCTGCGCCCCAAGATCGCGCGCCTCGTCCGGCGTCATCAGCCGCGTCTCGACCGGCGTGTTCTGCCGGATCATCGCATTCACCTCGGCCTCGACCTCTGCGATCTCGCCCAGCGTCAACGCCGTTCCATGGCCGAAATCAAAGCGCAGCCGGTCCGGCGCATTCAGCGACCCGCGCTGCGCCACGTGATCGCCAAGCTGCCGGCGCAGCGCCTCGTTCAGAAGATGCGTCGCCGAATGGGTGCCGCAGACATCCGCCCGGCGCGCGCCATCGACCGTCAGCGTCACCGTATCGCCCACAGAGAGCGCGCCTCCGACCTTGCCGTGATGCACGAACACCCCATTCGCATGGTTCTGCACATCCGCAATCTGCACGGCCACACCCGACCCGCTCGTCATCAGGCCGGTATCGCCAACCTGACCGCCCGCTTCGGCATAAAACGGCGTCTGGTTGACGACGATGGCCACCGTCTCACCCGCACCCGCGCTCTCGACCTGCGCGCCGTCCTTGACGAGCGCCTGCACCACAGCCTCGGCGGTCAGCGTCTGATAGCCCAGAAATTCCGTCGGGCCTGCGGCATCACGCACATCGAACCACACGCTTTCATCCGCAGCCGCGCCCGTGCCCTTCCATCCGGCCCGCGCCTGCGCTCTCTGCGCGGCCATCGCCGTCTCGAACCCCTCCACATCCACCTCGCGCCCCTGCTCGCGCAGCGCATCCTGCGTCAGATCCAAAGGAAACCCGTAGGTATCATAAAGCTTGAACGCCGCCGCACCCGGCAAGGTCACCCCGTCCGGCAAACCGCCAAGCTCATCGTCCAAAAGCCGCAATCCCCGCTCCAGCGTCTGCCGGAACCGCGTCTCTTCGGCCCTTAGCGTCTCTTCGATGACCGCCTGCGCCTGCCCCAGCTCCAGATAGGCCGCCCCCATCTGCCGGACCAGCTCGGGCACGAGCCGGTGCATCAAAGGATCGGCCGCTCCCAGCAGATGCGCATGGCGCATCGCCCGCCGCATGATCCGGCGCAGCACATAGCCGCGCCCCTCATTCGACGGCATCACGCCTTCTGCGATCAGGAACGAGGTCGAGCGCAGATGATCGGCAATCACCCGGTGATGGCTCACATGCGCCTCATCGACATCCGTGCTGGTGGCCTGGGCGGAGGCCTCGACCAGCGCCTTCATCAGATCGGTCTCGAAGACGTTGTTCGTCCCCTGCAAAAGCGAGGAAATGCGCTCAAGCCCCATCCCCGTATCGATCGACTGATTAGGCAGCGCCGTACGGCTGCCATCCTCGAACTGCTCATATTGCATGAAGACGAGGTTCCAGATCTCGATGAACCGATCGCCATCCTCCTCCGCCGATCCCGGAGGCCCGCCCCAGATGTGATCGCCATGGTCAAAGAAAATCTCAGAAGACGGCCCGCACGGCCCCGTCGGGCCCATCATCCAGAAATTGTCGTCTGTCGCGATCCGAATGATCCGATCATCGGGCAGCCCAGCCACCTTCTTCCAAAGATCGGCGGCCTCGTCATCGGTATGATAGACCGTCACCAGCAGCTTCTCCGCCGGGATTTCGAGCTTCTTGGTCAGGACTTCCCAAGCATAGGGAATGGCCGCTTCCTTGAAGTAATCCCCAAATGAAAAATTCCCGAGCATCTCAAAGAATGTCAGATGCCGGGCCGTGTAGCCCACATTGTCCAGATCGTTGTGCTTGCCGCCGGCCCGCACGCATTTCTGCGACGTTGTCGCACGCGTGTAGTCCCGCGTCTCGGCCCCGGTGAACAGGTTCTTGAACTGCACCATTCCCGAGTTTGCGAACATCAGCGTCGGATCGTTACGCGGCACCAAAGGAGAGGACGGCACCACCGCGTGATCCTGCGCCTCGAAATAGCCAAGAAACGTGCTACGGATGTCGTTCAGCGAAGGCATAGGGACGGTCTCGCAAAAAAAGAAAACAAGCCTGCACGGGATAGCCATCCACAGGCACTTCGTAAAGACGGCAGGACAGCCGGGCCGCGAGGACGGTCAATCAATCCTGCCAGGGAGGAACGGTTTTGGATATCCTGATCTCGGTCGGCCTGCCGATTGGCTTGGCCTTCATCATGTTCTCGCTTGGCGTGGGTCTGACCCCGGGCGATTTTCTACGGGTCGGACAGCGGCCCGGTGCCTTTTTCGTGGGTGCCCTCAATCAGATGATCCTGCTGCCGCTCACGGCCTTTTTCTGCGTCCGCCTCTTTGGTCTGACGGGCGAGATTGCGGTCGGGGTCATGATCCTCTCTGCCTGCCCCGGAGGCGTGACAAGCAACATCATCGCGCGGCTCGCCCGAGGTGATGTGGCATTGTCGGTATCGCTCACGGCGGTGATCAGTCTGGCAAGCGTCGTCACCGTTCCGCTTATTCTCGCCTTTGCGATGGCGTCTTTCATGGGTGCGGATGCGCCTGCGGTGAATATCACCGCAACCGCGCTGACCATGTTCGCCCTGACCGTCGTTCCGATCTGCCTCGGCGTCGGGTTGCGACACGTGTTTCCCGGCCCGATCAGCCGCGCAGAGCCTCATCTGGCGCGCGCCGCGACACTTCTCTTCGTGCTGATCATCTCGGCGGCCCTCGCCGCGAGCTGGGATCTCTTTATCGCCAACCTGCCGGCCCTCGGTCCGGTCCTTGTCCTTCTGTTGACGCTTCTCACCGCGATCGGGTTTTTCGTGCCGCGCCTGATCGGCCGGACCCGCGTCGAGGCCAAGACGATCTCGATCGAGACCGGTGTGCAGAACGGAACGCTCGGCATCGCCATCGCCGCCCTCCTCGTCGAAGGAGCGTCGGGGTTCAGCGCCTATGCCCTGGCCTCGGCTGTCTATGGGATCGTGATGTATCTCATCATCGTGCCGGTGATCTTCGTCTATCGCCGGATGGATTGATCAACGGCCAAGGTCGGACCCGGATCGCTCCTTTACCGACTCACAGCACATAAAAGGACAGCCAAATCATCCCATGAACGAGAAAGGGACGGCCCGTCAGCCGTCCCCTCCCCAAGATATTCTCCGCAGTCTCGTCAGTCTGCGCGGGCCCTTTCTGGAGTCGGCCATCTCCGACCGTTTACCCGTCGATCAGGGCGTCGTCCTCGTCGCGCTCTCCCGGCGCCATATCGAAATCAAGACCATGGGCCGCACGGATCTTGTCTTCGATCTCCAGTGCCATCTGGCCGTTTTCCTTCAGGAACGTCTTGGCATTCTCACGCCCCTGCCCGATCCGTTCGTCGCCATAGCTGAACCAGGCGCCGGATTTTTCGACCACGCCGGCCTTCACCCCCAGATCGAGCAATTCGCCCATCTTCGAGATGCCTTCGCCATACATGATGTCGAACTCGACCTGCTTGAAGGGCGGCGCGACCTTGTTCTTGACCACTTTCACGCGCGTCGCGTTGCCGACGACCTCGTCGCGATCCTTGAGCGCGCCGATCCGGCGAATATCCAGACGCACCGAGCTGTAGAACTTGAGAGCGTTACCGCCCGTCGTCGTCTCGGGGCTGCCGAACATCACGCCGATCTTCATGCGGATCTGGTTGATGAAAACGACTGTGCAGTTCGTACGGTGGATCGATCCCGTCAACTTGCGCATCGCCTGGCTCATCAGGCGGGCATGCACGCCCACGCTGCTGTCGCCCATATCGCCCTCAAGCTCGGATTTGGGGGTCAGCGCGGCCACCGAATCGACGACGATCATGCTGACCGCGCCCGAGCGCACCAGCGTGTCGACAATCTCGAGCGCCTGCTCACCGGTATCGGGCTGCGAGATCAGAAGCTCATCAAGGTTCACGCCCAGCTTGCGCGCATATTGCGGATCCAGGGCATGCTCTGCGTCGACAAAGGCACAAACGCCGCCTTTCTTCTGCTCTTCGGCCACGCAATGCAGCGTCAGCGTCGTCTTGCCCGACGATTCGGGGCCGTAAATCTCGACAATGCGGCCCTTCGGAACGCCGCCGATCCCCAGAGCGATATCAAGCCCCAGCGATCCGGTCGATGTCGCCTCGATCTCCTGAATGGCATTGCCATCGCCAAGCTTCATGATCGAGCCTTTGCCGAATTGCCGCTCGATCTGCGCAAGGGCGGAATCCAAGGCCTTTTGCTTGTCCGCGCTCTTCTTGTCCGTCATCTGAAGGAGGTCCGCTACTGCCATGTCCTGTGTCCTTATTTCACGCTGTCGGTGGACCGACAATCGCTGGTTTGTTCTGCTCTTGTTCTATCCGTTATGAGAACAAATGCAGATCATATCAAGCGAAATCCACGTCTTCCAGTTTCCGGGCTTTTGGTTAAAGACTTCTTACCAAGGGCCTGTCGATCGGCCGCTGATATCGAGGCACAGCTCAAATGCTTGTTTTCTGGGAGCAAAATCTGGTTCTTCTGGCGGTTCCTAAGACCGGATCAACCGCTTTGATGTCGGGTCTGCGCAAGAACGTGACGATGCTCGTGACCAATCCACCGCATCTCAAACATGCGCCGTTCTACCGCTACCATCGGTTTTTGCACCCCTACTTCAAGCAGGCAGGCGGCAAGCAAATGGACACGGCTGCCGTGATCCGCGATCCCGTTGACTGGCTGGGAAGCTGGTATCGCTATCGCCACCGCGACGATCTCATTGGCCATCAGAACAGCACGCGCGGCGTCTCTTTCGACGACTTCGTGCTTGAATACACCAAGGACGACCGCCGCCCCTTCGCAAGGGTCGGATCCCAATATCAATTCGTGCGTGACAAGGAAGACGATATCGGGGTCACCTTCCTTTTCCAGTACGAGGACCAGCCCCGTCTTCTGAGCTTTCTCGAACGTCGCTTCGACAGAAAAATCGAGCTGCCGCTCAAGAATGTCTCGCCCAAGATGGACCTCACGCTCTCGACCGAGGTGGAGGCCGAACTGCGCCGCGCGCGGCCCGAAGAATTCACGACCTGGGAGATTGCAGGCCGAATCCTCGACGACGAATAGAGCGGCTCAGCAAAGCTGCTGCTCGACCGTGACCGTCAAATCGTTGAGAGAGAACGGCTTGGGCAGAAAGACCGAGTTCGGAATTGCCTCATTCGCATCCCCGAACGCATCTTCGGCATAGCCCGACACAAAGACGACCCGGGTCTTGGGCCGCGTCTTCAGCGCCTCGCGCACCCAGCTTGGTCCATCAAGCCCGGGCATGATCACATCGCTGACAAAGACATCGACCTGCAGATCCGGATCCGACAGCGTCTCAAGAGCGGCCTCGGCGCAATCGGCCTCCAGCACCGTATAGCCGCGCATCCGCAGCGCCCGGGAGGCAAAGGCCCGCACAGGCGCTTCGTCCTCCACCAAAAGCACGACCCCATCCGCCGATTTGCCCATCGGGGGCAACGTCACATCCGGCGCGGGATCGCTTTTCAGGGCAGGCTTGTCATAGGCAGGCAAAAGCATCGTGAACGTCGTGCCGCCCTCGCCCGCGGATTCGGCAAAGATGAAACCGCCGGTCTGTTTGACGATGCCGTAGACCGTCGAAAGACCCAGCCCGGTCCCCTCGCCCACGCGCTTTGTCGTGTAGAACGGCTCAAAGATCTTGGGCAGCTTGTCGGGCGCGATCCCGGTCCCTTCATCATGCACCTTGACGGCCACGTAGTCTCCGGCAGGCACGATGGCGCGATCCCGCTCGAGCGGAGCGGCCAGCGTCATGCTCTCGGTCTCGATCCGGATCTCGCCGCCATTTGCCATCGCATCGCGCGCATTGACGACCAGGTTCATCATCACCTGTTCAAGCTGCCGCTTGTCGGCGCGAATGGGCTGAAGTCCGGGATCATGGCTCAGCGACAGGGTGATCTTCTCGCCCACAAGTCGGTTCAGAAGATGCGTCAGATCCGACATCGTGTCTCGGATATCCAGAACCTCCAGCCGCAGGTTCTGCTTGCGCGAAAACGCCAAAAGCTGCCCGACAAGGCTCGCCGCGCGATTGGCATTCTGATTGATCTGGATCAGATCGCCGTAATCGGGATCCCCCTGATCGTGCCGTAGCAAGAGTAGATCGCAATGCCCAGAAATCGCTGTCAAAAGATTGTTGAAATCATGCGCCACGCCACCGGCAAGCTGACCGATCGCCTGCATCTTCTGGCTTTGGACGAACTGCGCTTCCAGCGTTTTAAGCTCGGTCACATCGCTCATCACCGCAATCAGCACCGTCTCGCCCGCCTCGACCATCGGGCTAAGCGCGACCTGCACGAACGTCTCGGCCTCGTCGCAGCTGGCGCGCAGAAATTCCGGATGGTTCGCGCCGCGCCCCTGCGCCGCTTGCTCGACCCAGTCGCTTAACGGCCGGCCAAGCCCCTCGACCAGCTCGGGCAGGCGCATGCCATGCGGAATATCGCTGCGCAAAAGCCCCCGCGCCTCGCGGTTCGAGGCAAGGATCAGCCCGGTCGCATCCATCTTCAAAAGCGGCACCGGCAGCGCTTCGATCCCCGCCCAGTCCGACGGCCTGTCGCTGGTGCCGGCCGTCTCGATGACATGGACATCCTGCGCGCCCTCTCCCGCATCGCCCAGCGCAACAAGACAGGGCACGTCGCCGCCGGCGGTCCGGATGGCATTCGGCTGACCATGCATAAGCGGCAGATCCACGAAAATACCGTCGAGCGTCGAGGTCAGATCCGGGAACCGGTCCCGCATAGAGGCATTGGCATGGACGATCTCGCCCGCCGGATCCAAACGCAGCGCAGGCAAAGCGCCGCCCGCCTGCACCTTGCCCGGCATCTGCCGCACGCCGCTCAGACGCCACAGCAGCCCGTCGGCTCCGACCCGATGAACGCTCAGCCGCGCGGGTCCGTCCTGCGTGATGATCTCTTCGACCGCATCGCCATCGGCGCGCGCCCGGCTTTGCATCTGAAACAACGCCGCCGCCGGATCGGCAAAGAACGGGCTGAACGCATCGAGCAGCGTCTTGGGTTCTTCCTCCTTCAGCAAATCGCGCGCCGCCGCATTGCTGTAAATCACCATCGTATGCCGATCGGTCACCAGACAGGCCGCCGGATCGGCATCGACCATCTGCGCGGCGGCCAGGACAAGACCCTTTCGCTGAGACACGATCCTCCGGTCCCGAACAAAGAACCAAAGGCCCAAAAAGGAACTCAGCGCGCCCAGACCGATCAGGACGAGGGCGGTCAGGGGGTCAGTCATCATGGCCGCGCCCAGCAAAAGTGCCGTCCCGCTGGCCAAAGCAAAGGAGACCGCAGGACTGCGCAAACCCGAGCGACCGGGCACCGAAGACAGGTTGTGAGACAAGGGGCACTCCACTCATAAAACCACGACGTCATGTTTGCCCCCAAACCTGACGATCCGCTTAACACAACCGATCATGAACTGCTCCGGTCAATCACGCAACCGCCGGTTCTGCCTCCCCCAAAATAGCGAGGTAGAAGCCATCCCCGGTCGCCGATGGCTCGAAATGATGCTCTTGGCGCAACACAAAGCCGGGGCGGCGCGACAAAAATGCCGTGATCTGGGATTCGTTCTCTTCCGGAAAAAGCGAACAGGTCGCATAGGCCAAGGCTCCGCCGGGCGCGACCAGCCCCGCGGCGCGCTCGAGAATCTCCGACTGGATGACCTTCAACTCCTCCAGCCGCTCTGGCGTGAGAGTCCATTTGCTCTCCGGATTGCGCCGCCACGCGCCACTGCCCGAACAGGGCACATCGCAGAGCACCGTCTCGAACATGCCGGCCGGATCGGGTAGAACCGTCACCTCCACCCCCGCGCGGCGGGCCCGCTCGGGAAGATCCACCATCCGGCGCGGCTCCGCGTCATGGGCAAAGAACGACGCCTCCACCCGCGCGGCCATCGCCAGCGTCTTGCCACCGCCCCCCGCACACAGATCGAGAACCCGCGCGCCCTCCGCGATCGGGACCAGATCGCTCAAGGCCTGCGAGGCCGCATCCTGCAATTCGACCCGTCCATCCAGATAGGCCGCCGCCTGACGAAGCCGCCGCGCATTGCCAGTCACCTCGAGCGCATTCGCCACATCGGGATGAGGCACCGCCTCGACCCCATCCTCTGCAAGCGGGCGAATGGCATCCGCCGGACCGCCCTTGCGGCGGTTCACGCGGAGAAAAACCGGCGCCCGTTCGCGCAGGGCCGCCCAGACAGAATCGCGCCGCGCCGCACCCACCTTGTCGTAGATCCAATCCGGCACATCCGCCTGCTCGCCCGGGCCAAGAGCCTGCCAGTCGCGCCCGAACTCATCAGCGCCCACCGGCGCGGGTGCATAGCCCTGACCGTCAAACAGCGTGCCCGGATCGACCCCATCCTGCCGCATCAGCCCCAGCAAAAGGCCCCGCCCCGTCTCGGCTCCACCCATCGCAGCGGCGGACCGCCTCCGCCGCAGGGCCGAAAAGACCAGATCGCGCACGGCCGCCCGATCTTTGGAGCCTGCAAACCGGCTGCCCCGCGCCCATCCGGCCAGCGCGCGATCGGCCGTCTCTCCGCCCGCGATCCGGTCCATGATCCCGATCGCAGCCGCCACACGCGCGCCCGGCGTCACCTACATCGCCCGGTAATTCGGCGCCTCGCGCGTGATCTGCACGTCATGCACATGGCTCTCCTTGAGACCCGCGCCGGTGATCTTCACGAACTGGCAGTTCTGCCGCATCTCGTCGACCGTCGCGCATCCGGTATAGCCCATGGCCGCCCGCAATCCGCCGACCAGCTGATGGATCACCGCGCCCGCCGATCCTTTATAGGGTACCTGCCCCTCGATCCCTTCGGGCACCAGTTTGTCGCTGGCCGCATCCTTCTGGAAATACCGGTCCGCCGATCCGCGCGCCATGGCGCCGAGCGATCCCATGCCGCGATACGATTTGAACGACCGCCCCTGATAAAGGATCACCTCGCCGGGGCTTTCATCCGTGCCCGCAATCATGCTTCCGACCATCGCGCAAGACGCGCCTGCCGCAATCGCCTTGGCAAAATCGCCCGAGAACTTGATCCCCCCATCCGCGATGACCGGCACATCGCCTGCGCCCCGCGCGGCATCGATGATCGCCGTCATCTGGGGCACGCCCACGCCGGCCACCATCCGCGTCGTGCAGATCGACCCCGGCCCGATCCCGACCTTCACCGCATCCGCGCCCGCGCCGATCAGCGCCCGCGCGCCCTCTTCGGTGGCGACATTGCCGGCCACGATCTGCACCTCGTTCGACAGCCGCTTGGCCCGCTCGACCGCCCGTGCAACCCCCTCGGAATGCCCGTGCGCCGTATCGATCACGATCATGTCGGCGCCCGCATCGACCAGCGCCTCCGACCGCTCGAACCCCGCATCGCCGACCGTCGTCGCCGCCGCGACCCGCAGCCGGCCAAGCCGATCCTTGCAGGCCACCGGGTTGAGCACCGCCTGCTCGCTATCCTTGAGCGTCAAGAGCCCCGTCAGCTTGCCCGCACCATCCACGACCAGCAGCTTCTCGATCCGCCGCGCCTTCATCAACGATCGCGCCTCGTCCAGATCGGCAGGCTCCTGGAGCATCGCCAGATCATTCGACGTCATCATCGCGGAAACCGGCGTCGCGTCATCCTCGGCAAAGCGCATGTCCCGGTTGGTCACGATCCCGACGACCCGCCCGTCGCCATCGACCACCGGAAACCCGGTCACGCGATAGCGCTCCTGCAGGGCCTTGGCATCGGCCAGCGTCTGTTCGGAGCGCAGCGTGATCGGATTGTAGACGATACCGCTGACGAACCGCTTGACCCGCCGCACCTCACGCGCCTGCACATCGATATCGAGGTTGCGGTGGATCACCCCGATCCCCCCGGCCTGCGCCATGGCGATCGCCATCCGGCTCTCGGTCACCGTATCCATGGCCGAGGACAAAAGCGGAATGTTCATCGCGATCTCGCGCGTCACCCGCGTGCGGGTATCAGCCGTGGCGGGCAGCACCGACGAGGCGGCCGGCACCAGCAGAACATCATCAAAGGTAAGCGCCTCACGAATCTCCATGCTCTGTCCCCCGGCATGCTACGTTTGGCGCGTCCCTATCTCACGATTGCCCGCCGCCGAAAAGGGGGTCCACCGCCTCTAGCCCAGATAATCGATGATCGGACAATCCGGACGGCTGTCGCCCCGGCAGGCCTCGACCAGATGCGACAGCTCCGAATGGAGCGATTGCAGCTCTCTTTGCTTGGCCTCGATCTGCTCCAGACGCCGCGCCGCGATCTGCTTGACCTCCGCGCTGCAGCGGTCCCGATCCTTGTAAAGCCCCAGCAGATCGCGGCAATCCTCGATCCCGAACCCGAATTCCCGGGCCCGGCGGATAAAGACCAGCTTGCGCACCGCACTGCCATCATAGACCCGGTAGCCCGCCGCCGATCGCGCAGGCGCCGCCACCAGCCCGATATCGGCATAATAACGAACCGTCTTGACCGGCAGCCCCGCTGCCTGCGCCGCCGCCGAGATATTCATATCATCCCCCTTGACCTTCCAGTCACGGGAAGGATTACGTCAGGTGTGACATGTACACAAGACGACCGGACCGACGCCATGACCGATACCGCCTCCCAAGCTCAGACCGCCACGCTCTACCGGATGGAGATGGACGGCCATGTCTGCCCCCATGGCCTCAAATCCAAAGCCCTGCTGGAGCGTCGCGGCTACCGCGTCACCGATACCCCCCTGACCAGCCGGGACGAGATTGACGCCTTCAAGGCCAAGCACGGGGTCGCGACCACCCCGCAAACCTTCATCGCGGGCACACGGATCGGCGGCTACGACGATCTGGCCGCCCATTTCGGCAAGGCCGCCCCGAGCTCTGAGACAAAGAGCTATCAGCCCGTCATCGCGCTCTTCGCCGTAGCGGCGCTCCTGGCCATCGCGATCACCTGGCTGGTCCTCGGCACAACGCTGGCGGGCCGGACAATCGAATGGTTCATCGCCATCTCCATGGTGCTGCTAGGCCTTCAGAAACTGCAGGACATCGACCGCTTCGCGACGATGTTTCTCGGCTATGACCTGTTGGCCCAACGCTGGGTCCGCTACGCCCATATCTACCCCTTCATCGAGACCGGAGCAGGCCTTTTGATGCTCGCCGGCGTTCTGACGATCATCGCAGCCCCCGCCGCGCTCTTCATCGCCAGCATCGGAGCCTACAGCGTCTACAAGGCCGTCTATATCGACAAACGCGACCTAAAATGCGCCTGCGTCGGAGGCGACAGCCGCGTTCCGCTCGGTTTCGTGTCCCTACTGGAGAACCTGATGATGATCGGCATGGCCCTCTGGATGCTTGCAACACTCTAGGATCGGTCTCTTCCAACACCCCTCGTGCGGAGGATCGCCTCAGCCAAGCGGCGTCCTGGCAAGTGACATACGCCCCACCGCATCCACGAAAGACAGCTCATGCAAAGCAAGGGCCACGTTTCGCTCCGACTGTCGCGCCTGGGAAAATCGGCTTTTCGACTGCCGAACCGCCCGCGCTCACGCGCCTCAGCCAGCCCAAAACGCCACACCATGATCCCCCGGTCTGGCCGCTCCCCGCTTAACGGAATGGGCATCAACTTTGACAGATCCATAGAACACTCTCACACGACCAAAAGAGAGGCGCTCTTCACGACGACCCCCGCGAGCCTCCCAAAGCAACCCGACGGTCTCTCTCCATCAAATTAACCTTAATGCGTCTTAACCTTAACGGCCCTTTAAGGCAGAACACCGCCTGTAGGCAGCTGCGCTATTCACCACGACCCTCACCTGCCTCCCAAAGCAACCCAACAGCCTCTCTTCATCGAATTAACCTTAATGCGTCTCAACCTTAACGGCCTCTCAAGGCAGGACACCGTCCGCGGGCAGCGGTGCTCTCTACGACGGCCTTCGCGTGCTTCCCAGAGCAACCCAACCGCTTCTCCCCACTGCATTAACCTTAATGCGCATTAACCTAAACGGATGCGCATTAACCTTAACGGCCTTTCAAGGCAGGACATCGCCGGTAGGCAAAGGACGGCCCACATTACAAAAGCCCCACGTGCACGTCCCCAGAGCGACCGCACCTGCCCGCTCCCTACCGAATTAACCTTGATGCCGATTAACCTTAACGCATGGTCAGAACAGGAAATCGTCCCGAGCCCGAAGAACGGGCCCCACGACATCCCCCTAAGCTCTCACCAAAACGACCACATCCCTTCTTCCTAGATTAACCTTAACCCGCCTTACCCTTAACGCCCCCGCGCGACACCAGGCATCAAAGCGCCCCACCCCCGTCATCTCGTCAAAAAGACCAAAATCCGACGCCTGCCACAGGCTTCCCCGTCACCCCGGACAAAACGCCTCTCGCAACCCGGGCAAAGGCGCTCTAGCCTCTCCTCTGGCAACACGGCATAGAGCAGACCATGACCGACCCTCTCGTGATCTTCACCCCCTCCGGCAAACGCGGCCATGTCGCGCCCGGCACGACCGTCTTGGAGGCCGCCCGCCAGCTCGGTGTGGACCTCGACAGTGTCTGCGGCGGACGCGGCATCTGCTCGAAATGCCAGATCCAACCCGGCACCGGCGCCTTCCCCAAACATGGCATCACCGTCGCCCAAGACGCCCTGTCGGAGGTCAACGCGGTCGAGCAGCGCTACGACGACAAACGCGGCCTCAAACCGGGCCGCCGCCTCGGCTGTCAGGCCCGTATCCAGTCCGACATCCTCCTCGACGTGCCGCCCGAAAGCCAGCTGCACAGGCAAGTCATCCGCAAGGAGGCCGCCCAGCGCGACATCCATCTCGATCCCGCGATCCGTCTCGTCTATGTCGAAGTGACCCAGCCCGACATGCACGATCCCTCCGGCGATCTCGAGCGGCTCAGATCCGCGCTTCGGGACCAGTGGCAGATCGAGGATCTCCAGACCGATCTGGCATCTCTCAAGACGCTCCAGACGACGCTGCGCAAAGGTAACTGGTCCGTCACCGCCGCACTTCACCAGACGGACGGGCCGCCCCGCCTCGCCGCGCTCTGGCCGGGCCTGTACGAAGGCCCCGTCGCGGGCCTCGCCATCGATCTGGGCTCCACAACCATCGCCGGCCACCTCTGCGATCTCAGAACCGGTGCCGTCCTCGCCTCCTCCGGCCTGATGAACCCGCAGATCCGCTTTGGCGAGGATCTAATGTCCCGCGTCAGCTATGCCATGATGACCGAAGGCGGCGCGGAAGAGATGACCCGCGCCGTCCGCGACGGCCTCGCCGATCTGATCCGCACGCTGGCGAGCGAAGCCGGTATCCCGCCCGAGACGATCCTCGACCTGACGCTGGTCTGCAATCCGGTCATGCATCACCTCGTCCTGGGCATCGACCCCTACGAGCTGGGACAGGCGCCCTTCGCGCTCGCCACCGCCGACGCCCTGACACTCACCGCCGCCAATCTCGATCTTCCTGCCGCGCCCTCGGCGGGCCTCTATGTTCTGCCGTGCATCGCGGGCCATGTCGGCGCCGATGCCGCCGCCGTCGCCCTCTCCGAAGCGCCCGACCGGGCCGAGGATCTCACACTCATCGTCGATGTGGGCACCAATGCCGAGATCCTGCTCGGGCACAAAGGCCGCGTGCTCGCCTGCTCCTCCCCCACCGGGCCCGCCTTCGAAGGGGCGCAGATCTCCGCCGGCCAGCGTGCCGCGCCCGGCGCCATCGAACGGGTCGAGATCGCCCCCCTCACCCGGATACCCCGCGTCCGGGTCATCGGCTCCGACCTCTGGTCCGACGATCCGGCCTTCGATCACCCCGTCACCGGGATCTGCGGCTCCGGCATCATCGAGGCGATCGCCGAAATGCGCCGCGCCGGGCTGCTCGATGCCTCCGGCCTTATCGGCAGCGCCGCGCAGACGGGCTCGGACCGCATCCTGCCGGACGGGCGCACCCACGCCTATCTGCTCCATGACGGCGAGCCCCGGATCACCGTCACCAATGCCGATATCCGCGCCATCCAGATGGCCAAGGCCGCGCTTTACGCAGGCGCGCGCCTGCTGATGGACAAGTTCGGCACCGACAGCGTGGACCGGATCGTGCTCGCCGGCGCCTTCGGCGCGCATATCTCCCCCGATCACGCGCTCATTCTCGGCATGATCCCCGATGCCGACCCCGCGCAGGTCACCTCGGCCGGGAACGCGGCCGGAACCGGGGCGCGCATCGCGCTTCTCGACAAATCCTCCCGTCCCCGGATCGAAAAGCTCGTGCGCCAGATCGAAAAGATCGAAACCGCGATAGAGCCCCGCTTTCAGGAGCATTTCGTCGCCGCCTCCGCGATCCCGAACTCCGCCGATCCCTTCCCGTTGACCCGCGCCCGCGCGGCCCTGCCCGAGCCAAGCTTTCAGGCCGGTGCGGATGCCTCCCGACGCAGGCGCCGCCGCCCGGCATGAGCAATTCCGATCAGGCAGAGTACTGGGCCGCCCAAAAAAGCTGGGCCACGCACCAGGCGCAGATGGATGCGCTGCTCCAGCCTGTCCTCGACCTCGTCCTGTCAGAAACGGATCTGAAACCGGCCGAGAAGGTGCTGGATATCGGCTGCGGCACCGGCGCCAGCACGCATGCCGCGGCGCAAGCTGTGGGACCGTCTGGCCACGCGCTCGGCGTCGACATCTCTCCGACCCTTCTTGAGGTCGCCCGAACCCGTCTGACCGAAATCCCGCAGGCGCAGATCCGGGAAGCCGACGCTCAAACCGCCCCCCTGGGCCACGGCTTCGACGCCATGATCTCGCGCTTCGGCGTCATGTTCTTCAGCGACACGCCCGCCGCCTTTCGCAACATCGCGCGCGCCCTGATCCCCGGCGGCAGGCTCATCATGGCCGCGTGGGCCCCGCCTGCGGTCAATCCCTGGTTCATGCGCCCCGCCGAGGTGGCCCGCACGATCCTCGGAGAGATGCCGCCCACCGACCGCACCGAACCCGGCCCCTTCGCCTTCGACACGCCAGAGCGCATCCTTCCCATGCTCCGCGCCGCAGGTCTGCAGGATGCGATCTGCACCCGTCATGATCTAAGTCTTCCCTCCGGCTCTCCCAAGGCTGCCGCCGATCTATGCATGGCCATCGGCCCCGCCGTGCGCGCACTGAGATATTTCGAAGCGGACGAGACGCAAAGAACCGCCGTCCGCTCTGGCCTGCGGACGATGTTCGAGGAATTCGCAACCCCGGACGGCCTGCGCATCCCCGCCGCGATAAACCTCTACACCGCCCGAACACCCGCTTGACCCCGCGCGCCCGATAGATCAATTTGAGCGCTCGGCGCGGGTATGGTGAAAAGGTATCACGCGAGCTTCCCAAGCTTAAGTTACGGGTTCAATTCCCGTTACCCGCTCCAAATCCAAGACCTGCGCCAGAACATCTTGCCGACCAAAGACGCGCGTTCGGCACCCTCACCCCGGCCCTGCCAGCGGAAGGGAGAGCCTCGCGCGCAGCCCGCCCTCATCGCGGTTCGTCAGCGTCAGCGTGCCGCCATGGGCGCCGATCACGTCCCGGGCGATGGCCAGACCCAGCCCCGCGCCGCCCGTCTCCGCGTTGCGGCTGCTCTCACCGCGCACGAAGGGATCAAAGATCACCGCCAGGTGCGCTTCCGGGATGCCCGGCCCGTCATCGTCGATCGTTACGACCGCCGCGCCGTCCTGCCGCGACAGCGCAACACGCGCCCCGCCGCCATAGCGCAACGCATTCTCAAGCAGATTGCCGATCCCGCGCCCCAGCGCCACCGGGCGGCCGCGCACCAAGACCTCGCCGGCGGGCTCAAAGGGAACGCCCCGCTCGGCGCAGACCCGGTCGAGCAGCGCGCCCAGATCGATATCGCTCAGCGCCTCGCCATCCCCGGTTCCGCGCGCATAGGACACCAATCCGTCCGCCATCACGGTCATCTCGTCGAGCGTGCGGATCATCGGCGCGCCGTCGTCCTCCTCCAGCATCTCGGCCCGGATCCGCAGGCTGGTGATCGGCGTGCGCAAGTCATGCCCCACGGCCGCGAGCATCCGCATCCGCTCGGCATCAAAACGGGCGATCCGCTCCTGCATGTCGTTGAAGGCCGCCGCAGCCTCGCGCATCTCGCGCGGACCCGCCGCACTGACCCGGGCCGTCCGGTCGCCCTGCCCTGCCGCACGGGCCGCCCCCGCAAGCGCGGTCAGAGGCTGCGCCAGACGGCGCACGAAAAGCAGCCCGACCCCAAGCACCATGGCCAGCGACAGACCGAGGATCAGCAGAAACGGACCTTCCTCAAGGTCCTGCGAATGGCGGCGCCGCCCGCGCGTGCGCACGTTAAGCCATTGCGCCTGCCCGCCCTCGAGCACCGCCAGCCGGACCGAGGCGGCCACCGTCCCGCTCCCCCCGCGACCGTCCTCGCTGGGGCGCACCCGGATCGCCGCCCGTGCCTCGCGCCCGCCCAGCGCCTCGGTCAGCGCCTGGGCCAGCGCTGCGGACCGGGGCGCATCGGTCTGGACCGTCACCAGCGGTTCGGGATCGACCGTCACGCGCGACACCCGGGTCGAGGCAGCATCGGCAAGCTGCGCGCGCGCCTCCGGCGCTGCCGCCTCGAGCGCCGGGACAAGCGAGGTGATCCGCTCGCCTTCACGCGAGACAAGCGCGGCGCGATCCAGCCGGTCCCGTTCCAAGGACAGCACGCCGAAGGCCAGCAGGTTCGCCGCCACGAGCGAGGCCGCCAGCAAAAGCGCCAGACGTCCCGCAAGTCCCTCCGGCAAAAGGCGACGCATGACCCTCACGCGGCCTCGACCTCTGCGGCCAGACGATAGCCGCCGCCCCATTCGGTGACGATCAGCGTCGGCGCCTTGGGATCCTCCTCGATCTTGCGCCGCAGACGGCTGACGCTGTTGTCGATGGCCCGGTCATAGGCCTTGGCATCCCGCCCCGCCGTCAGATCAAGCAGCCGGTCGCGCGACATCACCGTCTGCGGATGATCCAGAAGCACGCCCAGAAGACGGCTTTCCCCCGACGTCAGCGTCACGGAACGCCCATCGACATGCCGCAGATCCTGCCCCGCCGGATCGTGCACCCAGGGTCCAAAGCGCCGGCACGTCGCCCCGACCTGCGGCGCGGGCGGCGGCGCCCGGCGCAGCACGGCGCGGATGCGCGCCACAAGCTCGCGCGGGTTGAACGGTTTAACCACATAATCGTCCGCGCCCAGCTCAAGCCCCACGATCCGGTCGGTCTCGTCGGCCATCGCGGTCAGCAGGATCACCGGCGGCCCGCCCCGCGCCACCAGCCAGCGGCAGAGACTAAGCCCGTCCTCTCCCGGCATCATCACATCAAGCACGACAAGCGCATAGCTTCCCTCCTCCAGCGCGCGGCGCGCCTCGCCGGCATTGGTGGCAAGCTGCGTGCGCAGCCCTTGCCGGCGCAGATACTTGCCCAGCGGCTCGCGGATATCGCGCGCATCATCGACGATCAGCACCTGGGGGGCCGTCTGCTCCATATCGCATCCTCGAACGGGTCGGTCCGCCCTTGGTTCTAGCGCCTCAGCGGCGCGTCTCCGAGTCTCCATCGCCGCCGCCGCGGGCTTCGTTTGTCGCCAAATGTATCAGCCGGGGGGATTGAGACAGATCGCGACAAAGCCGCCCCGCAGCTGACAAACCTTCCGGTGCACACGTCTCCATATCGGGATCAGCGAAGGCGACACCAGCTTTCCAATATCAAACCGAAAGGACGAGCAATGAACCGTTTCAAGATCATCATTCTTAGCGCCATGGCCCTCGGCACCGCAGGCATCGGGGCCGCCGTTGCGCAGACGCAGGACGCGCCGGCCCCTCGCGCGCAGGCCGAGCGCCCCGCGGATCCCGAGATCACGCGCGCCGATCATCGCGGCGACCGGCAAAGACGCGGCCACCGGGGCGGCATGCGCGGAGGTGAGATCCTCCGCGATATCTTTCGCGCCGCCGACACCGATGCGGACGGCACCGTCACCCCGGCCGAGATCGAGGCCTACCGCTCCGCACAGCTGGCGGAGGTAGATACCTCCGGCGACGGCGCCCTCTCGATCGAGGAATTCGACACGCTTTATCGAGGTCTCACCCGCTCGCGGATGGTCGACGCCTTCCAGGCTCTCGATGCGGATGGCGATGGGCAGATTTCGCCCGAGGAAATGGATCGCCGCGTCGAACGCCTCATCGAGCGGATGGACCGGGATGGCGATGGCGCGCTGACGCTCCGCCGCCCAGGACCTGCATCACCGCAAGAGTGATCAGGTCGGGGGCGGTCTTCCACGCCGCCCCATTCCAAACCGACCCCGACATCAAAGAAGGCCCCGCTGCCCCCCGCGACCCCGCACCGTCTGATGCTGCCAAGGCGCCCGTCGCCTGACCCGATGGCGCCCGCCGGTCCCAAACCCGATATTGAGCCAGCTGAGCAGGATTGTTCAAATCTTCAGCAGCCTGCTGCAAGACGACGAGCCGCCGCCGCCATATCTGCCGTATATCGCAACTCATCCAGCGGAGCCCGACATGAACAATACCATCCGGCGCACTCTCCTCACCGCCGTCTCGGAATGGTCGGGCGTCGAGACGCCGCCGCAAAGCTGAGAAAGGGGCGGGGCGCTCTTGACCCCCGCCGTCTTTATCTACTTCTAGTAGGAAGGCCATCCTCGGCGGCCCGGCCAACGCATCCGAACCGCCGCACGCCGCGGTCGACAAGACCGCCCCGCACGCAAAAGAAAGGACCCCGAATGCCGCTCCTCAGATCGATGACCGCGCTTGTTTCGCTCATCGCCGTCATGTCCTCCAGCGCCCTCGCGCAAGAGCAGGACGCGGCTGCCCTCGAAAACGCCAATATGCGCCAGATCTCGACCCATATGGGCGAGATGAGCATGTCGATGGAGGCGCAGGGACGCGAGGTCGAGGACCGCCTGAGGTTCGAACCCTACCAGCAGATCGCCGAGATGTTCACCCGCGACGATGTCGTCTACCTGATGCGCCACGGCCCGACCGACTGGAGCAATCTCGACATGGCCAACGTCGCGCCGACCGACTGCGCCAACCAGCGCGTCATGATCGAGGAGGGGATGAACAATATGCGCGATCTGGGCGCGCTGATTGCCTCCAACGATATCCTGCCCTCGCAGATCGTCGTCAGCGAATGGTGCCGCAACCAGCAAACCGTCGACAGCATGATGCAGGGCTTTGCCGACGTCGATCCCGCCATTGCCGAAGAGATGCCCGTCGAAACCGATCCCAGCCTCAACCTGCTTTTGTCGCTGCAAGGCTCGCCGCATGTCTCGCCCCTGCTCGACCGCATCTCCGCCTGGGACGGGCACCCGACGCGACGCGGGCCGCTCCTGATCATCTCCCACTATACGAATATCGAGGAGCTGACCCAGTTCCGCGTCTTCGAAGGCGAGATCCTCGTGCTCGACCCCAAACGCGACAATCTGGTCCTGGGCTATCTGCGCCTTCGTTCCGCCGGCCCCGATATCGGACATTTCGCCGATGCCATCGCCTCGCCGCTGCTTCAGGAAGACAAGGCCCTCGACATGGTCGAGCGGTATTACGAAGCGCTCAACGCCCGCGACGACGAGCTTTTCGAAGGGGTCCTCGCCGAGGAATGGTTCGTCCACGGCGAATCCCCCTCCCGCCCGAACCGCGACGTGGAGAGCTATCTCAACGAGATCGCAACCTACAAGGAAGGCATCCCCGACATCACCTTCGACATCGGATCGCTCCATTTCGCCGAAGACGTCGTCACCGTGATCGGCACCCTGCGCGGCACCCATACCGGAGAGATCTTCGGCTATGAACCAACCGGCCGCCCGGTCGAATTCAGCGCCATCGCCGTCCACCGCCTCGAAGAGGGCGTCATCGCCGAAAGCTGGCAAATGCCCGACCGCCTCACCCTGATCGAACAGATCCGTTAGCCGGCTTTGCCGATCAGGCCCATTTCTCCCGCGCGTTCAAAAAGCTGACCGGACACACCCCGTCGGCCCATCGCGCCAGACTGCAGATCTCAGATCCCTAAGATCCCGCTAGAAGGCGAAGATCCCGATCCAGGCGGTCACCGCGACCGGCACAGCCATCGGCACGATCTTGCCTTGCAGGACCGCCCAGCTGCTTTCCTCGTTGCCGATCGTCCGGCGCACGATCACCGACAGGACCGTCGTCACGATGATCAGCGCGACAAAGGCGAACATGAGCCAGGCCCATTGCCCGGGCGGCATGAAGAGCGCCGCGCCGAACATCAGCTTCGCCACGCCGCCCCCGAACCCGTCGGTGGCATAAAGCGCAAGACCCAGAGCCAGCGCGCAGACCGCAAAGACAAGCTGATGCCACAGAACGAACGTGCCCCATCCCAGCACGACCTTCAGACCGAACAGCCCGATCAGCGTCAGCACGCCCCAATTCGGGATCGATCCGTGCCGAATATTGAGAAACACGATATAGACCAGAAAGGCCGCCGCCGCATAGTTGATCCAGATGGCCATCATCGCCCTCACCCCGTCCAATTCATTGATGCGCAGCTAGCGACAACACATGTCAAAGTCTGCGCATTATTTCGATGTTTTCGCGACCCTTCAAAGGCAAATCCCTCATCTTGCGCCGGACCCAATCGGGGGCTTGCCCTATTGCATCACCTCCCAGGCCCGCTATGCCTGCTCTCGTCGCCGGAATAAGCGGCGCGGCACCCGAAAATGGAATGCGCCGGAGGCGCTCGATTTGACTGACATCCCCTATCTCACCCCGCTGAACGAAGCGGCCCTGCGCAGCTTCGGCATTCCCGCCCCATGGAGCTACGGTCGCGCAGACCGCACCCGCTTCGGAGAACTGGACGCGCTCGCCCACATCAACAATACCGCCTACCTGCGCTGGCTCGAAACCTTCCGCATCCACTATTTCCGCGATTATGGCATTTCGAGCTATGGCCCGGACGATCCCCGCATCGTGCTCCGGCGGATCGAGGCCGACTACCTCGCCGAGATGCTGCTCGAAGAAGACTATATCGTCACCGGCCGCACCCGCGAGATCCGCACGACCTCCTTCACGATGGACTACGCGATCTTCTCGGGCGGCACCCTGCGCTGCACCTCCTCGGCCGTCCTTGTCCTGCTCGAAGCGGACGGCACCAAGCGCCCGCTCTCTCCCGATATCCGCCAGACCCTGATCGCCCGCGACGGTGCGACCGAGGCCTGACCGGACCGGCCGGAATGGCCCATGGGGCTGATACCGCCCATATATCCCTCCGTCGGCGCGCATGAACCAGCCCGCAAGACCCCACGAGACAGGCGGCACGCCACCTGATAATCCATTCATGTCAAACAAGGTCTGACCAGCAGAGAAGAGACATGTCCGATCCCTATTTCCAGCCGGTCTCCGGACTTGATCTTCCGCGCTTCGCAGGCATGGCGACCTTCATGCGGCTGCCGCATGTGCCGCTTACAGGCGACAGGATCAAGGATGTCGATATCGGCCTGATCGGCGTACCTTGGGATGGCGGGACGACCAACCGATCCGGCCCGCGCCATGGCCCGCGTCAGTTAAGGGACATGTCCACCATGATACGGGCCCAAAACGGGGCAACCGGCATCCGGCCCTTCGAGGCCGCCAATTGCGCCGATCTCGGCGACGTCGCTCCCAATCCGGCCGATCTCATGGACACGATGGAGCGGGTGACGTCTTTCTATACCGCCGTAAAGACCGCCGGCATTCGCCCGCTGACGGCAGGCGGCGATCATCTGACCTCGCTTCCCGTATTGCGAGCGATCGCCAGCGACACGCCTCTTTCCATGATCCATTTCGACAGCCACACGGATCTCTTCGACAGCTATTTCGGAGGCACGAAATATACGCATGGCACTCCCTTTCGGCGCGCTGTCGAAGACGGCCTTCTCGACCCCAAACGGGTCGTGCAGATCGGCATCCGCGGCACAGCCTATGACAACGAAGACCGGGACTTCGCCAAATCGGTCGGCATCCGCATCATCCCGATCGAGGACTTCCATACCCGCGGCGCGGCCAGCGTGATGGAAGAGGCCTGCGACATCGTCGGACAGACACCGACCTATATCTCGTACGACATCGATTTCGTCGATCCCACCTTCGCCCCCGGAACCGGCACGCCCGAGATCGGGGGCCCAAATTCCTACCAGGCCATCGAGGTCGTGCGCGCCCTGGAAAAGGTGCGCATCGTCGGGGCGGACCTGGTCGAGGTCTCCCCGCCCTTCGATCAAAGCGGCGCCACCGCGTTTCTGGGCGCCTCGATCATGTTCGAGCTTCTTTGCGTCATGGCAGCCGGGCCGTCCGGATAGGCCCATCCGAAAAAGACGGATCTCGGGACAATTGCCGGAAGCACGGGACTTTCAAGCGGCCGACCTCAGATCGAAATGCTCTCAAGATCCGGAAGAGGCTCCGAGGACCAAGGGCCGGGCTCCCGCTTGGGTGTCCGATCGGGCCGTCTCACCAACATCGACAATCAGACCTCATAAGTGCAGACGAAACTGTTCTTCCAAGATAGTTTCACAATGGAAAACAATACCCCACCTCAGGGAAGGATTGTCCCATCGTGTTGCGCAGATCTCGACCGTGCGCCCCGTTAATCTTGGATTTCGACGCAATGCCTCCGACCGGATGCCGACGCCACTCCGACCGGATGCCGCATCCCCGATTTCGCAAAATCACCGGGATTAACCATTGGCCCCGGACCTCCGCAAAAATCGAACCAGCCCCGCGGTCGATCCGTCCTTGCCGTCAGCACGTTCTTCCCCCGAAACGATCGGCCCCAAGGCGGTGGCAAGCTCCTTGCCCAGCTCCACGCCCCACTGATCGAACGAGTTGATACCAAGCACCACGCCTTCCACAAAAACCCTGTGTTCATAAAGGGCTATGAGCTGTCCCAGCACGAACGGCGTCAGCTTGGGATAGGCGATCGTCACCGACGGCCGGTTGCCGGGGAAGACCCGATGCGCCGCCTGCCGCTGCAGTTCGGCCCCTTCGAATTTGCCCGCCAGCTTGCCCTTCGCCTCCTCCAGCGTCCGGCCTTTCATAAGGGCTTCGGACTGGGCCAGACAATTGGCGATCAAAAGCTCGTGCTGGTGCCGCAATTCCGGCTCATGTCCTTGAGCTGCAATCATAAATTCGCACGGCACAACCCGGGTGCCCTGGTGGATAAGCTGGTAAAAGGCATGCTGCCCGTTCGTTCCCGGCTCCCCCCAGACCACGGGCCCGCTCTCCACCTCGAGCGCGTTGCCATCCATCGACACCCGTTTGCCGTTGCTCTCCATCTCAAGCTGTTGAAGATACGCGGGAAATCGGGCCAGCCGGTCATCGTAGGGCAGCACCGCGCGGGTCGCATGACCACAGATCTGATTGTGCCAGATCCCCACCAAGGCCAACAAAACCGGAAGGTTGTCCCCCCACTCCGCCGCCTGGAAATGCCGATCCATCGCCTGCCCGCCCCGCAGAAACGCGCGGAACGCATCCGGCCCAATCGCGATCATCAGGCTCAGCCCGATCGGCCCCCAGACGCTGTAGCGGCCCCCGACCCAATCCTCGAACCCAAAGACCCGTTCTCCTGCGATTCCAAAGGCTTCCGTCTTCTCCTGCGATGTCGAGAGGGCCGCGAACTGCGCCGCCGGATCCGTCACCGCCTCGCCCATCCAGGCCTTTGCGGTGCGCGCATTGGTCATCGTCTCGATCGTCGTGAAGGTCTTTGAGGCCACGATCACCAGCGTCGTCTTGGGATCGCAAACTCGCAAAACACCAGCGATATCAGCGCCATCCACGTTCGATACGAAATGGCAGCGCGGCCCGTCATGGTAGGGTTCCAAGGCCCGGGTCGCCATGGCCGGCCCCAGATCGGACCCCCCGATCCCGATATTGATCACATCCGTGATCGCCCCGCCCGGAGCCGTGAAACACCCCTCCCGAACGTCGCTTGCAAAGCGCTCCATCCGCTCCAGCGTCTCGAGCACCCCCGGCATCACGTCGTGTCCATCGAGCTCAACCGGCCCGCCATCAAGGTTCCGCAAAGCCGTATGAAGAACGGCCCGCCCTTCAGTCTCGTTGATCGCCGCACCGCCAAACATCGCCGCCCGCCGCTCGGCAAGGCCGACCATCTCGACGAGATCAATCAGAGCGGCACGTCCTACCCCATCGATATTCGTCTTCGAATAATCGAGCAGCAGATCCCCATCGCCCGCACTCAGAACAGCCGAGAAATCCTCTGCTCGCTTGTCATCGAAAAGCGCCTCGATCCGCCGATCCGCCACATCCCTATGATGCGCCCTGAGTGCTTCCCACATCGCATCTCTCCTGTCTTAAGCCGTTCTAAAAAGGCTAATTCCGCGCCCAATGCACCATCGTGCCAGCAAGAACCGCCGCCACCGGGGCCTGCTCCGGCGCCATTCCCCGCGCGCTCTCGAGCGCCGCGCGCTTCTCATCTCCGGCAATGACGATATGCCGGCTCATCGCGCCTTTGAGGACCTTGGCCGTCATCGTCACGCGCGGTTCGGGCGCGCCCGGCGCGCGCATTGGCAGCAGCAGCGCATCACCCGTCAATCCCTCCTCCAGCCGGTCGGCGCCGGGAAAGAGCGATGCGGTATGCATATCCGCCCCCATCCCCAGCAACATGACGGAAATCGGCAGTTCCTTAGCCAAGCCAGCCTCCAAATCGGCAAGCGCATCCTCCGGCTCCGGCACATCGCGATAAAGCGGCACAAGCGTCGCGGCAGCTGCCCGCCCGGTCAAAAGCCGCTCCCGGATCAGCCGCGTGTTCGAGCGCTGGCTGCTCTCGGGCACCCAGCGCTCGTCGGTGAGCATCACATGGACGCGGCTCCAGTCCAGATCCGCCGCACAGAGCACATCGAAGATCGGACCCGGCGTCGTCCCACCCGGCACGGCAAAGGACGCCCAATCGTGTTCCAGAAGGCAGGTCTTCAGCTCTCCCGCTATCTTGTTGGCAAGATCGATCATCATCATCTCGACATCGGGATATTCGATGAATTCCATGGCGGCTCTCCTGCGCTGCACCGGGTTCGCGCGCGGCGTTAACCCTCTTTCAAGATGTGACCTCTAGACCGGCCCTACTCAGACAAGGGTCATCCCTTGATATCACGCCAACGCCGTCCGTCGCGATGCATCAGCATCATCGCATCCTCCGGTCCGGCCGAACAGCTGTCATACGGTTTGGGCACATCGCCCCGCTCCTGCCAGCCCTCGATGATCGGATCGGTCCAGGCCCAGGCCGCCTCGACCTCGTCGCCGCGCATGAACAGCGTCTGGTTGCCGCGAATCACATCCATGATGAGCCGCTCGTAAGCATCTGGAATCTCGTCGTTATCTGGGCCCAGCGCATCGGCAAAGGTCATATCGAGCGGCACATCGATCAGCCGCATCCCACCGGGTCCCGGCTCCTTGATCGTCACCTGCAAGTCCATCCCTTCATTCGGCTGCAGCCGGATTGACAGGATGTTCCGATGCCGCGCCTCATCCCCTTCAAAGATCGAATGCGCCAGATCCTTGAAGACCACCGTGATCTCGGAACTGCGCGCCTTGAGCCGTTTGCCCGTCCGCAGGTAAAACGGCACGCCCGCCCAGCGCCAGTTGGCGCAATGCACCTTGAGCGCGATGAAGCTCTCCGTATGGCTCCGGGGATTGTCTACATCCTCGCGATAGCTGGTGAGACCCTCGCCACCATCATATTGGCCGCGCACGATCTCGTGGTTGGAAACAGGCTGCAATGCCCTGATAACCTTGAGCTTTTCATCCCGAACCGCGTCCGATCCGAAGACGCTCGGCGGCTCCATCGCGATCAGGCACAAAAGCTGCATCATGTGGTTCTGAACCATGTCGCGCATCGCGCCGGACTTGTCGTAATACTCGCCCCGCCCTTCGACGCCGATCTCCTCGGCAACGGTGATCTGGATATGGTCGATGTAATGGGTTTTCCACAGCGGCTCGAAAAGGACATTGCCGAACCGCACGGCCATCAAGTTCTGGACGGTCTCCTTTCCAAGGTAGTGATCGATCCGGTAAATCTGCCGCTCCTTAAAATGCGCGGCCAGCGTCTCGTTCAGCGCCTGCGCCGTTTCCAGATCCCGCCCAAAGGGTTTTTCGACGACGACCCTGCTGTTCTTGTCGGCGATCTTGTTGGAATGCAGACGCTCTGCCAGATCTCCGAAAAGACTAGGCGCGACAGAGAAGTAGAAGGCGTTAATCACCTCGAACCGGATCAGATCGCGCAACTCGGACCAGCCCTTATCGCCCTTAGCGTCGATCGCGAGATAATGGATCTGGCCCAGAAACGCCGACAGCACCTCCTGGTCGACCTCGCTGACATGTTCCTCGACAGCCTCCCGCGCGACCTGCCGGTAATCCTCGTCGGAATAGTCGCTGCGCGCCGCCCCGATGATCCGCGCCGTTTCGGGCATTTGCCCGGCCACAAACCGCCGGTAAAGGCCAGGAAGGATCTTGCGCTTGGCCAGATCGCCCGAGCCGCCAAAGATCACGAGATCGAAATCATCGACCGGAATGACACGCGAAACCATGAGCTGCCCCTGAATCACTTCTCTTCGTTAGCGCAAACATACGCGTTTGAGGCCATGCCGCCAGCCCACGCGCAAGAAGTCTAGCGCCATCGGTGCGCAGGCAAAACGGTTTGTTAGGATAACGGCGTCAGAACAGCACCAATCACGCGTCCAGCTCGGCATCCCAATAGAGGAAATCGACCCAGCTATCGTGCAGATGGTTCGGCGGAAATTTGCGCCCCAGATTACGCAATTGCTCGGAGGCGGGCTGCCGCGGCGGCTTGCGCAGGTTCATGCCTGACTGGCTCAGACTGCGCGAGCCCTTGCGCAGGTTGCATTTCGAACAGGCCGCCACAACGTTTTCCCAACTCGTCACACCGCCCCGCGCTCGCGGAATCACGTGATCGAAGGTCAGATCGCCGGTCGCCCCGCAATACTGGCAGCAGAATTCGTCCCTCAGAAAAAGATTGAAGCGCGTGAAGGCCACGCGCTTCTGAGGTTTGACGTAATCCTTCAAAACAACGACCGAGGGTATTCGGATCTGAGTCGAGGGGCTGCGCACCACCTCGTCGTATTCGGCGACGATATCGACCCGGTCGAGCCAGGCCGCCTTGATCGCCTCCTGCCAGGGCCAAAGCGAGAGCGGATAATAGGAGAGCGGCCGGTAATCGGCATTGAGAACCAATGCCGGATGATGCCTCAGGTTGCTGGGTTCACGGACGAACGTCGTCCTGAAATCACCGTCCATATCCGACTGCTCCTCGGCCCGCCGTTTCTTTGTGGGGCGCGATCCAGAAGACCCTGAACCGTCCCGTCTAAAAGACTATATATGGCGGTTCGATTCGGGCAAGGGCCACTATATCTCGCACCGGTCACAGGACCGATACCGTGTTTGCGTGACGGTCAGATGACAGTGCCCTCGGCTCTGTCCACAGGTCTCTCCACAGCTTGACCCTAGCTGTATCCCAGCCGCTCGCGCATGAAGGCCAGCGCCACGTTCAGACCATCCGGAGCAATCCCGTGCCCCGTGCCCTTCATCACATGCGCATAGACTTCGCGCCATCCCGCGCCCTGCAAAGCTTCGGCGGCATCGGGCAAGGATCCGGGCGGAACCACATCGTCCTGATCGCCATGCACCAGCAGAACCGGAGGACGCGAGACGACCTCGTCCACCAGAAGCTCGGGATCAAGCAGACGGCCCGAAAACGCCACCAACCCGGCCACCGGATCCTCCCGGCGCGGCGCCACATGCAGGCTCATCATGGTGCCCTGGCTGAAGCCTAACAGCATCACCTGTTCCGGCAGCAGATCCTCGTCGACCATCAGCCCGTCGAGAAACGCGTTCAGATCGTCGGCCGCCCGCATCATCCCGGCCCGGCTCTCTTCCTCGGAGGATCCGTCAATCCAAGGGATCGGAAACCATTGAAATCCCATCGGTGCCCCGGCGCAGGCCTCCGGCGCATCGGGTGCGACAAAAGCTGTGTCGGGCATATGCTCGGCCAGCGGATCGGCCAGCCCCAGAAGGTCCGCGCCATTGGCGCCATAACCGTGCAGGAAGACAACCATCGACCGCATCTCACCCGATAGGGGCGCGCGCCGTCCGGCCTCAAGTGCTCTCCTCACATCGTACCCTCTCGATTGAGCTCCGCCGCGTAGTACGCCCAGAGCAAACGCGCCGCAACCGACCGCCACGGGCTCCAGGCTTCGGCGATCTCGCGCAGGGCCTTTTCCTTGGGGCGGTCCTCAAGCCCAAGCAGCATCCGCGCCCCTTCCTGCAAGGCCAGATCCCCGGGGGCGAACACATCCGCCCGCCCCAGTGAAAACATCGAGTAGATCTCAGCGGTCCAGACGCCGATCCCCGGCACTTCGGTCAGCACCGCAATGACCTCTTCGGTCGGCGCATTCCGAAGCGCCCGAAAGTCGATCCGCGCCTCCGCCAGCGCCCGCGCATAGCGGATCTTCTGCCTGCTCAGCCCCGCCGCGCGCAGATCGTCGTCGCTCGCCCAGATGATCTTGCGCGGTCCGGTCAGTTTCGCCTCTCGCATCCGGCCCCAGATCGCGCGCGCCGAGGCGACCGAAACCTGCTGGCTCACGATCATGCTCAAAAGCGGCGCAAACCCGTCCGGTTTCTTCCGCAAGGGCAGCGGCCCCATCCGGCGCAACGTCTCTGCCAGACGCGGGTCCAGCTCCGCGAGCGCAGCACTGCCTTCAGCGATGCACGCCGGCCCTTCGATGATGCGCCCTATGCTCATCGCGTGATCCCGCCGGGGCGTGGCTGGGCGGGCGGGTGTCGCTCCGCAGGAGCGCAGGCGCCCGTGCCAGCAGGGATCATCCGTCGATCTCTCTCAGCCATGCCATCGCTCCCTCAACGCTTTCCACCTTATCGCCGGGCGGCTGGGCAGGCCGCGCAATCATCGCCACCGGAATATCAAGGATCCGCGCCGCATCCAGCTTGGACCGGCTCGGCGCGCCGCCGGCATTCTTTACCACCAGCCAATCCACCCCGAGATCCCGGAAAAGCTGCACCTCGTCTTCAACCGCAAAGGGCGGACGCCCGATCAGAAACCGCCCGCCCGGGAAAGGAAATTCCTCCTCCGGTGGATCGATCTGCCGAGCGATCACCTCTCGCCCGGCAAGCCCGCCGAACCGCTCCAGCGTCTGCCGCCCGGTGGCAAGAAAGACCGTCGCATCCGGCGGGACCAGAGCCGCGACATCCTCCTCGCGGTCGACCTGCTGCCAGCGATCGTCCGGATCCGCGGTCCAGGGCGGCCGCAAGAGCTGCAGATAGGGGATCCGCCGCCCCGAGCAAAGCCGCTGGGTCCTCTGCGAGATGCGGGCTGCAAAAGGATGGGTCGCATCGATCACCGCGGTGATCCGCTCGGCCTCAAGATACTGCAAAAACGCGGCCCCGCCCCCGAAGCCGCCGATCCGCGTCGGCATGTCCTGCATCGCTGGCCTGCGCACAGCCCCTGCCAAGGATGCGACACCATCGATCCCCGCCCGGGCCATTTCCGACGCCAGGTCCCGGGCCTCGGCGGTGCCAGCCAGAAGCAGAACCCTCATGACCCGGCCCGTGCGAGGATCATGCCCGCCCGATCGACAATGACGACATCTGCGGCGATCCCAGATCCGGCAGCCGCCTTGACCCGGCCCAGCGCGCGGTCCGCCACCCACTCCGCCAGAGGCGCCCCGGCCAGATCGAGCGCCTCAAGAGCCGTGTTTGCCTGTTTCAGCCGGTCATCGCCCAGATCACGGGCCAGCCTCCCGAAATCCACCTGACTGCGCGCGGAGTGCAGATCGACAGCGCCTTGGGCCAGCTTCGTCAGCTTGGCGATCCCGCCGCCGACGGTCAGGCGCGGCACCGGATTGCGGCGCAGGTACTTCACCATCCCGCCAAAGAAATCCCCCATATCGAGCATCGCATGATCCGGCAGACCATGAAGCGCCTGGACAGCCGTCTCGCTCGTGGCTCCGGTGCAGCCTGCCACATGGATCAGACCACCCGCGCGCGCCACATCAATCCCGCGATGGATCGAAGCGATCCAGGCCGCGCAGGAAAACGGGCGCACCACGCCGGTCGTCCCGAGGATCGATATCCCGCCCTCGATCCCCAGCCTGGGATTCCACGTCTTCAAGGCAAGCGCCTGTCCCCCCGGCACGCTGATCGTGATCCGGACATCGCTCTTGTGCCCGTAGCGTGCGGCCTGCGCCTCAACCACATCTTCCATCATCTGGCGCGGCGCCGGGTTGATCGCAGGCTCGCCTGCCGCGATCGGAAGACCCGGCTTCGTCACCTGCCCCACACCGTCTCCGGCCCGAAACTGCACCCCGCCGAGCGAGGCCTCGACGCGAGCGATGATCAGCGCCCCGTGCGTCACGTCAGGATCGTCGCCCGCATCTTTGGTGATCCCGGCCTCCGCCCAATCCGGGCCGGCCATCTGATGCGCCAGCGGAAAGACCGGCGTCTCGCCCTTCGGCAGCACGATCCCCACCCGAGAAGGAAAGCCCTCCCCCCAAAGCGCGTCCAGCGCCGCTTTGACGGCGGCTGTCGCGCAGGCGCCGGTGGTCCAGCCCCGGCGCAAGTCTCCCTGGGGTTTGCGGCTCATACGCCGCGACTATAGGGAGCGATGCGCCTCGCGCAATCGCGGCTATTCCCGCGGCGCCAAAGGCTTGTCATAACAAGGCCATGACCGACTCGCTTCCATCCCACGATTGGCCAAGGCTCGCGCCCGGCTGGGTCTGGCTTTGCGGCGCAGGTCCCGGCGATCCCGGTCTGCTGACCTTGCACGCGCTCAACGCGCTCAGGCAGGCAGATGTGGTGGTCTATGATGCGCTGGTCGAACCCGCGATCCTCGACTGGGCGCCGCAGGCCGAAGCGGTCTACGCGGGAAAGCGCGGCGGCAAACCCTCGGCCAAGCAGCGCGATATCTCGCTGCGCCTCGTGCAATACGCGCGAGAGGGCAAGCGGGTCCTGCGGCTCAAGGGCGGCGATCCCTTCGTCTTCGGACGCGGGGGCGAGGAGGCTCAGACGCTCGTGCAGCATGGCATCCCGATCCGGATCATTCCGGGCATTTCGGCCGGGATCGGCGGCCTTGCCTATGCGGGCATTCCCGTGACCCATCGCGACGTCAACCAGTCGGTGACCTTCGTGACCGGGCATGATCAGTCTGGCCAGACGCCGTCCTCGCTGGACTGGCGCGCCATCGCGCAGGGCGCGGGTACGATCGTGATCTATATGGGGATGAAACATATCGCCCAGATCAGCGCGCAACTGATCGCCGGAGGCCGACCTCCCGATGATCCGGTCGCTGTCGTGACGACGGCCACGACGCTGACCCAAAATGTTCTGGAGACGACCTTGGCCGAAGCGCCGCAGGCCATCGCCAACGCCAATCTCGAGCCGCCCGCGATCATCTGCATCGGTCGCGCGGTCCTCATGCGGCAGGCGCTCGACTGGCAAAGCCTGCTCGCCGGAGAAGCCCCGCGCAACACCGATCCGCTCGGCCGGGGCCGCGCCGCCGAAAGCGCGTGACCGCGCCCCCCCGATGCCCGGCCTGATCGTTGCCGCCCCCGCCTCGGGAAGCGGAAAGACGACGGTCACGCTGGGCCTTCTGCGCGCCCTGGCCCGACACGGAGAGAGGGTCCGCGGCGCGAAATCCGGCCCAGACTATATCGATCCACGATTTCACGAAGCGGCCTGCGGGCAGGCCTGCGTGAACCTCGATGCCTGGGCGATGCCGGAGCTCCGCATCCAAGCGCTCGCCGCAGGCACAGATCCCCTGATCGTGGAGGGGGCGATGGGCCTTTTTGACGGCGCGCCGCCGGATGGCAAGGGCTCAAGCGCCGATCTCGCGCGCCTCCTCGGCCTGCCGGTTCTCCTCGTTATCGATGCCGCCCGGATGGCGCAGTCCGTGGCAGCGCTGGTGAACGGCTTTCTGGCCCACGACCCGTCCCTGACCTTTGCGGGCGTGATCCTCAACCGGGTCGGCAGCCTGCGCCACGACGGGATGCTGCGGCAGGCCCTCGCGCCTCTTGCCGTTCCTATCCTCGGGTCGATCCCCCGTGAGGCCGCCCTCGTGCATCCCTCGCGTCACCTTGGCCTCGTGCAGGCCAGCGAGCGGCCCGACCTCGACACATTCATCGAGGGCGCCGCCGACCTCATCGAAACACATCTGGATCTCGAGGCCCTCCGCGACGCGATGAAGAGGGCACCCTCCCGTCCCGCAACCAAGACCCATAGGATACCGCCCCCCGGTCAGGTCATCGCGATTGCCAGCGATGCCGCCTTCGCCTTCGCCTATCCGCATATCCTGTCAGACTGGCGCGATAGCGGCGCCGAGATCCGACCGTTCTCCCCCTTGGCGAACGATCCGGTGCCAACGGCCGAGATGGTCATTCTACCCGGAGGCTATCCAGAGCTTCAAGCGGGCAAGCTGGCCAGCAACGCCCTTTTCATGGAGAGCCTCAGATCATCGAAAGCCCTCATCTACGGCGAATGCGGCGGCTACATGGTCCTGGGCGATACCCTCACGGATGCGGAGGGCACGACCCACCGGATGGCCGGGCACCTCCGGCTCAGAACCAGTTTTGCAGAGCGCCGACTGCACCTTGGCTATCGCCGTCTTTCGGCGCGGGCCGGACCATTTCAAGGCCGGTTCAGCGCCCATGAGTTCCACTACGCCACCACGCTCTCCGCCGAGGGCACGCCTCTTTTCGAGGCCACAGATGCCGAAGGACACGCCCTGTCCGCGATGGGGCTCATCAATGGACGCATCTCGGGATCCTTCGCCCATCTCATCGATATCTTGCCCTGATCCGGCGAGAGGCGTAGCGATGCATCCATGAGCATCGCCGAAGCCGACATAAATCCCCAAGTCGACGACCAGCGCGCCAAGCGCAACGTGGCCGTGCTCGTGGCGGCTCAGGCGTTTCTCGGCAGCCAGATCACGATGATCTTCGTTGTCGGCGGCTTGGCCGGACAGGCGCTGTCTCCGAATCCATGCCTCGCGACGCTTCCGATCTCGATGATCGTCTTCGGATCGATGACGACGGCGCCCTGGCTTGCGCAGGTCATGCAGCGGTTCGGACGGCGCCCGGGCTTCCTTATCGGCGGGGCCGGTGGTCTTCTCGGCTCGGCCATCGCCGCCTACGGGCTTTCGATCGCCGATTTCTGGATCTTCCTTGCGGGCAGCTATCTCACCGGCATCTACATGTCGGCACAGGGCTTCTACCGGTTCGCCGCCGCCGATACCGCCTCTGACGTCTTTCGCCCCAAGGCGATCTCGTACGTCATGGCCGGCGGATTGATTTCTGCACTGATCGGCCCGCAACTGGTCAAGGTAACGGCCGATATGACGGCGGTGCCCTATTTCGGGACCTATCTGGTCGCGATCGCCATCAACCTGATCGGGATGACGCTGTTTTTCTTTCTCGATATCCCCAAGCCACCTGCCACGACGGCCTCCAGCCCCGCGTCCCGATCGCGGCTCGAGCTTCTCAAGACGCCCCGTATCGCGGTCGCCGTGATCTGCGCGATGGTCAGCTATGCGCTGATGAACCTCGTGATGACCTCGACGCCCCTGGCAGTGGTCGGATGCGGATTTTCGGTCGACAACGCCTCCGACATCGTAACGGCTCACGTGATCGCGATGTTCGCGCCCAGCTTCTTTACCGGCCATCTCATCGCGCGCTTCGGCGCGACCAAGATCGTGGCGACCGGCCTCGTCATTCTCGCCGCCGCCGGGGTCGTCGGCCTGTCCGGCGTGGAGCTGACGAATTTCTTCGCCGCCCTCGTCCTTCTTGGGATCGGCTGGAATTTTGGCTTCATCGGAGCGACCTCAATGCTCGCCGCCGCCCATGCACCGCACGAGCGCGGGCGGGTTCAGGGCCTGAACGACGCGCTTGTCTTCGGCTGTGTGACGCTCGCCTCGCTGGCGTCCGGCGGGCTGATGAACTGCTCGGGAGGCACGGCGACCGAAGGCTGGAACGCAGTGAATATCGCGATGGGTCCGTTCCTCGTTCTCGCGGGCGGAGCGCTGATTTGGCTGATAATGCAGCCTCGGCAAGCCAGCTAAGGGCCCGCCTGGACGAGACCTAGGACATCCCGAGCCACATCAGGCGCAAGCTCGATCCGAAGGGCGACAAGCCGAGCCCCCCTCCTGCAACCAGCCCCGGATCTGAACGGACCTGCCGAAGAATCCCCGGCGCCTGCCAGGCCTCAAGAAGCGCCGCACCGGCAGAAGGCCCAATCCGCCTGCGCATCTTTCGAACAGACGGCATCCCGGCCAGCGCCTGATCTGCCAATGCCGCAACCGCGTCGGGACGGCCATCCACCAACGGGATCCGGCCCGCCGCCTCAAGATCAGGAACGGCCTGCAAGAACCGCGCCAGACCCGCGGCATAGGCGATCTTGCGGATATCGGCCTCCATCCCATCTACAGCCCCCAGGAGCCGGGCCGCCGTCCACATCAGATGCCCTGCGGTCCTGTCGATATAGCCCTCGAACGCCGCCTCATCGGCAAAGGCGGCCTTTTCGATATCCCAACGACGCGCATCGATCAGCACCTCGAGCAGCTCCGCCGCCGGCGCATCGACGAACCCCATCGCATCCACGACCTCATGGCGGCGCGCCGTCCCGGTCCCGGCCAGCTCCTCCAAAGCATCGCGCCACCATTGCAGCCGCATCTCGGCGATCATCGGCTCTTGCGTCACCCATGGCGCCCGCGCGACCTCGAGAGTGAAGGCATATAGCGGAAAGAGCACCCCGCGCGCGGCCAGAGGCGCGGCCATGGCCGCCCGGAACCGGTCCGGATCCCCACGCTCGACCAAAGCCGCGCAGGCCGCGACGCTCATCGGCTGTCCCGGACAAGCTTCCAGCGCACAGCGTCGAGAAGCGCCTCGAAACTGGCATCGACGATATTGGCGCTGACCCCCACGGTCGACCAGCGGCGCCCTTCGCCATCCTCGCTGTCGATGACGACGCGGGTCACGGCGTCGGTGCCGCCATCCATGATTCGAACCTTGAAATCGACAAGCCGGATATCCTCGACCATGGACTGATAAGGCCCCAGATCCTTCGCCAAGGCTTTGGCCAGCGCATTGACCGGCCCGCGGTCACTGCCTGTTTCGTCCATGCTTTCGCTCACCGACAGCATCTTGGCATCGCCGATCTTCACCACCACAACCGCCTCCGAGAGAGAGACCATCCGATCGTACTTGTTCTTGCGCCGCTCAACGCTCACCCGGTAGCGCTTGACCTCGAAGAACTCCGGCAGCCCGCCAAGCTCCGCGCGAGCCAAGAGCTCGAACGAGGCCTGCGCCGTGTCATAGGAATAGCCTCTCGCCTCGCGGTCCTTCACCGTCTCGAGGATCCGGCCCAGCGCCGGATCGTCCGCCGCCACATCGATGCCCGCCGCCTTCAACCGAGTCCGCAGGTTCGAGCGTCCAGCCTGATTGGACATCGGCACGATCCGAGCATTGCCGACCGCACCCGGCGCGACATGCTCGTAGAGCGTGGGATCTTTGGCAATGGCGCTGGCATGAAGCCCGGCCTTATGCGCGAACGCCGACGCGCCGACATAGGGTGCCTGCCGCATCGGGATCCGGTTCAGGATATCGTCAAGCATCCGCGACACCCGCGTCAGATCATGCAACGCGGGCTGTTTCACACCGATCTCGAAATGCTCCGCATAGCGGGCCTTCAAAAGCAGCGTCGGGATCAGCGTGGTCAGATTGGCATTCCCGCAGCGCTCTCCAAGACCGTTCAGCGTCCCCTGGATCTGCCGCGCACCCGCTTCAACGGCGGCCAGGGAGTTCGCGACCGCCTGCCCGGTATCGTCATGGGCATGGATACCGATGCGATCCCCGGGGATCCCCGCCGCGATCACGGCGTTCACTCCATCCGCGATCTCCGCAGGCAGCGCGCCTCCGTTCGTGTCGCACAGCACGATCCAGCGTGCTCCGGCGCCGAATGCCGCCTGACAGGCGGCGATGGAATAGCTTCGGTCGGACCGCAGCCCGTCAAAGAAATGCTCTGCATCGAAAAGCGCCTCCCGCCCGCTCGCGACAAGATGCGCCACGGACGCATGGATATTCTCCAGATTATCCTCGCCCGAGACGCCCAGCGCATCGCGCACGTGAACGTCATGGGCCTTTCCGACAAGGCAGACACCACGCGTTTGGGCATTGAGGACCGCCGCCAGCACATCGTCATTCTGAGCCGAGCGCCCCGCCCGTTTCGTCATCCCAAAGGCCGTCAGCATCGCCCGGCCGTCTGGAGCGGCCTCAAAAAACGCACTGTCCGTGGGGTTCGCCCCAGGCCAGCCGCCTTCGATATAGTCGATCCCCAGATCATCGAGCGCCCGAGCGATCCTCAGCTTTTCCGAGGTTGAGAACTGAACCCCATGCGTCTGCTGCCCGTCCCGCAAGGTGGTGTCGTAAAGGTAAAGCCGCTCAGACATCCAACGGGTCCCCCGCAGTCGCTCGATCCAGGCCCCAAGCCGAACGAACCCCTCCCCACACCGCGCCGTCCCGGCCTTGAGCCGGGACCTCTTGTTCAACCCCGCCTTTCGCTGAAAGCGGCGAGATATGCTTGGAAGCGCTTCTGCTTAGGCAGCGCGAGCCCAATTCATCACACTCGCCCGGGCAAATGGCCCGGGCAGCGCCCGTCCCGCCCCCCACGGGGCGGGCGCTTCTCGCCCACCCCGCCGGGCCGGGCGCTGCCCTGTGTTCAAAGTAAGCAACTATCACTTGAAAGCCTCCAGCTTGGAGGGATCCAGGTCAGCCCCGGGCAGGAGCACCACGCCTTCCTTGGAAATCCGAACTTCAACTCCCGCTTCGGTTAGCGCCGACTTAAGAGCATCTACCGCAGAGAAGTCTTTCGACTGCATAGCGACGCTTCTAAGCCTTTCTAGCTCGTGCTGCAGAGGCGCAAGGGCATCGCGGACGGCCACAATAGCCGGTGCCAGTGTTGCGCTTTTGAAGAAACCCAGGAAGAGCCCGTTCGCCAACACCTGTTGGGCATCCGAGAGATCATTGGCACGAGAATGCCGCGCGTGATCCCGGAAGGCCTCAAGAGATGCGTGAGTATTTAGGTCGTCAAACAAAGGGTCGACGACACAAGCATGAGGCGATGGCAGGCTCTCCCGACGCCATTCCGGTGCTTCTCTAAGAAAATTCTTGTTTGTAGAGTAGAGGTGATGCAGCGGACGCTCAAAATCCTCGTAGATATTACTTAGCGCAATATGGGCTTTCCGACGTTTCTCCTCCGTCCAGTCCATCGGCTTGCGGTAATGCGTCGACAGCATCACGAAGCGGATCACCTCTCCCGGCACCCCCTGCTCCAACAGATCCCGCACCGTGAAAAAGTTGCCCAGTGACTTGGACATCTTCTTGCCCTCGACCTGCAGCATCTCGTTATGCATCCAGATCTTGGCGAACCCGTGCCCGGCGCAATGCGATTGAGCAATCTCGTTCTCGTGGTGCGGGAATTGCAGATCGATCCCGCCGCCATGGATGTCGAAACTCTCCCCAAGCAGCTCATGAGCCATTGCCGAGCATTCGATATGCCAGCCCGGACGGCCCCGGCCCCACGGCGACTCCCAGCCCGGAAGTGCGTCGTCCGACGGCTTCCAAAGAACGAAATCCATCGGATTGCGCTTGTAAGGCGCCACTTCGATCCGCGCGCCCGCGATCATGTCCTCGACCGTGCGCCCCGAAAGCGCGCCATAATCGGAATAGCTCTCGACGGCGAAAAGAACGTGCCCTTCCGCCGCATAGGCATGCCCCTTCGCGATCAGATCCTCGATCATCGCGATCATCTGCGAGATGAACTCGGTCGCCCGCGGCTCGTGATTTGGCCTGAGCGCGCCGAGCGCATCCATATCCTCGTGATACCACTGGATTGTCTCGTCCGACCGTTCCCGAACCAGCTCTTCCAGCGTGCCTTCGGCCCCGGCCTCCTTCCGGGCCAGAGCCGTTGTGTTGATCTTGTCGTCTACATCCGTGAAGTTGCGCACATAGGTGACGTGATCCGGCCCGTGTTCATGCCGCAACAAACGGTAGAGAATATCGAAGACCAGAACCGGACGGGCGTTCCCCAAATGCGCCCGGTCATAGACGGTCGGCCCACAGACATACATGCGCACGTTCCGCTCATCCAAGGGAGTCAGCACCTCCTTGGTCTTGGTCTTAGTGTTCCAAAGCCGGATCGTCATGGGTCGTCCTCGCGCGCGGGTGGCCGCGGGCTTAGCAACTCAAACGATCAAGGAAAACGTGAAAGAGCGGCCCGCGACGGATGTCAGCGGATAATGCAGCAGATGATGCAGATGCCGTTCATAAGGCATCCATACCGCGGACCGATCCCCATCGCAAACCCAAAAGGCTCAGGCGTAGCTGACGACCTCGATCTCGATCCCGTTCTCTTCGGTGAAGTAAAACCGCTTGCCCGGCTCGTAATCCGCATGGCTCTCGGGCCGGTATCCGCGCGCTTTCACCTTCTCTTCCACCGCATCAAGATCGCTGACCACCACGCCGATATGGTTGAGCCCGCCGCGCATGGCATAGCTCGAGCCTGCCGCATCGGGCGGATCGCCAGGACTGTAGATCGCCAGATAGCTCTCTTCATTGCCGACATGTTTGGAATGCCCGCCCATCATCACGTCGCCTTCCCACCGGATCCGCCATCCGAAAAGATCGCACAGCATCTCTGCTGTTTGCGCGGCATCGGCCACCGTCACGTTCACATGTTCCAAGGACGCCATCTTGTTTCTCCTGTGATCTGTCTGGAGAATCGTTGATAATTTCTCAACCAAGGTTGAGATCAAGAGCTATGTCCCGCCTCTCCCAAGGTCTGACGATCGGCGATCTGGCGGATCGCACCGGTCTGGCCGTCTCTGCGATCCGCTTTTACGAGACCAAGGGCCTCGTTTCGCCACTGCGCAATGCCGGAGGTCACCGGCGCTATGACCGCTCGGATATCCGAAAGCTGTCTTTCGTGATGATCGCGCAGGAGCTTGGCTTTCCGCTCTCGCGCATCGCGACCCTTCTGGGCACGCTTCCCGATGGCCGTCCGCCGACGCGAAGCGACTGGACCCGTATGTCAAAGGAGTTCCGAACCGAAATCGACGACCGCATCGCCGGGCTGGAACGATTGCGCGACACGCTCGACGGTTGCATCGGTTGCGGATGTCTGTCGCTCGATCGCTGCGCGCTTCACAACCCGGCCGATCAGGCCCGCAAGAAAGGGGCCGGTCCCCGATATCTGATGGGCGACACGGCAGAGCGGGGCGAGCAATGACCGCCCCTCTTCTCTTTGCGCAGGATCCGGGCCGCATCCAGGCGCCTCCATGCTCAAACTGATACGACATCTAATAGAAAGGCCTTCCCATGACACACGATCCCGGCTCCACCTTCCGCGCGCTTCACAAACCCGGCGACCCGTTCTTGATGGTCAATGTCTGGGACCAGGGCACCGCGCGGGTCATGGCACATCTGGGCGTGAACGCGCTCGCCACCTCGTCGGCGGCACATGCCTACATTCTAGGCCGTCCCGATGGCGGGCAAGTCACCCGGGACGAGGCCTTGGCCCATGCCCAGGACATCGCGGCTGCGACATCCCTGCCCGTTCAAGGCGATTTCGAAAACGGGTTCGGGGACGATCCGGACACCTGCGCCGAAACCGTCCGCCTGGCTGCCGAAGCGGGGCTGGCCGGGATCTGCATTGAGGATGTCGCCCTTGCCGATCAAACGGCCTACGACCGCGATCTCGCGGTCGAGCGGATCCGGGCCGCCGCCTCTGCCGCCCGCGCGCTTCCCAAGGATTTCGTGCTGACCGCGCGCGCCGATGGTCTCATGATCGATGCCTATGACGAGGCCGAAGCCACAGCCCGCATTCAGGCCTTTGAAGAGGCCGGCGCCGATTGCCTCTATGCGCCTCTTCCTCCCGACATGGCCGCGCTCGCCCGCCTTGCCGCATCGGTCAAGGCGCCGGTCAACGCCCTTGTCGCGGGCCGCTTCGCCAAAGAGCCCCGTTCGGCCTATGCCGAAATCGGCATCGCTCGCCTGTCCATCGGAGCGGCCCTCGCCCGCGCCATGCAACACACGATGATGGAGGCGGCGCACGGCATGATGGACGGCGATTTCACCGCGCTCACGAAAACAAGCGCCGCCTTCGGCATCGACGATATGCTTTCAGGCAACTAAAGGACATTCATGGAAGCAAAAGACATCAAGGCCGTCGTCACCGGCGGCGCCTCAGGGCTCGGCGCGGCAACCGCCAAAGCCCTGATTGACGCAGGCGGCCAGGTCACGATCCTCGACCGCGACCCCGAAGGCGCAAGTGCCGCCCAAACGCTCGGCGCGCATTTCCACCAAACCGACGTGACGGACGAAGCATCGAGCCAATCCGCCATCGAAAAGGCCGCCCAAGCCATGGACGGTCTGACCGTCGCCGTAAATTGCGCGGGGATCGCGACCGCCGAGAAGACGCTCGGCAAAGATGGCCCGCACCGGCTTGGCAGCTTTTCCCGAACCGTCGACATCAATCTCAAGGGCAGCTTCAACATCGCCCGTCTCGCTGCCGCTCATATCGAGGCGGTAGGAGGCGGCGTCATCATCAACACCGCCTCAATTGCCGCCTTCGACGGGCAAAAGGGCCAGGCCGCCTATGCAGCCTCAAAGGCCGGGATCGCCGGGCTGTCGCTGCCGATGGCACGCGATCTGGCCCGGGCCAAGATCCGCGTCATGGCGATCGCGCCGGGGATCTTCCGCACGCCGATGCTCGAAGGACTGGGCGAAGAGGTGATGGCAGGCCTCGCCCGCGACGTCACCTTCCCGGGCCGGCTCGGCGATCCGGCAGAGTTCGCCGCCCTCGTCCGGTTCATCATCGAATGCGACTATTTGAATGGCACCACGATCCGTCTGGACGGCGCGCTTCGCATGCAGTGACGGCGCCAGCCGCATCGGTCACTGATCCCGTTCGCTCAGCTCAAGCCAATCGGTCTCGGCGGCCTCGAGCCGCCCCTGACGCTCGACCAAGGCTTCGCTGGCCTTCGCGAACTTGACCGGCTCGCGGGTGTAAAGCTCGGGATCGCCAAGAAGCGCCTCGAGCTTGGCGATCTCCGCTTCCAGCCGCTCGATATCGGCGGGCAATGTCTCGAGCCTATGGCGTTCGGTGAAGTTCAGCCCCTCCGCCTTCTCGGCTGCTGGCGATCTGGCTTTTGCCGCAGACCCGGGGCTCTTGGCAGGCTCCACGGCCTTCGCGGCCTTCCGCTGATCGACGTAGTCGCTCCACCCGCCCGCATAGGCGATCGCGCGGCCATTGCCCTCCATCGCGATCGTCGTCGTGGCAACGCGGTCAAGGAAATCCCTGTCATGAGAGACCAGCAGGACCGTTCCATCATAGTCCCCGATCAATTCCTGCAACAGATCCAGCGTCTCCACATCCAGATCGTTGGTCGGCTCGTCGAGAACCAGCAGATTGCTTTGCTGCGCCATGATCTTGGCCAGCAGCAGCCGCGCCTTCTCCCCGCCCGACAAAGACCGGACCGGCGCGCGCGCCTGCGCATCCGAAAAGAGGAACTCCTTGAGATATCCCACGACATGTTTGGGCTGCCCGCGCACCATTACCTGATCGGCCGCGCCCGCAACGCGCATCTCCTTGTCGCCGGTCAGGCTTTCCCAAAGCGACATATCGGGATCAAGCTGATCGCGCGTCTGATCGAGGACCGCAATCTCAAGATTGGTACCAAGAACGACCTCTCCGGCATCAAGATCAAGAACGCCCAGCAACATCTTCAAAAGGCTCGTCTTTCCTACACCATTCGGGCCAACGAAGGCGATCCTGTCTCCCCGCGCGATCCTGATCGAGAAATCCGAGACGATGGCCTTGCCGCCGAAGGTCTTGGACAAGCCGCGCGCTTCGATCACCCGCTTGCCGCTTTTCGGTCCGGCCTCCAGCGCCATGGCGGCCGGGCCTTGCCGGCGGATCATCTCGGCCCTTTCGCGGCGCAGATCGCCCAAGGCCCGCACGCGCCCCTGATTGCGCTTGCGCCGGGCCGAAATGCCCTCCACCGCCCAGCGCGCCTCCGCCTTGATCTTGCGATCCAGCTTGTGCCGCTGCATGTCCTCTTCGTCCCAGACCTTGTCGCGCCAGCTTTCGAACGCCGCAAACCCGTCCTCCTGCCGCCGCACAGATCCCCTGTCGATCCAAAGGGTTGCGCGGGTCAGCTCGCGCAGAAATGCCCTGTCATGCGAAATCAGGACGAAGGCCGCGCGCGTTCCCTTCAGCTCCGCCTCGAGCCAGGCGATCGCTTCGATATCAAGATGGTTGGTGGGCTCATCCAGCAGCATCAGATCGGGCGCCTCTGCCATCAGCTTTGCCAGTGCCGCGCGGCGCCGCTCGCCGCCGCTGGCGGTCTCCACGCTGGCCGACGGATCGAACTTCAGCCCATCTGCGACCATCTCGACCCGGTAGGCCTCACCCGGCTCCAGACCGCTCGCGGCGTAATCGCCAAGCGTCGCGAAGCCCGCCATCGACGGCTCCTGCTCCATATAACCGACGCTGATTCCCGGCGGGACAGTCACTTGCCCGCGATCGACCTCAACAAGACCGGCCATCACCTTGAGAAGCGTGGATTTCCCCGACCCATTGCGCCCGACCAACGCGACCCGATCCCCGGCCTGCACGACCGCATCGAGATCTGAGAAAACCGGATCGCCCCCGAAGGTAAGCGATATGCCCGAAAGCTGAAGAAGAGGTGCGCGTGCCATGGCGCGTCAGCTAAAGCGCAGCGGCCAAAGGATCAACCGATCTCAGCCGGCAATCGCCCTGAGCGCGCGGGCGCGATGCTGCGGCACCCGGTCGACCTCGACCCCGGTAAAGACATGCAGCGTCCCCATCGCGCGATCGATCACCGCATGATCGCTCACCCAACCACCCATCCGCAGATAGGTCCGCAGAAGCGGTGGCATCGCCCGCGTCGCTGCCGCCACGCGCCCCGGCAAAAGCGCCTTGCCGAGCGAGACGACCTGACGGGCGCTCCGCCCCGGACGCCAGCGTTTCGGGGCCACGTGACGCCCGGCCAAAAGGCCGAACGTATCCGCATAGGGCGCAGGATCGGTGCCCTTGAACGACGAGCAGCCGATCAGCAATCCGTATCCCCCGTCATCCACAAGCCGCGTCATCGCCCCCCATGCCACCCGCAGCACATCCGGATCTTGCACGCCCGGCGCGACGCAAAAGCGGCCCATCTCGATGACCGGGCGCTCGAACTCTTCAAGCGCGCTCAGATCGTAGAACTGCGCAGAATAGCTCGTGCCGATCTGCGATCCGCCCGTCAGGCCAAGCACCCGAAAGCAGCAAACGAGCGTGCCCTCGTCTTCGACAAGAACATGTTGGCACCGCGCGTCATAGGCATCCGCATCCCGGCCCTCGCAGCCAAAGAAGGCGCGATGCCGCAGGGCCTGCGCCTGCTTGAGATCGTCTGACGTTTCAGCGAGGCGGGCCGTAAGCCGCCCCCGTCTGAGTAGTGTCATCGCGTTTGCACCATCTTGGCGAGCCTTATTGCGTCGCTACATTGGAGTTAAACGTATCAAAGGATTATGATGATCATGGATAAAGTAGAAAAATCCGAAGCTGAGTGGAAAGAGCAACTGTCCGCCGAGGCCTTTCGCGTTCTGCGCAAGCATGGCACCGAACGTGCGGGCACCCATGACGACTTCCCCAAAGCGCCCGGAACCTTCTTTTGCAAGGGCTGCGCGCTGCCTCTCTTCGAATCCGAGACCAAGTTCGAAAGCGGAACCGGTTGGCCCAGCTTCTATGCGCCGATTGCCGCCGAGAATGTTGCCGAAAAGGAAGATCGCTCGTTTTTTATGCGCCGGACGGAAGTGCACTGCAATCGGTGCGAGGGGCATCTGGGTCACGTCTTCCCGGACGGCCCCCAACCGACAGGCCTTCGCTATTGCATCAACGGGGTCGCCCTCGACTTCGAGCCTGCGGACTAGTTCCCGAAGAGCGCCGTATTGTCGAGCCGGCCCAGATTGCCCAGAAGCTGACGGATAAAGCCCGTATTCGTCACGCCGCTATTGGTCACACGCCGCGACAGAGCGACGACACGCCCGTCCTGCAAGGTGAACCTCTCTACGTTAGAGAGCAGCCCGTCTGGATCGAACGAAAACGCCACGAGCTGCCGGTCGATGATCTCCGGTCTGAACGCGCCATAATAGCGCCAGCGCGATGCGACGTAGATAACGGCGCTGTCCTGAAGAACGCCCCCCGTCGTCGGGGGGCCGAATGTATCGATCACACTGTCGCGTGTATCGAGCCCGATCAGGACATCCCCCAGCTCTTCGTCTGTCGGCGCATAGCCGTGGTTGCGGAACTGTGCCACGCACCCCGCCAACGCCAGTGCTGCCATGATCAGCGTGAGCGTGCTCAACGCCTTCCGGACCCTGCCCATTCTCGTCCTCTCGCGCATCATCTCTGCCGGACGTGCGCTTGTCGTGCTCGTTCCAACTCTTTATCTGCACTACATCAAGCCTGCCCGCCTGTTCAAGAAGGATGCCTCCATGTCGATGCCAGAGCATGTCCTGCGCATTGCCGACCTGCCCGCCAATCACGCCACCGAGATCGAGCTGACCCCCACCCCCCAGGAGCGGCAGGCCATCGCGCAAGAGCTGGATCTGAGCGCACTGAAAAAGCTGACCTTCACCGGACGGATGTCTCCGGTCGCCGGGTCTGACTGGCAGTTGACCGGCCATTTTGGCGCAACGATCGTCCAGCCCTGCAGCGTGACGCTCGATCCGGTCACGACGCGCATCGACGAAGAGATCCGGCGCACCTTCACCCGCCATATGCCGGATGTCCCCGACAGCGCGAATGCCGAGATCGAGATGCCGGACGATGACACGCTCGAGCCGCTGACGGACCGAATCGACGTCTTCGCCTTCATTCTCGAGGCGCTGACCCTCGCCATTCCGCCCTTTCCCCGCAAGGAGGGCGCCGAGACGGGTCAGGCCGTCTTCACCGAGCCGGGCAAACAGGCAATGCGCGATGAGGATGCGCGCCCCTTTGCGGGGCTGTCGAACCTGCGCGATCAGTTGAAAAACAACGAGAAATAAGCGCCGCCGCGTCGCGCCCGAAAAGGGCTTGCGCGGGCGCGCAAACGCAGTATGTTCGCGGCCTCCCGATCGGGCGGCTTTTGCCGCCTCATTTCGTTGGACCAGAATAGAAACGCCGGGGCCAAATGCCCTGCCCATCCCGAGGTTGAGACATGGCTGTCCCTCAGAACAAGATTTCCAAGGCGCGCCGCAACCAGCGCCGGTCCCATCACGCATTGTCGGGCGCGAACCCGAACGAATGCAGCAATTGCGGCGAACTGAAACGCCCGCATCACGTCTGCCCGGCCTGCGGCCACTATGACGAGCGGGAAGTCGTCTCCATGGTCGACGATATCGATATCGACGAAGACGCAGCATAAGCCCGCTTCGGGCGGGCCGGTGATGCAAGACGGCAGTTCAAAATCGGATCACTTCTCGCTTTCCATTGACGCAATGGGAGGTGACAACGGGCCTGCAACGGTTGTTGCGGGCCTTGCCCGTTTTCTCAAGCGCAATCCCGAGGCCCGCGTCCTTTTGCACGGCGACAAGGACCAGCTGGAAAAGCAGGTCATCAAGCGCAAGATCGAAGACAAGGTCGAGATCCGGCATGCCGACGGCGTCGTGCAGATGACGGACAAGCCCTCGCAGGTCATGCGCAACGGCAAAGGCACATCGATGTGGGCCGCCATCGAGGCTGTCCGCAATGGCGAGGCCTCCGTCTGCGTATCCTGCGGCAATACAGGCGCGCTCATGGCGGTCTCGATGGTCCGGCTTCGGAAGGCGGAAGGGGTCAACCGGCCCGCCATCGCCTGCCTCTGGCCTTCGCTCAACAAGGGCGGCTTCAACGTCATGCTCGATGTGGGAGCCGATATTCGCGCCGATCACGAGGATTTGCTGACCTTCGCCCTGATGGGCGCCAGCTATGCCCGCAACGGCATGGAGATCCAGCGGCCCCGCGTCGGCCTTCTCAATGTCGGCACCGAAGAGCATAAGGGCCGCGCCGAGCTCAAACTGGCGAACGACATGATCGCGCGCGCCGCCCCGCAGGGCGAATTCGACTATGTCGGCTTCATCGAAGGCGGCGACATCCCGTCCGAAAAGGTCGATGTCATCGTCACCGACGGCTTTACCGGGAATGTCGCGCTCAAGACCGGCGAAGGCACCGCCAACCTCATCGGCCAGCTTCTGAAGGCCGCGTTCAAGAAGACCCCCCTCTCTCGCATCGCGGCCCTTCTGGCCTACACATCGCTCCAGAGGTTTCGCAAACGGGTAGATCCGCGCCGCGTGAACGGCGGTGTCTTTCTTGGACTGAACGGCACGGTCGTCAAAAGCCACGGATCGGCGGATGCGACCGGCGTCGGCTCTGCCCTTTATCTTGCCTATCAGTTGGGCCAGTCTGGATTCTCTGACCGTCTGGCGGCGCGTGTCGCGCAGGCAACCGCGATCGCAATCGACGAGACGGCAAAGGTAAGCTCTTCATGATCCGACGCGCCGTTCCGGTTGGCATAGGCCATTATCTTCCCGAACGTGTTGTCCCAAACAGCCATTTCGAGAGCTTTCTGGACACATCCGATGAATGGATCCGCGCCCGCTCCGGGATCGAGCGTCGCCATTTCGCGGCCGAGGGCGAAACGACGTCCCAGATGGCGACCCGGGCTGCACAGCAGGCGCTCGATATGGCGGGTCTCAAGCCCGATGACGTGGACGCGATCGTCGTGGCGACATCCACGCCCGATCTGACCTTCCCCTCTGCCGCCACGATGGTGCAAAGCGCCCTCGGCATGACGCGCGGCTTTGCCTATGACGTGCAGGCCGTCTGCGCCGGTTTCGTCTATGGGCTGGCTCAGGCCGACGCTCTCATTATCTCAGGCCAGGCCAACCGTGTCCTCGTGATCGGCGCCGAGACATTCTCGCGGATCATGGACTGGACCGATCGCGGCACCTGCGTTCTCTTCGGCGACGGCGCCGGGGCGCTCCTGCTCGAAGCGGCCGAAGCCTCCGGAGACAAGGCAGATCGCGGCATTCTGGCTACCGACCTGCATTCGGATGGGACCTATCGCGATCTTCTTTATGTCGATGGCGGCGTCTCGACCCAGACCACTGGCCATCTGCGCATGCAAGGCAAGGAGGTCTTCCGCCACGCGGTCGAAAAGCTGGCCGCCACCGCCGAGGCCGCGCTGGCGAAGGCCGGTCTGACCGATGACGACATCACCTGGGTCGTGCCTCATCAGGCCAACATCCGGATCATTCAGGCGACGGCCAAGAAACTCGGCACCCCGATGGAGCGGGTCGTGACGACCGTCGCCGATCACGGAAACACCTCCGCCGCGTCGATTCCGCTGGCCTTGTCGATCGCCGTTCAGGACGGCCGCATCAAGACAGGCGATATCATCGTCACCGAAGCAATCGGCGGCGGTCTGGCCTGGGGTGCCGTCGTCCTGCGGTGGTAGACCCGGACGGGTATCGACGACCTCAAACTGTTTCTATGGCAGGTCTGTGCGCGAATTGCCTCTTATAAGCTGTTGAGATTGACTCGGAAAAACCGAACCTTCATGGTCTGTTATCAGGGTCGCAGGAGGACAAGGTTATGGGCGAAAAGACACTCACTCGCATGGATCTGAGCGAAGCGGTCTTCAACGAAGTGGGTCTGTCGCGCAACGACAGCGCCCAATTGGTGGAAAGCGTCCTGACCCATATGTCCGACGCGCTGGTACAGGGCGAAAGCGTCAAGATCTCGTCCTTCGGCACTTTCTCGGTTCGCGAAAAAGCGGCGCGTGTGGGCCGTAATCCGAAAACCGGCGAGGAGGTTCCGATCCATCCGCGCCGCGTTCTCACCTTCCGGCCCTCTCATCTGATGAAGGACCGGGTCGCGACTGGCAACAAGAGCTGAATTGAATGCCCAAGGCTCGCGACGCCTTTCGAACGATCAGCGAGGTTTCAGACTGGCTTGACGCTCCGGCGCATGTCCTGCGCTTTTGGGAAAGCAAGTTCAGCCAGATCAAACCGGTCAAGCGCGCCGGCGGACGGCGCTACTATCGCCCCGCCGACATGGCCTTGCTGAGCGGCATTCAGAAGCTGCTCCACGAAGACGGTATGACGATCAAGGCCGTCCAGGATCTTTTGAAAACCAAGGGCATCCGCCACGTGGCTGCCTTCGGTGCGGATCCCATGGCCGGAGAGACGCCGCAGATCGAACGCCCCCGCCGCGCCAAGGCCGAGGCGCCCAAGCCTGCCGAAGAAACGGCAGCCGATACCGCTCCGCCCGAGCCAAGCAGACAGGCGCCCCCAGACACTCATGCAGAACCTCAAGCGGAAGATCCTGCGCCAACGGTCGAATCCAAGCCGCCCGCACAGGACGAACCGGTCGACTACGGCCCGCTTTTTGCGTTCATGAACGAGCCTGCCGAAAAGCCCGCCGCAAAAGAAGCCGCGCCCGCCAAACCAAAATCGCTGCGCGCGAGCATTCCGGACGATCCGCTGGACGACGACATTGCGGCATCCCCCGGCCTGCTAACGGCCATCGCAAAGACCCCCCGCAGCGCGCTCACGGCAAAGCAGCACTCAATTGCGCCGCATCTGAAAGCCTTGCGTGACATCTGCGCGCGGATGACCTCCGGCTGACATGCCGCCCTTTCGCGCTTGCCCCCGCTCCGCAAACCAGTATGAAGACGCTCAAGTCGGGCTATGGCGCAGCCTGGTAGCGCGTCCGTCTGGGGGACGGAAGGTCGCAGGTTCGAGTCCTGCTAGCCCGACCAATATGAAAACGCCCGCAGCCGGTTCGGCACGGGCGTTTCGTGTTTCAAGAAGGTCCTGACGATGCCCGGTGTCCTGCCCAGCCAACAGATCTCCGCACTTGCCCGGGCTGGAGCGATATCGGCGGCAAGGCCGCTGGATGACGGCCAGATCCAGCCCGCCAGCCTCGATCTGCGCCTGGGCGACATGGCCTACCGGATCCGCGCCAGTTTCCTTGCCGGAGAAGACCGCTCGATCTCGGATCGCCTTTCCGAATTTGAGATGCACCGGATCGACCTGAGGGGCGGTGCGGTCCTCGAAAAAGGCTGCGTCTATCTGGTCCCGCTTCTGGAAAGCCTTTCGCTGCCGCCATCGATCCAAGCCGTGGCCAATGCCAAAAGCTCCACCGGCCGGCTCGATCTGCTGACCCGCGCGATTTCGGATGGCGGCGTTGAATTCGACCGGATCCCGCCCGGCTATGACGGCCCGCTTTATGCAGAAATCTGCCCGCGCTCCTTCTCCGTCCTGGTTCGCTCGGGTCAGCGGCTGAACCAGATCCGCTTCCGGGATGGCGAAACCGTGCTCGATGACGCGGCCCTTCGCGCCCTGCACGCCGAAACATCCCTCGTCGACACCGATCCCGTCATCAATGACGGCCTTGGCTTTTCCGTCGATCTCTCGGGGGGCGGCATCGTCGGATATCGCGCAAAGCCCCATACCGGCGTGATCGATCTGAATCTGATCGACCACTACGATGCCGCCGAATTCTGGGAGCCGGTGACAGCGCAGAACGGCCGCATCATCCTGGATCCCGGAGCCTTCTATATCCTCGTCAGCCAAGAGGCCGTGACGATCCCGCCGACCCACGCGGCCGAAATGGCTCCCTATCTGGCCATGGTCGGAGAGTTCCGGGTCCACTATGCGGGCTTCTTCGATCCCGGCTTCGGCCATGCCTCTGCCGGAGGACAAGGCTCTCGCGGCGTGCTCGAGGTGCGCTGCCACGAAGCGCCCTTCGCGCTCGAGCATGGGCAGATCGTGGGCCGGCTTATCTACGAAGAGATGTCAGAGCTGCCAAAGCAGCTTTATGGGCAAGGGATCAAGTCGAACTATCAGGGTCAGGGCCTCAAGCTCGCCAAGCAGTTCAGAACCGCGTGAACCGCCGCCCGAGCCGCAGCGCCTGACGCGCGCGATTGCTCATCTTGCGGGACGATTGCGCCTTGGCCCGCTCCTCCGGCGTCATCTTTGCGGGCGCCTTTCCCCGTCGCGCGGCATAATTGATCCCGCGATTGAGGCCTCTGTTCAAAAGGCGCCGCACCAACATATTGACCAATCGATTTGCGTTCATGATCGCCTCCTACGCCAACAAAGGTAAAGCGCGGGTAAATCTATTCGAGGGTAATGGGCCGCCACCGGCAAATTTCGTCCGATCTACGCCTCATCCTCGAACATATCCGTCTGATCGTCGTCCTCGCCCTCTTCGCCAGCGGGCAACCCATCGGGCGGCGGCCTGTTCTCAAGAAGCCCCGCAGCCCGCAATTCCTGCAAGCCCGGCAGATCACGCGCATTCTCAAGCCCGAAGTGATCCAGAAACGCCTCCGTCACGATGAAAGTCACGGGCCGCCCCGGCGTCATCCGCCGCCGCCCGAACCGGATCCATTCCAGCTCGATCAGCTGATCGATCGTCCCGCGCGAGACGCTCACACCGCGAATCTCCTCGATCTCGGCCCGTGTGACCGGCTGATGATAGGCCACGATCGCCAGCGTCTCGATCGCGGCCCGGGACAGCTTGCGCGTCTCAACCGTCTCCTTCTGCATCAGAAACCCAAGGTCCGCCGCCGTCCGAAACGCCCAGGCATCGCCGATCTTCATCAGCGCCACACCGCGCCCCTCATAGCGCTTGCGCAGATGCACGATCGCCTCGGCCGGCTCGCATCCATGGGGCATCCGCCCGGCCAGCTCGCGGATCGTCACCGGCTCGGCAGAGGCAAAGAGGATCGCCTCGACCATCCGTTCCTGCTCTCCCATGGGCGGCGCTTCAAAGAGGCTCTCTTCAGCTGTCTCTGCCATCTCGCCTCCGGATCTGAATGGGCGCGAATGTGTCGCTCTGGCGGATCTCAAGCCGCCCCTCCTTGGCCAGCTCGAGCGAGGCGGCAAAGGTCGCCGCCGTCGCCGACCGCCGCTTGGCCGGATCCATCTCCCAGCCTTCGGGCAGATAGCTGACAATATCGGTCCACTCACCCGCAAATCCGATCAAGGGCCGCATCCGCGCCAACGCCTCTTCCATGGTCAAAACCGCATCGCGGTCCATCACGAAGGGCCGGAACTCGTCCTTGGTCCGAATTCGCGCATAGCCCTGCATCAGATCGATCAGCGTCGCCGTATAGGTCACACGCCGCACACGCGTGACATCCTCGGTGATCCCGCGCGCAAAGAAATCGCGCCCCAGCTGATCGCGCGCCATCAACTTGGCCGCCGCGTCCCGCATCGCCTGAAGCCGCTCCAGCTGAAAGGCCAGATGCGCGGCCAGCTCCTCGCCCGACGGTCCTTCTTCCTCGGGATCGGGCGGCAGCAAAAGGCGCGACTTCAAAAACGCCAGCCAGGCCGCCATCACCAGGTAATCCGCCGCCAGCTCGATCCTCAGATCGCGCGCCGTCTCGATAAAGGCGAGGTATTGCTGCGCCAGGGCCAGAACGCTGATCTGGCGAAGATCCACCTTCTGCGTGCGGCTCATCGTCAGCAGCAGATCAAGCGGCCCCTCATAGCCTTCGACATCCACGATCAGGGCCTCGGCGGCCAGCCGATCCTGAACAGAGATCACATTGCTTTCGGGGTCGGCCAAATCAGATGCCTTTCAACAGCATCTCATATTCTGCCAAAAGCGCGGGGATGTCATCCTCAACCGGCGCAGAGCGCGCCGCCAGCGCGGCATCCGCCCGCTTCTGGGCCTCTTCTCTCATCGGCCCGCATGTCGCGGCGACGGTCTCGATTTCCTCAAAGGCCCCGTTGCAATGCAAAACCAGATCGCAACCCGCCTCGAGCGACAACCTCGCGCGCTCGGCCACATCACCCGACAAGGCCTCCATCGAGATGTCATCGGTCATCAAAAGGCCGTCAAATCCGATCTCCTTCCGGATCAGCCCGATGCCCGCTTTCGACTGAGTGACCGGACGCTCCGCATCCACATCGGTAAAGAGGATATGCGCCGTCATCCCCATCGCCTCGCCCGCAAAGGCCTGAAATGGCGGGAAATCCGTTTCTTGCAGCACCGACAGGGCCGTGTTGACACGCGGCAGATCCTTGTGGCTGTCGACGGTCGCCCGCCCGTAGCCCGGCAGATGCTTGATGACGGATTGCACGCCGCCATCGCGTCCCCCGTCGATGATCGCTTGGGCCAGCGGCACGATCTCACTGGCATCTCGCCCCAGAAGGCGGTTCGCCATCACCGGATGCGCCTCCTCCATCAGAAGATCGAGGCACGGCACGCAATTCACATCGATCCCGAGATCCCGCAGTTCCTCGGAAATCAGCCGCTGCCGCAAATACATCGCGCGCACCGACCCGCCGGTGGCCCGCACCTGATCCAAGGCCGGAGGATATTGCCGCCAGATCGGCGGCGTCAGCCGCTGAACACGCCCGCCTTCCTGATCGATCAGAACCTGAGCCTGCCGCCCCACCGCCTCTCGCAGATCGCGGACAAGCCGCCGTACCTGATCGGGCGTCTCGATATTTCGGGCAAAAAGGATAAAGCCCCAAGGATCCGCAGCCCGGAACAGGTCCGCTTCCGCCGCGCCAAGCTCCGGCCCGGCGCACCCACTGATAAACGCGCTTTGCCCCATACCTACCGGGCGACGACCGGAATGCAGTCCGTTCCCGCCGCCTTAAGCGCGGAGCATAGCCGCCGCGCATCGCTCATATCCTCAAACCCCGCAACGCGCAGCCGGTAGAATGTCCGCCCCGCCCGCTCGGCCTCCTGAACGACCGGAGACCTGCCCGACAGATAATCCGAAAACCGGCCCGAAAGGCGGGCCCATTCACTTTGAGCAACGGCGTCGCTGTCATAGGCGCCAAGCTGGATCAGATGCGCCCCGACCGAGATCGCGGCGGCATCGATAGCCGTGGCAAGGACTGGCGTTTCGACGGGCGCCGGACGCATCCGCGCACCGGCTGGCCGCATCCTCGGACGCTCCGAGCGCACGACCCCGGGCACGCTGGCCGGAATGATCATGCTCGACGGCGCGTCCAGAACGACCGCTTCCAGAACCGCCTGGATCGGATCGATCTCAGGTTCGGGCCGAACCGGCTGGCTCGCAGCCATCTCGATATCCGCATCGGCCTCGACCGCCCCCGGGCTGTCCTCCAGGCCGTAGGCTTCGACAATCATCGGGGCGGTCAGGCCAATCGCGGGTCCATCGCTCGGCTCGGGGGCCTCTGCTGTCTGGGCCACCGGCGCCAGCTCTTCGCCGGGCAGATCCTCGCCAGTCAGATCAACCGCACCCGGCGCCAGCCTCAACGCATCCTGCGGTCCGGAAGCGACGCCCACCGCTGCGATCTCGTTCACCGCAAGCCCCTGATGCGACGCAATCGTCCCGCCGGGATTGTCCGGCGCCTGACGCATCGGCCCGTCGACCGCCCGGACAACCGGTATTCCGCTGACATCCCGCACAAAGAGCTTATAGCCCCACACCGCCACGCCGATCATCAGCGCAAGGGACATCATCGCGCCAGCGGCATTTGCCACTCGGCCCGCGCCAATCGAGGCCCCGGCCCCATCGGTCATCGTCTGAACTGCCATCTATATCACCACGGCGGATCGCACCGCCGGTCCTTGTCACACTGCCTCCTCCTGGCGGCGTCCCGTACGCTTCAGCGCATCTCGTCCGCAGGAGTGACACCAAGGATACCGAGGCCCTGTGCAATGACAACCGCCGTAGCCCGCGCGAGCGCGATTTTGGCCCGACTTGTGGCCTCATCGCCCTCCTGCAGGAAACGGAGCGACGGCTCATCGTTTCCGCGATTCCAAAGGCTGTGAAAAAGACCAGCCAAATCATATAGATAGAAGGCGATCCTGTGCGGCTCGTTGGTCCTTGCCGCGATCTCCACCAACCGTGGCCATTCGGCAATCTTCCGCGCCAAATCCAGCTCCGCCTCGTGATCGAGCTTGCCCAGATCCGCCTCGGCCAATGCGGCATCACTCACATCGATCTCGGCTTTGCGCAGAACTGACTGCACCCGCGCATGAGCGTATTGGACGTAGAAAACCGGATTGTCCTTCGACTGCTCGACCGCCTTCGCGAAATCGAAATCGAGCGGCGCATCGTTTTTGCGCGTCAGCATCGTGAACCGCGCCACATCCGCGCCGACCTCGTTCACGACATCCCGCAGGGTGATGAACGTACCCGCCCGCTTGCTCATCTTGAACGGCGCGCCATCCTTGAAGAGCCGAACGAGCTGGCACAGCTTGATATCCACCGGCACCTTGCCATCCGACAAGGCCGAAACCGCCGCCTTCATCCGCTTCACATAGCCGCCGTGATCCGCCCCGAAGACGTCGATCAGCGCGTCATAGCCGCGCGAGATCTTGTCATAGTGATAGGCAATATCAGGCGCGAAATAGGTCCAGGAGCCATCCGACTTCTGGATCGGCCGATCCACGTCGTCGCCATGCGCGGTCGACCGGAACAGCATCTGCTCCCGCGGCTCCCAGTCCTCCGGCACCTTGCCCTTGGGCGGCTCCAGCGTGCCGCGATAGATCAGGTCCTTGCTCTCAAGATCGGCAATCGCCGCCTCGATCTGTCCGGTGCCGTACAGCGACTTCTCGCTGTAAAACACATCCATCTCGACGCCGATCGCAGCCAGATCCTCGCGGATCATCGTCATCATGGCGTCGGTGGCGAACTCCCGCACCTCTTCAAGCCAGTACTGCTCGCCCTTGTCCACGAACTGGTCGCCAACCTTGTCCTTTAGCGCCTGTCCGACATCCTTGAGGTACTCCCCCGGATAGGTCCCGTCCTCGAACGCAACCTCCTGCCCATGCGCCTCCAGATACCGCAGATAGACTGACCGGGCGAGCACATCGACCTGCGCGCCGCCATCATTGATGTAGTATTCCCGCGTGACCTCATAGCCCGCGTAATCCAGAAGCGACGCCAGCGCATCGCCAAAGACCGCGCCCCGCGTGTGGCCCACATGCAAAGGCCCGGTGGGGTTGGCCGAGACATATTCGACATTCACCTTCCGCCCCTGCCCCGCATCGGACCGGCCGTAACCGGGGTTCGTCAGCACTCCCCGCACCACATTCTGCCAGACCCCATCGGCCAGCCGCATGTTCAGGAACCCCGGCCCGGCCACGCTCGCATCTGAGATCCGGTCATCGGCTGAAAGGAGCGGCGCCAAAGCCTCAGCGATATCGCGCGGCTTCATCCTCGCAGGCTTGGCCAGCACCATCGCGGCATTCGTCGCCATATCGCCATGACCCGCATCGCGCGGCGGCTCGACCGCCACGTTGTCATAGGCCAAACCGCCCGGCAGCGTCCCGTTGGCCGCCAAGGTCTCAAGCGCCTCGATCACGAGCGCACGAATATCTGCAAATACGTTCATAACCTTGCGATTAACGCGGCTCTGAGGCGGATGCCAGCAGCAACCTCACGCAAAAAGTCTCTCATGCGTCTCCAGCGCGAACCGATCGGTCATCCCTGCGATATAATCGGCCACAATGCGCGCCAAAGCCGTCTCGTCTTCGACCGCCAGCACATCGGCCCGCCAGGCCTTGGGCAACAGCGTCGGATCCCGCAGAAACATCGGAAAGAGATCCTCGACCACCCGCGTGACATCCGCCCGCATCCGCGTCACGTCCGGCGCCCGGTACATCCGTTCAAAAAGAAACGCCCGGATGACCTCAATATCGGCCCACATCCCGTCCGAGAACCGGATGACCTGCCGCCCAAGCCCGCGAATATCCTCGGGCGTCTGCGCCCCGGACTGCTCCAAGGCGTCCCGCGAGACCGCGATCACGTCGCTAACCATCGCGCCAAAGACCTTGCGCAGCGCCTCGTGTCGCCGCCTCCGCCGCTCCAGTCCGGGATAGCGCCGGTCCACTTCGGCATAAGCCGCACCCACAACGGGCAACTTTGCGATATCCTCGTCCGAGAACAGCCCCGCCCGAACGCCGTCATGCAGATCGTGGTTGTTGTAGGCGATGTCATCAGACAGGGCCGCGACCTGCGCCTCCCCGCTCGCATGGCTCGTCAGTTCCAGATCGTCGCGCGCCGCATAATCGGCCAAGGCCACCGGCAAGGGCGGCAGAACCGGCCCGTTATGTTTGGCGATCCCCTCCAGCGTCTCCCAGGTCAGGTTCAGCCCGTCGAACCGCGCATAGGACCGCTCGAGCGACGTGACGATCCGCACCGCCTGAGCATTATGATCAAAACCGCCATAAGGCTCCATCAATGCGTTCAGCGCATCCTCGCCCGTATGCCCGAACGGCGTGTGCCCCAGATCGTGCGCCAGCGCGACCGCCTCGGTCAGCTCGCCGTTTAGACCCAGAGCGCCCGCAATCGTCCGCGCCACCTGCGCGACCTCGATCGAATGGGTCAGCCGGGTGCGGAAATGATCGCCCTCATGCTCCACAAAGACCTGCGTCTTGTGCTTGAGCCGCCGAAACGCGCCCGAATGGATAATCCGGTCCCGATCCCGTTGAAAGCACGAGCGAAAATCGCTCTCCTCCTCGGGATAAAGCCGCCCCCGGCTCTGGCTGGGATCGCAGGCATAGGGGGCCATCATGGCATCGCCTCGTCTTGTGGCACCGAACTGCTCTGCCTATATTGTAACACGAAACAAATCCCAAGGCCCCGCGATGCTCACGCTCCCACCCAAAGTCACGCCCCGCGCCTTCGAACGTTTGGCCGAAATCGGCGCCGCCGCCGAGGGCAAAGCCCTGCGCGTTGCCGTCGAAGGCGGCGGATGCTCGGGCTTTCAGTATGAGATCACGCTGGACGAGCCCAAAGAGGACGATCTGATCCTCGAAGAAGCCGGCGAACGCGTCGTGATCGACAGCATCTCCCTGCCCTTCCTGACCGATGCCAAGATCGACTTCACAGAAGAGCTGATCGGCGCGCGCTTCATCATCGACAACCCCAACGCCAGTTCAAGCTGCGGCTGCGGCACGTCCTTTTCGATGTAATAGCGCCTTGTGAGCTCCGGGCACGTGGGCCATGCTCCGCGCATGAAAATCGCGACCTACAATATCAACGGCATCAAGGCCCGCCTGCCCGCCCTTCTCGACTGGCTCAGCGAGACGACGCCCGATGTCGCCCTCCTGCAAGAGATCAAATCCATCGACGAGGCCTTCCCGCGAGAGCAGATCGAGGATCTGGGCTATGCGGTCGAAACCCATGGCCAGAAGGGCTTTAACGGCGTCGCGATCCTCTCCAAACTGCCGCTCGAGGATGTCACGCGCGGCCTGCCCGGCGATGACGAGGACGAACAGGCCCGCTGGATCGAGGCGACAGTCGTCGGCGAGACTGCGATCCGCCTCTGCGGGCTTTATCTTCCCAATGGAAACCCGGCGCCCGGGCCAAAATATGACTATAAACTCGCCTGGATGAGCCGTCTCGAGGCCCGCGCACGCGATCTGCTCGTGGGCGAGATGCCCGCGCTGATGGCGGGCGATTACAACATCATCCCTCAGGCCGAAGACGCCGCCCGCCCTGAGGCGTGGCGCGACGATGCCCTTCACCGGATGGAAAGCCGCACCGCCTGGCGCCGGATCCTGCATCTGGGCTTCACCGAGGCGATCCGGACGCGCCATCCCCATCCCGGGCTCTACTCCTTTTGGGACTATCAGGCCGGCGCCTATGACCGAAATGACGGCATCCGGATCGATCACGTCCTGATGACGCCCCAGTGCGCGGATCTGATGACCGGCTGCGACATCGATGCCGAATTCCGCGCCCGCGAAAAGCCGTCCGATCATGTCCCGGTCTGGGTCGAGCTGGCCGCCTGAAGTCACACATATTTCCGCACCCGCATGGAACCTCTGGCGACGCGCGCACATTCTTGTGATAGGCTGCCGCCTCGAGGATAGTTCGATGATTCTGCTGCGTACCCTGTCTGCCTTTGCCGTTGCTGCCCTGCTGCTTTGGACCGCGTCGCCGGTCGGGGCAGGCCTATGTTCAACATCCTCCACTGGCGCGCGATGCGCTGTCGTTCCGGATGCCATGCAAAAACCGCTGCCCGTCCTGCCCGGCGTCGTGCTGGAGCGGGGCCAGTACAACATGGTCTTCAATGTCGAATATCTTGGGCTCGATCCCGTCGAAGACGGGTGGATCTACATGGAGATCGAGGACGAGGTCTATCGTGTCGACTGGCACAGCCACGAAGTGCTCGCGCATGTCACAAGCCGCTACTATCTGTTCTAGGCAGATACCGGCAGTGCGAGGCGGGCAACTCTCTTCGCCTGCCTGCAAGATCAATCGTCGCGGTGAACCCGCTCACGCCGTTCGTGACGCTCCTGCGCCTCAAGGCTCATGGTCGCGATCGGACGCGCATCCAGACGCTTGAGCGAGATCGGCTCGCCCGTCATATCGCAATATCCGTATTCGCCCTCATCGATGCGCCGCAAAGCCGCGTCGATCTTGGCGACCAGCTTGCGCTGGCGGTCCCGGGTGCGAAGCTCCAGCGCCCGGTCCGTCTCCTCGCTCGCGCGGTCCGCGACATCCGGGATATTGCGCGTGCTGTCCTGAAGACCACTGATCGTGTCGCGGCTGTCGGACAAAAGCTCCGCTCTCCAATTTTGCAACTTTCGGCGAAAATACTCGAGCTGTCGCTCGTTCATGAATGGCTCGCTCTCAGCAGGCCGGTAATCGTCTGGCAAGAATACCTCGGCTTTCATTCTCGATCCCCTGGCTGTTGCGATGTCCGCCACTCTCCCATTGTCAGACATGCGCTCCCCTTCCGAAACTGGCGCCCGTTTAGTCCCATTTGCAGGGACTGTCACGCCCTCAAATCCACGTGCTCGCAAGCGGTTGAAGCAGGCGGGCGCTCTGATACGGTGCGCGCGATCCCAAGCCACGAAAGCCCGCCCCGATGCAGTTTCAGTCCACCGACCAATACATCGCGACCGAAGACCTCACCGTCGCCGTCAACGCTGCGGTGACGCTTGAACGCCCGCTTCTCGTTAAGGGCGAGCCGGGCACAGGCAAGACCGAACTGGCCCGGCAGGTCTCCGCGTCGCTGGGTCTGCCGATGATCGAATGGCACATCAAATCGACAACCAAGGCGCAGCAGGGCCTTTACGAATACGACGCTGTCAGCCGCCTGCGCGACAGTCAGCTGGGCGATCCCAAGGTCGAGGATGTCGCGAACTACATCAAGAAGGGCAAGCTTTGGCAGGCCTTTGCCGCCGATCAGCGGACCGTCCTTCTCATCGACGAGATCGACAAGGCGGATATCGAATTTCCGAACGATCTGCTTCAGGAACTCGACCGGATGGAGTTCCACGTTTACGAAACCGGCGAAACCGTCCGCGCCCGGCACCGCCCCATCGTCATCATCACCTCCAACAACGAAAAGGAACTGCCCGATGCCTTCCTGCGCCGCTGCTTTTTCCATTTCATCCGCTTCCCGGACATCGAGACGCTCAAGCAGATCGTCGAGGTGCATCATCCCGGGATCAAGAACGCCCTGCTCACCACCGCCCTCACCCAATTCTACGAGATCCGCGACACCCAAGGCCTGAAGAAGAAGCCCTCGACCTCCGAAGTGCTCGACTGGCTCAAGCTTCTGCTGGCCGAGGATCTGACGGCGGACGACCTGAAACGCGACGGCGCTTCCGCTCTGCCCAAGCTGCATGGCGCGCTCCTGAAGAACGAACAGGACGTCCACCTCTTCGAACGGCTGGCCTTCATCGCGAGGGGCCAGCGCTAGGGCCAGCACCCGAGTTGATCCGTTTGCGCAACGCTCGGCCAAAAAACGGCGCGGGCCGGCTCAAAGCCATCCCGCCTGCCGCGCCCCATCTGCTTAATGAAACGGTCGCAATCAAAGGCCCCCGCCATGTCGGCAGAATCCGGACTTGAAATCCGCCCCCTCGCACCGGCTGACCGCAGCCAGTGGGATCGCCTTTGGGCGGCCTATCTGAACTTCTACGACACCAGCCTTCCGGCCTCTCAATATGACATCACCTTCGCCCGTCTCCTCGGCGACGACCCGCACGATCATCACGGCCTAATCGCCAAGCAGGATGGCAAACCGGTCGGCATCGCACATTATCTCTTCCACCGGCACGGCTGGAAGGTCGAAAACGTCTGCTACCTGCAGGACCTCTACGCCGACCCGCAGGCGCGCGGCAAAGGCATCGGACGCGCGCTGATTGAAGCGGTCTACGCAAAAGCGGACGCCGCAGGCGCGCCCTCCGTCTATTGGCTCACGCAGGACACCAACGTCACCGCCCGGCACCTTTACGACCGCGTCGGAGAGCTCACGCCCTTCCTCAAATATCAGCGAGCCGCCCGATGAGACCGATGCGCACCGCCCTCGCCTCGATCTGCCTGGCTGCAACGGCGGCCTGCACGCCGCTGGGCGATACCGCGACCCGCGCCGCCATCCAGCCGGATCTCAGCAGCCTGCCCGCGATGAAAACCTTCGCCCGGCAGGCCGCCCCGGCCCCGACCCGCTCCAACGAGGATATTGCCCGTGACATCCTCGATCTGGTCTTCGCGCTGGAATCGGGGCGCAAGGTCCCCCGGCTCACCCGCTTTGACGGGCCGATCACCGTGCGCGTCGTCGGCACCTCCCCGCCCACACTGGCGCCGGATCTCGAGCGGCTGATCGCCCGCCTCAGAACCGAAGCCCGGCTCGATATCCGGCCCACGACCGGGGCTGCGAACATCACCATCGAGACGATGACTAAGGCGCGGCTCCAGCGCGCTGTGCCCAATGCCGCCTGTTTCGTGGTGCCCGGCATCTCAAGCTGGGACGAGTTTCGCGTCCACCGCAACTCCGCCCGCACCGACTGGACACAGCTGCGCTCGCGCAATCAGGCGGCGATCTTCGTGCCCTCGGACGTCTCTCCGCAGGAAATCCGCGACTGCCTGCACGAAGAAATGGCCCAGGCGCTCGGCCCGCTCAACGATCTCTACCGCCTGCCCGACAGTGTCTTCAACGACGACAACATGCATGCCGTACTCACCGGGTTCGACATGCTTGTCCTGCGCGCCATCTATGCGCCAGAGCTGGCAAACGGCATGACGCGCGAGGATGTCGCCTGGCGCCTGCCCGGCATCCTCCGCCGTCTCAACCCGCGCGGGGCCAGCCTGCCCGCCAATCCGCGGATCCAGCCCTCCCGGTCCTGGAAAAGCCGGATCGAAAGCGCCCTGCGCGACGAAGGCAGCCGGCCCCGCAGACTGGCGGCCGCGAACGAGGCCGTGACGCTGGCCACCCAAGCCGGATGGACGGGTCCCCGCCGGGGCTTTTCCTACTACGTTCTCGGTCGCCTGCAGATCGCAACCTCGCCCGAAGCCGCCCGCCGCTCGTTCGAGCGGGCCGCGATCAGCTACGCCGCCCCCGAAACCGCGGTCCAGAAAGCGCATGTCGCCGTCCAGCAGGCCGCGCTCGCCCTCAGATCCGGCGATGCGCAAAGGACGCTCGCCGTCACCGCCGAGGCGATCCCGGTCGCGCGGCAGCACGAGAACGCGGCGCTTCTCTCCACGCTCCTGATGTTCCGCGCCGAAGCTCAGGACCTCGCCGGCCGCACCTCCGAGGCCGCCGCCACCCGTCTGGACAGTCTCGCCTGGGCGCGCTACGGCTTCGGCCGATCCGAGGCGGTCCGGGCCCGCCTGATAGCGATCAGCGATCTGACGCCCGGCTAGAAAGCCAATGCCATGATCTTTCCTTTCGCCGGTCTCGCTCTCGGTTTCCTGGTCGGTGGAACGCTTGCGGCGCGGCGCGGCGGAAAACGCTCGGACATCGTCCAGTATGCCTGCGTCTACGCCATCATCTTCGGTCTTATCGGCCTTTTCGCCCTCATCCTGATCGAGCGCGTTCTGGCCTGATGTTCCTGCCCTTCTTCCAGACGCTGCGCGAGACCGGAGTGCCTGTCTCCCTACGCGAGCATCTGACCTTTCTCGAGGCGATGTCCAAGAACCTCGCCACCTACGATATCGACGCCTTCTACTATCTTGCCCGCACCTGCCTCGTGAAGGACGAGCGCAATATCGACAAGTTCGACCGCGCCTTCGCCTCCGCCTTCGAAGGGCTGTCCCAGATCACCGTCGATCAGGTCCTGAACGCCGTCGACCTGCCCGCCGACTGGCTCGAGAAGATGGCCGAAAAGCATCTGACCGATGCCGAAAAGGCCGAGATCGAAGCGCTCGGCGGCTTCGACAAGCTGATGGAGACCCTCAAGGACCGCCTCAAAGAGCAGGAAGGCCGCCACCAGGGCGGCTCCAAATGGATCGGCACCGCGGGCACCTCGCCCTTCGGCGCTTACGGCTACAATCCCGAAGGCGTGCGCATCGGCCAGAAAGACAGCCGCCACCAGCGCGCCGCCAAGGTCTGGGACAAGCGCGAATTCCGCAATCTCGACGACACGGTCGAGCTGGGCACCCGCAATATCAAGGTCGCTCTCAAACGCCTGCGCCGCTGGGCCCGCGACGGCGCGAACGAAGAGCTTGACTTGAACGGCACGATCCGCGCCACGGCCGAACACGGCTATCTCGACGTCCAGACCCGCCCCGAGCGTCGCAACGCGGTCAAAGTGCTGCTTTTCGTGGATATCGGCGGCTCGATGGATCCGCATGCCAAGGTCGCGTCAGAGCTTTTCTCTGCCGCAAAGGCCGAATTCAAGCATTTCGAGCATTTCTACTTCCACAACTGCCTCTATGAAGGCGTCTGGCGCGACAATCGCCGCCGCTGGAACGATCAGACCTCCACCGCCGAGATCCTCCGGACCTATGGCCCCGACTACAAATGCATCTTCGTCGGCGACGCCTCGATGTCGCCCTACGAGATTGCCATGCCGGGCGGCGCGAACGAACACTGGAACGCCGAATCCGGTCAGGTCTGGCTCGAGCGGGCGCGCGATCAATGGCCCGGAAGCCTGTGGATCAACCCGCTCGACGAACGCTACTGGCCCTACACCCCCTCGATCGGGATGATCCAGCAGATCTTCGGAGCGGACCGCATGGTGCCGATGACCCTTGCCGGGCTCGACCGCGGCATGCGGCTGTTAGGGCGCTAGCAGGCCCCAGGATCAGGCCGCTTTCGCATCCTGCTTGCGGCATCTCTCGCGCGCCTCAAGCCGGATGAGCAGTCGCTCGATTTCCAGGCTCTTGCTCTCGCAAACCGGGTAGGCCGCATTCAGGGTAGAGAGGAAGTCCGCCGTCGTCTCTGACTTTGTCATGATCACTCACCTCATCGCCACCGGATCTCTGTCGCGTCCGGTTGCCGCCTCAACCCAAGAAAGAGCCCCCCGTTCCCGCAAAACTTCTGACAATTTGAACTATTGCCTTAGGGTCACACCTCGCGCCGCACCCCCTCCAAAAGCACCTCGTCCAGCTCCCCATCCTGCCGATGCAGAACGCTTACGTCGCCTGTCTGCTCAAAGACGACCGCCTGCACCTGATCGAGCCGGGTCACATTCGCCTCTCGCAGCTTGGCCAGCAGATCACTGCGGCTGACCTGGGCGGCCTGCATGTTGTCTTCGAGCATCCGCTCTCCGTCCATGATCAGCAGAGGCGCATTGTCCAAAGCCTCCCGCATCGACCCCGAGGCAACCCGCACCCGCGCGATCGCCCACTGCACCGCAAAGAGGGCCAGCAGCGCCGATATGCCCGGCCAGATCCCGGTCGAGCCCGAGACTACGACGCTCGCCAGAACCGATCCCATCGCAACGGTGATCGCGAAATCAAAGCCCGACATCTTGGAAAACGACCTCAGCCCTGCCAGCCGCGTCAACAAAACAAGGACGGCCACCATCACCACTGCCTCGAAAATCGCTACACCCAAAGTCTCCATCCCGTAGGCTCCTTACCCGCTCTTCAAAGGCCAAGCCGGGCTCCTGCGGCGAAGTTCCCCTTTTCCTTCCGCTCGCCCGCACCCATATTTCTGCTCATGATAAAGATCCTGCCGATCCTGCTCGTCGTCGCCTACGGGCTTGCGATGTATCGCTTCTCCGTCTGGCGCACCCAGCGCGAGCTGGACCAGCGCTCCACCGAGCTGGCCGATCCGGTTCTGACCCGGCTGACGAACCAGATGGCCGAAGCGCTCGATCTGCCCCGCATCCGCGTTCACATCTACGAAATCGACCCGGTCAACGGGCTTGCCGCACCAGACGGCCGGATCTTCATCACCCGCGGCTTCTTTCGCAAATACCGCGCCGGAGAGGTCACGGCAGAGGAAATCGCCTCGGTCATCGCGCACGAGCTGGGCCATGTCGCGCTTGGCCATTCCCGCCGCCGGATGATCGACTTTTCCGGCCAGAACGCCCTGCGCGCCGTCCTGATCATGGTCATCGGCCGCTTCATCCCGTTCATCGGCCCTTGGATCGCCAACGGCATCACGACGCTCCTTGCCGCGCGGCTCTCGCGGACCGACGAATACGAGGCGGACGCCTATGCCTCGGCGCTCCTGATGAAATCGGGTCTTGGAACCGAGCCGCAAAAGTCGCTTTTCCGCAAACTCGAGACGTTGACAGGCGTGCGCGGCGCCATGCCCGCCTGGCTGCTCAGCCACCCCAAAACGGACGAGCGCATCGCGGCCATCGAAGCCAACGAGGCGAAATGGCTGCCAGCCTAACCGCTCAACGCCTTCCCAAAGCGCGGCAACCGCGCCTTCTTCATCAGCGCGCGCATCTCCCACGCCTCTCCTGACAGGCGCCGCGCCTCCGCCAGAACCCGCTCGGCCGCACGCCGCACGCCAGCCTCATCCTCGCCCAGCATCCGCAGCAGGAACCCATCGGGATCGACCCGCATCAGCCCCTCTTCGGTCAACGTACCGCGCGGAAAATCCTTGGCATTCATCGTCATGATCGCATCAACCGACCCGGCGACAGCCACCGCCAATACGTGGACATCGGTCTCATCCGGCAGCCAGAGCCGCGCCTCAAGCCCCGGCGCAGGCGGCAGCTCTGCCCCGGGCCAACGATCCCGCATCATCGCGATCTCGGCCCGGGCGCTCAGTCCCTGACGCTCTGCGGCACGCGCCCATTCCTCGAGGATCCGCGCCGACCAGAACGGCTGATAAAGCCCCTCCGCCGCCACGCCCAGCAGCACCTCCCGCATCACGGTCGGATAGATCACGCAGGCATCCAGAAGGACCTTCACACCCGAAAGACCAGCGCCTTGAGGTATCCCGTCGCCGCCAGTTGCGCATGCACCGGATGATCCGGCCCGGCAAAACCCGTATGGATCAGGGCCGCGCTGCGCCGCGCCCGCCCGATCCCCCGGATCGAAGCGGCCCGAAACGCCGCCAAATCCACCGCATGCGAGCAGGAACACAGGCACAGATACCCGCCCTCCGTCACCAGCGGAGCCGCCAGACGCGCGACCTTCTCATAGGCCCTCAGCCCCGCCTCCAGCGCAGGTTTAGCAGGCGCAAAGGCAGGCGGATCGCAAATCACCACATCAAACCGGGCATCCTCGGCGCCCAGAGCCGTCAGAACATCGAAGGCATCGCCCCTCCGCACGCCGAACCGCGCGCCCAGCCCCATCGCCTCCGCCCCGCGTGTGGCCAGCTCCAACGCCGGGGCCGATCCATCTACTGCCAGGGCCTCCTTGGCCCCCGCCGCCAACGCGGCCAAAGCAAAGCCTCCGACATGGGAAAAGACATCCAGAACCCGCCCGCCCTTGGCAAGCCCGGCCACAAAGGCATGGTTCGGGCGCTGATCATAAAAGAGCCCGGTCTTCTGCCCGCCCAGGATATCGGCCAGATAGATCGCGCCGTTCATCGGAACCTGAAGAGGCCCCGCCGGCGCCTCTCCGATCAGAACCGCCGAGGCATCGTCCAGCCCTTCGAGCCCGCGCGCCCGCCCGCTCGCATTCTTCAGAACCGCGCCGCACCCCGTCACCTCAGCCAAGGCCTGGGCAAGATCCTCGATCAGACCCTCCGCCCAGGCCGCATTGGGCTGAACCACGCAAATATCGCCGAACCGATCGATCACGACACCCGGCAGCCCATCCGCCTCGGCATGGACCAGACGGTAATAGGGCGCCTGGTAAAGCCGCGCGCGAAGCGCCAGCGCCCGCTCGAGCCGCGCGGCCAGCCAGGCACGATCGATCACCGCCTCAGGGTCCCGGTCCAAGAGCCGCGCGGTGATCTTGCTTTGCGGATTGACCGCAACCAGCCCGACAGGCCTGCGCTCGGCATCCTCCAGAACCGCCAGCGATCCCGGCGCGCGCGCCTTGGCCCGGCGGTCCATCACAAGATCCGAGCCATAGACCCACGGAAAGCCCCGGCGAAGCGGGCGCGGATCGACCTTGGGCTTCAATCTGAGAACAGGATACTCCATGCCCCGGGCGCTTACGCGATCGCGTCGCCGGGCGCCAGCCACCCTGCCCTTACGCCAGATGATTGACGTACCTCAGATCCGTCGCCTACGGTCCCCCCGTCTGGGAGGACGCCGTGAGCAAACCTACCGTCCACGATATCGCCAAGGAGGCAGGCGTCAGCCTCGCCACGGTCGACCGGGTCCTCAACGCCCGCGCCGGCGTGCGCGATCAGACCGTCACCCGGGTCAAGGCCGCCGTCAGCAAACTGGGCTATGTGCGCGACACCCATGCGGCCAATCTTGCCCGGCAGCGGCACTACCGCTTCGTCTTCGCCCTTCCCGCGGGCGGCAACCCTTTCGTGGAGGCGCTCTCCACCGCGCTGAGCGAAGCCATTCAGGCCCAGCAGGCCGACCGGATCTCGGCGCGCGTCGTTTCCCTGCCTGCGGGCGACGCCCATGGTCTGGCCAGCGCCCTCGACCAGCTCGATCCCGAGACCTTCGACGGCCTCGCCGTCATGGCGCCCGAGACGCCGCAGCTGCGCGACGCCATCGCCCGGCTCAAGGCCAAGGGCATCGCCGTGGTCGCCCTCGTCTCGGACCTGCCGAGCTCTGAGCGGGACCATTTCGTCGGGATCGACAGCCTCAAGGCGGGCCGCACCGCAGGCACGCTGATGGGCCGCTTTCTGGGCAAGGCCGCCGCCGATATCCTGGTCGTGACGCCCTCCATGCTGGCCCGGGACAGTATCGAACGCAGGCTCGGCTTCGATGCCGTCCTCGCCGAAACCTTCCCCACCCTGACCGTTCTGCCCACGATCGAAACCCATGACGATCCCGCGCGCATCCGCGAGGTCGTGACCACTGCGATCGATGCGCATCCGGGCCTTGCGGGGGTCTACTCGATGGGCGCCACGGGCGCACCGCTTCTCGAGGCGATCGATGCGTCGGGCCGGATCGGGGATCTGGTCGTCATCGCCCACGATCTGACCCCGACGACGCGCCAAGGCCTCGAGGACGGCCGCATCGATGCCGTCATCGCCCAGAATGTCGGTCATCTGGTGCGCAGCGCCCTGCGCGTTCTGCGCGCCAAATGCGATGGCACCGAGATTTTCAAGGCCCAGGAGACGATCCGGATCGACATCGTGATCCGCGAGAATTTGCCCTGAAACACCGGGGCGCAAGGGAGGACGACAATGAAGACCATGCAGGGACCGGCGCTGTTTCTGGCGCAGTTCGCGGGCGACGAGGCGCCGTTCAACAGCTGGGAGACGATCACCAGATGGGCCGCCGATTGCGGCTATGCAGGCGTGCAGGTGCCCAGCTGGGACGGGCGGCTCTTCGATCTCGAGACGGCCGCGTCGTCAAAGGACTATTGCGATGAGGTCAAGGGCATCGCCGCCGAAGCAGGCCTGACCGTGACCGAGCTCTCCACCCACCTGCAAGGCCAGCTCGTTGCCGTCCACCCGGCCTATGATGCGGCCTTTGACGGATTTGCGGCCGAGGCCGTGCGCGGCGATCCCAAGGCGCGGCAGGACTGGGCCGTCGATCAGGTGAAAAAGGCGGTCACGGCCTCGCGCAATCTTGGGATCACGGCGCATGCGACCTTCTCGGGCGCGCTCGCCTGGCCTTACGTCTATCCCTGGCCGCAGCGCCCCGCCGGTCTGGTCGAGGCGGCCTTCGACGAGCTGGCTGAGCGCTGGCGCCCGATCCTCGATCATGCCGAGGAGCACGGCGTCGATATCTGCTACGAGATCCACCCGGGCGAGGATCTGCATGACGGGGTGAGCTACGAGATGTTCCTTGAGCGCGTGGACGGCCATGCCCGCGCGAAGATGCTCTACGATCCCTCGCATTACGTGCTGCAGGCGCTGGATTACCTGGACAATATCGACATCTACCACGAGCGGATCGGCATGTTCCACGTCAAGGATGCGGAGCTGAACCCGACCGGGCGGCAGGGCGTCTATGGCGGCTACCAGTCTTGGGTCGACCGGGCCGGTCGCTTCCGGTCGCTAGGCGACGGTCACGTGGATTTCGGCGCCGTCTTTTCGAAGCTGGCGCAATACGACTTCGACGGTTGGGCCGTGGTCGAGTGGGAATGCGCGCTCAAGCATCCCGAGGACGGCGCGCGGGAAGGCGCGGCCTTCGTCCGTGATCACATCATCCGGGTGACGGAGACCGCATTCGACGACTTTGCGGGCGCAGGCACGGATGAGGCGGCCAATCGGCGGATGCTGGGACTGGATTGACAGGGCGGGACCGGGGGCCAGCCCCCGGACCCCCGGCATATTTTTCGGCCAGATGAAGGAGCGGGCGATGGAGCGACAAAGCACAAGGCGGATCAGGCTTGGCATGGTGGGCGGAGGGCGCGATGCCTTCATTGGCGGCGTGCACCGGATTGCCAGCCGGATCGACGATCACTTCGAGCTGGTGGCCGGATGCTTTTCCTCGACCGAGGAGAAATCGCGCGCCTCGGGCGCCGATCTGGGCCTGGCCGGGGACCGGGTTTACGGCGACTTCACCAAGATGGCCAAGCGCGAGGCGCGGCTGAAAAGCGGGATCGAGGCCGTGGCCATCGTCACACCCAACCACATGCATGCCCCCGCAGCGCGCGAATTTCTCAAGCGCGGGATCCATGTGATCTGTGACAAGCCGCTGACCTCCACCCTGCCCGATGCCAAAAAGTTGGCGAAGGCGGCCGAGGCCTCGGATGCGCTGTTCGTGCTGACCCATAACTATACCGGCTATCCGATGGTCCGGCAGGCGCGCGAGATGGTGGCCGCCGGAGAGATCGGGGCGGTTCGGGTCGTACAGGTGGAATATCCGCAGGACTGGCTGACCGAAGCCACCGAGCAGACCGGTCAGAAGCAGGCGTCCTGGCGCACGGATCCCGCGCAATCGGGCGCGGGTGGATCGACCGGAGATATCGGAACCCATGCCTTCAATCTGGCGGGCTTCGTCACGGGGCTGAAGCTGGAAGCGCTCGCCGCCGATCTGCAGAGTTTCGTCTCGGGCCGGCAACTTGACGACAATGCCCATGTGATGCTGCGTTATGAGGGCGGCGCGCGCGGGATGCTGTGGTGCTCGCAAGTCGCACCGGGCAACGAGAACGCGTTGCGGCTGCGTGTCTATGGTGCAAAAGGCGGTCTTGAATGGGCACAGGAGACGCCGAACGTGCTGCGTCACGCGCCGTTCGGCGAGCCGGTGCGCCTCTTGACCCGCTCCGGGCCCGGATCGGGCAAAGCGGCGGGCCGTGTCACGCGGATCCCGGCAGGCCATCCCGAAGGATACCTGGAGGGCTTTGCCAATCTCTACGCCGAGGCCGCCGCTGCGATTCGCGCGCGCCACTCCGGAGCGGCGCTGGACCCCGATGTCGTCTTTCCGGGGATCGCCGAAGGCCTTGAAGGGGTCGCCTTTGTCGATGCCTGCCTGCGCTCGTCAAAGCGGAACGGGGCGTGGGTCGGGCTTTCCCTAGGACGGCAGGCCCCTGATAAGGAAAGATAATTCACGAGACGACATCGCGCTTGCCAGAAATGAGGTACGTTCCTCAAGAAATCTCTTTACGGAAGGGACAGCCCTCAAATACGATCCGATCAATCCGGGCCGGCACATGCGAGGAGGCATGGCCGGACCCGGGCCGTGACACCAGGGAGGAGTTACAATGAAATTATCCACAAGATTGATGGCGGCCACCGCGCTCGCCACGACAGCGGCCAGCGGAGCGGCCGCCGAAGAGCTGACGCTGTGCTGGGCGGCGTGGGATCCGGCCAATGCGCTGGTCGAGCTCTCCAAGCAGTTCGAGGCGGAGTCCGGTCATACGATGAACTTCGAGTTCGTCCCGTGGCCGAATTTCGCGGACCGGATGCTCAACGAGCTCAATTCCGGCGGCCAGCTTTGTGATCTTCTGATCGGCGACAGCCAGTGGATCGGCGGCGGCGCCGAGAGCGGGCATTACGTCAAGCTGAATGATTTCTTCGAGGCAGAAGGGATCTCGATGGACGATTTCGCGCCGGCGACCGTCTATGCCTATTCGACCTGGCCAAAGGGATCCGAGAACTACTACGCCCTGCCCGCGATGGGCGATGCCAACGGCTGGTTCTACCGCCGCGACTGGTTCGAAGATCCGGATATCATGGCCGCCTACAAGGAAGAGACCGGCCAGGACCTGCGCGAGCCCGAGAGCCAGCAGGAGATGCTCCAGATCGCCCAGTTCTTCCAAGGCCGCGAGATCGACGGACAGACCCGCTACGGCGCCGCGATCTTTACCGAGCGCGGCTCCGAAGGGATCACGATGGGCGCGACCGGCGCGCTTTATGCCTGGGGGTTCAAATACGAGAACGAGCCGGGCACCTACGATATGGAGGGCGCGGTGAACTCGCCCGAGGCAGTCGAAGCGCTGGAATTCTACAAGACCTTCTACCAGACCGCGACGCCGCCGGGCTATACCGACAGCTATATGGAGCAAGGGCTGGACGCGTTCAAATCCGGTCAGGTCGCAATGGCGATGAACTGGTTCGCCTTCTTCCCGGGCCTTTATGCCGATCCCGATGTGGGCGGCGACAAGATCGGGTTCTTCGTCAATCCGCCGCAGAACCAGCCTGCCTCGACGCTCGGCGGCCAAGGGATTTCGGTCGTCGCTTATTCCGACAAGCAGGAAGCGGCGCTCGAATATATCAAGTGGTTCGCGCAGCCCGAGATCCAGCAGCAATGGTGGGATCTGGGCGGCTATTCGGCCCATAATGCGGTCCTTGGCAGCGACACCTTCGTCGACAGCGCGCCTTTTGCTGCCGATTTCCTCGTCGCGATGGAGAGCGTTCAGGACTTCTGGCAGGAACCAGCCTATGCCGAGCTGCTTCTGGCGATGCAAAAACGGCTGCACGACTACATCGTGGCCGATCAGGGCACCGCGCAGGAAGCGCTCGACAAGCTGATCGAGGATTGGACCGAAACCTTCGAGGATGAAGGCAAGCTCTGATCGCACAGACCGGAGGCGCCCCGGACCTGATCCGGGGCCTCTCCCCCTCCGCCGACTGACATGACTTGAACGAAGAGGCCCCGGGTCAAGCCCGGGGCGGCTTCCGCCCCTCGACAGACGGATCCCGAGATGACCGAAACCCCGATAGATCGCGCCGCCCGCGCCACGCCGCCGTCGGTCGCCCGCCGGGTCCGTGGGCTGAGCGACCGGGCCATCGCCTGGATCTTCGTCGCGCCGACGATCTTCCTGCTGCTGGCGGTGAATATCTTCCCGCTGATCTGGACGATCCGTCTGAGCTTTACCAATTTTCGCGCCAACCGGCCGAACCGCGAGGTCGAATGGGTCGGCCTGAGGAATTACGAGCGCATCCTGACCGACAGCGACATCTGGCTGACGATGCAGGCCACAGCGCATTTCCTGATCTGGACGATCGTCTTGCAGGTGCTGATCGGCTTCACGCTGGCCTATCTGATCAACAAGAAGTTCAAGGGCAACGATCTGTGGACCACGATCATCGTGCTACCGATGATGCTGTCGCCCGCCGTGGTCGGCAATTTCTGGACCTTCCTCTATCAGCCGCAGATCGGGCTTTTTAACTATATCGTAGAGTTCTTCACCGGCATTCCCGCTTCGAGCTTCGAGATGATCGGCTCAGTCAATCTGGCCCCCTGGTCCATCGTCATCGTCGACACCTGGATGTGGACGCCCTTCGTCATGCTGATTTGCCTCGCGGGGCTCAGATCGATCCCCGACTATATCTACGAGGCGGCCGAGATCGACCGCGCCAGCAAGTGGCGCCAGTTCTGGACGATCACCGTACCCATGGTCCTGCCCTTCCTAATGCTGGCCGTGCTCTTTCGCGGGATCGAGAACTTCAAGATGTTCGATCTCGTCGTGCAGCTCACCGGAGGCGGCCCGGGATCGGTGACCGAGCTGACCTCGATTAACCTCAAGCGCGAAGCCTTTGAGAAATGGCGAACAGGCTATGCCTCGGCCTATGCGATCATCCTCTTCGTGACGGTCTTCGGGCTGGCCTCGATCTACGTCAAAGCGCTGAACAAGGTGAAAGAGAGATGAGCAGCTACTCGATCACCGAACCGCCCGCCCGCCATAAATGGATCGCCGGCGTGCTCGTCGTCACCTACGCGATCATCACCCTCCTGCCGCTCGTCTGGATCGTGGCCACCGGCTTCAAGACGCCTGCCGATGCGATCAGCTATCCGCCAAAGGTCCTCTTCGAACCTTCGCTCGAAGGCTACGTAAACCTCTTCACGACCCGCACCCGGATCGGGGACGAGGCGCTGGCCGCCCTTCCCCCGCCCGAAACCTGGTACGAAGAGATCGTGCGAGACCGGGGCATGGTGATCGCAGGCCCCTCCCGCTACGGCGAGCGGTTCCTGAACTCCGTCATCATCGGCTTCGGCTCGACTTTCCTGAGCGTCTTTCTGGGCACGCTAGCCGCCTATGCGTTCAGCCGCTTCCGGGTGCCGCTGGCCGATGATCTGCTCTTTTTCATCCTCTCCACCCGGATGATGCCCCCCATCGCGGTCGCGATCCCGATCTTCCTGATGTTCCGCCAGCTGGGCCTGTCGGACACCCATTTGGGGATGATCCTGCTCTATACGGCGGTCAATATCAGCCTCGCCGTCTGGCTGCTGAAAGGCTTCATCGACGAGATCCCCCGCGAATACGAGGAAGCGGCGCTGATCGACGGCTACACGCGCTTTCAGGCCTTCTACAAGGTCGTCCTGCCCCAAGCCGCGACCGGCATCGCCTCGACCGCGATCTTCTGCCTGATCTTCGCCTGGAACGAATATGCCTTCGCGGTCCTGCTGACGAGCGGAACGGCGCAAACCGCGCCGCCCTTCATCCCCACAATCATCGGCGTCGGCGGTCAGGACTGGCCGGCCGTGGCCGCGGGCGCCACGCTCTTCCTGCTGCCGGTCATGATCTTCACCATCTTCCTGCGCAAGCATCTGCTGCGCGGCATCACCTTCGGAGCGGTGCGCAAATGACGCCTGTCGACTTGCATATTTATAACAAGATGAAGGATCCGCGATGAGCTCTCCCTTCGATCCTGATCGCAGCCTGACCGAGGCGCAGAAAGAGGCAGATCGTCCGGTTCATCCAGCCGCCCGGATCTTTGTGCGCGGACCGTGGGAGATGCTGGCCTCTATCCTCATCGCCATCGGTGTCGTGATGCTGATGCAGCCCTTCTTTCTCTGGGCCTACACCCACTCCTTCATCGTCATCCTGACGGGCACCGTGATGTTCCTCATCGTCAGCCATTTTCCGGAGGGGGACTGATGCTCGAACAGGCCTGCCCGATCCTGCCCTCGCGCGATTTCGACGTGACCGAGGCCTTCTACCGAAAGCTCGGGTTCGAGGCGTTTCGCCATGAGGACCAGTACCTCATCGTCAACCGCGACCGGATCGAGCTGCATTTCTTTCCTTATGCAGCCCACAGCCCGGAAACATGCAATCACGGCGCCTATCTCCGCCCGGCGGATGTCGATGCGATCTCCAGCGAAGTCGCCGCGCTTGATCTTTCATCTACGGATGGGGTCCCGCGCTTCGCCCCTGCGGAAGACAAACCATGGGGCATGCGGGAGGCCGTGATCTGGGATCCCGATGGCAACCTGCTGCGTATCGGAACGGAGATCGCCCATGGCTGAGATCGTCATAGAAAATCTTCGCAAGGATTTCGGCGACTTCAACGCCGTCAAATCCTCGTCCTTCACCATCGAGGATGGCGAGTTCTTCATGCTGCTCGGCCCTTCGGGCTGCGGCAAGACCACGACGCTCAGGATGATCGCGGGGCTCGAGCTGCCGACCTCCGGTGAGATCTATATCGACGGCGAAGAGGTGGGCCGCAAACCCGCCAGCGAGCGCGACATCGCCTTCGTCTTCCAGATGTTCGCGCTCTATCCGCATATGAATGTGCGCAAGAACATGTCCTATCCCCTGATCAGCCAGGGCATGCCCAAGGCCCGCGTGAAGGAAAAGGTCGCCGAGGTCGCGCGGATCCTCGGAATCGAGGATATCCTGAACCGCCCCGTCGGCGGGCTCTCGGGCGGGGACCGGCAGCGGGTTGCCTTGGGCCGCGCCATCGTGCGCGATCCCAAGGCCTTCATGATGGACGAGCCGCTCGGCGCGCTCGATGCGGAGTTTCGCGAACATATGGCCGAAGAGCTGCGCGCGCTACATGACCGGATGGGTGCGACGACGGTCTATGTCACCCACGACCAGCTCGAGGCGATGCAGATGGGCGACAAGATCGTCGTGATGAACCACGGCGTGATCGAGCAGTTCGGCACGCCCCAAGACATCTACGACAAGCCTGCCACGATGTTCGTCGCCGATTTCATCGGCTCGCCGCCGATGAACTTCCTGCGCTTTCACGGGTCTCTCGAGGCAGGCGCAACCGATGTCACGCTCTCGGGCCACCGCTTTGGCATGCCGCAACTGCGCGAGCCCAAGGATGGCGATCTCGTGTTCGGCGCGCGCCCCGAACATGTGGAGCTGACCGATAGCTCGGACTATCGCGGCGAGGTGCTGGCGACCGAATATCTGGGTACCACGCAGATCGTCACGCTGAATACGCCTGATGGACAGATCAAGGCGCGCACCCCGTCGGGCCAGCCCGCGCGCGTCGGCGAGCGCGTCGGCCTCGGCTTCAATCCGGCGACCATCACCCTTTTTGACCGGCAAAGCGGGCGCGCACTGCGCTCGGATCTCAACGAGGGGGTACTGGCCCATGGCTGAGGTCCAGCTGACCGGCGTGAGTAAACGCTTCGGGCGCGACATCGGCGTCGAGGGGCTGACCATGACCGTAGGCGACGGCGCCTTCGTCGTCCTGCTCGGCCCCACCGGCGCGGGCAAGACCACGACCCTGCGCCTGATCTCGGGCCTCGAAAAGGCCGATGCGGGCGAAATCCGTATCGGCGGCCAGCCCGTGACCCATCTGACCCCCTCGCAGCGCGACGTGGCGATGGTCTTTCAGCAATACTCGCTCTACCCGCATCTGACGGTCCGCGAAAACCTCGCCTTCCCGCTGCGCTCTCCGATCCTGAAAACCCCCGAGGACGAGATCGCCCGCAAGGTGGCCGAGATCGCCGAGGTCCTGCGCATCCCGCACAAGCTCGACAACAAGGCCACCGCGCTGTCGGGCGGAGAGATGCAGCGCGTCTCGATCGGGCGCGCGCTGGTGCGCGATCCGCAGGTCTATCTGATGGACGAGCCGCTCAGCTCGCTCGACGCCAAGCTGCGCAGCGATCTTCGGATCGAGCTCAAGCGCATCCAGGCAGACCTCGGCGCGACGCTGCTTTACGTCACGCACGATCAGATCGAGGCGATGACCATGGCGACCCAGATCGGCGTGCTGGACAACGGGCGGCTGGTGCAGTTCGGCACACCGCGCGAGATTTACGAAAACCCCGTCAGTCTCTATGTGGCGAGCCGCCTTGGCCTGCCGCGCATCAACACCCTGCCCGCGGACATGTTCGCTGGGGCGCCGCCCGGGGCTGCGACGATGGGCTTACGGCCCGAACATATCGAGCAAGGCGCGGGCAAGCCCAGCCAGATCACGCGCGTCGAACATCTGGGCGACCAGACCCGGCTGCACCTGACGCTCGACGGCCACGACATCATCACGCTGACCGATCCGCATACGCCGCTCAAAGGCGGAGAGAGCATCGCGATCCAACCGCGCGATGCGCTTTACTTCGATGCCGCCGGCGCTCGCATCGCCTGAAGGAGACCTGCCATGACCCAGTTCATCAACAGCCGCGAGACGCTGGTGACCGAAGCCATCGACGGGATGCTCCGTGCGGGCGGCGAAGGTCTCGCCCGGCTCGATGGCTATCCACATATCAAGGTAGTGGCGCGCACCGACTGGGATCGCTCCAAGGTCGCACTCGTCTCGGGCGGCGGCTCGGGCCACGAGCCGTCCCATGCGGGTTTCGTCGGGCGCGGGATGTTGACGGCGGCGGTTTGCGGCGACGTCTTCGCTTCGCCTTCGGTCGACGCGGTGCTGGCGGGCATCCTCGCGGTGACCGGCAAGGCGGGCTGCCTGCTGATCGTTAAGAACTATACCGGCGACCGCCTGAACTTCGGTCTGGCGGCCGAGCGCGCCCGCGCCTTCGGTCTCAAGGTCGAGATGGTTGTCGTCGATGACGACATCGCCCTGCCCGATCTACCGCAGGCGCGCGGCGTCGCGGGCACGCTCTTCGTCCACAAGATCGCCGGCGCCATGTCAGAGGACGGCACCGATCTGGACACCGTCGCCAAGGCCGCGCGCGACGTCATCGGCAAGGTCGTCTCCATCGGCATGTCGCTCGACACCTGCACCGTACCCGGCTCCGAAAGGGAAGCGCGCATTCCCAAAGGGAAGGCCGAGCTAGGCCTCGGTATCCACGGCGAGCCGGGCGTGGAGCAGGTCGAGTTCACAACCGCCAGGGACGCCATGGCGCAGGTGGTCGACAAACTCGCCCCCAAGGTCGGCGCAGGCCCGCATGTGGCGCTTCTCAACAACCTTGGCGGCGCCACCCCTCTCGAGATGTCCATCCTCGCCCGGGAACTCACGCAAAGCGCTCTCGGAGACCGGATCACCATGATGATCGGACCTGCTCCCTTGATAACATCGCTCGATATGCGCGGATTTTCTGTGTCCCTTTTGCCTCTGGACGGAACCGAGGTCCAGCTCACCGCAGACGTCGCACCGCAAGCCTGGCCGGGATGCCTGCCGGTGACAGAGCCGGAGATCCTCCCCCTCCCCGATGGTCTCTCTCCGATCCAGCCAATGCCGTCTCAGAACCCCCAGACGCGGGAATTCATCGAACGATGTTGCGATATCCTGATCGCGCAGGAGGCGGACCTGAACGCGCTCGACGCAAAATCCGGCGATGGCGACACCGGCAGTACGCTTTCGACCGCCGCGCGCGCCCTCAAAGGCGCGCTCGACCGGATGCCCCTCGCCGACCTAACGCAGCTCTACCGCGCCATCGGCCTCGAACTCAGCCAAACCATGGGCGGCTCGTCCGGCGTTCTGCTCGCCATCTTCTTCGCCGCGGCTGGCGACGCCTCCGCCAGCGGACGGGATGCGGTCGGCGCGCTCAAGGCCGGACTCGAGCGCATCATGCAGGTGGGCGGCGCGCAGCCGGGCGACCGCACGATGATCGACGCCCTCGCCCCCGCCCTCGAGGCGCTGCAAGAGGACCTGCCCGCCGCCGCCAACGCCGCCCGCGCCGGAGCCGACCACACCGCGACCATCACCCGCGCCAAAGCCGGCCGCGCCAGCTATATCTCCGAAGACAAACTCGCCGGCCACAATGACCCCGGAGCCGAGGCCGTCGCCCGCCTTTTCGAAGCGCTGGCCTAGGCGGGGATCTGCGAGCGAGATCCTCGTCCTTTCCCTCAAAACCGAAAGCAGCCCTACCGTCTTTCGGCCACAACCGTCTCGGCCGGCTCCAGGCCCGAGACTTCAAGCACCATCTTGCGCCGGATCGCCTCGGCCAGATCGTCCTCGTTGGTGGCCGTGACGACGAACGCACCAGGCCCCCCGATGATCTGCTCCCGGTAGATCTCGGCCAGATCCGGAAAGCGGGCCGGCGTGTCGCAGAACCGGCAGAGGATCGGCAGACCGTTGATCGTGATCCCCGCCGCGATCACCTCGGCCCGCGCGGACGATATCGAAGGCCCAGAGAAGCTGTTCGGGCTGTCCCCGGAAAAATCGATGACCTTCCGCCACCCTTCAAACTCGTTCTGATCGATCAGTCTCTTGCCATCGAGCAAAGCCGCCCCGATCGCGTTTCGCCCGTAAGCCTGCCGCGGGGGAACAACCAGCGCATCGGCAAAGGCCTGCGCGCTTTCAGGCCCGTCGATCTTGGTCCAGCCCACGACAACCGCCGTGTTCGCGGCCCATTCGACATAGGTCACCGCGATGGCCCCGTAGGCCGAGCGTTCTATCGCGGACAACACGCGGGGATCGGTGATCGCCTCGGCATATCCCTCGCGCTGGAACTCGATCTCGGCCTCGGTGATCGAACCGGACGCATCCGCCAGCAGAACCAGCTCGAGCTCAACCTCCTCCGCACATGCAGGAAAACCACCTAAGGCAAGCAGGACGGGCAATATCCTCATAAACAGATGTTAACCTGTCTTCCGGCTATGGGAAGGGCTCAAAGGAGCGAGGGCCCCTCGTTTTCTGGAAGGCCGCTTCCCGATGCCCAAAGCGACGGCACTCTGGCCTAGGGCAAAAGCAGCGACGCATCCCCATAGCTGAAGAACCGATACCGCTCGGCGATCGCATGGGCATAGATCTCCCGGATCCGCTCAGGGCCCATCAGGGCCGAGACCAGCATCATCAGCGTCGATTTGGGCAGATGGAAATTCGTCATCAGCCCGTCCGCAATCTGAAACTCAAAGCCCGGCGTGATGAAAATATCGGTGTCCCCGACCCACGGGCGCAGCGCCCCTCCCCGCCCTGCCGTCTCGATCAGCCTAAGGGCTGTCGTTCCAACCGGCAGGATCCGCCCTCCGGCGGCGCGCGTCGCTTCGATCTCGGCGGCCGCCTCGGCGCTGACCTCGCCCCATTCGGCATGCATCTTGTGATCGGCGATATCATCCACCTTCACCGGCAGGAAGGTCCCCGCCCCCACATGCAGCGTCACATGGGTGAACGTCACACCCCGCTCTCGCAGCGACGCCAAAAGCGCCTCGTCGAAATGCAGCGATGCGGTCGGCGCCGCGACCGCCCCTTGCCGCGCGGCCCAGACCGTCTGGTAATCCGTCCGATCCCGCGCATCCGCAGGCCGCTTGGCCGCAATGTAGGGCGGAAGCGGCATCGCCCCCGCCTCGGCCAGCGCCGCGTCAAAATCCTCCCCGCTCAGCGAAAACCGCAGCCGCGCCTGACCCGCGTCCCGCCCTTCGACCACCGCCGACAAATCGTCGGTGAACCGGATCATCTCCGCGTTGCGGACCTTTTTGAGCGGCTTGACCAACGCGCTCCAACTCCCGTCGGCAGCCGGCGCCAGCAGCGTCACCTCGATCCGCGCCTCCACCGGCCCCTGAGCGCTGTCCCGCGCCCGAACCCCGGATAGCCGCGCCGGGATCACCTTGGTATCGTTCAGCACCAGCCGGTCGCCGGGCTGCAGAATATCCGGCAGTTCGGACACCACGCGATCGGCGATCCCGTCCCCCTCCGCCAGCAGCAGCCGCGCCGAAGACCGGGGCTTGGCGGGGCGGGTGGCAATCAGATCGTCGGGAAGGTCGAAATCGAAATCGCTAAGCTTCACTGCGTCAAATCCGGGGCTGGGCGCCGGAAAATCTCGCGGAACATGCCGGGCGTCAACGCCGAAAGCGGATTGACCGACACCTGCGGCTGCGCCGGCGTGCCCGCCAGGTTGAAATTCATCCCGAAAAGCCCCTCGCCCCGCCGGGTGAGCGCCGCCCCGATCCCGTTCACCAGATAAAACGGCGAGGCGACCCCCTGAAAATTCATCTGCCTGTTCGCCAGCCCGTAGACCCCATCGAGCGACACGCCCAAGGACGGGCCGATCGCCGAGGCCTCCGCCACGATCAGCTGCTGCGGCGTCAGCCGAAACCGCGACCGCACCTCCGAGAAAAGCAGCCCGTTCCCGTCAAGCTGCTGGATCAGCCCGACCACCGAAATCGCATCAACCAATGCGGCCACCGAAGGCGCATCCCGCAGCCGGATCTCGTCGATGGCCAGTTGACCGTCATAGGTTCCCCGCGCACCCGTCGGCACCAGCACCAGATCCATCACGCCCTTGCGCGCCCCCGGCGCCAGCCGCGCCGCGCGCAGCAGCTTGCCCGCATTGTCGGACCGAAGGCGCACGGCCGTTCCGCCATTTTGCGGCGCCAGCGTTCCGGTCACATCCGCGCTGCCATTGACCTTCCCGCTGAACCGCCCCGAGAGCCCCCCGGTGCTGTCAAGCTCGGCCCGAAACTCCCGCAGCGCGATCGTATCCGTCACCGTCAACCGGTCGAGCGCCGCGGTGATCGGCGCCCCACCACTGCCGCTCGAGGCGCCAAATTGCGGCAGGTTGCGCAGATCCAGCGACCCGCCGCGGATCGCGACCGCAGGCGCGCGCCCCGCCCCGCGCCCGGTCAGCGTCACGGGCGCATCCAGCCACTGCCCGGCCCTGAGCCGCGACAGGCTCATCCGCTCTAGCCCGCCGCCGGACAGGGTCAGCGTTCCCGCCGCCTCCAGGCCTGGCGCACTCAGCGACAGACCATCGATGACCGGGGTCGAGGCAAGCGTGCCCGAGATCTCGAACCGTCCCGTCCGGCCCGGCGCTTTCGTCCAGCCCAAGGGCGGCACCGATAACCGCAGTCCCGCCAGATCCGAGGTCAGGCGGAACCGCGGCGCAGCGCCCTTCGGCAGGTCCAGCCGCACGCGCCCCTGCCCCAGCCCGCCCAGCGTGCCGCGCGGCAGCCCAATCCCGAACGCATCGAGCGTTTGCTGCGACAGCGCCAGTTGCCCCTCGACGACCGGGCTGGCCTCAGGGCGAAACGGCTGGGTGTAGCTCAGGCTCGCCGAGGCCCCGTCGATGCGCAGCGGCCCGGCCACGACCAGCCCGTCACCATCCGCCTCGACCGTCAGGCGCTCTGCGGTGATCTGCCGGTTCGGCACCAGCACATCCGACGACACATCCCGAACCGTCGCCGTCGTCGCAAAGGACACGTCCTCGATCGTCAGCCTTTTCTTGAGCGGAAGATCAAGCCGCGTCTCGGCCTGCGCCCGCCCCTCGGCCAGCGTCACAGGCCGCCCGGCCTTGGCAAGGAACTCCAGCGGCGGCTGATCGAGCAGCGACAGTGTCGCCGTCAGCGGCCCGTCGGTGCGCAGGATCGCCGTCGCAGGCGCCGGTTTAATCCGCATGTCCGGAATGACGAAGGTCGAGCCCGCCACCGAAAGCGCCCCGCCCTCCGGCGGACGGATGACGCCCTTGTCGACGGCCACCTGAAGCCCGTCCTCCTGCAGCGTCAGAAAGCCCTCGCCGCCCTCGATCGGCGGCAGGCCCTTGACGACGCGCACCGTTGCATCCGACAGACGCGCGCTCACCGCGTAGCGCGGCGGCTCGGACTGGCGCAGCCGCAGACCTGCCGACACGTCGGACAAGGTGCCTTGCTGGATGTTGTTGACGATCCAGCGCCGTGTTCCGGGTTTCAAGGCGGCAGGCCAAAGCGCCTTGATCGTGTCAGCTTGCGTGGCCTCGACTTCGGCATCGACCGCGACCGCCCAGCCCCGGCCATCCGCCGTCACGTCTCCGGTCGCGCGCGCGGTCCCGGCGGGTCCGACAAGCGTCATCTGCCCCAGCTCCAGCCGGAACGGATCGAGCGAAAGACGCAGATCCGCAACCCCCTCGTCGATGCGCACCGGGTCGACGAAAAGACCCGCCGGATTGGCATTGAGCCCTGCCAGATTGATCTGCGACAGAAAGGTTTGCGGCAGACCGTTTTCGAAATCTCCGAGAAGCGCAGTGCCGGTCGCGCTGATATCCCCCCAGTCCGAGGCGATCTCGATCTGGTCGAAATCGATCCGCCCGGCGGCGGGATCGAACCGCAGATAGGTCTTGGCCTCATCGAACCGGACCGGCGTCGCCGCTGCCCCCGGCGCCAGCGCGCCCGCCCCGATCTGAAGCGTTCCGCTGATGCCGCCGACCTCGCCCGACGGGCCAAGCGAGGTGCGCACGGCGCCCGTGATCGGCGCGTCGATAACCGACAGAAAGGACAGGGCGGGCGACTGGCTGGCCAGATCGACCGCCGGAATACGGTCCACAGAGAGGGCGACATCGGTCTGCCGCGCGCCGCGCGGCTTGGTAAGCGTCATCCGCAGCGTGCTCGCGAAAGACCGCCCCGAGAGCAGCGCGAGTTCTGCCGAAAGCCGCCTGCCCTCGGTCAGGTCGACATCGATGCGGCCATTGTCGACAAGCCAGCTTCGGTCGGACCGCTCGTCGATATAGTTGATCACGACACCGCGCACGGTGACCTCGTCAAGCGCCGAAAGCGCCTGCGTCTCGAGCGCGGCATCGATGCGGCCCAGAAGGTCCGGCAGGCTTCGGCTTTGCGGGGCGGCGCCCTGCAGGTTGTCGAAACTGACCGCCAGATCGCCATCCGGCGCCCGGCGCAGCCGGAATTCGGCGCCAGTCAGCTGAAGCGTCTGAACCAGCGCCGCGCTTTCGAACAGGATCCCGCGCGGGCTGACCCCCGCCTCGAGCGATTGCAGGCGCACCAGCCGCTGGCCGTCACCATCGGTCAGCGTGACATCCGACAGGCGCACGGCCGGATGCAGATCGCGCGCGAGGGTGACATAGATGCTGCCAAAATCCAGGCTGCCGCTGCCCAGAGCCTCTGCCGCACGCTCCGAAACGACATCCTTGACCCAGGACGGCGCGCGGATCTCCTGACCCAGAAGCAGAACCGTCGCGGCGATCGCAAAGGCAACCGGCAGACCGAGGATCAGCAGGCTGGCCCGAAGACAGATCCGAAGCGGGCGTATGCACCAGCGATGCACGCTCGCAGCCCGCTCCGGCGCCCGCGACGGCTTGCGCGCAGGGCGCTGATCGGGAGCCTCGCGCTCTGTTTCAGGCGCAGCTTCAGAGGGCGGCGCAAGCGCCGGGCCGGGGGCCGTATCGGCGGGAAAGTCGGAATAGGACTTGATGAAAGGCCTCTTTCCTCGGGCGGGATGTCGGATGAGCTTGCGAGGTCTCTTTCTTTTCACAAGCGGCGGACTAGAACGATTCTGACATATGACCGCACCTGAACGGACATGCGATAACAAGGAGACGATCCGACGTGACCGATATCCCACAGACCGGCTCTGCCGCCCCTGATTTCACCCTGCCCCGCGATGGTGGCGGCGACGTCTCCCTGAGCGATTTCAGCGGCAAGACCGTGGTCCTTTATTTCTATCCCAAGGACGACACATCGGGCTGCACTAAGCAGGCCATCGCCTTTTCAGAGCATCTGAGCGCCTTCGAGGCGGCCGGGGCCGTGATCCTCGGGGTGAGTAAGGATAGCGTCAAAAAGCACGACAAGTTCCGCGACAAGCACGATTTGAAAGTCGCGCTGCTCTCGGACGAGCAAAGCGATGTCTGCGAGCGCTACGGCGTCTGGAAGGAAAAGAGCATGTACGGCAAGACCTATATGGGCATCGAACGCTCTACCTTCCTGATCGACGGCAGCGGCGTGCTGCGGGAAGAGTGGCGCAAGGTCAAGGTGCCCGGCCATGCCGAAGCCGTCCTCGAGGCCGTCCAGGCGCTGTGACCTTGATGCGCGCCTTCGGCGCATGGGATGTTTTTGCGCCTCCGGCGCGCGGCCAAGGGGCGCTGCCCCTTGGATCCCCGAGGTATTTGCCGGCAAGATGAGGACGACATGATCCCCTGCGACAGATGGCCGTGGAGGTGCTCAAGACCGCCGATGGACGCGCCAAGACGGCCCTGGCGCTTGATCATGGGGCGCTCTGGGAGGCGGCCCGCGCAGCGGGGGAGGAGGTCGAACTTGGCCGGGCGGATCCGCCGCTGCGCCCGGCGCGGCCCGAGGCGCCGGAACTTTTGGATCCGCGCGACGTGCCGCGCCGCAAGCCCGGCACGCCCGAGGGGCGGATCGCCATTCTGCATGCCATCGCGCATATCGAGCTCAACGCCGTCGATCTGCATTGGGATCTGATCGCGCGGTTTGCCGATGTGCCCATGCCGACCGGATTTTACGACGACTGGGTGCGCGCCGCCTGCGAGGAGGCCAAGCATTTCAACCTGGTCTGCGACCGGCTCGAGGCGCTGGGCAGCCAGTACGGCGCGCTCGCCGCCCATGCAGGCATGTGGCGCGCCGCCGAAGAGACGGTAGGCGATATCATGGCGCGGCTCGCCGTGGTGCCGATGGTGCTGGAAGCGCGCGGCCTCGACGTGACGCCCGGCATGATCGAGATTTTCCGCCGCGCCCAAGATCATGACACAATTGAGGCACTCGAGGTGATTTACGCGGAGGAAGTTCACCATGTCGCCTATGGATCGAAATGGTTTCACTTCCTCTGCGGCCGCCACGAGCGAGATCCCAAAGAGGCCTTTCACGCGCTTGTCCGCCGCTACTTTCCCGGCGGCACAAAGGCCCCGTTTAATGAGGAAAAGCGCGCCGAGGCCGGTCTTCCCCCCGATTTCTACTGGCCCTTGTCCGACCGCGCCTGAACGCTGCACCGATCAATGATCGGCAGAATGTTGCTGACATGAATCGCATTGTGGCAACCTGCCACAGTTTTTGCGCAAATTTCTTGCAGGTATGCCCTCCAGACGATATCCGACTGGTACCTCGATGCGCGGCAAACGCATGTGGATAAAGACGATGGCCGGGAAAGGTCATGGATATTTGGGACAGGCAAATGCAAAGGGCGGCGCGTGCGCAGGAAACTGATCGACCGACTTAATCTTTCGCTGGAAAAGATGCTGCCCGAACGGCGGCTGTTCCTCAGGACAGATACCGAAACGAGGTTCATCCGGCTCAAACCGTCGAGCCAGCTTCTCGCCATATCGGGCAGTGCCTTCGTTGTCGGCTGGTCGATCATTGCAACCGCTGTCCTGCTGATGGATTCCATCGGGTCCGGCAATTTCCGCGCCCAGGCCGCGCGCGATCAGCGCGTCTATGAGGACCGGCTCAACGCGATGTCCTCCGAACGCGATGCCAGCGCCGAAGAGGCCGTCGCCGCGCAGGAGCGGTTCGACGATGCGCTCGCCCAGATCTCGCTCATGCAGTCCGAGCTGCTGCAATCCGAAGAGCGCCGCAAGGAGCTGGAGACCGGGATCGAAGTGATCCAGGCCACGCTGCGCCGCACCTCGCGCGAGCGTAACCAGGCCCGTATCCGCAGCGAAGAGCTGATGGCCAATGTCGAAAGCGGCACCAGCCCCGGCGCCGCCTCGACCGAGATGACCGGCACCGTCGACCTGCTCTCGTCTGCTCTGGCCAGCACCGCCGCCGAGCGCGACATGATCGCCGAGGATGCCGAATTTGCCATCGAACGGGCCGCCGAGGTGGAGCTAGAGCTCGAGCTTCTGCATGAAAAGAACGACCAGATCTTCCGCCAGCTCGAAGAGGCGATGCTGGTCTCGGTCGAGCCGCTCGACGAGATGTTCAAGGCCGCCGGCATGGATCCCGACAACCTGATCGATCAGGTCCGCCGCGGTTATTCCGGTCAAGGCGGCCCGCTGACCCCGGTTCAATTCTCGACCAGCGGATCGAGCTATGACGCCGAAGCGGCCCGGGCGAACGGGATCCTCACCAAGATGGATCGCATCAACCTCTACCGGATCGCCGCCGAACGCGCGCCTTTCGCGATGCCGGTCAAATCCTCGTTCCGCTTTACCAGCGGCTTTGGCCCCCGCTGGGGCCGGATGCACAACGGCACCGATTTCGCCGGTCCGCCGGGCACGCCGATCTACGCGACCGCCGACGGCGTCGTCACATCGGCGGGATGGGGGTCAGGCTATGGCCGCCTTATCAAGATCCAGCACGAATTCGGGATCGAGACGCGATACGCGCATCTCAGCCGGATCCGCGTGCAGGTCGGACAAAGGGTCTCGCGCGGCGAGCAGATTGGTGATATGGGGAACTCCGGAAGGTCGACCGGCACCCATTTGCACTACGAGGTTCGTGTCGGTGGCAGACCTGTAAACCCCATGATCTATATAAAAGCGGGACGAGATGTTTTCTAAAAGCAAGATCAACGAGCCGGGCGCGAAATCCGGGGATCAACCCTCACAGCCAGCCAAGGGCGATGCCCCCAAGTCGGCTCCGGCCGGCGGGAGCGCGGCACCTGCCCCGGACTACAAGTCCTCCACGCCCAAGGCGAAACCGCCGGCATCCACCCTTTCGGCGGATCTGCACATCAAGGGCAACATCAAGACCTCCGGCGATATCCAGGTCGAAGGCCAGGTCGAAGGCGACATTCGTGCGCATCTTCTGACCGTCGGCGAAGGCGCCACCGTCAAAGGCGAAGTGATGGCCGATGACGTGGTCGTCAACGGCCGCATCGTCGGCCGCGTACGCGGTCTGAAGGTCCGTCTGACCGCCACCGCGCGCGTCGAGGGTGACATCATCCACAAGACGATCGCCATCGAAAGCGGCGCTCATTTTGAAGGCTCGGTCCAGCGTCAGGACGACCCGCTTCAGGCCTCCGCTCCGGCCAAGAAGACCGACGGCTCCTGATCCACGGCGGCACATCGCTATGACAAAAAGCAAACGGGCGCCGGATCTTCCTCCGGCGCCCGTTTTGCATTCCGGGATCCGTGTCGCGCCACTTGCGACAGAGTTTAGGGTTACGTAACTCTACATGACATGCCGATCGAAGCTGGGGCTGTCTCTTTAAATCCAAACTTGGCATAGAGTTGATCGGCCGGCGGATCGGCAAGAAGGCTTAGGAAAGCTGTTTCGGGCAAGACCGTCCGTGCATGCTCCATCAGCGCCGCCATGATCCTCTTTCCAAGGCCCTTGCCGCGATGCCGAGGATCGACGGCAATGTCCACGATCTGCATGAAACAGCCGCCATCGCCTACGATCCGGCCCATTCCAATGGTTCTCCCCTTCAGCTTCAGCGTCACCGCAAAAAGCGTGCCCTCCAGCCCGATCCGAGCCGCCTCTTCGGAGAACGCGCTCAAGCCGCCGTCTTTGCGCAGCCTCAGATAATCCGTCACCGATGGAACCTGATAGCTCAGATGGACCAGATCATCACCGCCGGGCATCGCCCCTCTCCTCATTTTTGTCGAAAAAACAGTCTCAGCGCCGCCGCGCGTAAACGAGCAAGCCCGCGCCATCTGGCATTCGACAGAAAGACCGGCCCCATGCTACGCAAACACACGATGGCCCAGGTCGCACAGCAAAGCCACACCCGCCACGATCGCCCAAAGCGAGGCCTCATGACCGACACCGCAGTGACGACCCCGCATGATCCGTCCTTCTGCGCGCCCCAGGCCCGCCCCTGGATCCTGACCGCCGCAATCCTCGCCTCCGCGCTCGGCTTCATCGACGGCTCGGTCGTCTCCATCGCGCTGCCCGCCATGCGCGAGGATCTCGGCGCGACGCTCGCGCAGGCCACATGGATCTCGAACGCCTATATGCTGCCCCTCTCCGCCCTCATCCTCGTGGGCGGGGCGGCAGGCGATCGCTTCGGCCTCGTCAAGGTCTTCACCTCGGGCCTGATCGTCTTCCTGATCGCCTCCGTGATCTGCGCGCTGGCCCCCTCGCCCGAGATCCTCATCGCGGGCCGCGCGCTCAAGGGGATCGGCGCGGCCTTCCTCGTGCCCGGATCGCTCGCGCTCATCGCCAAGGCCTATCCCGCTGCCGAGCGCGGCAAGGCGATCGGCTACTGGGCCGCCTCCTCGGCGCTAACAACCGCGCTCGGCCCGCTTCTGGGCGGCGCGCTCCTGTCGTTCGGGGGCGAGGCGGCCTGGCGCATCGTCTTCGCCATCAACCTGCCCTTCGGCGCCTTCCTGATCTGGGTCCTCATGACCAAGATCAACCGCGACCGCCCCAGCAGCTCAGACCGTCTCGACTGGCTCGGCGCCGCCCTTGCCAGCCTCGGCCTCGGCCTCGGCGCCTGGGCGCTCACCACCCTGCAAAGCGGCGGAGCAGGTCCCTCGCCCGCCCTCCTCGGCACAGTGGCCATCCTCGCCCTTGTCCTCTTCATCCTGCAGGAGCGCCGCGCCAAACACCCGATGATGCCGCTCGGCCTCTTTGCTGACCGGCAGTTCTCGGCGGCGAACCTCGCGACCTTCTGCCTCTACTTCGCCCTCGGCGCGGTACTCTTCTACCAGCCGATGACCGTCATTGCCGGCTGGGGCTATTCCGAACTCGAAGCCTCCCTCGCCTTCGCCCCGCTCTCGGTCTTCATCGGCCTTCTCTCCGGCTGGGTCGGCACGCAAGCCGACAAACGCGGCCCCGGACCGCTCATCGCCACCGGCTCCGCCCTCGTCTCCCTCGCCTTCGCAGGCCACGCCATCTCCGCCCCGTGGGAGGCGTTCTGGACCGTCACCCTCCCGCTCAATTGCCTCATGGGCTTTGGCATGGCGCTCGTCGTCGGCCCGCTTTCGACCGCCGTCATGGCCAGCGCCACGGACGAGACCACCGGCGCCGCCTCGGGCATCAACAACGCGCTCAGCCGGATGGCGGGCCTCATCGCCGTCGCCGCCATGGGCGCGGTCGCAGCCGGCGTCTATGACGGCCCGGACAGCTTCGGCGCCACCAGCGACGCACCGGGCCACGCCGCGGCCACCAACGCCGCCTTCGCCGCCATCGCTTGGATCACCGCCGCGCTTTCAGGCATGGCGGCCGCCGTTGCCTGGATCGGCATCGCGCAGGTCAAGCCCGCTCAGACCGGCACGTAAAGCGCCCGCCGGTAGACATGCCAGCTGGCATGGCCCAGCACCGGCAGCACGATCATCAGCCCCAAAAACGCCGTCGCCAGCCCGACAAAGCTCATCACTGCAATGATCGCCGCCCAGACCAGCATTACCCACAGGTTCTGCCGCACGCAGGACAGGCTCAGCAGCATCGCGGTCACGAAATCCACCTCCCGGTCCAGCGCCAGCGGCAAGCTCACCACCGTCAGCGCGAAAAGCAGAAAGGCCAGCACCCCGCCGACCACCACTTCGACCGCGATCAAAACCAATCCGCGCGGCATCAGGAAGATCTCGAAGGACGAGGTGATGTTGGTCAGCGCCGACGGCCCCATGACCAGCGCAAAGATCATATGCGCCAGAAACGTCCAGAAGAGAAAATAGATCACGATCAGCGCGCCCAGCCACGGGATCTGCCGCCCGCGCTCTGCCCAGACAACGCCCAGCACGCCCGGCCAGTCGAGCGCCTCCTGCGCCTCCAGCCTCCGGCTCACCTCGTAAAGCCCAACGGCGGCAAATGGCGCAATCAGCGGAAACCCCAGCGACGTCGCCAGGATCCAGGCCACATGCCCCGCCCCCAGCCAGATCATCGCGAACCCGCCCAACACGTAAACCGCGCTGAAAAAGAGCCCGTATTGCGGAGCCGCCCGGAAATCCCGCAGGCCCTGAACCAGCGACGCCCAAAGCTCGTGCAGCGTCAGGCGACCGATCTCGGGCAAGGCGGATGGCTCAGAGGATGTGACAGTCATGCGTCACTATCGCGCGTCTATGCCCGCCGCTGCCATGATCCAGATCAAGGCGACAAGCACCCTCAGCCTGTCGCTCGTTCTATCCCAAAGGACAATCTGATTCTTCAAAGCACTGCCGCGTGCAGATTTGCGGCCTAGGGTCAGGACCCATTGATTTCTGCTTAGTAGCGTGATTCACGGCTGGAAAACTGAGCGGTGAACATGTCT
>CANNFE010000008.1 GCA_947503775.1 uncultured Paracoccaceae bacterium | reverse complement strand
CAAAGTCTTCCTGTCAGCTATCGCACTTGCCGCCCTCGTCATCTACTGGCTTTGAAACTCAATGAGTCCTGACCCTAACCCGACGTCTCGTTTCTCTGACGAAGAAAAATGCGCCGGAGATAGAAAAGAGCTGCTCCCACACCCATTGATATCGTGCCCGTAACAACCCCAGACAACATGCGTTGGAATATCGGTGGGCTATATGAGTTCCGATCCAGAGTAGGGTCTCGAAGCGAAGAAAAAGAGCCGAGTTCGTAAATGTAGGTATTGATTGCAATCGCAATTAGAAACAGCCCCCACAATACGAGAAGCCACTGTAAAAGAATAAGAAGCAAATCTGAGAAGGTCCGGAATAGTTTCTGCATGGATTTTCGGCCAATCCCCGATGTTATACTTAAGCTGCTCTCCGACTAAGGGACGCAAAAGACGGAACCAAAGTCAGTCTGGTCTCAAAACCGACGATTCCAGCACAAAGTAAGATCCTCAAGTCAAACGACACGCATCCAGATCAAGCAAAGCGCATCGTGCTATCGGTCCTCCAAGTGCGACGCATTAAAACAAGCGCCGCTATCGGCACTAAAGACCACCCGGTTGCAACGTCACAGATAAAACAGAGACAGCTCATCGGCACCTAAGGCTCGATCACACGCTCAGATTCCAATGTGAAGAAAAAGCGAAGCGACAAAACTAAACAAACCCAGCACCTTGAACCCCTGCTCTAAAAATTCAGGTCCAATCACACGGACCACAGGGACCTCACCAGCCAAGACCAAGCCCGGTCCTCCAATCTGCCCCTACCCCTCCGCCGCCTCCGCGCGGGACTTGCCCGCGACATCCATCGCCAAAGTCGCAGCCATGAACTTGTCGAGATCCCCGTCCAGGACGCCCTTGGTATCGGAGGTCTCGTGGTTCGTGCGCAGGTCCTTCACCATCTGATAGGGTTGCAGCACATAGGACCGGATCTGGTTGCCCCAGCCCGCATCGCCCTTGTTCTCATGCGCCTCGTTGATGGCCGCATTGCGGCGGTCCAGCTCCATCTGATAGAGCCGCGATTTCAGCGCCTTCATCGCGATATCGCGGTTTTGGTGCTGCGATTTCTCGGAGGACGTCACCACGATCCCCGTCGGAATATGCGTGATCCGAACGGCGGAATCGGTTGTGTTCACGTGCTGCCCGCCTGCGCCTGAGGATCGATAGGTATCCAGCCGAATATCCGCCGGATTGACCTCGATCTCGATATTGTCGTCCACCACCGGATAGACCCAGACCGAGCTGAACGACGTGTGCCGCTTGGCCGCGCTGTCGAAGGGAGAGATCCGCACCAGCCGGTGCACCCCGCTTTCCGACTTCAGCCAGCCATAGGCGTTCGGCCCCGAGATCTTGTAGGCCGCCGACTTGATCCCGGCCTCATCGCCCGCGCTTTCCGATTGCAGCTCGACCTTGTAGCCGTGCTTTTCCGCCCAGCGGACATACATCCGCGCCAGCATCGACGCCCAGTCGCAGCTTTCCGTGCCGCCCGCGCCCGCATTGATCTCGAGGAAGGTGTCGTTGCCGTCCGCCTCCCCGTCGAGCAGCGCCTCGAGCTCTTTTTGCGCGGCCTTCTCACGTAAGGCGGCCAGCGCCTCCTCGGCCTCGGTGACGACGCTGGCATCGTCCTCCATCTCGCCCAGTTCGATCAGCTCGATATTGTCCGACAGATCCTGCGCGATGGACTGCTCCGTCTCGATCGCATCGACGAGCATCTGCCGGTCGCGCATCAGCTTTTGCGCCGCCGCCGGATCGTCCCAAAGCGTCGGATCCTCGGTGCGCGCGTTGAATTCCTCCAACCGGTGCGCCGCCGTCTCGTGATCCATCCGCTGGCGCAGCAGCGTCAGGGATTTCTCGATATCGGCAATGACAGATTGGGTTTCGGCGCGCATCTGGTCAGGTCCTCGGGAACGGCTAGACCGGTGTGATAGACCGCCCCCGCGGGGCGGTCAAATCGCCTGCGACCTAGTAAAGCCCGCCCGAGCTGAGCGTGCCGAAATTGGCCTTCGGCGCCACCGTGACCGACTGCCCGGTCGAGGTCGTGACCTGACGCGCGCTGCCCCCCGCCTCCTCGAAGAGAGGCACGTCGGCCGCCATTACGAAGCCGCCATCAAAGGTAATCCCGAAGGCCGGATCGATCCCGCCCCGGAAGCACTCGGCCACGACATTGCCGCCACTCGCGCTCGCCGGAAGGCGCGATCCGGTATAACGGTCGATCTTGATGAACTCGCAGCCCTCGGGCACCCGGAACTTCTCGCCACCATATTTCGCCGTCGCCGCTGCCATGAACTCGTTGAAGACAGGCGCGCAAAGCCGCCCGCCGCCCGCGCCGCGTCCCATGGGCCGGGGATTGTCGAACCCGATATAGCAGCCCGCCGCGATGTTGGAGGTGAAGCCCACGAACCAAGCATCCTTCTCGTCATTCGTGGTCCCCGTCTTGCCCGCGACCGGCACCGACAGGTTCACCGCACTGCGCGCCGTGCCGCGCTGCACCACACCTTCCAGCATCGAGGTCAGCTGATAGGCCGTGATGTCGTTCATCACCCGGTCCCGGTTCGAGACGATGCTCGGCGCCTGACCCGCCGGCAGGGCTGGATTGTCGCAATCGCGGCAGACCCGCCGGTCATGGCGATAGATCGTGTTGCCATAGCGGTCCTGCACCCGGTCCACGAGCGTCGGCTCCACCCGCTCTCCGCCATTGGCGAACATCGCGTAGGCAGCAACCATATTGAAGACGGTGGTCTCTTCCGAACCCAGCGCGCTCGACAGGAAGCCGTCCATGTTTTTGTAAACCCCGAACCGCTCGGCATAGTCCGCCACGACGCCCATCCCGATCTCCTGGGCGAGCCGGATCGTCATCAGGTTCCGCGACTGCTCGATCCCTGTCCTGAGCGGCGTGGGCCCATAAAACTTGTTCGAGGCGTTCTTCGGCCGCCAGACCCCGCCGCCCGGGATCTCCACCTCGATCGGCGCGTCCACGACAATCGTCGCCGGTGTGTACCCGCTGTCCAAAGCCGCAGCATAGACAAAGGGCTTGAACGCCGATCCCGGCTGCCGCTTGGCCTGCGTCGCCCGGTTAAAGACCGAATGCTGGTAGGAGAACCCGCCCTGCATCGCGATCACTCGGCCGGTATTGACATCCATCGCCATGAAGCCGCCCTGCACTTCGGGCACCTGCCGCACCGACCAGCGCTGGAAGGCGCCATCGCTCGTCACCTGCCGCATATGGATGACATCGCCGCGGCTGAAATTCTCGAAGAAATCCCCGCGCATCCACTGGATGTCCTCGCGCGGCACCGCCCCGGTCTCGCTCTGGCCCTCGATCCCGACGGTCAGCGTATTCTCGGCCACCTCCAGCACGACCGCCGGATACCACGGATGCTCCAGCACGATATCGCGGGCGATATCCACGGCCCCCAGCGCCTCCTGCCAATTGGCAAGCTGCTCTTCGGGGATCGTCTTGCCGGTGCCGCGCCAGATGCTGGTACCGCGATCGTAAAGCTCCAGCGCCCGTCGCAAGGCGGTGGCCGCCTCGATCTGCATTTCAGGATCGATCGTCGCCCGGATCGACAGCCCGCCCGAGAAAAACTCCTCCTGACCGAAGTTCTGGCTCAGCTGCCGCCGGATCTCGTCGGTAAAGTAATCCCGCTCCGGCAGATCGCCCTTGAAGCTCTCGAAATCGCCCGATTGCACCGTCCGCAGCGGAGCGGCCTTGGCCGTCTCGTATTCCTCGCGGGTGATATAGCCGTTCTCCCACATCTCGCGCAGCACGAAAGCCCGCCGCCCCAAGGCCCGCTCCTTCTGGCGAACGGGGTGATAGCGCGACGGCGCCTTGGGCAGGATCGCCAGATAGGCGGCCTCCTCGATATTGAGATCGGCCAGCGACTTGTTGAAATAGGTCTGCGCAGCCGCCGCCACCCCAAAGGAGTTCTGGCCCAGAAAGATCTCGTTGAGGTAAAGCTCCAGGATCCGCGGCTTGCTCAGCGTATCCTCCATCCGGGCGGCCAGGATGATCTCCTTGACCTTCCGTTCGATCGACCGCGTGCCATCGAGAAGAAAGTTCTTGGCCACCTGCTGCGTGATGGTCGAGGCCCCGCGCAGATCCTCGCCCCGGCTGCGCACCGCATCGCGCAAGGCGGCCGCGATCCCTTCCAGATCATAGCCCGCATGGGAGTAGAACCGCTTGTCCTCGGCCGAAATGAACGCATGCTTGACCAGATCGGGGATCTCTTCGGCCGGCGCGAAAAGCCGCCGCTCGACCGCGAATTCGTCGATGATCCGCCCTTCGCCCGAATAGATCCGGCTGATCGTCTTGGGCGAATAGGACACCAGCAGATCGGTCGAGGGCAGATCCCGGCTGAACGCCCAAAAGAGACCGCCCAGCCCGATACCGGCCATAAGCACGCCAAGCGCGAGAAACGAGAAGATCCCGCCGATGGTGGAAAAGATGAAACGGATCACGTGGGGTGTCCTGCCAGCTGCTTTCTTGATTGACCGCTTATAACCCCATGGCGGCGGCCGGGTCAAAACACGAAGCCGCGCGCCCGGGCCGGTTCCCGCCGCCTGCGGCAAGGATGTCAGTCGCCCGGCCCGTCCGCCTCCGCGATCCAGCCTGCAATGCCCCGCGCCAGCGCCCGGGCCAGGACAAGCCGGCCGTCCGCCGTCACAAGACGCGCCCGGTCGGCCGCATCGGACAGAAACCCCGCCTCCACCAGAATCGAGGGCATATCGGCGGCCTTGAGCACGCCCAGATCCGCCTGCCGCATGGGCCGCGAATTCATCGGCACGCCATCCGCGGCCATCTGACGCGCCAGCCGCGCCGCCAGGCCTTCGCTGCGCGCCAGCGCATCGCGCCGCGTCAGCTCCATCAGCGTCATCGCGAGCCGGTCGCCCTGCTGCGCCAGATCCAGACCGCCAATGAGATCGCCGCGCGAATGGCGCTGCGCCATCAGCGCATCGGCCCGCGTGCCGCCCGTCTCGCTCAGCGTATAGACGCTCGCCCCGGCGGCACCGCCCCCCTCCAGGGCATCCGCATGAAGCGAGATAAGCAGCCCGGCGCCTGCCGCACGGGCCTGCGTGATCCGCGACGGCAGCGACAGCGTGATATCGCCCGGCCGCACCAGAACGCCCTCGATCCCGAAACCGCGCAGCTCCTCCGACAGCGTCTGCGCCAGCGACAGCATCAGATCGGCCTCGCGCACCCCGTCCCGCTCGGCCCCCGGATCGCGCCCGCCATGCCCCGGATCGATTGCCACGACGAATGGCCGCGCCTCCGGCGCCGCGCCCGCCTCTGCAGTCCCTGCTGGGCGTAGGACGATCCGGATCTGCGCCGCATCCTCCGAGGTCCGCATCTCCGCCGTCTCCACGCGGTGCGGCGCCTCAAGCGCGACCAGAACTCCGCCGGGCACCGCCGCCAGCCCCTCCGGCAAAGGCCCCGCCTCGCCCTCCAGATCCGCGATCCGCACCAGCAGCGCGCCACCGGCTTGCTCCAGGATCGACCAGGGCGCCGCCCGGTCCAGACCCAGCGTCACCTCCACCCCGCGCCAGCGCGCCTCCACTCCCGACGTTGCCGGATCCAGACGCACCGCACCCTCCGCCCAAACCGCAGAGCCGAGGGCGCAAAGAACGCCCACTAACCGCCAGAGAACCCGCATCGCTCGCCTCGCCTCGCGCGGGATCTTGCGCCCCGCCACTTGTCCCGGACTATGCCAGAGCCGCACCGCCGCCGCAAAGCCCACTCCTCATCTTGCCAAAAATACCTCCCCCGGAGGGCCCGTCCCCTCCAAGATCCCGCCGCACCGGCAAAAAGGCCCGCCCGCACCACCGGGCGACAAGGATGTCTTGCGCCGCAGGCGCTCAATCCGGTCGCCGCGCCTTGAAAAAGGCCGCCAGCCGCGCCGCGCCAAGGGCGATCTCCGCCTCAGGGCCTGCATAGGAGAGGCGCAAAAAGGATCCGCCCCGCTCCGGATCGAAATCCAGCCCCGGCGTGACCGCAACCCCCGCCTCCCGCAGGATCTCCCCGCTCAACGCCAGCGTATCCGCCGTCCAGTCCGACACATCGATATACAGGTAAAATCCCCCATCGGGCGGCGCGAACCGCGTGACCCCCGCCTCCGCCAAAGCCGCCAAAAGCACAGTCCGATTGCGCGCATAGACCTCCCTATGCCCCTCCAGCTCCTCCCGACAATCAAGGGCAGCCAAAGCCGCAACCTGACTGGCATGGGGCGGGCAGATGAACAGGTTCTGCGCCAGCCGCTCGACGATCCGCACATGATCCTCGGGCACCACCATCCAGCCGATCCGCCAGCCGGTCATCGAAAAGTACTTCGAGAAGGAATTGACCACATAGACCTCATCCGTCAGCTCCAGCGCGCTGACCGCCCGCTCCGCATGGTGCAGCCCGTGATAGATCTCGTCCGAAATCAGCGACACGCCCCGCGCGGCGCAGGCCCGGATCAGATCCGACATCGCCGCCCGGTCCAGCATCGTGCCCGTCGGATTGGCCGGCGAGGCCAGGATCAGCCCCTCCAGATCCTCCGTCACCTGCCCCGGCAGCGGCTGATACCGCGTCTCGGCTTCCGTCCGCAGCGATACCGGCTCCAGCCCCATCGCCGTCAGGATCTGCCGGTAGGACGGATAGCAGGGCGTCCCAAGCCCGACCCGGGCCCCGTTGTCGAACAGCGCCGAGAAGGCCAGGATGAAGGCCCCCGACGCCCCCGCGGTCACGACCACTCGCCCCGGATCGAGCGGGACGCCATACCAGTCGCGATAAAGCCCCGCGATCCGCGCCCTCAGCTCCGGCAGACCCAGACCGACCGTATAGCCCAGCGGCCCCGCCTCCAGCGCCGCCGCCACGGCCGCCCGCGCGCCCGCGGGCGCTCCGGTGCCCGGCTGGCCCACCTCCATATGCACGATATGGCGGCCCTCCGCCTCGGCCGCCCGCGCCGCCTCCATCACATCCATCACGATGAAGGCATCGATATCAGAGCGCCTTGAGTTCCGCATCCCCGCTCTCCTATTCTCGCCCCGACGCGCTTTCTTTCAATCCGAGGGCGCGCCGTCAATCGCCGCGACCCCGTTGGAGACCGCCCCCATGTTTCGCCTCATCGCGCTGGCCTTCGCCATCCTCCTGCTCGCTGCGCCGCAAGCCCGGGCCCAAACCCTGATTCGCGATGCCGAAATCGAATATGCGCTCAAGGAACTGGCCAAACCGGTCCTCTCCGCCGCCGGGCTCAGCGCCTCGCAAATCCGGATCCTGGTGATCGGGGACAGCTCGCTCAACGCCTTCGTCACCGACAGCCAGACGATGTTTCTCCATTCCGGCCTGATCCTGAAACTGGAAAGCGCCGCCCAGCTGCAGGCGGTGATGGCCCATGAGGCTGCCCATATCGCCAATGGCCATATGGCCCGCCGCGGCCAGAACGTCCGTGCCGCCTCCCGCACCGCGCGGCTGGGCATCCTTCTGGCCGCCGCGGCCGCCATCTCCGGCAACGGCGAGGCCGCAGGCCCGCTCGCAATGGGCACCAGCGAGGCGGCGCGCCGGGCCTTCTTTGCCCATACCCGGGCCGAGGAAAGCTCGGCCGATCAGGCCGGCGTGCGCTATATGGTCCGCGCCGGGATCGATCCGCAGGCGGCTGTCGAGGTGCTCGATATCTTCCGCGGCCAGGAAGCGCTCTCGATCGACCGGCAGGACGCCTATACCCGCACCCATCCCCTGACCCGCGACCGCCACCGCGCCATGGCGGGCTTTGCCGCCTCCGTGCCGCGCAGCGTGCCCGATCCAACGGCCCAGTACTGGTTCGCCCGCGCCCAAGGCAAACTCTCCGCATTCACCCGCAACTCCTCCTGGACGCTGCGCCGGACGCGGAACGACACGTCCCAGATCGGCATCATGCGCCGCGCCGTCGCCCAGCATATCAAGCCCGATCCGCGCCGCGCCTTCGCGCTGGCCGATCAGCTCATCGCCATGGCCCCGAACGATCCTTTCGCGCACGAGCTGCGCGGCCAGATCTTCCTAGAAAGCCGCCAGCCCGCCGCCGCCGTCTCCGCCTATGGTCAGGCCGTGCGCCTTGCCCCCAACAACGCGCTCATCCTGGGCGGCTATGGCCGCGCGCTTCTGGCCGCCGGCCAGCCCGCCCAGGCGCTCGATGCGCTGGAACGCGCCCGCGCCCGCGACGGCGAGGATCCTCGCACCCTGCGCGATCTCGGCCAGGCCTATGCCAGGGCGGGCAACAATGGCATGGCCTCGCTCGTGACCGCCGAACGCTATGCGCTAAGCGGGCGTCTTCAGGATGCCGCGCTCCATGCCGAACGCGCCTCTGGCCTTCTGCCGCGCGGATCCGCCTCGTGGCAACGCGCCCAGGACATGTTAAGACCCGGCCGATAGATATCAGATCCCTTGACCAAAGAGAGTTCCGCCATGCGCGCCCTGACCCTCGCCGCCCTTCTCGCCACTGCCGCCCCAGCAATGGCCCTCGATCTCACGCAGATGAGCGACGAGGACAAAGCCGCCTTCAACGCCCAGATCCGCGACTACCTGCTGGAAAATCCGCAAGTGCTGGTCGAGGCGATGCAGGTCCTCGAAGACCGCGAGGCCGAGGCGCAGGCCGCCCGCGATGTCGATCTGATCGCCGCCAACCGCGACGCGCTCTTCAACGATCCCGACAGCTGGTCGGGCGGCGCCGAGGAGCCCGATATCACGATCGTCGAGTTTCTCGATTACCGCTGCGGCTTCTGCAAACGCGCCCACCCGGAGGTCGCGGCCCTGATCGAGGACGATCCGAATATCCGCATCGTGGTCAAGGAATTTCCGATCCTCGGTGAGGCCTCGGTGCTGGCCTCCCGCTTTGCCATCGCCACCCGGCTCGTGGCTGGCGACGAGGCGTATAAACAGGTCTCCGACGCGCTGATGACCATGCGCGGCGATGTGACAGAGCCCGCGCTCACCCGTCTCGGCAACACTTTGGGCCTCGAGACCGAGGAGGTGCTGGCCCGCATGAACAGCGACGAGGTCTCGCGCATCATCACCGAAAATCGCGATCTGGCCCAGGCGATGGGCCTGACCGGCACGCCCAGCTTCGTGATGGAAAACCGCATGCTGCGCGGCTATGCGCCTCTGGCGGCGATGCAGCAAATGGTCGACGAGATCCGCGCCGAAGGCTAGGTCCGGGCGCCAAAATCTTCTAGAAGATTTTGCAAACCAGAATTTTCTAGAAAATTCTGGCCGGCGCAGACGGATCCGGTCGTGCGACAGATCCAACGCAGGTGTCCCCGTCCAGCTGATCTCACGAGGCCCCCATGCCCTATGATCCCGCCTTCATTGCCGGACAGACCCTTCCGCTTCCGATGCCCTCAGAGACCGTTCTCGCCACCGCCTACGAGAGCCGTTTCATCGATCACAGCCGCATGTCGCTTCTTTTCAACCGCGACCGCGGTCTCGCCGCCTGCACGGCCCACAATATCGACGGCACCGCGCTTTTGCCCGCCCAGCAGACCGAACGGGACTTCCGCCTCGATCCCAAGATCGAACCGGCCTCGCTTCAGATCGACACCGATCGGGGCTACCTGAACAACCCCTGGGATCGCGGGCATCTGGTGCGCCGCAAAAGCGTCTCCTGGGGCGATCCGGAGGCCGCGGCCCGGGCCGAGCGTGAAAGCGACTACTACTCCAACATTGCCCCCCAGCACGAAACCCTCCACCGCGCCTCCTGGGGCCGGATCGAGGACTGGATGCTGACCCGCGTGGACGGCGGCGCGCAGCGCGCCTGCGTCTTCACCGGCCCGGTCTTCACCGAGGCCGACCCCGAAATCACCAATGCCGAGGGGCAGGCGCCGATCCGCATCCCTGCGGGCTTCTGGAAGATCATCGCCGTCGAAGCGGATGGCCTTATGCGCGCGGCCGGGTTTCTGACATGGCAGCGCGACTACGACGATCCCGCCCCCCTCCCCTTCGAGCCGCAGCTCGAACAGGTCCGCCTGACCACGATCGAGGTTCTGACCGGGCTCGCCTTCCCCGCCTTGCGCCTTTTCGACCCCCTCCTTTACGGAGCGGACCAGGCGCCCCTCACGCGCGCCTCCTCCGAGGAGCCGGGCAACCTGGTCGCCTCCCTCGGCGGCGAAAGCCCGATGCCACGGCAACGCTCCGCCATCGACGCCCCCCGCGATATCATTCTCTGAGCCCGCGCAGCCTCCCCGTGACCGGCATCCCGGCCTCCGAGCCGGGATCTCTCATAAGCCGCCGCTTATGAGCCCATCCTTTCGGGAAAACCGCTCTACTCCGGTTTAGAAACAATGCCGCAGTCAAAGAAATCATTGTCCGCACCGTTGCGCCCTGATCGGACCGTTCGATGCTTTAACCACGGCTTTTGCGAATTTGCCTCCTCCCGGATGCCGACGGGATACCGCCCGGATGCCGCCAGCCCGATTCCGATTAAATCCTGAAATTAACCCTGATTCGCCAAAGCCAGGCAGAGCCGGCAGACTGCCTGACGCCCGGCCCGGTTACATCTCGTTAAGAGACAGCCCTATTCCGCTGCCTGATCGCTCGCCGCCGCTTCCGCCTCAAGCAAAGCGGCCTTCTTCTCGACCTCGTCGACGATGTGATCGACCATCTGATCGTTCGACATCTTGTGACTGGCCTTGCCCGCCAGATAGACCATCCCCGACCCGGCCCCGCCGCCGGTGAACCCGACATCGGTCATCAGCGCCTCCCCCGGCCCGTTCACCACGCATCCGATGATGCTCAGGCTCATCGGAGTCTTGATATGCTCGAGCCGTTTTTCCAGTGTTTCCACAGTCTTGATGACATCGAACCCCTGCCGGGCACAGGATGGGCAGGAGATGATATTCACCCCCCGATGCCGCAGTCCGAGGCTCTTGAGGATCTCATATCCGACCTTCACCTCTTCGACCGGATCGGCCGAGAGGCTTACCCGGATGGTATCGCCGATCCCCATCCAGAGCAGATTGCCCAGTCCGATCGCGCTCTTGATCGTGCCCGAAACCAGTCCCCCGGCCTCGGTGATCCCCAGATGGATCGGCTTGTCCGTCGCCTCTGCGATGCCCTGATAGGCCGCAGCGGCCAGAAACACATCCGAGGCTTTCACGCTTATCTTGAACTCGTGAAAGTCGTTGTCCTCCAGGATCTTGATGTGATCCAAACCGCTTTCGATCATCGCCTCAGGGCAAGGTTCTCCATATTTTTCAAGCAGATGCTTCTCGAGCGATCCGCCATTCACGCCGATCCGCATCGAACAGCCATGATCGCGCGCCGCCTGGATGACCTCCTTGACGCGCGCAGGGCTGCCGATGTTTCCCGGATTGATCCGAAGACAGGCCGCCCCCGCTTCGGCTGCCTCTATGCCCCGGCGATAGTGGAAATGGATATCCGCAACGATGGGCACCGGGCTCTCGCGTACGATATCCTTAAGAGCTTTGGCGCTATCCTCATCCGGCACCGAAACCCGAACGATATCCGCCCCCGCCTCCGCCGCCGCCTGTACCTGGGCGATCGTCCCGGGAATATCCGTGGTCACGGTATTGGTCATCGTCTGTACGGAAATCGGAGCGTCTCCGCCGACCGGAACAGAGCCGACCATGATCTGGCGGCTTTCCCGGCGGTAGATATTGCGCCACGGACGAATGGAGTTGAGAGACATGGGAAAGCGGCCTTTCGCAGCTATCTTCGCCCTACAGATAGTCCGCGGCGCCCTCGCCCGCAACGGTCCCAGCGGCTATTCCGAAGCGGCTTCAGCGCTTTGACGTTCGGCAACGAGATATTCGGCCAGATCTGGATCGGCCTCCAGATCCGCGACCTGATACTCCGCCTGCAACGCGGTAGCGGCCAGGGAAATCTCGCTGACCACATCGCCGGGCGATCCCACCGGGCCGACCGCCTCGCCATTGACCATGAAATAGGTCGCACCCGCATTGCCGGTGCGCAGCAAAGGCGGGTTTTCCGTGAGCGGAACGGAGTATTCGTCCCCCGCTCGCATCATTGCTTCGTGCAGAACCGATCCATCGGCCCCATTCACCCGAACCCAAACATCCCGAACCGCGACAATCCGAACGCCCGGAATGGGATCTTCCGTCACCTGAGCGACAGGTGGCCCTTGCATCTCGGCTACCGCAGTCGGTGCCGGTGCAGGCGATGGTCCAATCAAGTCAGGCGCTGCGGCTGCCGTAACCGGCTCAGGACGCGTTTCAGGGGGCACAAACGTCCCCGTCATCCTTGGATCGATGGTCGAGATGGGACCATCCCGAGGAACGAGCCGCGGCACATCGAGCGCCTCTGGCCGGTAGAGGCGATCGAGCGCGTCCGACGTTGGCGCACCGAAAGCGGCGGCGGTGACGTCGTCGGCAATCTCGGGCTGGCCCGCCAGCGGATCGATCTCTGCGATCACGGTCGGCGGCTGCTCCACCGGAGCAAGCTGAACCCGCTGCACTTCCTGCAGGACCGTCCATCCCCCATAGCCAAGACCGCCGATGATCGCCAGAAGAACAAGGACCGATCCGATGGCGCCCGGCTCGATCCGGCTAAGCATCCGGTCGCTCGCGGGCAGGTAGGGCATGGCAGGGGAGGCGAACATATCCGCAGGCCCCGTCGCCGAAACCGGGGTCACCCCGCGCGTCGATTTGATCGTGGAGGCCGCGCTGGACATGCCATGGGCGGTGGTAAAGCCGCTTTCGGCGCAGAACGTCTCGAATGCCTGCTCGGGATCCATGCCGAGATAGCGTGCATAGGATCGCACATAACCTGCGATAAACCCTGGAGTGTCGAAGGCAGAGGGATCCGCGTTCTCTATCGCGGCAATGTAAGCGGCCTTGATCCGCAGCTCGCGCTGCACATCGAGAAGAGACTTGCCGAGCGTCGCCCGCTCTCCGCGCATGAGATCGCCAAGGCGCAGATCAAAGGCGTCAAAGCCCTTGATTTCGGTGTCAGCATCGCTGCCGTCGCGTTTGCTGCCGCGCCCCATCATGGTTATTTTCCGTCTCGTGCCTGCCCCGGTTCGGACCTCTCAACGATTCGATGAAAAGGCTCGTTCCGCTATCTAACTAACATAACACAAAAAACGTTTCATACCGAGATGGCAAATTACCCCGCCAATTCGGCGCGATTTAGCGCACAATGCGACCACAACGCATCAAGAGCCTTGACGAGCGCCTCAATCTCGAGCGCGCCATGAACGGGCGATGGCGTGAAGCGAAGACGCTCCGTGCCGCGCGGCACCGTTGGGAAATTGATCGGCTGAACGTAGATGCCATGCTCGGTCAGCAGCATGTCCGACAGCATCTTGGTATGAACCGGATCCCCGACGATCAGCGGGATGATATGGGATCCGTGATCGATCAGCGGCAGACCAAGCCCTTTCAACCGCAGCTTGAGGATAGAGGCCTGTTGCTGATGCAGGTCCCGCAGGTCCTGGCCCTGATCGGTCTTGAGATGCCGAACGCTCGCCGTCGCACCGGCCGCCACAGCCGGCGGCAAGGATGTCGTAAAGATGAAACCTGGCGCATAGGAGCGGATCGCATCGGCCATCTTGGAACTGGTGGCGATATAACCGCCCATGACGCCATAGGCCTTGGCCAGCGTGCCATTGATGATGTCGATGCGCTGCATCAGGCTGTCCCGCTCGGCAACGCCCGCTCCGCGCGGTCCGTACATCCCCACGGCGTGAACCTCGTCGATATAGGTCAGCGCACCGAATTCGTCGGCCAGATCGCAGATCGCTTCGATCGGAGCGAAATCGCCATCCATCGAATAGATCGACTCGAAGGCGATCAGCTTGGGCGTCTCCTTGGGCAGCTCTTCGAGAAGGCCGCGCAGGTGATCGAGATCGTTGTGCCGGAAGATCCGTTTGGCCCCGCCATTGCGCCGGATGCCTTCGATCATCGAGGCGTGGTTCAGCTCGTCCGACAGGATCACCAGCCCCGGAAAGAGCTTCGGCAGGGTCGAAAGCGTTGCGTCATTGGCGATATAGGCCGACGTGAAAAGAAGAGCGGCATCCTTGGCGTGAAGATCCGCAAGCTCTGCCTCAAGCTCCTTATGATAGACGGTCGTGCCGCTGATGTTTCGCGTCCCGCCAGAGCCTGCGCCTGTCGCATCAAGCGCATCGTGCATCGCGCTGAGGACATCCGGATGCTGGCCCATCCCCAGGTAGTCATTTCCGCACCAGACGGTCACGGGACGGCTTGTTCCGTCCGGTCTGAGCCATGTCGCATGAGGGAAATGACCCTTGCGCCGCTCGATATCGATGAACGTCCTATAGCGGCCCTCGTCGTGAAGACGTCCGATAGCCGTGTCGAGATGTGCCGCGTAGTCCAAATCGTGATCCCTCGCCTGTCTCGGAGGGGATATAGGCCCAGATCCGGCAGGGCAACACGCTACAAATGGAAGCCGCCGCGGGCTCTGGACACCGGCTGACGCAACGTTACGCTCCCGCTGCCGACGAAAGGACCCCTCCGATATGCTGACCCCAGTTCTTGACCGTATCGATGCCGAGCTGCCCGCTGCCCTGGAGCGCCTGAAGACCCTCCTTCGCATCCCATCAATCTCGACCGATCCCGCTTACAAGCAGCAATGCGAAGAGGCGGCAGCCTGGCTCTCGGCGGATCTGGAAACGATCGGCCTCAAAGCCGCCTCCCGCCCGACGGACGGGCATCCGATGGTCGTCGGCCATGGTGGAGAGGGCGGCCCGCATCTGCTTTTCTACGGCCATTATGACGTGCAGCCCGTCGATCCCCTCGAGCTTTGGAGCCATGATCCCTTCGAGCCACTGATCGAGGAAGACATCATCCGCGGGCGCGGCGCCTCGGACGACAAGGGGCAGCTCATGACCTTTGTCGAAGCTTGCCGGGCCTGGGTCGCCGTTCATGGCGCCCTGCCCTGTCGGTTGACGGTCCTCTTCGAAGGAGAAGAAGAGTCCGGTTCGCCCTCTCTGATCCCCTTCCTGAAAGACAATGCAAAAGAGCTGCAAGCGGATCTCGCCCTAATTTGCGATACGACCATGTTCGACCGGGAGACCCCGGCCATCACCACGATGTTGCGCGGTCTTCTGGGAGAAGAGATCGTCATCACCGGCCCCTCCCGGGACCTTCACTCCGGCGCCTATGGCGGAGCAGCCGCAAATCCGGCCCGCGTTCTGTGCAATATCCTGTCCAGCCTGCATGACGAGGATGGCCGCGTCACCGTCCCCGGCTTCTACGATGGCGTGTCCGAGCTTGATCCGGGAACCGCATCCCAGTGGTCGAAACTCGATTTCGACGCGGACGCCTTCCTGTCCGATGTCGGCCTCAGTCACCCTGCGGGCGAAACGGGCAGAACCGCGCTCGAGATGATCTGGTCGCGCCCCACCTGCGAGATCAACGGGATGAGCTCGGGCTATACCGGCGACGGCTTCAAGACGGTCCTGCCTTCACAAGCCACGGCCAAGGTCAGCTTCCGGCTGGTCGGGCACCAAGACCCGCACGCAATCCGCACGGCCTTTCGGCAGATGGTCAGGGATGCTCTGCCGCCCGATTGCACGGTCGCCTTTCACGATCACGGCGCCTCCCCTGCCAGCGTCATGTCGACGGATGATCCGGCATTCGAGGCCGCGCGGCAGGCCCTGACGGACGAATGGCCGAAGGAGGCCGCTTTCGTCGGGGCGGGCGGTTCGATCCCGATTGCGGGCTATTTCAGGGATTATCTGGCGATGGATGCCTTGCTCGCCGGTTTTGCCCGAAACGACAATCAGATCCATTCCCCGAATGAAAAATATGACCTCGACAGCTTTCACAAAGGGATCCGAAGCTGGGCCCGGATCCTCGCAGCCCTGTCCGACCGCAGATGAAACCTTGATTTTCCTGCACAATCGGGGGTAACGCTGGGTCACTTTTTCCAAAGCCACCACAAAGGCCGCACTTGTGACGAAGGCGTGACCGATCCTGCCCGGAATTACCCCGATCCCGACCTTCTGTCGCCCAAGACCGCTTTCATACCATGCTCAGGACATGACACAGAGGACACGGACATGGCTGACTTTTTCGACCGTCTCGACAGAATGGCAGACCCAAAACCCTTCGGCGCCAGCGAACCGCTTGCCGTGGCAGTCTCCCGCCGCGAAGAGCAGGCTGATCATGTCGAAGAGACCTCTGGCGAAAGCAGCCGCCTGATGGGACTTGCCTCCTTCGTCTTCGGAGGCAGCTGGCTTTTTGGATCCTCCTATATCGTCTCGCAAAGTGAAACGGTCACGTTTCTCATGAACGCCAGCGCAACGCTCGCCCCTTATGCGGCGCAGGGCACCTATATCCTGCTGACCCTCTTCGTTCTGAGCCTTCTTGGCATGCTGAACGCCCTTGGCGGCATGCTGGTCGGCCCGGCCCAGACGCGGTTCGAGCGGATCGGCCTTGCCACTGGCAGCCTCGTCGGTCTAATCGCCGGCATCACGATGACGCCGCTCCTGCAGCACCTCACTACGCTTTTCTAAATCGTCCTCACGTCCGTCACGGCGAAAGCCGGGATCCGTGGATCCCGGCTTTTTTCATGCGCAATAATGCGTCGCGTCGGCCAATGGCGTCTTTAATGAAAGACATGTGGCGCAGCCGCTCCGTTTGGGTCGTCTTTGTCTAAAAGGAGATGGCGCGGTTGACGGGGCTCGAACCCGCGACCCCCGGCGTGACAGGCCGGTACTCTAACCAACTGAGCTACAACCGCGCAAGGTGGGCCTTGATCGCCCTGATATGGCAGCGGTGGCGCGGTTGACGGGGCTCGAACCCGCGACCCCCGGCGTGACAGGCCGGTACTCTAACCAACTGAGCTACAACCGCCCGCTGCACGCTGCGGCATCCTGTACCGTAGCGTGACGGTGGACCTAACCGAGGCCCCCTACCCCGTCAAGCAGGATTGCACGTCGATCCACGCGAAAATCGCCAGATCACGGGACAATGTCTCAGGGTCCCTTTCGGTCCGGCAAGGGAATGAATTCGTCCGCATCGCCAGGTGGCAGCTGAAACCGGCCGTGGGCCCAATCCTCGCCGCGCCAGGCTTCCTTTGCAGCCTCGATCCGCTCTTTCGAGGAGGCCACGAAATTCCACCAGATATAGCGTGGCCCCTCCAGAGTCGCGCCGCCCAGCACCATGATCCGCGCGCCGGCCTCTCCGGCCTTCAAGGACACCCTGTCACCCGGGCGAAAGACCATCATCCGGCCCGCCTCGAACACATCGCCCGCGATTTCGATAGAGCCTTCCAGGACGTAGACCCCACGATCCTCCTGGTCATCGGGAAGCGGCAGCCCGGCGCCTGCTTCGAGCCGGGCATCGACATAGAACGTCTCGGACGGCGTTTCGACCCCCGCATCGGCGCCATAGGCCTGGCCTAGGATGACGCGCACTTCCTTGCCCTCCCCTTCGAGGATCGGAAGTTCGTCCTTGGTCGCGTGAAGAAAGGCCGCCTCGCGATCCTCATGGTCTTTGGGAACCGCAAGCCAGGTCTGAATTCCAAAGAGCGAGGAGGGCTTTTGCCGGGCGGCACCGTCCATGCGCTCGGAATGGGTGATGCCATGCCCTGCGATCATCAGGTTCATCGCCCCGGGCTCGATCCATTGATCGGTGCCGAGACTGTCACGATGGTGGATCTTGCCGCGATGAAGATAGGTCACCGTCGCCAGTCCGATATGAGGGTGCGGCCGCACATCGATCCCCTCGCCCGTCACGAATTCCGCCGGGCCCATCTGGTCGAAAAAGATAAAAGGTCCGACCATCTGCCGCTTTGGTGACGGCAAGGCCCGCCGCACCTCAAAGCCGCCCAGATCGCGGGCCCGCGGCACGATCACGGTTTCGATCGCATCGACTTCGTTGCCGGTCGGGCAATGGGGATCAAGGGCGGGGTTCCAGCTCATGGCGAGGCTCCTGAGGGTCTATCTGCTGCCAGTCAGATAGACCCTCAGGGCCTGCTCTTAAAGGCGACCGATCGTCGGATCGCCCGCACTGCTCGCATGGGGATTGAAGGCCGGATCCTCGGCGGTCCGCTCCAGCTCGGCGGAAGTCAGGATCAGGCGCGACAAGGTCGTGCTGGGACAGCGGCCTGCCAGCTCGTAGGCGGCGAACTCCGTCAGCTCGGAGGCAAAGCGCAACGCGACGGACGCCGCCGTCTCGGTGGGAAGAGCGCGGATACGATCTTTCATACGCGACATCCGCGCCTCCAGATGATCGCCCAGATACGCCTCGATTTCGCTACCGGTCATGATCGAAAGGCTCATGGGACGCCTCGCTCCATCGCGTGAGAATGGAAAGGTTATACCCGCCCGGCAGACGTCATGTCTGTCCCGTGAATTCGGGACAGGGCATCTAAGTACTTGTTTTCACAAGAAGTAACGCAACGTCCATCAGGGCGTCAAAGCACGGTCGCACAATGAAGGCGCAACAGGATCATGGTGGGCGATGACGGGCTCGAACCGCCGACATCTTCGGTGTAAACGAAGCGCTCTACCAACTGAGCTAATCGCCCCCAGGCGCGGTCCTACCGCGCGCAAGAGGCAGGGGCAAGCGTCAGTCGAGCTCTGTGACGCAGCGGTTTGTGACATGATGAACGATGCCTTGGCTGGCCGCTCCGCGCGGCACTTTGGCGAGCGGGATCTCCAGCGCGAGGGAGCGGATCATCAGCGATGTGATGCCGTGGCAGACGATGACGGTGGGGGTCTCAAGGTCGTGCAGAAAGGCGCGGCATCGTGCCTTGAGGGAGGTGAGCCCCTCTCCTCCGGGCACGCTGTCATAGATTTTTACCCAATGATCAGAAGGATATGCAGCGGAAAAGGCCGAATGCATGTCGGGGGCGAGCTGGCCTTCCCTCTCACCCACACCAAGCTCCTTGAGGCGGGCATCGGTGTAGATCTCGGGCAGGAGCGGAGCGACGGCGAGCGCGGCGGTCTGGACGGCCCGGCCCGATGGGCTCGAGAAGGCGCGCGCGCCGGTCAGGTCACAGCGGGCGAGGATCTCGCGTTGATGGCGGGCCTGGGCCTCGCCCTTTTCGGTGAGCGGTGAGTTGAGGCTGCCCTGCATCCGGCCTTCGCGGTTCCAGACGGTCTCTCCGTGTCGCAAGAGCCAGAGATCGGGGAAATCGCTCATGGTCAACCCATTGAAAAGGCGCATCCTTTGGGGATGCGCCTTGGGAAACTGGTGGGTGATAAGGGATTTGAACCCCTGACATCTTCGATGTGAACGAAGCGCTCTACCACTGAGCTAATCACCCGTGTTGAGGCGCGGGAATAGCCAATTGCGGGATGCGGATCAAGTGGGCGGGCCGGTTCATTGACATCTTGCGATGCGGCACGTCAGCCTTCCTTCAAAACAGGGAGATTGATGTGAGATACTGTCTTGCTTTTGCTGCACTTTTTATGCCGGTTACGGCGCTCGCCAATACGCTCGACCCCGAGCCGCGACTTGCGGTCATGTCGGCCTTCGCGCCGGAATGGCTGACACTTCAGGAGGGGCTGGAGGGAGCCGAGGAGCATTTCGTCAATGGCAACCGCTTCATCACCGGCACGCTCGAAGGGCAGCCGGTTGTTCTGTTTTTGTCAGGAATATCAATGGTCAACGCGGCGATGACCACGCAGCTTGCGCTTGATCGGTTCGAGATCGAAGGCATCGTTTTCTCAGGAATTGCCGGAGGCGTGGATCCGGATCTGAATATCGGGGATGTCGTCGTGGCGGCGCGGTGGGGGCAGTATCTGGACGTGACGTTGGCGCGGGAGACGGAGAATGGTTTTGCCATTCCGCCTTGGATGAGTTCGGATTTTCCCAATTATAACATGATGTTCACCCGCAATCAGACGGTTCAGAGCAGCCGGACGGATGAGCCTGAGGCCAAGTTCTGGTTCGAGGTGGATGCGGGTATGCTGGCTGTGGCCGAAGCTGTTGCAGCAGATCTGACGCTGGAGGACTGCAATGCCGAGAATGCCTGCCTGTCCGACCCGCCCCGGATCGTGGTCGGCGGTAACGGCGTATCGGGCGCGGCCTTCGTGGACAATGCCGACTATAGATCCTTTGTTTTCAATACGTTCGAGGCGCGCGTGCTGGATATGGAAAGCGCGGCGGTCGCCCATGTCGCCTATGCCAACGAGGTCCCCTTCATTGCTTTTCGGTCCTTGTCGGATCTTGCCGGAGGGGGCGAGGGAGAGAACGAGATGGGCACGTTTATGAGCCTTGCGGCAGTCAATTCGGCGGAGGTGGTGAAGGCGTTTCTGGCGGCTTGGGAATGAGGCGTCACGGCCTGGCCCGGGACATGGTTAACGCGCCGAGATCGGCGAAAACGGGCATGCGGCATCCGGTCGGAGAACCGTCGGCATATGGGAGGAGGCAAATCGCAGATTCCCCTGATTAAAGCACCGTGCGCAGACCTTTTCGCCGCAACACGGGAAACAGTAAGCGGTTGGGACGGCTCATTGTTGAACGTGATGACCGAGTGCCCTTCGACGACAGGTCATGACCCCTAAATAGAAAAAGGGCGCCGCAACGGGCGCCCTTTTGACTTTATCTTAAGATCGGTCAGTGGTGGGCAGCGGCCCCTCCGTTCTCGGGGGCCTGTGCCGCCGCGGCGGCGGCCGCCTCTTCGGCGGCTTCGTCCCACTCGATCGTCTCAGGCGTTTCGACCAGCGCGTGTTCGAGAACTTCGGAGACATGGTTGACGGGGATGATCGTCAGCCCGTCTTTTACGTTGTCCGGGATCTCGGCCAGGTCCTTTTCGTTTTCATGAGGGATCAGCACCGTCTTGATACCGCCGCGCAGGGCTGCGAGGAGCTTTTCCTTCAGACCGCCGATGGGCAGCGCGTTGCCGCGCAGCGTCACCTCGCCCGTCATGGCGATGTCGCGGCGGATCGGGATCTGCGTCAGGACCGACACGATGGCCGTGGTCATCGCGAGGCCTGCCGACGGGCCGTCCTTGGGGGTCGCGCCTTCGGGGACGTGGACGTGGATGTCCCACGTCTCCATCCGGGGCGGCTTGACCCCGATCTTAGGCGCGATGGACCGCGTATAGGACGAGGCGGCGTCGATGCTTTCCTTCATGACATCGCCGAGTTTCCCCGTCGTCTTCATGCGGCCTTTGCCGGGAAGGCGTAGCGCCTCGATCGAGAGCAGCTCCCCCCCTACGGACGTGTAGGCAAGCCCCGTGACGACGCCGATCTGATCCTCAAGCTCTGCCAGACCGTAGCGGTACTTTTTCACGCCGAGATAGTCGTCGAGATTGTCGGTCGTGATCTCGACGTGGTCGACCTCTTTCTTGACGATCTTGGTGACGGCTTTCCGCGCCAGCTTGGCCAGTTCCCGTTCGAGGTTCCGCACGCCCGCCTCGCGGGTATAGACGCGGATCATCTCCTTGAGCGCGTCGTCGGTGAGCGAGAACTCCTTGTCCTTGAGCCCGTGGTTCTTGAGCTGCTTGGACAGCAGGTGCTGCTTGGCGATCTCGGTCTTCTCGTCCTCGGTGTAGCCGGCGAGCGGAATGATCTCCATCCGGTCCAGAAGCGGGCCCGGCATGTTGTAGGAGTTCGCCGTCGTCAGGAACATCACGTTCGAGAGGTCGTACTCCACCTCGAGATAGTGATCGACGAAGGTCGAGTTCTGCTCAGGGTCGAGCACCTCGAGCATCGCCGAAGCCGGATCGCCTCGGAAATCCTGACCCATCTTGTCGATTTCATCGAGCAGGATGAGCGGGTTTGTGGTCTTGGCTTTTTTCAGCGCCTGGATGATCTTGCCGGGCATGGAGCCGATATAAGTCCGGCGGTGGCCGCGGATCTCGCTCTCGTCGCGCACGCCGCCGAGCGAGATGCGGATAAACTCGCGTCCCGTGGCCTTGGCGACCGATTTGCCGAGGGATGTCTTACCCACGCCGGGAGGACCGACGAGGCACATGATCGGGCCTTTGAGCTTTTTGGAGCGCTGCTGAACGGCGAGATATTCGACGATCCGCTCCTTGACCTTCTCGAGCCCGTAATGGTCGTTATCGAGCACCTTCTGGGCATGACCCAGATCCTTTTTGGTGCGCGATTTGACGCCCCACGGGATCGAGAGCATCCAGTCGAGATAATTGCGCACGACCGTGGCTTCGGCGGACATCGGGCTCATATTCTTGAGCTTCTTGATCTCGCCTTCGGCTTTTTCGCGGGCTTCCTTGGAGAGCTTGGTGTCCTCGACGCGCTGCTCGAGTTCGGCGACCTCGTTCTGGCCATCCTCGCCGTCGCCCAGTTCCTTCTGGATCGCCTTCATTTGTTCGTTGAGATAATATTCGCGCTGCGTCCGCTCCATCTGGGATTTGACGCGGGTCTTGATCTTTTTCTCGACCTGCATGACGGACATCTCGCCCTGCATCAGGCCATAGATCCGCTCGAGCCGTTCGGAGACGGAAAGCGTCTCGAGCAGCTCTTGCTTTTGGCCGACCTCGACGCCGAGATGACCCGCCACCAGATCGGCGAGCTTGGCCGGTTCGGTCGCATCGCCGACGGCGGCGAGCGCCTCTTCGGGGATGTTCTTTTTGATCTTGGAATAGCGTTCGAACTCACCGCCGACAGAGCGGACGAGCGCCTCGGTCGCGGCGGGATCGCCAGGCGTTTCCTCGAGCGGCTCACAGGAGGCTTCGAAGAAGTCGTCGTTCTCGAGATAACCGGTGATCGACACGCGGCCCTTGCCTTCGACGAGCACCTTCACGGTGCCGTCGGGCAGTTTGAGAAGCTGGAGGACATTGGCCAGAACGCCGATCTTATAGATCCCCTCTTCGGAGGGGTCGTCATCGGCGGGATCGATCTGCGAGGACAGCAGGATCTGCTTGTCGTCGGCCATGACCTCCTCGAGTGCCTTCACCGACTTTTCGCGGCCCACGAAGAGCGGCACGATCATATGCGGGAAGACGACGATGTCCCGGAGCGGCAGCACCGGGTAAGAGGACGCGAGGGGTTGTGTCATAGGGACATCCTTTTGATCGCAGGAAAGACCTGACCCCATTTTCGGCAGTCGTCGGACTTTCCCCGTAAGCCACCAGACTTGGGGTATCGGTCTGGCTGTTTCAACCGCATATATGCCATTTGATCGATATCGATGTAAGGGGGCTTGCTGCCACAGTCTGGGGGCGCGGGCGATGTGCGGGATTAATCGGATATCAGCAAAAGTGGGTCATGCCACTTGGATCGCGAGATTTGGCTGCAAATAAGCCGACTTTGGGTGTAGAGCAGAAGCAAGATCAAGGAGACTGCCGCAATGAATGAGACGACATCTGTTACCGCCATAGCCGCCGACGACAGTATCGGGAACGCGGACACGATGCCCGTGAATGAATTGCTGGTGATCGCGGCGCGACGCAGTGGCAAGTCGCCGATCGCGTTGGGTCGGGAATTCTCGCGTCTCTACAATGCAGGCACGATGCTGAGCATGAAGGATTTCGTGCGCCATTCGCTGTGGGATACGGAACGGCATGGCGAGGATGGGGCGGCGCGCTTCGTTGGCTCGCGGTCTGTCTGGCCGATCTCGCATACGGTCAACGACAAGGACTGGTTCCGGGTCCCCGAAGACAAATACGTGATGGATCTGATGTGCCGGGCAGAGGGGATCCCGTTGCCCAAGACGGTGGGCATCGTCGACAGATCCGCTCGGAGCTTTGCCGGCACGCCCAAGATCGACACCGCCGACAAGCTGCGGGACCTGGTGCTGTCGCATCCTCAGGGATCGCTTTTTGCCAAGACGCTGGGCGGGCTGATCGGACGCGGCGTGATGGTCATCGAGGATGCGGACGACACCACGATCAAACGGACCGGAGCGAACCCGGTGACCTACGAGGCCTTCCTGGAGGAGGTTTTGTCGGAGGAGCCCTACGTGCTGCAGGAGCGGCTCGACAATCACGAGGCGCTCGCCCCCTACTGCACCGGGCTGACCACGATCCGGTTTCCCAACCTCGTACGCGGCTCGGAGATCTGGCAGCCTTGCGTTGCGATGAAACTGACGACCGCCGGCAACATCGCCTGTGCTTTCTGGCGTCCTGGCAATATCTGCTGCGAGATCGATCACGCCACCGGAGAGATCATCCGGATTGGCAAAAGCGACGGTCTGGCCACCGAATATATCGACGACCATCCAGAGGTTCCCGGTCTCATGGGGCTCAAACTGCCCCATTGGGACAAGATGAAGGAGCTCAACGAGCGTACCGCGCGCGTTTTTGGTGCGATTCCCTATCAGTCGACGGACCTGGCGATCACGCCGGATGGCCCGGTTCTTGTGGAGTCGAATTACGCGGGCAGCTTTGACGTGCTGCAAAACTCTACCGGGCGCGGGCTTTTGACGGATGAGGTGAAAGCGTTCTTCCGCGAGAACGGCTATGATTTCGATAATCCGCCAAAGCTGGAGCGAGAGACGAAAAAGAAGAAGTTTCTCGGTCTATTCTAGGGAGGTCAAGAAACTGTCTTCCCGTCATGCCCAACAAAGCCTGCAGGTGCTGTCGTATCTGATGGGAGTAGCTCCTGTCCCAGCATGCGACGGGCAAACTTGGTGGCGGTTGGGGTCAACCAAACGCCACCGAAAGCTTGGCTACATCAAAAACGCCGAGTGCTTGAAGGCAAGATAGTCGAGGGCCCGTTCTGCGCGCACAAGCTCGTCATGGCCGTATCGATTGCTGCGGAACCATGAGTCCGGGAGAGCGGATTTGTTCTCGCTCAAAAAGTTGCCTCCAAATCTCTCGGCTTCGCCATTTGAGGGAGAGACTTTGCAACCGTCTTGGATGTGGGTATCCCAAAGTTCTTCGATGCGATCTATGATATCGCCGCCGGGATACTCATAAGCGACGCGCGTGGACCCAGCCTGGGTGATCATCTGTGCGCCGACCTTGACGGCACCGCCGGACGTATTGCTGCCATATCCAGCGTCGGTGACCGGCGCATCGATCGATGCCCCCCGCTTCCACGTCACATCTCTTTTGCCCATCACGTAGTTTACGTCTGCATATTCCTGATAGTCGGACCGAGTGACGAGTCCAAGAAGGAGCACCAGCTCGAATACCTCTGCAGGCTTCATCGCATCGTTGATTGTGCTTTCAGTCGGAGCCTTTGCGAAAAACGGATCCTCGTTGAAGATACGTGTCGCAATCGCGTTCTCCTCTTCGGACGTTATCGTATCGTCGTTGGCGACGCTTCTCGCAAATTCATAGATCCTATCGTAATGCTGGCCGATAAATTTCTCGAGATTTATCTTGAAATCGAAGGGATCTCCATTCCCAGAAAGATCGATTGATTTATTTGGAGAAAAGGGTGATTTTAGAACTTCGTTTGTAAAAGATTGCTTTGCAGATGCCTTGACCTTTTTGGTCAGCATCGAGAAAGATTCTTTTCTTACGTAGTTATAGATCTGTTTGTTCTTCATGTTCTTCTGAAGAACTTGATTGGCAACAGCCCAAGTTGAGGCAGTACCAGCACTTTGAGCAACTACGGCTGTTCCCAGGGAAGCCGTCATCCAGCCACCGATGGGAATCGTTACCAAAAGCGTGAAAACGGCCAACGCGATATCGGCGCTGAGCTTGTCAGACTTCGCCTGATTGGCAAGGCATTTCGTAAAATTCTTGAATGCAGTGTTATAAGCCTTCGACAGATCCAGCGCCCAAAACGTCTCGTGTTTATTTTTATATCCATCGATATGATTAAAAAGGTCATCAATTGTCATTGTCGTCTGATTTACCATCAGGCAATCCTCTCAACCGAAAATAATATGCGCCGAAAGCTGCGGCGCTTTAACGTGGTTCGATCAATAAAACAGATGGATCCGGCGGGCCGGCGCATCACCAAAACTCATAAGCTCTGACTTTATGGGCGATAGTTAGGGAAGAAGCGGCGGATATGTCAACAGAGTATGGTCAAAGCATGCGATCCCAGAGGCCGTGACGGTCCAATCAGAGCGGCTCGATATCCCCGTTCGCGCGCGCCGTGTGGAAGCAGGCCTCCCATTCCGCGAAGGTTCCAGCCGCGATCGCGTCCCGTATGCCCGCCATGATTTCCTGGAAATAATGCAGGTTGTGCCAGGTCAGCACCATGCCCGAGATCATCTCTTGGGCGCGAAAGACATGGTGGAGGTAGGCGCGGGAGTAGTTTGCGCAGGCCGGGCAGGTGCAATCCTCGTCAAGGGGGCGCGGGTCGTCCTGGTGGCGCGCATTCTTGATATTGACCACGCCGCGGCGGGTGAAGGCCTGGCCGGTACGGCCCGAGCGGGAGGGCAGGACGCAATCCATCATATCGATGCCGCGCTTGACAGCGCCGACGATGTCATCCGGTTTACCGACGCCCATCAGATAGCGGGGCTTGTCCGCAGGCAGTTGATCGGGCGCGTAGTCGAGGACGCCGAACATGGCCTCCTGCCCTTCGCCAACGGCGAGGCCGCCGATGGCATAGCCTTCAAAGCCGATATTGCGCAGCGCCTCGGCGCTTTGAGCGCGCAGATCCTCTTCGAGCCCGCCTTGCTGAATGCCGAAGAGCGCGTAGCCGGGCCGGTCGCCGAAAGCTTCGCGCGAGCGGGCGGCCCAGCGCATGGAGAGGCGCATGCTTTCGGTGATGCGCTCGCGGTCGGCGGGGAGCGCGGGGCATTCGTCGAAGCACATCACGATGTCCGAGCCGAGACGCTGCTGGATCTCCATCGAGCGTTCGGGCGTCAGGCGGTGTTTCGAGCCGTCGATATGCGATTTGAAGGTGACGCCGTCCTCGTCGAGCTTTCGGAGCGCGCCCAGTGACATGACCTGAAAGCCGCCGGAATCGGTGAGGATGGGCCTTTCCCAGTTCATGAATTTGTGCAGGCCGCCCAGCCGGTCGATCCGCTCGGCCGTCGGGCGGAGCATAAGGTGATAGGTATTGCCCAAAAGGATATCGGCCCCGGTGGCGCGCACACTTTCGGGCAGCATCGCCTTGACCGTTCCGGCGGTGCCCACGGGCATGAAGGCGGGCGTCCGAATCTCTCCCCTCGGGGTGGAGATGACGCCGGTGCGTGCTTTGCCGTCGGTGGCGTTGAGCTTGAAACCGAACCTGCCTTGCATCCTTGACCCCTGCTGTACCAGATCCGCCTGATAGCGGATTATCCGGCGATGCCAAAGGGATGATCTCTCGATTTGTCTGCTGAGATGATCGCGTCTGTCACGGATCGCGCCTTATACGAATGGAGCCGTGTCTCAGCACTCGCGTATCCGGGAAATCGGGCCGAATTATGCTCGATGTGGAAACAGAGCGGGCCAGTGACGGTGCGGCGTCTCTGGACGCTTGGAGGCGAAATCCCTATATCTTCGCTCAGGATTGACAGCGGAGTACCCATGTCCGAGCCACAGCCGCAGATGGAAGGCGCACCCCTGATCGCGCCCTCTTCGACAGACCACCCGTTGCACGAGGCCATCGTGGAGGCGTGCCGATCGGTCTATGATCCTGAAATTCCTGTGAATATCTTTGATCTGGGTCTCGTCTACACGATCGAGATCAGCGACGAGAGCAAGGTGAATGTCATCATGACCCTAACCGCTCCGGGCTGTCCGGTGGCGGGAGAGATGCCCGGATGGGTTGCCGATGCGGTGAGCGCGGTGCCCGGTGTGCAGAGCGTCGATGTCGATCTGACCTGGGAGCCGCCCTGGGGGATGGACATGATGTCGGACGAGGCGCGGCTTGAGCTGGGGTTCATGTAAGGAACCCTGCCTGCCCTCGCCGGTTGATCCGGCGATGGTGTTTCTCAGATCTTCTTTTCGCTTGGCGCTGGCGGCGCTTTTCTGGCTTTGCCTGACGCTGCCTGCGCTGGCGATCGAACCCTATTTCGAGGTGGACCGCCTGAACGAAGGCTTGGGCGCCGCGCCGGGGGACCTGGACCGGTCCACGCCGCAATCGACGATCGAGGCGCTGCTCGATGCGGCGGCGGCGAACGAATTCGAGACTGCGGCGCATCTGATGGACCTGTCCGATTTCGAGCCCTCCGAACAGGCGGCGCGAGGCGAGGATCTGGCGCGCAAGCTGAACACGATCATCGACCGGAAGGTCATCATCGACTGGCAGTTCCTTCTTGAGCGGCCCGACTCCCTCGATGCTTTGGCGACCTCCGACAGCGCGGTGGCCGGAGAGGTTCGGCGGTCGCTTCTGATGTGGATCCTCGATCTGGAGGACCGGTCGGTCGCCATCCGGCTGAACCGGATCAAGCCTGCGGATGGCGATGCGGTCTGGATCTTCTCCTCGCAGAGCGTGGCCAATGTCGATGCGCTGTTCGAGCTTTACGGGCCGACCCGGTTCGAGGAATGGCTGCCGGACTGGATGCGGGCGGATACGTTCTGGAACCTGATGATCTGGGAGGTGATCGGCCTGCCGATCGTGCTGCTTCTGGCTCTGCTGGCCGGGATGGCGACGCGCCGGTTGATGAAACGGCTGGCGGCGCGCACGGACAGCCGGCTTGGCGGCGATATCGTCCATGCGGTTCGGATGCCGCTGATCTTCTTCGTCGTGACCTTCGTGATCTCGTCGCTGACGACCAGCCTCTTTGTCTTTTCGGGGCAGATCAGCACGATCCTGGGACCTTTGATCGCGCTGGGCTTTGTCATCGCGGCGCTGATGCTGGTCGTGAATGTCGTGGATGCCGTGCTCGACCGGATGGTGAACCTTCACGACAATTCGCTCAAAGAGCTGGAGAATTCCGAGTTCAGGGCGCTTGTGACCCGGATCGCTGCCGGGCGGCGGGCGTTGATCATTCTGATCGTCCTCATCGGCGGCGGGATCGTCCTGACGCAGGCGGATGTGTTCAACACGCTGGGGTTCTCGCTTCTGGCCTCGGCCGGAGCGCTGACGCTGATCCTGGCCTTTGCCGCGCGCACGGTGCTGGGCAATATCATGGCCTCGATGCAGATCGCGCTGAACCAGGCGGCGCGGATCGGCGACCGGATCGTCTACAAAGGCGAGATCTGCGATGTGGAGCGGATCCATTTTACCTATGTGCAGCTGCGCGTCTGGACCGGGGTACGGCTAATCGTGCCGGTCAATGAGTTCGTGTCCGAGCCGTTCGAGAACTGGACGCTCAAGCATAGCGAGCTGATCCGCCTGATCGTGCTGAAGATGCGCCATGACGCGGATGTCGATCTGTTTCGCAAGGTGTTTTACGATTTCGCCGAGGAGCTGGAAGAAGGCGAGCTGGGCGAGAAGGACGATCTGCAGGTGCGCGTCACAGGGCAGGATGTGTTCGGGCAGGACGTGACCTTCTGCCTGCCCTGCCGGAACCCGAACACCGCTTGGGCGATGGCCTGCGAGATGCGCGAGAAGCTGATCCGCCATGGGCGCAGCCTCGAGGAGAAGGGCGAGCCGATCTTCCCCGAGGCCAATCCGGCCGAAGCGGCCTAAGGCAGCAGCGACCGGAGGATCCGCATGACGCGGGACCGCTTGCGCTGCTGCAACTGCTCTTTCAATTCTGCAAAGTGCCGCTGCTCTTTCTCGTATTCCGTCTCGAGCTGGGACGGGCTAAGTTCGAGGGGGATATACCGCATGAGGTCTCTCCTTTGGGTTTGTGCCTAAGGGGACCCTAAGGAGCCGCTGTCTTGCCCGGCAGGCGCCGGGATCGAGATTGGATTTGCAGAAATGAAAGCCGATACGGACTGGGACGATCTGAAATACCTGGCCGCCGTCGCCCGAACGGGGAGCCTGGCCCGCGCCGCCGAGGAGACCGGCGTCAGCCAGGCCACGCTGTCGCGGCGGATGCGCGCGCTCGAGCGGGAGACAGGGCGCAAGATCTTTCACCACGGCGCGCGCGGCTATGCCCTGACCGTCGAGGGGCAGGCGCTGGCCGATGGCGCGATCCGGATGGAGCAGGTCGCGGCCGGAATCGATCTGGGCAAGACCGCCGGTCCCGCACCTGTGCGGATCTCGGCGGGGACATGGACAGCTCTTGATCTGGCGCAGAACATGGGGGCGATCTGGACGGCCAAGGCGCAATGGCTGCCCGATTTCGTCCATTGCGATCTGGACATGGATATCGCCCGGCGCGAAATCGATATCGGCATTCGCAACCGCCGCCCGACGCAGACCTGGCTGGCCGGACAGAAGACAGGCGTGGTGGATTATGCCGTCTTTGCCGCCTCGCCCAAGGTGAAGCGCTGGATCGGGCCTTCGCATGACGCGGCACGCACGCCGTCGGGCCAGTGGGTGCTGGAGCATCACGGGGCTGACATTGCGACCCGCGCCAACTCTCCCCAGCTGGCGCGCGCCATGGCCGAAGCCGGGATGGGCCGCGTCGTGCTGCCTGTCTTTGCCGGGCGCGACCGGCCCGGGCTGCGCCAGATCGGAGAGCCGATTGCCGCATTGCAGAGCGAGGAATGGCTGGTCAGCCACCACGAAGGTCGCCATGATCCGCCCATCCGGGCCGCGCTCTCTGCTCTTGCGCGTTATCTCAAAGGACGACCCGAAGGGATCTGACCGCACGGCGCGGCATCACCCAGTCGTCATCAAACCGGTACAGTGCTGTTACCTTGGTTCGCCATGTCCGGCTTACTAGTAAGGAGACGACTTCATGACGATACGATCCCCATCTGCCTTGGCCCCGCCCGCCTCGGCGCTGTCCGTTCTGGCTGTGCTGAGCTGCGCCGGACCTCTTCTGGCTGCCGGTCACGAAAGCGATGGCACCGCGCAGATCGATTACGGCCCGCGCCCGGCCTATCTGATCGACAAGCTGGAGGACGGCGAGCTCAAGGACACGCTGACCGCCTGTCTGGGCCAGGAGCCGAGCCGCAGCGATTTCTCGATCGGCCATCGCGGGGCGCCGCTGCTCTTTCCCGAGCATACGGTGGAATCGAACCTCGCCGCCGCACGGATGGGGGCGGGTATCCTTGAATGCGACGTGACCTTCACCGCCGATCAGGAACTCGTCTGCCGTCATGCGCAGAACGATCTGCACACGACGACGAACATCCTGACGACCGATCTGGCCTCGACCTGCAACGTGCCCTTCTCGCCCGTCTCTGGCGATACGGACGCGGCCGCCGAATGCCGGACATCGGAAATCACGCTCGAGCAGTTCCGCACGCTGGAGCCGAAGATGGACAGCTTCAATGCCGCCGCCACGACGCCGGAAGAGAGCATGGGCGGCGTGGCCGACTGGCGCTCGACGCTTTATTCGGACGGCGCGACGTTGATGACCCATGCCGAATCCATCGAGCTTTTCGCCTCGCTGGGCGCGAAATTCACGCCCGAGCTTAAGAGCGCGTCGGTCGAGATGCCGTTCAACGGCTTCAGCCAGGAGGATTACGCGCAAAAGCTGGTCGACGAGTACAAGGCGGCGGGTATTCCGGCCGAAAACGTCTGGCTGCAGAGCTTCAACCTTGACGATGTACTTTACTGGATCGGGGCCGAGCCGGAGTTCGGCGCGCAGGCGGTCTATCTTGTCGATCACTATGATATCGAGGGCTGGTCGCCGATGGATCTGGAGACCTGGCCTGCCTCGCTGCAAAGCTATGCCGATCAGGGCGTGCAATATATCGCGCCGCCGCTCTGGGTTCTGGTGACGACCAATGATGCGGGCGAGATCGTGCCATCGCTCTGGGCCGAGGAGGCGCAGGCCGCCGGGCTCAATATCATCACCTGGACGCTCGAGCGGTCGGGGCCGCTGGCGGAGGGCGGCGGCTGGTACTTCCAGTCGATTGCCGAAACGACGGATAGCGATGCGGCCTATTACGAGCTGCTGCACGTTCTGGCGCAGGATGTCGGCGTGGTCGGCGTCTTCTCGGACTGGCCCGCGACGACGACCTTCTACGCCAACTGCTTTGGCCTTTGAGCCAATCGGGGCGGCGCTTGTACGGCGCCGCCCTGCCCTGCTCGCCTGAGGCCCATGACAGAACTTGAAAAGATGCTGGCGGGCGCCTCCTACCGCCCCGGCGATCCCGATCTGGTCGCGTTGCGCAAGCGCGCGCAGCGGCTGATGCGGGATTATAATGCGACCGTCTATGGTGAGGACGAACATCGGGCGGCCCTGCTTGCCGATCTGCTGGGTCGCGAGACCCGCGCCACCATCCGCCCGCCTTTCTATGTCGATTACGGCGTGCATATCGATCTGGGCGACGAGGTCTTTCTCAACTATGGCTGCGTGATCCTCGATGTCTGCCGCGTGACGATCGGGCCCCGCACTCAGATCGGCCCGGGCACGCAGATCCTGACCGCCGATCATCCCCGCGATGCCGCCGCCCGCGCGGAAGGCGTTGAAATGGGCAAGCCCGTCTTCATCGGCTCCGATGTGTGGATCGGCGGCGGCGCGCTGATCCTGCCGGGCGTGACTGTCGGCGACGGCGCGGTGATCGGCGCGGGCAGCGTTGTCACCCGCGACGTCCCGGACGGCATAACGGTCGCTGGAAATCCGGCCCGGCCCCTGCGCTGACGCGGCCTGCTTCATCTTGTCACAAATATGCATGGTCCGGTCCGGGGGCTTGTGAGCCCGCCGCTCGGGCCTTAGATTACGCAGCGAAGGAGATCGCATCCATGTTCGCTATTCCGGGCAAGCAAGCCGTCACGATCACGCCTAAAGCCGCCGCCCAGATCGCGCGGCTGATGGAAAAGGACGGCCATCAGGGCCTGCGGATCGGCGTCAAGAAGGGCGGCTGCGCGGGCATGGAATACACGATGGACTACGTGACCGAGATCGATCCCCTCGACGAGGTGGTCGAGGAAGGCGCGGCCCGGGTGATGATCGCGCCGATGGCGCAGATGTTCCTCTTCGGCACCGAGATCGATTACGAAACCTCGCTTCTAGAAAGCGGCTTCAAGTTTCGCAATCCGAACGTGACCGAGGCTTGCGGCTGCGGCGAAAGCATCAAGTTTGACGCCACACTTTTTGCCAGCTGATCTTCCATGGGCGTCTCGGCAGCGGATGTCGCGGCGGCCCTCGAGCTTTTCGATGATCTGGGCGATTTGAGCACCCGCGCGATGATGGGCGGGCGGCTGATCTATCGCGAGGGGACGCTTTTTGCGCTGGTGCGGTCGGATGGGCAGATCCTGCTGAAGGGCACGCCCGGCAGCATTCCTCGGATCGAATCGCTTGGCGGCGAGAAATGGCACTATACCCGCTCGAACGGACGCTCGGGCGCGATGCCGTACTGGACGCTGCCCGATGCGGCGCTTGACGATCCAGACCTTGCCTGCGATCTCGCGACGGCAAGCCTGGCCGAATTGGAGAGCTGACATGCCGCAAAAGATCGCCGCCGGAAACTGGAAGATGAATGCCCCCGATCTGGGCGAGGTCGATGCGCTGGCGCGACAGCATCCGGATCCAGGCGTCACTCTTCTGCTGTGTCCGCCGGCAACGCTGCTGGCGGCCCTGTCGGAACGGCTTTCGGATATGAAGATCCAGACCGGGGGTCAGGATTGCCACACGGCCTCGTCCGGCGCGCATACCGGCGATGTCTCGGCGGCCATGCTGAAGGCGGCAGGGGCGAGCCATGTGATCCTCGGCCATTCCGAGCGCCGCGCCGATCACGGTGAGAGCGATGCGCTCGTGCGGCAGAAGGCCGAGGCGGCACTTGAGGCCAGTCTGACGCCGATCCTGTGCCTTGGCGAAACGCTGGAGCAGCGCGACAGCGGCCAGACCCTCGATGTGATCGAAACGCAGCTTGCCGGATCGCTGCCGAAGACGGACGCGCCATTGATCATCGCCTATGAACCGGTCTGGGCCATCGGAACCGGCCGAACGCCGACACCGGGTCAGATCGAAGAGGTCCATGCCCTCTTGCGCGACAGGTCCCCCGCGGACACGCCGCTTCTCTATGGCGGATCGGTCAAAGGCAGCAACGCGGCCGAAATCTTTGCGATTGCCAATGTGGACGGTGCCCTGGTCGGCGGCGCGAGCCTGACCGCCGAGGCGTTCAGCCCGATCGTGTCCGCGCTGGAGGCCTCCGTCTGAATATGCATATTTTGGACAAGATGAAGCGCAAATTCTTCCTTCGTAAGGGCCGCGTTAAGGTTAACCTGCTTTCCTGAGAGAGCCGTACAGCCTGGCAAGGCGATGGCGGTACAAGGTGAAGCTCCGTTCTTCGGACTATATGGGTAACCAATCCCTGAAAGCCGGAGAACGGGGTGGACCGTACCCTCTCCTTCATCTTGTCCTAAATATGCACGATCCAGGCGGCTGCCGCCCGGATCCGCCGCTTGATCCTATTGAATGACCAGTTCCGGTCCCATCACCTGGGTCGGAAGCCAGATCGAGATCGCCGGGATATAGGTGATCATGATCAGGAAGATGAAGAGCACGCCCAGGAACGGCAGGGCGGCGCGCACAACGCGCATCATCGGCATCTTGGCCACGCCCGAGGTCACGAAGAGGTTCAGACCCACGGGCGGCGTGATCATCCCGATCTCCATGTTCACCACCATGATGATGCCCAGGTGGATCGGATCGATCCCCAGCGAGATCGCGATGGGAAATACCAGGGGCGCGACGATGACGATGAGGCCCGAAGGCTCCATGAACTGACCGCCGATCAGCAGGATCACGTTGACGATGATGAGAAACATCACCGGCCCCAGCCCGGCATCGAGCATCGCATTCGCGATATGCTGGGGGATCTGTTCGTCGGTAAGCACGTGTTTGAGGATCAGCGCATTGGCGATGATGAACATCAGCGTGATCGTCAGCTTGCCCGCCTCGAAGAGCGTATCGCGCGTGTCGGGATGGACGAAGGCGGTCACGAGCGCCCAGGGCTTTTGCAAAAGCGAGGAGCGTTCGCGGACGACGGCGGCGGCTGACAGGCTTTCGGCCTGGATCGGGACGCCAGTGATCGGGTCGTACTCGATCCCCTTGGCCGCGAGCGGGCCCATGTCGCGATAGATAAAGCAGGCGACGATGAAGGCGTAGACCGACGCGACGGCGGCGGCTTCGGTCGGCGTAAAGATCGCTCCGGTCACGCCGGGGACACCGTAGATGCCGACCATGATGACGACGATCAGCAGAAGACCCCAGAAGGCGTCGCGGAAGCTGTCCCAGATCTCGCTCCAGCCGGCCCATTGGCCCTTGGGCATGTTCTTGATCGTGGCCATGATGTAGATGGTGACCATCAGCATGAAGCCCGCGAGCAGGCCCGGGAAGACGCCGGCGAGGAACATCCGCCCCACCGAGACATCCGTGGCCGACGCGTAGACGACCATGACGATAGAGGGCGGGATCAGGATGCCGAGCGTGCCGGCGTTACAGATAACGCCGGCAGCGAAATCCTTGGAATAGCCCTGCTGGCGCATGGCCGCGATCACGATCGTGCCGATGGCGACGACCGTTGCGGGCGAGGAGCCCGAGAGGGCCGCGAACATCATGCAGGCGAAGACGCCCGCAATCGCCAGGCCGCCGCGCAGATGGCCGACACAGGCGATGGAAAAGCGGATGATGCGCCGCGCCACGCCGCCCGTGGACATGAAGGTCGAGGCCAGGATGAAGAAGGGGATCGCCAGAAGCGTGTAGTGCCCGGCCATCGCCTGATAGAGCGAGCCTGCGATCGAGGCGAGCGACGTGTCCGAATAGAGCAGCAGGAAGATCATCGAAGATAGGCCAAGGCTGACTGCGATCGGCACGCCGATCAGCAGAAAGCCGATGATCATCGTGAAGAGGAGAACGACATCCATCGGTCTAGTCCTTTCTGGCAGGGGCGGCCACGGTTTCGCGGGCGGCGGCCTCTTCCAGGGCATCTTCGGCCTCGTGGCTGACGATGAGGCTGGTCGATTGACCCGTCCAGACGCGCCAGACGGCCTGGATGATCCGGAAGAGGATCAGCGCGGCGGCGATAGGTAGGATCGTGTAGGGCACGACCCTTGGCATTTTTGAATAGGGATCGCCGTAATTGATCCAGTCTTCAAGAAAGCGCAGCCAGCCAAGCATCGGGATCTGGTCGGTTTCAAAGAAGCTGCGGCCGCGCGAGGCGGTGTCGAAGCCGGTGGGGAACCACTTGCCGGTGGTCGGCGGCAGATCCGCGAAAGGCGCCCAGTAATCCCAGCACCCCTTGGCCAGCAGAAGCGCGAAGATCAGGCAAAGCCCGCCCGAAATCAGCGCCACGACCTTGCGGCCTGCGGGGGGGAGCATGTTGGTGAGGGAGTCGACGCCCAGATGGGCCGTGACCTTGAACCCGTAGGCGACGCCGAAGAGGACAAGCCAGGAGAACAAGGCGGCCACGACCTCGAGACCCCAGATGATGGCGTCGTTGAAGACGTAGCGCAGGATCACATTGGCGAAGGTCAGGATCGCCATCAGTCCCAGAATGACGGCGATCGCCGTTTCCTCGAACGTGTTGACGGCGCGTGCCAGCGCGCTGGGAGATTTGTCTTGTCTGCCGCTCATGATCTGTCCTGCCGCATTGTCGAACCCTCTTTGGTCGAAACCGCTCTCGCGCTCGAGCGCTTGCCCGAAGCGCTCTCGATAGGGGTCTTCCCGCACGGGAAAGATGGTCCGACGCGAGACGTCCGGGTCCCGTTGATGCGGAGCCCGGACGGAAAGTGCAGGTCACCCGGTTTGGATGACCTGCTACCCGAGATTTACATCGATGCGTTGATCTGCTGCGCCGCTTCGATCATGTCGGTGCCGACTTCTTCCTCGAATTGCTCCCAAACGGGGCTCATCGCATCGACCCAGGCCTGACGCTCTTCGGGGGAGAGAGTGCGGACTTCGCCGCCGGCATCGATGATGGCCTGCTTGGCCTCTTCGTTGACGCGCTTGGATTCGCCGTTCCGCTCCACGGTGACTTCCGAGAGGATGGTCAGGAACTGGTCGCGGACCTCGGGCTCGAGGCTGTCGAGCCAGTCGACGGAGGCCACGACGAGGTAGTCGATGATGCCGTGGTTCGTCTCGGTGATGCCGTCCTGCACTTCGAAGAACTTCTGGCCGAAGATGTTGGACCAGGTATTCTCCTGTCCGTCCACAACGCCGGTCTGAAGGGCGCCGTAGACTTCGGAGAAGGCCATCGGCTGCGGCGAGGCGCCAAGCGCTTCCATCTGGGCGACGAGCACGTCGGAGGGCTGGACGCGGAACTTGAGGCCCTGTGCGTCATCCGGCGAGACCAGCGGGACGTTGGCCGAGATCTGCTTCATGCCATTGTGCCAGAATTCGAGACCTTGAACGCCGCGGCGCTGCATTGCGTCTTTCATTGCCTGACCAGCTTCGGAGGCCTGGAAGGCATCGACTGCATCGATCGAGGCGAACATGAAGGGAAGATCGAAAAGGCGGTAGGATTTGGTGATCGATTCAAAGAGCGAGAGGGACGGCGCGGCAAGCTGGACGTCGCCCTGAAGCATCGCCTCGATGACTTGCTCATCCTTATAGAGGGTCGAGTTCGGGAAGACCTCCATGCACATCGTGCCGTCCATTTCGGCATTGATGCGTTCTTGAAGGCGCGCGGCGGCGATGCCCTTGGGGTGGCGGTCGGTATTGGTCACATGGCTGAACTTGACGACAATCTCGCCGCTATCGCAGCCCGTTTCGCCAGTTTCAGCAAAGGCGCCGGTAGCGCCGATCGTCAGAGCCGCAGCCGAAACGGCGGCTGTCAAAATCGTCTTCATCTGTATCCTCCCAGGGATGCTAGCCAAATCGTCACGTTGGACGATGGGTGCGGATCAAAGCAAAGCGGGCAGCTAAGTCCAAAGCAAAAAGTGTCCAAACCTGGGCGGTTAACTTTTTATTAACAAAAGCAATCGTCTACTGCGGTTTTTGGCGACGCCATCTGACGGGTTCCGGCAGAGTCTGAGCGGAAATCCACACACCTATCGGTATGGTTGTGCGAAAAACCGCTCATGTCTTGCGAGTGCCCTTGCGTCAGATTTCGCGCACGCCGGGTAGAATCAGACGCGGTAGTCTTCGGCCTTCAGACCGTGCCGCGCCAGCTTGTCGTAAAAGGTTTTGCGCGGAAGCTTGAGCGCGGTGGCGGCCTGGCTCGCGCGGCCTCCGCTGCGGGTCAACGCCGTGATCAGAAGCGATTTTTCGACCCGGGCGAGTTGCTCGGCTAGGCCAAGCTGCTCTTCGGGGTCGGTTTCGGTCACGCCGAGGGCAAAGCGCATGGCGGCGCTCATCAGGCTGCGCGCATTGCCCGGCCAGTCCTGCGCCATCAGCCGCGCGGTCAGATCAGGCGGGATCTCGGGGACCGGCAGCGCGGCCTGCTCGCAGGCTTGCGCCACGTAATGGCGAAAGAGCACCGGAACATCCTCGGGCCGGTCGGCCAAAGCGGGGATGTGCACCGGCATCATCTCGAGCCGCAGCGCCAGATCGAGGTTGAACCGACCGGCTTCGGTCTCGTCCCCCAGATCACGGCAGGTGCCTGCGATCACGCGCGCCCGCCCGCCTTCGTCGAGCCGTTCGAGCAGGGCGAACTGCGCGGGCTGCGGCAGATCGGCCACCTCGTCGAGAAAGACCGTTCCGCCTTCCGCGCCGGTCAGCATCCCGTCGAGCGTATCGGCCTCGAGCCCGGCCGCCGCCCGCTTGACGAACGGCCCTTGCGCCACGGGCGACAGAAGGTGGATGACCTCGGCCACTTTGGAGGTGCCCGATCCCGGCGCGCCCCGCACGACGATATCCACATGTTTGGAGGCCACGAGACGCACCCGGTCGCGCAGGGCCGCGGCCAGCGCCGATTGCCCGAAGAGCATCCGCTCGGCTGCATCGCCGCGGGCGGCGGCCTGGGCCTGACGGCGTTCGGTCAGGATCAGCTCGCGCTGTCCCTGCGCCTCGCGCACCGCCGAGATCAGATCTTGGGGCGCGCAGGGTTTTTCGAGAAAGGCGAAGGCGCCCGCCTGAACGGCATCGACCGCCATTGGAATATCGCCTTCGCCGGTCAGCACGATCACCGGAAGATCGGCATCCTGCTTGCGCGCATAGTCCAGCAGGTGAAAGCCGTCGCGGCCCGGCATGCGGATGTCGGTGACGACGATGCCGTCAAAATCGCGGGCCAGATGGTCTTTCGCCTCGACAAAGGAGCCTGCGACGATGGGCGCGAAATCGGCCAGTTCGAGCGTTTGCGACAGCGCCTCGCGCACGGCGGCATCGTCATCTACGAGGAGAACACGCTGGATCATGCTGCCACCTCGGCCGAGGTTGCGGGATGCATCTCGATGGTGAAGACCGCGCCACCGTTTGTGCCTTGCTCGCCTCGGATCTCGCCGCCGAAGCTTTTGACCAGACCGTAGGAGATCGAGAGGCCCAGCCCCATCCCTTCGGAGCGGCCGACCTCTTTGGTGGTGTAGAACGGATCGAAGATCTTCTCAGGCGTTTCGATCCCCGGCCCGGTATCGCGCACGCGGAGCCGGACCGGATCGCCCGGTTCGATCGCGATGGTCAGGATGCGACGCTCCAGGCCCTCCATCGCGTCGATGGCGTTCGCCGCGAGGTTCACGATAACCTGCTGAAGGCGCACTTCGCCGCCGCGCACCATGACCGGCCCGTCCGGGGCTGCCCAGACAAGCGTCACGTCGTGCCGCTCCAGCCGCGCCTCGACGATCTCGAGCGCACCCTCGATGGCCGCGACCAGATCGACATCGAGGATGACCTCTTTGTCCTGCCGGGCAAAATCCCGGAGGTTGCGGATGATCCGGCCCATCCGGCGGGCCAGATCGCCGATCCGGCCCAGATTGGCGGCCGCCTTGTCCGGCGCGCCGCGATCGAGGAAGGCCTCGGCGTTTTCGGCAAAGGAGCGGATCGCCATCAGCGGCTGGTTCAGCTCGTGACTGATGCCCGCCGACATCTGCCCGAGCGCGCTGAGCTTGTCGGCGCGGACCAGGTCGGCCTGCGCCTGCCTCAGGGCGGCCTCGGCCTCTTTGCGTTCGGTGATTTCGCGGCGCAGGTTGGCGTTGGCAATCTCAAGCTGATGGGTTCGCTCTGCGACGCGGCCCTCGAGGGCGGCATTGGCGATGGCCAGCACTCTCCGACGCTCCATTGCAACGAAGAGAAGCGCGCCGAAGGACAGGCAGATCGCCGCCGCGACGGCCGCCTGAAGGCCCGCGAGGCGCAGGACCGGCGCCAGATCGATGAGCGCCTCGCCCCGCATGCCGATTACCGGCAGGTTCTGGGACAGATGCAGCGCACGGCCGGGCAGGAAGCGGCCGCCATCGATGGTCCAGATCCGATGGCCGAAGAGCACGCGTTCGTTCATATTGATGAACGGCATGGGTTCTGGCGCGCCGGCCCTGGCGAGCGCTTCGGGCGAGGCCAGCTCTATCTGGCGGGCCCTGTAGATCAGCTCGGACCGGTTGGCGATGAAGACGAGGCCCAGCTCGTCGGTGAAAAAGACCGTCGAGCGCCCGCCGCTCCAGTCATCCTCGAGCCGTTCAACATCGACCGTCACAAGAACCGCGCCCTCGACCGGGCCGGTCTCGGAAAAGACGGGGGCGGCATAGAGGAATGTGCGCCGGTCGAAGGTGGGGCTGCGCAGGTGCCCCTGCCCCATCGCGCCGTGCATCGCGCGGTTGAACCATGCGGTCGCGGAGACGTCCGGCTCTTTTTGTCCCGAAGCCGACACCAGCACCCGGCCCGACCCGTCGATCAGCGCCACATCGAGCGATCCGCTCTTGTCGGCGGCACCGCGCAGGACGGCGGCGGCGGCGGTCTCCTCGTCTCCGTCCAGCACGTCGTGAAGATCGGGATGATCGGAAAGAAGGACCGCCAGTTCGCGGTAGCGGCGAAGCTGTCCGGTCAGCTTGTCGGCCGCGAGCGCCAGATCGGACGTGCCGCGGGAGGAGAGCTGATCGAGGCCGGTGCGAAAGCCCATGATGCCGACCCCGCCCGCAATGACGACAGCCGCGATCAGAAGGCAGATCGTGGCAAGCACCGGACGCAACCGTATGGACAAGGCAAAAGAGCGCATCAGAGGGCAGTCTAATCCGGGTGCGCTTGCAAAGAAAAGCGTCTCAAGCGTAACTCGCCGTCATGACGCAGCTCTCTCAGGATCCGACCGCGTCCGGCTTTGTGCAGGACCCCTACCCGTTTTATGAGCGCGCTCGCGCGGCTGGACCACTGGTCCGGTGGGAGGAGTACGGCGCGATGGCCGCGACGACAGCGGAGGCGGTGACCGCGATCCTCAAGGATCGGCGGTTCGGGCGCGAGGCGCCGCCATTCGAGGTTTCGGGCCATCTGGAGGCGTTCTACGACGTCGAGGCGCATTCGTTGCTCGAGCTGGATCCGCCGCGGCATACGCGCCTGCGCGGACTGATCGTGCGGGCGTTTACGACGGGGCGGGTCGAAGCTTTGCGGCCTGCGATCGAGGCGACGGCGCATGAGTTGATCGATGCTTTTCCCGGCGGTCCCTTCGACCTGCTGCCCGCCTTTGCAACGCCACTACCGGTGCTGACGATTGCGCGGCTTCTGGGCTTTGGGGATGCGGTGGCACCCGATCTTCTGGCCTGGTCCAACGCGATGGTGCGGATGTATCAGCCTGCGCGCACCTGCGCTGACGAGGAGGCCGCGAATGCAGCGGCGGAGGCTTTCAGCGGTTTCGTGCGGGCCGAGATCCAGCGCAGGCGGGGCCGCCCCGGGGAGGATCTGCTCTCTGGTCTGATCGCGGCCCATGACGAGGCGGACCGGCTGTCGGAGCCGGAGCTGGTTTCGACCGTGATCTTGCTTTTAAACGCAGGGCACGAGGCGACGGTGCATACGATCGGGAACGGGGTGAAGACGCTTCTGGAGACGGACAGCGCGGCGCATCGGCCCGTCCCGGTGGAAGAGATCCTGCGGTTCGATCCGCCGCTACATGTCTTTGCCCGCTGGGCGCGGGAGGAGGTCACGCTCTTTGGGCATAGCTTCGCGCCGGGGGACCGGGTGGATTGCTTGCTGGCCTCTGCCGGGCGGGATCCGGCGATGGCGGCGGATCCGGATCGGTTCGATCCGGCGCGGGCGGCGAAACATGCCAGTTTCGGGGGCGGTCTGCATTTCTGCGTGGGCGCGCCGCTGGCCCGGCTGGAGCTTGAGATTGCCCTGACCGCGCTGCTGGATCGCTGCCCCGGATTGCGGCTGGTCGAGGCGCCGATCTATGCGGATGTCTACCATTTTCACGGGCTGGAGCGGTTGATGGTCGAGGTCTAGAGCGGCAGGGCGGTGGTCGACTTGATCTCCTCCATCGAAAGCAGTGCGGTGACGTTGTAGACGCGCACCTCGGCGATCAGCGCCTGATAGAAGGCGTCATAGGCGCGTGCGTTGGCGACGCGGACCTTGAGGATATAGTCGATATCGCCTGCGAGCCGGTGCGCCTCCTGCACCTCGGGGCGGGCGCGCAGCGCCTCGAGAAAACGGTTTTGCCAGTCCGCCTCATGCTCTGACGTGCGGATCAGGACGAAGAAGGTCGCATCGAAGCCCAGCTTTTCCGCATCGAGCCTCGCTACCGTCGCGCCGATGACGCCGGCCTCGCGCATTTTGCGGATGCGGTTCCAGACCGGGGTCTTGGAACTGCCGACGACCTTGGCGATTTCGTCGAGCGAGCGGCTCGCGTCGCTTTGCAATTCGCGCAAGATTTTCCTGTCGGTATCGTCGATCCGGAATGCCATTCCGCCTCTCCTTCGTTTCTGTGACGCCTGTTCCGATCCCGGGCCCAGGCAGAACGCATGTTCCTATTTCCCTCACCCCATAGCGCAAAAGCGGAACGATGTTCTATATTACAGTTACGTTTTCCGGAGGTCGTGATGCAGCATTTCCCTATCTTCCTCGCCGTTGCAGGCCGCCGCGTCGTTCTGTCAGGCGGCGGTGACGCCGCTTTGGCCAAGCTGCGGCTGCTTATGAAGACCGAGGCGCACCTGACGGTCGTGGCCAAGGAGGTCGCGCCCGAGATCCGCGTCTGGGAGGCGGCAGGCAAGCTGCGCTTGATTGCCCGCGCGATGGAGCCGGGGGATGCGCTTTGTGCCTCGCTCTTTTATGCGGCGAACGAGGACGACGCAGAGGATGCCCGCGTTGCCGCTTTGGCCCATGCCGATGGGGCGCTCGTCAATATCGTCGACAATCTGCAGGACAGCCAGTTCATCACGCCCGCCATCGTCGACCGCGATCCGGTGACGGTGGCGATCGGCACCGAAGGCGCGGCCCCGGTGTTGGCACGGCGGATCAAGGCGGATCTTGAGGAACAATTGCCCCAGACGCTCGGGCCGCTTGCCCGGATCGGAAAGGCTTTCCGGGGGGCCGTTGAGAAGCGGCTGCCGATGGGGCGCAAGCGGCGGGATTTCTGGTCGGATTACTACTTCAAATCCGGCCCGCAAGCCTTTGCGAATGAAGGAGAATACGGGGCCAATGAGGTGCTTGCCTCGCTTCTGCATCGCCACGCAACCGCGCCGGAGCGCAAGGGCCATGTCGATCTGGTGGGCGCGGGTCCCGGCGATCCCGATCTGCTGACGCTCAAGGCGCGCAAAGCGCTTGATGCGGCCGATGTCGTGCTGCACGATCGGTTGGTGCCGCAAGAGATCCTCGAGCTGGCGCGCCGAGAGGCGACGATCATCGAAACAGGCAAAACCGGGTTCGGCGCCTCGATGGGACAGGAGGAAATCAACGCCCTTCTGGTCGAGCATGCCAGCGCGGGCGCGCAGGTCGTCCGGCTGAAATCAGGCGATGCCACGGTCTTTGGCCGCCTCGATGAGGAGATCGAAGCGCTGGAGGCGGATGGCATCAGCTGGCGCATCATTCCCGGCATCACCGCCTCCTCGGCCGCCGCCGCGACCATCGGGCAGAGCCTGACCAAGCGGCAGCGTAACAGCACGCTCAAGCTGCTGACGGGCCATGATATGAAGGGGTTTGCCGATCACGACTGGTCGGCGCTCGCCCGGCCCGGAGAGGTGGCGGCGATTTATATGGGCAAGCGTGCTGCGCGCTTCGTTCAGGGGCGGCTGCTGATGCATGGCGGCGATCCTCAGACGCCGGTGACTGTGATCGAGAACGTGAGCCGCCCGTCGCAACGCATTGTCGAAACGACGCTTTCCCGGCTCGAGCCGACACTCACCGATGCGGGCCTGACTGGTCCCGCGCTTATCCTTTACGGTCTTGCGCCGCGCCGCGCTGAGGCCATCCTTCCCCAACTTGCTGAGGAGATCGCCTGATGCCTCGTGCCTTTACGCCCAAGGTCGTCACCGCCAATGCCCTTTTGAAAGGCGATGCCGTCTGGCTGACCGAAGAGGACCGTTGGAGCCGCGATATAGCCGAGGCCGAGTTGATCGAGGACGAGGCGCATGCCCAGATCCGGCTGCTATTCGCGGAGAGCCAGCCGGATGTCGTGGTCGGCGCCTATCTCGCCGATGCCCAAGCTGGCCCGGGTGGCCCCGAGCCCGTCCACTTCCGCGAAGGGTTCCGCACGCGCGGACCGTCAAACTACGCCCATGGCAAGCAGGCGGAGACCGTCAAATGAGCTATCAATACAACGACTTCGACCGCGCCTTTCTGGCAGAGCGCAATGCGCAGTTCCGCGCCCAGGTCGAGCGCCGCATCGACGGATCGCTCACCGAGGACGAGTTCAAGCCGCTGCGCCTGATGAACGGGCTTTACCTGCAGCTGCATGCCTACATGCTGCGGGTCGCGATCCCCTATGGGACTTTGCGGTCCGCGCAGATGCGCCAGCTTGCGATGATCGCAGAGCGGTGGGATCGGGGCTACGGCCATTTCACGACGCGCCAGAACATCCAGTATAACTGGCCAGAGCTGCGCGATGTGCCGGATATCCTCGATGCGCTGGGAGAGGTTGGTTTGCATGCGATCCAGACCTCGGGCAACACGATCCGCAACGTGACCGCGGACCATTTCGCGGGTGCCGCCGCCGACGAGATTGCCGATCCCCGCCCCGTGGCGGAGCTGCTGCGGCAATGGTCGACGGATCATCCCGAGTTCCAGTTCCTGCCGCGCAAGTTCAAGATCGCGATCACCGGCTCTCCGAATGATCGCGCGGTGACGAAGGCGCATGATATCGGGCTGCGCATGGTCGAGCGGAACGGCGCGCCCGGTTTTGAAGTCATCGTGGGCGGCGGACTTGGCCGGACGCCAATGATCGGCAAGGTCATCCGGGAGTTCCTGCCCAAGGCGGATCTGCTGCCGTATGTGGAGGCCATCGTCAGCGTCTACAACCTGCTGGGACGGCGGGACAACAAGTACAAGGCGCGCATCAAGATCACCGTGCATGAGCATGGGATCGAAGAGATTTCCCGCCTTGTGGAAGAGCGGTTCGCCGCGATCCGGCCTCAGTTTTCGGGCGTCGATCAGGAGATCCTCGAAGGGATCGAGGCGCAGTTTGCCGCGCCGGAGTTCAGGATTGCACCGGCGGGCGGTTTCGACGCGGAGCGCGAGCGGAGCCCCGCCTTCCGCTCCTGGAGCGATACCAACCTCACGCCGCACCGGGCGGAGGGCTATGCCATCGTCTCGGTCTCGATCAAGAAGCACGGCGCGACGCCCGGCGATGCGAGTGCCGATCAGATGCGCGTTCTGGCCGATCTCGCGCGGCGCTACGGGCATGACGAGCTGCGCATCAGCCACGAGCAGAACGTGATCCTGCCGCATGTGCACAAATCGGACCTGCCCGCGCTTTACGCCGCGCTTCGCAGCGCGGATCTGGCGACGGCCAATATCGGGCTGGCCTCGGATATCATCGCCTGCCCTGGCATGGATTATTGCGCGCTGGCGACCGCGCGCTCGATCCCGGTGGCGCAGGGGCTGGCGAGCCGGATCGAGGAGCTGAAGATCGAGCATGAGGTCGGGCACCTGAAGATCAAGATCTCGGGCTGCATCAATGCCTGCGGGCATCACCATGTGGGCCATATCGGGATCCTCGGGCTCGACCGGGCGGGGGTGGAGACTTACCAGATCACACTGGGCGGAGACGGCACCGAGCGCGCGGCCATCGGCACGCGGACGGGGCCGGGATTTTCCTACGAGGAGATCGTGCCGGCCATCGAGCGTCTGATCCTGGCCTATCTGGCTCTGCGCGAGGGCGAGGAGGAGACGTTTCTCGAGGCTTACAACCGGGTCGGTATGGAGCCCTTCAAGGCCGCGCTTTACCCCGCCAAGGAAACAGCCGATGCCGCTTGAAGCGCCCCTGCCCCCGCTGGCCGAGCGCATATCCGCGCTCAATATCGCGACGCGTCATCACGGTGCGATCTCGGTGCTGGAAAAGGCGCTGAGCGATCCGTCCGTGGGCCGGACGGCGCTGGTTTCCTCTTTCGGGGCCGAGTCGGTGGTGTTGCTGCATATGGTGTCGATCCTCGACCGGTCGCTGCCGGTTCTCTTCATTGATACCGAGATGCTGTTTGAGGAAACGCTGGCCTATCAGGCCGAGGTCGCCGATAGCCTGGGCCTGACCGGGGTGCGGCGGATCGCGCCCGCGCGCGCCGATCTGTTGGCCGAGGATAACGAGGGCATCCTGCATGTCCACGACACCGATGCCTGCTGCACCTTGCGTAAGTCGCGCCCCCTGCAGCGCGCGCTGGATGGGGTTGATGCCTGGATCACCGGGCGCAAGCGCTATCAGGGCGGTGCGCGGGCCGAGCTGAATTTCTTCGAGGAGGAGTTGGGCACCGGCCGGATCAAGGTGAACCCGCTGGCGCGATGGGCGCGGGAGGATACGCAGGAATATATCATCCAGAACCGCCTGCCCCGGCATCCGCTGGTGGCGCAAGGCTATCCTTCGATCGGCTGCGCGCCCTGCACCTCGCCCGTTGGTGCGGGCGAGGATGAACGGGCGGGCCGCTGGCGCGACACCGACAAAGAAGAATGCGGGATCCATTTTGTGGACGGCAAGATCGTACGCGGCCCAAAACGCAGCGCGGCCTGAGAGGTGGGATATGCATATTTATGACAAGATGAAGAGGAGCGCGCGATGAGCGTCATCGTCACCGATAGCGGCTTTGGCGCAGAGGACTGGACTGGCGGGTTCGTGACGCCGGAGACGCTCGCGGCCAATGATTGCGGTGCGCTTGGGCTGGATCTGGCCTCGGATGCGGATATGGACGCGCTCGACGGGCGGCTGCATTGTTTTGCGCTAATCCGGATCGACTTTCCAAGCTTTGCCGACGGGCGCGGCTTCACACTGGCGGCGCGGCTGCGACGGATGGGCTTTGAGGGGCGGCTGCGCGCCAAGGGGCATGTGATCGCCGATCAGTATGCGATGGCGCGCCGGTCCGGGTTTGACGAGGTCGAGATCGACGAGGCGCTCGCGGCCCGCCAGCCCGAAGACCAATGGCAGGCTCGTGCCGATTGGACCGCTCATGATTATCGGGCGCGTTTGCGCGGCTGACCCTTCCGTTTTGACAATCGAGATGACAGATAATGAGGCGCGGGCCTGTCCCGCGAGAGCATAGATGACCGAGCAGAGCCCCGTGACCCAGACCCAGGCGGCCAAGGTGCCGACCCTTCCCGATGCCCAGATCGTCACCAGCGTGCGGCATTATACAGACCGGCTCTTTGCGTTTCGGGTGAGCCGTCCGCAAAGCCTGCGCTTTCGCTCGGGCGAGTTCGTGATGATCGGCCTGATGGGTGATCCCGACCCCGTGACCGGCAAGCAGAAGCCGCTTTTGCGCGCCTATTCGATCGCCTCCCCCTCCTGGGACGAAGAGCTGGAATTCTACTCGATCAAGGTGCAGGACGGCCCGCTGACCTCGAAACTGCAGCATATCCAGCCGGGTGACGAGATCATCCTGCGGCCCAAGCCCGTGGGCACGCTGGTCCATGATGCACTGACGCCGGGCAAGCGGCTCTGGTTCTTTGCCACCGGCACCGGCTTTGCACCCTTTGCCTCGCTATTGCGCGATCCCGAGACCTACGAGCGCTACGACGAGGTGATCGTCACCCACACGACCCGCGACGTGGACGAGCTGACCTATGGGCGCGAGCTGGTCGAGAGCCTCGCCGAGGATCCGCTGATCGGGGAGTTCGTGGGAGACAAGCTGCGCTACTATCCGACGACAACCCGCGAGCAGAGCCCGAAGATGGGCCGGATCACGACGCTTTTGAAGGACGGCACCGTGTTTGCCGATCTGGGCATCGACGGTATTGCGCCCGAGACTGACAGAGCGATGGTCTGCGGATCGATGGGGCTGAATACCGATCTGAAAGAGATTCTGGAGGGCTTTGGCCTGCGCGAAGGGGCTAATTCGGATCCGGCCGAATATGTGGTCGAGAAGGCCTTTGTCGGCTAGGAAAGACGGCCGCAAGGCACAGGCGGCCAAAATCGCTTGCAGGCGCGCGGTATCCGGTTGAAAGAGCGACCTGCGAGGGCTACCTTCCAGCCCCGGAAACCCGTGCAATCATTCAAGGAAGACACGTCATAGCCCGCAGACCCCACAACGCCCCTCCCCAGCGTGATACCGGCCCCCGCGTCAACGATCGCATCCGCTCAGACGAAATCCGCCTTATCGGCGCCGAAGGTGAAAATGTCGGGGTGGTCACACCGGCCCGCGGCATGGCCCTGGCCGAGGAAGTGGGGCTCGATCTGGTCGAGATCTCGCCCAACGCCAGCCCGCCCGTCTGCAAGATCATGGACTTTGGCAAGTTCAAATACGAAACGCAGAAGCGCGAGGCGGAGGCCCGCAAGAAGCAGAAGACGATCGAGGTGAAAGAGGTGAAGTTCCGCCCCAACACCGACACGCATGACTACGACGTCAAGATGCGCAACGTCTTCAAGTTCCTCGAGAATGGCGACAAGGTGAAGATCACGCTGCGCTTTCGCGGTCGCGAGATGGCGCACCAGAATCTGGGCCGGGAGCTGCTTGAACGGGTGGCCGACGATACCGCCGAGATCGGCAAGGTGGAGAACTTTCCCAAGATGGAAGGCCGTCAGATGGTGATGATGATCGGGCCAAATACGAAGTAATCCGGATCTTGTCAGAACCAAAAGCCGTCCTTGACCGAGGGCGGCTTTTTCATTTGGAGATCGGAATGAAGTAGTCGGCTCGTGGTGTAATTCTGGTACCGGGCTCACGTGAGGCGCGGCCAAGCCCGGTACCGCAGTGTTGACCAAGAGCTGGGTGTCCGAAATCGCGAGCCTTGTTTTTGGCTCCACCTTATAGACACTCTTTGCACGCAAAAGTTGTAGGTGGGCGCATCAGGCAAACTGCGCCGGGTGCAGCTACCGCGAAATCTCCTTGAATTTACGTGTTTGCGCGATGAGGGCAGTTTCCGTGGGCAGCCGCTCCATCGAGGATGCGCCATAAAAGCCGTGACAGCCCGGGCAGTTTGACAAGATATATGCCGCATCCTCGGGCTGCGCGATGGGTCCGCCGTGACACAGCACAATCACATCCTCACGGACAGATTTGGCAGCCTCGGACCAGGCGTTGATCTGTACGACGCAATCATCTAGCGTCACGGCCGTTTCGGCCCCAATCGCGCCACCCGTCGTCAGACCCAGATGGCAGACAACAACATCAGCGCCCGCCGCGGTCATGGCCTTCGCATCATCTTCCGAAAAAACATAAGGCGTTGTCAGCAGGCCCTTCGCAGCCGCGAGGCGGATCATCTCCACCTCTTGGGCGTAGCTCATGCCGGTTTCTTCCAGGTTCTTGCGGAAATTGCCGTCAATCAACCCGACAGTCGGGAAATTCTGAACCCCTGCAAAACCAATCGCCTTCACCTGATCAAGGAAGTGATCGAAGTTGCAGAACGGGTCCGTGCCGTTCACGCCAGCCAGTACAGGCGTTTCCTTGACCACCGGCAACACCTCATTTGCCATGTCCATGACAATCTCATTGGCGTTTCCATATGCCAAAAGCCCGGCGAGTGAGCCGCGCCCAGCCATCCGGTAACGCCCGGAATTGTAGATGACAATCAGGTCAATCCCACCTGCCTCTTCGCATTTGGCCGACAGGCCCGTCCCTGCGCCACCGCCAACTATGATCTCTCCTTTGGCGATTTTGTCGTTCAGCGCGGCAAGGGTTTTGTCTTTGGTCATGATGTCCTGTCCTGGGTTTTGGTTTCTGTAATCTCGGCTAGCGCAGCAAGAAGCGCCGCGACGAATTGGTCTGAGTTGATATCTGCATCGACCTCAGTCAGGCGCCGATTGGCGGTGGGGACGAACTCTGCGCGAATGGCGTCAAAAAGCGCACCAGACGCTTCTGGGTCGTGAAATGGCATATCCGGCAAATCCAAAAGTGAAACACCTCCCATCGGAAGCAAAAACCGCACGGGCCCTTCCATCTGGTTCAGCTTGGATGCAATCCACGCCCCCATCCGGCGGTTCTCCTCCACCGTTGTGCGCATCAGCGTCACCTGTGGGTTGTGCACATGCAGCTTACGATCCTCGTACTGGGAAGGGACGGTCTCCATCGCGCCGAAATTGACCATGTCGAGCGCACCGACCGAACCAACATAAGGCACCTGAGCGCGGATGATCGCGTCCATCCGGCCTTCACCGGCGGAAAACACCCCACCCATATGCAGGTCTGCGATCTCGGTTGTGGTGATATCAAGTACCGCGCTGATAAGATCGGAATCGACCAGCTTTTCCATGCTCTGACCACCAACGCCGGTGGCATGAAAGACCAAGCAATCATAATCGTCTTGCAGGGCGGCTGTGACAGCCTGCACGCAGGGCGTTGTCACGCCAAACATGGTCAGGCCCAAAGCGGGTTTGTCTTCGGTGCCAGAAGGCACCTCGTTCGCCATCATACCGGCCAATGCATGGGCACCATTGGCCAGCACTTGGCGCGAGATGCCGTTGATCCCCTGCACATCTGTGACCGAATACATCATCGCGATATCAGCGGGGCCGACATAAGGGCGCACGTCCCCCGATGCGACGGTAGAGATCAGCATCTTGGGTATGCCGACAGGCAAGGCGCGCATCGCCGGGGCCAACAACGCCGTTCCACCAGTGCCGCCCGCGCCAATAATGCCGCCCAGATCACTTGCCGCACCTACGTAATGACGAAACGCCTCTGCCATCATTCCAACGGCAGAGCCACGGTCGCCCGTGAAAACAGCCTTGGCCCCGTCAGGGTGATGCGCGGCAACCTGATGCGCGGCGACCTCTGCGGTCCCCTCCGCACCCGTTGTCGAAAGATCCACGGTTTTGACACGCACGCCCGCCGCACGGATCAACGCGGCAAGATAGGTTAGTTCCTCACCTTTCGTGTCGAACGTGCCGGCAACATAGGCCAGTTTCTCCATGATTTACCCCTCCCGTCTGTGTCTGTCAGATGTTTCATTGGCCGGGCCACCACCAACGCCCAGAACCCGTTGCTGGATCTCTTTGTTGTGCAAAAGCGCACGCGCTGGCAGATGCTCCGCAATCGTGCCGTTCACCATAATCGCCACCGTCTCGGACACCGCACAGGCGACCGTCAGGTTCTGCTCAACAAGCAGGATTGACATCTCTTCCTCGGCCACCAGCATTTGCAGCGTCGCAACAACATGATCCACGATAACCGGGGCGAGCCCTTCGGTCGGCTCGTCAAGGATAAGAAGGCGGGGTTGCGTTAACAAAGCTCGACTGATCGCAAGCATCTGTTGCTCACCACCTGATAGCTGATGCCCGCCATTGCGCCGCCGCTCGGCTAGTCGGGGAAAAAGGTCATAAACCCGGTCGATAGACCACCCCGCCCCGCCATTGGGGCGGCGCAGCGCGACGCGCAGATGCTCCTCAACGCTCAACGATGGCCAGACCATCCGCCCTTGCGGCACATAGCCGATGCCTAGGCGGGAAATCTGGTGCGAGGTTTTGCCATTCAGGCGCACATCATGTGACATCATCGTGCCGCGCGCAGGGCGTAAAAGGCCCATCAGCGACCGGCAAAGTGTCGTCTTGCCCATGCCATTGCGCCCGACAATCGACAAGGCGCCCGCCCGAATATCAAGACTGACACCTTGCAGGATCTGTGCGGCACCAAAGCGCAAATGCAGATCGTTGACCGCCAGCGCCTTAGCCATGCTGCGCCCCCAGATAGATGCGCTGCACCACCGGGTCCGCGGCGATGTCGTCCGGTGTTCCTGTCACCATCACCTGGCCATCCTGCATGATCGTCACGCGGTCCGACAGGCGCAACGCAATATCAAGATCGTGCTCGACCAGCCCGATGGTCAATGTGCGCGGCAAAGCTTCGATCAGATCGACCAAACTGCCCCGCTCTGCGGGCGAAAGGCCTGCCGCGGGTTCATCGAACAGCACGACCTGAGGGTCGCCCACCAGCGCCATCCCGATCTCAAGCTGGCGTTGCTGGCCATAGGACAGAACGTTGACCGGATAATCAAAAGCGTCCAAAAGATTCACTTTCTCGGCAATATCAGCCGCCTGGTCCCGCAAAACCTGATCGCCAGATGTCGGGATTAGCGTCAAATGCCCTCGCGCCACCCCGCGCAAGGCCAGAAAAAGGTTATCGGCGACGCTCATCGTCTCAAAAAGCTGAGACTGCTGATAGGTGCGCCTCAACCCTTGGCGCACCCGGATATGTGGTTTTAGGGTTGTCACATCGGTTCCCCCGAGCGCAATTTGACCCGCGCTTGGCAAAAGGTCCCCTGTAATCAGGTTGAAAAGTGTCGTCTTCCCCGCGCCGTTCGGCCCCAGCACCGCGTGTCGCTCGCCTGCTACAAATCGCAAGGTCACGTCCTTGACCGCGTGCACAGCCCCGAAGCTGCGCCCCACGCCATCAAGCGCAAGGCCTGGATGCCCATGCTCCCTTTGGGGGGCATGAACGTCCGAGGTGGAAGGGGAGGACATTCAAACAGCCCCCGGGTTAATCACAGGACGGGTTGTCGCGGCCAACCTCGCCATAAGCCAGGAACGTCTCACGATCGAAGCCAAGTGTCTGGTTGACCTGTGGCACGGTGCTGATCAATTGTGAGACAAGCTGACCCTCGTCGGTTTCGATAATCTGGGACAAGAAGATATCCGTGACCACCTGCCGGTTTTCATCAAGTGACCGCATGCCAGCAGGCGTCTGCAGCTCAAGCGCAGACAAGGCCGCGCGAAAGGCTGCCTGATCATCCGACAGATCGCCGTCCACCTCTTCGAGCGCCGTCAACGCGGCAAGTGTTGAGATGTAATATTCCTGCGCAAAAAGCGACGGGATGGGCAGGCCATCAGGAAACTGCTCTTGATAAGCGCTCACAAAGCTGGTCCAGGCAGCGTCAGTGTTGGTGTCTGCAACCGGAGATGCGGTTGGCGTACCGATCAACTGCTCTTTCGCGCGGCCCCGCGAGGACAGGATCGACTGATCGACGGTGATCGACCCGGCGACAAGCGGCTTATCCCCGCCCGCCTGCTGATACTGGCTGAGGAAATTGACCGCGTCAGACCCGCCCAGTGTGACAAAGATCGCATCCACATCCTGCGGGATCGAAGCGATCACGGTCGAATAGTCCTTTGTGCCAAGCGGGACCCAAAACCGCTCTGGCACCCGTCCGCCAAGCTCGCAATAAGGCTGCATAAAGCCAAAGACGAGGGTGTAGGGAAACGAATAATCCTCGGCCACGATGGCTACGCTTTCATAGCCCATCTCGTTATAGGTAAGCTCTCCCAAACCGGCGACCCATTGGGCGCCATCGGGGTTCCAGCGAAAGAAATTCTCGGCAGGGTTGCGCAGCGTCGTATCCTGCGCAGCCGATGCGCCGTTGAGGAACGTGACGCCCGGTTGGGTGCGGGCATAGTCGCGGATGGCCAGCCCTTCGGAGCCGGAAAGCGGACCCACGACGATCGCGGCACCATCCTGCTCTACCAGTTTGCGGGCCGCAGCAATGGCAGTGTCGGGTTGCGCGTTCGAGGAGCCAACCTCGAGCGTAATCTCTTTTCCGGCGACCGTGCCACCGAATTGCGCAATGGCCATCTCAACGCCGCGAATACCTTCTTGGCCAAGGACGGCGAAAGGTCCTTCCAGTGTTGCGATGGCACCAAACTGAATCGTGTCCTGGGCAAAGGCTGGCAGCGCTGCAAGGCCCAGGACAAGCGCAAGCGCGGTCCCGTTTTGATAAGCGGTCTTCATGATGTTTCCTCCCGTTCTAAGGTTTTAAGCCGTGGCGACATTTTGCGTCGCTCTGGTTTTGAAAGCTTGCCAAGCAGACCAAGCAGACCGTCCCGCGAGGTCAGAACGATGACCAAAAAAACCAATCCGATCAGCGTGTTGAAACGTTCTGGATCCACAAGATCTATGGCAAAAGTGCGCAAAAGGACGAAGACAAACGCCCCCAGGAACGCACCAGACGGGCGGCTCATCCCGCCAATAACAGCGATGATCAGGATGTCGATCATCGGGCCTACGCCGATGGTGCCAGGTGAAATCCTGCCGTTGAACCAAACCAGAAGAATGCCGCCCAACCCCGCCAGAAGGCCCGCAATGGTATGCGCCACCAGACGATGCCGCCCGACATGGAACCCAATCGCTGCCGCGCGCCGTTCGCAATCTCGTGTCGCAATTAATGCCTTGCCGAAACTGGATCGTCCCAGTGCTGCTACTCCAGCCCAGCCCATCAGCGCCAGAGAGACACAAAGCACGTAGAAAGGCAGCGGGGCGCGCAGGTCGACGCCCAAAACATGTGGTGCGGCGATCCCGGAATAGCCCGTAAAGCCGTTAAAGATCGCGTAGTTCTGATTGGCGAGGTAAAAGACCGCGACACCAATCGCGAGTGTGATCATGATTGTATAAATGCCGCGGGTGCGCCCCACCAAAAGCCCGATCCCAAAACCTACAATCAAAGCAACGGCAAGCGCCGCGGCGGCGGCAAGCCAGGAATTGGAACCCAGGCTTTGGGACATGCTGCTTTGCCCCAGAATAGCCAGGGTGTAACCGGCAAGCCCCGCAACACTCATCTGAGACAGCGAAACGATTCCGCCCCATCCACCCAGCAGCATCAACGAGAGCGCGATCAGCCCAAGGATGGCAGCCTGCGCAAAGATCTGCACCAGGAAAAAGTCATTGGCGATGGTAGGGATCAGAACCAAAGCCAGCACAAGCATGATAGGGCCAAATCGCTGCATCGCTTAGGCCCGGCCCAAAAGGCCCTGCGGCCGCCACGTTAAAATCGCGATCATCAGCACAAAGGTGTAGACCACACCGTAGGTGGGCGAATAGGCAAGGCCAAAGCTGTCAGCCAGCCCAACCAGGATCGCACCCAGCGCAGCACCGCCGACCGACCCCATCCCGCCCACGATGACCACAACGAGCGATGCCAAGAGGTATCGCAAATCCTCTCCCGGCGACAGCGACAGCGCCGTTCCCCCGATCACACCCGCCAGCCCGGCAAGTCCGGCGCCCAGGCCAAAAGTCAGCACGAAGACGGCCTGCACATTGATGCCTGTCGCCTCCAACATTTCGCGATTATCAACACCTGCCCGGATCATCAGGCCCAGGCGCGATTTGTTCAGGATCAACCAAAGGGCCACCCCAATCACCACTGCGACAAGGAGGATGAAAAGGCGATATCTGGAATAGCGCAGATCAAGCCCCGGCAGGTCCAGCGCACCCCAGAAGATTTCCGGCATATCAAACTGATAGCTCTGCGCGCCCCAAGCGGCGAGCATCAGATCAGCCGCAATCACCGATATGGCGATGGTCACCAGTGTCTGCCGCAACTCCTGCCCTGCGAGCCACCGAAATACCGTCACCTGAAGCGCCATGCCAACCAGCGCGATCGCAAAAAATCCTGCTGCCACCCCAAGAAGCCAACTGCCGCTCGCCGCAGCCGCTTCAAATCCGATATAGCCGCCCAGAAGAAAGAAAGATCCATGCGCGAGATTGACGTTGCGCATCAACCCAAAGATCAGCGAAAAGCCCGCAGCGACAAGAAAATAGAGCGCGGCAAGCGTCATCCCGTTGAGAAATGTCAATATAAACAAAGACAAAGCCGGCGGCCTCCCAACCCATCCGGATAGGCACGATATCGTTCGCGCCTCTTTCTTAGGCGGTATGAGAGCCCGTCTCGGCTTCTTTCAGCAATATAACTTTTCTTCTAATATGGGTAATTTTGGGTAATAATCCCCGCAAAGCTGACGGCTTTTCTGCACGCACCAAGGGCACCCGCATGACTCTGATATGGCCGAAGCCACAGATCAGCTCCGATCTACCGCTCAGCCTCGCGGCCTTGTTGCCGACAGCCAATCACAACCAGGAGGTTTTCGCGGCCCTGCACGCAACACTCCCACAAGAACACGAAGTGATCGTGCCGCTGTTTCTTTCTGACCCGTTTCTGACTGCGGGATCTGTCGCCAGAGAATTGCGCGCCGCAGGCGTTACTAATGTCGCCGCCTTGCCCAGCGTGCAACAATACGGCGCAACCTTTCTGAGCACATTGAACGAACTGGGTGTGGGAGCAGTCCGCGAACGTGCGATGTTGGACAGGCTGAATGCCGACGGCTTTCAGACCTATTGCACAATCGCTGACGCAACTGCAGCGGTTGCGGAAACCTCATCAGATCACAGGGTCATCGTGGGCTATCAGTTTCCAGATATCGCGACAGCAAAGCAGCCCGGTCTGCTCCTGCAGCGTGCCGCAATGCTTGCAGCCCGCATGCCAGACCGAGTGATCCATATATTGGACGATACAGCAGATCCTCCGCGCCTTAACGCTCTGCCGCCCGGGTCAGCCCATAGCGCGTGATCTTGTTGTAAAGCGTCTTGCGCGAGATGTTCAAGAATTCCGCCGTTCGCGTGCGATTAAACCCATGGCGCCAAAGCGCGTCCAGAATCACATCTCTTTCGTTGGCGAAAGACTGCGTGTGCGATGAAGCTCTTGTCGACAATGCCTGCGCCACGTCTCGGTCGGTGATCCGGCTGTCATCCGGCAGGCTGGCCAACAGCGTTTCGGCGACACCGCGCGCTTCGGTCAAGTTGCCGGGCCAGGGGTGACTACGGAGCATCCGCGCCGCCATCGGCGAGATGTGGGGAAAGTCTGTTTTGGTCGTACTCGCACGCATCATGGTCTCTATGACTTCGTCCACATCCTCTGCACGCTCTCTCAGGGCAGGAACATTTATCGACCGACCAGCAAGGATTTGACCAAGAAGCGGATCAAGATGCCCCGAAATCGCTAGCCTATCAAGCGGTGTGCGTGACGCGATGTAAACGGCTGCAACCCCGGTCTGTGGCTTGCGCCCGTTCACTGGCGTGAAGACACCGCGATCCAGATACAGGGCCAAGCGCCTTTGCAGCCTGCGCGACAGATCGTCAAGGTCGTGAACAATGACCGCACCGCCATGCGTCGCCAAAAATCCATGGGTCGCAGAGACGCCGTGCGTTCCAAACAATCGGTTCAAGATCTGCGCATAGGTCAGTTCTACCGTAGATACATCAATAATCTGATCGGCCCTGATCCCACGCAGCGCGCCGAACGCCTCAAGAGCCCGGCGACGGCCCGATCCTACCTCGCCAATACACAAGGCTGGCCCAGACGATTGCGCGAGATCCATCAATCGCGCACCAAGTTCAAACATCCTTTGCGAGGATCCGGCAAGGCCAACTTTTCGCAAAATGTCAAAGATCTTGGACCGCCCTGCACGCCGACGTTCCAATGCCCGAACCGCGTTTTTAAAGGTCATGGTCTGATCCACGACGGAGCTTTCGATGGGAATACGATCAATCGTCGAACCGCCGATGTATCCGTCCGCGCGAGACGCCTCTAGAACGGTCGTCAAATCGCTGGCCGTTTCAATTGGTCCTCCCTCTAACATGAATAGGCAGGATCGCGTTTCAAGACGGATTTTTCGCCGGATCTCGGCGGCAATGACCGACGCCTCTGCCAAGTTCACCCGAGCCGCCGCGCCGGTCGCTCCACCGGCATTCCACCCGTAGTTAAAACAAACTGCATCAACTCCGCTGCGCGCCATAAGCACAGCTTGATCGGCTGTCGTCACATGGGCGATGGTCTGAAGACCGCGTTCTTGCGCCGCGCACATCATTGCTATCTCCTGATCGAGCCCCGCGCCAATATGCGCTAGCGACTCCCTGATCTCTGCTGAGTAATGCGCTACGGTTGGAAAGTTGATGATCCCCGAAACCCCTAACTCAATCGCGCGGTCCAAGGCTTCATTGGTTGCTTCCGCCCCATTGAACGCCGAAAGTCCGGCAAAGATCGGTAAACCACACATCGGAGAGATCTCTGTTTCAATGAGATCGAGTGTCTGTGCATTGGCATCCAACAGCGGTAGCATGCATGCAATTGAGGGCGCACCCCGCATACGCAAGACGCCTGCGGTCAGCGCCAGAACAAAATCAGCACCTCCTTTTTCAGCCGCCTGCGCTAGTGCACCCGCCCCAATCGCGGCCCCGACGAAGAACCGATCTGGTTTTCCCATCCAATTCAACTTTCCCGCGCCAATGGTGCGAGTTGACCTCGAAAACCTAGAAACGGCAAGCTCCTGATGACCGACATGCCCGAGCTCACCTCGGCCATTGGGCTGAGTAAATTGAGGGCTTCGCGCCCGACGCGCTCGCCCAAACCAACAATGACGAATATGAAAACCAGACCTGCAAAGTCTTGTTTAATGAGGAAGCCAGGGGGCAGGCAAAACGCATTTGACCAAACTGGCGCCTTCTGTTCCAGGTCTTATTGAGTTCGGATGATTTCCTAGAGCCTCTACAGGATCCCATTCCTCAAAACGGATGTTGGTCAAGTGGCAGCACTGTGCCGCGATCTGACTCTTGCTTGCGACGTCTTCGCTGTGCACCGACGAAGTGCAGGTATCGCAGCTGTCTTGCAGCGTCATGAACCGAGCAGGTGCAGCGATTTTCGTGCTGCGAGCGCGCGCAGCGAGATTCGAAGACTTTCACTCCGGCCTCAAGCCGGGCTCTCGCCGGTCACATCGTCCCGCTGCACGATCTTGCGCCCCAGCCGGGGCGCAGGCCGCGAGGGCATCTCTTTGAGGAGCCCGCCGACGCCCATTGCGGCGATGTCCTCGGACGTGACCGGCACGCCGCACAGGACGCGCTCGAGCACCCAGTCGGCTCCGTTCAGGGCCGCAGAGCGGGCGCAGCCCGGCAATCCGATGACGGGCCGGCCGCGAAGCGTGCCGGTAAAGAGCAGATTACCCGGATCGACCGGCATCCCGAACCGCTCGACCGTGCCGCCTGCCGCGCGCAGCGCCTCGGGCGCGGTATCCTGCAGGTCCGACGTCGCCGATCCGGTCAGGATGAAAAGCACCTCCGCCTCTGCCCCTGCAAGGGCCGCCGCCAGATCCTCCACCGCATGCGGAACCACGCGATATTCGGCCAGACCGACGCCCAGCCTCGTCAGTCGCAGCTCCAAGGCGCGTCGCCCCTTGTCGCTCAGCGGTGCTCCCACATCGGTCTCGATCAGAACCGCGGTCCGGTGCGCCGCCGCACGCAGCCGCAGAGCGCCCGGTGCCGCCATACAGGCTGCGTTCAACGCCGTCTCGGCCACCCCGTAGGAGATGATCTTGATCGTCGCCACCATCCCACCGGGATCGAGCCCATACCATTCGGGCACCGTGGCCACCGTGATCATCGGGTCGACGCCATTGACCCGCCTGATCCGCTCCGCATCGATCTCGACGATCCCGGCGGTCTCGGCAAAGAGGTTCACGCGGCCTGTACCGGGCGCGCCGATCCGCAGGCCCTGCCCCGGCGGATCCGGCAGGAGTGCCTCCGCCAGACGCCGCGCGGCGGCGTCTTCGCCGATATCGCCCGGTCCGAGCCGCGCGATCCAGATCCGGTCATGGCCGGCTGCCGCAAGCCGCCCGAGCTCTGCCGCACCCAGCCGCGCGCCCTTGCGCAGCCGCCCACCTTTCACGGCCATCGAATGCGCCAGGATCGCACCCTGCCCTTCGCCAAGGGGAACCTCGCCGAAGTCCATTACCCGCGCCTCAGCCGCTGCGTCATCTCGGCCAGCACCGATACCGCGATCTCTGCCGGGCTGGCCGCCCCGATATCAAGCCCGATAGGCGCGTGGATGCGCTCGATCTCTTCGGGCGCAAACCCGGCGTTCTGCAGCCGCGCGACGCGTTTGGCATGGGTCCGGGTCGAGCCCAGGGCGCCGATATAGAATGCCTCGGACCGCAAGGCCGCCTGCAGCGCCGGATCATCGAGCTTGGGATCATGGGTTAGCATGACCACCGCCGTGCGCCCGTCAATGCCGTAGCGGTCAAGCGCCTCATCCGGCCAATCCTCCAGCAGGTCGGTATCCGGAAAACGCTCTGCGCTCGCAAAGGCGGGCCGCGGATCCAGGACCGCAGGCGCATAACCGGCCAGCCGCGCCATCGGCACCAGCGCCTGTGCGATATGCACCGCGCCGATCACCGCCAGCCGCAACGGCGGCGCATGGACCAGATCGAACCGCGCCTCATCTTCCGACAGGCCCGATCTGCCGCGCCGGAGCAGATCGTCAGCCCCCTCGCCCATCCCGACGATCCGGGCCGCGCCCGTGGCCAGATCGACCCGCCGGGCAAAGAGCGCGCGCCGTCCGGCCCGCCGGACCATCTCTTCCAGTTGATCTTCGGGCAGCGCATGACCCACCGGCTCCACCCGCACCCGGATGCGCCCGCCGCAGGCCAGACCGACGGCAAAGGCCTCGTCATCGCTCACGCCATAGTCCAGCATCCGCGCAGCCCCGTCCTCCAAGGCCTCCAGCGCCTCGACGACCACGGCCCCCTCGACGCAGCCGCCCGAGACGGACCCTTCCATTGCGCCGTCGCCCGCAATGACGAGCAGGCTGCCCGCGGGCCGCGGCGCCGACCCCCAGGTCTGCACGACCGAGGCCAGCGCGACGCCGCGCCCCTGCCGGTGCCAGTCCAGCGCAGTGCGCAGAAGGGTCTCGTCACTCATCGGATGTTCGGATCCTCGTCAGAAAGCAGTTGTTGCGGGCAGACCGCACATCAACATAAGCGATCGGTCCCTGTCCGAGAAGGTCGCGCGCATAGCTCTCGACCTCATCCTTTGGTGTGATCCGCCCGGTGCCGTAGACGATCCTGTCATCCCGGCCGTAACCTTTTACAAGATAGTCAGGCGATGTCCGCAGGATCGGCGGAACGCCCGGCCCCGCCCAGGGCGCGCAACTGACTGCGCACAGAAAGATCGGCCCCTGCTCGGCATAGGGCTGCGGCGCGGGAAAGGGCCGCGCCGAGAGGATCAGCATCCCGGCGCCCTCAGGCACATTGCGCAGACAGGATCGGCAGGGTTTGCCGGCCCCGTCCGAGATCGCACGCTCGGCCGGCTGTCCATTCGCATCCGGCCCGCCCGCGCGCACCGATGCGACAAAGGATGGCTCATAGGGCTCGTAGGTCAGTGTCATGGCAAGATCTCCATCGTGATACCAAAGACCTCTTGTCTCGCCCGGTCGCCCCCAAGCGATCCGAACCCTGCGCATTCCCCCGCTTCATCTGGCCATAAATATGCAAACCCGGCCTGCATTCCGCGCCGATCGCGCACCGCGGCGCCCGCGTGGCCGGGTCGGGCGGGTGTCGTGCCGCAGGCACGCAGTCGCCCTACCGGGCCGGCCTCGCCATCAATCGCGCCTTCTCGCCGCTATCCTCCGGCTGGCTCAGCGCCTGTGCGAGCCCGGCAAGAGAGGCGATGTTATGGCCTGCGCGCAGTGCATCCACGTGAGGCAGCATCGCCGCAATCCCGGCGGCACGCGGGGCAAAGCCATCGAAACGCAGCAAGGGGTTCACCCAGATCAGCCGCCGCGCGGAGAGATGCAGCCGTTCCATCTCGGTCGCCAGCGCCTCTGCCGGATCCCGGTCAAGCCCATCGGTGATCAAGAGCACCACCGCCCCCTGGTCCAGCACCCGCCGCGACCAGTCGCGATTGAACGCATTGAGGCAGGCCCCGATCCGAGTGCCACCCTCCCAGTCCTGCGCTTCGGCCCCGGCCGCGGCGAGCGCCGCATCCACATCGCGGGACTTCAAATGACGCGAGATATTCGTGAGCCGGGTGCCGAACGTGAAGGCATGGACCGTGGCCCATCCGGCGCCTTTTTCATTAGCTACCGCATGGAGAAAATGCAGAACCGCCCGCGAATACCGGCTCATCGAGCCCGAGATGTCGCAAAGCGCCACGAGATTTGGATACCGCCTGCGACGCGCCTTGCGGGAAAAATCATGCATCTCCCCGCCCATCCGGGCGGCTTGCCGCATCGTGCGCCGCCAATCGGGCAGCGGTCCGCGCGGTTGCCAGACCGTGCGCCGCGTCATGATTGGCGGCACCGGCAGGCTCAGTCCCGCGATCATCCGCTTGGCCTCGGCCATTTCGGCGGTGCTCATCTGCTCGAAATCGAGCGTTCTGAGCCGTTCCTGCCCGCTTGCCGTCTTCGACGCGTCGATCTCGATTTCGACCTCGTCCTCGGTCTCGGGCAGCTCCGGCGCCTCCCGCTCGACCTCGGCCAAGAGCGCCTCTGCCGCCCGTTTCTCACCGGCCCTGGCCACCCGCTCTTCCGAGACGCCGCGCACGGACGGCGTGAGCATCGCAATCATATGCTCGAGATATCGCGGATCACGCCAATAAAGCCGAAAAATCTGACCGAAGACCTCGCGATGCTCGGGTCGTGTGCAAAAGCAGGCCTGCAAGGTGTAGTAGAAATCCCGCTTTTTCCCGAACCCGGCAGCTTCCACCGCCCCGATCGCATCCACCACCCGAGCCGGTCCCGCAGGCAGGCCCGCCTTTCGCAGGGCCCGCGCGAAATGGGTGATATTCTGGGTCAGCTTCGGATCGTCCGGCAGATCGAGATCAGGCAGGGAGACCATGATCAGACGCCTTGAGGGCTGACACCACGGACGCCTCCGGCGGGCATATTTTTGGCCAGATGAAGCTGGAACCGCACAGAAATAATGCCAGTCACGCTGGCGCCAGCTCTGCCTTGACCTCGTCGAGGAGGCGTTTGGCCTCGGAGCCTTGCAGTTTCTGAATGTCGTCCTGGTATTTCAGGATCGCGCCGACCGTGTCGGCGATCACCTCGGGCGAGAGGTCGATCACGTCGAGGGCGAGCAGGCATTTCGCCCAGTCGATGGTTTCGGCGACGCCGGGTTTCTTGAAGAGATCCTCGGTCCTGAGGCGCTGGACGAAGGCGACGATTTCGCGGCTCAGCGCTTCGGCGGCCTCGGGCGCGCGAGCGTGCAGAATCTCGATCTCTCGGTCGAAATCCGGAAAATCGACCCAGTGATAGAGACACCGCCGTTTCAACGCGTCATGCACCTCGCGGGTGCGGTTCGAGGTGAGGATCACGATCGGCGGCTCGGGCGCGCGGATCGTGCCCAGTTCGGGGATCGTCACCTGAAAATCGCTCAAAGCCTCTAGCAGGAAGGCCTCGAACGGCTCGTCGGTGCGGTCGATCTCGTCGATCAGCAGAACCGGCGCGCCGCCGGGTTGGGGGCGCATCGCCTGCAAAAGCGGACGCTCGATCAAGAACTCCTCGGTGAAAAGCTCGTCCTTGAGCATATCGCGATCCGCTCCGCCCGCGGCCTCGGCGGCGCGAATGGCGATCATCTGCCCGGCGAAGTTCCATTCATAGACCGCGGAGGCCGCATCGAGCCCCTCATAGCATTGCAGCCGGATCAGCCGCCGCCCCAGCGAAGCGGCGATTGCCTTGGCGATCTCGGTCTTGCCGGTACCGGCCTCGCCTTCGAGGAAAAGCGGCCGCCCCAGACGCTGTGCCAGAAAGACCACCGTTGCCAGCGCCCGCCCGCACACGTAGTTCTCTTGGCCGAGCGCTGCCTGAACGTTATCTATTGAGTCCATTCCGCCTCCCCTAAGTCAGTTACCACGCTGCTGCTATGCGACTTTGGGGTCAAGGCCGAGAGATTGCCCTTGCGTCAACATGGCCTTTGGGGGCACAACCTGAAGCTGAGGTATCCTGATGAACGTCTCGACCCCGATCCGCACAGGCACTGGCCCGGAGCTGTCCCGGTTCGATTGGGAAGACCCCTTCCACCTTGAAGCGCAGCTGACCGAAGACGAGCGGATGTTGCGCGACGCCGCGCGGACCTTTGCGCAGGAACACCTGCAACCGAAGGTCGCAGACGCCTATGATGGAGAGACGGCCGATCCGTCGATCTTTGCCGAGATGGGAGCCGCCGGTCTGCTGGGCGCGACCACGGCGGAGGAGCATGGCGGGCTGGGCGCGGGCTATGTCACCTATGGTCTGATCGCGCGCGAAATCGAACGGATCGATTCGGGCTATCGGTCGATGATGTCGGTGCAATCCTCGCTCGTGATGTATCCGATCGAAGCCTATGGCACCGATGCGCAGCGCAAAAAGTACCTTCCGGGGTTGGCGGCGGGAGAGCTGATCGGTTGCTTCGGCCTGACCGAGCCGGATGCCGGATCGGACCCCGCGGGCATGAAGACCACCGCGAAGACAACCGATAGCGGCTATGTCCTGAACGGCTCGAAGATGTGGATCTCGAACGCGCCGATCGCCGATGTCTTCGTCATCTGGGCCAAGTCGGAGGCGCATGACGGCAAGATCAGGGGCTTCGTTCTTGAGAAGGGCATGACGGGTCTTTCGGCGCCCAAGATCGACGGCAAGCTGAGCCTGCGCGCCTCGGTGACGGGCGAGATCGTGATGCAGGATGTCGAAGTGGGCGAAGAGGCACTCTTGCCCGAGGTCGAAGGGCTCAAAGGACCGTTTGGTTGTTTGAACCGGGCGCGCTACGGAATTTCCTGGGGCGTGATGGGCGCGGCCGAAGCCTGCTGGCATGCGGCGCGGCAATACGGGCTCGACCGCACGCAATTCGGCAAGCCGCTGGCGCAGACGCAGCTTTTTCAGAAGAAGCTCGCCGATATGCAGACCGATATCGCGCTTGGACTGCAGGGCGCCCTGCGAGCAGGCCGCATGATGGAAGACGGCGCCGCCTCGCCCGAGCTGATCAGCCTGATGAAACGCAACAATTGCGGCAAAGCGCTCGAGATTGCGCGCCATGCCCGCGACATGCATGGCGGCAATGGCATTTCGGGCAGCTTTCCGGTGATGCGCCACATGATCAATCTGGAGACGGTTAACACGTATGAAGGCACGCATGACGTTCACGCGCTGATACTGGGACGGGCGCAGACCGGATTGCAGGCTTTCTTTTAAAGGGGCAGGCCGGGGTTAAAACAGCGGGGCCGCGCTCTTATGTATCTGTTATTATTGCTGGAAGGTATTAGGAATGGCATTTCTGACAGAGGGGTCCGGCCGGGGATTGGCCGGCTTGGACCGCATGGCGTGGCTGAACAGAATCGAGGATCTCGTCCTCGATCACGGTGAATTTGAACCGCTCGGCCCCGATCACAGCGCGGTGTTTCTGCCGGGCGGCAACCGGCTCATCGTCACGTTCGAGACGATCGATCATATCCTGGAGGCCCCCGAGGCGGAGCCTCTTGGTTTTCGCTATACGCAAAAGCATGGCTGGTCCTCGCTGAGCCTCTTTTCGGACGGCAAGAGCTGGTTCCGGCACGAGGCGATCTATCAATCGATGGACCGGATGATCGACGAGGGCATCTTCGAAAGCTTTGATCAGGTGGTCTTTTTCGGCGCGGGGCCCTGTGGCTATGCCGCGGCGGCCTATTCGGTGGCCGCACCCGGTGCGACGGTTATCGCCGTGCGCCCGCAAGCGACGCTCGATCCGAAGCTGGCGGGCTGGGACGATCGGTTCCGGGACAGCCGGCATCAGAACTTCACCGACCGCTACGGCTATGCGCCCGACATGATCGAGGGGGCCGAGAAGGTGTTTGTTCTTTACGATCCGCATAACCGCCGCGATGCGATGCATGCGGCCCTTTTTCACAAGCCGCAGACCGAGCTTTTGGCCTGCCCCATGAACCTGTTGCGCACCGACAAGGATATCGATGCGATCGGCCTTTTGGATCCGATGATCGAGGCGGCGATGGCGGGCAATCTGACGCGTAGCCTCTTTTACGCGCTCTATCGGCACCGCCGGTTCCACCTGCCTTACCTGCGGGGGCTGGTCCTCATGCTCGAAGCCCGGGGCAAACCGGACCTGGCGGCCCGCATCTGCCGGTTCGGGCAGCGCGAGCATCCGCATAAGTTCTTTGACGAGCGTCTGGCCAAGAATACCGAAAGCGCCTTGGCCGCCCGCGCTCAGACGTAGAGGATATCGCGGTAGACGTAGCGCGCGATGGCGTCGCGGCGCAGGCCGAGACTGGCCAGTTCGGCGTCGGTCTTGGCGTTAAGCCGCTCGAATTCGGCCGAGCGGTTTTGCGCGTGAATAACGGCGCTGGCGCCACGGGAGAGGCTGGAGAAAACGGATCGGATCATGTCGGTCATCCTTGAGATAAAAGCTTGACCTGAAGATACGTCATGAAAGCTGACGTAAAACCGACAATCCGGCAGTCCCGCTATGCACGCGCCGCATGGCACGCGCCCTATGGCAGATCCCGGGGCTTCCATGTTAGGCCCGATCCCTATGACGCAGGAACTCACGATCCGCCGCCCCGATGACTGGCATCTGCACCTGCGTGACGGTGCGATGCTGAGCGCCGTCACGCCCGAGACCGCCCGCCATTTCGGGCGGGCGCTTGTTATGCCCAACCTCGTGCCGCCGGTCGTCACCGCCGCCCAGGCGCGCGCCTATCGGGAGCGTATCCTAGCCGCTTTGCCGGAAGAGACGACGTTCCGTCCGCAGATGACGCTTTATCTGACCGAAGAGACCGATCCCGATGACGTGGCCGCCGCGCATGCGGATGGCACGGCGCTTGCGGTGAAGCTTTATCCGGCGGGGGCGACGACGAATTCTGCGTCGGGCGTGCGCGATATGGACAAGGTCCGCCCGGTTCTGGCGCGGATGGCCGAGATCGGCATGCCGCTTTGCATTCACGGGGAGGTCACGGACAGCGCCATCGACATCTTCGACCGAGAAGCGGTCTTTATCGACAAGGTGCTCAAGCCGCTGCGCAAGGCCGAAAGCGATCTGCGCATCGTTCTGGAACATGTCACGACCGAGCATGCGGTCGATTACATTCGCGATCAAACCAAGAATATCGCGGCCACGATCACGACCCATCATTTGATCATCAACCGCAACCATATCCTCGCAGGCGGCGTCCGCCCCGACTACTATTGCCTGCCGGTCGCCAAACGCGAACAGCATCGCGTCGCGCTTGTGCAGGCGGCGATTTCGGGGGATGCGCGCTTTTTTCTCGGCACGGACAGCGCACCGCATACGGCGGCGAACAAGTATCAGGCCTGCGGCTGCGCAGGGATCTTTACCGCGCCCAACACGCTCTCTTGCCTGGCCGAGATTTTCGAGACCGCCGGCAAGCTGCCCAAGCTCGAAGCCTTCACCTCGCTCAACGGGCCGCGGTTCTACAAGCTTGAACCGAACGAGGACCGCATCCGGCTGGTGAAGGGGGATCCAGTTGCCTATCCTGTCGAGATTGCGACCGGCGAAGGCCCTGTGACGGTCTTCGATCCCGGCTTTCCGCTGCACTGGCGCGTCGAGGCCTGAGCGCCGGATATGCATATTTAGGACAAGATGAAGCTGATATGATTCCTACGAGTTTTCCCCCCAAGGCCGAGATGGCCTGCCTGACCGCGCGCGCACTCCTCGAGATCGGCGCGGTCCACTTCAATGCAGATGAGCCGTTCACCTTTGCCTCCGGTCTGCGCTCGCCCACCTATATCGATTGCCGTAAGCTGATCTCCTATCCGCGCATCCGGGCGAGCCTGATGGATTTCATGGCCGTCACCATCCTGCGTGAGGCAGGCTTTGAGGCGTTCGATAATATCGCGGGCGGAGAGACGGCCGGGATCCCGTTTGCGGCGTTGGTGGCCGAGCGTCTGGCGCTGCCAATGAGCTATGTCCGCAAGAAGCCGAAGGGCTATGGGCGGAACGCCCGGATCGAAGGCGACATGACCGAAGGCCAGCGCGTTCTGTTGGTCGAGGACCTGACGACCGATGGCGGCTCGAAACTGTCCTTTGTCGAGGCGATCCGCGAGACCGGGGCAAGCTGTGCCTGGACGGCCGTGATCTTTTACTACGACATCTTCAAAGGCACCCAAGAGAGCCTTGCCGAACACGGCATCTCGCTTTTGCATCTTGCAACGTGGTGGGACGTGCTGGCCGAGGCCAAGGCGCAAGGCAGCTTCAGCACAGAGACCCTGGCCGAGGTCGAGGCCTTCCTGTCGGATCCGCGCGCCTGGCAAGCCGCCCGGGGCTGATCCATGCCGGAGCCTCAGGACGAGGCGGCAGGGGCGCTGCCGGACCTAAATGGGGCTTTGAGCGCGGCATGGCCGAGGCTCAGGAAAGCGCGGAACCTGATGCTCTTGCTGCTGGCAGTTCTTCTTGCGGGCGCCGCGGTTCTTTTTTCGATCCTGCCTCCTATGGAGGATGATACGATGATCAGAACCGTCCTTCTTTTTGTTGCCGGGTTTGCCATCGCCGTCATCGCTGCCGGGCGGCGCCTTGCCAAAGAGGTTTCGGGCGTGCTGATGCCCGCGATCTCGAGCGTGTCGGGCTTTGCGCATGACAAAAAGGGACTGACCGGCACGGAGCGGCTGTTGCGGCCGGTCTTCCTGCCGGTCCAGAACACCATCAAGACCGAGGATCTGATTGTCGGACAGATTGGCGCCATCCGGTTCAGCAAGGTGGAGGTCGATATCTCGGATGTGCGCCGCGTCCTGACTCTTTCGGGTCGGTGGCGCACGAGACGCACCAAGTATTTCGACGGCTATGTCTTTTTGATTGAAGGAACGCCCGCCCCGGTTCGAACGATTGTCGCCACAACGGTCGGGCGCGGGGCTCGCGCGCTTGGAGAGCAGCTTCAAGATGGAGATACCCGCGCCTCGACGATATCGGATCATATCGGCCCTGCGGGCGAGCCTTTCCGTCTTTATACCTACGGACAGCAAGGCGATGGGCATCCGCCCTCAAGCGAGGCGTTTCTCGACCGGATCCTGAAAATCGATGCGCAGCTGCCTGCCGGGCAATCCGTTTTCTCAGCGACTTGGGAGGGCTCTGTGACAAGCCTTGCCATCGCATCGAAGCGAAATCTTTATAGCTTCAGTGGCCTTCTGATGACGAAAAAGGGGCTTCGGGCCGAGCTGGACCGTGCTTTGACAGATCTAAAAGAGATGCTGGCCACCCTTTCTATCTTGATCCCGGCGGAGAGGATGGTCTGAGGAGCACCTGCCCGGTCTATGGGCCCAGAAACCTGTGCAAGGATCTGGGGGTGGTTCGGGGATCGATTATCCACAGAATCGGCGCCTTATCCCCATGCTGGATTGTTTGGGACAAGCGATCACAAGATCTGGTATCTTGCCTGTCTCAAATTCCGCTATCTTTGAGCGAAACGCCGAGTCGCTCCGCAAGATTTCCACAGCGACACGAGCCGCGCGGACGCATAAGACGCCCGGATACGAAAAAAGGAGAGCAGTCCCGTGAACGAGATTTCGTCGCTCAAGTCAGGCCAGATCGAACAGGCGGGGGCCGATACGATGCCCCATTCGATCGAGGCCGAGCAGCAGCTTTTGGGCGCGATCCTGACCAAGAACGATATCTTCGACCGCGTCGCTTCGATCGTGCAGCCCAAGCATTTCTACGATCCGGTGCATCAGCTGATTTTTGAGACGGCCGCTGCCCGCATCTCGAAGAATGCGCTGGCGACGCCGGTGACGCTCAAGGCCTTTCTTGAAGAGGATCCAGGCCTGCAGGAGCTCGGCGGGGCGGCCTATCTGGTTCGACTGGCGGGGGCTGCGATCTCCTCCTTTGCGGCGCGCGATTATGCGCAGATGATCTATGATCTGGCGATCCGGCGGGAGTTGATTTCGGTCGGGCGCGATATCTCGGCCAAGGCGGCGCGCGTCGATGTGGAGAGCGAGCCATCCGATCAGATCGTGGAGGCCGAGCAGCAGCTTTACGAGCTGGCGGAAAAGGGATCCTCGGAGACGGGGTTCCAGTCCTTTCTGCGCGCCGTCACGGATGCGGTCGAGGTCGCCAATGCCGCCTATCAGCGGGAAGGCGGGCTGGCGGGTGTGTCGACCGGGCTTGACGATCTCGACAAGAAGCTGGGCGGTCTGCACAAATCCGACCTGCTGATCCTCGCCGGGCGCCCGTCGATGGGAAAGACGTCGCTGGCGACCAACATCGCCTTCAATATCGCCAAGAAATACAAGCGCGGGCAAAAACCCGACGGCTCCGAAGGGGCGGTCGATGGCGGAGTTGTGGGTTTTTATTCGCTCGAGATGTCGGCCGAACAGCTTGCCGCTCGGATCCTGTCGGAAGCCTCGGAAGTCCCCTCGGAGCAGATCCGGCGCGGTGATATGACCGAAGCCGAGTTTCGCCGTTTCGTAGAGGCGGCCAAGCAGCTTGAGGCCTGTCCGCTTTTCATCGACGACACGCCTGCCTTGCCGATCAGCCAACTGGCCGCCCGGGCGCGGCGGCTCAAGCGGACGCATGGGCTCGATGCGCTGTTCGTCGACTATCTGCAGCTTGTCCGCGGGACGGGGCGGAGTGAGAACCGGGTCAACGAGATCTCAGAGATCACGATGGGGCTCAAAGCCATTGCAAAGGAGCTGGATATTCCGGTCGTGGCGCTGTCACAGCTTTCGCGTCAGGTCGAAAGCCGGGAGGACAAGCGCCCGCAGCTCTCCGATCTGAGGGAATCGGGTTCGATCGAGCAGGACGCAGATGTCGTCATGTTCGTCTTCCGAGAGGAGTATTACAAAGAGCGCGAGAAGCCGGGCGATCATGAGATGGAGAAGATGGCCCAGTGGCAGGAGGAGATGGAGGCACTGCACGGCAAGGCGGAGGTCGTCATCGGCAAACAGCGCCACGGCCCCATCGGTTCTGTCGATCTCAGCTTTGAGGGCCGGTTCACCCGCTTCGGCAATCTCGTGAAACCGTGGCAGCAGGGTACGGGCGACTTTTAGTCTGTCGCAGATCCCTATGTCAGCAGGCTGGCTGTGGCCGCTCCGTAAAGGCCTGGCACGCCGGCGCAGCTGAGAATGAAACACGGTACGCGGGGCCTTTTAGGGAAGCGGTCTTGGCGGCAGTTGAGGCGGGTTTGTCTTTCGCAGGGCGCTGCGGCTTGACCCGGAGACGCGTTTGCCCGACATCGCCTTATGGCTGCTGGACATCTGACCATAGACCTCGCTGCGATCCAGGCGAACTGGCGGGCGCTCGATGCCATGACCGCCTGTCCCACCGGAGCAGTGGTCAAGGCGGATGCCTATGGGTTGGGCGTGGACCGGGTCGCTCCGGCCTTGGCCGAAGCGGGGGCGCGCACGTTCTTTATCGCGCAGGCGCAGGAGGGTCCGGCCCTTCGCCGAGCCATCGGCCTTGGCCTGCAGGTCTTTGTCTTTTCGGGGCATATGGAGGGCGACACGGATCTGATTCGCGAGTTTCAGCTGATCCCGATGCTCAACTCGCTGGAGCAGGTCGTTCGTCATTTCGAGGCGCTGCCGGGCCATCCGTTCGGGGTCCAGCTTGATACCGGGATGAACCGCCTGGGGATGGAGCCTGCGGAATGGGCGGCCGTTCGCGAGATCGTCCCGGCGGGCAACGCTCTTTTGATCGCGAGCCATCTGGCCTGCGCGGACGATCCCGGACACCCTCAGAATGCCGCGCAACTCGCAGTTTTCCGCGAGATTGCGCAAGAGGCCGACGCTCCTCTTTCGCTGGCTGCCACGGGCGGGATCCTCCTTGGCCCCGATTACCACTTCGATCTGACGCGCCCCGGTATCGGTCTTTACGGCGGGGCCCCTTATTCGTCTGCCGATCCGGTCGTGAAGCTCGATCTTCCGGTCATCCAATTGCGGGACCTCGATCCCGGCGAAACGGTCGGCTATGGGGCAAGCTGGACCGCCGCTCGCCAAAGTGTGATCGCAACGGTCAGTGCCGGCTATGCCGATGGTTTGATCCGGGCGCTGTCCGGAGGCGCCAGCTTGTGGGCGGGGGAGACGCCCTGCCCTTTGGCGGGCCGTGTCTCGATGGATCTGATCACCGTGGATGTCACTGATCTTGCTGAGAAACCCGACGCTTTGTCGATCCTGAGCAAGAGGCAGACCATCGATGATCTTGCCGATGCTGCGGGGACGATCGGATATGAAATCCTGACATCGCTGGGTCCGCGCTATGAGCGCAGCATCCGTCCCAAGGATGCGGCAAGCTGACGCAGACGCGCAAAGCGCCCCGTCGTGCGGAACGAAACCGCCCCGGCAGGAATTAGCAAATATCCAATGCGGACAAAGATCCGCGAGCTAATTCTATGCGCAAGGAGTTAACAGAAGATGACGTCTGCTGCTCGCCTGACCTCGATGACCCTTCATGGCATGGCTTTGGTGATCCTGCTCACACTCGCTATCTCTACCCTTGCCTATACCATCGCCGCCGCTCTTGGATTGGCCCCCTGGCTTAACGTTCCGCTGCAATTTGGCGATGCCGCACCGATCGAGGGCGGTGCCTATATTCAGATGGCTGTGGTTGCGATCCTTGTTGCACTTGCGTTTTTCGTTCCGACATCCGCGCGCGTCCTGCGCCTTGAAAACAATCACAGGACCTTTGCCTTGAAGATGGAGGACGTGACGCGCGCTTACCACTATGCCCACGCAGCAGACCGTTCGGGACTGTTTACTCTATCATCTGAATTCGACGCCGTTCGGGAACGGATCGCTCATCTGCGTGATCATCCGGATCTTGCCGATCTTGAAGCGGATGTGATTGAGGTCGCCGCACAGATGAGCCATGCGTCGCGTCACCTCGCCGATATCTATAACGATGACAAGGTCGCCCGCGCGAAGGCGTTTTTGACCGAGCGTCAGGAAGAGGTCGAGCGACAGCAAGAGCAGATCCTCGAAGCTCAGCGCATCGCGCGTGATCTGCGCCGTTGGGGAGAGCAGATCCATCTGGAGGAAAGCGTGGTCAAATCGCAGCTCGAGCGTCTGCACACTGATCTGCGCGAGATCCTCCCCGAGCTTGGTCTCTCTTACGAGGATGACGACAAGAGCAACGTGGTGCGGATCGCCAACCCTGCCGAGTAAAAAGAGGCGAGCTGCGCAAAGCGGCTTGCCCCAGCCCGCAAGCGTCGCCACATGAAGATCCGCTATTAACGGATTATTCCTGTGACTCTGCTACGGTACGCGAACCTCGCACTGCTTATCCTTTTTCCCATCGCGTGGTTCGCTCCGCTTCTGAAGGCGGGTCTGCTGCCGCTTTTCAAACTCAGCGAGATCAGCGTCGTCTCGGGCCTTCAGTCGCTTTGGAGAACGGACGTCTTTCTTGCACTGGTCGTCACCGCCTTTGCGCTTTTCGCACCTTATCTGAAGACGATAGGGCTCGCTCTGGTCCATTTCGGGCTGATGCGCCGCAAGGTCCTTCCGGTTCTGTCCTGGCTCGGCAAGCTGGCGATGGCGGATATCTTTCTCATCGCGCTTTATATCGTTGTCGCCAAGGGGATCGGGGTCGGCCGGGTGGAAACCGGGTGGGGGCTTTATCTTTTTACCGCCTGCATTCTTGCCAGCATCGCCATCTCGATCCTGACGACGCGGCAGTTGGCTAAAGGGATCAATCCGCCCGCGCGATCCTCAGAAGATCAAGCTCTGCCGCAAAGCGATCCAGAACGCCCTCAACCGGATCCTCGCTCGTGATCGCATGATCGTAGATCGCCCGCAGCAACGCCAGATCATAGGTCGGATCCTTTGCGGCATGCCGGTCGTCAAAGCTGAAATGCTCGGACCCCTCTGCGTCGCGCAGGATGCCCATCGTTTGCATCACTTCCTCGTAAAGGCAGCGTTCAGGCGACCGCCCATCCTCGCCCACAAGGATGAAGACATAGGCAACATGCAGGCTATCCGCGTTCGACAGAAGCTGGAAATAGCACTCGCCGCCCCCCTGCCGGCCGGCCATGGCCCGCAGGTTCCGGCGGACCTTCGCATCCGACAGCACCCCTGACATCAAGGCTGCATGGGAGAGGCGCTCCTCTGCCTTGGAGGCGAAAATCACAATACTTGCCGTATCGATCACCCCGCCGACCTGGGTGAGTGCGATAGAGGACTGCACGGCATGGTGATGACCCTCTTCATGGATCAGGCCAAACCGCACGTGGCGGCTTTCTTCGGTCCAGAAGGCGTCCCATGGGATATAGCCGACCGGCTCGTTCGGGCCCGTGCCGATGCGCAAACCGCTATTGGCGTTAATCAGATCGACCGTCTCGGCCACTTCGCCGGTGTCGTAATCTTCATCGTGGATCACGGTGACGGTCGGCGTATACGACCACTTGCGCACAGCCCCGTCCGGGCGCGAGATCATCACACGCGCCTCCTCGATCAACGTCTGATGCATGTCTTCGGCAAAAGCAGGCGATCCCGCGCCGAGCGCGCATACAAAGAGCATACCGGAGGCCCGGCATGAGCGGATAAAATCGAGCATCGACCCCTCGAAAATGTCAGGTATTCTTTGATAGGCAACTTACCGCCAATCGTCCGGCAAGTCTTCGCCAAAAGGTTGGATCCGGCCAGCAGCTGCACAACCTGTTGCATCCGCGACCCGGTCGCGCAACAACCCATTGATGGTCAAGGATCTCTCGTTTCAGTGCACAAGCTGCAATGCCGTTTATTCCAAGTGGTCGGGGCGCTGTGAGAGCTGCGGCGCCTGGAATACGATCAAGGAAGTGAAGCCGCTTTCCGCCGGTCCGGGTGCGAAAACGCTTGGTAAAAAGCGCGGAACCACTATCGAGCTGACCGATCTGGCAACGCGGGCCGAAGCGCCGCCGCGGACGATGTCGGGGGTTGAAGAGCTTGATCGGGTGCTTGGGGGCGGCCTGACGGCGGCTTCGGCCTTGCTCGTGGGGGGCGATCCGGGGATCGGGAAATCCACCCTTCTGCTTCAGGCTGCGGCCCGTTTCGCGCGGCAAGGGCTCAAGGTCCTTTATATTTCGGGCGAGGAGGCCACGGCGCAGGTGCAGATGCGCGCCGAACGGCTGGGCCTGACCGAAAGCCCGGTGCACCTCGCCGCCGAAACGAACCTGCGCGATATCCTCACCACTCTGGAGGCTGAGCGCCCAGATTTGGCCGTAATCGATTCGATCCAGACGATGTGGCTCGATACGGTCGAGGCCGCGCCCGGTTCGGTCTCTCAGGTGAGGGCCGCGGCGCATGAGCTGACAACTTTTGCCAAGACCCGTGGCATTTCGGTCATCATGGTCGGACATGTCACCAAGGACGGCCAGATCGCGGGCCCGCGCGTTGTCGAGCACATGGTCGATACGGTCCTCTATTTCGAGGGTGACAGAGGCCATCAGTTCCGGCTTCTTCGGTCGGTCAAGAACCGCTTTGGACCGGCGGGGGAAATCGGCGTCTTCGAGATGACCGGGCGCGGTCTGACCGAGGTCAAAAACCCCTCCGCTCTCTTTCTGTCAGAGCGCGGCGGACCCTCCCCGGGATCGGCGGTTTTTGCAGGAATTGAAGGCACACGGCCAGTCCTATGCGAGTTCCAGGCCCTCGTTGCCCCTTCCCCCCATGCCAACCCGCGCCGCACGGTTGTCGGTTGGGACGGCTCGCGGCTGGCAATGATCCTCGCGGTGCTCGAAGCGCGTGCCGGAACCCCCTTCACCGGGCTCGACGTCTACCTCAACGTCGCGGGCGGTATGCGGGTGACCGAACCGGCGGCAGATCTGGCCGTCGCCGCCGCACTGATTTCGGCCCGCGAGGATGCGGCTTTGCCCGCAACCCACGTCATCTGGGGGGAGATCAGCCTTTCCGGCGCGTTAAGACCTGCCCCTCAAACTGAAAATAGGTTGAAAGAGGCTCAGAAACTTGGTTTCTCGACCGCGATAGCGCCGGAGATGAAAAAACCGGCAACGACGAGCCTCGAGCTGCGCCAGATGGCCGATGTAAGAGCTTTCGTCGAAGGGACATTCGGGACCCGCGACCCAGCGCGCGGTTAAGTCAGGGAACATCGCTCATGGAAGGCTTTACAATCGTCGACGGGGTCGTGGTGGCAATCGTCATCATTTCCGGTCTTCTCGCATATTCGCGCGGCTTCGTGCGGGAGGCATTGGCCATTGCGGGCTGGATCGGTGCGGCCATCCTCGCCTTCATCTTCGCCGACACCGCCCAGCCCTTAATCGCGCAAATCCCGGGTGTCAGCGGTTTGATCGGCGATAGCTGCGAGCTGAGCATCATCTTTGCCTTTGCAGCGGTCTTTGCCGTCGCGCTGGTCCTCTTTTCGATCTTCACGCCGCTCTTTTCATCGGTCGTCCAGCGCTCGGCACTAGGCGGGGTCGATCAGGGGCTGGGTTTTCTCTTCGGTATCCTGCGCGGCGTCCTGATCGTCGCCATCGGGTTTTTCGTCTATGAAACTGTTCTGACAGCCCAGGAAATCACAGTCGTCGATGAAAGCCGTGCCGCCCAGGTCTTTGCTCAGGTCACTGGTCAGATCGAAGAGCAGGATCCCGAAGCCGCCGTTGGCTGGCTGACGCGTCAATATGACCAGCTTGTCAGCGAGTGTGGAACCGCGCAATAATCGTAGGCCTGTTTTTACTGGCAGACGCAGTCCTTTATCGTTCTGAAATCGAAGTCAGGTCGGCGGGATCGACCTGGTTCTGTTTTCGCGTCAGAGGAACTTTGACTTAGGATATTGGACCCACCGGATGAACGAGCTTACGCGAAACGAAGGGAACGCTCTTCCCGCCCAGGTGACGCTCGATGCGCTGACACGCGCGCCGTTTTCTCTGGTGATCTCCAATGCGCAGATGGAAGATTGCCCGATCGTCTACGTCAACAGCGCGTTTGAGGATGTCACGGGTTATTCCAGCGATCAGGTGGTCGGACGAAACTGCCGCTTTCTTCAGGGCGAGGATACTGACCCCAAGACAGTGGCGAAGTTGCGCACCGCCATTGCCGAAAAAACCTCGGCTTCGGTTGATATCCGCAACTACCGCGCCGACGGCTCTGCCTTCTGGAACCGTCTCATGATCAGCCCGATCTCGTCCGAAAGCGGAGACTCTCCCTATTTCATGGGGATCCAGATTGACCTCGGCGCGACCCAGGATCCCGGGGCGCTGCTTGCCAAGATCGAAAACATCGACAGCCAGCTCGAAGAGGTCCAGCACCGCGTCAAGAATCACCTGTCGATGGTCGTCGGCATGATCCGGATTCAGGCCCGCGAAAGCGAGGCGAAGTCCGAGTTCAAGACTTTGGCCCGCCGGATCGAAGCGCTTCAGCTCCTTTACGAAGAGCTGAAAGGCAGTGAGCACTCTGACAGACGCAATGATGAGGCGATCAATCTTGGCGCCTATGTCAACCGCGTCGCCAATGCGATTGCCCATCTCGACGGCCGTGCGGGCGTGCGCATCCAGATCACGACGGAAGCCGTCAGCGTCCCGTTCGAGACAGCGACGCGGATCGGTCTGGCCGTCTCCGAGGTGGTGACGAACGCCTTGCAGCACGCCTTTATCGGCCGCGACGAGGGAATCGTGAATGTCGAGCTGAAAGAATTGTCAAATGACGTTCTGCGCATCCGGATCGCGGATGACGGCGTCGGTCTGCCGGATGATGTCGACTGGCCTCAGGAGGGCTCGCTCGGCAGCAAAATCGTCAGCCAGCTGATCACCGGCCTCGATGCCAAGCTGGGTGTCGAACGGGATGTAACAGGAACAATCGTCACGCTGGATATCCCGAACGGGGGCGAGGAAACAGAGTGATTTGCGCCGCGCCCGCATCTGGGCCGTGACAGCGAAGAGCCAAGCCACTATGTCAGTCACGTGACAGCCCTCGGACAAGGATCGCCCGTGCCACGGCCCCTGCCCTCCCACCCGTTCGACGATGACAAACTGCGCGAGGAATGCGGCGTCTTCGGCGTGATCGGCGTCGCCGATGCCGCCAATTTCGTCGCTCTCGGTCTTCATGCCCTTCAACATCGCGGCCAGGAGGCCGGCGGCATCGTCTCCCATGATGTTCAGGCCGGTTTCCAATCCGCCCGCCGCTTCGGCTATGTGCGCGACACCTTCACCTCCGCCTCGCTGATGGAGACATTGCCGGGCCCGCTCGCCATCGGCCACGTCCGCTACTCGACCGCCGGATCAAAGGGCCAGACCGCCATCCGCGACGTGCAGCCCTTCTTCGGCGAGTTTGCCATGGGCGGCGCGGCTATCGCCCATAACGGCAACATCACCAATGCCGACGCGCTGCGCCGGGAGCTGATCGAACGCGGCTCAATCTTCCAAAGCTCATCCGACAGCGAATGTATCATCCACCTGATGGCCCGCTCACTTCAGCGCACGATCCCCGAACGGATGGAGGATGCCCTGCGCCGCGTCGAAGGCGCCTTCTCCATCGTCGCGATGACCCGGACCAAGCTGATCGGTGTGCGCGACCCCCTCGGCGTGCGCCCTCTTGTGCTTGGCCAGCTTGGCGACGGCCATGTGCTGGCCTCCGAAACCTGCGCGCTCGACATCATCGGCGCGGAGTTCATCCGCGAGATCGAACCGGGAGAGATGGTCGTCATCAACGCGGACGGCATCGAAAGCCACCGCCCGTTTCGCCCCAAGCGCCCGCGCTTTTGCATCTTCGAACATGTTTATTTCAGCCGCCCCGATTCGATCCTCGGTGGTCGGTCCGTCTACGAAACGCGAGAGGCCATTGGCCGCGAACTTGCCAAAGAGGCGCCGGTCGAGGCCGACCTCGTCTGCCCCGTCCCCGACAGCGGCACGCCTGCCGCCATCGGCTACAGCCTGCAAAGCGGCATTCCCTACGCGATGGGCATCATCCGCAACCAGTATATGGGCCGCACCTTCATCGAACCGACCGAGCAGATCCGCAACATGGGCGTGCGTCTCAAGCTCAACGTCAATCGCGCCCTCATTCGCGGCAAGCGGGTGATCCTGGTCGATGACAGCGTGGTGCGCGGAACGACCAGCCAGAAGATCAAAGAGATGATCCTCGATGCGGGTGCCGCCGAGGTGCATTTCCGCATCGCCAGCCCGCCCACCGCCTGGCCCTGCTTTTATGGCGTCGACACGCCCAACCGCGACAAGCTTCTCGCCGCTACGATGAGCGAAGAGGAGATGCGCACCCATCTTGGCGTCGACTCGCTCCGCTTCATCTCGCTTGACGGCCTCTACCGCGCTGTCGGTGAAGCGGCGGGCCGCAACCCGGACGAGCCGCAATACTGCGATGCTTGCTTCTCGGGTGAATACCCGGTCGAGCCTGCCGACATGATCGAAAAGGGCTTCCGACTGAAGGCGGCCGAGTGACCGCATGCCGAATATTTTCAACCTAAAGACGGATGGATTCCCGGACCTCCCTGCAATGATGTTGGCAACCGTCAATGCGCTCAAGAAAATCGGCGGATCAGCACATCTGAGCGAACTTGATGATGAAGTGATTGAAGCCGCACATCTGACCGAAGAAGAACAGTCCTACATGATGAAGGACGGTCAGCAGCCGAGGGTCAACTACTACCTCGCTTGGGCCAGAACATACTTGAAGCGCGGAAAAGCGATAGACAATTCTACTCGCGGTGTCTGGGCCTTGACCGAACTTGGGGAGAATCTTGCGACAAAGGCAGAATTCGAAGAAATATTTCGAAAAGTACAGGCCGAAGAAGCCGAGAGAGCTCGCGCCAAGACGCTGAAAGCTAAGGAAAAATCTGGAGTAACACAAGATAACAGCGACATAGATGCGACTGGGCCAAGAACAGGCGCTACCTCATGGAAAACAGACCTTCTGTCAACCATTGGAAAGATGGACCCCGTAGCATTCGAACGTCTCTCACAGCGTCTTTTACGCGAAGCAGGTTTCACGAAAGTCGAAGTCCGCGGAAAGACTGGAGATGGTGGAATTGATGGCGTTGGCGTCTTACGTGTCAATCTCGTGTCGTTTCAGGTCTATTTCCAATGCAAGCGATGGAAAGGCAGTGTTGGGTCTCGAGAGATCCATGACTTTCGGGGAGCTTTGCAAGGCCGCGCAGATAAAGGGCTTTTCATTACCACTGGAACATTCACAGCTCAGGCTTCCGAAGAGGCAACAAGAGATGGCGCAATCGCAATCGACCTCATAGATGGTGCGCGCTTGTGTGATCTACTTAAACAGTTTGACTTAGGCCTCTCGACCGAAATGATCGAGAGCGTCACGATTGATGAGGCATTTTTCGAAGATATCTGACCCATGACCACCGTCATCCACCACAACCCCGATTGCGGCACCTCGCGAAATGTCCTTGCGATCCTGCGCGCCACTGGAGTTGAACCCACCGTCATCGAATACCTCAAGACAGGCTGGAGCCGCCCGCAGCTTCTTGCGCTCTTCGCAGCCGCCGATCTGACACCGAGAGCCGCGCTTCGCGTGTCGAAATCGCCCGCCGAAGAGCTTGGCCTCACCAGCGAGAGTGTCACCGATGAGGCGCTTCTGGAGGCCATGCTGGCTCATCCGATCCTGGTGAACCGCCCCATCGTCTGCTCTCCGAAAGGCGTACGCCTGTGCCGCCCTTCCGAAGCGGTGATCGATCTATGCGAGACACCCCCCAAGGGTCCGCTCGCCAAGGAGGACGGAACGCCGCTTCTCGATGCGGCCGGCAGACCCGTCTGACGCCACGGCCAAGTCTCGAGTGACGTCGCGACACGGGACTATCGCCCTTAAAGGCGCCCATGCGATCCCCATCTGCACGAACGGATCCCGGGCCTCTCGCCCCACTCGCGGCGGAGGTCCGGCCCTTTTCGGGATCAGACAAGCATGAGCACACGAAACACCCTCGCCCAGCTGGGCGATCTGGCCACGTCTCGCGTTCGGATATCCCGGCGCGACATCACGCTTCTGGGAACTTCGGGGGGCGTCCAAAGCCGGCGCGCCCTACTCCGCCTGCCCAGTGGCCAGACCGTCACGGTGCGAACCGGCGACCAAGTTGGCGCGGCCCGCGTCGTTGCGATCGAAGAGGGCCGTGTCCTTCTTGGCGGATCCGGCGAGGCGATCGCTCTGACGGTCCCGGCCCCCTGAACCGAGCCGGGCTTGACCCCACGGGCGATAGTCGTCAATTGCGCCCCATGACAGATCGAACCGCCCTCATCACCGGCGCCTCCCGTGGCCTTGGCGCCGCGCTGGCAGAGCAGCTGGCACGCACCCATCACATCATCGCCGTCGGCCGCACGACCGGCGCGCTGGAAGAGCTGGACGATCGCATCCAGGCCAAGGGCGGCCAGGCGACCCTCGCGCCGATGGACATCACCGAGGCGGCTGCGATGCAGCAGCTCTGCCGCTCGATCCATGACCGCTGGGGCAGTCTCGACATCTGGTGTCACACCGCCATACACGCGGCTCCGCTGGCTCCGGCGACGCATGGGGCGGAAAAGGATCTGACCCGCAGTCTTGAGATCAACGTGACCGCAACCGCGCGGCTGATCTCCTATGTCGCGCCACTCCTCGGAACGGAAGGCCGGGCCGTCTTTTTCGCCGATGATCGTGCGGGGGAGAAGTTCTTTTCAGCCTATGGCGCCACGAAAGCGGCGCAGATCGCGCTTGCCGAAAGCTGGCAAGCCGAAACCATGCGCACAGGCCCTCGGATCGACATCGCCCGTCCGCCTGCCATGCCCACAGCCACGCGCGCCCGCTTCTTCCCCGGCGAAGACCGAGGCGCCCTCACGCCGTGCGATACCGCCGCACAAACGCTTCTCCGCACGCTCTCTCTCTCCGATTAACCCTCAAATCCATTAACCTTAACGCACCCGCCCGCATCCGAAGAGGACCGGATCCTCTTCATCTGGCCAAAAATATGCAAAGCGTTCCGTCGAACTCACCGCGGTCCGGATGCAGCAAAGCGAAGCAAGCCCGCCAATCGGCCTTCACCGCTTGCCGCTTGCGAGCGGCCACGCTAGCAAAGCAAAATCCAAACGGGGACCTCTTCATGCGTATTCTGCTGACTAATGATGACGGTATAAACGCCCCCGGTCTCAAAACGCTCGAAGCGATCGCACAGGATCTCGCCGGCCCTGGCGGAGAGGTCTGGGTCGTGGCTCCGGCTTTCGAGCAATCCGGCGTCGCGCACAAGATCAGCTATACCCACCCGTTCCTGATGAGCCGAATGGGCGAGCGCCGTTTCGCCGCCGAGGGCTCTCCGGCCGATTGCGTACTGGCGGGCCTCTATCAGGTCCTGGACGGCAAGCGCCCCGATCTTGTCCTCTCGGGCGTCAATCGCGGCAACAATTCCGGCGAGAACACGCTTTACTCCGGCACGCTGGGCGGCGCCATGGAAGGCGCGCTGCAGGGGCTGCCTGCCATTGCGCTGTCCCAGTTCTATGGCCCCGCGAACCGCGAATTGCCTGACCCGTTCGAGGCCGCAGCTGTCCATGGCGCCGAAACCGTGCGCCGGATCCTGGCCGCCGGTCTTCACGACGAAGACGACTACCGCCTTTTCTGGAACGTCAATTTTCCGCCCGTCCCCGCGGCAGAGGTCAAGGGCCTGCGCGCCGCGGCCCAAGGGTTCCGGAAAGGCACCTCCTTCGGGGTCGAACCGCATGCCTCTCCTTCGGGCCGGACGTTTCTGTGGATCCGGGGCGGCGCTCAGGATCTGCCGTCTGCGCCTGGAACCGATGTCAGTGTCAATCTCGACGGCTATATCTCGGTCACGCCCATGCGTGCAGATCTGACATGCCATGCCACGCTCGACCGCGCCGCGGCGGCTCTGGGATAGATGCGGTGAGCGAGCCAGATGCCACACGGAAGATGCAGTTCCTTTTCACGCTGCGCCAGCGCGGGGTGACGAATGCCCGCGTTCTGACGGCGATGGAAACCGTTGATCGCGCGCCTTTTGTGCGCGGCACCTTCGCCGAACGCAGCTATGACGACACCCCTCTTCCTATCGCCTGCGGTCAGACGATCAGCCAGCCTTCGGTCGTGGGGCTGATGACCCAGGCCCTCGAAGTCGAACCGCGGCACAAGGTGCTCGAGGTCGGCACCGGATCCGGCTATCAGGCCGCGATCCTCAGCCAGCTCTGCCGCCGAGTCTATACGGTAGATCGCCATGCGAGCCTCGTGCGCGAGGCCCGCGCGATCTTCGAAGGGATGGATCTGACCAATATCACGGCGATCACGGCCGATGGCAGCTTCGGTCTGCCCGATCAGGCCCCGTTCGACCGTATCCTCGTGACCGCAGCTGCAGAAGACCCTCCAGGTCCGCTCTTGGCGCAGTTGGCGGTTGGGGGTATCATGGTCTTGCCGGTGGGTCAGTCCGACATGGTCCAAAGCCTCATTCGCGTGCGCCGCACCGAAGCGGGCTTCGATTATGAAGAGCTGCTTCCCGTCCGGTTCGTTCCCCTTCTCGAAGGGTTGGGGCAAGACTAGAGCGGTACATGGCGGAGCCTGGTCAACCGGGCCCGAGCAGAAAGTCGAGGCGAAGAACGATGACGGCATCCCCTATCCGGCCCCGCAGGACATGGCTTTTGGCAGGGGCGGCCTGCCTGGCGCTCAGCGCCTGCGACGAGCCGCTCGATCTGGATTTGCGCAGTCTGGGCAACGGGTTCGACACGACGGGATCGGTCCAGAACCTGGCCGAGCGGCCGCAGCCGGACGATCGCGGGATCATCTCCTGGCCCAACTATCAGGTTGCCGTTGCCCGGCGCGGCGATACGGTTTCGGACATTGCCGCCAGGCTCAGCCTCGATCCCAGAACCGTCGCGACGTTCAACGGGCTGGCCGCCAATGACCGCCTGCGGGCAGGTCAGCTTGTCGCGCTGCCGATCCGCGTGGCCGAACCGTCGCCCGCGACAGGTGCTGTCGGAACCGGGCCGATCCAGCCTCCGTCCCAGGTCAGTGTCACGGCGCTAGACAGCCCCACGTCCGCTACCCCGGCCGCGCAAACCGGGCAGGAGCCGATCCGGCACCGCGTCACGGCGGGCGAGACCGCCTTCTCGATTGCCCGTCTTTACGATGTCCCAGTACAGGCCCTTGGCGAATGGAACGGGCTGAACTCCGATTTCACCATTCGAGAGAGCCAGATCCTGCTCATCCCGGTGGCCGACAGCCCCCGCCCGGCTTCGGTTGTCGAAGGCCCGGGCGCCGGATCAGCTACGCCGACGCCGCCCAGCTCGACCCAGCCGCTGCCGACCGAAGATCCCGCGATCACAGCTCCCGTCGCGCAGCCTGCGGCGACACCGCCTTCCCCCGCTCTGGACGAAGAACGAACCGCTCCCGCGCGCGAAGGCCGCTTTCTACGGCCGGTCAGCGGAGACATCATCCGTGCCTATGCCAGAGGGCGCAATGAAGGGATCGATATCGGCGCACCTGCTGGAACAGATGTGCGGGCGGCAGATGCAGGCACCGTTGCGGCCGTGACGGAAGATACGAATGGCGTTAAGATCCTCGTTATCCGCCATGCCGCAGATCTGCTGACGGTCTATACCAATATCGACAGCCTGACGGTGGCACGCGGAGACAATGTCGCCCGCGGCCAGAACGTGGCCAAGGTCCGGGCAAGCTCGCCGTCGTTTTTGCATTTCGAAGTCCGCCGGGGGCTTGAAAGCGTCGATCCGGAAGAGTTTCTGCGCTGATGGCTGACGGGGATGGGGGCTCTGCCCCCGCTCCTTTCGGAGCTCCCCCGGGATATTTTGAAGGCAAAGACGGGCGGAGCTAGATCCGCACGCCGCGCCGGGCCGCAAGATCCGTGAAGAATTGCCAGGCCACGCGCCCCGACCGGCTACCGCGTGTAGCCTGCCATTCGATCGCCTCGGCGCGTAGATCCTCGTCGCTGATCTCGACCCCATGGGCATCGCAATAACCCCGGATCATCGCCAGATAGGCGTCCTGATCGCAGGTATGAAAGCCCAGCCACAGTCCGAACCGGTCGCTCAGGGAGACCTTCTCCTCGACCGCCTCGGACGGGTTGATGGCCGAGCCACGCTCGTTCTCGATCATATCACGGGGCATCAGATGCCGCCGGTTCGACGTGGCATAGAGGATCACGTTCTCGGGTCGCCCCTCGATCCCGCCATCCAGCACCGCTTTGAGCGATTTGTAATGCGCGTCATCCTGCGAGAAACTCAGGTCGTCGCAATAGAGAATGAACCGTTCGGTCCGTCCGCGCAGCAGCGCCAGACAGCGCCCAATGGACGGGAGATCCTCCCGGTGGACCTCGACCAGCTTGAGCCCCGTGCCGCAGAGCGCCCCGTGCACCGCCTTGACCAGCGAGGATTTTCCCATCCCCCGTGCGCCCCAAAGCAGTGCATTATTGGCGGGCAGGCCTTTGGCAAACCGCTCCGAATTGCCCAAGAGCGTATCGCGCGCCCGGTCGATCCCTACGAGCAGGTCCAGATCGACCCGGTTGACCTCTGCCACAGGCTCCAGCCGGTCTGGCTCCACATGCCAGACGAATGCCTCTGCCGAAAAATCAGGAGCGCTTACCGGCGCCGGGCTGATCCGCTCCAGCGCCTCCGCAATCCGTTCGAGAGGCCCGGCCACTTCGTCGCCCGGCCATGCAATGGCCCGCGTCACGCCTCGTCCTCCAGCTCGTCCTCCCAAAGACAGTCTTCCTTGAGGCGTTTCTCGCGGTCGTGCTCGACCCAGCGCACGAGCTGGATGGAAACCTCGTAGAGACCGTAAACCACCACGAAAAGGATCAGCTGGGTGATGACATCCGGCGGCGTCACAAGAGCAGCCAGGACAAGGATACTGACGACGGCATATTTGCGGACGCTTTTAAGACCCTCTGCCGAGACAAGACCCGCCTTACCCATGAGGGTCAGCAGGACGGGCAGCTGAAAACACAAGCCAAAGGCAAAGATGAATTTCAGTGTCAGATCAAGCGACTCGCGCACACTGCCGAGAAAGATCGTTCTAAGCTCGGGATTCTCCACCTCTGCAACCGTCGACTCTCCTGACAGCACGGCTGTCAAAGCGGGAATGGCGTCCGAGAAGCCGATGAAGAAGTTCATCGCAAGTGGCGTCACGACGTAATGGGCGAAAGATGCTCCGAGAACGAAAAGCAAAGGAGAGGCGATGATGAAAGGCAGAAAGGCATTCTTCTCGGACTTATAAAGCCCCGGCGCCACGAACCGCCAAAGCTGATGCGCGATCACCGGAAAGGCGAGCGCAAATCCCCCGATGAAGGAGATCCGGATCAGGACGAAGAATTTTTCTTGCGGCGCGGTAAAAATCAGCCGCGCATCCTCTCCGCGAGCCCGCAGCACATCTCCGATCGGGTCGGCCAGAAAGTTCAGGATCGGCTCGGCAACGGTGAAGCACAGGATCATTCCGACAACGAAGGCAAGAACCGACCGGATGAGCCTCGTCCTGAGCTCCGCCAGATGCTCGATCAGCGGGGCGGCGCTGTCCTCGATTTCGTCTGCCGGGCTCATGATCCCTCTTTCACCTTGGGTGTCTCATCCGCAGCCGGCGTCGGTTCAAGTTCAGGCACAATCATATCGGCAGCCTCGGCGCCCTCTGGCAGCGGCGTGTTCGGCGTCTCCGCTCCCTCGACCTGTGCCTCTTGCTTGGCTTTGCGGCGGGCCGTTGCCTCCTCCGCCTGCGCCTTCACCTTCGCGACCTTGGCCTGGCGCTCTTCGCTCAGCGCGCTCGTCGCTGGCCCCAGATCGGCCGCCTCCTTGACCTTGTCCATTCCGAATTTGGCCGGATTGGCCGCTGCCTTGAAGGTCTCGGTCACGTCTTTGACACCGGCATCGTCCGCTGCCGCCTCCATGGCGCTAGAAAACTCGCGCGCCATGCGGCGCGCCTTGCCGACGAACTGCCCAACCGTGCGAAACATGCCCGGCAGGTCCTTGGGCCCCACCACGATGAGGGCCACCACTCCAATCAGAAGCAGCTCCGTTCCGCCAATATCGAACAAGGCGTCAGGCGTTCCGCTTGTCGACGTCCGACGTCTCTTCGGCAGGCGTCACGTCGCGGGCGGCCTCGGCAGAGCTGTCGTCAAGCTCCTTCTTGCCGTCATCCACACCGCGCTTGAACGCCGTGATCCCCTTGCCGACCTCGCCCATGAGCGAGCTGATCTTGCCGCGCCCGAACAGGACAAGCACGACAACCGCAATGAGCAGAAGGCCCGGTAGGCCGATGTTATTGAGCATTTTGTCGTTCCTTTGATTGTCTCGGATACTTCATCATGTCTGGTCCAAAGCCCGACCACGATCGGCCTGCTTTTGCAAAAAGGTGAGAATGGCCGCCGATATGATGGGTGTCACGATGAAAGACAGGAGGATCCAGTTGCCCGCGCTGCGATCGTCGCGCTTTGCCCAGAATCCGATGAAGAGACACGGTATGATCCACAACTCCGCACCAAGACTTGAGAAGAATCCGTCCAACATCTTCGGTTCCCATCCGGCGTGATGCGTTTGCACCACTGTATTCAGGCAAGATAGATACTCTTTCACCGGCGCAGATAAAAGAGCGAAGCACTCATGCTGCCTCTTATCTGAAAAGACCGACCGTCTTTCTCAATAATGTGCATATACGCATTATGCGACGATGACTTCTTCTTCATTTTGCGGAAAGACGAAACAGCGGTCGCGCCGGATCATCAGCCAAAGCGGCGTACCCGCCTCTGGCAGAAAGACCGAGGGCACCGACGCGACAAGCTTGGAGCCGTCGAACTCCATCCGGAACTCCACGAGGCTCTCACCGCCCATAAAGCGCGCCCGCTGCACGATCCCCCGCGCCGCGGTTCCTTCGGCAGGTGTTGGATGCGGCCCGCGCCCTTTGCGATCAAAGTCGATCTTAAGATGCTGAGGCCGGATCACGATATCGACGATCGTTCCATCCGGCACGCCGGGGGCCAGGAACTGACCGAAGGCCGTCTCGGTCAGCGCTCCCTCAACGCGCCCTTCGATCACGTTGATATCACTGAAAAACGCCGCTGCGGCGCGATCGGCGGGCGCATTGTAGATATTGTAGGGTGCCCCGCGCTGCACGATCCGTCCGCCCCGCATTAACGCGATCTCATCGGCCATCCGCATCGCCTCGTCCGGCTCGTGTGTCACGAGCAGAACAGCCGTCTCCTCCTCCTTGAGCAAATCTAGGGTGTGATCGCGGATCTCGTCGCGCAGCCGGTTGTCGAGACCCGAAAACGGCTCGTCCATAAGCATCACACGCGGCTTTGGCGCGAGGGCCCGGGCCAAGGCGACACGCTGCTGCTCTCCGCCCGAAAGCTCATGCGGATATGCCTCTATGTGGGCGGACATCTCGACCCGCTCCAAGAGATCGCGCACCCGGTGAAGCCGTTCCTGCTTCGATCCGTTCAGACCAAATGCGACATTTTGGGCAACATCCAGATGTGGAAACAGCGCGAAATCCTGAAACATCAGCCCGACAGACCGCTTTTCCGGAGGCATCGAGCCGTCAGGATCGCAAATCACGTCGCCATCAAGCCGGATCGTACCGCCATCCGGCCGCTCTACACCAGCAATCATGCGCAAGGTTGTGGATTTGCCGCATCCGGACGGGCCCAGAAGGCAGGTCAGATGACCGGCAGAGATCGACAGCGACACATCGTCCACAACGCGCCTGCCGTCGAAGGACCGCCATAAGCCATCCACCTCAATTCGCGGTATGTCGCTCAAACCCGTCTCCATTCCCGACCGAAAATGTCAGATAGCGGCGCGGGCGGATGCAGACAAGTCACCCTTCATCTGGCTCCAAATATGCCAGGGGATTTTCAAGGGGACAGCGTCCCCTTGAAGGCCCGCGTGGCCTGAACGCAGTTAGATCGTAGGCGCCCGGTACGGGCGCGCTTTCAGATCGTGGCGTTTGTCGCGCCGCCATCGGCCAGGATATTCTGACCGACGATGAAGCCGGCGTGAACCGAGCACAGAAACGCGCAGGCTGCGCCAAACTCGGCGGCGGTCCCGTAGCGCCGCGCCGGAATGGTCGCCGCCCGCCGTTCGCGGGCATCCTCCATCGTGATCCCTTGCGTTTCGACCACACTGCGATCAAGCGCATCGGCCCGGTCGGTCGCATGAATGCCCGGCAGAAGGTTGTTGATCGTCACGCCTTTCTCGGCCACCTGCCGCGCTGTGCCTGCCACATATCCCGTCAATCCAGTCCGCGCGGCATTCGACAGTCCCAGCTGCGGGATCGGCGCTTTGACCGATTGCGAGGTGATGTTCACCACCCGGCCCCAGCCTCGCTCCATCATCCCGGGCAGAAGCGCTTTCATCAGGGCGATCGGCGTCAGCATGTTGGCATCGAGCGCCGCAATGAAATCGTCGCGCTCCCAGTCATGCCACATGCCCGGGGGCGGCCCACCTGCATTCGTCACCAGAATATCGACAGGCCCCGCCGCCTCGAGCACCTCGGCCCGCCCTGCCTCGCTTGTGATATCGGCGGCAATCGCCGTCACGTCGACACCGCGTCCGCGCAAGGCCTCCGCTGTCTCCTGGAGCGGACCGGGCGACCGCGCGTTGATCGTCAGCGCGACCCCGGCCTCGGCCAGCGCCTCCGCGCAGCCGCGTCCAAGACCCTTTGATGACGCGCAAACCAGCGCCCGCTTACCCGATATCCCCAGATCCATCCTGTCCTCCCGGTAGAGTGTTCTTGGACCCCTACCGGATCGGATCGACGGCAACAATCGGCGCCTACATCGTGTAAAAGAATTCCTCCCGCACGATCTTGCCGCCATCCACATGGTAAACCGCGACCTCGTCGATCTCCATGATCTCGCCGTTTTCCTTGTTCTTGGCCTTCCCGCCAAAGATGACGGCAAACCGATCCTGTCCATGGGGATAGGGTCCGTCGATCTTTCCGTCGATCATCTCCATGGTGCTGTCCCACCACTGGTGCTTGCCCTTGATCCCGTCGAGACCCTTCGTCTCGCGACCCTGACCGCCCATATCCATGGCTTCGACAGAAACGGCATCTTGCGCATAAAGCTTGTCGAGGTTCTCGCTCTCGCGCCCTTCACGGCATCCGGCCACCAGTTCGTTCCCGATCTCTTTGAGGTCCATTGTCATCTCCCTTGTCTGAATGCGTCAGTCTGACACGTGCGGCATCAAATTTCCATGACAGTCCAGTCTTGTGGGACCAAAGCCCGACCGCAGACTGCAAGCTCAGATTGCCCTTTTGCCGGGTGCCGCCTATATCGCGCGGATGCTGGATAACCGCCCCGACCTGCCCGAAGAGATCGCCCGCCGCCGTACCTTTGCGATCATCTCGCATCCCGATGCGGGCAAAACCACGCTGACCGAGAAGTTTCTGCTTTATGGCGGGGCCATCCAGATGGCCGGTCAGGTGCGTGCCAAGGGCGATGCGCGCCGCACGCGATCCGACTACATGGCGATGGAAAAGGATCGGGGTATTTCGGTCTCGGCTTCTGCGATGTCGTTCGATTTCAAAGAGTTCCGGTTCAACCTTGTGGACACGCCCGGCCATTCGGACTTTTCCGAAGACACCTACCGGACGCTGACCGCGGTCGATGCCGCCGTGATGGTGATCGATGGGGCGAAGGGGGTCGAAAGCCAGACCCGCAAGCTTTTTGAAGTGTGCCGTCTGCGCGATCTGCCGATCCTGACCTTTTGCAACAAGATGGACCGCGAAAGCCGCGATACATTCGAAATCATCGACGAAATCCAGGAGAATCTGGCGATCGACGTCACGCCGGCCTCATGGCCCATTGGCAAGGGTCGCGACTTCATCGGCTGCTATGACATCCTGCGCGACCGGCTCGACCTGATGGATCGGGCGGACCGGAACAAGATCGCGGAAACCATTGAAATCGCGGGACTTGACGATCCCAAGCTCGCTGAGCATGTCCCAGCCGATTTGCTCGAGACCTTCCTCGAAGAGATCGAGATGGCCCGCGAGCTTCTTCCGCCGCTCGATCCCAAGGCGCTTCTTGAGGGAACGATGACGCCCATCTGGTTCGGCTCCGCCATCAACTCCTTCGGGGTGCAGGAGCTGATGGAGGGGATCGGAACCTATGGGCCCGAGCCGCAGCCGCAATCGGCAGAGCCCCGTCAGATTTCTCCTGAGGAATCAAAGGTCTCCGGCTTTGTCTTTAAAGTTCAGGCAAATATGGACCCCAAACATCGCGACCGTGTTGCCTTCCTTCGCGTGGCGTCTGGCCACTTCCAGCGCGGCATGAAGCTGACCCATGTGCGCGACAAGAAACCGATGGCCATCTCGAACCCCGTCCTCTTTCTTGCCTCAGACCGCGAACTTGCAGAGGAGGCTTGGGCCGGCGATATCATCGGCATTCCCAATCATGGCCAGCTCAGGATCGGTGATACCCTGACAGAAGGCGAGCCGCTGCGGGTCACGGGCATCCCCAGCTTTGCGCCAGAGCTGCTGCAAGGCGTTCGCGCGGGCGATCCGATGAAAGCGAAACATCTGGAAAAGGCGCTCATGCAGTTTGCCGAGGAAGGCGCCGCCAAAGTCTTCAAGCCGGCCATCGGATCGGGCTTTATCGTCGGCGTCGTTGGCCAGCTTCAGTTCGAAGTTCTCGCCTCTCGGATCGAGCTGGAATACGGGCTTCCCGTCCGGTTCGAACCCTCGCAATTCACCTCGGCCCGCTGGGTGAGCGGTGACCAACAAGCCGTTGATACGTTTACGGAAAGCAACAAGCAGCATATCGCTCACGACAATGACGGCGACATCGTTTACCTGACCCGTCTGCAATGGGATATCGACCGCGTCGAGCGGGATTATCCCGAGGTTCGCCTGACTGCCACGAAAGAGATGATGATCTGAAGGCGCAGCGGTCCAAGCCGCGTCCGACCGCGGCCTCAGCTTGACCTCGTGTCGTGAAGCGCCTACCTGCACTGACAAGTTAAGACGACTCGGCAATCCGGCCGGTCGGGCCGCGTCAATCCTGCGGCCACCAGGGCTGCAGCATTGAAAGGCGTAAATGACCAAGTTCTCAGATCTGAAACTCGACCCCAAGGTTCTCAAGGCCGTCGACTCGGCGGGCTATACAGAGCCGACCCCCATTCAGGAAGGTGCCATCCCCCCCGCGCTTGAAGGGCGCGATGTTCTCGGGATCGCCCAGACCGGCACCGGCAAGACCGCCAGTTTTACACTCCCGATGATCACTCTGCTCAAGCGGGGCCGTGCCCGGGCACGCATGCCGCGCAGCCTTGTGCTGGCGCCCACGCGCGAGTTGGCGGCGCAGGTGGCCGAGAACTTCGATATCTACGCCCAGCATACCAAGCTGACGAAGGCGCTTTTGATCGGCGGTGTCAGCTTCAAGGAGCAGGACATTCTGATCGATCGCGGCGTGGATGTGCTGATTGCAACGCCGGGCCGCCTGCTTGACCATTTCGAACGCGGCAAACTGCTTTTGACCGGCGTACAGATCATGGTCGTGGACGAAGCGGACCGGATGCTCGATATGGGCTTCATCCCTGACATCGAACGCATTTTCAGCCTTACGCCATTCACGCGCCAGACGCTCTTTTTCTCCGCCACGATGGCGCCCGAGATCGAGCGGATCACCAACACCTTCCTGTCGAACCCGGCAAAGGTCGAAGTCGCGCGTGCGGCCACTGCCTCCGAGAATATCAAGCAAGGCGTCGTGATGTTCAAAGCCTCTCGGCGCGACCGGGAAGGCAGCGAAAAGCGCAAGCTTCTCAGAAGCTTGATCGAAAGCGAAGCCGAGGCCTGCCGCAACGCGATCATCTTCTGTAACCGCAAAGTCGATGTCGATATCGTCGCCAAGTCGATGAAGAAATATGGTCTCGATGCCGCTCCGATCCACGGCGATCTCGAGCAGTCCCAGCGGATGAAGACACTCGATGGCTTTCGCGATGGAACGCTGCGGTTCCTCGTCGCTTCGGATGTGGCGGCGCGCGGGCTCGATATTCCCGATGTCAGTCACGTGTTCAACTACGACGTGCCCTCCCATGCCGAAGACTATGTCCACCGGATTGGCCGGACGGGTCGAGCTGGCAAGAAGGGCACCGCGATGATGATCTGCGTGCCGAAGGATGAAAAGAACCTCGAGGATATCGAGCGCCTGATCAAGACCGAGATCCCGCGTCTTGCCAATCCGCAGGGCGCCATCCCGGCAGAGGCCGAAGCTCCCGTAGATGCGGCGGAGGAAAAGCCCAAGCGCACCCGCACCCGGTCTCGCAAGAAGTCGGTTGAAGATGCGCCATCGCCAGCCTCTGCACCGCTCGAAGCCGCTCCGGCGCCGGTGGAGGAAGACCGGCCCGAGCCCCGACCAACCCGTTCGCGCGGCGGACGCAACCGAGGCCGCAGATCCGAGGATCGCAAGGAGGACGCGGTCGTCGGAATGGGAGACGACCTGCCCTCCTTCATCGCGAAAAGCTTTGAAGAACGGATGGCAACCGCCGACTGACGTCAAAGTGACTTCCTCCGAACCGGCGGTCCGATCATATCTGGACCGCCCGAACCGGAGTTGCTCATGCGCGCCCTTGCCCTCATCGCCTGTCTCGCATCACCGGCTGCTGCCGACAGCGCGCCGCCGCGAGAGGGCTGGATCGTTTATGACACGGACAAATCCTTTGCCGAATTGGTCGAGGATACGCGCGCCGCGATAGCCGAAGCTCCCATCAACATCGTCACACAAGCCAGCGCCTCGGACGGCGCCCGAGGACAGGGGATCCAGATCCCAGGCAACCGTGTCATCGGCGTTTACCGCAACGACTATGCCCGCCGCATGCTTGAAGCGAGCATTCCGGCCGGAATAGAGGCGCCGCTGCGTCTTTATCTGACAGAGGACAGCGACGGAACGGCAACCCTCTCCTACAAGACTGCGACCTTTGCCTTCTCCCCCTATGACGGAGGAGAGGCTCTTCTCGAGCTTGCCTCGGAGCTGGATGTGATCCTCACAGGGATTGCCGAGGCGGCGATCAACTAGCTGAGGCGCGAGATCACAGCCGTCACTTCCGGCTTGCGACCAATCTCGTTCGAGCTGCTCTGACGGATGACGCGGCGCAGAAGCTCTTCAAGCTTGTCATCATCCTCGATGACCGAGCGGTCTGCGCGGCCGACCGCCTGGCTGAGGTCTTCTTCGAGGACATCGACCAGAGGTGCGTTGGACCGTCCGGTCTCGGACATGCCCTTCAGCTCGCACCAGGGCTCGCCCAGCAGGTCGCCTTCTTCGTCGATGACCAGAGTCACCGTCACATGACCGTTCAGCGCCATGCGGATCCGGTCGCGCACGATGCCATCGAGCGCGCCGATCTGAACCGACCCATCGAGATAGGTGCGTCCGCTCTCGATATATTCGACGACCTCGGGACGGTTGCCGGAGAGTTCGATCATCATTCCGTTCACGGCAACGACCCCGGCAATGCCCTTGCTGTCCGCGATCTTCACATGCTCGCGCAGGTGCCGGTGCTCTCCGTGCATCGGGATCAGGATCTGGGGTTTGATGATATCGTGCATCTCCTCAAGATCCGGACGATTTGCGTGGCCCGACACGTGGTAAAGCCCGTCATTGTCGTCGACGATATCCACACCCTTTTCGGAGAACGCGTTCATGATCGCGATCACGCCGCGCTCGTTGCCAGGAATGGTCTTTGACGAGAAGAGGAACAGGTCGCCTTCCTTTACCTCGAGGCCAAGATATTTTCCGTTCGACAGCTGCGCCGAGGCGGCACGCCGTTCACCTTGCGATCCGGTGACGAGCAGCATGAGATTGCCGCGCGGGATATCCTTTGCTTCCTCAGGCGAGACGACGCTTGGGAAATCCGTGAGTATCCCTTCCTCTACCGCCGCTTCGACCATGCGCCGCATGGCACGGCCAAGCAGGCAGACCGACCGACCGGCGGCCACGCCCGCCTCGGCCAGCGTCTTGAGCCGTGCCACATTTGAGGCGAACGTGGTCGCGACCACCATCCCCTCTTGCGCTGCGATCAGCTTTTCGACCTCGGGGCCGACGATGATCTCGGACCGTCCTGCCGCCTTCGAAAAGACATTGGTGGAATCGCAGACCAGCGCCTTCACCCCGTCCTTTGCAATCTCGCGCCACATCTCGCGATCGAAGGGTTCGCCCAGAACGGGCGTTTCGTCGATCTTGAAATCCCCGGTATGCACGACGCGCCCGGCGGGGCTGTCGATCACAAGCCCAGAGCTTTCCGGGATCGAATGCGAAATCGGAGCGAGACCCACCTTGAACGGGCCTGCCGTCACAACCTCGGGCCAGGCTGCGACAACGCGCACGTCGTTCTCTGGCGCGCCCCGCTCTTCCATCTTGCGCCGCGCGATATTCGCCGTGAAGGCGCGTGCATAGACCGGGGCCTGCAAACGCTCCCAGCATAGTCCAACGGCGCCCACGTGATCTTCATGCGCATGGGTGATGAAGATCGCCTCGATCCGGTCCTTGCGCGCTTCGAGCCAAGAGATATCGGGAAAGATCAGATCGACCCCCGGCGTGGTGTCCATATTCGGGAAGGTCACGCCCAGATCGACGACGATCAGCCGTTCCTTGTCCTGCGACCCATATCCGTAGACGTAACAATTCATTCCGATCTCGCCCGCGCCACCGAGGGGGAGGTAGATCAGCCGCTCACTGCTCATTCACAAGTCCTTGTTATATTTATGGATCACGGTCAGGCCGTGCATCGTCAGATCGTCTTCGAACGCATCAAATAGGGCCACGCTTTGCTGGAACAACGGCGCCAGCCCACCGGTCGAGATCACCTTCATCTCGCGGGCATATTCGCCCTTGATCCGGTCACAGATCTCTCGAACAAGGCCGATATAACCCCAGAACACGCCCGACTGCATGCAGGCAACCGTATTCGTGCCGATGACCGCCTGCGGCTTGGTGATATCGACATGGGGCAAGGCTGCTGCGGCATTGTGAAGAGCCTCAAGGCTCAGATTCACACCGGGCGCGATGACGCCGCCGACATAGGCGCCATCATGGGCCACGACATCGAAGGTGGTCGCCGTTCCGAAATCGACCACGATCAGATTGCCTCCATGCCGGTCAAAGGCGCCTGCCGTGTTCACCAGCCGGTCCGGTCCGATACTGGTGCCTGCATCCACCCGAGGTTCGACCGGCAAGGCGCAGTCCGGCCGCCCAACGACGAGCGGGCGCGTATTGAAGTACCGGTCCGCCAGAACCCGAAGGTTAAAGACCACGCGCGGCACGGTTGAAGAGACGATAACCTCGTCGATTTGCACCTCGATCCGCTCAAGTGTCATAAGTGTTGAAAGCCAGACGTAGTACTGATCCGCCGTTCGCTGCCATTCAGTCGAGGCACGCCAGGTCGCGATGAACTCTGTGCCGTCCCAGATCGAGAAGACGGTGTTGGTGTTGCCGCAATCGATGGCCAGAAGCATGGGCCGCCCCTAAAAGTAAATGTCGGCGGCGGCAACCGCTTTGCGCCCCTGAGGGGTGGCAAGGATCAGGTTTCCCATCTCATCAATCGTCTCGAACGTCCCGGTGGTCTCTCCGGTCCCGGTTCGAGCCGTGATGATCTCTCCCAGCCGGGCCGCGTGCCGCAGCCAGCTTTCCCGCACCTGAGAAAATCCGAACTCGGCAAGAATGGCTTCCTGCGTCGCGAAATTGGTGGCCAGCGGTTCGAGAAACGCCTCGGGCGTCACAGGTTCTCCGCCCTGATCGAAAAGGCTTACGGGAGGGAAATCCCCGCCATCATCGGGCGGCACCTCGGCCAGGTTGACACCGATCCCGACCGACAGCCAATCGACGAACCGCCCCGCGCCACTGCTTTCAAGCAGGATCCCGGCCACCTTGCCGCCGTGAAGCAGCACATCGTTGGGCCATTTAAGCCCTAGCGCCTCCCGCTCGACAAAGAGTGCCAGCGTCTCGAACAGCGCATTGGCGGCCAGAAACGACCGCAAGGCCGCCTCTGTCGGGGTGCAGGCCGGGCGATAGACGAGCGTTGCCGCAAAATTCCCCTGAGGGTGCCGCCACGCCCGCCCCCGCCGTCCACGCGCATCGGTCTGGTTCAGACCCAGGATCCAGGTTGGGCGGTCCAACTCGCGCGCAAGTCGCGCAGCCTCGGCCATGGTGCTGTCAACAGTCTCAAGGACGATACGGTCGACCCCTTCGGGCCAGAGGGAGGCGTCAGTTGACAAGTGTCTGCGCCGCCGCAAGGGCTATGGGCTCAAGCCCGAAGAGATTCACGACACCCACGATCATCGCGCCTGCCGAGGCCACGAGGAACCCCCAAAGGACCGGAGACATGCCTGTGTCGAGCCCGTCCCTCTCTTCGCCAAAATACATGTAGTAGACGATGCGCAGATAGTAAAAGGCGCCGATGACGGACGCGATGACCCCGGCTACGGCCAACCAGCCAAGACCTGCATCATAGGCCGCCCGCAGCACATAGAGCTTGCCGAAGAAGCCTAGCATCGGGGGCACACCCGCAAGGCTGAACATCAGGATCAGCATGGCCAGTGCCTTCAGCGGCTCCTTGGTCGAATAGCTTTGGAGAGAGGCAATATCCGTGACCGGCATCCCGTCCTTTTCCATCGACAGAATGAAGGCGAAGGTCCCGATATTCATGGCGACATAGATCACCATATAGACCAGCATCGCCTGCACGCCGAGCACCGTTCCCGCCGCGAGTCCCATCAGAGCAAAGCCCATATGCGCGATTGAGGAATAGGCCATCAGGCGTTTGATATTCGTCTGCCCGATTGCGGCAATGGCGCCGAGGAACATCGACACCACGCTCAGGAAGGCCACGATCTGCTGCCAGTCCCCGACGATTCCGCCAAAGGCGTCATGCACGACCCGGGCGAAGAGCGCCATGGCGGCCACCTTCGGAGCGGTCGCAAAGAATGCCGTCACGGGTGTCGGAGAGCCTTCATAGACATCTGGCGTCCACATGTGGAACGGGGCGGCAGAGACTTTGAAGGCAAAGCCGGTGATCAGGAAGACCAGACCGAAGAGCAAGCCGAGGGACGGCTCATCCGACGCCGCCTCGATGATCCCCTCGAAGGAGGTCGTGCCTGCGAAACCATAAGTCAGCGAGGCACCATAGAGCAGCAGACCTGACGACAACGCCCCCAGAACGAAGTATTTCAGCCCGGCTTCCGTCGACTTCACACTGTCCCGCCGAAGCGACGCCACCACGTAAAGCGACAGCGACTGCAGCTCGAGCCCCATATAAAGCGTCATCAGATCATTGGCCGAGACCATGACCATCATGCCGACGACTGCCAGCACCACAAGGACTGGATATTCAAACCTCAGCAAATCGCGCCGGGCCATGTAGCCCTCGCTCATGAGGAGAACCGCCGCCGCGCTCAGAAGGATCGTAACCTTCGCGAACCGTGCAAAGGCGTCATCCACGAAGGTGCCCGAAAACGCCTCTCGCGCGTCCCCGCCCGTCGCGCCGATCCAGAAGGCGAAGGCGGCAAAGACAGCAACCGTTACCCACAACATGACCGGAGCGGTCTTGTCCTTGCCGGTATAGACGCCAACCAAAAGCGCGCCCATCGCAAAGACGGCGAGCAGCAGCTCGGGCAGTACGATGCTCAGATCTTCACCGATCATTGCCCGGCTCCTTCATTCGCGGCGAACTGCGTCGCCGTCTCGTATTGTGTCACCGCCAGTTCGTAATCTTCGACCAAAGCCGCAACGCTCGGCCCAATCAGATCGGTGACCAGCGACGGGTAAACCCCCAGAAGCAGCGTCATGACGACGAGTGGCGCAAAGATGAGCTTCTCTCGCCGGGTCATATCGGTGATTGATCTGAGGCTCTCCTTGATCAGATCACCCATGACGACCCGCCGATAAAGCCAGAGCGCGTAAGCCGCCGACAGGATCACGCCCGTTGCCGCCACCAGTGCGACCCATGTGTTCACCTGGAAGACACCGACCAACGTCAGGAATTCGCCTACAAAACCGCTGGTTCCCGGCAGGCCGACATTGGCCATCGTGAAGAGCATGAAGATCAGCGCGTAAGCCGGCATCCGGTTCACGAGCCCGCCATAGGCGTCGATGTCACGCGTATGCATCCGGTCGTAGATCACGCCGACGCAGAGAAAGAGCGCGCCAGAGATGAAGCCGTGCGAGAGCATCTGGAAGATCGCGCCGTCGATGCCTTGCTGGTTGGCGGCGAAAATCCCCATCGTCACAAATCCCATATGCGCGACCGAGGAATAGGCGATTAGCTTCTTCATATCTTCCTGAACCAGCGCGACGAGCGACGTATAGACGATCGCGATCGCGCTGAGCCACAAAACGAGCGGCGCCATCAGATCGCTCGCCACCGGGAACATCGGTAGGGAGAACCGCAGGAAGCCGTAGCCCCCCATCTTCAGCAGGATCGCCGCAAGCACGACAGATCCAGCCGTCGGTGCCTGAACATGTGCGTCCGGAAGCCAGGTATGGACAGGCCACATCGGCATCTTGACGGCAAAGCTGGCAAAGAACGCGATCCACATCAGGGTCTGCGCCCCGCCGATGATCTGGATGCCCAGCAGGTTGAACGTCTCTGACCCGAATTCGTAGTCCAGAAGCTCAACAATGTCGGTAGTTCCGGCTTGCGAATACATCGCAACCATCGCCACCAGCATCAGGACCGAGCCCAGGAACGTGTAGAGAAAGAACTTGAACGAGGCGTAGATCCGTTCCTTGCCGCCCCAGATCCCGATGATCAGGAACATCGGGATCAGCCCGGCCTCGAAGAAGAGGTAGAAGAGCACCAGATCCAGCGCACAGAAGACGCCCAGCATCAGCGTCTCGAGGATCAGGAACGCGATCATATAGTCCTTGGTGCGGTGCGTGACATCCCAGGCCGACCAGATCACGAGCGGCATCAGGAATGTCGTCAGCATCACGAAAAGAACACTGATCCCGTCTACGCCCATCTTGTATTCCAGTCCCAGAAGCCATTCGGCCTCCTCGACCATCTGAAAGCCGGTCTCGTTGGGGTCGAACTGGAACAGGATAAAAAGCGAGACCAAGAAAGTCGCGATCGTTACCGCCATCGCCACCCATTTGGCGTTGCGCTGCGCCTCGGCATCATCGCCGCGCAAAAAGAGCGCAAGGATAACCGCCGCGATGGCCGGCATGAAGGTGACGAGCGAGAGAAGGTTGTCCATCAGTTCGCTCCTCCGGTGACCGATATCCAGGTCAGAAGCAGCGCCAGCCCGATCACCATCGCGAATGCATAGTGGAAGAGATATCCCGACTGCCCGCGCCCGGCGAGCCGGGTAAAGAAGGGCACCACGCCCATGGCAAGACCGTTGATCCCGCCATCGATGATATTGCCATCCCCGCGCTTCCAGAATGTCTTCCCGACCCACAAAGCAGGCCGGACGAAGATGAAATTGTAGATCTCGTCAAAATACCACTTGTTGAGCAGGAACCGGTAGAGGATCGCATTCGTCTCGGCGATCCGGCGCGGCATATCCGGCTGCCTGATATACATGACCCAGGCGGTCACAAAGCCGATCACCATCGCAATGAAGGGCGAGAGCTTCACCCAGGTTGGCACGTAATGTGCCTCGTCCAGAACATGGTTTTCCGGGGCGACGTAGATGGCGCCTTCGCCCGGCACACCAGCGAGCGTCACGTGGTGATCGTCGCCGTGATCGCCGTCTTCTGAGTGGCTCTCATCTGAGCCTTCTGAAGGTCCGTCATCCGAGTGATCACCCTCCGCCCCACTATGCTCACCGGCCTCGGCCACGGGGATCGAGAAGAAAGCCGCGACCTTGTCGGTTTTGCCGAAGAAGGAGTTGTACCAGATCATCCCCGAGAAGATCGCGCCCAGAGAAAGGACACCAAGCGGGATCAGCATGACCATCGGGCTTTCATGCGCATGCTCATGCGTATGCTTGTCGCCGCGCGGCTTGCCGAAGAAGGTCAGGAACATCAGCCGCCAGCTGTAGAAACTGGTAAAGAGCGCGGCGACGACCAGCATCCAGAACGCATATCCGCCCGCCGTACCCGCATAGGCGCTTTCAATCACCGCATCTTTTGAAAGGAACCCGGCAAAGCCGATATAAGTCAGCGGGATGCCAACGCCGGTGATCGCAAGCGTGCCGATCAGCATCGCCCAGAACGTGTAGGGCAGCTTGTGACGCAGCCCTCCATAGTTCCGCATATCCTGTTCGTGATGCATCCCGTGGATGACCGATCCGGCCCCCAGGAAGAGCATCGCCTTAAAGAAGGCGTGGGTGAACAGATGGAACATCGCCACCGAATAGACGCCCACCCCGGCAGCCACGAACATATAGCCCAGCTGCGAGCAGGTCGAATAGGCGATCACCCGCTTGATGTCGTTCTGCACCAATCCCACGGTCGCGGCAAAGACCGCGGTGGTGGCCCCCAGGAAGGTCACAAAGGCGGTGGCATTCGGAGCGTATTCCATGATCGGAGACATCCGGCAGACCAGGAAAACGCCTGCCGTGACCATCGTCGCCGCGTGGATCAGCGCCGAGACAGGGGTCGGACCCTCCATGGCATCCGGAAGCCAAGTGTGCAGGAAAAGCTGCGCCGACTTGCCCATTGCGCCGAGGAACAGCAGGAAGGCGATGACCTCGGCCGCGTTCCATTCGCGCCACAGGAAGACCAGCGGCTCTTCGGCGATCCGCGATGCTGCGGCAAAGATGTCGGCGAACTGGATCGAGTCGGTGATCATATAGATCCCGAAGATCCCCAGCAGGAAGCCAAAATCGCCGACCCGATTGACGACAAAGGCCTTGATCGCGGCGGCGTTGGCGCTTGGCTTGCGGAAATAGAACCCGATCAGAAGATAGGAGGCGAGGCCCACGCCCTCCCAGCCGAAGAAGAGCTGCAGGAGGTTATCGGCCGTCACCAGCATCAGCATCGCGAAGGTGAAGAACGACAGATAGGCAAAGAAGCGGGCCTTATAGTGCTCGCCTTCGCGGAAATTGTCGTCATGGGCCATGTAGCCAAAGCTATAAAGATGCACCAAGGCCGACACTGTGGTGATCACGATCAGCATGATCGTCGTCAGCCGGTCCATGCGGATGGCCCAGTCGGTGGCCAGCGTGCCGCTCTCGATCCAGGTCAGGATCTGGATCTGCTCGGTCGTGCCGTCGAAAGTCAGGAAGACGATCCAGCTTAGAAACGCAGCCAGAAACAGCAGGCTGGTGGCCGTCCATTGCGCCGCCGGCTCTCCGATCCAGCGCCATCCGAACCCGGCGATGAGCGCTCCGACGAGCGGGGCAAAGAGGATAATCGTTTCCACGGTCTCAGCCCTTCATCACATTGACGTCTTCGACATCGATCGTCCCGCGGTTGCGGAAGAAACAGACCAGGATGGCAAGCCCGATCGCCGCCTCAGCCGCCGCGACCGTCAGCACGAAGAGCGTGAAGACCTGCCCGACCAGATCTCCGAGGAAGGCCGAGAACGCGACGAAGTTGATATTGACCGCAAGCAGCATGAGCTCGATCGACATCAACAGGATGATCACGTTCTTCCGGTTCAGGAAAAGCCCGAAGATCCCGATGACGAAAAGCGCCGCCGCGACGGTGAGATAGTGTTCAAGGCCGATCATGCGCCGCTCTCGCCTATTTTCGATTGAAGTAGCCGAACGCCGCGAGGATCGCGACGGCAATGGCCACCAGAATTGCAATCAGTGTTCCGTCCATAGGCTGTCGCCTGCATTCCGTCCCATCCATGTCCCGGACTTGATCCGGGACCTCTTCTTTCCGGCCCGCGCCGGATCTTCGTTCTACGCGTTCTCTCTTTGGCAGAGAGGTCCCGGATCAAGTCCGGGACGAGCCAGCGGCTAGAGCCCCTGTCCCGGCTTCACATCCTTCAGTTCCATCGCTTTCTTGGGGTCGCGATACATTTGCGCCAGAACGTCCTGACGCTTGATGTCCTCGCGATGGCGCAACGTCAGGACGATCGCCCCGACCATCGCAACCAGAAGGATCAGGCCTGCAAGCTGGAAAACCAGAATGTAGCGGTCGTAGAGGATCAGCCCCAGCGCCGCGACGTTCTCGGTCCCTGCGGTCGTAGGGGCAGAGACCCGCTCGAGCGCACCGTCCGAGAACTCCCAGGCCCCAAACGCAATCGCCAGCTGCATCAGGATCACGACACCGATGAAGAGCCCGATCGGCAGATATCGTGTCATCTCCGCCTTCAAGGCGGCGAAATCCACGTCGAGCATCATGACGACGAAGAGAAAGAGCACCGCGACCGCGCCCACATAGACGATGACCAGCAGCATCGCGACGAACTCCGCCCCGAGCGTCACGAAGAGCCCCGCCGCGCTGAGAAAGGCCAGGATAAGCCATAGGACCGAATGGACCGGATTGCGCGCCAGCACAGTAAAGAGCCCGCCCGCGATGCACGAGATCGCAAAAGCGTAGAACGCGATCACTGGAACGGTCATGTCTCGTCCTCCTCAAGGATCTCCCGCGCAAGCTCCATCGCCTTGGTCATCGCAGGAACCCCGCCGAACGCGCCCATCTGCGCAATCGTCTCGGCCACTTCCTGCGGCGTCGCCCCAGCTTCGACCGCATGGCGCACCGTCAGGCGGATCTGCGCCTCGGCCTGCGCTCCAAGAATGGTGAGTGCTCCAAGCGTCAGCAAAAGCCGCGTCTTGGCATCGAGCCCTTCGGGATTGAATGTCTTGCCCATGAAGGTCTCCATGACCTCCTTCGGCATCGTCGGCCAGAGCGCCTCGAAGCCCTTAGGCGTGAAGCTCTCCAGCGCCGGATTGACGGACTTCGCCCAGTCCTGGCCCATACGCATCATCGCCTCGAAGGGATTGTCCGTCATGGTGCAGCCCCCTCATCAAAGACCTCGATGGCAGCGTTCAATGCATTCACCATTGCCGGAAATCCACCATAGAGCGACATCTGTAGAATGACTTCCGTCACCTCGGTCTGGCTGGCCCCCGCCTTTAGCGCAGCGCCCACATGCACCTTGAGCTGAGGCCGGGTCTGGCCGCCAAGCGCCGCGAGCGCGGCAACGGTGGCAAGCTGCCGCGTCTTCAGGTCCAGACCGGGACGATTGTAGATCTGGCCATAGGCCGTGCCGACCACGTAATCCGAAAAGCCCGGAATCCGGTCGTCATAACGTTCGGCAAGCACCTCTTTCAGACCCGGATTGACCGTGTCGGAAAGCGCCTGCCCTTCGGCAATATGGCTCGCCTCGTTGCTCATCTATACGGCGCGTCAATCTCGAGGTTGCGGGCGATCTCGGCTTCCCAGCGCTCCCCATTCTCAAGCAACTTCTGCTTGTCGTAGAAGAGCTCTTCGCGGGTCTCAGTCGCATATTCGAAGTTCGGACCCTCGACGATGGCATCGACCGGACAGGCCTCCTGGCAATAGCCGCAATAGATGCACTTGGTCATGTCGATGTCATACCGCGTGGTCCGGCGCGATCCGTCGATCCGCGCTTCCGCGTCGATCGTGATCGCCTGCGCCGGACAGATCGCCTCGCAAAGCTTGCAGGCGATGCAGCGCTCTTCCCCGTTGGGATAGCGCCTGAGCGCATGCTCCCCCCGGAACCGAGGCGACAAAGGCCCCTTCTCATGCGGATAGTTCAGCGTCGCCTTCGGGCGGAAGAAGTACTTCAGCCCCAGCTTCATACCGGAAAAGAAATCAGCCAGCAGGAAGTACTTGGCTGCACGGGTGTAATCGATCTGCGTCATACCTAACCTCCTATCGTTTCGTTGACTTGAACAACCCGTCCTTGCGGACGGTCACATCTGTATCCGACCCCATGGCTCAGCCTCCCACTGCCCAGCGAGCATAAGCTCCGCCGAACAACTCAAACTTTGCAAAGAAGGACACCAGCACCACCCAGAAGAGCGAGAACGGCAGGAACACCTTCCAGCCCAGCCGCATCAGCTGGTCGTAGCGATAGCGCGGGACGATGGCCTTCACCATGGAGATCAAAAAGAAGATCAACGCCATCTTCGACACCATCCAGAAGACCCCGTCGGGCAGGAATGGCACCGGCGACAGCCAGCCGCCAAAGAAGATCAGTGTGATCAGCGCCGTCATCAGCACGATCGTGGCGTATTCACCGATCATGAAAAGCAGGAACGGGGTCGAAGAATACTCAACCTGATACCCCGCGACGAGCTCGGATTCCGCCTCAGGAAGGTCGAAGGGCGGCCGATTGGTCTCGGCCAGGGCCGAGATGAAGAAGAGGAAGACCATCGGCAGATGCGGCAGCCAGTACCAGGCGAAAAGGCCCCAGTCCCCGTCCTGGGCGCGCACGATCTCGGTCAGGTTCAGCGATCCCGTCGACAGGATGACCCCGACGAGGATCAGCCCGATGGAGACCTCATACGAAATCATCTGCGCCGCAGACCGAAGGCTTCCCAGAAACGGATACTTCGAATTGGAGGCCCAGCCGCCCATGATCACGCCATAGACCTCGAGCGAGGAGACCGCGAAAATGTAAAGGATCGCGACGTTCAGATCGGCAATCGCCCAGCCGTCGTTGAACGGGATCACCACCCAGGCGATCAGCGGCAGCGTGAAGGCGATCATCGGCGCAAGAAAGAACACCGTCTTGTCCGCACCCGCAGGCACCACGATCTCTTTGAGCGCGTATTTGAAAAAATCAGCGAAGCTCTGCAGCAGCCCGAACGCGCCGACCACATTGGGGCCTTTGCGCATCTGCACGGCAGCCCAGATCTTGCGGTCGGCATAAAGCAGCACGGCCAACGATATCAGCAGCAGCACCGTCAGAAGCAGACATTGGCCAAGAACAACAAGAGCGATGCCCGCATTCGTGGTCGTGAAGAACTCGCTCATGGTTCAGTCCCCTTACCTGACCGCCAAAGTCAGGTCCCGAGTGGCGGAGCGGCTGGCGCCGCCGGTCTTGCTATCGAGCGGGAGGATCGGGTCGTCCGGACCGGCACCGATCTCCCGGCGAGTTGCTGTAAACAGCAAATGAAAGCGGGATGCCAGCCTCTTCCTGCGCCTCCGCGTGAAGTTCTCGCCTTCTACTCAGCCGCCATGGGCGGCTCACGGCGCGCCTTAGCGGCCGCGCTCAGTTCCGCCATCAGCGAAGAGGCGCGGGCAATGGGATTTGTGAGGTAGAAATCCGTCACCGCGGACCGGAACGGCCCACTGCCCAGATCACCCGTCTCCGGCACGCTCCACTCGTTTTCCGGCACCTCGTCGATCCGCTTGAAATGCGGCACCTCGGCGACCAGCGCCTGCCGAAGCTGCGCGAGGCTATCGAAAGGCAGCGTGTCGCCCATCTCGCCGGACAGCGCGCGTAGGATCGCCCAGTTCTCCTTGGCCTCACCGGGAGCGAAGGAGGCTCGGAACGCCAGCTGAGGCCGCCCTTCGGTATTCACGAAAAGCCCGTTCTCTTCAGTATAGGCCGCGCCCGGCAGGATCACATCCGCCCGATGCGCGCCCCGGTCGCCATGACTGCCCTGATAAATCACGAACGGCCCGTCCGGCACGGCACTCTCGTCCGCGCCCAAGTTGTAGACGACATCGGCCCCGTCCAGCGCGGCATCCACACCGCCTTCGGTCACAGCGCCGATATCCATCGCCCCGACCCGGCCCGCCGCGGTGTGCAGGACCAGCAGCTTGGAGTTACCGGCCTCCGCGGTCTTCATCGCCAGACGTAGAACCGCAGCCCCGTCCTCGCCCGTCAAGGCGCCCTGCCCGATGATCATTACGCCCGGAACGTCGCGCTTGTCCGAGTGGTCCATCCCGGCGAGCTTCTCGAGCGCCGCGCGGTCCGTCCCCAGCTCAATCACGTCATAGGTCAGATCCTCGGGCTCCCCGATCCGGGCCACCTTCGCGCCCTTGAGCCAGGCCTTGCGGATCCGCGCATTCAGGACAGGCGCCTCAAGCCGCGGGTTCGTTCCGATCAGAAGGATCATCTGCGCCTCATCGATCTCGTCGATGCGCGCCGTGCCCACGTATCCCGACCGGTTCCCGGCAGGCAACGCCGCCCCATCCGTCCGGCATTCCAAGTCGCCACCCTGCCCCTCGACAAGCTGCTTCAGGGCAAACGCTGCCTCTACCGAAGCCAAATCCCCGACCAGGCCAGCCACTTTCGAGGCCCCCTTGATCTTCTGCGCCGCCAAAGCCAGCGCCTCGTCCCAACCGGCAGGCCGTAGTTTGCCGTTCTCTCGGATGTAAGGACGATCCAGACGCTGCTTGCGCAAACCGTCCCAGACGAACCGCGTCTTGTCGGAGATCCACTCCTCGTTCACGCCGTCATGGTTGCGCGGCAGAAACCGCATGACCTCGCGACCCTTCGTATCGACGCGAATGGACGAGCCCAAAGCATCCATCACATCGACCGACTCGGTCTTCGTCAGCTCCCAGGGCCGCGCGGTGAAGGCGTAGGGCTTCGACACCAAGGCTCCGACCGGGCACAAATCGATAATGTTGCCCTGAAGCTCGCTATCCAGCGTCTCGCCCAGATAGGAGGTGATCTCGCTGTCCTCGCCGCGCCCGGTCTGACCCATCTGGCTGATCCCGGCCACTTCGGTTGTGAAGCGCACACAGCGCGTGCAGGAAATGCACCGGGTCATGTGCGTTTCGACCAGAGGTCCAAGATCCAGATCGACCGCCGCCCGTTTCGGCTCGCGATACCGCGAGAAGTCGACGCCATAGGCCATCGCCTGGTCCTGCAGGTCGCACTCGCCGCCCTGATCGCAGATCGGACAATCGAGCGGGTGATTGATGAGCAAAAACTCCATCACCCCTTCGCGCGCCTTCTTGACCATCGGCGAGTTCGTCCGCACCTGAGGCGGTTCGCCGTCCTTGCCCGGGCGCAAATCGCGCACCTGCATCGCACAGGAGGCTGCTGGCTTGGGCGGGCCGCCCACGACCTCAACCAGGCACATCCGGCAATTGCCCGCGATCGACAGCCGCTCGTGATAGCAGAACCTCGGGATTTCGATCCCGGCCTGCTCGCAGGCCTGAATGAGGGTCAGGGCCGGATCGACATCGATATCAGTGCCGTCGATGGTGATGGTGCGCAGATCGGACAAGGAGGTCTCCATCAGGTAACGCCGCTTTGGACGTTACCTAACGATGCTCAAAGGGATTTTCCATCGCAAAACCGGCGGCCTCTTGCCGCGTCAGGTTCACGGCGGGATCGCTACCTCAGAAGCTGTCCGACCGCCGTATTCGCCGCCATCTGAGCCTCGCCGACGCGGCAATGCCCGCGCTCGTCTCCGCGCGGCGCGCCCAGATCGGCGAGCCGAGCGCGCGCGATGCCCTCCAGCCTGTCTTTCTCGGCCTCGTCGTCGGTATAGGCCTCAATTTCCCGCTCGGAATAGCCCAGATCGCGCGCCCGCGCCTTAAGCTGATTGAGATACGAGATTCCGCGCAACAGCCGCGCATCCAGATCATCGCAGCGCTTGCTGATCTCATAGGCCATGCCGACGGCGATCAGACCCTCGCGCACCTCGGCCACGTCCTTGAGCGGCGGCTTGGCCGCCACGCCTTGCGCCATCAGCGCGAGGAACGCGCCGGCTCCCAGTAAAGCTTTCATATCCGTCTGCTCCTCAAAGCGGTCCGGATCTGATGTCCGGCACCCTCATATGTGCCGAACCGGTCCGCTATCCAATATCAGAGCCTATTCGGCCGCCTGCTGCTGGCAGCCCCGTACCTTGTGCAGCCGCGCCTCCTTTAGCCAGTCCCAGCCAAACGCATCGGCACTGTCGCCATGGGTTTTGCGATGCTCAAGCTTCGCCAGCGCCTCGTCCAGCGTCGGGCGATGACCGATCGGCACCCACGACATGACGAAATGCATCTCGCCGAGAACCTCGAACCACTCGGCTCGCCGCTCGTAGAATTGCCGGTGGACGGTGTTCCAGACGAACTGCTCCAGCGTCTCGACACTTTCCCAAACCGTCAGGTTCGACACGAAAAGCGGATCGCCCTCTATCTTGGCCTCGGTGTTGCCGGTCCCCGGCTCGCCCGACCCTTCCATCATCCAGACAAAGCCGGGCATCCGTTTGCCCAGCCCGTTGATCCGGTCGAGCGCCTCCATGAACTCTGCAACCCGGGGGTCATCCGTTTCGGCGACCAAGCGCCCGATATTCAACTCTGCAAGGTGATATCCATCCATCGAACCGCTCCTCAAACCGGGACCAGAAGGGCGGCGATCGAAGAGGCGCGCGCCTCTTCCGCATCCCCGGCCGGGCACAGATCTTCATTGAAAGATGACAGGTTGTTGCGCGCCAGAAAGATCCGCTCGCTCACATCCAGTTCCAGATCGAAACCGCCCCGGTTGGGTGCGATGATACCCTGCTGCTGCCGAACCGTATCCAGCGCCTGCTTGCGGCCTGCATCATAGGAATAGCGGGTGCATTGCGACGCGATCCGTCGCGCAATCTCTCCGGACGCGGCATATTTTTCGGGCGTTTCGGCCATCAGGGCCATGACCGCCGGATCGCTCATATCGACCTGCGGCGTCGTCGGCCCGCATCCAGCCAGCACACCAAGCGCCAGGGCCGCGCCCGTTATCCCAGTTCCATGACCCATCGCATCTCTCCTCATCCTTCGGCTCTCTTGCCGGATGAGAAAGGATATGCATGCCATCAGGCGCGGCGCAATCTTCTCGCGCCAAGCTGGTCAATCCTACCCCTGAAAGGCGTTCCGCATCGCGATGTTGAAGATGTACCCCTCAAGGTACTCCTCCCGGGTCAGCAGATCATCGCCGTTCACATTCGCATAATCAGCCGAGACGAGCGTCGCACGTTCGTATTCCGACGGGCTGACGCTTTGATCATTGTTGCGGTCCATCACATCAAAGACAATGGCCATCGAGGTCAGATAGGCCTGATCGCGTCCGCGAAACTCTGCCAGATCGGCCAGTCCGAACTGCCAGGTCTGAAGTTCCTCGAGCACGATCATACCGTCGGCGTTCTGATCGACAGAGACAAAGACCTGGTCCCCGAAATCGATCAACTCCCGGCGGGAAATCGCGCCATCAAGATCCACGTCGATGCTTTGGGCGAACATATCGCCGACCGCCTTGGCCGAATCGTGGGTGTCCATCTGCGGAGTGGCAAGCACCGGACCCGCCGTGATCGCTAGTCCTGCAAGAAAAGTCATAAATTTCATCTCAGCTCTCCTTTAGGCCTTCCCACGGATCCAAACTAAACCGAACAGTTCAAAAATCCAATATAAAATGAACCGGTTGGTTCACTTTTTCGATTCGGCAAAAATTTAGGGCAACAGATCATCTCTGTTACCCCTCTTTCTACGTCCGGTTGTTCAAACTGGATCTAAAACACTACTCAGCCGCGACCGGCACCCGCTTGTGCTTGATCCGGTCCTCGATCTCGTCCCGGAAATGCCGGATCAGACCCTGGATCGGCCAGGCCGCCGCGTCGCCAAGAGCGCAGATCGTATGGCCTTCCACCTGTTTGGTCACGTCGAGCAGCATATCAATCTCCTCGACCTCGGCCTCGCCTTTCACCAGACGATCCATGACCCGCATCATCCAGCCGGTCCCTTCGCGGCAAGGCGTGCATTGTCCGCAGCTCTCATGCTTGTAGAACGCACTCAAACGCCAGATCGCCTTGATGATATCGGTCGACTGATCCATCACGATCACCGCCGCGGTCCCAAGCCCCGACTGATTTTCACGCAGCCAGTCGAAATCCATGATCGCCTCGCGCATCGTGCTTGCCGGAAGACACGGCACGGACGATCCGCCCGGGATCACCGCCTTGAGGTTATCCCAGCCGCCGCGAATGCCGCCGCAATGCTTGTCGATCAACTCTTCGAAGGGGATCGACATCTCTTCTTCGACAACACACGGAGTGTTCACATGGCCCGAAATCGCAAACAACTTCGTGCCAGCGTTATTCGGGCGCCCAAAGCCCGAAAACCACGCCCCGCCCCGCCGCAGGATCGTCGGGACGACGGCAATCGATTCCACGTTATTCACCGTGGTCGGGCATCCATAAAGACCAGCCCCCGCCGGAAACGGCGGTTTCATCCGCGGCATGCCCTTCTTGCCCTCAAGGCTTTCCAGCAGCGCCGTTTCCTCGCCGCAGATATAAGCTCCAGCGCCGTGGACGAGATAGATCTCGAAATCCCAGCCCGATCCGGCCGCATTCTTGCCGACAAGTCCCGCGTCATAAGCCTCGTCGATCGCGACCTGAAGCGCTTCCTTCTCTCGGATATACTCACCCCGGATGTAAATGTAGCAGGCATGAGCCTGCATCGCGAAGGACGCGATCAGGCAGCCCTCAATCAGCGTATGCGGATCGTGCCGCATGATCTCGCGGTCCTTGCAGGTTCCCGGCTCGCTCTCATCGGCATTCACGACCAGATAGGCAGGCCGACCGTCGCTCTCCTTGGGCATGAACGACCATTTGAGCCCGGTCGGAAAACCAGCACCGCCCCGGCCCCGCAGACCCGAGGACTTCATCTCCTCGATGATCCAGTCGCGGCCTTTCTCGATCAGCCCCGCCGTGCCGTCCCAATGCCCACGCGCCTGTGCGCCCTTAAGCGAGCGGTCCTTCATCCCGTAGATATTGGTGAAGATGCGGTCTTCGTCCTTGAGCATGGCTCACCTTTCTGTCCCGTCACGGCGACGTCGCTGGATCTGATATGTCAGAACGAGCCCCCAGAAAAGCCCAACGAGTGCGGCAAAATCGAAGATTAACGCAAAGGCGGGCGGCCAGTTCATCGCACTCCCGATCATCTGCACCGCGAGCCAGTAGATGGCCGTCCCGGCGATGATGATACCGGCCAGCCGGCCCTTGCGAGCCAAAGCGATTTCTTCGTCGCGGCTTAGTGACATAGCCTCAATATACACCGCCTTTATCGACCTTGTTCGAAAAATCGGTCTCACCGCCGCCCGACAGCGTCTGCGACTGGCTCACCCAGTTGTCGCGGCTCGCACGCCCCTTGAAACCTTCGAGGTTCTCATCGACCCAGGCCAGCTCTTCTGCTTTCCATGAGGCGATCTGATCGAAGTGATAGATCCCCATCCCGTTCAGCATCTTCTCAAGCTTCGGCCCGACGCCCTTGATTTTCTTGAGATCATCCGCGCCATCCCCGCGCGGTCCATCCAGCATCTGCGGCTTGCTCGCGTCACCGGGTGCAACCGCTGACGCAGGCGCCGCGACCTCGGGCTCAGGCTCAGCGGTAATCGGTTCGGATACCTCAGGCTCGGGCTGCAGAACCGGCTCGGGATCGGCCACAGCCTCGCGCTCGACCTCTTCGACGGGCGTCTGGACATGTGCAGGCTCCGCTTCGGCTGCCTCCTGATGATCATAGGCGGGCTCGGACGAAGCGACAGCGTCCGACGACACCTCGACACGATCCGCCGCGGTCGGAGATGCCGCGGCATAATGCGTTCCGCTCACCGAGCTTTGCGTGCCCGGGATGACCGCGTCCGCCGGGCTGGGAAGGGATCGGCACAACACGATCTGCAACAAAAGGCCCACCAGCACCGTCAAAAGGCCACCCGTGAAAATTGCCTGAGCGGAAGAAAACCCGCCCAACAAAAACAACAGCACTATGGCAACCACGCCAAGCAATCCCCCGACCGCCCAGCAGGCAGCAAGACATCTCAGCTTTCCGGTCTGAATCTCAGCCATATCGCGAACTCCCTTTCGTCAGGCCGCGCGCCACACGCGGCTTTCTCGCAGACATCGTCTAAGTGATAGCACTATCTCGGCTTTTGCACAGGTCCCCGGCTGCTTTGCCTTACCTTTGCGTCCAGCTCGCCCCCTGAAGCTGCCGCAAAAAGAGCGTTCGATCCATCGCCGCCTCAGACAGACATGCCAATTCGATACTGGCGTCATAGGTGCGCGGACTGGTCATGACCACAAGAGCGCAGTCGCGATCCCGTTGCTCGATCCATTGCGCCTGAGAGGAGCGGACCAGATCTGCCGCATCCTCGATGCCGGACATCTCAGCCTCCTGAAGGACAGCAGCATAGGCACCGTTAAGCAGGGCCGCCCAACCTTCGAGCTCCGCCTGCCAACATGGCACGGGCGTAACGCCAGTATCAGGAAAAGACGGAAGGCAGGCGTCGACCACAGACCCAAAACAGCTCTTCGCGTCGCCAGCAGAGGCCTGCGCCAGGCAAACCTGCAGGGCATTCGCATAAGGCGTTTCCTCTGCCGAGGCCGGGACCGCGATCACCGATGCAAGCAGCGACAGAAGGCGCAAGAGACTAGCTCCCGGCCAACTCCTTGGCCTGTCCGACCCAGTCGTCGCGCAAGATGCGTCCCTTGAACTTCAGCCGGGCATCGACCCAGACGATCTCTTCTGGCCCCCAGGCCGCGATCTGACGGAAATGATAGAACCCCATTTCACGGAGGGTCTCGGCCAGCTTCGGTCCGACCCCCTTGATCCGGGTCAGATCGTCCGCCTCGCCCTCCGGCGCCTCCAGGATCTCGGGCGCCTTTTCCTCGGTATCTTCCAGCACGACATCTGCCCAGCGCTGCTCGGTCGAGGCGGCCTCTGCCTCCGCGGGCGCCTGCCGTCCCTCGACATCGCCACCGGTGCGCGTTCCGTCCGGAGCGACATCGCCCGAGACCATCGTGGGCGCATCGCCCACAGCCTCCTTGGCGACCTCACCCTCATGGCCCTCCGGATTGGATTTGCCGACAGGTTTGGCCGCGCTTGCCGCCTCGGCCTCCTGCTTGGTGATCCCGCTTGCATCAGGAGGGTCATCCGCAGAGACCTTCGGCCCCGGCGTCTTCTCCGGCTTCGGGCTGCGTTTGGGCGGAGGAGACGACGTCTCCACCCCGCTCCCAGTCCAGGGCGCCACCAGCGGCACCTCGGTCCCGTCGATCCGCTTGACCGTATCGCCAATCTCCACCGCCAGCGCGACAGAGCCGTTATGCGCCTCTCGCTCGCCCTCCGGCACCTCCAAAGAGGTGAGCCCGCTCGCGGGCTCAGAGGTGAACCGCCCGTTTTGCGGCCCCGGCACCGGCACCTTGCCGCCCGCCAGCTCGTCGATGATCTCTCCAAGGCGTTCTGCCGTCAGATCCTCGTAGTAATCCTTGCCGATCTGCGCCATCGGTGCATTCGCGCAGGCCCCGAGGCACTCGACCTCCTCCCACGAGAACTTGCCGTCCTCGGAAAGCTGGTGCGGCCGCTTTGCGATCTTCTCCTTGCAGACGGCCACGAGATCTTCGGCCCCGCAGATCATGCAGGACGTCGTCCCGCAGATCTGGATATTTGCCACGGACCCAACCGGTTGCAGCTGGAACATGAAGTAGAAAGACGCGACTTCGAGCGCCCGCATGTACGCTAGATCCAGCATATCGGCGACATGTTCGATGGCAGGCCGGGTCAGCCAGCCTTCCTGCTCCTGCGCGCGCCACAAAAGCGGGATGATCGCGCTCGCCTGACGGCCTTCGGGATACTTTGTGATCTGCGTCTCGGCCCAGCGCTGATTGGCCTCGGTGAAGGCAAAGCTCTCGGGTTGCTCGGGGTGCAGGCGTCGCAGCATCTGGGTCAGGCCTCTTGCATCGAAACTCGTGTCGCGCCTGTCCTACTCAGACCGCGCGCAATGGTCCAGCGCCTGCGGCATTCAGCGCAGAAGAGAACACACCGTCACGATGCTTGACGGGGGCACGGATCTTAGTGGATCGGCAAAGGCTTCAAAGCCGGGATAGTCGGCGCGGCAAACCCATAGCTGAGGCGCTTCGGCCGGGACTCGGACATAGATCAGCGGAGAGCCTCCCATCGCACCGGTGGCCTCCACCGTCCCGCCGATCGCAAGCAGATCAGGAACCGACCGCGCGCCCGTCTCGGGCAGGGTCTGGGCAGAGACCGCCAACGGAGCGATTATGAACCACGACAGAAAAGCGCACCGCATCCTCAGAAAGCCGCGCGAGCAACCGACATCAACACGGCCACGACGGCCCCGACAACGGCTGCTTTCACAAGCCTGCTCCGCCCTCGCGCAACAGCCGCGGCAAGTCCGCCGCACACCGCTCCAGTCAGGATCAGCCAAAGGTCAAGCGTTAGCGTCACGCCCGATATCTCACCGATCGATCTCGCCAAAGACGACATCCATCGTCCCGATGATCGCCGAGACATCCGCCAGCTGATGACCCTTGCAGACATGGTCCATCGCCTGCAAATGCAGGTATCCCGGCGCCCGCAGCTTCACGCGGTAGGGCTTGTTCGTGCCATCTGCGACCAGGAACACGCCAAATTCGCCCTTGGGCGCTTCGACGGCGGCATAGACCTCACCTTCGGGCACGTGAAAGCCCTCGGTATAGAGCTTGAAGTGATGGATCAGCGCCTCCATCGAGGTCTTCATCTCGCCCCGCGTCGGCGGCGTCATCTTCCCGCGCGCCAGCACATCGCCCGGCGTCTCGCGCAGCTTGGCACAAGCCTGCTTGATGATGTTCGTCGATTCCCGCATCTCGGCCATCCGGCACAGATAACGGTCATAGCAGTCGCCGTTCTTGCCGACCGGGATCTGGAACTCGAACTCGTCGTAGCACTCATAGGGCTGCGCCCGCCGGAGGTCCCAGGCCAGTCCGCTGCCACGCACCATCACACCCGAAAAGCCCCAGTCGAGAATCTCGTCCTCGCTGACGATCCCGATATCGGCATTGCGCTGTTTGAAGATCCGGTTCTCGGTCAGCAGCCCCTCGATATCATCCAGAACTTGCGGAAAGTCGTCCGCCCATGTGTCGATATCCTCGATCAACTCAGGCGGCAGATCCTGATGCACGCCGCCGGGGCGGAAGTAATTCGCATGCAGCCGCGCACCGCACGCCCGTTCATAGAAAACCATGAGCTTTTCGCGCTCTTCGAACCCCCAAAGCGGCGGCGTCAGCGCGCCCACATCCATTGCCTGCGTCGTCACGTTCAGGATATGGCTCAGGATCCGCCCGATTTCGCAGAAGAGCACCCGGATCAGCTGCGCCCGTCGCGGCACCTCGGTCCCCGTCAGCTTTTCGATGGCCAGACAGAAGGCATGCTCCTGATTCATCGGCGCCACGTAATCGAGGCGGTCCAGATAAGGCAGGTTCTGCAGGTAGGTCCGGCTCTCCATCAGCTTTTCGGTGCCGCGGTGAAGCAGTCCGATATGCGGATCGCAGCGCTCCACGATCTCACCGTCCAGCTCAAGCACCAGACGCAAAACCCCATGCGCTGCGGGGTGCTGCGGCCCGAAGTTGATGTTGAAATTCCGGATCGTCTGCTCGCCGGTCAGAGCATCCTCATATCCGCGCGGGGTCGGGTTGCCGTCCATGTCAGGTACTCCTCACGTCCGCTTTTATTGAATGCCGCTCGTCGCTTCGACCCATCGCATAGCCTGTAATCCAACCGGCACTCGCACTGACTGCCAGTAGAGCGACAGGAACCAAGATATGCAGTGTCAAAGCGGTTGAACCGCTCGAAGCGTAGTGTTCTGCTGTTGGCATCAGGGTGTTCCAACCCGCGATCCAACCATATCCGCGCAAACCTGCGAAGACCGCCGTTAACACAGCAAGACCCGCAAAGGCGGCTCTTGGCTGCCAGTGATAGCCTTTGGAACACGAGAAGGCGAAAATCCCCGCAACATAAAGCGCCATGTAAAGGGCACCTTCTGTCGAGCTGGCAAGAGTGATCATGATGTCAGCTATCACGCCGTCTCCTCCGTCTTCTCATCACCCGGCAGGATGTATTCAGCCCCCTCCCAGGGGCTCATGAAATCGAACTGCCGGTATTCCTGAACCAGATCGACCGGCTCGTAGACGACGCGCTTGAGCCCCTCGTCATAGCGGACCTCGGTATAGCCCGTCGTCGGAAAGTCCTTGCGCAGCGGATGCCCCCTGAACCCGTAATCGGTCAGCAGCCGCCGCAGATCCGGATGACCCGAGAAGATCAGACCGAACATGTCAAAGATCTCACGTTCAAACCAGTTGGCCGAGGGGTGGATCTCGAGGATCGACGGCACCATCTCGTCCTCGCGCACTTGCACGCGCAGACGGATCCGCTGGTTCTGATACATGCTCAGGAAGTGATAGATCACATCGAAGCGCTTGGCTCGCGCGGGATAATCGACGGCCGTGATATCGATCAGCGTCGAAAACCGGCAGGTCTGGTCGGTCTTCAGGAACTCCACGAACCCGGTCAGAGAGGCCAGCGCCACATCGACCGTCAGCTCGTCATGGGCAATCTCCCAAGAGAGCACGCAGTCGGGCCGCTTGAGCTCGATATGGCCGCCAAGTTCCTGCAACGCTTCTGTCATCTCTTCGGCCTCAGGGCTACGCATGCAATCTCAAACCTTCTCAACTCCGCCGGGATGACCGGCGTCGATCCCGTTCGCACATACATGACACATTCGGCCTTCGGGCCTTTTTCCGTCGGGCTGACGGCTTCGACCGTCATGTCGGGCGAGCCGGACTTAAGGACAACCACCATGCCCGGCTTTATTTCTTCGGTCATTCTTATTCTTTCTTAACGGACGATCGTTCCCGTCCGCCGGATTTTCTTTTGCAGTTGCAGGATGCCGTAAAGCAGCGCCTCGGCCGTCGGAGGGCATCCGGGCACATAGATATCGACCGGCACGATCCGGTCGCAGCCCCGCACCACCGAATAGCTGTAGTGATAATACCCCCCGCCATTGGCGCAGGAGCCCATCGAAATCACATAGCGCGGCTCCGGCATCTGGTCGTAGACCTTGCGGAGCGCGGGCGCCATCTTATTGGTCAAAGTGCCGGCGACGATCATCAAGTCCGACTGACGCGGCGAGGCGCGTGGCGCCGTTCCGAACCGCTCCAGATCATAGCGCGGCATCGACGTATGCATCATCTCGACCGCACAGCAGGCCAGACCGAACGTCATCCAGTGCAGGCTGCCGGTGCGAGCCCAGTTGATGACATCCTCGGTCGAGGTCAGCAAAAACCCTTTGTCCTGCAGCTCTTTATTAAGCGTCTGCGTGCCGACCTCGCGGTCGAACCCGGCCGTGTTGGCTCCCGTCATAACGCCCATGCTTGCTTCCCCTCGCTGGCTCTGAGCTTCACCTAATCATGTGCGCCCTAAGGGTCAACGTGTCGCCCGGTCGCGCAAGATCGTCTGGGATGCCCAGATCCTCGTCATACCGGATCTTCGGACCCTTGACGCCCTTCCGTTTCGCAGGCGGCCCGATGGAAAACATCAATCAGCCCCTTGAAGCTCTAGTCACCAGGGACATGACACCGCAAGCAATACAGGCTCAAAGCGGGTCCCAAGCGGCAGGATGTTGCGGCCACAACGCCAAATTCGATGGCATTTCGGACGACTATAAACGCCGCCTCCAGATCGCGGGCGCCCCCCGCACGGCATAATCGACCAGCAGGCCCTCACCACGGCCCGCCACCGGACCAAAAGCAGAACCCTTCATTCTCTGCCGCGCAGAAAATAATTGCTGCAACCGCAAAATGAACTCATGATCGGGGGATGCCGGACAGACTTTCGATCATAGTCGTCGAGCCCGATCGTGACCGCGCCCTCATGATCGTCGACAGCCTGCGCGAAGCGGGCGACAACGATATCCACGTCATCTCCGAGGTGTCCAGCCTGCCCCGCCGCATCTCAGAGCTGTCGCCAGATGTCGTCATCGTCGATCTGACGAATCCCACCCGCGACATGCTCGAAGAACTCACCCTTGCCTCCTCCCCGCTGGAACGCCCCGTTGCGATGTTCGTCGATCAAAGCGACGACAGTCTGACTAAGGCGGCCATCGAGGCGGGCGTGTCCGCTTATGTCGTGGATGATCTGCGCCCGGACCGGCTCAAACCCGTGATCTCTGCGGCGATCACCCGGTTCAACATGTTCCGACGAATGCGCGAAGAGCTGGCCGAAACGAAACGCGCCCTCGAAGAACGCAAGGTGATCGACCGCGCCAAGGGGCTTTTAATGAAAGTCCGCGGGATCGGCGAGGATGAAGCCTATGCGATCCTGCGCAAATCGGCGATGGACAAGGGCAAGAAGATCCCCGAAATCGCCGCCGCCCTCGTGACCGCGGCCGAGTTGCTCTCATGACGGTCACGCGGCTGTCCATCGCCTTCATTCCCCTCACCGACGCCGCTCCGATCATAGCGGCCGAGGAGATGGGCTTCGCCCGCGAGGAAGGCCTCGCCTTCGATCTGGTGCGCGCGCCCTCTTGGTCGTCGCTGCGCGATATGCTGGCCTTCGGCAGCGTCGAGGCCGCGCATCTGCTCTCGCCGGTTCCGGTGGCGATGGCCCTCGGGCTGGGCGGGGTCGCCTCGCCGATCTCCGCTCTGATGGTGCTGTCGGTGAACGGAACGGTCGTCGGCGTCAGCCGTCCTCTCGCGCAAGCAATGGCCACATCGGGATATGAGTTCGACTTCAGCGATCCCGCGCGGGCGGGCAAGGCCATCATAGCCGCCTCCAAGGGGCGGCTCAGGATCGGCGTGCCCTTCCCGTTCTCGATGCAGGCCGAATTGCTCTATTACTGGCTCTCCGCCTCCGGCCTGCCCGCCCCTCAGGGGGTCGAGATCAAGACCGTCCCGCCTCCCTTGATGGCCGATGCGCTGGCCGCCGACGAGATCGACGCCTTTTGCGTCGGCGAACCCTGGGGCTCCAAAAGCGTCGAGGCTGGCACGGGCGAGCTGCTGCTTCCCGGTCGCGCGATCTGGTCGGCCGCCCCTGAAAAGGTGCTGGCCGTGCGCACCGACTGGGCCCGGGCCGAGCCCGATCTCACCGGCCGCCTGATGCGCGCGGTCTGGAAAGCCTGCCGCTGGCTCGGTACGGGCGGCGCCGAGACGACAGCGGCAGAGATGCTCGCCCGCCCGGACTATCTCGATCTGGATCCGCATATCATCGACCGGGCCCTGACCGGCCGCTTGATGATCAACGCGCGCGGCGACACGCGCGACTGCCCCGGCTTTGTCGAGTTCCACAAGGGCGCCGCGAACTTCCCCTGGAAAAGCCAGGGCGCTTGGATCGCCCGCCAGATGGCCGCCCGGCTTGGACTGGACCGTGGCGGCGTGGGCGATCCCGCGCGCGCTGCGTTCCGCACCGATATCTATCGCCGCGCGCTGGCCACATCAGGCGCGATCCTGCCTGGCGCATCCGAGAAGATCGAAGGCGGAATCGCCGAAGGCACAGCCGTTGCCACGCAAAGCGGACGCCTCATCCTGGCGGAAAACCGGTTCTTCGACGGCCAAGTTTTTGATCCAACCGCGCAAGACTGACCAAAATTCGGGCATTCCCTGCTCTGAGTGATGCCGCGTCGCAGAAACTCAGACCCAGGAACCGCCGAAACACTTGCGTCTCACGGCACCCCATCCAAAGCTCAGATCAGAGAGCAACGGCGTTCTCCATTCCAAACCCATCACAGGGCAAACCGAGCAAGGCTGCTCGACCGATCTCAGCGCTGTCCATGCGCGAGAGGGGTCAGGCGGCCTTTTTGTTGTTGCGTGAATGCAAGATCCAGCCAGGGGGAACAGTCCCGATGAAACATCTAATGAGCGCCGCAGTCGCGGTCCTGACAGCCACCAGCGCGCCGGCGCAGATGCTCGATCTCGAAAAAGACGAGCTGACCTTCGGCTTCATCAAACTCACCGATATGGCGCCGCTCGCGGTTGCCTATGAACAGGGCTACTTCCTCGACGAGGGTCTTTTCGTGACGCTGGAAGCGCAGGCTAACTGGAAAGTCCTGCTCGACGGCGTCATCGACGGACAACTCGACGGCGCGCACATGCTTGCCGGACAACCCTTGGCGGCCACGATCGGTTTTGGCACCGAGGCGCATATCATCACGCCCTTCTCCATGGATCTGAACGGCAACGGCATCACCGTCTCCAACGAGGTCTGGGAGATGATGAAGCCGAATATCCCCACGATGGACGATGGCCGCCCGCAGCACCCGATTTCGGCCGAGGCGCTCGCTCCCGTGGTCGAGCAGTTCAATTCCGAAGGCAAGTCCTTCAACATGGGCATGGTCTTCCCGGTCTCGACCCACAATTACGAACTGCGCTACTGGCTTGCCGCCGGCGGTCTCCATCCGGGCTTTTACAGCCCTCAGGACATCACCGGCCAGATCGGCGCCGATGTCCTGCTCTCGGTGACACCCCCGCCGCAGATGCCCGCCACGCTCGAGGCAGGCACGATCCATGGCTACTGCGTGGGCGAGCCGTGGAACCAGCAGGCGGTCTTCAAGGGGATCGGGGTGCCGGTCATCACCGATTACCAGATCTGGAAGAACAACCCCGAAAAGGTCTTCGGCATCACCGCCGACTTCGCCGAGCAATATCCGAACACGACGCTTGCCGTGACCAAGGCCCTGATCCGCGCTGCGATCTGGCTCGATGAGAATGACAACGCCAACCGGATGGCCGCGGTCGAGATGCTGGCCCGGCCCGAATATGTGGGCGCCGATGCCGAGGTGATCGCCAACTCCATGACCGGCACGTTCGAATACGAAAAGGGCGACATCCGCGAAGTGCCGGACTTCAACGTCTTCTTCCGCTACAACGCGACCTATCCCTTCTATTCGGACGCCGTCTGGTATCTCACGCAGATGCGCCGCTGGGGCCAGATCGCCGAGCCGAAAACCGATGCCTGGTATGACGAGGTCGCCCGCGACGTCTACAAGCCCGAGATCTACCTCGAAGCCGCGCGTCTTCTGGTCGACGAAGGGCTCGCCAACGAAGCCGACTTCCCCTGGGACAGCGACGGCTACAAGGCCGCCACGCCGTCCGAGGATATCATCGACGGCATCCCCTATGACGGTCGCGCCCCCAATGCCTACCTCGACAGTCTGCCGATCGGACTGAAGGGCGAGCAGATCATCGTCGGCTCCGAAGTTCAGGGCTAACGAGTGCGCCCGGGCTGCCTGCCCTCCCGCAGGCGGCCCGGATGAACCGCAGGACGTGCATCACAGGCAGGACATCCCATGACCGCAATAGATCCCAATATCCTCGACGATCAGGCCCGCGAAGCGCGCCGCGCCGTCTGGTTCACCCGCATCAACAAGGCCGACAAATGGTTCACCGTCCTCGGTCTGGGATGGCTCACCCCGGTCTTCAAGGCCGCCGCGGGCGACAATCCCAAGGCGCAGCTGGGCGAGATCTGGCGTCTTCTGGGTGTCCCTCTGGTCGCCATCATCGGCTTCCTGTCGCTCTGGGCGCCTGCTCGCGGACCGCGTGGTCATGATGACCAACGGCCCTCAGGCCACGATCGGCAAGATCACCAAGGTCGATCTGCCCCGCCCCCGGACCCGCAAGGCGCTTCTCGAACATCCGGACTACTACGCCTACCGGCAGGAGGTGCTCGATTTCCTCGAAGAGTATGAACACGGCGCAACTCCCAAACCGAAACCCAGTCAGACCGCGATCGCGGCGGAGTGAAAGAGATGAAGAAACTCGTCATCATCGGCGCAGGCATGGCCGCCGGCCGCCTCGTCGAACATGTCTCGGAGGCAGGCGGCTGGGACATCACGCTCTTCAACGCCGAGCCGCGCGGAACCTATAACCGCATCATGCTCTCACCGGTTCTGTCCGGAGAGAAGACCTACGAAGAGATCGTCACCCACGATGCTCCGTTCTACGAAGAACACGGCGTCACCTGCCGCTTCGGCGAACGTGTCGAAGGCATCGACCGCACCGCCAAGATCGTCCGCGCGCCGGGCGGCGATGTTCCCTATGACAAGCTCGTCATCGCCACCGGGTCGACCCCCTTCATCATCCCCCTTCCCGGCCACGATCTTGACGGGGTGATCGCCTATCGCGATCTCGAGGATACCGAGCGGATGATGGCCCTTCAGGGTGGCAAGAAGGCTGTTGTCATCGGCGGCGGCCTTCTTGGGCTCGAGGCTGCGGCGGGGATGCATGCGCGCGGCATCGACGTCACTGTCGTGCATCTGATGGGCCACCTGATGGAGCGGCAACTGGACGAGGCCGCAGGCTACCTGCTTCGCAAGGAACTGGCCCAGCGCGGCATCAATGTGCTTGTCTCCACCAATTCAAAGGAGATCCTCGGACGGGACGGCAAGGTCACGGCCCTGCGGCTGGAGAACGGCACCGAGATCCCATGCGATCTGCTGGTCATGGCCGTCGGCATTCGTCCCGCCACCGCGCTCGCCGCCGAGGCGGGCTTGGCCACCGGCAAGGGCATTCATGTCGATGACCAGATGATCACCAGCGACGAGGACATCCTCGCCATCGGCGAATGCGTCGAACATGACGGGCAGATCTTCGGCCTGGTCGCCCCGCTCTACGATCAGGCCAAGGTCGCGGCGGCGACGTTGACGGGAGACCCCGCCGCCTTCGAAAACCGCGAGACGGCGACAAAGCTCAAGGTCACCGGCTGCGATCTGTTTTCCGCAGGCGATTTCGCCGAAGGCGAGGACCGGGAGGACATCGTCTTTCGCGATCCCGCGCGCGGCGTCTATAAGCGCCTCGTTCTGCACGAAAGCCGCGTGATCGGCGCGGTCATGTATGGCGACACCGCCGATGGCGGCTGGTTTCACGGCCTGATCAAGGACAAGACCGACATCACCGAGATGCGCGAAACGCTCATCTTCGGGCCTGCCTATCAAGGGGGGGCCGCGCTGGACCCTATGGCGGCCGTTGCAGCCTTACCGGCTGACGCAGAAATCTGCGGCTGCAACGGCGTGTGCAAAGGTCAGATCGTTCAAGCTATCGAAAATGGCGCCGGATCGCTCGATGCGGTCCGCGGCGCCACCAAGGCGTCCGGGTCCTGCGGGACCTGTACGGGGCTGGTGGAGCAGCTTCTTTCTGTGACACTGGGGGACGAGTTCAAGCTGCCCACCGCCCAACCTGTCTGCGGCTGCACGGACCTCACCCACGAGGATGTCCGGCGGCTCATCAAATCGCGCGAGCTCAAAAGCCAAGCCGCCGTCTGGCAGGAGCTTGGCTGGACCACGCCAAATGGCTGCCATGTCTGCCGCCCCGCGATCAACTACTACCTGCTCGCCGACTGGCCGGTGGAATATCAGGACGACCCGCAATCGCGCTTCGTCAACGAACGCAAGCACGCCAACATCCAAAAAGACGGCACCTTCTCGGTCGTCCCGCGCATGTGGGGCGGTCTGACCAATGCGCAGGAACTGCGCGCCATCGCCGATGCCGCCGACAAATACAACGTGCCGACCGTCAAGGTGACCGGCGGCCAGCGCATCGACCTTCTGGGCGTTCGTGGAGAAGACCTGCCCGCCATGTGGGCCGATCTGGGCCGCGCCGGGCTTGTCTCGGGCCATGCCTATGCCAAGGGCCTGCGCACCGTGAAAACCTGCGTCGGCACCGATCACTGCCGGTTCGGCACCCAGAATTCGACCGGCCTCGGCGTCCGGCTCGAGAAAAAGCTGTGGGGCTCCTGGACGCCGCACAAGGTCAAGATGGCGGTCTCCGGCTGCCCCCGGAATTGCGCCGAAGCCACGTGCAAGGACCTTGGGATCATCTGCGTGGACAGTGCCTTTGAAATCGGCGTCGGCGGCGCAGCGGGCATGGATCTGAGGGAGATCCAGCCGCTGGTCAAAGTCGCCACCGAAGCCGAAGCCATGGAGTGGACCATCGCCTTCGTCCAGATCTACCGCGAGAACGCCAAATATCTCGACCGGCCCTATAAATGGATCGCAAAGGTCGGCCTCGATTGGGTGCAAGAGCGCCTCGCCGACGAGGCCGAACGCGCCCGGCTCATTGCAGCCTTCGAGCTAAGCCAGACGATCTACCAAAAAGATCCCTGGGCCGAACGCGCCCGCGCCGAGGAAGCGCATAAATTCGCGCCTCTCGCCGATCTGACGCTGGAGGCCGCGGAATGAGCTGGATCGATATCGGCGCGCTTGGCGATATTCCCATCCGGGGCGCGCGCAAGGTCAAGACCCGTGCGGGCTGCATCGCCATCTTTCGCACCGACGAGGCGACCATCTTCGCCACCTCCAACACCTGCCCGCACAAGGGCGGCCCCCTCGAAGAAGGCATCGTCCACGGCACTCGCGTGACCTGCCCGCTCCATAACTGGGTCTTCGATCTGGAAACCGGCGAGGCGCAAGGCCCGGATGACGGCCGGATCGACACCTACCCGGCCAAGGTCGAGGATGGCCGCATCCTGATCGACGCCGCCTTGCTCGGCCAGAAAGCGGCCTGATGGACGGCACGAGCCACCCGTCGGTGCGCTCCACCTGCCCCTATTGCGGCGTGGGCTGCGGTGTGACACTGCGCGCAACCGGCGCCGGAGCGCTAAGCGTCGAGGGCGACCCCGATCACCCGGCCAATCACGGGCGGCTCTGTTCCAAGGGCCACGCGCTCGGCCAGACGGTCGGGCTTGAGGACCGCCTCCTCGCGCCTCGCATCCACGGCACCAAAACCGGCTGGGACGAAGCCCTTGCAATGGTGGCCGGGCGGTTCTCGGACACGATCGCCGAACACGGGCCAGGCAGCGTTGCCTTCTACGTCTCCGGGCAGCTTCTGACCGAGGATTACTACGTCGCCAACAAGCTGATGAAAGGCTTCATCGGCTCGGCCAATATCGACACCAATTCGCGTCTTTGCATGGCCTCGACCGTCGCGGGCCACAAGCGCGCCTTCGGCACCGATACGGTTCCCGGTACCTACGGGGATTTTGAGGCAGCCGATCTCGTCGTCCTCACCGGCTCAAACCTCGCCTGGTGTCATCCGGTCCTTTACCAGCGGCTCGCCCGCGCCCGCAAAGCGCGCGGCACCAAGGTTATCGTGATCGACCCCCGCCGCACGGCGACCTGCGATATCGCCGATCTGCATCTCAAGCTAAAACCGGGCACCGACGTCGCGCTTTTCAACGGTCTGCTCGCGCATCTTGGCACAACCGGCGCCTTGAACATGCCGTTCCTCAAGGACCACACCTCCGGCATCGACGAGGCCCTGACCGCAGCCTCTGCAGGCGAGACCGCAAGGACGGGCCTCGATCCGGCCGACATCGCCCGCTTCTACGCCATGTTCGCCGCAACCGAGCGCACCGTCACCGTCTTCAGCCAGGGCGTGAACCAGTCGACCAGCGGCAGCGACAAGGTCAACGCGATCCTCAACTGCCACCTTGCCACAGGCCGCATCGGCAAGCCTGGCAGCGGCCCCTTCAGCGTCACCGGACAGCCCAATGCGATGGGCGGGCGCGAAGTCGGCGGGCTCTCCAACATGCTCGCCGCCCATCTCGATCTTGAAACCGCCGAACACCGCAAGGCTGTCCAGACCTTCTGGTCCGCCCCCCGCATTGCCGAACGCCCGGGGCTCAAGGCGGTCGACATGTTCCGCGCCGTCGCGGACGGGCAGATCAAGGCGCTCTGGATCGCCTGCACCAATCCCGCCGTCTCCATGCCGGACGCGGATGCGGTGCGCGCGGCGATCAAGGGCTGCGATTTCACCGTCGTCTCGGACATCACCGGACAGACCGACACCGCCCGGCTTGCCGATGTCCTTCTGCCCGCCACCGGCTGGGGCGAGAAGGACGGAACCGTCACCAATTCCGACCGGACCATCAGCCGCCAGCGCCCCGCCCTGCCCGCGCCGGGTCTCGCCCGACCCGACTGGGCCATCTTCGCCGAGGTCGGCCGCCGCATGGGATGGCCGGAGGCCTTCGACTACGCCTCCCCCTCCGAGATCTTTCGCGAACATGCCGCCCTCTCCGGCATCGCGGCGCGCCTCGGGCGCGACTTCGACATCTCCGGCCTCGCCGATCTGACCGATGCCGAGTATGACGCGCTCGCTCCAACGCGCTGGCCTGTCAGTGCCACGCGCAGTGGCGGGCGGTTCTTCGGCGACGGCCGGTTCTTTACGCCGGATGGCCGCGCCCGCATCGTGCCGGTCCGCCAAAGCGCCCCCGCCGCCAAGCGGACACCGCGCTACCCCTTCCGCCTCAATACCGGCCGCACCCGCGACCAATGGCACACGATGACGCGCACCGCTCTCGCGCCGCGTCTTGCGCGCCACCTCGCCGAACCCTTCCTGCAAATTCATCCGCAGGATGCCGTCACCCTGACCCTCAAGCCAGCCGATATCGCCCGCATCCAAAGCCCCCATGGCACCGCCCTCCTGCGCGTTCTTATCAGCGAGGATGCCGCGCCCGGCGCCCCTTTCGCCCCCATCCACTGGACCGGCGAAACCGCACCGGCCGCCCGGATCGACACGCTGATCGCCCCGGCCTGCGATCCCGTTTCGGGCCAACCCGAAAGCAAGGCCAGCGTCATCGCGATCGAACGCTTCGACGCCGCCTGGTACGGCTTTGCCGTTTCCGCCAGCAAACCGAGCCCGGATACCGCCTACTGGGCCCGGGTCCGCACGGATCTCGGCTGGCGGATGGAACTGGCAGGAGACCCCTCCGAAACCGACTGGCCCGCCCTCGCCCGCCGCCTCTTCGAACTGCAAGGCGATCCGCAGATCCTCACCGACCGGGCCAGCGGCCTCTCCCGCCTCGCCTTCGCCGATCCCCAAGGCCGCCTGACCGCCGCCCTCTTTGTCTCGCCCGAGCCGGTCGCCGTCGCGCGCGATTACGTCGCCGGGCTGATCGGCCAGCCCCTCGGCGGCGTTCTTGCGGCCCGCCCCGGCGGCGCCGCTCCAGATCCCGGACCGACCGTCTGCTCTTGCATGGGGGTGGGCGCCAACACGCTTCTGGCGGCGGCCAGCGAATGCGGCGCCGATCTGGACAGGGTCTGCGCCGCCACCGGCGCGGGCCAGACCTGCGGCTCCTGCCGCCCTGAAATCACCAGTCTCATCAGCCGCTTCGCCCTGCGCGACGCCGCCGAATAGCGAGGGACCGACCATGAAATCCTTTCCCATGTTCATCCGCACCACCGGCCGCCGCGTCGTCATCGCAGGCGGCGGCGAACAGGCCGCCCAGAAGGCCCGCCTGATCCTCAAAACCGATGCCGCAATCATCCTCGCCGCCCCGGAGCTTGACGCCGAACTGCGCGGTCTCGTCGCCCAGAACCGCGCCATCCACGACGCCGGTCCCATCACCCCCGGCACCTTCGCAGGCAGCGCGCTCACCTTCATCGCCACAGGCTGCGCCGGAGCCGATGCGGCGCTCCACGCGCTCGCCAAGGCGGGCGGCGCGACCGTCAATGTCGTGGACCGCCCCGAGCTTTGCGACGCCACGACCCCCTCAATCGTCGATCGCGATCCCGTCGTCGTCGCGATCGGCACGGAAGGGACCGCACCCGTCCTCGGCCGATCGCTCAAGACCCGCATCGAAACGCTCCTGCCGCCGCGCATCGGCGGGCTCGCCGCTTTGGCCGGACGGCTGCGCGGCGCCGTGGCCGAGCAACTGCCCGAAAATACCCGCCGCGCCTTCTGGGCCTGGGTGTTCAACGGCGCCCCGACACAGCTGCACCGCACCGGAGCCGAGGCCGAAGCCGCCGAGCTCATCAAATCCGCAATCGACACCCGCCGCGTGCCCGAGAATGCAGGCGAGGGGCATATCGCCCTCGTCGGCGCAGTCCCCGGCGCCCGCGATTTGCTGACCCTGCGCGCGGTCGAGCGGCTGCAGGAAGCCGATGTCATCTATTACGACCGCCTCGTCGATCCGGACGTGCTAGAGCTTGCGCGCCGCGACGCCGAGCGTGTCTTCGTCGGCAAGGAAGTCGGCGCCTGCGCCTGGCCGCAAGACCGCATCTGCGCCCTGATCACCGCCGAAGCCCGCAAGGGCCGCCGCGTCGTCCGCCTTAAATCGGGCGATCCCTCGATCTTCGGACGCGCCACCGAAGAAATGGAGGCCGCCCGCGCCGCCGGGATCCCCGTCGAGATCGTTCCCGGCATCACCGCCGCGAGCGCCGCCGCCGCGCAGATGTCGCGCAGCCTGACCGAACGCGGCCAGACCGATACCGTCATCTTCGCAACCGGCGCCTGCCGCCCCGGCGATCCCGCCCCCGACTGGGCAAACCACATGAGGCCCGGCACGACGCTTGCGATCTATATGGGCGTGCGAACCGCCGGCAACATCTCCCGTGCGCTGATCAGCCAGGGCGCCCCGTGCCACGCTCCGGTCGATGTCGCCTGCGATGTCTCGACGAAAGACGAGCGGTTCCTCACCTGCACGCTGCAAGACCTCGAACCAGCCCTCGCCGAGCACACCGTTTCCGGCAAGGCCCTGATCCTCGTCCGCTTCCCCAAAACCGCCTTCGCCGGACGCGCGAATGCGGCCTGACCCATTGTGCTGGTCATGGTGAAACATAAAACGTATTTGATAGGCTCCAAAACGCACAAGCCTTTGCCGCGATGATTGGCCAAGCAATGCCAGCGCTGTCCCGCTTGCGCGAACAAGCTGACCTTTCGCTTTATGTACGTAATCGTTAGCGTCGGCTCGAACTGCCATGAAACCGTGTGACGCACCCAACTAGAGCGACGCGCAAAGGCAGTGTGTCTTTTTGGAGTTTCGCTGGCCCGGTAGATCGCATACCGATTACGCAAGCGGCGGCGTTCCGGCAGATCGTTTACCTTCTGCCGGATAATAAACATAAAAGATTTTCCAGAATAACGCTTTCATCTGAAAAGCCCAGATTTGATCAAAAGATATCAGGATTGCACATGATGGCGCGAAGCCGCTTCGACATATCCCCATTGCCTTTATTTCTGGCTGTACTGGTCGTTGCCATGGCTTCTGATGTGATACTCATTACAATACCGGGCGAGCTTGCTCGATTTGATGTCGATGGGAGGCCAAAGAACACAATCGCTGCGGCAATCGTAACCTATGCGAGCACGATTAGCCGCGTCGCAATTCTGGTCTCGATCTGCTTGGTGCCAACGGCCGTCGCGGCGTCTTTGAAAGGCCGCCTTACGACATGGATCGCGCGCGCGCTGACCGCCATCCTTTTGCTCTCCTCAGCCGTCGGCGTAGCGCTGTTGATCAGGCCCCAACTCATGGTAGATCCATTTTCCATGGAGACATCGATCCTTGCACACGGCCTCCGCATAGCCTTGTCTATGGGCCTAAACCTGCTCACGATCATGGTGCCACTCGGAGCCGCGATCTGGGTCTCCGCTATGGTTGGCGGCGTCGCTCTTCACAGGGCGGTTGTCGTCCTGTCGAGCGCTATCGCCGCCGTGTCGTTGTTATCGATATTGGGTTTTTCGATCCGATACTTTGATCACGCCGCTTTCGCGCTTTATACATTCGTGCTGACCATCACGTTTCGGAAGATGCCGGATAAGCTCCGTGTCTGGAGCGGCTTGCTTGCGGCTTTCTGGCTGGCGCCGTTCGTTCTCGCCTGGGGGCCAGAGCTGATCCAGGCAAGCTTGATCGACTACATGCCAAACCGGCTCGACGCCTATAAAGCTGTATTCACCCAAATCCCGTTACCGCCGCAACCGGGGGCCTCAATCGTCCCGCTCCTCTTCGGGGCGATGCTGGCATTCTCAAAGCTTCCAGCGGATCGCGTCACGCGCCTGCTTTCGGCCGTGTTCGGGGCTATTATTTTGGCTTTCGCTGGTCTCTCGGTGTTTGACATCTTTGTCTATTCTCCCATGCAGGCTCTCGATCTCTTTCGCGAAGGAGCCCTCAGGTTAGGTGCGGCTTCGGTGTCAGCGGGGCTTTGGTTAGCTCTATTCATTTCACCCTTCGCAATGACTTTCTTAGCGGTGCGCCTTTACAGGAGCGTCATCCAGCCTGCGACGTAACTCTTTCATGATGCCGAATGGGCCTCGTTGTCTGAACGATTTTATGGGCAGCTGTGACAAGTGCCGCGCTCGCTGCAAAAGCCGCTGGTTTCGCGCGACCTAAGCACAGGACAATCGAAGCACCGCTACCCCAACTGCCGCACCTGCGGCGCAACCTGCGGCACCAGCATCAGCTCGGTCAGCGCCCAGACCAGTGCATCCACCCGGTCCGGAGAGCCGCGGCCCTGAAATCCGGCATGGCTCATCAGCCCCATCTGCTCTTCGAGCTGGCCCAGCCCCCGCAGATGCCGCACCCGGCCCTGCTCGTAAAGCGAGGCCACAGGCTCCGCCCGCGCGGTCTTCCCGCGCGAGGCATGAACCCCCTTGTAAGGCACCATCGGCCCGACCTGCCGGATCATCTCGGCGACAAGATCCCCGCCCTGATTGACCTCGGCCACCAGCCGGTCCGCGCCGAACTCCTCGACCGCCGCCACCGCCGCCCGCGCCCACCCCAAGGGAGAGGCGCCCTCCACCGACCGATCCGCCAGCACATAGGCCGTCCAGTCGCGCTGCGGCCCGTCCATCACGATCCCGGCGACGACGATCCCGCAGGCATCCGATCCCGCCTTGCCCGTCACCGGCGGATCCACCGCGACGACGATCCGGTCCAGCTTGGGCGCCGCCTCGGCGCGGCCTGCCTCAAGCGCGGCCCCAGACCAAAGCGCGCCCTCGATCTCGTCGATCAGAACGCCGTCAAGCTCCTGCCGCCCCAGCCGCGTGCCGTCATAGCGCGCCTTGACCTCTTCAAGAAACCCATCCGCCAGATTGGCGGCATTCGCCTCGGTCGGGGCATGGGTCATCACCGTCGAGGGCCGCTCCAGCAGCGCCTTCAGGATCGGCACCGGGCGCGGCGTCGTCGTGACGCAAACCTGCGGCCGCGTCCCAAGACGCAGCCCGAATTGCAGCATGTCCCAGGTCTCTTCCGCCTTCTTCCACTTGGCCAGCTCGTCCACCCAGGCCGCATCGAATTGCGGCCCGCGCAGGCTTTCGGGATCATGGGCGGAAAAGATCTGCGCGGTGGCTCCGTTCGGCCAGACCAGCATCTTGCGCCCGGCAATCCAATCCGGCCGCCGGTCGGGCGGAGAGCAGGCCAGGATCCCGCTCTCGCCAAAGACCATGACCTCGCGCGTCTGCTCGACGGTCTCGCCGATCAGCGCAAGTCTCCGGGCCCGCCCGACATCGGAAGGGAGCGACCCTTCCACAATCGAGCGGACCCACTCGGCGCCGGCCCGGGTCTTGCCCGCACCGCGCCCGCCAAGGATCACCCATGTGCGCCAGTCCCCCGATGGCGGTAATTGATGATCCATAGCCCAGAAGTCGAAGAGGAAAGGCAGAGCGCGCAGCTCTGCCTCCCCAAGATCGCGCAGAAACTCATCCTGCCTTGCAGCAGGACCGGAGGCGATGAAGGCGGCACCCGATCTGATGGCGGACCGCATCAAGATCGAGCGGGCTTGCCCGCCCTCCAGCGCCGGTCTCGTAACGTTCTTCATCGATCCACGCCTCCACGGCCTTCGCATGATCAAGCGCCGCCACCAGCGCCGCTCGCCTCTGCCTCAATGTGCTGGCCCCGGAGGCGCAATCCCTGTCGAGGGACCGCAACGCCGCGGCCAGATCGTCACTCAGTGCTTTGAACAGCACTCTGCTTTCGGTCAGCTGACCGTCGAATTCGTCACCCGGATCGGGCGTTTGGCCTGTTCTGCTCATTTTGGTTGCCTGCATTTTGGGGGATCCGCCACGCAGGGAGGGCCGCCGCCTCCGATACCGGCCCGCGGGGGAGCAGGCAGGCTGGACCACGGCGTCTAGCGAAGGCAGAGATACGCTCCGCACCCGGAAAAGTCAATCTTTTCAAATAGAAAGGCGCAACGCCCATCGGACGGGCGGTTAATCTTTCCTTCACTCCGCAGCCGCGCGGCCCCAAAATTTTCTAGAAAATTTTGCCACCCGGATCCTTCCGGACGGATCTGCGAAACAGGATTTTCTAGAAAATCCTGTCCTACGTCACCGATCCCGCCTAGTTCTCCGCCGGAGCATCCGCCTCCCGCGCCGCCGCACGTTCCGCCTCGATCTCGCGCCAGCGCGCCACATTGCGGTTATGCTCGTCCAGCGTCCGGGCAAAGGCATGTCCGCCCGTCCCATCGGCCACAAAGAAGATGTAGTCGGTCTCGTCCGGGTTCAGCGCCGCCTCGATGCTGGCGCGCCCGGGATTGGCGATCGGCGTGGGCGGAAGCCCGTCGATCACATAGGTGTTCCACGGCGTCTCGGCGCGCAGCTCGCTCTGGCGCAGACCGCGCCCCAGAACCCGCTCGCCCCGCGTGATGCCGTAGATCACCGTGGGATCTGTCTGCAACCGCATCCCCTGTTCCAGCCGGTTGGCAAAGACGCTCGCGACCTGCCGACGCTCATCGGGCACGGCCGTCTCTTTCTCCACGATCGAGGCCAGGATCAGCGCGTCCTCCTGCGTGCCGACCGGAGCGTCGTCCGACCGCGCCGCCCAAAGCTCTTCCATGATCTCTTCCTGGCGGGCCTGCATCCGCGCCAGCACATCCTCAACCTCGGTGCCCGGCGTGATCTCGTAGCTGTCCGGCGCCAGAAGCCCTTCGCCCGGCACGTCCTCCACGTCATCCTCCAGCAGATCGAAGGAGTTCAACGCATCCACGATCTGCCAGGACGTCACCCCTTCGGCCACAGCCACACGGAACCGCGTATCGGGATCCTGGCTCACCTCGGTATAGCGCTCCGCCACCGGCTCGTCGCGGGTGAACTTGGCGACCTCGACATATTCGTTCGTCGCCGGATCCAGCTCGCGCACCACGGTCTGCACCTGATTGACCCCGATCCGGTAGACGACTTCGGTGCCGCAGGTGCTCGCCCCCCCGCGCGTGATGATGTCGACGACCTCTTCCATCGACGCACCTGCCGGCACCAGAAAGCTTCCTGCTTTCAGCTGGCTGGTCTTATCGCTGTAATCGGCGCCCATCCGAAAGATCGCCCGCGAGGAGATCGCTCCCTCATCGACCAGTTTGACACTCAGCCGTCGCATGTTCGTGCCGCGCTCCACCTCAAGGCAGACCGCATCTTCCAGCGGGCCCTCGGCAACATATTCCTGCTGGCCCCAGACGATGACACCGCCGCCTAGAAACATCAGCACGATCAAAAGGGTCAGCGCGTTAGAGGCGATATGGCGCCACATCAGCTTGGCTTTCCGAAGATCACGCTGGCATTCGTTCCGCCGAACCCGAAAGAGTTCGAGAGCGCCACATCGATCGTCCGCTCGCGCTTGGCATTGGGCGCCAGATCGACGGGCGTCTCGACGGCCGGATTGTCCAGATTGATCGTCGGCGGCGCCACCTGATCGCGGATCGCGAGGATCGAAAAGATCGCTTCGATCGCGCCGGCCGCGCCCAAAAGATGCCCCGTCGCGCTTTTGGTCGAGGACATCGTGACCGTGCTCGCCGCCTCGCCCATCAGACGCTCGACGGCGCCCAGCTCGATCGTGTCGGCCATGGTCGAGGTGCCATGCGCATTAATGTAATCGATATCGGCGGGCTCAAGACCGGCATGCCTCAGCGCCGCGCGCATCGACCGCTCGCCGCCTTCGCCATCCTCGGACGGCGCGGTGATGTGATAGGCATCCCCCGACAGCCCGTATCCCAGAACCTCGGCATAGATCCGGGCGCCCCGCGCCTTGGCGTGTTCGTATTCCTCAAGCACCACGATCCCCGCGCCTTCGCCCATGACAAAGCCGTCCCGGTCCGCATCATAAGGCCGCGAGGCCTTTTGCGGGTCCTCGCCCCGCTTGGTGCTCAGCGCCTTGCAGGCGTTAAAGCCCGCGATGCCGATCTCGCAAATCGCGGCTTCCGCGCCGCCCGCGATCATCACATCCGCATCGCCATGCTGGATCAGCCGCGAGGCATCCCCGATCGCATGCGCGCCGGTCGAGCAGGCGGTGACAACCGAATGGTTCGGCCCCTTGAATCCGTAGCGGATGCTCACCTGGCCCGAAATCAGATTGATCAGCGCGCCCGGCACGAAGAACGGAGAGACCCGTCGCGGCCCCTTCTCGGCCATCAAAAGCGCCGTGTTGGCAATCGAATTCAGCCCCCCGATCCCCGATCCGATCAAAACCCCGGTCCGCTCGAGGCTCTCGCGATCCTCGGGCATCCAGCCGGCATCGCGCACGGCCTGCTCGGCGGCGGCGATCCCAAAGAGGATGAAGGTGTCGACCTTCCGCTGCTCCTTCGGCTCCATGTAGGTGTCAGGGTTGAACGCCCCCTCGCCCTCGCGCGGAACCTCGCAGGCATAAGTCGTCGCCAGCTTGCTCGGATCGAAAAGGGTGATCGTCCCGGCACCCGACTTGCCCTCGAGAATCCGGCTCCAGCTGGCTTCGACCCCATCGGCCAAGGGCGTCACCAGCCCCAGCCCTGTCACAACGACTCGCCTCATGTCCCGTTCTCCGCAGGCTGTATCTGTCAGGGCGCAGAGATATACGCCGCCCCGCCGCCCCGCAAGCCTGACCCCGCCTCGCGGCAAGGCCGGTCGCGCGAAGGCAAGCGGGCATTCATCCGATTTTAAGGCTTGTCTGCGATGCCTAAGGCGATTTGAAACGGGCTGGACAGATCGGTGAGCCAACTGCGATTTTTGCTGCTTTTCTGCGCGATTTCCGTCGTCGCGGCCCCGATCCATGCGCGCGACTGCGAGGCGCTCGACCGGCTCGACCGCGCCTATGCAAGCTATCAGACCCTGATCGATGCGCTGGACAGTGCGGACCAGCTGAATGCCGCCAATGTCCTGCAATTCGATCTGCTGACATTGAACGAGGCCAGCGTCAGGCGGGCGCTGCAAGGCACGTCCCTAACTCTCTACCAAAGCGACATCATCCTCTTTTTGAACGCCGCCGAGCTGCTGTCGGTTGAGGCCACCCATCCCGGCCCTTTGCGCGGCCGGTTGCGAAGCCTCGTAAAGGATCCGGCCATTGCCGATATCGGGCGGCGCCTGGCGGCCTATGACTGCCGGACCGACACGCGGCGCGCCACCGGGCAAGTCTCCGGCCAGCAGGACGGACCGGAGACGCGCACCGGCGTCGATCTGCTGGCCTCCAGCCGCAACCCCCTGACACGCGCTCTGCAAACCCTTCAGGACAATCCGCTTCTGGCGATCCTCTCCGGTATCCTAATCGCGGCTTTAATCGGCGGGCTTGTCACAGGACCTCGGCTGGCCAAGGCGCTGCGCCAGCGTAGGCAGGGCTGCCGCCGCGCCAGCCGCGTGACGGTCGCGATCGATATCGGGCTTACGCTTCATGGACAGGCGCTTTCGGTCCGCACGTCCGACATCAGCCGCAGCGGTCTCAAGGTCGAACGCCCTGCAGGTGTTGCCCATGAACGCGGCGATACCGTCACTCTCAGTATCGCGGGCACGCCGTTCGCGGGGCGGATCGTCTGGCTGAACGAGCTCTTCATGGGCGTCCAGCTTGACCAGCCGATGAGCCGCGGCCTTTTCCGCAAGCTGGCCCGCCGCGCCCGCAAAAAAGAAGAGGACGCGCCTGCCGCCCCGCAGACCGCGCCCGCCACAGGCAGCTAGGCTCAAAAGGCCAGCCGATCCTGCGGCAGAAGCGGCACGGCCATCAAATGGTCCGATTTTCCACCGTTTTCTTGTCCCGGGCCGCGCTCTAAAACCGATCCGACCGGGCGCAGCAAAAGGACCTCCCCGCCAATGACCCGCATCCCATGCCCCCCGGCGGGCCAAAGCCCAAGCGCGCCTGCATGAGCCCGCTCGCGCTTCTCTCCTCGCTCACCCAGCGGCACATGCGCCTGACCCTGATCAACGGCCCTCACCGAACCTGCATCTACGACCGCCCCGGCCTTGGCCTGCCGCCCGAAGAGCAGGCCCGCCTGCGCGCCGACGTCACCGCGCTCGCCTACACGGTCGAACCGCGCGGCGCGCTCGATTACGGCGTCTTTCTCGATGACCCCGAGATCTGGGCCAATATCGTCCTGACCCTCGTCTACGACCGCAAGACCAGGGCGCTGATCGGCTTCAACGCCCTGCGCTGGATCGATCTGCAGGACCCGGCCATCGACGCGCCGATCCTGCATCTGGGCCTCGCGATGGTCGACCCGGGTGCGCAGGGCCGGGGCGTCTCGTGGATCCTTTACGGGCTGACGGTCGTCCTTCTCTTTCTGCGCGGCGGCCTGCGCCCCTTGCGGATTACCAGCGTCAGTCAGGTCCCCGCCGTCGTGGGCCGCGTCGCGCAATCCTTCACCGACGTCTATCCCGACGGAAAACGCGCCCGCCCCCGCTTCCGCCACCTGCGCATCGCACGCGGCGTCATGCGCAACCACCGCTCCGCCTTCGGTGTCGGGGGCGACGCCTGGTTCGAAGAGGACGGCTTCGTCATTCGCAACGCCTATACCGGCGGCTCGGACGCCATGAAAAAGGCCTTTGACGACGCCGCGCCCCACCGCGACGGCTATATCAACGATCTCTGCCGCGAGACGCTCGACTATGACCGCGGCGACGACATCCTTCAGGTCGGCCAGATGGACCTGCCCACCGCCCGCCAGTACCTGCTCAAGGAGGTGCCGCGCGACTCCCGCAAGGCCGTCCTCTTCGCGGGGCTCTTCTCGATCGTGCAGACCTGGGCCGTCCCCATCGCAAGCTGGCTCGACAGCCGGCGCAGCTGGGACGGCCTGCGCCCTGCCCGAAAGGCCGATCATGTTTGACTACGCCGAATTCACGACCCGCAATATCGGCTTCGTCACCCCCGCCCAGCAAGAGGCGCTGCGCCGCGCCCATGTCTTCGTCTGCGGCACCGGCGGCATGGGCGGCGCGGTCATCCTGGCGCTGGCCCGCGCAGGCGTCGGCCGCCTGACGATCTGCGATCTCGACGCGTTCGAGCTCTCGAACCTCAACCGCCAGGTCTTCGCCAATCTCGCCACGATCGGCCAGCACAAAGCCGAAGCGACAGCGGACCAGCTCAGGCAGATCAACCCCGAGATTGAGCTCGAGGTCCTTCACGGCGACTGGACCGATCAGGCAGACCGCATCGTCTCCGGCACGGATATCGTGGTCAACGGCACCGACGATCTGGGCGCCTCACTCCTGCTCTACCGGACCGCCAAGGACCACGGCAAACCCGTGATCGACAGCTACGCCTCGCCGCTCCCGTCGGTTTACGTCACGCGCCCGACCGATCCCGCCCCCGAGATCCGGCTCGGCTACCCAACAGCCCAAACCGCCTGGAATGCCCTCACAGAAGACCAGCGCAACGACGCCTTCCGCGCCGAGGCCGAATACATCCTCGTCCACAGCGCCTCCGCCTTCCATATCGATCTGGACCTCGCCGGAGAGGTCGCGGCAGGCCGCCGCTCGCGCATGTCCTTCGCGCCGATGGTCCTCACCTCCGGCATGCTCATGGCCTACGAGGCGCTGAACATCCTGACCGGCACGCCCAGCAAAACCGATTGCCGCGGCTGGTTCCTCAACCCCTACCGCGCCCGCGTCGAACGTCCGCGGAACGCGCTCATTTCAGCGATCCTGCGCCCCATCGTCCGCCGCAAGCTCGCAAAGATGATGGCCCCATGACCCCGACCGCACTCTATGCGGACTGCCTGATCTCGGGCCTCGCGGGTCTTGCCTTTCTCGGCCTCCGCGGACGACTGAGAGACGCTGGCCTGACCGGGCGGCTCCTGAAGATGCTGCGCTTTCTGACCGGCCTCTTCGGAGTGTTCTTCCTGCTGCGCATCCCCGCCTGGCTGACCGGCTGGGACGTGGCCGACCGCATCCTTCTGGCCACCGCCGCCCTGATCCCGCTTGCGATCACCCTGCTGGCCGAGGCCGCGCTGGCCCGCCACGCGCCTCGCAGCCTCAAGCGCTTTCTCGCCATCGGCACGCCGCTTCTGATGCTCGGCGCATTCACCCTGCCCGACAGCGCCGCCCCGGTCTATCTGCCCGCGCTTCTCCTTTTTCAGATCGCCTCGCTCGTCTCGGCCGCGATCCTGCTCTGGCGGGGCGCGGACGATCTGACCCTCGCGCAACTGCGCCTTCTGCGCGCCTACGGCCTGCTGGTTCTGCTCTCCGCGCCGCTCATCGCGACCGATTTCACCTTCCTGCAACTCGGCCCACCTCTGCACCTTTCGGCCCTTGTTGTGCTGATCGGCATCTGGCTCGCCGTCTCCTCGGCCAGTTGGACGGCCAATCCCACCTCCGCGCTCCTGTCGCTCGGCGTGCTCTCCGCCCTTGCCCTGGGCAGCGCGGCGCTCCTGACAAGCGGACTGGCCGCCTATACCATCCTCGCCGCCACGCTTCTGGCCATCCTGCTCTTCTCCGCCAGCCTCGGAGAGGCGCTGCGCCTGCGCGCCGGCAGCCTCGCGGACCGGCTGACGACCTTCCTGACGCTGGGTCCCGACCTTTCGACCGAAACCGCGCTGCAAACCCAGCTGGCCAGCCACGACCCCGTGGTGATCGAAGGCCCCGCCCTCGAAGAGTTCGACCGCCCCGCGCTGGCCCGCGCCCTAGCGCGCTCCCCGCTTTGGTCCGCCAGCCGCAGCACCCGCGCGGACGAGGATATCGCCGATCAGATGACGGAACTCCTGCGCCGCTCCGGCAGCACCCACCTTCTGGCCACGGGCACCGATCCGCTCCGCCTGATCGGCCTGACGCTGGCGCCCGTCGAATCCACCGCTCAGGTCAAGGCGCTTCTGGCTGCGGCCGCATGGCGCCTCAGAGGCGGAGATCCCCAATGACCCTCACCTTGCGCGAAGACGACTTTGACGCCTTCTTTCAGGTCCCGTTCGAGATCTACGAGGGCACGCCCTACGTCTCCCCACTCAAATCCGACCTCAGGCGCTTTGTCTCGGCAGCCGAAAACCCGCTCTTCGACAGCCCGGACCAGATCACGCTCTACACCGCCCACCGCGACGGTCGCCCCATCGGCCGCCTGACCGCCCATATCCATGCGGCCTCCAACACGCTCCATAACCAGACATCCGCCTATTTTGGCTATTTCGACTGCGCCAGCGACCCCGAGGCCGCCACGCTGCTTCTCACCGCTGCCGAAGACTGGGCCCGCAAACGCGGCTTCACCAGCCTGACCGGCAACTTCAACCTGACCGCGATGCAGATGATCGGCGTGCAGACGGGCGGCTTCGACGCACAGGTCTTCTCCGACTGCATGTGGAGCCCGCCGCACGCCGCCCTCCAGCTCAAAGCGAACGGCTTTTCCCAGATCTTCCCGATGAGCACCTATGAGACCGACCTGCCCGCATGGCACGCCCATGCGGGCCCCGAACGCCAACCTCCGAAGGGCGTGATCTTTGCCCCGATCACCCGCCGAACCCTGCCCGCCCGGCTCGAAGAGGCGCGCCAGATCCTCAATATCAGCTTCGCGGACAACCCGTTGTTCGTGCCCGTCAGCAAAGAGGAATACGACTTCCAGGCCAAGGACCTCAAATGGGTCATGGACAAACGCCTCTCCGCGATCCTGCACCATGACGGCCGGGCGATCGGCGCGTTGATCTGCATTCCCGACCTCAATCCCTTGCTCAGGCGCATGAAATCGCGCCTCGGCCCGCTGGCCCCGTGGCATTACCTGCGCCACCGCATGACAAACGACCGCGCCGTGGTGATCTATTACGGCGTCCATCCCGACTGGCAGGGCAAAGGCCTGACCCCGCTGATGATCGATCGCATCTCCCGCGCCGCGCTCAAGGCCGGCTACAAGACCGTCGGCGGCACCTGGATCGCCGACGTCAACGAGGCCAGCCTGCGCCAGCCCGAAAAGATCGGCGCGCGCCGACTGCAACGCCTTCATCTTTTCCGCAAAGCGCTATGACCGTCCTCGACCACGACACCTTCCTGACCTGCGTGGCCGAGGCCTCCCTCGCCCCCACGGTCCACAACACCCAGCCCGCCCGCTGGAGGCTGTCCCCCGACGGCACGATCACGCTCCATTGCGCGCCAAGCGCCGCTCTGCCCGTTGCCGATCCCTCGCACCACGATCTTATCCTCAGCTGCGGCACCGCGCTCGAAGGCATGGTCATCGCTCTCGCCGGAGAGGGTCATGCCGCCCAGGTCACACCGCTCGGCACGCAGATCACGGAACCGCTCGCCCGGATCACGCTCGGCGGATATGCCGAACCCGACCCGCTGGCCTCTGCCGTGTCCGCGCGCCTGACCTATCGCAGGCCCTTCGCCCCGGCCGATCCGGGCCAGCTCCAGGCCCTCACCACCTGGGCGGCTACCGATCCGGACGTTCACCTGATCACGAATAGATCGCGCATCACCGAGATCGCCGCCCAAAACGACGCCCTCTCCCATCGTCTTCTGCAGAACCCTGCCTTCCGCAAAGAGCTGCTGTCCTGGACCCGCCTCTCCAAGCGCCACCCGGATTGGAGCCGCGACGGCCTCAATGCCCGCGCTCTTGGCCTGCCGCGCTGGCAAGCGGCCTTCATGGGCGCTTTCTTTGGCCTTTTCGCCCCGCTCGACCGGCTCGGCCTCGCCAAGGGGTTCACCGCCGAAAAGGACATCACCGAAACCGCCTCGGCCGTGGCCTTTCTCTCCGTTCCGCAGGACCTTCCCGCGCTCGAAGCCGGGCGCCGCTACTACCGCGCGGCGCTCGCCATGGCCGCGTGCGGCTTCGCCAGCTGGCCCATGTCTGTCCTCGTCGACGATCCCGGCAGCGAGGCGCGCCTTCTTGCCGAGCTGAACCTGCCCGCCAGCCGCCTGATCGCCGCCTTGCGCCTCGGCCCGACCCCGACCGAGGCCCCGGACCGCTCCCGCCTGCCCGTCACCGAAATCGCAGATCCCCCGCATCTCCACCCCTGACGGAAAATGCCGTTAACCCCTTCTATCTGTAGATGAATCTACCTCTCGAGTAGCCCGGCGCCACTTTTGCGATCCTGGAAATAATCGCCCGCCTTTCGGCAGATTATCGTCCGAAAAGCGCACCGTTAATCATAAATCCGCCGATCCCGCTGGAATGCTGCAGTGCGGCTTCTCAGACCTAACCGGCTCAGGCACTCGCATGGGGTGAACTGTTCAAAAGGTTAAACCATGCCCCAGAGAGCCACGAGCGCCCCCGGCCTCGAAGCCATCGCCTCCGACGTTGCAAGAGACAAGACGCTGACCGACAGGATTTCAGCCGCCGATCTGCAAGGCGGCATCGACGCCGCCTATCTGATGAACGGCGTGATCCTCGAAGCGATCCGCGCCACAGGCGTCAATGCCGACGGCAAGCTGACACCGCAGGACCTGATCAAGGTCAGCGCCTATATCCGGCAAAACCCCGACCTTTACGCCGACTTCGTCGACGGCCACGGCAATGACGAAGGCCGGGTCGAAACCGGCTTTCACCTCGTTCAGGGCGACGGCGGCACTCTCAAATTCCAGGGCCGCAAATTCGTCGATACCGTCGCCGACGCGATCTACCATGTCGGCTTCGAGGTGAAGGACGGTCGCTTCCGCAACGAGGATGGCGACCAGAACGAACGCGTCGACGACGTCGCGGGCTGGCTGAACTACTACCTCAACGGCGAAAACATCGTCTACGGCACCGGCGGCAACGACACCCTCCATAGCGGCACCTACAGCCTCGAGCTTGCCGATGCCGCAAACGAGCTCTTCGAGGGCGGCGCAGGCCATGACAAGATCTGGGCCGGCGACGGGGACGACCGCGTGCGCGGCGGCACCGGCAACGACACCTCCGGCGGCGGCAACGGCAATGACATCATGTACGGCGATGCCGGCAGCGATAAACTCTGGGGCGAGAACGGCAACGACATCATCGTCGGCGGCATCGGCAATGACGATATGGGCGGCGGGCGCGGCAATGACAGCATCTGGGGCCAGGACGGAAACGACAAGCTTTATGGCGATAGCGGAAACGACAGCCTGAACGGCGGATCCGGCAACGATACGCTCGCAGGTGGATCCGGCGCCGACCTCATGTGGGGTGGAAGCGGGTCCGACAAGATCTGGGGCGGCCACGACAACGACCGCGCCTGGGGCGGCGACGGAGACGACGAGATCGGCGGCGGACGTGGCAATGACGAGCTTTGGGGCGGCGCAGGTCGCGACAAGATCTGGGGCGAGGAAGGCGACGATCACCTTGGCGGCGGCGATGACGACGACCGGCTTGGCGGCGGCCAGGGCAATGACGTGCTGTCCGGCGGCGCCGGAAACGATGTCATCAGCGGCGGTGACGGCCGGGACGTTCTGATCGGCAATGAAGGCTCGGACGAGCTTTGGGCAGGCTCCGGCGACGACCGCGTCAGCTCAGGCTGGGGCAACGACACGGTCGGCGCAGGCAGCGGCAACGATACCGTCTGGGGCGGACGCGGGCGCGATACCATCTGGGGCGACGGCGGCAACGATATCATCGACGGAGGGTCAGACGATGACGTCCTCAGCGGTGGAGATGGCAACGACAGTCTGACCGGCGGCACCGGCAACGATACGATCACCGGCGGCAATGGACGCGACATCATCACCGGCGGGCGCGGCGCGGACATCCTTCAGGACTGGGAAGAGACGAGCACCCGCGATATCTTCACCTTCGCCTCCGGCGATACCGGAACGACCGAGGCCACCCGCGACGTCATCAAGGGCTTCGACAGCGGTGTCGACAAGATCGATCTCACCGATTTCGGCGGATTGGCATACCAAGAAGGGGCCTTCTCCGCCAACGGCTCAGGCGAGGTCCGCTTCAACGGGGACTACGTGCTGATCGACGAGAACGGCGATGGCCGCGTCGATGCCGAGATCGAGGTCATGTGGGTCAACACATTGTCCGAAAACGACTTCATGCTCTGACCGCTTCTTCAGGTCTCCGCCAAAAGAAAAGTGGCGCCTTGCATCATGCAGGGCGCCCCTTCTTTGTATCAATGAGTGAGGAGGCCGCGCTCAGGTGGCTTCCTTGATGAACTTCACAGCATCACCGAAGGTCTGGATCGTCTCCGCGGCATCGTCGGGGATCTCGATCCCGAATTCCTCCTCGAAGGCCATGACCAGCTCGACCGTATCGAGGCTGTCGGCCCCCAGATCGTCGATGAACGAGGCGTTTTCCGTCACCTTGTCCTCTTCCACACCAAGGTGCTCCACTACGATCTTCCGAACGCGGCTCTCGACGTCGCTCATACGCTATTTCCTCATATTCCTCCGGGTTTTTAGTGTCCCGGTCTTTCAATCAGCCCCAGTAGGGCGGCTCCTAAGCCTTTGATGCCAAAGGCAAAACGTCATGGGACGGGTTTCGCCCGCGGCAATCTGCGCCGCCTATAACACACCGTATACCTCAGGCAAACGCTTTAGCGTCCCCTCAGGCGGAAGTCGTCAGAACATGGCCATACCGCCGTTCACATGCAAGGTCGTTCCGGTGACATAGGCCGCCTCGAGACTGGCAAGATAAAGAACCGCCGCCGCGATCTCGCCCGCCTCGCCCATCCGGCCCGCAGGCACCTGGCCCAGGATCCCGGCCTTCTGGTCGTCCGTCAGCTTGTCGGTCATCGCGGTGGTGATAAAGCCCGGCGCCACGCAGTTGACGGTGATCCCCCTGCTCGCCACCTCATAGGCGACCGATTTCGACATCGCGACCAGCCCGCCCTTGGAGGCGGCATAATTCGCCTGCCCCGGATTGCCCGTCGCGCCCACGACGGACGAGATATTCACGATCCGCCCCCAGCGCGCCTTCATCATCGGGCGCACCATGCCCTTCATCAGCCACATCGCTGCGGTCAGGTTCACGTCCAGAACCGACTGCCACTCGTCGTCCGACATCCGCATGAAGATATTGTCGCGCGTGATCCCGGCATTGTTCACGAGGATATCGCAGCCCCCCATCGCCTCCATGGCCTGACCGGGAAGCGCCTTCACCGCCTCCGCATCGCTTAGGTTGCAGGGCAGCACATGCGCCCGCTCGCCCAGCTCGCCTGCCAGCGCCTTGAGCGGATCCTCCCGCGTCCCGGACAGCGCCACCGTCGCTCCGGCGCCGTGCAACGCGCTTGCGATCGCCCCGCCGATCCCGCCTGATGCGCCCGTCACCAAAGCCGTCTTCCCGCTCAGATCGAACATGCCCCGCTCCTCTTCATCTTGTCATAAATATGCATAAATCGGCGCCCTCAGCCCTGAGCCGCCGCCCGAACCTCGTCCGGCGTGCCCACGGGCCGCGTCGCGATGGACCGGTCAATCCGCCGGATCATGCCCGACAGGGCCTTGCCCGCGCCGATCTCCCAGATCTCGGTGACGCCCTCGGCGGCCATCCGCGCGACGCTCTCGCGCCAGCGCACCGTGCCCGTGACCTGCTCGACCAGCCGGGTGCGGATCTCTCCGGGACCCGTGACCGGCTCCACGCTGACATTGGCAATCACCGGCACATCAGGCGCCTCGATCCGCGCCTCGGCCAGCGCTTCTGCCATCACATCGGCCGCCGGCGCCATCAGGGCGCAATGAAACGGCGCCGAAACCGGCAGCAACACCGCGCGCTTGGCGCCGGCCGCCTTGGCCAGATCCACCGCGCGCTCCACCGCCGCCTTATGGCCCGAGACGACGACCTGCGAGGGATCGTTGTCATTGGCCGCCTGACAGACCTCGCCCTGTGCGGCCTCGGCGGCCACTTTCGAGGCCGCCTCGAAATCGAGCCCCAGCAGCGCCGCCATGGCCCCCTCACCCACCGGAACCGCCGCCTGCATCGCCTGGCCGCGCGTGCGAAGAAGCCGCGCCGTCTCGGCCAGCGTCAGCGCTCCGGCGGCACAAAGGGCAGAATATTCGCCCAGCGAGTGCCCCGCGACAAAGGCCGCATCGGTGATCGTCACTCTCTCGGCCTCCAGCGCCCGCATCGCCGCCATCGACGTCGCCATCAGGGCTGGCTGCGCATTGCGCGTCAGCGTCAGGGCGTCCTGATCCTCGCCCCAGATGATCTCGCTCAAAGGCTCGCTGAGGGCCTCGTCCACCTCGTCGAACACCGCCCTGGCCGCCGGATAGGCCTCTGCCAGATCCCGGCCCATGCCAAGCGTCTGGGCCCCCTGGCCCGGAAATACGAACGCCTTCATCTCGCGCCTCCCTTTTGGGGCCGGTCTATCGGCTCCCTGCGGCGCTCACAAGACAGGCGGCGGGAGCGTCCCCGGCTGCGCCGGACCCGCGCACCTGCGGCGGGCGGTGCGCAGCAGGCGGATGGCCGGATCTGGCGGTCAGTTTGGAGGCTGGTCCGCGCTAGGTCGGGACGGCCTTCGGCGAGCATATTTTTCGCCAGATGAAAGGCGCCGCGTCAGAGCCCGAACGACCGGAACACGTTCGGCAGTTCCTCAGGCAGATCTTCGGCAATGAGGCCCGACCCGATGGACAGCGCGCAATCGACATGAAGCCAGGCGGCGGTCTTGGCGGCCTGCATCGGCTCGACCCCTCGGGCCAGCAGCCCCGTGATGAACCCCGCCAGAACATCGCCAGACCCCGCGGTCGCCAACCAGGGCGCTGCCCGCTCGTAGGCCGCCGCATTGACCGAGCAGCGCCCGTCCGGCGCCGCGATCACGGTATCGGCCCCTTTGAAGAGCACGGTGCAGCCGGCCCAAACCGCCGCTTGCCGCGTGGCATCCACCTTGGAATAGGCCGGACCGGCCTCGGGCCGCGCATCGAGCCGCTTGGCGAGGTCCGGGAAGAGCCGCGCGAACTCTCCCGCATGGGGCGTCAGAACGCAGCCCTCATGGAGCAGGCCCGAGAGCGCCTCATCGGCGGCCAGAAGCGTCAGCGCATCGGCGTCGAGCAGAACGCGCCGCAGCGTCCCTGCCTCCGCGCCGGGACCTCTAGCCTGGCCTCGCCGCGAGGCCTCCAGAACGGCGCGCACCAGATCCGCCTCCCGCTCGCCTGTTCCGAGCCCTGGCCCGATCCCGACCGCGGTCAACCTAGGATCCTCCAGGAGCCGCAGAAGCCCGGCGCCATCAGCAATCCGGCGCAGCATGATGGCATCGAGCGCCGCGGCATTCTCCTGAAGCGCCCCCGGCGGGCAGCCGACCGTTACCAGCCCCGCCCCGATCCGAAGCGCCCCGCGCGCCGCCATCCGAGCGGCCCCGCCGCGGCCCACGCCACCGGACAGGATCAGGGCGTGACCGTGGGTGTACTTGTGCTGCCGAATATCAGCGGACTTTTCGATGACGCCCGGCCAAGGCGCACATGTCATGTAAGTCTGCAATACACCCTTATGTATGCTTTTCTCACGAAGATGCTGCAGTCCAGAAATTGATGGCAAGCCGATATCGACGACCGTCAACCTACCGCAAAACTCCGGTCCATCGGCCAAAGTGTGTCCATATTTGCGCCGGTGAAAACAGACCGTCAGATTTGCTGGAATAGCAGGTCGATACACTTCGCTGCGCCCCAAGACGGTCCCCGTATCAGCTGATAAGCCCGACGGAATATCGATGCTGCAAATCCTGGTGTCACCGAACCAGCACTCTGAGATCTGTTGGGTCGCCGATAGAGCCTCGTCGGCAAGCCCCCCGCGTCAACCCGGTGCCAAATAGGGCATCGACAAGAAGCTCAATCTCATCCTCCTCGATATCCAGCTCCATGAAAGCGTCATGAGCAAAGACCTCCCCCAACTCCACCCACCGCTCGTAATTCACCTGCGCATCTGGCGGCAGCTTGACCAGCTCGCCATAGAGAAACACCTCCACGTCCCACCCGCCTGCCAGAGGAGCCGCGCCACCACGAAGCCGTCGCCGCCATTGTTGCCTGGCCCGCACAGCACCACCGCGCGGCAGCCCGCGCCCAGTTCGGGCCATTCCGCGGTGATCGCCTCGACGACGCCGCGCCCCGCGCGCTCCATCAGCTCGAGGCCCGTCACCTCTCCGGAGGCAATCGCGGCCTCTTCGATGGCGCGCATTTGAGCAGCGGTCAGTAATTCGGTCATCGCGCGGCACCGCCTTCTTTTCATTTTGCCCAATCTTTGGGCATATCGCACATTTCACGGGCGGTCGCTCTGGAAAGCCCCGCTTGGCCATGGCATCCCAAGGAGCGGTGATTGAGGCCGCCCCGCTGGCATGGTCTCACCCCACCGAGCCTAAGCTGGCAGAGGACCGGCGGAAATGCCCGAAGGGGCATATCAAGGGAGTTGGCATGAAAAAAATCGAAGCGATCATCAAGCCCTTCAAGCTCGACGACGTGAAGGAGGCCCTGCAGGAGGTCGGCATCCAGGGGCTCTCGGTACTCGAGGTCAAGGGCTTTGGCCGCCAGAAAGGGCATACCGAGCTGTATCGCGGCGCCGAATACGTGGTCGATTTTCTGCCCAAGGTGAAGATCGAGGCGGTCATCTCGGACGATCAGCTCGAGCCGGCCATCGTCGCGATCACCGATGCGGCCAAGACCGACAAGATTGGCGATGGCAAGATCTTCGTCTCCGACATCGCCCAGGCGATCCGCATCCGCACCGGAGAGACGGGAGACGACGCGCTATGAGCGCGTCGTCTCCCGCCCCGGACTTGATCCGGGGCCTCGCTCCGCCTGGCGGGCCACCTGCCTCCGGGGCGGTCCGGGGCTCGATATCTCCAGCCAAACAGCCTGCCCGGAGAATAACTCCGGATTTCGCCTGTCTCGGCTCCGACGAAACTCGACAACCCGACGCGCCCCGGACCTGATCCGGGGCCTCACCCGCAACCACAGCGCCCGGCGCAAGACCGGGCCGAACCCTTCCGAAGACGTATCCAACCCAAGGGGAAGACAATGAGCAACAAGGACGTTCTCAAGACGATCAAGGACGAAGATGTCGAATATGTCGACATCCGCTTCACCGACCCGCGCGGCAAGCTGCAACACGTGACCGTGATGGCCGATCAGGTCGACGAGGATTTCCTCGAGGAAGGGTTCATGTTCGACGGCTCCTCGATCGCCGGCTGGAAGTCGATCGACCAGTCCGACATGAAGCTGATGCCCGACACGGCCAGCGCCTATATGGATCCCTTTTACGCCGAAAAGACGCTCTGCCTGCACTGCTCCATCGTCGAGCCCGATACCGGCGAAGCCTATGACCGCGACCCCCGCTCGACCGCGGAAAAGGCCGAGGCCTACCTCAAATCCTCCGGCATCGGCGACACCGCCTATTTCGGTCCCGAGGCGGAATTCTTCCTCTTCGACGACGTCAAGATCTCGGTCGACATGAACAAGGTTTCCTACGAGGTCGACGCGCTCGACGCGTCCTGGAACGGCGGCACCGATTACGAGATGGGCAATATGGGCCACCGTCCCGGTATCAAGGGCGGCTATTTCCCGGTCAATCCCATCGATGACGGCCAGGACATCCGCTCCGAAATGCTCTCCACCATGAAGCGCATGGGCATGAAGGTCGACAAGCACCACCACGAGGTCGCCTCCTGCCAACACGAGCTGGGCCTGATCTTCGACAGCCTCGTGACGCAAGCCGACGAGCTGCAGAAATACAAATACGTCATCCACAATGTGTCTCAGGCCTACGGCAAATCGGCGACCTTCATGCCCAAGCCGATCGCGGGCGACAACGGCACCGGCATGCATGTGAACATGTCGGTCTGGAAGGACGGCAGCCCTCTCTTTGCGGGCGACAAATATGCCGATCTCAGCCAGGAGGCGCTCTACTTCATCGGCGGCATCCTCAAACATGCCAAGGCGCTCAACGCCTTCACCAACCCCTCGACCAACAGCTACAAGCGCCTGATCCCGGGCTTCGAGGCGCCCGTGCTGCGCGCCTATTCCGCCCGCAACCGCTCGGGTTGCGTGCGGATCCCATGGGCCGAAAGCCCCAAGGCCAAGCGCGTCGAGGCCCGGTTCCCCGACCCGTCGGCGAACCCCTATCTGTGCTTCGCCGCCCTGCTGATGGCCGGTCTCGACGGCATCCAGAACAAGATCGACCCGGGCCCTTCCTCGGACAAGGACCTCTACGATCTGCCGCCCGAGGAACTCGCCGACATCCCCACCGTCTGCGCCTCCCTGCGCGAAGCGCTCGAAGAACTCGAAGCCGACCACGCCTTCCTTCTGGCCGGAGACGTCTTCACGCGCGATCAGCTCGACGGCTACATGGAGCTGAAATGGGAAGAGGTCTACGCCTACGAGCACACGCCCCACCCGGTGGAATTCAAGCTCTACTACAGCTGCTGATCTCCACCCCATCCCAAGGAAAAGGCGCCCTCCGTGGCGCCTTTTTTGTGGCCTGGGGTGATGTCTAGGCCATCGGGGGCGCACCCGCCGCGGGCCAAAGCGCCGTTTCGATGGCAAAAACCACAGCCCGGCTGAGAGGAAGCCGCCAGATCACCTGCCTCTCGCTGCGCAGAACGTCCGCCGGTCCAAGCCGCTCCTCGCGCGGGACCGTCTCCGATTCCGGGCTGAAAAGCGCGCTGCCCTGGTGCTCTAGCAGGTTCGCCCGCCAAAGCGGCCGCCCCACCTGCACCCCGTCGAAAAGGCGCTGGACCCGCGCCGCCACCGGCCCGTAATCCGCAACCGGGCGGTGGATCCGCAAAAGCGGCATGCCGATCTTCTCGGACAGCATCCAGAACGACGGAAAACACAGGACCGCACCGGTCAGCACATGCGCCTCCCCCTGACGCTCCATCAGGCAGAAGTCGCACGGCATGAGCCGCCCCAGCGTGCCAAGGGGATCGTCCGTGTCACGGGCGACCTCGCGCCCGTCGGGACACCGGATCTGCCCTGGCTCAACCGCAAAACCCGGAACCGGGGCGAGCGCCTCCAGAACCATCTCGAGCAACTCGCCCGCCGCCGCCTCCGACCCCGGCAAGAGCGCCACGACCTCCTCGCGTCTGTCTACCAAAAGCCGCTCCCGCTCGGCCATCTGCGCGGCGTAATCGTCCCGCACGACAAGCCAGGGATCCTCGCCCACCGGCTGGATCCCCGGAAGGTCCCGCGCCGCCGTCGCGACGGGATCGTAGGTCAGCCCCCCGGTGACAGCGATCTTCATGGCGCAAACAGCCCGGACATCGGCGCACGGCCCTCTCTTTTATCACCGCATGAACACCCATGATCGCAACCGCCGCAAGATCGATCCATTAAAAGAGCGAGACCGGCGTCCTGCCGATCCTTGCCCCCGGGATACTCGCTACTCCTACGCTCGGATCAGCATGAAAAAATCGCCTGATTTCCGCAGCAAGATCCCGGCAAACGTCAAGAGCGGGTCAAGGTCTGCGTGGAATTTGGTCCTGGGGCGCAATAGGCATCGGTGCCCTTATCGCGGTCGGTGAAGTCTATGTCGTGCAATACGTCTCGGGTCACGAGATCGAACAAGCGACGATCTGGGACAAGGACACCCCCGACGCCGTCACCACCCTCACCCTGACCGAGGCCGACATGCCCGTCCGGGCCGTGATTACCGCCAGAGGCCAGGGGGCCAGCCGTCGCTCGACCATTGCCCCCGAGGCGCTCTTCCAGATGGATATCGGAAATGACGCAGTTCAACGGGAGATCCGCTTTCGGGCTTCAGACGATGACACATCCGGCAGCCGCACAAACCTTCGCACGATTGCGCCGGTCAATCTCGGCCATCTAGCTCCGGGCGAAAGCCCGCTTTGGGTCAGCGTCACCCATCTCAGGAATGTCGAGATGGATCGTCTGGACGCCACCTTTCGCGGCGCTGGCCGCCCGTTTTCAGTCCCGACCATCGCGCTTGGCGCGCTTCTTTTCACCGCCGGCCCGCTGCTGTTCCGACGCCAGCGCCGGGCCTAGGCCTCATCCCTCAAAAACCGTTGCTCGCGGGCATCCCAGATCAACCCGGTCTCGCGCGCCATCCGGTCGAACCGCCGGTTCAGCAGGCGCGCGTTCAGCCACGGGATCCACCGCTTCAGCGGCACCAGCGCCCGGTCTCCAAACCCGTCCACGACGAAAAACCCCGGCACCCCGTCCCGCCGGCCATAAAGCACGTTGCGCGCCCGCGGATCGTGGATCGGGATCCCCGACCGGATGGCCCCACGGGCAAACTCCGTCAGACGCCTCAGCTTCTTGTCGCTCAGCGGCCCGGCCTTCACCAGATCGGCCAGCGTGCGAGACCGGCCCTTGCGGTCCGTGATCTCCTCGACGACCTGCGCCAGACCCAGCTCGGTCGGCACCGTGCCGAAGATGCGCGGCAGCGGAAGGTCCTTGAGATGCTGTCGCGCATCCCACAGCGCCTGCTCGTAAAGATAGACAGGGGGCGGACGCTCGGGCCGCCCTTTGGCGATCTTCAGCAGCCGCCCCGGCATGTCCGCAACGCGGTAGACCACGCGCTCGCTTCCGCGGGCGACGGCCACCAGCCGCTCGGCCGGGATCGGGTATGCAGGATCTCGCAACTCCATGACGCGCAACCAGAACCGCGCCGCCGGGAGATTTGCAACAGTTTTGTGACGAAACGCAGCGTCCGCCCTCGCGGGCAGGCCCGTGCTTTCACTCCGCAGCCCGAGCCCCTATCTTGAGGATATGTCGAAAAAGCCCAAGCCGATCACCCTCAAGGAACCACCGCGCCGCCCAGGCGATCCGGTGCCGCCGCCCGAACCCATCGCCGAGATCGAAGCCGAACCGGCGCGCCCCGCCGTGCCTTACGAGACCGATACCTATGACGAGAATCTCGCCCGGCTCGATCGGTCGATCCATGACATGCGCTCTCGCGGGCGGTATCGGCGGCCTCAGTTCACGATCTTCACCGTGCTGGGCGCGATGTGGGAGACCCGGTTCGGGCGGATCTTCCTGACGATTGTCGGCGGGATCATCCTTCTCAATGCCCTCTTCTGATCCGGCGACCGGCAATCAGACCTGAAACCACCCTCGCCGGAACGTGAGCCAATCGGCACATGACCGCACCCGCCTCCCCGTGCTAAGCCCTTGCCAAACGTGCGCTTTTGCACGCGAACGTATTGGAGGCCGGCATGCTCAGCGAAAAATTCACCTTCCCGGGCCATGACGGCCAATCCCTCGCCGCCCGCCTCGATCTGCCGGACGGCGACCGGCGCGCCACCGCGCTTTTCGCGCATTGCTTCACCTGCTCCAAGGATATCCCCGCCGCCCGCCGCATCGCCGCCCATCTGGCCAGCTTGGGCATCGCGGTGCTGCGCTTTGATTTCACCGGTCTCGGCGGCTCGCAAGGAGAGTTCGAGAATACCGACTTCACCTCCAATGTCGGCGATCTGCACGCCGCCGCCAAGGCTCTGGCGGATCGCGGGATGGCCCCCGATCTGCTGATCGGCCATTCGCTGGGCGGCGCCGCGATCCTCAAGGCCGCCCCCGATATCGCCTCGGCCAAGGCCGTCGTGACCCTCGGCGCGCCCTTCGATCCGGCCCATGTGACCAACAACTTCAAGGACCAACTCCCCGAGATCATCGAAAAAGGCATCGCCGACGTGCAGCTGGCCGGGCGCCCGTTCCGGATCCGCTCCGATTTCCTCGACGATATCGCCGAGGGAGAGCTCACCCCCGCGATCCAGCGCCTCAAGGCCGCCCTTCTGATCCTGCATTCCCCCATCGACGCCACCGTCGGGATCGAAAACGCCTCCGAGATCTTTCTGGCGGCCAAGCACCCCAAGAGCTTCGTGACGCTCGACAAGTCCGACCACCTCGTCTCGAACATCGCCGATGCCGAATACGCCGCCAGCGTCATCTCGGCCTGGGCGCCCCGCTATCTGGACCTCATCGAGACGAAAGCGAAAGAGACACCGCCCGACGGCATCCTGCGCGTCATCGAGAACAGCCCCACCGGCTTTCTCCAGACCGTCCAAAGCGGCCCGCACGAGATCCTCGCGGACGAGCCCAAGAAGGTCGGCGGCACCGATCGCGGGCTGACGCCCTATGACCTGCTGTCAGCCGCCTTGGGCACCTGCACCTCGATGACGCTCCGGCTCTATGCCCGGCACAAGAACCTGCCGCTCGAGGGTGTCGAGGTCGATGTCGCCCATGACAAGGTGCACCTGACCGACGCCGAAAAAGACTGCCGCAACGAAGGTCAGGAGCGCGCCGACCACTTCACCCGCACGATTCGCGTCACCGGCGATCTGACCGCCGATCAGCGGCAAGGTCTGCTGAAGATCGCCGACAAGTGCCCGGTCCACCGCACCCTCGAGCAAAGCTCGAAGATCGCAACGGATCTATCTGACTAGACAAAGAAAAAGGCGCCGCTCCTTTCGGTGCGGCGCCGTCGTTCATCCCAACCGGGCTTAGCTCCGCGCGTCGCCGATCAGCTTCCATAGTCCCGGCACGATCAAAGCGGCCAGCGCCAGCTTCATCGCATCGCCCACCAGAAACGGCGTCAGGCCCCAGGCCAGGATCGGCTCGTTCCATCCATAAAGCTGCCCCAGCCACAGAAGACCCGGCACATAGATCAACGCATTACCGATCAGCATTGCCGCCGCCATCAGCAGGACGCTCCGGTCCCATCCGGCCCGCGCCGCGATGCCCAGCGCCAGCGCTGCGAGGACATAGCCGACCAAGTATCCGCCCGTGCCGCCCAGCATGTATTCGATCCCGGCCAGCTCGGCCGAAGAGCCTGCAAAGACGTCGTATCCCGCGGCCCCGACCAGCAAGTATCCGATCACCGTCACCAGACCCAGCCGCGGCCCATAAGCAGCGCCGATGGTCAGAATGCCGAATGTCGTCAGCGTCACCGGCACAGGCGAGGGCGGAATGGCGATCTTGATCTTCGCCGTCAGCGCCAGCAGCGCGATCCCCAGCACCACCAGAACCGCCTGCTTGGCCAGCCGCAGGCTGCCCTCGGTCGGCCCGACCGCTTCGGTCAGAACCCTGTCATTGCCAATCGCGATCATCGCTGAACCTCCATTGTCCATATTGCCCCGTTTCTGCCCCGCCCCTCGCCCGGTCGCAAGGGCTCAAACCTCCCGCGCAAACAGCGTGGCCGAGCTGTAATCCTTATGCGGCCCCCTCACATGCCAGGTCAGCGACCACGAGGACGGCAAATCGAACCGGTACAATCCGGCATAAAGATCCCGCCCGCACAAATGCTCCGCCTCCGCCTTCAGACCCGGCTTGAACTGATGAAACGCGGATCCATCCGGATAGCACACATCCACGAATCCTTCGCGGAACCGCCACAGATACGACCGCTCTCCCGAAAGCGGCCCCCAGGGCGCCCCCGTCCACTGCCCCGTCTCGCGATAGCTCAGCCCGCCCTCCACCGGCGTAAACCGTGCCTCCCCCCCGAACCCCATATCCGCGCGCAGCACCCGGTCCTCGACCCGCCGCGTCAGCCGCCAGCGCCCCTCCAGCCCCGCGCGCAAGTCCAGATCTCCAGCCATCCCGCTTGTTCCCCCGCCCGTCCCCACTTAAGACGCCCCCGTCACATCCCCGTTCGGAGAGTTCCCTTGATCCCACGTTATTCCCGCCCCGACATGGTCGCCATCTGGAGCCCTCAGAGCAAGTTCCGCATCTGGTACGAAATCGAGGCCCATGCCTGCGACGCGATGGCGGATCTGGGCCTGATCCCGCGCGAGAATGCCGAAGCCGTCTGGAAAGCGAAAGACGTGGAATTCGACGTCGCCCGCATCGACGAGATCGAGCGTGTGACAAAGCACGACGTCATCGCCTTCCTCACCCATCTGGCCGAACATGTCGGCAGCGACGAGGCCCGCTTCGTCCATCAGGGCATGACCTCTTCGGACGTGCTCGATACCGCCTTCAACGTCCAGCTCACGCAAGCCACTGACCTGCTGCTCGAAGGGATGGACAGTCTTCTGGACGCGCTCCACCGCCGCGCGCACGAACATAAATACGACATCGCCATCGGCCGCTCCCACGGGATCCACGCCGAACCGACAACGATGGGCCTCAAATTCGCGCGCTTCCACGCCGAGATCGCGCGCGGCAAGACCCGCCTTCAGAACGCCCGCGCCGAAATCGCGACCGGCGCCATCTCGGGCGCCGTCGGCACCTTCGCCAATATCGATCCGCGCGTCGAAGCCCATGTCTGCGACAAGCTCGGCCTCACGCCCGAGCCGATCAGCACCCAGGTCATCCCCCGCGACCGGCACGCCATGTTCTTCGCCACGCTCGGCGTCATCGCCTCCTCGATTGAAAACATCGCGACCGAGATCCGGCACCTCCAACGCACCGAAGTCCTTGAGGTCGAGGAATATTTCTCCCCTGGCCAGAAAGGCTCCTCGGCCATGCCGCACAAGCGCAACCCGGTTCTGACCGAGAACCTGACCGGCCTCGCCCGCCTCGTGCGCATGGCCGTCACACCCGCGATGGAGAACGTGGCCCTCTGGCACGAACGCGACATCTCCCACAGCTCCGTCGAGCGCATGATCGGCCCCGACACCACCGTCACGCTCGATTTCGCCCTCGCGCGGCTGACGCAGGTCATCGACAAGCTGGTGATCTACCCGGCCAACATGATGGAGAACCTCGACCGCCATCGCGGCCTCGTCCATTCCCAGCGCGTCCTGCTGGCCCTCACACAGAACGGCGTCAGCCGCGAGGACGCCTATACGCTCGTCCAGCGCAACGCGATGAAGGTCTGGGAAGACGGCGCCGATTTCCGGGCCGAACTCAAAGCCGATCCGGACGTCACCGCAGCCCTCTCCGAGGCCGAGATCGACGACAAGTTCGACCTCGGCTACCACACCAAGCATGTCGACACGATCTTTGACCGCGTCTTCAAGACCGGATAGAAAGGACAGAGTGCCGCACATTGACTGTTTGACCCCGCGGCAACCTGCGTTACCCTCTCCTTACGCAAGCCAAAGTATGTCCAGTTCAAGGGAGACGCCCTGATGACGTTCAAGACCCTCCTAACCGCCGCCGCCCTCACGATCCTTCCCGGCCTCGCCATGGCCGCCGGCTGCAACTACGAAAAAGAGCAGCAGGCGATGTCCTGCGCCGAAGGATCCAGCTTCGATGAGGCCTCCGGCACCTGCACTCCGGTCACGACCAGCTAATCCCGGATCACGCTTTTCTGAACGGCCCTCGCGCAATCGGGGGCCGTTTTTCCGTCGGGCCGCCTGAGGCGTCGGGCGTCAAATCGCAGGAACTCCCCCGTCATGCGCGCTCTTTTTCTCGCCCTCCTCCTTCTCGTCCCGGCCCCCTCGCTGGCCGTCGGAGGGGAGGACAGCGCGCCGCCCACCCCGACCGAGACGACGACCCAGTGCGAGACCGGCCAGATCTATGACGAGGCGACCGAGACCTGCGCCGACCCCGAAGAGGCGCATTTCGACGACGACACACGCTATCTCGCCGCCCGCGAGCTGGCCTATGCGGCCCGCTTCGATGACGCCCGCCGGGTGCTGGCCGCAATGGATCCGGCCGATGACCGCACACTGACCTATCTGGGGTTCATCGCGCGCAAGACGGGCGATCTGGCGGCGGCCGAGCGCGCCTATCAGGCCGCGCTTGCCGTCAATCCCGACAATCTGCTGGCCCGGTCCTATATGGGTCAGGGCTATGCCGAAGCGGGGCGGACGGATGCGGCCCGCGCCCAGCTGACCGAGATCCGAACCCGCGGCGGGCGGGGCACATGGGCCGAGATCTCGCTCAGGCTCGCCCTCGAAAGCGGAACGGGCCCAAGCTACTAGACCTGCCAGAGGGCCTCCGCCCCTTAGCCTTTCCTTCACCTTTCCAAGCGAAAACGGCGGGATTGGTTAAGGCAAGGAGGATCCTCTCATGACCACCGCCCAAATTGCGACAACGCCCCAAACCGCGCCGCCACCGCCAGCGCCGCTCGCGCTTTCGGGCCGCAAGAAAGCGGCGATCGTTGTCAAATGGCTGATCGCCGAGGGCACCGACTTCTCGCTTGCCAGCCTGCCGGTCGAGGTTCAGCTCTCCCTGACCGAGGCGCTCGCCGGGATCCCCTCCATCGACAAGGCGACGCTTCAGGCCGTCGCCGCCGAATTTGCCTCCGATCTCGAATCGCTCGCGCTCAGCGGCGCGGGCGGGCCGGACGGGGTCCTTTCCCTTCTCGACGGCAAGATCAGCGATGTCGCCGCCACCGCCTTTCGCAACCGCATCGGCGCGGGCGAGGAGGCCGATCCCTGGGACCGCCTCAAGATCGCCGAGCCGGACGAGCTGCTCCCCCTGCTCGAAGAAGAAAGCGTCGAGGTCAGCGCGGTTCTGCTCTCGAAACTGCCGGTCAAGACCGCCGCCGCCCTTCTGGGCCGCCTGCCCGGCCCGCGCGCTCGGCGCATCACCTATGCCGTTTCCCAAACCTCGGCCATCACGCCCTCTGCCGTCGCCCGCATCGGCGCCGCGCTTCTTCAACAGATCGAGGATCGCCCGGTTCAGGTCTTCGAGGCTGATCCCGTGGACCGCATCGGCGCGATCCTCAACTCCTCGCGCGCCGCAACCCGGGACGACGTGCTGGGCGCGCTCACCGAAACCGACGCCGATTTCGCAACCCGCGTGCGCCGCGCGATCTTCACCTTCGCCAATGTCCCGACCCGCCTCGATCCCGGCGACGTTCCGGCGCTCCTGCGCGATGTCGCGCCGCAAACCCTCGTCACCGCCATGATCGGCGCCCAGGCCGGGGCAGAGGCGGATGCCGCCGCCACCACCTTCCTGCTGAATAACCTGCCGCAACGCATGGCCGATCAGCTGCGCGATCAGATGGAGGAAATGGGCAAGGTCTCCGAACCCGACGGCGAGGCCGCGATGATGGAAGTCGTCGACGCGATCCGAAGCCTTGCGGCGAAAGGCGACATCACCCTGATCGACGACAGCGAACCCAAAGACAGCTAACCGCCCGCGATGGAGCCATGGACAGGCGGCAGGCCCCGCCATAGGCTGCCGCCATGTCCAGTCCTCCGATCAAACCCTGGCACGATATGGGCGGCGATATCGCCGGCCCGATCCCGACGGACGATCACGACTTCGCCCTTTGGGAAAAGCGGGTCGATGCGCTTCTCGTCCTGTGCGCCGGCAAGGGGATCTTCACCGTCGACGGCCTGCGCCGCGCGATCGAGGATCTGCCCCCCGATGCCTTCGAGACGATGAGCTACTACGAACGCTGGATTTCCTCGGTCAATCGCAACCTGATCGAGGCCGGGATCTATTCCCCCGCCGAACTCGCCCTCCGGATGGAGAAAATCTCCGCCCGCGGCGCCAGCTACGGCGAGGCGACAGGATGACAAGCCGCGTGCGCGTCCGCAACTGGCACCCGCCCGGCCATATCCGCACCCCCGCCTATCTACGCGGGAAAACCGGCACGATCGAACGCAAGCTCGGCCCCTTTCCGAACCCCGAACAGCTCGACTACGGTCTGCCCGCCAAGAACCTCGCGCTCTACCGCGTCCGCTTCACCATGCGCGACATCTGGGGCACCGCCGCAGAAGCGCCGGACGACACGCTCGAGGCGGAAATCTACGCCCATTGGCTCGAGCCCGCCGACTGACATGTCCCACGACCACCACACCCCGCCGCGCCCCGATAACGACGAGCCGCTGACCTACTGGCAGACGATGGAGATCGCCGTGCGAGAGCTTCTGATCGAAAAGGGCGTCACCACCCCTCACGAGATCGCGACCGCCATCGACCAGATGGATGCCCGCTCTCCCGCCGACGGCGCCCGCGTCATCGCCCACGCCTGGACCGATCCGGACTTCAAGGCCCGCCTGCTCGCCGATGCCTCCGCCGCCTGCCGCGAGATGGGTTTTGACATCGGCCCGATGCATCTCATCGCGCTCGAGAACAGACCGGGCCTGCATAACATCGTCGTCTGCACGCTCTGCTCGTGCTATCCGCGCTACCTGATCGGCCCGCCGCCCGACTGGTACAAGAGCCGCGCCTACCGCTCCCGCACCGTCCGCGAGCCGCGCGCGGTCCTCGCCGAATTCGGCGTCACCCTGCCCCAAGGCACCGAAATCCGCGTCCACGACAGCACCGCCGAAATGCGCTATATCGTGCTGCCCGAACGCCCCACCGGAACCGAGGGAATGGACAAGGTGGCATTGGCGAAACTCGTCACCCGCGACAGCATGATCGGCACCGGCCTGCCAAGGCAACCGGGGTGAGCCCCACCGCCCGCGGCATCCTGATCTTTCTCGCCGGCGGCCTGATGTTCACCTGCATGGACCTGATGGCCAAGCTGCTCGCGGACCGCGTCCACCTGCTGCAGACCCTCTGGTTCCGCTACGCCGTGCAGGCCCTGCTCGTCACGCTCCTCATCCTGCCGCGCGCCCGCAGCGTTCTGAGCACGCGCTATCCCGGGCTTCAGCTTTTGCGCTCGATCTTCCTTTTTGCCGCCTCCGCGTTTTACTTCGCAAGCTACCTCGAGTTGGATCTCGCCGAAAACATCGCCATCGGCCAGATCGCCCCCCTTTGGCTGACCCTTGGCGGCGCCTTCATCCTCGGCGAAAAGATCGGCCCCGCCCGCCTTCTTGCCGTGCTCGTGGGCCTGACCGGCGCGCTCATCATCATCCGCCCCGGAACCGAAGCCTTCACCGGGTGGAGCCTTCTCGTCATAGCCGGCACCCTCTGCTACGCGGGCTACGCCCTGGCCACCCGCTTTGTCGGCAGCGACGAGGATGTCTGGACCTCGCTCTTTTATGCGCCTCTCTTCGCCATGGTCGTCCTCAGCGCCGCCGTCCCCTTCGCCTGGGAGCCGCTGATCGCCTCGGACTGGCCCTTCCTCATCGGGATCGGCCTTTTCGGAGCAGCCGGGCAGCTCTGTCTCATCCGCGCGCTAAGCCTCGCCGAGGCCAGCGTTCTGGCCCCCTTCTTCTACGGCTCGTTCCTCTGGGCCGTGATCCTGCAAGTCCTCATCTTCGGGATCTGGCCGGATCTCGCGACCGTCGGGGGCGCGCTTGTGATCGTGGGGGCCGGTCTCTATGTCTGGCATCGCGAAACGAGGGCCCAGAAAACGAAGGCCGGCAAATGGGACAGTTCAGACAGGACGAAGGCGGCGCCGCCAACCGGGTGACCGACCGCATCGCCCGGGCCCTGATCTGGACGGCCAAACGCCTGCCCTATCCCGCCCGGCTCTGGTTTCTCGACCGCGCGATCCGCCGCATAGTCGGTCCTCTGGCGGGGTTTCGCAAACGAGCGATGGAGCATCTGGCCTATGTCGATCCGGACATGCCGCGCGCCAAACGCCGCCAGATCGCCGCCGACGCGCTCGGCAATGCGGGCCGCACCCTGATCGAGAATTACTCCGGCGCCGATCTGGCGGACCGGGCCAGGGCGGCCCCGATCTCGGGCGACGGGCTCGCCGCGCTGGCCAAGGCCAAGGCCGAAGGTCGGCCGGTCCTGTTTGCAACCGGTCATTTCGGCAATTACGAGATCGCCCGCCACGCCCTGCATGCGCGCGGCTATGTGATCGGCGGCCTTTACCGTCCGATGGCCAACCCGTTCTTCAACCTGCATTACGTCAAGACGATGGAGGAGGTCTCGGGACCGATCTTCGAACAGGGGCGGCGCGGAACGGCCGCCTTCGTCAAACATCTGCGCGGCGGAGGAATGGCGACGCTCTTCTTCGACATCTGGTCGCGCGACGGTGCGGTGATCGACTTCATGGGCAAACCCGCCCCGACCAGCCTGTCCGCCGCCGAAATGGCCCTCAAATACGATGCGCTCTTGCTGACCTATTTCGCGATCCGCCAGCCAAACGGGCTCGATTTCGAGATCGTGCTCGAAGGCCCGATCGCGCCTACCGAGCCCGAGACGATGATGACAGAGGCAACCGCGCGGCTCGAGGCGCAGATCAAGGCCCATCCGGGGCAATGGTTCTGGTTTCACCGCCGCTGGAAACCCAACCGAAAGCTCTGAGCGGGGGCCAAAATCTTCTAGAAGATTTTGCAACCCAGATCTTTCGTCGAAAGATCTGAGACCAAGACTTTTCTAGAAAAGTCTTCGCCCCTACCGCAGACGCGCCGCGCCCAGGATCGCGCCTTCATTCGGGCGCTGCGCGATCACGACCACGGGCAGCTCTCCGGGCGCCTCGACCTGCAGCTCTAGCGCCTCCCGAGGGTCCCATTGCGCGACCACCTGCCAGTCCGAGACGATATTGGAATAATCCATCACCCGGCCCCGGTTTTCCCCTTTGCGGATCGCGACCCGCTGCGAGGGCGTATAGCGCAGCATATGAAGATCGACCGGCCCTTTCAGATCCGTCGCCATTGCGCGAATGCGCACCGCGCCGCCGTCGCGTTCGAGCGTCAGCTGCGCGGCATCGTCTGCGGCCAGATGCGCCTCGATCTTCTGCCGCAGATCGCCCGGCTGGGTGCCGACGATATGGTCCGCACCGCCGACGACGAATTGCGGCGTGTAGATCGTGCTCTCCCCCGCCGCGCGGGCATAGCCGCGCTGGCGCTCGGTATGGCCGGGATGGGCGAAGCTGTCCTTCCAGCCGATGTAATCCCAGTAATCGACATGCAGCGCGATGGCGATCACGTCCTCGCGGTCCTTCATCTCGCGCAGCATCGCATCGGCGGGCGGACAGGACGAGCAGCCTTGCGACGTGTAAAGCTCCACGACAACCGGCGCCTCGGCGGCAGCATTCCCCGCCAGACAGCCCCACAGCATCATCGCGGCCATCGCCTGTCTGATCATCCCGGATCCCTTTCCTTCCAGCACAAAAACCTGCCTAAGCGGCGCGCGTTGAAATAACCAATCAACGCTTCGAGAGAACCGCGTCACTGTGTCCGAATAGACGCTCTCGACAAACGCGGTGTGCAATTGTATACCGCAGCTGTCTATCGCCTTGAACGGCTCCGGCCCGCCCGTTATCTCCACCCCCAAGCCACATCTCAGCCAAGGAGTTCCCCATGCCCATCACCGTCGGTCACGACAGCGCGAATACCCGCAAGACCCTCTCCGCCGGGGGCAGCTCCTTCGCCTATTATTCCATCCCCGCTGCTGAAGAGGCAGGCCTGGGCGACTTCTCCAAACTGCCCGCCGCGCTCAAAGTGGTGCTCGAGAACTTGCTCCGCTTCGAGGACGGCAACACCGTCACGACCGACGACATCAAGGCTTTCGCCGACTGGGCGGCGAATGGCGGCAAGACGAGCCGCGAAATCGCCTACCGCCCGGCGCGCGTTCTGATGCAGGACTTCACCGGTGTGCCGGCCGTGGTTGATCTTGCCGCGATGCGCGACGGGATCGTGGCGCTGGGCGGAGACGCGGAAAAGATTAACCCGCTCAACCCCGTGGACCTTGTGATCGACCATTCCGTCATGATCGACGAATTCGGCAATCCCCGCGCCTTCCAGCACAATGTCGACCGCGAATATGAGCGCAATCTTGAGCGCTATACCTTCCTCAAATGGGGCCAGAAGGCGTTTAACAATTTCCGCGTCGTCCCGCCCGGCACCGGCATCTGTCACCAGGTGAACCTCGAATACCTCGCCCAGACTGTCTGGACCGACACAGACCAGAACGGCGAAGAGGTCGCCTATCCTGACACGCTCGTCGGCACCGACAGCCATACGACCATGGTCAATGGTCTGGCCGTCCTCGGCTGGGGCGTCGGCGGGATCGAGGCGGAGGCGGCCATGCTTGGCCAGCCCGTCTCTATGCTCATCCCCGAGGTCGTCGGCTTCAAGCTCACCGGCGAGATGACCGAAGGGACTACCGCGACCGACCTCGTCCTCAAGGTCGTCCAGATGCTCCGCGAGAAAGGCGTCGTCAGCAAATTCGTCGAATTCTACGGCGACGGGCTCGACAATCTGCCGCTGGCCGACCGCGCCACGATCGGCAACATGGCCCCCGAATACGGCGCCACCTGCGGCTTCTTCCCGATCGACAACGAGACGCTGAAATACCTGCGCCTGACGGGTCGCGACGAAGACCGCATCGCGCTGGTTGAAGCCTATGCCAAGGAAAACGGCATGTGGCGCGGTGCCGATTACGACCCCGTCTATACCGACACCCTCTCGCTCGACATGGGCACCGTCATCCCCGCCATCTCGGGTCCCAAGCGCCCGCAGGATCACATCGACCTGACCAAGGCGGCCTCGACCTTTGCGACCTATGTGCAGGGCGAACGCTCCAGCGATGCCTCGGACAAGGCCGAGGTGCGCTGGGAAGGCGAAGGCGGCCAGCCCGAACCGCAGGACATCCCCGGCGACGAAGGCCATCACCGCCGCGGCTATGTCGATGCCAAGGACGGCGCCTACCAGCTCCATGACGGCTCTATCGTGATCGCCTCGATCACCTCCTGCACCAACACGTCCAACCCTTACGTGATGATCGGCGCGGGCCTCGTCGCCCGCAAGGCGCGCGAGCTGGGCCTGACCCGCAAGCCCTGGGTGAAAACCTCCCTCGCGCCGGGCTCGCAGGTCGTCAGCGAATATCTCGAAGCCTCCGGCCTGCAGGAGGATCTCGACGCGCTCGACTTCCACCTTGTCGGCTACGGCTGCACCACCTGCATCGGCAATTCCGGCCCGCTGGAGCCCGAGATCTCCAAGGCGATCAACGATTACGACCTGATCGGCGTCTCGGTCCTCTCCGGCAACCGCAACTTCGAAGGCCGGATTTCGCCCGACGTGCGTGCCAACTACCTCGCCTCCCCGCCGCTCGTCGTGGCCTATTCGCTGGTGGGCGACATGAATGTCGACATTACCTCCGAACCTCTGGGCCAGGACCAGAACGGCAACGACGTCTATCTCAAGGACATCTGGCCTTCGCAGAAGGAGATCGCCGATCTGGTCGAGAAAACCGTCACCCGCGAGGCCTTCCAGTCCAAATATGCCGATGTCTTCAAGGGCGACGAGAAATGGCAATCGGTCGAAACCACCGACAGCCTGACCTATGACTGGCCGACCTCCTCGACCTACGTTCAGAACCCGCCCTACTTCCAGGGCATGGGCGCCGAGCCGGGGGACATCACCGACGTCAAAGGCGCCAAGATCCTCGCCATGCTCGGCGACATGGTCACGACCGACCACATCTCGCCCGCCGGATCGTTCAAGGAATCGACGCCCGCCGGCATCTACCTGCGCGAACGCCAGGTGCCTGTGCGCGAGTTCAACTCCTACGGCTCGCGCCGCGGCAATCACGAGGTCATGATGCGCGGCACCTTCGCCAATATCCGCATCCGCAACGAGAGGGTGCCGGGGGTCGAAGGCGGCTACACCAAAGGCCCGAACGGCGATCAGATGCCGATCTTCGACGCCGCCATGGCCTTCCAGAACGAAGGCACGCCGCTCGTCATCATCGCGGGCGAACAATACGGCGCAGGCTCCTCCCGCGACTGGGCGGCCAAGGGCACGGCGCTTCTGGGCGTCAAAGCGGTCATCGCCGAAAGCTACGAGCGCATCCACCGCTCCAACCTCGTCGGCATGGGCGTGATCCCCTTCGAGTTCACCGGCGGCGACAGCCGCACATCGCTCGAGCTGACGGGCGAGGAAACGGTCGATATCGAAGGCCTCGAAGGCGTCACCCCCGCCCAAGAGGTTCCGGCCAAGATCACCTATGCGGACGGCACCGAAAAGACGATCACGCTCAAATGCCGGATCGATACGGCGGTCGAAAAGGACTATGTCGAAAACGGCGGCGTCCTGCATTACGTCCTGCGCAACCTCGCGCAGGCCGCCTGACCACCGGCAGGCCAGACCTGATCTTCAAAAAGGCGCCCGGCCCCCGGGCGCCTTTTTTCCATGCGGGCCGCTGCCGATCATAACGCAGCGAAAAACGCCATCTCGGCCCTTGAACAACCGCGTCCTTTTGTCAAAAGATAAAGACCGGGATCAGCGATGGCGTCGCAAGCATGTAAGATGTGATCCTCTTGTCGAAATTCCTGAACGCCGGGATCTGTCTATGCCGCTCAGCGGTTTGGGGAGAGACCGGTTTCCCCTGACCATCGCGGCTTTTGAGTGAAAAGAGTGCCGCGATGTCCAGTGCAGAACCCCGCCCCGACTTCTATCGCTTTCACCAGGGCGAAAAGACGCTTTCCTTCGCCGAGAGCGAATACGAGGCCCGCCTCGAAAAGCTGCGCGCCCATATGGCCGAAGAGGTGATCGACGCCTGCATCTTAACCTCCATGCAATGCATCGCCTATTACAGCGGCTTTCTCTACTGCGCCTTCGGGCGGCCCTATGCGCTTGTCGTGACCGCCTCGGACACCGTCACCATCAGCGCGGGCATCGATGCCGCCCAGCCCTGGCGCCGCGGCTATGGCGACAACATCACCTATACGGACTGGCAGCGGAACAATTACTGGCGCGCGATCCGCTCCGTCACCGGCACCTGCATGTCCATCGGGATCGAGGCGGATCATCTGACGATCGCCCAAACGACCCTGCTTGAGGAGTTCCTCACGCCCAGCGCCATCGTCGATGTCGCCTCCGCCTGCATGCGCCAGCGGATGCACAAATCCCCCGCCGAACTGGACCTGATCCGCGCCGGGGCGCAGGTCGCCGATATCGGCGGCTATGCGATCAAGGACGCGATCAAACCCGGCGCCCGCGAGATCGATATCGCCATGGCCGGACGCGACGCGATGGAGCTCGAGATCGCCCGCCGCTTCCCGGAGGCCGAATACCGCGACACCTGGGTCTGGTTCCAATCGGGGATCAACACCGACGGCGCCCACAACCCCGTCACCAGCCGCCCGCTCGAGGCGGGCGACATCCTCAGCCTCAACTGCTTTCCGATGATCAACGGCTATTACACCGCGCTCGAACGCACCCTCTTCGTCGAAACGGTGGATCCCGCAAGCCTGAAGATCTGGGAGGCCAACATCGCCGCCCACGAGCTTGGCATCAGCCTCCTAAAACCCGGCATCAGCTGCGCCGAGGTGACGGACCGGATCAACGCCTTCTTCGCCGATCGCGACTTGCTGCAATACCGCACCTTCGGCTACGGCCATTCCTTCGGGGTGCTCTCGCACTATTACGGTCGCGAGGCGGGCCTCGAGCTGCGCGAGGATATCGATACCGTGCTCGAGCCGGGTATGGTCCTCTCGATGGAGCCCATGCTGACCATCCCCCAGGGCCAGCCGGGCGCCGGAGGCTACCGCGAGCACGACATCCTGATCCTCACCGAAGACGGCAACGAGAACATCACCGCCTACCCCTTCGGCCCCGATTTCAACGTGATCCCCTGAGGCGCGTGCGATAAAGACATCGCAAGCGAGAGCCTGACCGGCTCACGACGCTGTTGCAGCAGCCGGAAAAGCCAGCGGGTCGACGATGATATTCAAAAAACCGAACAGAAAGATCATTCTCCATGTCGGCCATGGCAAAACCGGATCAAGCTATCTTCAAAGCCTACTTGTCCTCAACAAGGATAAGCTGAGGAAAGCAGGCATCCTCTATCCCGACCACGCCTCCGACGCGATGGCGGCCCGGGGAAGCACCACGTCCGGCAATGGCTCGCTCCTCTTCGATCCGGACTATAGGCTGGAGAGGCGAAAATCGGTCCTCTTCAGCGGCGAGCTGCTCTTCACGGATCTGCTGAAATGGGACGCGTTCGACAGCTTCGCTGAAAAGCACGGACCCAACCTCAAGATCCTCCTCTACACCCGCGACGTCTTCTCGCATGCTTTCTCAAGATGGGGTCAAAGCGTCAAACGCGGCGGCGTTCACAGCAATCTCGATGACTTTCTCTACAAGAAATCATCGGGATCCTATCCCATCGTGATCAAATGGCTGGCCGCCGCCGAAACGCATGGGTTCGAGATCGTCGTCAGAAACTATTCCAGACACAAGGATAGGCTGGGAGAGGTGTTCTTTCAGGACATTCTGGATGTCGATCCGCTGAACGTCACGCTCACCCGCCCCAAAGAGCAGCGGGTCAATCGCTCGCTGACCCCAGCCGAGCACGACGTTCAAAGGATTTTCAACTATGCCGAAGGAAAAAAGAGCGCGTCCTACATCTCCGATGTCCTCGTCGACAGATTGCCCGACCTGCGCCCGGCCCCCCTGCGATGCAGCCAAGAGACATACGAGCATGTTCGGGCCAGCGTCACGCCGGCGATCGAAGAGATCAATAGCCAGATCCCAAGCGCCGAGGCGATCCTGATCGAACCGGCCTCGGATGTCGTCCGCCCGGATCCGCCCGCCTCGGCGTCACGCCTCTCCGACCAGCAGATCGAGGCGCTGGGCCGCAGCCTCAAACGACGTCTGGAGAAATCCGTGACGAACGAGGATGCGGGGCTCTTGCACGATCTTGCCAGCAGGATCGAGCAAGGCTCCGAATTGGTGCTGGAAGACGCCCTATTTCTGATGAGGCTGGCAAAACGCGCCCGGCCGAATGATCCGTCGATCCGGGCCAAGATCGATGACTGGGAAGGGCGACCGGCTAAAGACACCGATTAAAGGACCGCTCATCCCTCTTTTCAGGGCAAGAGGCCCCGGATCAGGTCCGGGGCGGCGCGGCTCTGCTGGATCTTGCGCGCGCCCTGGGGTAAGCCGCAGCAAACGAGGGACGGCAGAGCAATGGCACGACGCGGCGCAGGCGGCACCGATGGCGGGATCGGCAGCTTTTTCATCGGCTTCATCATGATCTGCGCGGGCGGCTACCTGCTGCTCCGCAGTATCGTCATCCAGCCCAATTTCGGCTTCGGCTCGGTGATCTTCTCCGCCTGGGGTATCCCGATCACCAGCGGCCTCGTCCTTGTCCCGTTCATGTTCGGCGTCGGGATCATCTTCTACAATTCGCGCAATCTCATCGGCTGGCTCCTCGCCGCCGGATCGCTCACCGCGCTGATCTTCGGCGTCATCGCCAGCATCAACTTCCAGTTCGCCCGTATGAGCGCCTTCGATCTGCTGGTCATCCTCGTCCTGCTGGTCGGAGGCATCGGCCTCTTCCTGCGCTCGCTCAAGACACTGAACTAGCGCTCAAAGAAGGTCCTTCATCTGCCGAAGCGCCATGATCACCGGTCGCTGCTTGGCGACCTGCTTTGGCGACCCCGCCTCCTTCAGCTCAGCTCGATGAAGCAGATCGTCAAGACGCGAGGCGACCCGGTCCAGCCTTCCGCGAAGCTTGCTGAGATCGTCATCCTTCTCGCTCGCCTGCTGGGACATCGTCTCCAGAAGCTGATGATAATCCGCAATCGTCCAAGCGCGCCATACAACGCTGATCGACCCGGCCTCGAACCGGTATTGGTCGTGAAAGCCGCTCAGAACCTCTGCGGTTGTCCCGGTCAGGGCCAGATCGATCTCCTCGCCGACAAGTCCCTCCAGTTCGGATGCCGGAAAACGCGGCGAATGAAACCTGATCTCGAGAACCAGGCGCTCTCCCAGTTCTTTCGGAGATCGGAACGGGTACACCAAAGCCACGATGAGATCGCCCTCGATCACGACAGAGTCGAGCGTTCCCGCAAAGGTCAGCCCTTCAGGATCAGGCAGCTCCGTCATCCGAGATCCTGACGCAGCATACGCATATTACCGCCCCGCCGCCTCCAGCTCCGGGAGAATGGTGCTCTCCATCACCCCGTGGATCGGCCCGGCAAAGCGGAACCGCACGACCCCCTCGCCGTCCACGATAAACGTCTCGGGCAGCGCCACCACCCCCCAGTCGAGCGATTGGCGCCCGCGCAGATCCACCGTGATGGCGGCATAGGGATTGCCCAGCTCTTCGAGGAACCCGACGGCATCCCCGCCCTGATCGCTTTTGTTGACCCCATAGATCGGCACGCCCTCGGCGGCCAGCTCCATCAGCGCGGGATGCTCGGCCCGGCAGGGCGGGCACCAGCTTGCCCAGAAATTCACGACCTTCACGCCATCCTCGCGCAGGACCGAGCTGTCGAACGTGGCATAGCCCGCCAGCGCCTCCGAGGTGATCTCGGGCACGTCCTGCCCGACCAGGGCCGAGGGCAGCGCATCGGGATCGTCCCGCATCAGCCCCACCAGAAAGAGCCCCGCCAGGGCGCCGAACACCCCCGCCGGGATAAAGACGACCGCCTTATTCACCGCGCGCCTCCACGTCCGCCAGGGCGCGCCGCACGCGCCGGGCACGCCACCAGCTCACCCCGATGACCAGCGCCAGCAGGGCCAGCGACACCCCATAGGCCAGCAGAACCTCGGTCGCGTATTTCCCCAGATCAGGCATGGGCCGCTCGCCGTTCCAAAGCCGCGATCCGGCGCAAGCGAATCTCGGTCGCCGTCCGCACCAGCACCAGCGCCAGAAACAGCATCACGAACCCCGCGATGCAGATCACCAGCGGCTGCCAGAACACATCCGAGATATTCTCCTCCGCATCCAGCGACAGCGTCGCGCCCTGATGCAGCCCCTGGTTCCAGAAATTCACCGCATAGCGCGACAGAACCGCAAAGACCGATCCCACAAGGCACAGCACGCTCGTCAGATCGGCCGCCGCATCCGGATCCTCGATCGCAGCCCAAAGCGCGAGATAACCCAGATAAAAGAGAAACAGGATCAGGAATGACGTCAGCCGCGGATCCCAGGCCCACCAGGTCCCCCACATCGGCTGGCCCCAGACGGCCCCGGTGAACAGCGCCATCACCGTCATGACGACGCCCACCCCCGCCGCCGCCCGCGCGGCCAGCGCGCTCACGTGGTGACGCCGGATCAGCCAGATCAGCGAGGCGACCAGCATCATCACCCAGATATTGATCGCCATCATCGCCGAGGGCACATGCAGATAGATGATCTTCACGGTCGAGCCCTGCCGGAAATCGTCCGGCGTGAAGAAGAACCCCCAGATCAACCCGACGGCCAAAAGCAGTGCCGCAAGGCCAGACACCCACGGCACCAGCCGGTCGCTCAGCGCGATGAAGCGCCTTGGATTTGCGAATTCCCAGAAGGACATGCGTGCTATCTAACCTCCCGCCAGACCGCCCTCAAGCGGATGCCTTCAGGTTGATCCTCAAAACCGCGGCACTGGCAAAGGGCAAAAGCGCGCAGGCCCCCAGCGTGATCCCGCCCAGCAGCAAAAGCGGCGTGCCGAAGGGTTGCCCATCCCCCGCCCGCCGCACGGCCTCCGCTCCGAAAATCAGCGTCGGCACGTAAAGTGGCAGCACCAGAAGCGACAGCAACAGCCCGCCGCGCCGCAGCCCCACGGTCAAGGCCGCGCCAAAGGTCCCGATCACCGACAGGCCCAGCGTTCCGATCAACAGCGAGATCAGCAGAACCGGCGCCACGGACCCATCGAGGCTCAAGAGGATCCCCAGGACCGGCGCGGCCACCGCCAGCGGCACGCCCGTCGTCACCCAATGGGCCGCCGCCTTGACCAGAGCCACCGCCTCCAGCGGCAAGGGCGAGGTCGCCAGAAGCGCCAGCGATCCATCCTCCCAATCCAGCGCAAAGATCCGGTCGAGCGTCAGCAGCGCCGCTAAAAGCGCCGCGACCCAGAGGATCCCGGGCGCGATGCGGCGCAACACCTCCGTCTCGGGGCCGACGCCGAAAGGCACCAGAACGACAACGATCAGGAAAAACGCCAGCCCCAGCCCAAAGCCGCCGCCCGCGCGAATAGCGAGCCGCAAGTCCCTCAGAAACAAGGCTTTCACAAAAACGCCTCATCCGCTGTCTCAGGCATCACGGCCGCCCGGAACGGCTCAAGCTCCAGCACCTCCGCCTCGCCGAGCAGATCGATATGCGTCGCGATGATCACCGATCCGCCGGCCGCCAAGTGCGCGCGCAGAACACCCTCGAAGGCCGCGACCGAGGCCCGGTCCAGCGACACGGTCGGCTCGTCAAGCAGCCAGATCCGGCGATCCGCGACACCCAGACGCGCCAGCCCCAGCCGCCGCTTCTGTCCCGCCGACAGCGTTCCCGCCAGCCGCCCGCGCAGATCCTCCAGATCGAATGTCCCAAAGACGGCCCCGTCCAGGGGTCGCCCATAGACCTCGGCCCAAAAGGCCAGGTTCTCCTCCACGCTCAGCGCCGCTTTCACGCCGTCCGCATGGCTGGCATAGATCAGATCCTCGCGCGGCACCTCGATCCGCCCGGCCAGGGGCTCCTGCAATCCGGCGAGCGTCCGCAGCAATGTCGTCTTCCCGATCCCGTTGGCCCCGCGCAGGACAAGCGCTGTCCCCGAAGCCACAGAGAACTCCACGCCCTCCAGCAAGGGCCGGCCCCCGCGCCCGACGCTCAAAGCTGAGACGACAAGGCTCAGACCGGCACCAAAGCCGCCGCGATGCGCCGCCCTTCCGACAAAAGCACGTTATAGGTCCGGCAGGCCGCAGGCGAGGCCATCGGCTCGATCCCGATCCCGGCCTCCTCCAGCGCCGCGCGCAAACCTGCCGGAACCGGCGTCATCTCCGCGCCGGTGCCCAGAAACAGCACATCGATGTCTCCCGCCAAGGCAACCAGCGGCGCCGTATCCTCCAGACCGCCCCAACGGCCCGTCGTCTCGGGCGTCAGCAGAACCGCCCCCTCGTGCACCTTGCCTCCGATCCTGAAAAAGCCCGGCCCATAGCCGTCGATCGGCACACCGCCGGGATAACTTACATCGTTCAGTTCCATCCGCCCTTACTCCCAGATCGGCAAAGCCATCAGCGCCGCCAGCCCGATAATGACATAGGCGACCACCCGGTAAATAGGCTCCCGCCCCGGCGTGAACAGAGCCTTCCCCGCCCGCGTGCCCACCGCATAAAGCGGCATGAGGATCAGCCCCAGCCACAGTGCCTCGACGGTCAACAGGCCCTGCATCCACAAAAGCGGCAGGAACGAGATCGACGTCGCCGTCAGAAACAGGATCAGGTTCGCTCGCGACCGCCGCGCCCCATCGGATCCCGCCAGTTGAAACAGGATCACGATCGGCCCGTTCAGCCCCGTCATCCCGCCCAGAACGCCCGATCCCGCGCCGATCCCCGCCCGGCTCGCCAGCGTCGGCGGCGCCGCAAAGCGCCAGCCCGCAACCAAAGCGGTCAGCGTGATCGCCACCACCAGCGCCACAACCGTCCGGATCACCTCCCGGTCCAGCACCGACAACCCGTAGACCCCAAGCGGCGCGGCCAGGATCGCCGCCGCGATCATCGTCCCCGCCGCACGCCGGTCCGCCTCGCCCCAAGCCCCCGGCACGACGGTAAAGAGCGAGACCAGCGCCGACAGGCTGAACGCCGCGATCGCGGTCTCCGGCGCGATGAAGGCCACCGCCACCGGCGTAAAGATCAACGCCGATCCGAACCCCGCAAAGCCATAAACCACGCCCGCCGCCACCACGGCCATCAGCACGAACGGCAACCCCGGCAGCGCAAGCGCCACCGAGAGCCCGTCAGGCATCGGATGTCTCACCTATCGGAGCAGTCGTCTTAAACTGCGTCCCCGCAGGCCCGCCATCGTCGGGCTTGGACCAGTCGCGCTTCACGCCCATCCACAGCAGCATCGCCGAGGCCACGAAGATCGACGAATAGGTCCCCACGATCACGCCCCAGATCATCGCAAAGACGAACCCGCGGATCACGTCCCCGCCCAGCACATAAAGCGAGATCAGCGCCAGCAGCGTCGTGACCGAGGTCATGACCGTCCGGCTCAGCGTCTCGTTGATCGACTGGTTCAGCACGTCCTTCAGCGGCCTTTTCTTGTAACGCCGCAGGTTCTCCCGCACCCGGTCAAACACCACGACCGTATCGTTCAGCGAATAGCCCACGATGGTCAAAAGCGCCGCGATGATCGCGAGGTCAAACCGGATCTGCAGCTCCGAAAAGACCCCGATCGTCAGGATCACGTCATGCACCAAAGCCGCCACCGCGCCCAAGGCAAACTGCCACTCGAACCGTAGCCAGATATAGACCAGCACCGCCCCGATCGCGAGCAGCACGGCAAGCGCCGCCGTCCGCACCAGTTCTCCCGACACTGTCGGCCCGACGGATTCGACCGCCGGAAAGGTGATGTCCGGCGCAATGGCGCGCAAGGCCTCCTGAACGGCAAGGATGGTCTCCGGCGCGACGGCCTCGTCGCCCTCCTGCGCCTGCACCGAGATCAGCGTCACGTTCTCGTCCGGCCCGAAGGTCGGATCGAACACCTCCGTGATCGAAAAATCCCCCAGCTCCAGCGGCGCCAGCGCCTCGCGATAGGCGCCGACATCGACGGGCTGCGTGCTGTCCGTCCGGATCGTCGTGCCGCCCCGGAAATCGATGCCGAAATTCAGCCCCTGAATGAGGAAACTGATGAACGCCACGACCATCATGAAGGCCGAAATGCCAAGCCACAGTTTCGACCGCGAGAAGAAATCCCAGGACGTGTCCTTGGGAACGAGCCTCAACCGCATCTTAGATCTCCACCGTCTTGGGCCGCCGCCGCTCGAACCAGATCACGACCAGAAGGCGCGTGACGAAAATCGCCGTAAAGACCGAGGTCAGGATCCCCAGACCCAGCGTGATCGCAAAGCCCCGCACCGGCCCCGACCCCATGGCGAACAGGATCACCGCCGTGATGAAAGTCGTGATGTTGGCGTCCACGATGGCCGACAGCGCCTTCTCATAGCCCAGCGAGATGGCCCGCGACGGCCCTTTCGCCGTCTTCAGCTCTTCGCGGATCCGCTCGAAGACCAGCACATTGGCGTCGACCGCCATCCCGATGGTCAGGACGATCCCCGCGATCCCCGGCAAGGTCAGCGTCGCCCCGATCAGGCTGAGAAGGCCAAAGATCAGCCCCACATTGATGATCAGCGCCACATTGGCGAAAAGCCCGAAAAGCCCGTAGCTCAGCGCCATGAAGACCAAGACGCCCGCAAAGGCCACGATACAGGCGATCCGCCCCGCCTCGATACTGTCCGCGCCCAGCTCCGGCCCGATGGTCCGCTCTTCCAGAAATTCCAGCTCGGCGGGCAGAGCGCCCGCGCGCAGCAGGATGGCAAGCTGCGTCGATTCCTCGACCGTGAAATCGCCCGTGATGATGCCAGATCCGCCGGGGATATGGCTCTGGATCCGCGGGGCTGAGATGACCTCGTTATCCAGCACGATGGCAAAAAGCGCGCCGATATTCTGGGCGGTATAATCGCCAAAATCACGCCCGCCCGCCGGATTGAACCGGAAATTCACCGCCGGAAGCCCGTTCTGATCAAAAGCAGGCTGCGCATCCACAAGCTGCTCGCCGGTCACGACCGGCGTCCGCTCGAGGATATAGAACGCCCCTTCGCCCTCGACGGCGGGCAGGATTTCTTCGGAGGCATCGATGCGTTCGTTGGGATTGCTTGTCGGGATCCGCACCGGCTGAAAGGTCAGCTGCGCGGTCGTCCCGATCAGATCCTTGACCTCCTGCGCCGAGCCGACACCGGGCACCTGGATCAGGATCCGGTCCGCACCCTGCCGTTGGATCGTCGGCTCGCGCGTGCCCGCCTCGTCGATCCGGCGGCGCACTATCTCGAGCGATTGCGCCATGGTCCGGTTGTCCGTCGCCGTCCGCTCTTCCTCGCTCAGCGTCACCACGATGACATCGGCGCCCTCGGCCCGCACATCTAGATCCGTCCCGCCGGTCCCGATGGTCGAGGCCACGGGCCGCGCCAGACCACGCACCAGCTCCAGCGCCTGCGGCATACCCGAAGGCTCGCCGATCCGGACCCGCAACTCATCTGGCGGCCCATCTCGAACCAGGCGGATCGTCTCAAAGGTATCGAGCTGCTCGCGAAGAACATCCCGCACCTCAGGCCATAGCCCCTCGATCCGGCCAGCATAGACCTGTTCAAGCTGCACTTCGGCCAGCAGATGCGCTCCGCCCCGCAGATCCAGCCCCAGATTGACCAGCCCCGATGGCAGCCAGGTCGGCCACAGCTCCTCGCCCTCGACGGTCGCCGGGTCCAGACCCAGCGCGATCTCGGCCATCGCGTCGTTATGGGTTTCAACCCGGGGATAGAACGCGTTCGGCATCGCCAAAAGCAGCCCGGCCGCGACCGTCATCCAGATCAGGACGCGTTTCCAAAGCTCGATCTGAAGCATGGCGTCAGCCCTTCTTGGCCGGCTCGGTCTTGCTCAGAACCTGCGAGATTGTCGCCTTCACCACCCGCACCGTCACGCCGCTTGCGATCTCGACCTCGATCTCGCTGTCATCCTTGACCTTCTGAACCTTGCCGATCAGCCCGCCTTGGGTGACGACCTGATCGCCCCGCCGCAGCGCCTCGACCATGGCCTGATGGTCCTTCAGCTTCTTCTGCTGAGGACGGATGATAAGAAAATACATGATCGCGAAGATCAGGATCAGCGGGACGAACTGGGCGAAAGCGCCACCTTGCATGGAGAAGTCCTTCTTTCTCTCGTGCGGGAGGGCTCCTCCCGTAAAGTCGCGGCAACCTAGAACCGGCCCCCGCGAATGGCAACGACCTCCGGGGCAGATTTTACCATCGGTCCGGCGGTCTGACGGGCCATGTGGTGCCCCCGCCCGGCCTTCGCAACGGGCAGCGGCCAGAAAGTCCGGCAAAGCGCCCGGGCCGTGACCTTTCTTCCTCACCTTTCGGAGGCTGCCGGTCCGGGCGGCCTTCACGATCCATAAGGCGCCGCTTATGGATCGCCGCGGCGTCGGCGGCCGCCCGGCCGCATATCGCCCGGTCGCGCAACGCGCGCCGCGTTAAGGCAGCCCGCGCCGGATTTGCCTCCTCCCATATGCCGACGCGATGCCGCCCGGATGTCGCAGGCCCAAATCCCGCCGGCCCCCGCCGTTAACCCATGATTCGCGGCTCAAATGGCTTTCCCTGCCCCCGGACATCCGGCATACCCCCTCCGAACGTTGCCCGAGGCCAAGACCATGCACGATATCCGCGCCATCCGAGACACCCCCGAGGCGTTCGACGCCGCCCTTGCCAAGCGTGGCCTCGCCCCCCTCAGCTCCGAGATTCTCGCCCTCGACGAGGCCCGCCGCGAGCGCATCCTCGCCGCCGAAACCGCCCAGGCCGAGCAGAACCGCGCCAGCAAAGATGTGGGCGCCGCAAAGGCCTCGGGGGACGAGGAAAAGTTTAACGAACTCCGCAGCTTGGTCGCCGAAAAGAAGGCCGAGATCGCGCGCCTCAATGACGAGGCAAAGGCCAAGGATCAGGCCCTTACCGACCTTCTGATGGGGCTGCCCAACCTGCCTGCGGACGACGTCCCCCAAGGCGCCGACGAGGCCGACAATGTCGAGCTTCACCGTCGCGGCACGCCCCCCGATTTCGACTTCAAACCGCTCGAGCACTACCAGCTCGCCGCCGTTCAGGACGGCATGGATTTCGAAACCGCCGCTAAACTCTCAGGCAGCCGCTTCGTGGTGCTCTCGGGCGCCATAGCCCGCCTCCACCGCGCCTTGGGCCAATTCATGCTGGACATCCAAACAACCGAGAACGGCCTGACCGAAACCCAGACCCCCGTACTGGTCAACGAGGCCATGATGTTGGGCACCGGGCAGCTTCCGAAGTTCGGCGAGGACAGCTATAAAACCACGGACGGTCAATGGCTTATCCCGACCGCCGAAGTGACGCTGACCAATATCGTGAGCGGCCTGACGATCGAGGAAAGCTATCTGCCCCGCCGCTATGTCGCCCTCACGCAATGCTTTCGAAGCGAGGCCGGAAGCGCCGGTCGCGACACGTCCGGCATGCTCCGCCAGCACCAGTTCGAGAAATGCGAGATGGTCTCGGCCACCCACCCGGACGCCTCGGACGATGAACAGCAGCGCATGCTCAAATGCGCCGAAGGCATCCTCGACCGCCTCGGCCTCGCGTACCGCACCATGCTCCTTTGCGCCGGAGACATGGGTTTCGGCGCCACCCGTACCTATGACATCGAGGTCTGGCTACCGGGTCAGAACACCTACCGCGAGATCAGCTCTGTTTCGACCTGCGGCGCTTTTCAGGCCCGCCGGATGAACGCGCGCTTCAAGCCGTCAGAAGGCGGAAAACCTCAATTCGTCCATACGCTTAACGGCTCTGGCCTTGCCGTGGGCCGCACCCTGATCGCGGTGCTCGAGAACGGGCAGCAAGCGGACGGATCGGTGCATCTGCCGCAGGCGCTCCACCCCTATCTCGGCGGGAAGACCCGGATCGACGCGAGCGGCGCGCTCAGCTAGGCGCGCTTCTCCTCGCGGGCCTCGTCCTCCACCGGATCGACCCGCAGAAAACCCGCCCGCACCGCATCGATCTCGCTGGCGACAAGCCCCTCCAACTCATTGCGAAGTAGCCGAAGGCTGGACGGACGATAGCGTGGATCGCGCCGATACCGCTCAAGCGCGGCCAGCGACAGATCTTGCAGCTGCACCGGCCCCGGACGGTCCGACCGCATCGCCTTCAGCATCATGCCCAGAACCCCTTTGGGCCCGCCCTTGTTATGCAGATCCGCCGTCAGGTTGCGCGTCTCATCCATCTGATGAAGCTCCCGCCGCCCGAATTCCAGACCGGCTCTCTCGGCCCCGGCGGCCACCCAATCAAGCGCGATGCTGGACAGCCCGATCTCTTCTCCACCGCCCCCGACCGATCCGTGATCGCCCGGAAACCATTGTTGCTGGTAGGGCCGCAATGGATCGCCCATCCGCGTATTCAGATCCTCCAGATTACTCCACGGAACCGGCGAATAAAGCCGCCGCCGCTCGTCCAGGGCCATCGCATGCCGGGCCGAGCGCACCATGCGCGACAGGCACAGATCATGGAACAAAAATGGCCGGTCCGGATGATCCTTCGAGCCTGGCATCCGCTGCGGCAACACGATGGACCGCACCGTATCCCACAGCCCCACATAGGAAATTTCCAGCAGGATGCTCTCGCCCCCCTGCGCAAGCCGGTCGGCCTGCTCCTCGACGCTGGTCGCCGTATAAGGTGCGAACGCCGCCCGAAAGGCCCAGCTGTCCGGATGATCGGGCGCGGTCGCCGGATGACGCGAGACGAACCGCGCCACGGCCGTCGAGATCATCCCGACATTGCGCCGCGGCGGGATCCCCGAACACCGGATCAGCCCGACGAAAAGCCGCGCCATGAACGCCCCGCGGGAAAAGCCGTAGACATGGATTTCGTCGCCCGGCTCGTAGCTGAACGCCAGATGCCGGAACGCCTCGGCCAAGATATCCACGATCCCCAGCGCCAGCATGCTGCCCAGAAGCGTATCAAGATTGCGGCTCACCCAGTTCGAGCCGCGCCCGCTCCCCACACCGGGATAATACTGCACGATCTGAGGCCGCCCATCCGCGCATCGATGGGCCACCGCACGCGACATCAGAACGACATTCGTCTGATAGGTGACGTCGTGCCGATTGCCCGTCCCGTCGAAAAAAATCGCGATGCGTTTCATGGCGATACTCTGCCGATTGCAATACGTCCGGTAAAGTCAGGGTTTCTTTACTCTTTCACTGATACATATCCCTGCGCATGAGCAAATGGAAAGCCTGGGCAACGGCCCTCTTGACACTCACATTCGCACTTTCGCCCTTTTTCTCGGATCCGTTTTCGGGTTTTTCGGCGGATCAGTTCCCGATCCCGCAGGTCGATCCTCCGATCCAGCCGGTCGGTTGGGCCTTCTCGATCTGGGGGCTCATCTATGGATGGCTTGTGGTGTCCGCCGTGTTCGGGCTGTGGAAACGCGCGAGCGACGACGACTGGGACCGGGCGCGCCTGCCCCTGATCCTGAGCCTTGCCGCCGGAACGCCCTGGCTGGCCATCGCGCTCATCAGCGCCGAGGCGGCAACGATCCTGATCTGGATCATGCTCGTCACGGCGCTTTGGGCCGTGCTGGCGTCGCCGCGCCGGGATCGCTGGTGGCTTGCCGCGCCGATTGGCCTTTACGCAGGCTGGCTGACCGCAGCCAGCTTCGTCTCGCTCGCCTCTTTCGGCGCGGGATACGGGATCGTGACGGATCAGATCGGCTGGGCCTATATCGGGATCGTTGGCGCTCTCATCGTGGGGGTGTCGATCTTGCTTCAGCGGCCCGGGACCGTGACATATCCAGCCGCGATCGCATGGGCGCTCATCGGTATCATCGTGGCCAACGGGGCGAGCAATCTCGGGATCTCCGCAGCCGCCGCGACAGGCGTCGCCATCCTCGCAGCGCTCGCAGTTCGCGGGGGGCTCACTTCAGGGGCGGTTTCCCCAGATGTTTCCTAAGCCGGGACGGCGTCGATTTCGTCTTTCCCTTGTAAGGGTTTTTGTCGGCCTGTGATCTCATCGTCAGCCGGATCGGTGTGCCCGGCATATCAAAATCCTCGCGCAACCCATTGATTAGATATCGAGAATAGCTCTCGGGCAGCTTGTCAGGGGCCGAGCACATGACGACAAAGCCCGGCGGGCGCGTCTTGACCTGGGTGGCATAGCGTAGCTTGATCCGCCGCCCCGCTGGCGCAGGTGGCGGATGCATTTCGATCATCCCGGTCAGCCACCGGTTCAGCTCTGAGGTTGTCACCCGCCGGTTCCAGACCTCATGAGCCTTCACGATCGCCTCGCGCAGCCGGTCGAGCCCGCGCCCCGTTTTGGCTGACACGGTGACCAAGGGCGCGCCGCGAAGCTGCGGCAAAAGTCGCTCGAACTCTTCCTTGAGCTCCTTGAGCTTGGCCTGCCGCTCGTCCTCGAGATCCCATTTGTTGACGGCGACGACAACCGCGCGCCCCTCGCGCTCGGCCAAGTCGGCGATCCGCAAGTCCTGTTGCTCAAAGGGTATTTCCACGTCGAGGAGTACGACAACAACCTCGGCAAACTTCACTGCGCGCAGCCCGTCAGAGACGCTAAGCTTCTCAAGCTTGTCCTGCACCTTCGCCTTCTTGCGCATCCCCGCCGTGTCAAAAATGCGCACCGGCGTGCCGTCCCAGTCGAGCGCGACCGAAATCGCATCCCGCGTGATCCCCGCCTCCGGTCCGGTCAGTAGACGATCCTCGCCCAGGACCTTGTTGATAAGCGTCGACTTTCCCGCATTGGGTCGCCCGACCACGGCGATCTGAAGCGGCTTGAAGGCCGTCGGCGTCGCATCCTCGATCTCGCCTTCTTCAACGGTGACGTCGACATCCGGCTCGACCTGATCTGCGGCCATCTCGTCAACCAGCGGCGCCAGGACCGCCAAAAGCTCGGCCATCCCCTCGCCATGCTCGGCAGACAGGGCAATTGGCTCCCCCAGACCCAGTTCAAACGCCTCGAGCAGCCCCGCTTCGGCGGCGCGCCCTTCGGCCTTGTTCGCTCCCAGGATCACCTTGGCCGACTTGCGCCGCAGGATCTCGGCAAAGGTCCGGTCCGCAGGCAGAACTCCGGCGCGCGCATCGATCATGAAAAGGCAGACATCGGCCATCTCGACCGCGCGCTCGGTCAGCTTGCGCATGCGGCCCTGAAGGCTTTCATCCGTCGCCTCTTCAAGGCCCGCAGTGTCGATCACCGTAAAGCGCAGATCGCCCAGACGCGCCGCCCCTTCGCGCAGATCGCGTGTCACGCCCGGCTGGTCGTCGACCAAAGCAAGCCGCTTGCCCACAAGACGGTTGAAGAGGGTAGATTTGCCCACATTGGGCCGACCCACAATGGCAAGCGTGAACGACATCCTGGTCGCCTTTCGGAAGATCAAAGAGGGCGCCTACACCATGCGCGGCTCAACGAAAAGCCAGAAGCTGCCCGTTCTTGTTCACCACATAAAGCGTTTGCCCCGCCACGACCGGATGGGTGGCCGCCCCGCCGGGAAGCGGTACGGTCCCGATCAGCGCCCCCGTCACCGGATTGAAACTGCGCAACAGCCCGTCCGACGACGCCACGATCAGGCGCCCGCCCGCCAGAACCGGACCGTAATGGGCGATGATCCGTTTGTTGCGCCCGCGAAACCGCCGGTCGATGCTGGTGGGAAGATCGACGGCCCAGATGCGGCTTCCATCGCGGTCGTCCAGACGAAGAAGCTCTCCCAGATCGTTGATCAGAAAGACCGATCCGCCCGTCGGCCAGACCGGGCTCAACGCGCCTTCGGTGGCCGTCCAGATCCGGTCACCCGATCCCAGATCAAGCGCAACGAGCCGGCCGCCATGATTTCCGACATAGACACGATCGCCATCGATCACCGGATCGCCCGAGATATCCGTGACCGCCCGCGCGGCGGCAAAACCAAGCCGCTCTCCGGGAACGCTGGTGGTCCACCGGCGCAGCCCGCCCTTGCGGAACGTGGCCATGACTTCGCGCGAGGGGAATGGAAAGATTGCCAGATCCTCCTCGACAGCGACACCCGCGCCGCCCGCGAAATTGGCTAGGGATGGCGCCCCGCTCATCGTGTAGCGCACACGCCCGGTCTCGACTTCGACCGCCCAGGCGCGGCTGTCACGCGCAGCGACATAAACGAGATCGTCCACGACCGTCGGCGCCGAGCCTCCGGGAGCATTGAGTTCCTGAACCCACTGGACCTGCCCAGTGGCCACATCAAGAGCCGTGAGCTCTCCGAAGCCCGTGGTCACGAAAAGCCGATTGCCCTGCACGGCAAGACCGCCGCCCGACGCATCGCGCGTTCGGTCGAGAGGCGGCGTCAGATCGCGGCTCCAGAGCAAGCCGCCCGCGGCGGAAACCGCGCTCACCTGCGAGCTGGCATCGAGCGTGAAGACCCGCCCACCCGAAACAACCGGATCTGCGGTGATCCGGGCTCTTCGGCTGTCCCCGGCCCCGATCCCGGTCGAAAAAACCTGCGTCAGTTGCGCGCCCAGCGCCGGATGCACGATCCGGTGCCGGGGCGATCCGTTGCGGTGGGTCCATACCGCGTTGACGCGCGGCGCCGGAAGCGTCAGCGGCACGGCGCGATTGGTCTGCTCAGCGGCTGCAACCGCAGTATCGGCCCTGAGGTCCAGACGCTCGCCAGGCAACACGACCTCGCGTTCCGTGCAGCCTGCCACGATGGCCAGCGACAGCATGCCGGCGATGAGGGATCTTGATATCACGATGCTGCCTTCCTGCCTCGTTCTCGTCTTGTCCGGTTCACTGACCGGCGCCGGGAAAATCTTCGGGATTTCCGCCAAGTGCGACAATCATCGCTCTGGCGCGGCTCTGCAAGCTTTGCGTGGCTTCAGCGTCCTGCAAGATGGCTCCGAACCCGATAATCGCTGCCTCCGTCTCGCCATCGGTGACATCTTGGTAGGCCAATTGTTCAGCGGCCAGCAGACGGAAGGGCTGCCCCGGCTGAGCGAGCGCTGACAGCGCGGCGCGACGATCCGGACCGGGTTCGGCCAGCATCGCGTTCTTGAGCTCAGCCAGTGTGCGATAGATATCCGGCGCATCCTCGTCGATCGCCAGACTGTCGAGCGCCACGCGCATGGCAAGCGCATCCTCTGCCTCAAGCGCAAGCGCGGCCTCGACCAGTGCGGTGATCGGTCTGCCGCGCTCGTCCGCCTCGATCGCTGCGATTTGGTCCGGCGTGGCATCGGGCGTTTCCAGCACGTCGAAAAGAGAATCCCCAAGCGCCTGCGCCCGGGCCTGAGATTGGGCAGATCTCACCTCGACGAAGGCCGCCGCGCCGACGATGGCGACGACGACCAGACCGGCAATCCAGCCATAGCGGCGCAGAAGCGCGAAAAGACGGTCGCGCCGGATCTCCTCGCTGACTTCGTCGATGAAACTGTCGTTGTTGCTCAAAAGGCGCCCTTTCCCATCGTTTTTTTGGCCCCGAAGTTCTGTCGCGACAGCCTTATCTTGAAGCGTATCGGAAAGCCAAGACCGCTTACAGCTTTGGCAGACGCGGCAAGCCTGACAGCAAATTCTTGCAGATCCGCATATTTATTTTAGTCTGAACTGGTCAGTTCAGGGGTATAGGTCTTATATCGCACATGCCGATCCCGATATGTTAATTCGGTTTAGATTGTGCGGATGATGATTGCGAAGGCATCAAGATGAGACTTTTTTCCCTGATAACCGCGGCGGTGGTGACAGCTTTCCTCTATCTGCTCGTCTTTGAAAGAGAGGCGCTCCTGGCCTTCGCTCAGGCCGCGACGGGCAGCACCGAAGAGACGGTCGATATCGAAGATGAAGTGCGCCGCGTCAGCGTTGTAGCGTTGCAATCGGAGGCTCGGACGGTCGACGACGGTCTTTTGATCCGAGGCGAGACGGAAGCCATCCGCGATGTGATCGTGCAAGCCGAGATTTCAGGACTGGTTCTGTCCGAGCCGCTTCGCAAGGGCGCGCTGGTCGACGAAGATCAGCTATTGTGCCAACTGGATCCCGGAACCCGTGAAGCATCGCTTGCGGAGGCCAGAGCTCGCTTGACCGAGGCCCGAACTCGCGTGCCCGAAGCCGAGGCGCGACTGTCGGAAGCGGAGGCGCGGATCGGCGAAGCGCAGATCGAGCTGAACGCGGCCGAGCGGCTGAGCGAAGGCGGCTTTGCGTCCGATACCCGTGTCGCCTCTGCTCAAGCGGCCTACGAATCCGCCGAAGCGGGGCTTCGCGCGGCTGATGCGGGTGTGTCTGCTGCCCAATCCTCGATCGAGTCCGCCGAAGCCGCTGTTGCCGCGGCCGAAAAGGATATTGAACGGCTCAGTATCCGTGCGCCCTTTGCCGGCCTTCTCGAGACCGACACCGCCGAGCGGGGATCGCTTTTGCAGCCCGGATCGACCTGCGCAACGATCATCCAGCTCAATCCAATCAAGCTGGTCGGCTTCGTTCCTGAAACCGAAGTGAGCCGCATCGAGGTTGGCGCCTCCGCCGGGGCGCGCCTTGCCTCGGGGCGGCAGGTTGCAGGCGATGTGACCTTCATCAGCCGCTCTGCCGACGAGACGACGCGCACCTTCCGCGTCGAGGTCAATGTCGATAACGAGGATCTGTCGATCCGCGACGGTCAGACCGCCGAGATTGTCGTCCAATCCGATGGGGTATCCGCGCATCTTGTGCCGCAATCTGCGATGACGCTGAACGACGAAGGCGTGCTGGGTCTGCGGATCGTCTCTGACGATGACACCGCGCTCTTCAAGCCCATCACTCTGATCCGTGACACGATTAACGGAGTATGGGTCTCCGGCCTTGACGCTCAGACCGACATTATCGTTGTCGGACAGGAATTCGTGGTTGATGGCGTACCGGTCACGGTGACCTATCGTCAGGCCGATGGCGCATCCGATAGCGTGACACCTGCGAGACTTCAGACCGCTGAGGATCCCCCAGAGGAGACCAACCAATGACAGGCGTCGTCGATTGGGCTGCATCGCGCGCTCGGATGATCATTGCGTTCATCGTCCTCTCGCTGGTGGTCGGGGGATACTCCTACTGGTCGCTGCCCAAGGAAGGTGAGCCGGATATCGAAATCCCCGCCCTCTTCGTGTCGGTGCCGTTCCCCGGCATCTCGGCAGAGGATTCCGAAAAGCTGCTGGTCAAACCGATGGAGACCGAGCTTGCCGATCTCGACGGTCTCAAGGAGATGACGGCGACCGCATCGGAAGGATTTGCCGGAATCGGTCTTGAGTTTGAATTCGGCTGGGACAAGACCAGAATCATGGCCGATGTCCGGGATGCCATGAACAACGCCGAAGCCGACTTTCCGGACGGCGCCGAGCAGTATTCGATCACCGAGATCAACTTCTCGGAATTCCCGATCATCATCGTCAATCTGACAGGCGCCCTGCCCGAGCGGACCCTCGTGCGTGTCGCCAAGGATCTTCAGGATAGCCTGGAAGGGCTCGACGCGGTTCTGGAGGCAGGCCTGGCCGGTCAACGCGACGAGATGCTCGAGGTGACGATCGATCCGCTGCGTCTTGAGGCCTACAACGTGACGGCGAGCGAGCTGATCAATGTAGTGTCCAACAACAACCTTCTGGTCGCGGCCGGAGAGGTCGACAGCCCTCAAGGAACATTCTCGGTCAAGATCCCGTCCAGTTTTGACGAACCGCAGGACGTCTACAATCTGCCGGTCAAAACGAATGGCGACCGGGTGATCACGCTTGGCGATCTGGCCGTAATCCAGCTGACGTTCGAAGATCGCGCCGGCACGGCCCGGTTCAATGGCGAGAACACGGTCGCCCTGCAGATCGTCAAGCGAAAGGGGTTCAACCTTATCGATACGGCCGAACTGGTGAAGGAGACGGTCGCCGCAGAGCAGGAAACATGGCCGGCAGAGCTTCAGGACGCGATTCAGGTCGGCACATCGAACGATCAAAGCCGAACCGTCGACTCCATGGTGCGCCAGCTTGAGGGATCCGTTCTGACCGCCATCGCGCTGGTCATGATCGTCGTTCTGGCCGCCCTTGGCACGCGCCCTGCCCTGCTGGTCGGTTTTGCGATCCCGACATCCTTCCTACTGTGCTTCGCTCTGCTCGCGGTTATGGGCATCTCGATCTCGAATATCGTGATGTTCGGTCTGATCCTCGCCGTCGGGATGCTCGTCGATGGCGCCATCGTCGTCGTCGAATATGCCGACAAGCGGATCAGCGAAGGCTCCGGCCCGATGCGCGCCTATGTCGAGGCCGCCAAGCGGATGTTCTGGCCGATTGTCTCCTCTACTGCCACAACCCTTTGCGCCTTCCTGCCCATGCTGTTCTGGCCCGGTGTTCCAGGTGAGTTCATGGGCATGTTGCCGGTTACGCTGATCTTCGTTCTGTCCGCCTCGCTTGTCGTCGCGCTGATCTACCTGCCTGTCATGGGCGGCGTCACCGGCCGCATCTCGGGCCTGTTCGAACACGCGTCGAACGCTCTGAAGCGTAGCGTGCCGTGGATCGTGTCCGCCGCGCTGGTTCCGGTTTCGATGATGATTATCTTCATCGGCGCCATGCAGGTCCTGAACCCTGCCTACATCCTGCCCGCCGAGGCACCTGCCATTGTCGGCCGCCTGGTCGGGGCTGCGCTGTTCCTCTTCGGAGCCTTTGCCACCTCGGTGACGCTCGGTGCGGCCAAGTTTGAGCGCGCCCCGCGCGAGATTCGGGCGGGCTATCGCAGGTCCCTTTTTGGACGCGTGATCCACTTCATTGCCGGAAACGCGATCATGCCTCTCGTATCGATCGGCGCGATCGCCTTTCTGGTCTTCAGCGTTTTCGGATATTTCGCTGCGAACAATAACGGCGTCGAATTCTTCGTCGAGAGCGAGCCCGAACAGGCGACGGTCTATGTCAGGGCTCGCGGAAACCTCTCGTTGACTGAAAAAGACGCGATGGTGCGCGAGGTCGAAGAGATCGTGATGGCGCATCCCGGCGTCATCAACACGTTCTCGTTTGCAGGTGACGGCGGCCTGAACACCGACACATCCGGCGGCGGGTCGCCCGCCGACACGATCGGTCAGGTTCAGTTCGAGACGATTGCCTGGGAGGATCGGGCGGACCGCCCCGAGCTTGACGGCGATATCGTCATCGAGGAACTGAGCCGCCAGCTGGCTGACCTCCCTGGGTTCGAGGCTGAAATCCTGGCGCTCGAGGGCGGCCCCGCCTCCGGCAAGCCCGTCCACCTGCGCATCACAGGCGACAATACCGAAGAGCTGCGCGAGGCCATCCGCATCACCCGCAACCAGTTCGAGCAAACGCCGGGCCTCATCCTGATCGAAGACAGCCTCCCTCTCCCCGGTATCGACTGGCAAATCGACGTCGATGTCGAAAAGGCCGGGCGCTATGGGGCGGATGTCGCCACGGTCGGTGCGATGGTTCAGCTTGTCACCCGCGGTATCCTGCTCGACACGATGCGTGTGGACAGCTCGGATGAAGAGATCGACATCCGCGTCCGGTTCCCGGCAGAGGCGCGGGTCCTCTCCACGCTCGACACCCTGCGTGTGCGCACGAATGAGGGTCTCGTGCCGCTGTCGAACTTCATCACGCGAACCCCGGTTCCAAAACTGGCCCAGATCGACCGGATCGACCAAGAGCGTTATTACGACGTCAAGTCCGATGTCGAGGAGAACCTGATCAACCTCACGATCGGTGAGGACTCGGCCGCCATTGGCCGCGTGCTGGATCCCCTCGCGACATCGACGCCGACCGGCCCGATCCTCGAGCGGGAGGACGGCGCACGTATCCTGATCACGGACTATCTGACGGATGCGCGCCTTGCTGATCTCGAGGCAGCGGACCGGGATGGCGATCTGACCACGGTTCCGGTCAATCCCAACGAACGGATCGCGGTGTTGACGGAATGGCTTGAGGGCAATCCCGATGCGCTGCCGTCATCCGTCAGTTGGGAATGGACCGGTGATCAGGAAGAACAGGCCGAAAGCGGCGCGTTTTTAATGAACGCCTTTGCCGGCGCTCTTGGCCTGATGTTCATCATCCTGCTGGCCCAGTTCAACTCGTTCTATAACGCCATTCTGGTCCTGCTTGCCGTCGTGCTCTCGACCACAGGCTGCCTGATCGGGATGCTTGTGATGGGTCAGCCGTTCTCGATCATCATGACCGGCACGGGGATCGTCGCACTCGCGGGAATTGTGGTGAACAACAATATCGTTCTGATCGACACCTATCAGGAATACGAGAAATACATGCCGCGGATCGAAGCGATCACACGCACGGCAGAGGATCGCATCCGGCCCGTGCTTCTGACGACGATCACGACGATGGCCGGTCTTGCACCGATGATGTTCGGCCTGAGCCTCGATTTCATCGGCGGCGGTTACACCGTCGACAGCCCGACGGCGCTATGGTGGAAGCAACTTGCAACGGCGGTCGTCTTTGGCCTTGGGATCGCAACGGTCCTGACGCTGGTCTTCACGCCGTCGATGCTCGCCTTGCGGGTCTGGTTCGTGACATATGTCAAATGGGCCGCCTGGGGCTTGCGCAAGGCCTCTCTTGGTGGCGCAAGCAGATCGGCCCGCGATTGGGCCCTGTCGAAAGAGGCAAGCCGCGTCCGGGCGCCTGAAATCATCTGGGAAGACGAGTATGCAGCGAAGCCTAAGTCGGATGATCCAGCGCAAGAGGAGTTGCCGCTCTCGTCGCCGCTTCGCGCTGCCGAGTAAATGTCGCGTCTGACGCCTTATAGGGGCGTCAGGCGGCTACTTCTTCATCCATTTGCTGGCGGTGCCAGAGCGAGGCATATCGCCCGCCTTTGGTGAGAAGCGCCTCGTGGTGCCCTGTTTCGACAACGATCCCGTTTTCAAGAACGACGATCAGGTCGGCATCCGCGATCGTGGACAGGCGGTGCGCAATCGTGATGACGGTGCGACCGGCGCTCATCTGGCGAAGAGAGCGCTGGATATCGCCCTCGGTTTCCGTGTCGAGCGCCGATGTCGCCTCATCCAGGAGCAGGATCGGCGGATCCTTCAGCAGGGTGCGCGCGATGCCGACGCGCTGCTTTTCGCCGCCTGAAAGCTTGAGACCACGTTCTCCTACAACGGTGTCATATCCGCCCGGAAGCTCAGAGATGAAATCGTGGATCTCGGCGGCGCGAGCAGCAGCTTCGATCTGGTGCTGGCTCGCGCCTGCACGGCCATAGGCGATGTTATAGCCGATCGTGTCGTTGAAAAGAACGGTGTCCTGCGGCACAACGCCGATCTGGTTATGCAGGCTTTTTTGGGTGACGTTGCGAATATCCTGACCATCGATCCGGACCGCGCCGCTGACGACATCGTAGAAGCGGAAAAGGAGCCGCCCGATCGTGGACTTGCCCGCGCCTGACGATCCGACCACGGCCACGGTCTCCCCGGCCTTGACGGTGATGTCGACACCTTTGAGGATCGGCCTTTCGGGATCATATCCGAAGACCACATTCTCAAAGACGATCTCTCCACCATTAACGGATAGCGGGGCCGCGTTCGGCTTGTCCTGAACCTCGGCCGGTTGCTCGAGCAGGTCGAACATTTCTCCCATATCGACCAGAGCCTGACGGATCTCTCGGTAGACAGTGCCGAGAAAGTTAAGCGGCATGGTGATCTGGATCATATAGGCGTTCACCATCACGAAATCGCCGACGGTGAGTGTCCCGTTCGACACTCCGACGGCAGCCATCACCATCACGAGGACCAGCCCGCCGGTGATGAGCAGAGACTGCCCGAAGTTCAGAAACGCGAGCGAATAGGAGGTCTTGAGAGCTGCGGCGACGTATTGCTCCATCGACGCGTCGTAGCGGGCGGCCTCGCGCTCTTCCGCCCCGAAATACTTGACCGTCTCAAAGTTCAGGAGGCTGTCGATCGCCTTCTGGTTCGCATCGGTATCCTGCTCGTTCATCACGCGCCGGATTCGCACGCGCCATTCGGTGACCATGAACGTGAAGAGGACATAAAGAGCGATCGTTCCGACCACGACGACAAGATACCAGACATCGAAGAGGAAAAAGAGCACCACCGAAATCATCAGAAGCTCGAGCACCAGCGGCCCGATCGAAAAGAGCAAGAACCGCAGCAGGAACTCCACGCCTTTCACTCCGCGCTCGATGATCCGGCTGAGGCCACCTGTTTTACGGGTGATGTGATACCGCATCGACAAGGCGTGGATGTGCCGAAACGTCTCGAGAGCCAATTGTCTCAAGGCCCGCTGCCCGACTGCAGCGAAGACAACATCACGAAGCTGTTGGAACCCGACTGTGAAAAGACGGGCAAGACCGTAGACCACAGTGAGACCAACGGCGCCGGCGGCAAGAAAGATGGCAGGGCTGTTCTCGGTTTCTCCTGCCAAGGCATCGACCGCGCCCTTGTAAAGAAGCGGCGTTCCAACGGCGATCATCTTGGCGACAACCAACATTGCAAGCGCGATGACCACCCGTCGCTTGACCCAACTTTGCCCGTCTGGCCAGAGATAGGGAACGACCCGCTTAACCGTGCGCCAGCCACTTCGCTGATCTTCCGTCAGAACCGGTGATTTGGGAGAGCTTTGCTGCATTTGGTCCTTGATGCGCTACCGGCGTCTGGACCTAGCCCGAAACCAGTGGGTCGACCAGTGCACCTATTCAGGGATCTCGAAGACCTGGCCAGGATAGATCAGATCCGGATTTCGGATCCGTTCGCGATTGGCCTCATAAACCTTCACGTAGAGAAAGCCGTCACCGTAGCGCTCGTTCGCGATTGCCCAGAGCGTCGCACCGGGTTGAACCGTTCTCGTGGTGAGCGACACGCCTGCTGCACCCTCCCCCTCATTTCCCATATCGGCAAGGGTGGAGCGGATCACTTCCGGCGCTTCTCTTTTGAAGGGCGTTTCGATACGGCTCAGAACCTGCCCATCCGCGCCGACCTCATCGACGCGCAACGTGTAGATGCCGCTGTCGACATCCGGCAGATCGGTGCGCCAGCGGCCGCTTTCGGGCACAGACGCTGTCTCCACCGCTTCATTGTTGAGGTAGACGCGAACGTGGGTGTCCACACCGGCGCGGCCTGCCAGGCGCAACTCGCCTTCCGCGTCATAGGTGATGGCATCGAGCGCGACAGAGGCCAGAACGTCGGGACCAGGTTCTGCCTCGACGGCCGGCTGCAAAACTTCGACCCCGTCCGGACCGGCAAGAAGAACTGGGGACGTCGCTGGAGGCTGATCCGCGCTTTCACTGACTACAGCCTCTGCGACAGCTGTCTCTTCCGGCACGGTGCCGTCGGCGGCATCGGCGACATCATCAGGCATCGGAGCGGGATCGAGGCTCTCCGCTATCCGTACGACCACGGGGCCGACAAAAACGGTGTTATCGGAGGTTGTTACGATATCATCGCGGATGCTGCGCAGGCTCATGATGCGGGGCGTATCGGAAGGAGAAAGATCGAGAAACGCCGCGAACTTTCCGTCATTCGAGACGTCCACAGTGTCAAGAACTTCGTCTTCGAGAAGGATTTCGACCGAAGTCGCGTCCGGCGCGGTGCCTGCGATCACAGCCTCGCCATTGGGATCGATGCGAACCACATCGAACGAGGGCGCGGAGATAGACGGCTCAATCGCTTCCGTCTCTGGGTCTTGTCTGACAGGCTCAATTTCATCAGCCTGATCCGTTGGAAGCGCCGCCGCTTGCTCAGCATCAACTGTCGAGGACGCAGATGCCTGGTCTGCGATATCTTCGTCATCGGTCCCGAACCAGATCGTGGCCACAAAGAACAGACCCGCCAAAGCAAGTCCGACACCGATGCCACTCAGCATTCCTTTGAGCGAAACCAAGACCCTGCCTTCCCTGAAAATCCCTCCGCCACGCACGATACGCGGCAGAGGGCAAAGAATAGCAATGCCTTAACGGCGCGTCAAAGCGCTAACTTAAGGCTGAGTTTTATGCTGAAGCTGAGCTACAGGTCGGCCTTTACGATTTTTTCGATCTCATCAAGAGGATGATTGGTCAGGGTCTTCGGGATTTCTCCGATCACCTTATTGCTGACCTCCTGATGAAGCTGATCACGCAGCTCTCCTAAAACGCCGGGGGCGGCGACAAGGACGATTTTGTCAAACCGCCCTTTATGCGCTTTTTCATAAAGCTTGTCGGCAAGATCCGCGGCAAATCTGTCCTTGGCGAGCTCATGCCAATCGGTGTCCTGAAAGGCCGATCGCGGCCCGCTATCGCCCGGCGCATTCATGCGGCCCGGACGGTTTGCAGCCTGGTCGATCGTTTTGGGGTTATCCTGCTCGTGCTCGGAAACCACCTGAAGATGTGGATCCTCGGCGTCGGTAGCGTTTTCAAGAAAGAGCGCCTTCTCGCCGTCTGCGATCAAAACCCAGGTGCCTTGTGTCATACCAGCCATCGATCAAGCGTCCCCGTTATCGGTATCGGACCCGTTCGAGCTATCCATCGGATTGGCCCGGTCGCTCTTGCGCACGCGCGTTAGGCCGGCATTGTCCTGCGTTGCCTGCTTCAGCTCGTCCTGAGTGCCGATGTTACGGGCCAGATCCCCGCCCTCGCGTCCCGAATGGCTCCCGCCCGATAGCTCTGTGTCGTAGGCGTCTGTATCGCGGTGCCCGTCGGACGATCTATGGCGCTCTGCCATGGTTGTTCTCCCTTCCATCTCAGTTGTCAGGACAACCCGGCCTTTCAAAGCAGGGTTCCAACGCACCAAGAAAAAGGCCCGCAACATCGCTGCGGGCCCTCGGCAATCGTATCCGCAAAAGCGTCACATCCGGGAGGCGACGTTTTCCCAGTTTACGAGGTTTTCGAGGAAATTATCGAGATAGGCAGGACGCGCATTGCGGTGGTCGATATAATAGGCATGTTCCCAGACATCGCAGCCCAGAAGAGCGGTCTGACCAAAGCAAAGCGGGTTAATTCCATTCGCGGTCGATGTCACTTTGAGGCTGCCATCGCCATCCTTGACGAGCCAGGCCCAGCCCGACCCGAACTGGCCGCCGCCAGCCGCTTTGAAATCCGACTTGAATTGATCGACCGACACAAAGCTTTCGGTGATTGCCTTTTCAAGCTCACCCGGCATCGAACTGTCACCCGGGCCCATCATTTCCCAGAACTGAACGTGGTTCCAAAACTGCGACGCGTTGTCGAACAGCCCGGACTGGGTCACCGATGACGCATCATACGTGCCCTTGACCACATCCTCGATGCTCTTGCCGTCCCATTCGGTTCCCTTGACCATATCGGATGTCTTGGTGGCATAGGCCGCATGGTGCTTGTCGTGATGATATTCAAGCGTTTCCTTTGACATGCCTTTGCTGGCGAGGGCATCGTGGGCATATGGAAGGTCGGGAAGATCGAAAGCCATTGTGCAGTTCCTTCTGGTCTAACGGGTTCACGAAACTATCGCTTTGAAGCCGCCCCGGTTCCCAAGGGCAACCACATTGTTTTGTCCATCCTGAAATTAGATCTTCAGAAACGAGAGGCTAGCGAAGCGGCGGACCGCTGGATGCCATCTCAAGCAGGTCGAAGACGTATTTTGCAACTGACCTGAAGCACAGGACCTCTGCCTTGGTTTCGTCCCGGAACCAGAACGCTGCAGGCACCTGACCGAGACGTGTTCGCCGAAGCCGTCCGGGCGGCAAAATTGAAGCCCTCAGATCCGCAGGCGTGAGTTTCCCAAGGACATCCCGGCAAAGGTCGCCTTTGAGACAAATAATGGCGCGCGCATCCGACATGTCTTCGATCAGAACATGCTGGTTTGTCAAAGTGTCCCGAAGCGCCGTTAGCGCTTCATATCGCTCCTGATGCGAAACGAAGATCATAAGCTCGTCCGGCGACATCCAGCAGGCTGCAGACTGCTGGCCTGCGCTAACCTGGCCTATCCCGGGAAACTCGGTGCCGGTCAGTTTTTCAACGCTGCTCTTCAGGGTCGCGTCGTTCAGATCACCGCGAAGGCTGATCATACCGCGAGGGGTCGCCTCACTCAGTTCGACAAGACCCGATGCCGTTTGTCCACCAAGCGCGGTTTGAGGGTCAGACATCCTGCCGCTTTCCTTCGGGGTCATAGAAGACCGGATCGACGATCTTTGCGCGGACAGACTCTCCGCCAATCTTGGGAAATTCGAGGATCTCTCCCATCCGTTCAGGACCATGTTCGACAAGACCCATAGCGATGCCGCGCTCCAGCGTTGGCGACAGATAGGTCGAGGTCACGCGCCCGATCATTTTACGCTGTCCGTTTTCCGTCTGGCCCGCACCGGTTGCATAGGCGCCATCGGGCAGCACACTGCCATCCACCGTTTCAAGGCCTACAAGGCGCCAGCGGTCCTCAGCCATCATGTGGCTGCGCATCTGCCCGCGCTTGCCAATGAAGTCCTCTTTCTTTTTCGAGATCGCCCAATGCAGGCCAAGGTCCTGCGGGGTAACGGTTCCGTCGGTTTCATCGCCGATCATGATGAACCCCTTCTCGGCGCGCATAATATGCAACGCCTCCGTGCCGTAGGGCGAAATGCCGTGCGCCTGTCCCGCATCCATCAGACGGCTCCATAATGCATGCCCCAGATTTGCGGGAACGGCGATCTCGTAGCTCAGTTCGCCGGAAAAGCTGATCCGGAAGATCCGGACCGGCAGTCCAGCCAGGGATCCTTCGACCCACCCCATGAACGGCAGCGCCTCGCGAGAGACATCAAGCCCGCCCAGCGCCTCGAGTACCTTTCGCGCCTTTGGACCGACAACGGCAATCTGCGCGTATTGCTCGGTCGCATTAAGAACCCATGCCTTGAGATCCCACCATTCCGTCTGGAGCCATTCTTCGAGATGCGCGTGAATACGATCCGCCCCACCCGACGTCGTGTGGCACAAAAACGTATCCTCCGCGAGGCGCGCGACCACGCCGTCATCCATTAGAAATCCGTTCTCGGAACACATCAAACCATAGCGGCAGCGCCCGACTTTCAGCGTGCTCATCATGTTGGTGTAGATCAGATCAAGGAACTTGCCCGCATCCGGTCCCTTCACGATCAGCTTTCCAAGCGTCGAGGCATCCAAAAGACCAACGCTGGACCGAACGGTCCGAACCTCGCGAGCGACCGCCTCTTCGACTGTCTCGGCGTTTTGAAGGAAAGCATAGGGCCTGCGCCAATGCCCGACCGGCTCCCACATCACACCGTTTTCATCATGCCAACCGTGCAGAGGCGTATGGCGGATCGGTTGGAACAGATGCGCCCGCGCCTCACCGCCGATCGACCCCATGGTGAGCGGTTGATAGGGCGGTCTGAACGTCGTGGTGCCTACATCGGGGATCGGCTTGTCCAGCTCCTTGGAGAGGATCGCGAGGCCATTGATATTGCTTAATTTGCCTTGATCCGTCGCCATGCCGAGCGTCGTGTATCTTTTGACATGCTCGACGCTTTCGAACCCTTCCTGCGCGGCCAGCTGAACGTCGCTGACCTTCACGTCGTTCTGAAAGTCGAGCCACATCTTCTCGCGCAGGTCGGGACCGGCTCCGTGCGGCATGGTCCAGACCGCCGACGTGGGCTGCGTTGTTTCGGCCTCTACCGAAGGAGCGCTCACGCTGGATGGATCGATATTCAGGGCTTTGCATGCCGCCAGCGCCGCGTCATGGGCCGAGGTCAGACAATCGGCGGGCGATGCAACGCTAAGCCCTGCTGCGAAAACATTCTGCGTACCGTTTGCACCGGTCGGCGGCCGGGACGGGCCAGGTTCAAAGGCCACTGCGCCGTCATTCCAAAGCAATTTGCCGCCACAATGGGACCAAAGGTGCACAGCGGGCGACCAGCCTCCCGACATCGCAACGCAATCGCAGGAGATGTCATCGATCACAGCGCCCTCGCCCGCCTGATGACAGATCGAGACGCTTTCGACGCGTTTGGTGCCTTTGACTTTCGCAATGGCGCTTCCAGTTTCGATCCGGATGCCTCGGGCGCGCGCTTCATCCCCCAAGGATCCGGCGCCGTCTGATCTTGCATCAATAATTGCAGGGACCGAGAGGCCAGCATCGATAAGTGCAAGAGCCGTGCGATACGCGTCATCATTATTGGCAACGATCACGGTCCGGTCGCCAACGCTTACCCCGTAGTCAAGAAGATAGTCCCTGACGGCAGAGGCAAGCATGACCCCCGGCAGATCGTTTCCGGCAAAGGAAAGCGGCCGTTCGATCGCGCCGGTCGCCACGATCGCGCTCTTGGTTCTGACCCGCAATAACCGGTGCCGAGGACCGTTTGACGCTGGGAGTGTTTCCTCGGCCAAGACGTATCCGTGGTCGTAAATGCCGGATGCCACCGTTGCGGTTTTCACGGTGACATTTGGCATCGATGTCAGGGCGCGAGCGGTTTCGGCAACCCAGTCACCGGGGGCATTTCCGTCGAGAGACGCAAGATCCACGATCGACCGGCCGCCCAAATCGTTTGACTGTTCGACCAACATGACGTCCGCGCCCGCAGAGGCTGCGAGTCTCGCGGCATGCAGCCCGGCGATCCCGCCCCCGACGACAAGCACGTCCGTATGCGCATAGGCGTGCTCGTATCGATCCGCATCCCGGTCGACCGGCGCTTTGCCCAGACCTGCGGATTGACGGATGAACGGCTCGTAGATGTGCTTCCAGAAGGGCCGCGGATGGATGAACATCTTGTAGTAAAAGCCCGCGGGCAGGAACCGGGATAGCCGCGCATTGATCGCACCGACATCGAATTCAAGGCTCGGCCAGTGGTTCTGGGATCTCACCGCCAGCCCCTCGCTCAGCCTGACCGTGGTCGCGCGCGCATTCGGCTCGAATGTCCCGCCTTCCCCAAGGTTAAAGAGAGCGTTCGGCTCTTCAGGACCGCTGGTGACGATGCCGCGGGGCCTATGATACTTGAAAGACCGCCCGACGAGCATTTGGTCATTGGCCAGCAGTGCCGAAGCGAGCGTATCCCCCTCATAGCCTTTGAGGCGCTTGCCATTGAAGGAAAAATAGAGCGGCTTGCTGCGGTCGATCCTGTGACCGATGGCATCGAGACGGGCGCTCATTCAGGCACCTGCCGCCAGTTGGGGCGCCGTTCATCAAGCGTCGCAATAATATGCTCGGGCGGCTCGGAGGTTTGCGCAGAGTAGGTCCCAAAGACTTCAAGTGTCATCGTGCAGCGCGCGGCGTGAAACCATTTCCCGCACCCAGAGCTATGACGCCAACGTTCAAAATGAACGCCTTTAGGGTTTGGCCTAAGGAACAGATAGCTTTCGAAAGCCTCATCGTCGCTCTCAACATCCGGGCGCACCAAATGGGCCTGGCCGCCAGGCGAAAGCTCGGTCTCGTCGGATTTAATTCCGCAATAGGGGCATGTGAGGGTCAGCACGGCGCACCACCCACATGCACAGTCCGTTCATTTTCAGTCGATGAAATCGACGGGAAGTTTAGGCTCGGGGCCCACTCCGACAGCCTGACCGGTGATTGCAACAGTGAGGAACAGACCCAGCATGATCGTTCCAATAGCGCCCGCAAAAAAACCTGCGAACCGAGTCTGGCGGGGGGACATAAATCTTCTCCTGACCTTCGAACTAATAGTGCCGCACCGCACGCGGCCCATCTGAGATAGGCCGCGCATGGCCCGACATCAATTGCCGGTCTGCGGTTCTGTTTCCTCGGTTTCTGCTGCGCCGTCCTCTGCGGGTGCTTCAAGCGTTTCCGCGCCGCTATCTGGTGCGATCGGCTCGCCTGTTTCGGCATCGCCACCTGCGAAGACGAATAAAAGGATGACGCCGATGACCACAAGGCCGCCGACGATGTAGATGATGGTGTTGGAAGAGGATGTGTCGTTTGCCATGTCTTACTCCTCAAAGAGGCTTCGTGAGTCTTTGAAGATAAGACATCTGAGATGGCCTGCAGCGTATTGCGCAAATTTCGGCTGGCCCCTGCCGACATATCGGCAAGGATCCGTCCATCGAGCCGAAACGCCATCAGATTCTGCACAAATGCCCGCTTTGGGGTCGTGATCCGGCAAGGGTGCAGTATGCTTTGCTGTCTGTTCAATGCGCCACTCCTGCCGCAACGCTTTCGTCGATAAACCGGCCTTCACGGAACCTGCCCAGAGAGAAAGCTCGGGCAAGCGGCCCCGGCTCGCCCTTCGCGATTAGCTCTGCCGTCGCCCAGCCTCCGCCCGGGATGGCCTTGAAGCCGCCCGTCCCCCATCCGCAATTGAGGAAACAGTTTCCAAGCGGCGTTTTGCCGATAATCGGAGAGCGGTCCCCCGTCATATCAACGATGCCGCCCCATTGGCGCAGCATCTTGAGCCGAGAGAGCATCGGAAATGTCTCGATCAGGGCGCGCACGGTCTCTTCGATATGATGGAAGGATCCGCGTTGGGTGTAGTTGTTGAAGCCGTCAGCGCCGCCGCCGATCACCATCTCGCCCTTATCAGACTGGCTCATATAGCCGTGCACGGTATTGGCCATCACGACGACATCCATGCACGGTTTGATCGGCTCGCTAACCAGCGCCTGCAAAGCCACGCTTTCGACCGGCAGCCGGAAGCCGGCCATTTCGGCCACCCGGCCCGAATATCCCGCGACGATCAGGCCAAGCTTGTCGCAATCGATCGGTCCTTTCGTCGTCTCGACGCCGCTGACCTGACCGTTTGACGATCTGACGCCCGTCACCTCGCACTGCTGGATAATATGCATGCCCATATCCGAACAGGCCCGCGCATAGCCCCAGGCGACCGCATCATGTCGGGCGGTGCCTCCGCGTGCCTGCCAAAGCGCGCCGAGAACAGGATAACGCGGACCATCGATCGAGATGATCGGGCAAAGCTCTTTGACGCGGTCGGGGCCGACATACTCGGTTTCAACCCCTTGCAGGGCATTGGCATGGGCGGTTCGCTGATATCCGCGCACCTCATGATGCGTCTGCGCCAACATCATCACGCCACGCGGGCTGAACATGATGTTGTAGTTTAGCTCTTGACTCAGCGTTTCGTAGAGCGACCGCGCCTTCTCGTAAATGGCTGCAGACGGATCCTGAAGGTAGTTGCTGCGTATGATCGTCGTGTTGCGGCCTGTATTGCCGCCGCCAAGCCATCCCTTTTCAAGAACAGCGACGTTGGTGATGCCGTGGTTCTTGCCAAGATAATATGCCGTCGCAAGGCCATGGCCTCCTGCTCCGACAATAATGATGTCGTATTTGCTTTGCGGCTCGGGCGATGCCCAAGCCCGTTCCCAACCGGAATGACGGCGCAGGGCTTCTCTGGCAACGGCGAAAGCCGAGTAGCGTTTCATGAAGCGTCAGGTCCCCTAAATCCACGACAGCTAAGCGAGAGTATCGACACAGAAACTTTTGGAAAGCCCGATCAGAGCGGCACCCCGTCCAAGAAAAGCGACAGAGCGTCGCGGAGGATGCAAATCATGCCTTTAGATCCAAGATCCGGCACATTAGGTGGTCATGATGATGTTCTGGATCACGATAGCCCTTCTGATCGGTCTGACGGCCAGTGCGCTGATCCATGCCTTCGTCCGCAATCGTGAAACGGCCGGAAAAACGAACGCTGACCTTTCGATCTACCTCAATCAGCTAAGCGAGCTTGACCGGGATCTCGAACGAGGCGTCATCGATGCCTCCGAAGCCGAAAGAAGCCGGGTGGAGATTTCGCGGCGCATCCTCGCAGCCGATGTAACCGCGAGCGCGGATAACAGTGAGTCCCCGCGTATATTAACAAACTGGGCGATCGCTTTGACGATGCTGATCGTGACGCTCAGCAGTATCGGTCTTTATATGTGGCAAGGCTCGAGCGGCCTGCCGGATCTGCCGCGCGAGCTGCGTCTGGCCACCAGCGAAGAGCTGCGGCGCACCCGCCCCGCGCAAGCGGAACTGGAACAGGCCGCTGCCGAGCAGCCCGAAATCCCGCTCTCCGAAGAAGATGCAGCGCTCATGGTTCAGCTTCGCGAGGCGGTGGCAGGCCGTCCGGATGATCTTCGCGGCCTGGAGCTCTTGGCCTTTTACGAGGCGCGTTTGGGAAACTTCATCGAGGCTCGGATTGCGCAGGAACACCTGGTCGATCTCAAAGTGGCGGCCGGCACGATCGAGAGGCAGGATCAGGAGCGGCTTTGGCAACTGATGCAGCAGGCGGCAGGTGGACGCGTCTCGCCCGAGCTTGAGGAGAGTGTGACCGCACGACTTGAGAACGATCCGCAGGATCCCGCAGCACGCTACTATCTTGGCCTTCTTTATGCTCAGACGGATCGGAGCGATCTGGCTTTTCAGCTTTGGAGACCTCTGGTCGATCGAACCGACGCCGGAATCTATGCCGATCTCGTTCGGGCCGGGATCGAGCGGACCGCCTTTGAAGCGGGCGTCGACTATACGCTTCCTCCGCGGGAGCCAGGGTCCTCAGGAGCACTTGAAGACCTGCCGCCTGAAGAGCAGATGGAAGCGATCACCGCGATGGTAAACTCACTTGCGGGTCGTCTCGCCGACGAAGGCGGGCCACCTGAAGACTGGGCGCGACTGATCGCATCCTACGGTGTGCTTGGGCAAGAGAGCACGGCACGTGCCGTCTGGCAGGAAGCGCAGGACCTCTTTGGAGAGAACGAAACGGCTTTGGAAATTGTTCGCGAAGGCGCAGCGCGCGCAGGCGTGATCGAGTGATTTTCGAAGAACTAACCGAGTTTCGCGCAGCCCTTCGAAGCCCTTGTGCGATAGCGGGCCTCGATCTTGGAACGCGGACCATCGGCGTTGCGGTTTCAGATCTTCTTTTGAGTATCGCCACACCGCTCGAAACGATCGCGCGGCGCAAATTCAGTCAAGATGCGGACAAGCTGGTCGAGATCCTCACGAACCGAAGCATCGGCGGTCTTGTCCTCGGCCTGCCACGCAATATGGATGGAAGCGAGGGCCCGAGATGCCAGTCGACGCGCGCCTTTGCCCGAAATTTCCAAGCGCATATGGACATCCCGATCACCTTCTGGGACGAGCGACTTTCGACGGTTGCAGCCGAGCGGGCGTTGCTAGAGGCCGACACCTCTCGCAGACGGCGCGCCGAGGTCATTGATCACGTGGCTGCCGGGTATATTCTTCAAGGCCTGCTCGACAGGCTAAGACATATGGGCGCGCAAGATGACTGACGAGATTTGGAAACGGGCCGAGGTCGACAGCCCTTGCGTCAAGGTTTGCGTCATCGATCCGGCAGAAGGGCTTTGCATTGGTTGCCTGCGCACGATGGATGAGATCGGCGACTGGTCAAATATGTCTCCAGGCACCCGCAAGGAGATCATGGCCACCCTGCCCGATCGCGCACCCCGCCTGAAAAAACGCCGAGGGCGGCGTCGCGCAGCCAGCTCTCTCTAGAACGCGAGAGCCTCCCGCAACATATTGAGCGCAACGATAAGCAGGAAGGCCCCGAACAGTCTTTTGAGGGGTTTGGGATCAAGCCGATGCGCGAGGTTGGCTCCGAGCGGTGCAGTGATCAGTGTTGTGATGATGATCAACAGGAAAGCAATCAGGTTGATCGACCCGATTGTGAACGGAGGCGCTGCGTCCGTTACGCCTAGAAGCAAGAAACCGGCCGCCGACGGAACTGCAATAACCACGCCAAATCCTGCGGCCGTGGCGACAGCTCGATGGATCGGCACGTTGAAAAGCGTCATGATCGGCACTCCGAAAGAGCCGCCTCCGATGCCCATCAAAACCGACAGAAACCCCATAGGCAGAGCGAGCAGCGATCTTGCCGGTTCGGACGGCATCTTTTCAGCGAGCCGCCAATCGCTTCGGCCGATCAGCATGTAAAGCCCGACAAGCCCGGCCAGAAGCCCGAAGATCACCTGCAGCAAGCGGGAGCTGAGACCCGCAACGGTAATGAAACCAAGAACCGCCCCAATAGCGATGGCCGGTGCCCAGCTTTTCAGGATTGCCCAGTCAACAGCACCTTTGCGGTGATGGCTGCTCAAGGATCTGAGCGAGGTGAGGACGATTGTGGCAAGAGATGTGCCCAAGCAGATCTGCATCAGGTAAGGACCGTCAAATCCCAGTGCGCCAAACGCGTAGAAGAACGCCGGAACCAGAACGATCCCACCGCCCACGCCCAGAAGACCCGCCAGCACTCCGGCAAAGGCCCCGATCACAAGCAAAAGCGCAGCCATCGATGCGAGTAAAACGGGATCATTCACAACATAGTGTCTTTCCTGTCCGGGCCGGTCGCCTCTGCTAACCAGCTGAGATCGGGAAGGAAAGAGCGCTTAAGCCGCGTTTCGATCCTGCATGGCACTGATTGCACTCTCCAACACGTCCAGACCAGCGGCCGGATTGGTACCCTCCTCCGACAGGCACCTACGCCAGGCGCGTGCCCCAGGCTGACCCGCAAAAAGCCCCATCATATGGCGGGTAATCTGATGAAGTCGTCCGCCTGCCTCCAAATGAGCAGCAATATAGGGCCGCATCCTCTCAATGATCTCGAACCTGTCGCGTTGAACGCTCTTACCGAAAATGCGCCTATCAACCTGACCGAGTATGTCATAGGGCGCATGATAGGCGGCTCTGCCGATCATCACCCCGTCCGCGCCCTCATCCAAAAGATCCATCGCGTCATCAAGCGATGCAATCCCGCCATTAACCGAGATATGCAGGTCGGGAGACGCGCGCTTGACGCCCAGAACGAGATCATAATCGAGCGGCGGGACCTCGCGATTTTCCTTAGGACTGAGACCCTTGAGCCATGCCTTTCGAGCATGGATCGTCATTCGTCTCGCGCCGGCAGACGCAACAGCCTCGACAAAAGCCGGCAAAGCTGCTGCCGGATCCTGATCATCGACGCCGATCCGGCATTTGACCGTTACGGGTACGCCGGACACATCCTTCATCGCTGCAACGCAGTCTGCGACCCGCTCTGGCGTCTTCATCAGGACAGCACCGAAGGTCCCGGATTGAACCCGATCGGAGGGGCAGCCGCAATTGAGGTTGATCTCATCATACCCATGGTCTGCCCCGAGACGCGCAGCATGCGCCAATTCGGCCGGGTCAGAGCCTCCAAGCTGAAGCGCAAGCGGATGCTCCGTGTGATTATAGTCCAAAAGATGAATGGCATTGCCGCGCACCAGCGCAGGAGCGGTGATCATCTCGGTATACAGTAACACCTCCCGGCTGATCTGCCGATGAAAGAACCGACAATGCCGATCCGTCCAATCCATCATCGGGGCAATAGAAAGCCTAGCGTGTTGATTTATATGCATTTTCCCTGTACATTCAAAATGTTGGCGGCGACGGCTGCTACGCTGGAATACGCCCCAATATCCCCGAATTTGCCCCTCTACGACGACTCATTGCACACACAGCGCACACGAAAATGGCCTCCATCACCAAGCTCCCCTCCGGTGCCTACCGGGCCCAGATCAGACGAAAGGGCCGCTACGCGAGCGAGACGTTCCTTCGCCGCGACGACGCCCATCACTAGGCCCGCCAGGCGGAGACCCGGGTCGATCAGGGGCTGGCGCCGAACAAGTCGTCCGTTTCCCGCCTCCAGACCGTTGTTGCCCTCATCGACGTTCATATAGCGGATATGTATGAGGTAGGGAAACCGCCGCGTCGCAGCAAGGCCGCCACGATGACCACGCTCAAGCGTGACCTCGGCAAGGAACGGATCGGGCACCTCGACCGGCAGAAGCTGATCGACTAGGGCAAGACGCGCGCAGAGCAAAGTGCGGGCCCGGTCACTCTCGAGATAGACATCGGCTTGATCAAGATGATCATTACCCATGCGGAGGCTGTACACAGCCTCGACATCTCCCCGGAGCCCGTAGATCTGGTGCATGTCGCACTGAAATTGTTCGGTCTCATCGGCAAGTGTACAGAGCGGGATCGACGCCCCAGCACGGACGAGCTGAACCGCCTGTTTTGTTGTTTCGATGACAATGAACGCCTGACCCTACTGATGAGCCGGATCGTGAAGTTCGCGGTGGGCACGGCCATGCGGCTCGACGAGATCTGCCGGGTCGAATGGAGCGATCTCGATGTCGACCACCGCATGCTCTTGACCCGCGACCGCGAGGACCTATGCAACAAGACCGGTGACGAGTAGCGGATCCCCCTGTTCGCCGCCGCTGGGTTCGACGCCTGGACGCTGGTCACGGAACAGGCCAGGCATCTGGGTCACACCAACGGGCGGATCTTTCCTTACAACTCGAGATCTGTCGGAACGGCCTTCCGGCGCGCCTGCGTGGAAGTCAGTGTCAAAGGGACTGTTGCATTAGTCAGGCGGCGTCGAGCCGGTGCCTGGCTGGCGCAATTGATCAGGCGGCGGTGTCGAACAGGCTGGCGATGAATGTGATCTCGCCTGCGACGCCGGGCTGTTTTATGATGGATGTGACCGCGTTTGATGGTACGGATCGTCTCGATGGCGCTGAGGATCACTTTGGCTGTCGGCGAAGACCGAAAGCTCTGACGATAGCTGAACAACCGCTTCATGCGGCGCGTTCGCTCTCAATTAGATTGTTTCGCCACTTCCGATCGATGTGCCGAATGCTGTCGAAATGCGGATCATATCGTTGATTGATCTCGCGGATAACACGCCGATAGGTGTAGGCCTTCTCAATGCAGATAGTCACCGGCCGGTACAGCCGCACGCGCTCGATCGCCTTGCGCAGGAAAGCTTTCGCGGCCTTGGCATCGCGCCGCACAGTCAGGCGGAAACCGACCATCTGGTCGTTTGCATCAATCGCCCGCCACAGGTAGCGCCACTTGCCCCGGACCCCGGATATAGGTCTCGTCGAAATGCCAATCGACGCTACCCGGCGTAA
>CANNFE010000007.1 GCA_947503775.1 uncultured Paracoccaceae bacterium | reverse complement strand
AAAGTCTTCCTGTCAGCTATCGCACTTGCCGCCCTCGTCATCTACTGGCTTTGAAACTCAATGAGTCCTGACCCTAGACCCGTGTCGCGCGCTCGGCTATGGCCCAGCTGACGGTACTCCACGAACGGCGCAGACCATGGACCACTTCCTCTACAAAGACGGCCAACTCCACGCTGAAAACGTCCCCATCGCCGAGATCGCGGCCAGCGTCGGCACGCCGTTCTACTGCTATTCCAGCGCCACGCTCCTGCGTCATTACGGCCTTTTCAACGATGCGCTCTCTTGGGGCCCGCACCTTGTCTGCTACGCGATGAAGGCCGCCTCAAATCTCTCTATTATCAAGCTCTTGGGCGATGCGGGCGCCGGAATGGACGTGGTCTCGGGCGGCGAATACGCCCGCGCCAAGGCGGCAGGCGTGCCCGGGGACCGCATCGTCTTTTCCGGCGTCGGCAAGACCCCGGGCGAGATGCGCATGGCCCTCGAAGGCGGCATCCGCCAGTTCAACGTCGAAAGCGAACCCGAGCTGCGTATGCTCAGCGACATCGCCGCTTCCATGGGCGTCACCGCCCCCATCACGCTGCGCGTCAATCCGGATGTGGATGCAGGCACGCACGAGAAGATCGCGACGGGCCGCAAGGGCGACAAGTTCGGCATCCCGATCTCTCGCGCCCGCGATATCTACCGCGAGGCGGCAGAGCTGCTCGGCCTGCAAGTCGTGGGAATCGATGTGCATATCGGCTCCCAGCTCACCGAGCTGGAACCCTACCGCGCCGCTTATCGCAAGGTTGCAGAGCTCACCAAAACGCTCCGCGCCGATGGCCATACCATCGACCGGCTGGACCTCGGCGGCGGCCTCGGCATCCCCTACGAGACCTCCAACCGCCAGCCCCCGCTCCCCTCCGATTACGGCCAGCTCGTGCGCGAGGAGCTTGAGCATCTCGGCTGCGAGATCGAGATCGAACCGGGCCGCCTGATCGCGGGCAATGCGGGCATCATGGTCAGCAAGGTCCTTTTCGTGAAACAAGGGGAAGATCGCGATTTCCTGATCCTCGACGGCGCCATGAACGATCTGATCCGCCCCGCCATGTACGGCGCCTGGCACGAGATCGTCCCGATCCGCGAGGCTGCCCCCGGCGTCGAGAAACAGCCCTATGACGTCGTCGGCCCCGTCTGCGAAAGCGGCGACACCTTCGCCAAGGGGCGCGACCTTCCGCCGCTCCGCCCCGGGGACCTCGTCGCGTTCCGCTCTGCGGGCGCCTATGGTGCTGTAATGTCTAGCGAATATAACAGCCGCCCCATGATCCCCGAAGTGCTGGTCCAGGGCGATCACGTCGCGGTTATCCGCCCCCGTCCCAGCTATGAAGAGATGATCGGACGCGATACCATTCCCCCATGGCTCTAAAGGGCCTATATTACAGCGAACCGGCATTTCGATGGGAGAGAGGCTCTGACCTCACCGACCAAGACCGATAGCGCAACCGACAAGGCCCTGCGCTGGCCGCTCTTCGCGACCCGTTCGGGCCTCGTTGCAGAGCGTGTGGTGCAGGCCTTCTGGCCGTTCTGGGTCGTCACGGCTTCGGTTATCGCGGCGCTGATGTTCGGGCTTCAGGACGTCCTGCCCGTCGAAGCGCTCTGGACCTTCGTCGTCCTGACCGGCCTTGCAATCGTCCTGACCTTCGCGAGGGGCTATCGCCGCTTCGACTGGCCCAACGAGGAGGATGCGCTGGACCGCCTCGACGCCACCATGCCGGGCCGCCCCATTGCCGCCCTACGCGACAGTCAGGCCATCGGCGCAACCGATCCCGCCTCCCGCGCCGTCTGGGAGGCGCACCGCACGCGCATGGCCGAACGCGCCCGCAAGGCGCAGCCCGCGCCCGTGAACCTCAGGCTCGCCCGACGCGATCCCTACGGCCTGCGCTACATGGCGCTGCTCTTTCTGACCGTCGCGATCCTGTTCGGCTCCTTCCTCAGGATCGGCACGGTTTCGGATCTGGGTCCCGTCGCAGGCGGCGATGCCGTAATCGACAGTCCCGTCTGGGAAGGCTGGGTCGAGCCGCCGCGCTATACCGGCAAGCCCACGCTTTACCTCGCCGACATCCCGCCCGGCCCGCTCGAGGTGCCCGTCGGCAGCCGCATCACCCTGCGCGTCTACGGCGAGGTCGGCGCGCTCACAGTCAACGAAACCGTCTCGGGCCGCACCGAAGATGTCGGCAGCGTCGCCGATCCGATGCAAAGCTTCGAGGTCACGCAGGCCGGGGTCCTTGCCATCGACGGGCAAGGCGGCGCCTCCTGGAACATCACGCTTCTGCCCGACCTGCCGCCACAGATCGCCGCGAACGGCCCGATCCAGTCCGACGCGATGGGCGAGCTGAACCAGCCCTTCACCGCCAGCGACGACTATGCCGTTCTCGCCGGCACCGCGACCTTCACCCGCGATCTGGACGCCACCGACCGCCGCTATGGGCTCGAGATCGATCCCGACCCGCGCGAGCCGGTGGTCCTTGATCTGCCGATGCCCTTCACCGGCGATCTATCGCAGTTCGATCAGGAGCTGATCGACAATCTCAGCCAGCATCCCTTCGCCCGCATGCCCGTCACCATGGTGCTCGAGGTCGAAGATGGCACGGGCCAGACCGGCCGCACCGAGGAGATCGACCTCGTCCTGCCGGGCCGCGGCTTCTTTCAGCCGGTTGCCCGCGCCGTGATCGAACAGCGCCGCGACCTGCTCTGGTCCAGAGGCAACGCAGCCCGCGTCCTGCAAGTGCTCAAGGCCGTCTCCAACCGCCCCGAAGAGCTTTTCCGCTCCGACACGACCTATCTGCGCCTGCGCTTCATCCTGCGGCGGCTTGAGACGATGGTCCGCGCCAATGGCGTCGATGTCGAAGCGCAGGAAGAGATCGCCGAAGCTCTGTGGGAGCTTGCGATCCAGCTCGAGGACGGCACCCTCGCCGATGCCCGCGAGCGCCTGCGCCGCGCGCAGGAGCGTTTGTCCGAGGCGATGCGCAACGGCGCCAGCCAGGAGGAGATCGCCGAGCTCATGCAAGAGCTGCGCGATGCCACCAACGACTACATGCAGATGCTCGCCGACCAGATGGAGCCCAGCGACGGCACCGATCAGGCGAACAATCAAGGCGAAAGCTTCGAATTCACCCAAGACGAGCTTCAGGCCCTGATGGACCGCATCCAGGAGCTGATGGAAGAAGGCCGCATGGCCGAGGCCGCCGAGCTGATGGAGCAATACAATCAGCTGATGGAGAACCTGCAAATCACCCAAGGCCAGCCGGGCGAGGGCGGTCCGCAAACTCCCGGACAGCAATCGATGGAGGATCTGGCCGAGACGCTCCGCGATCAGCAGGATCTGTCGGACGAGGCGTTCCGCGACCTGCAGGAGCAGTTCGGTCAGGACGGTGATCAGGGCGATCAGGGTCAGCAGCAAGGTCAGCAACAGGGCCAACAACAACCCGGGCAGCAAGGCCAACAGGGTCAGCAGGGACAACAAGGGCAACAGGGTCAGCAAGGCCAGCAGCAAGGCCAAGGCCAGCAGGGTCAGGGCCAACAGCCCGGTCAGCAGCCGGGCCAACAGCCTGGACAGCAGGGCCAAGGCCAGCAGCAGGGCCAGGGCACCCAGCAAGGGCAGGGACAGCGCCCCGGCGCCGGATCCGAAGGGGATCTGGCCAGCCGCCAGCAGGCCCTCCGTCAGGAACTTGAACGCCAGCGCAACGCCCTTCCCGGGGGCAACAGCCCCGAGGGGCAGGCCGCCCGTGATGCGCTGGGCCGCGCCGAAGGCGCGATGGACGAGGCAGAGGATGCTCTTCGCAACAACGATCTGGCCCAGGCCATCGACCGTCAGGCCGAAGCGATGGACGCCCTGCGCGACGGCATCCGCAATCTGGGCGAGCAGATGGCCCGCAACCAGCAGCAGGAGGATGGCCAGCCTGGACAGGGCGAGGCACGCGGCGAAGCCGGACAGCAGCAACAAGCCAACCGGCGCGATCCTCTGGGTCGCGAGGCCGGCAGCAACGGCCAGTTCGGCACCAATGACGAGTTGAACGAAAGCCGCGACATCGCCCGCCGTGCCGGAGAGCTGCTTGACGAGATCCGCCGCCGCTCCTCCGAACAGAACCGCTCGATCATCGAACGCGACTACCTGCGTCGCCTCCTCGACCGGTTCTAGCTCTCCGCTTCTATTCGGTGATGTTGCTCTGCCGCGGCGCCGCGCCCGTGGTCTCGGCATTGTCGACGACGGCCTGCATCTTATCGGTCATCCACATCCGCGCCGTATCCACCGTGCCGACATAATCGGACAGAACCGGGCTAAGGGCGGGAAAGACCTCGGTCAGATCCGCGTGAAAGACATAGACCCCCACCATCAGACCGAACACGATGACCGTCAGGGCAAATCCAAGCCGGAACCCCGAACTGCGCGGCAGCGCCTCGGGATCGCCCATCTCGATATCGATCTCGTCGTCATCATCCTCGTCGTCATCGATCCGAGGGGTCGGATTGATATCCTCGATCCGGGGCAGCTTGGAACTGGCGGTGCCGAAGACACCGTTGCGCTTGACCTTGCCTGATCCGTTCGCCGCCTCAAGCGCCTCCTGGCGCCGCGCCTCGGCCTCATATTCGGCCTCCTGCCGCAGGATCGCCGCGACTGCCGGATCGATCGACGGCGGCTCGGGCTCTTCGCCCAGATCGCGCGCCAGCTGGTTGTCCGTTTCCTCGCCGTGCTTTTCGATTCGTGTGATCGCTTCGGCCACACGCTTCTTGCGCAGCTCGGCCTCCGTCGGCGGGCGTTCCGCCTCAAGCGCATCGACCTCGGCAGAGCCAGCCATGGCCCGCTTGATCACATCCTCCGCGGGCTCCGAAGCCTCCGGCGCCGGTTTGGACATCTCTTTCTTTTTCGGCTTGGGATCCTCGGCCTTGGCGGCCTCAGGCTCGATCTTGATCGCTTTTTGATACCAGGTCTTGCCGCAATTCGAGCACTGGACGTCTCTGCCCCGTTTCGCGAGCACGCTATCGGCGATATCGTATTTTGCCCCGCAATTCGGACAGGTCAGCCTCATAGTGCCCCACTTGTTACGCGAGAAACGTCGCGCACTCTCCAGCAACTCCGACCAAATCTTAACAACTTAAAGGACCCGCGCAAAGGCAAACCAACCGTCCGATTGAAACCCATGAGGCCTTCGGGCACAACACCTTCAGCGCAAGAAAGGCCCCGCCCCCGTGATAGAGCTCGAAAATATCGCCTACAGCTATGGCGGGCGAGCGCTCTTTCACGACGTGTCTCTGACGCTGGGTCCCGGCTCGTTCCACATCCTCACCGGCGCCTCCGGGACGGGAAAGACGACGCTTCTGCGGCTCTGCTACGGCGATCTGACCCCAACCGGCGGAACGGTGCGTCTCTTCGGCCGCGATCTGGCGGGGATGGAGCGGGACCGCCTCGCTCTCTCGCGGCGCCGCATCGGCGTCGTCCATCAGGAGGCGCGGTTTCTCGATCACCTGCCGCTGCGCGACAACGTCGCCCTTCCGCTTGCAATGGCGGACCGGCTGGGCGGAGAGGAAGAGGCCCAGCTTGGCGACCTGCTCGCCTGGGTCGGCCTAACCGGTCAGATCGACCAGCGCCCTCCCGAGCTGTCGGGGGGCGAACGCCAGCGCGCGGCGCTCGCACGCGCCGTCATCATGTCGCCCGAAATCGTGCTGGCAGACGAGCCGACCGGCAATATCGACTGGGAGATGTCCGAGCGCCTGCTCCAGCTTCTGATCGAGCTTAATCGCAGCGGCAAGGCGGTCCTGATCGCGACCCATGATCTGGCGCTGATCCGGCAGGCCAAAAGCGCCGTCGATGCTCGCGTCCTGCGGCTGAAAGACGGACAGCTCGAGATGGCCGGAGCCGCCTTGTGAAAGCGCTCCTTGCCCAAGCCGCCGCCTTTCTTAAAGGCGATCCGCAAGCCGACCGCATCGTGCCGCCCAGCGGCTTCACCGCGCGGCTCACGATCCTATCCGCCGCCGCGATGGCCTTTCTCGCCGTCTTCGCGCTGGCCCTATCGCTGTCGATGGGACGGCTGGCCGCGGACTGGGCCGGAGAGCTCGAAGGCACTGCCACCCTGCGTCTTCCCGATGCGGAAGCCGCCGAAACCGCGCTCGCTCTCCTGCAGGCGACGCCCGGCATCGCGCAGGCGCGCCTCATCCCGCCCGAGGAACAGCAGGCGCTGCTCGCCCCATGGTTCGGCCCCGATCTGCCTCTGGACGATCTGCCCTTGCCCACACTAATCGAGATCACAGAGGACGGCGCGGATCTGGCGGGTCTGCGCGCGCGCCTTGCCGGAGAGCTTCCGGAGGCGATCCTCGATACCCACGACGCCTGGCGCGGCCCGCTCGTCGCGGCGGCGGACCGGCTGCGACTTCTGGGCTGGATCTGCCTGACCCTCATCGCCGGGGTCACGGTCGCGATCATCACGCTGGCCGTGCGCACGTCGCTGGCGGCCAACAATCAGGTCATCGGCGTCCTGCGCCTTGTCGGGGCGCGCGACGTGACGATCGCCCGTGCTTTCGTGCGCCGCTTCACCCTGCGCGCGCTTCTTGGCGCGGCGTCGGGCACCGTTTTGGGCTGCACCGCGATCCTGCTGCTGCCGGCAGGCGATGCCGTGCTACCCGGCCTCGGCTTTCGCGGCGCCGGCTGGCTCCTGCCGCTTCTCATCCCGATCCTGGCCGCGCTCGCCGCCTTTGCCGCGACCCGCGCCGCCGCCCTGTCCGTTCTGAAGGAAATGACATGAAAGACGCCCTGCAATATCTCCGGTCGCTCGTCTTTGTCGGGCAGATGTACCTGATGATGGTCGTGATCGGACTGGCCTATCTGCCCTGGGTTCTGATCTCGAAGGAGGGGGCCTATGCGGGCTGTCACGCCTATTGCCGCTGGGTGCGCTGGACCGCCCGCTGGATGGTCGGGCTGAAGACCGAAGTGCGGGGCACCCCGCCCACCGGAGAGGTGATCGTGGCCGCCAAGCATCAAAGCTTCCTCGACATCCTCCTGATCTTCGGCGCGATCCCCCGGGGCCGCTTCATCATGAAACGCCAGATCATGTATATGCCAGTGATCGGCCAATACGGGCTCCGGATCGGCTGCATTCCCGTCGATCGCGGCAAACGGTCCGAGGCGATCCGTAAGATGGTCGCGGACGTGGACAAAGGGCGGCTCGAGCCGGGGCAACTGATCATCTATCCCCAAGGAACCCGCGTGGCTCCGGGCGTCAAGCAGCCCTACAAGGTCGGGGCCGGGATCCTTTACAAGGAGACGGGCCAGGACTGCGTGCCGGTCGCTACCAATGTCGGCGTCTTCTGGCCCCGCATCGGGATCATGCGCAAACCGGGGCTGGCGGTCGTGGAATTCCTGCCGACGATCCCGGCAGGTCTTGAAGTGGCCGACTTCACCGCCCGGCTCGAGCAGGAGGTGGAGGCCGCCTCTGACCTGCTTCTGGCCGAGGCAGGCTTCACAGCCCTCCCCGAACCGGACGCAACCTGACGGAGCGGCTGCGCCGCACGACATTTTTCGTTTGGCGCCCGGCCATTCCGATTTGAGTAGAAACGGAGGGAGGCGAGGGGGCCTAGGCCGCAAGCCCCTTCGAGCCGAGATCGAGATATTTCTGCCGCCGCGCCGCCCGCCGCTCCTTGCGGGAGCCGGATCCAAGCTGCGCCAGCAGATCCTCGATGGCGCGTCCGACCGCCGCGATCGTCGCAGGCGCGTCCCGGTGCGCCCCGCCCAGCGGTTCGGTCACGATCCGGTCGCAGACGCCCAGCTCATGCAGCTCCTGCGCCGTCAACCGCAGCGCTTCGGCAGCCTCGCGCATCTTTTCGGCGTCCTTCCACAGGATCGAGGCGCAGCCTTCGGGCGAGATCACCGAATAGATCGAATGCTCCAGCATCACCACGCGATCGGCGGTCGCGAAGGCCACCGCGCCGCCCGATCCGCCTTCGCCGATGATGACCGACACCAGCGGGACGCCCAGCGCCAGACACCGCTCGGTCGAGCGGGCAATCGCCTCGGACTGGCCGCGCTCTTCGGCGCCTTTGCCGGGATAGGCGCCCGGCGTGTCGATCAGCGTCACGACAGGTAGGCGGAACCGGTCCGCCAGATCCATCAGCCGGATCGCCTTGCGGTAGCCCTCGGGCCGCGCCATGCCGAAATTCCGTTCGATCCGCGTGCGCGTGTCATGCCCCTTTTCATGCCCGATCACCACGACAGGCAAGCCGTTCAGCCGCCCCAGACCGCCCATCACCGCATGATCGTCGGCAAAGTTCCTGTCCCCGGCCAACGGCGTATAATCGGTGAACAGCTGGCCGATATAGTCCTTGCAATGGGGCCGGTCAGGATGGCGCGCGACCTGGCATTTGCGCCAGGGCGTCAGGCTGCCATAGAGATCCTTCAGAAGCTTGCCCGCCTTCTCGTCCAGAGCGACGGCTTCCTTTTCGATATCCATCTCCGGATCGCCCGCCGCCAGAGCGCGCAGCTCCTCGGCCTTGCCCTCGATCTCGGCCAGGGATTTTTCGAAGTCGAGATAGTGGGTCATCAGCGCTCTTTCGTCTCGGGTGGCCTTCTATATCGCGGCGCGCCTCGAAATTTGCAACTCGGCAAGATCTGCAATGTCCTTCCATGCGATAGCCGGATCACGACCGAAGGGAAGGGTGACATGCAAGGCGCTTACGAGAACCGGATCTGCCGCGTTCTGGACTATATCCACGATCACCCGGCCGAGGACCTGTCGCTCGACCGGCTCGCCGATGTCGCCGCCATGTCGCGGTTTCACTGGCACCGCGTCTTTCGTGCGCTGACCGGAGAGACGGTGGCCGAAGCGGTTCGGCGCGTCCGGATGACCCGCGCCGCCGTCTGGCTGGTGACGACCGACCGGCCTCTGGCCGGGATCGCCGCCGATGCGGGCTACCAGAACATCGCCAGTTTCACCCGGACCTTCAGCGACCACCACGGCCTGCCGCCCGGCGCCTATCGCCGTCGCGGCCAGCTTAGACATCCCGACCCTCCAGACCCACAAGGAGACTATCCCGTGTATCCAATTGAGATCCGCACCCTGCCGGCCCACCGCCTCGCCGCCATCCCGCATCGAGGGGCCTATGACGAGATCGGACGCGCCTTCGAAAAGGCCAGCGCCATCATTTCGGGCCGTAATCTTTGGCCGCAGACCCGGGGCATGGTCGGCGTCTATTACGACGACCCGATGAGCGTGGCGCCCGAAGACCTAAGAAGCCACGCCGGTGTGGTGCTGGCCGAGGATGCGCCGCTTCCGGACGGGTTCGAAGAGGTGACGCTGCCGGGCGGATCCCACGCCGTCCTCGACTTCACCGGCCCCTATTCCGGCCTGCCGCAGGCCTACCACCATCTCTATGGCGACTGGCTCGAGGGGTCGGGCAAGGAGCCGTCCGACACGCCGTCCTTCGAGCTTTACCTGAACTCCCCGCTCGACACCCGGCCAGAGGATCTCAAGACCGAGATCTGCCTGCCGCTCAAGTAACGCGCCTCCCCGGCGGCCTCCCTCCTCCCCGAAGGAGGCCGCCCGAACAGCATCAGGCGCCGCCGATCATCTCGGACTGCCGCACGATGACCTCGGCCTGCTTGATCGAGGCGATATCGACCAGCCGCCCCTTATAGACGGTCGCGCCCTCTCCCTTGGCCTTGGCCTCCTCCATAGCGGCGAGGATTTCGCGCGCCTCGGTCACGGCCTCTTTGGAGGGAGTGAAAACCTCGTTGGCCAGCGCCACCTGCTTGGGATGGATCGCCCATTTACCGACCATGCCCAGCACCGCCGAGCGCCGCGCCTGCGCCCGATAGCCCTCATCGTCCGAGAAATCCCCAAACGGCCCGTCGACCGGCAGAACCCCATGCGTCCGGCAGGCCGCCACGATCGCCGCCTGCGCCCAATGCCAGGGATCGGACCAGTGCCGGTCCTCACCGCGCAGCATGTAATAGTCTTCCTGCGTGCCCCCGATCCCGGTCGTCGCCATCCCCATCGAGGCCGCGAAATCCGCCGCCCCGAGGCTCATCGCCGCCATGCGCGGAGAGGCCGCCGCGATCTCCTCGACATGCGCGATCCCGGCGGCGCTTTCGATAATCACCTCGAAGGTAATCCGCTTGGACCGCCCCTTCGCCGCCTCGATGGCTGAGACCAGCGCGTCGACCGCATAGACATCACCCGCATTACCGACCTTCGGGATCATGATCTGATCGATCCGCTCGCCCGCCTGCTCCAGCAGATCGACGACATCGCGATACCAATAGGGCGTATCCAGCCCGTTGATCCGCACGCTCAGCGTCTTGTCGCCCCAATCGACGTCCGACACCGCCGCGATGACATTGGCCCGCGCGCTGTCCTTGTCCGAAGGTGCCACGCTGTCCTCGAGATCCAGATTGATCACATCCGCCGCGCTCGTCGCCATCTTTTCAAAGATGGCAGGCCGCGAGCCCGGTCCGAAAAGCTGGCACCGGTTCGGACGCGCCACCGGCGCAGGCTGGATGCGGAAGGACATGAGGCAGGGTCTCCGGGTAAGGATCTGTCGCGAGGGTCGCGCCAACGGGTAGATTATTGCGCGGACCCCGGCAAGCACCTTTTCGCATGTGCAGCATTTCTCCCGGCGCAGAATCCACCTAGCCCCGCGCGAAAAATCTGGCCATCCTCCCCCTCAAAGTCAGCCCAGGAGCGTCCAATGATTCCAACGCCCTATCTCCTCTTTCTCGGGGATGCGCCCGATCCGCTCGCGGCAAAGGTCGCCCAAGGCATCCGCGACTGGAGCCCCGATGTCGCCGTCGGTCAGCTGCGCCTTCCCGGCTGCCAGGCCGATATGGGCCTGCCCGACATGAGCCTCGAGGAGGGCCTCGCCGCAGGTGCCAAGACCCTCGTCGTCGGGGTCGCCAATCGCGGCGGCGTCATCTCGGATCTATGGCTGGATGTCCTCGCCGATGCGCTCGAGCAGGGCTACGATCTTGCCAGCGGCCTGCACACGCTGCTGCGCGACCAGCCGCTTCTGGCCAATACCGCCGCCCGGACAGGCCGCCAGCTTTACGACGTGCGGATCCCTTCGACCGCATTCCCCATCGCCGACGGGCGCAAGCGCACGGGCAAACGCTGTCTGGCCGTCGGCACCGATTGCTCCATCGGGAAGATGTACACGGCCATGGCGATGGACCGCGAGATGCAAAGCCGGGGCCTCAAATCCACGATGCGCGCGACGGGCCAGACCGGCATTTTGGTGACCGGCGCAGGCATCCCGCTGGATGCGGTGATCGCCGATTTTATGGCCGGAGCGGTGGAATGGCTGACCCCCGACAACGATCCCGATCACTGGGACCATATCGAAGGGCAGGGGAGCATTTTTCACATCTCCTATTCGGGCGTGACGATGGCCCTGATCCATGGCGGCCAGCCCGACGCCCTGATCCTCTGCCACGAGCCGACGCGCACTCATATGCGCGGTCTGCCCGATTACGGCCTGCCAAGCCTCGAGACGCTGCGCGATACGGCCCTGCCACTTGCGCGCGTGGCCAATCCGGACTGCCAAGTGGCGGGCATCTCGGTCAACACCCGGGCCCTGACGCCCGAGGCCGCGCAGACCTGCGTCGAGAAGATCGAGGCACGGATGGGCCTTCCCACCGCCGACCCGGTCCGGCACGGGGCGGGCCGGCTTGTCGATGCGTTGCTGTCGCTCTGACGGCGAGTGGAGCGCCAGTGCATATTTATGACAAGATGAAGAGAGCCGCCCGATGATCACCGTCTCGAAAGACACATTCCGGCTGGCCGAGACCTTTACCATCGCGCGCGGCAGCCGCACCGAAGCCAAGGTGATCACGGTTCAGATCACCCGGGACGGCGCGACCGGCCGCGCCGAAAGCGTGCCCTACGTGCGCTATGACGAGACGGTCGATAGCGTCGCCGCCCAGATCGAGAGCCTGCCTGGCGATATCTCCCGCGCGGCGCTGCAAGAGGCCCTGCCGCCGGGATCGGCCCGCAATGCCGTCGATTGCGCGCTCTGGGATCTGGAGGCCAAACAGACCGGCCAACGCGCATGGGAGATGGCGGGCCTGCCTGATCCCGCCCCGGTGACAACGGCTTACACGTTGTCGCTCGAGACACCGGAGGAGATGGAGCGCAAGGCCCGCGCCCACGCCCATCGCCCGCTTCTGAAGATCAAGCTTGGTGGCGAGGGCGATATGGCCCGGCTCGAGGCGATCCGCCGCGGCGCGCCCGACACGACGATCATTGTGGACGCCAATGAAGGCTGGACCGCCGACATCTACGCCGACCTGGCGCCCCATCTGCTTCGTCTCGGCGTCGCTATGGTCGAGCAGCCACTCCCGTCCGGCGCCGACGAGGCGCTCGCCGGGATCGAGCGTCCCTTGCCGGTCTGCGCCGACGAAAGCTGCCACGACCGCGCCTCGCTGGCGAGGCTCAAGGGCAAGTACGACATGGTGAACATCAAGCTCGACAAGACCGGCGGCCTGACCGAAGCCCTCGCCCTGCGCGAGGCCGCCCGCGCCGAGGGCTACCTCGTGATGGTCGGCTGCATGGTCGGCTCCTCCCTCGCCATGGCCCCCGCCGTCCTGCTGGCCCAAGGCGCCGAGATCACCGACCTCGACGGCCCGCTCCTGCTGGCCGAGGACCGCGACCCGCCGCTCCACTACGACGGCAGCCTCGTTCATCCACCCGAGCCGGGGCTATGGGGATGAGGCCCGTCTCGGAAACGCTCCAGTGGAGCGTTTCAGGGCCGAATGGTCGGAGACCTCGCGACCTCTCTGCCGCTTGACAGCCAAGGTTCTCTCACTCACCTGGAAGAACCGACCCTAAGGAGAGCCCCGCCATGACCCGCACCGTCTATGTTAATGGAGAGTACCTGCCCGAACAACAGGCCACCGTCTCGGTCTTCGATCGCGGCTTTCTCTTTGCCGACGGCGTCTACGAGGTCACGTCGGTCCTGGGCGGCAAGCTGATCGATTTCGCCGGCCACGCGAAGCGCCTCGAGCGATCCCTGACCGAGCTCGGGATGGACATGCCGATGACCGAACCCGATCTCCTCGCCATCCATCGCCGCCTTGTCGACGACAACGGGATCGAGGACGGCCTCGTCTATCTTCAGATCACCCGCGGCGCCGCCGACCGCGACTTCGCCTATCCCGCGCCGGACACTCCGCTGACGGTCGTGCTTTTCACCCAGGCCAAGCCGGGCCTCGCCGACAGCCCCGTCGCGAAAAAGGGGATCAAGGTCATCTCGATCCCCGACGAACGCTGGGGCCGCCGCGACATCAAGACGGTACAGCTGCTTTATCCGTCCATGGGCAAGATGCAGGCCAAGGCGCAGGGCGCTGACGATGCCTGGATGATCGAGGACGGGCACGTCACCGAAGGGACCTCGAACAACGCCTATATAGTCAAGGACGGCACGCTCATCACCCGGCACCTCGGCACCGAGATCTTGCATGGCATCACCCGCGCCGCCGTCCTGCGCTTTGCCCGCGAGGCGCAGATGAAGGTCGAGGAACGCGCCTTCACCCTGGACGAGGCGGTGGCAGCCGACGAGGCCTTCGTCACCTCCGCCTCAACCTTTGTTATGCCGGTCGTGGAAATCGACGGCCGGGCCATCGGCGACGGCACGCCCGGCCCGGTCGCCAGACGCCTGCGCGAGATCTATCTCGACGAAAGCCTCAAAGCCGCGCTCTGACACAAACCGCCCGCGCTTGCATGAGGGCGGGCGGTTTCTTGGCGTCCGTCTTTCAGGCAAAGCCTAGGAGCGATCGTTGATAATGGTGCCGTCCAGATCCGCGACGGTGATGTTTTCGAGGATGGCATAGACCCGTCCGTTCGCCAGCACCTCCACGCTGGAGCCTGACTGGCGAAGCGTGAAGTCGTCGCTGGTCAACTCCTCATTCTCGTCCACAATGAACAGAACGTCGTCGTCCGGGTTGAAATCCTCGACGGTGACAGGCTCGTATTCAAGGCCGAGCTCCTCATCAAAGTCAGTATCCCGGATAACGAACCGATCGGCGCCTGTCCCACCATTCAGGACATCTCCACTGTCGCTGATAAGCTGGTCATCGCCAGCTCCTCCTTCGAGGCGATCGCCATATTGCGACACATCTTCAATGGTCTCCCTAAGGTTGTCAGATATTTCCAGCGAGGAGAGACGGTCGTCACCGTCTCCGCCAACCAAAGTGTCGGCACCGCGGTTGTCGGTCAGAGTGTCCTCTCCACCTCCACCGCGCAGTTCATCATCTCCAAAGCCCCCATTGAGGCGATCATCCCCGGCCTCGCCATGGAACAAGTCGTCTCCAGTGCCGCCAGTGAACGCGTCGTCACCTTCCCCGCCGAAGATCCGGGTGTCTCCGTAGACCAGACCGAAGACGCGGTCGTCGCCATCTCCGCCCCGAATGTCGAATCCGGTCCCTGCAAGTGCTGTGGGAACGAACCGATCTCCCCCATCATCGAGTTCGACGGGTTCAAGATAGAAATCAGGAAACGAGATATCGTCCGAAATCTCCCGGAAAGAGAAACGTCTAATGGCGTTGTCATCATCGAGCCCGGATGCTTCGCGCAGGTCTTCGGCAGATATGTCGGTGAATACGGCAAGGGTCGTGCCGTCCAATACAAGTTCAACGTTATCCCCGTCCTGCACGAATTCGGGTTCGAAATCAGCGAGATCAGCAGGAAGCGTTTCTTCCGGCAACAGAAAACTCACAAAATCATCCGCGCCTCCTTCCCCATATCCTTCGATGATGACTGGATCTGCGTTAGGGTCTGTCAGGACCGTTATCGAGTCGTTTCCTTCCCCGCCGCGCACGGTGTCACCGTTATCGGCATAGATCCGGTCAATATCGTTGCCGCCGATCAGAAGGTCTGCCCCTTCCGATCCTTCTCGGTCAAACCCGATAATCGAATCCCGGCCATCTCCGCCATCCAGCTCGTTCGAGCCGTCCGGATCGAACAGAATGTCATTGCCACCTTCACCGCGCACGATGTCGTTGCCTGCGGTTTCTCCATCGAAGAAGACACTCAGGATCTCATCGTCACCATCGCCCAGATTAATGATGTCGTCTCCGGTCGTGCCGCTGACCTGGTCATCGCCGGCATTGCTCGGTGTATCGTCATCGCTGCCACCGCCGCCTCCGCCATCACCACCACCGGCAAGACCGATCAGCGCGAGAGGAGCAAGAATGAGGAGTAAATAAGTGGGGTCCATGGAAAATCATCCCTCGGTTGAAATGTGAGGGAAGAGTTCTCGGCCCAGGCCGGAAAGGTCAAGCGCGCAAACCGCAATTATCTTAAGATAACGTTAACTGGCCACAAAAGCAGGCGGACCTTTGCCGGGTCACTCCTGCCGCAGGATTGCCCGGATCCGGCTGCGGGTCCGCGTGTAGCCCAGCTTGTCCGAATTAGAGGTGAACAGAAGATGCAACTGGGCTGCCTGTGCCGTCGACAGCCGGTCCGTATCGACGGCGATGTCGTAGAACCGCAAATTATGCTCGATCTGTCGCAAAAGCTGCGGATTCGGCTCAGACAGCGCTGGCCCGGCTAAAAGGCAAATCACAAGGGCAAGCGGTCTCATCAGCTATGCTCCTGCGCGGCAAAGGCCTTGGCCTGCTCGGGGCTCGCCTCGGTCTGATACCGGTCGCGCCATTCGCCATAGGGCATGCCGTAGAATGCCTCCCGCGCCTCCTCCTTCGACATCTCCACCCCGCGCTCTGCGGCGGCCTCCTGCATCCAGCGGCTCAGGCAATTGCGGCAGAAACCGGCGAGGTTCATCATGTCGATATTCTGGACATCCGTCCGCTCGGCCAGATGATCACGCAACCGCCGGAAGGCGGCTGCCTCAATCTCGATTTGCGTGCGATCATCCATGACGGGCCTCCTAGAGCGATAACATTTCAATATATGGAACGCTGCGCTCCAAAAACAAAGAGACAGCGCCTTCGCGAGGTGACAGGACACGTTCGTATCGCGCGCTTCCTTGGAATTACTCTACGATGGTGATGCTCGATCTCTATCCCGCAGACCAACACCGCACCCCGCCGCGTGGCTCTGCGCCACACCTTCGAACCGACCGTCTAATCCCCAGTTGTGAGGCTGCGCAAAATCGCCCATACCGCGCGGCAACACATGGTTAGCGGTAACACCAACCGAAGGGAGCGCCCTCATGAGACGCCATCGCAACGTCAAGATCGTGGCCACGCTCGGACCCGCTTCCGACGATTACGAGACGATCCGCGCCCTGCACGAGGCCGGTGCCGACGTCTTCCGCCTAAACATGAGCCACGGCGATCACTCCGAGATCCGCGCCCGCCACGATATCATTCGCAAGATCGAAGCCGATCTGGGCAATCCCATCGGCATCCTCGCCGACCTTCAGGGCCCCAAGCTGCGCGTCGGCGTCTTCGCCAATGGTGACGAAGAGCTTGAGGTTGGCGACACCTTCCGCCTCGACCTCGACGAGGCCGACGGCGACAAACGCCGCGTTCAGCTGCCCCATCCCGAGATCTTCCAGGCGCTCGAGCCGGGCGCGCGTCTGCTGGTCAATGACGGCAAGATCGCCCTGCGCGTCAAATACTGCGCCGCCGATCACGCGATTTGCGACGTCATCGTCGGCGGCACGATCTCGAACCGCAAGGGCGTGAACGTCCCCGACGTGGAACTTCCGCTCGCTGCCCTGTCGGACAAGGACCGAAAGGATCTGGAATTCGTCTGCGATCTGGGCGTCGACTGGCTCGCGCTCTCCTTCGTGCAGCGCCCCGCCGATGTTGAGGAGGCGCGCAACCTCGCCAAGGGCCGCGCCTCGATCCTCTCCAAGATCGAAAAGCCCACAGCGGTCAAGAATTTCGACGCCATCCTGCAGGTCTCCGACGGGATCATGGTCGCGCGCGGCGATCTGGGCGTGGAGCTGCCCGTCCAGAACGTCCCGCCGATCCAGAAGCGCCTGATCCGCCGCTGCCGCGCCGCCGCCAAGCCGGTGATCGTCGCCACCCAAATGCTCGAATCCATGATCGAAAGCCCGATGCCGACTCGCGCCGAGGTGTCGGACGTGGCCACCGCGATCTACGAGGGCACCGATGCGATCATGCTGTCGGCCGAAAGCGCCGCGGGCGACTATCCGATCGAAGCGGTCACGACGATGGACAATGTCGCCCGCGAGGTCGAGAGCGATCCGACCTATACCGAGATCATCGAAGCCTCCCGCGCGGCCAAGCGCTCCACCGTTGCCGACGGCATCGTCGCCGCCGCGCGCGAGATCGCGGAGACCTCCGAGATCAAGGCGATCTGCTGCTTCACCAAATCGGGCAACACCGCCGTTCTCGTCTCGCGCGAACGTCCGCGCGTGCCGATCCTCGCGCTCACCCCCTCCGAACGGACGGCGCGCAAGCTCAGCCTCTCCTGGGGCACCAACTGCGTGGTCTCCGATGAGATCGAACGCTTCAAGGGCGCCGTCGTCGCCGCCGCCCGGGCCGCCCGGGCCGAAAACCTCGCAACCGCAGACGATCTGATCGTCGTGACCGCCGGTGTGCCCTTTGGCGTTTCGGGCACAACCAACATCCTTCGCGTCGCGCCGTGCGACGAGCGTTTGATTTTCAACACCGATCCCGAATAAGATCCAAGTGACTTCAGGACCTTAGAGCTTTCGGTATGACACCTGACCATTACATGTGCATTGGCGTGCTGGCCGTCATGGCCTCCATTCCGGCGATCTTCGGCGCGATCAAGGACGGAGAGCCGCCGCGCCTGGCCGCGCTCGTCCTCCTCTTCGGCGCGGGTACGATCTACTACGCGATCAGCCTGCGGCCCGGTGGGTATACGCTCGAGGAAATCCCGCAGGCCTTCGTCAACGTCGTCGGCGCGTTCCTCTAAGGTTAGAGCTCCTGTAACGGCCAATTCCCCTTGTCAAACTCGCAAAGCTGCCGTATCTGCAGCGCTTCTTACCGGGGATCCGGCCCATAGGCATGCCGAGGTCCCCGCTCACGATCCGATATCCAAGGAGACCGAAATGCCGAAGATGAAGACGAAATCGAGCTGCAAGAAGCGGTTCAAGGTGACGGCCACGGGCCGCATCCTTGCCGGTCAGGCGGGCAAGCGCCACGGCATGATCAAACGCAGCAAGAAATTCATCCGCGACGCCCGCGGCACCACGACCCTCTCAAAGGCGGATGAGCAGATCATCAAGCCGATGATGCCATACGCGCGATAAGGAGAGGCCGACATGTCCCGCACCAAAGGTGGAACCACCACGCACGCCCGCCACAAGAAGGTCACCGACGCCGCCAAAGGCTATTACGGTCGCCGCAAAAACACGTTCAAGGTCGCCCGTCAGGCCGTCGACAAGGCCAACCAATACGCGACCCGCGACCGCAAGAACCGCAAGCGCAACTTCCGCGCGCTCTGGATCCAGCGGATCAATGCCGCCGTCCGCGCCCACGATGACGGTCTGACCTATTCGCGCTTCATCAACGGCCTGTCGCTGGCCGGGATCGAGGTGGACCGCAAGGTCCTCGCCGACCTCGCCGTGCACGAGCCCGACGCCTTCGGATCGATCGTCGACAAGGCGAAAGCCGCACTCGCCTGACCCGAATCAGATCCTCGATTTGAAAGCCGCTCCTTCGGGAGCGGTTTTTTTTATGCCATTGGATCAGGCAGATAATCGCCGGGATAAGCAGAATGCTGCCTGTGCACGGCGAAATTTGCTGCAAAGCAGCGTTCTCCCGCTCATCGCGGGCACGACCGTTGTTTGACCCCCGAATACCGTCATACGGCTGAGACATAGCAGTCAGATGTAATCAGTACGTTCTTCCCCAAGACCATCGACCGACTTCCCCCCAGGTCCTTATCTGCGAGAGGTAAACATGGCTTTTATCAGCGAAATTCACTATGCCGACGGGTATGCCCGTGAAAGCGGTGTCCGCGAATTTGTCGAGGTCTCCCTCGACGATGGCGACGATCCGTCCGAACACACGATTGCGTTCTATAATGCCGACGGCAGCCCCGGCCTCGAGGTCAATCTGGCTGACGTTCCAGACGAGCAAATCACCGTCGACCCAGAAACCGGCGACACCGTCTACGTGATCTCCAGCGAAGACTTCGATTTCCGCATCACCGATCCCGATGGCGCGGCGGAAAACAACTACGAAGCCATCGCCCTCGTCGAACTCGACGACGATGATGACGATGACGATGACGACGACGACGACGATGATGACGATGACGACGATGACGATGATGATGACGACGACGATGACGACGATGACGACGACGACGATGATGATGACGACGACGTCACCGTCCTCCAGTTCCTCGACATCGGCGGAGGTACCACGAACATCGAAGCTCAGGGCGGTCTCGCCGATGGCGCGGTTTCGACCAACATCCCGACCGAGAACAATCCCGGCGCGACCCGCACCTCGATCCAGTTCAATGAACCTGACGAGGAAGACATTACCTATGCGGAAGTCTCTCCCGGCGATAACGGGGTCTGCTTCTGCCGCGGCACGCTGATCCGCACGCCTGAAGGCGACCGCAAGGTCGAGGATCTCAAGGCCGGTGATCTGGTTCTGACCGTCGATAACGGCCCCCAGCCCATCCGCTGGCATGGTCAAAGCACGGTCAACGCAGTCGGCAAGATGGCTCCGGTGCGCATCGCCGAGGGCACGCTCGGTGCGACGACGCCTCTTATGGTCTCGCCGCAGCACCGCATGCTCATCGCCAGCGTTCAGCTTGAGCTGATGTTCGGCATGACGCAGGGTCTCGTCGCCGCCACCTATCTGGTCAACGACGACACCATCACCCGCGTCGAAGGCGGCACGGTCGAATACCACCACATCATGTTCGACCGCCATGAACTGGTCTGGGCCAACGACACCGTGACCGAAAGCTTCTTTGTCGCGCCCAACGGCATGTCGCTGATGACCGAAGAGATGCGGACCGAATTCGCATCGCTCTTCCCCGAGCTCTTCAAGAACAGCGAGACGTTCGGCGACACCGCACGCCCGACCCTCAAGGGCTGGGAGGCCGAACTGATCGACGCCGATTAATCGGTTCTCGTTTGAAGAGTGTCGATGGCGCCGGGGCCCCTCATCCCGGCGCCATTTTTATGTCGCCGCCTCCGCCGTCTTGGGGGCCGGGCGCGACAGACACCAGATGCCCAGCCCGATCAGCACCGACCCGACCAGCAAGCCGCCCGGCACGGTCTCTCCCAGCAGAAAGACAGCGACAGGAACACCGGTGATCGCGCCGACCGCGCCCAGCAGGCTCAGCAGGACAGGCCCGCCCGCCTTCTGCAGAACGAAAAGAAGCTGGAACTGACCGGCAAAAACGGCGGCCTGCAGGACGATCAGGCCATAGACGTTCCATCCGCTCTCGGGCGGAACCCTCAGGCTCAGGCCCGGCACGATTGCCGCCAGCATCAGCATCAGCGTCGCGGCGATCAGCATCCCCGGCGCCAGCGCATCCGCGCTCTCTCCGGGGGGCCAGCGGACGCTGCGATAGATATTGCCGATCGCCAGCAAGACGGGCCCGCACAGCGCGATCAGGATCCAGGCCACCGGCGCGTCCGGCGCACTCAGCTGGCGGCTGGCCAGCACCACCGCTCCCGCAAGCGCAAAAAGGACGCCAAGAGCCCTGACCAGGGCGAACCGTTCAAGGCCCAGGACAAGCGCGCCCGCATAGGTCAAAAGCGGCGGCAGGGTGATGATCAGCGCGACAAAGCCCGCGCCGACCACCGGCACCGCCGAAAAGAAGATCAGGTTCGATCCAGCGACCGAGACCAGCGCCGCGACTGCGAAATATTCGAGCGTCCGCCGGTTCACCGCCGGAAGATCCCGGCGCAGGAGCGCGATCACCGTCAGCGTCATGGCGGCTCCCAAGATCGACCACGTCAGGAAGGCCAGCGGCGGCAACCGAAGCGAGCCGGCGACCTTCGCCAGGTTGGTCGAGGCGCCCAGCAGCGTTCCGCACACGATAAGACTGGCCAGTGCGATCACAGTTTTCCGTTTCATATGCGTCCTTCTTCTCCAGCGGACGAAGCGTCGCGCCGCGCGCATACCTAAAGCGGAAAGAGGCGATTTAGGTTGCTCGATATCTCGACTCTGGCGCAATTTTTCCGCGCATCGACGCCGGGCGACCGCGCGGTCCGTTAACCCCGGGTCGTGCCGAAAATACACCGACCGGATGCCGACGCGATACCGACCGGATACCGCATGCTCAAAACAGGCCGTTCGTCCCCGTTAACCTTTGAGTCGCTCTCCAGCGGGCTGCACAGCTTGCGCAGCACCGCCTCAGACGGTAGCACCGCCAGCGGACGATTGCGCAGCAGGGACAGAGCGATGGACGATCTCAGAGACAAGTATATCGGCCTGATCTCGGCCGCCTCCGACGAGGCCACTCTCGAGGATCTGCGTGTTCAAGCCATTGGCAAGAAAGGCGAAATCAGCCTCCAGATGCGCGAGCTGGGTCGCATGACCCCCGAGGAACGCCAGGTTGCCGGCCCCCGGCTCAACGCCCTGAAATCCGAGATCACCTCCGCCCTCGCCGCCAAGAAACAGGCGCTGGCCGATGCCGCCCTCGATGAGCGGCTCAAGGCCGAGTGGCTCGATGTCACCTTGCCTGCAAGACATTCAAATCATGGGACAATTCACCCCGTGAGCCAAGTCACCGAAGAGGTGACGGCCATCTTCGCCGATCTCGGGTTCTCCGTCGCCGAAGGCCCTCAGATCGAAAGCGACTGGTACAATTTCGACGCGCTCAACATCCCCGGCCACCATCCTGCGAGGGCCGAGATGGACACATTTTATATGCATAGGGATCAAGGGGATAACCGTCCTCCCCACGTCCTGCGCACCCACACATCCCCGGTCCAGATCCGCTCCATGCAAGAGCACGGAGCCCCCCTCCGCGTCATCTGCCCCGGCCGCGTCTACCGCGCCGACTACGACCAGACCCACACCCCCATGTTCCACCAGATCGAGGGTCTGGCCATCGACACCGACATCTCCATGGCCAATCTCAAATGGGTTCTCGAGGAATTCGTAAAGGCCTTCTTCAACGTCGATAATGTCGAATTACGCTTTCGTGCCAGTCACTTCCCCTTCACCGAGCCCTCAGCCGAGGTCGACATCCGCTGCTCCTGGGAGGGCGGCACGCTCAAGGTCGGCGAAGGCGACGACTGGCTCGAAATCCTCGGCTCCGGCATGGTCCATCCCAAGGTCCTCGAAGCCGGAGGCATCGACCCCGCCGCCTGGCAAGGCTTCGCCTTCGGCATGGGCATCGACCGCATCGCCATGCTCAAATACGGCATCCCTGACCTCCGCGCCTTTTTCGACAGCGATCTCAGATGGTTGCGCCATTACGGCTTTGGAGCGCTCGACCGCCCGGATTTGGTGGGCGGGTTAAGCTAGGCTTCAATGCATCTCTTCGGAACTCTGCTCGCTCGCTATTACGAGTGGTGCTTGACCTTGGTTTCTAAGCGATCTCACTTCGCAGGTTTCCTGATGTTCGCTTCGCTCGCGAACTTGCCTCTGATTGTTGCGTTCAAACTGCCAGTCTCGGCTGGGATTCCAATCCTTCTCACGGTCTCTGTATTGGCACCGCCGCTTGCTCTTGCTCATTATAACCATTGGAAAGATAAAGATCATTAAGGCTGGAAACTTAGAGAGGTGATACAAAAACCATGCTTCTCCCCACCCTCCCCAAGATGATCCAGACCATGGACCGCCTGATGATGCCGGGGGCCGAAGCGCTCAGCCTCCAGCCCGTTTGCCTCGATGTCGAAGCCGATGTCGCCATCGCCGATATGGACATGGAGGAGGCGCGTCAGATCATGGCCGAGATCGACGCCAAATCCTCGGCCCTTCTCGCCGTTCTTGCCATCATCCTCGCCGCATCCACCTTTATTTTCTCGCTGGATCAGACCTGGCTAACCCTCACGCTCATGTTCGCGCAGGTTGTCACTGTCTCCGTCTCGATTCTTTTCCTGCTACGCTGCCTGATCTACGAACCCTCGCCCCGCCTGCACCACATCTTCGAGATGAAACGCGTCACCTCCGAACACTCCATGCAGATCGAGGCGATTAAGCAGGTCCGCTATTTCAATAGAGTGATCGTGCTGACTGTCCTGACCTCGATCCTCTTCTTTGCGATGTCGATCCTCGTCGGCGTCGACGCGATGCTCCGTACGGAGGGGTAACCCCTTCCGCCCCCGCCGCAGCTAGGCTAAACGCGCTCCCGACAGGCGCAAAGGCATACCGGCATGAAATTCACCCTCTCCTGGCTCAAGCATCACCTCGACACCGAGGCGTCCCTTGATGAAATCGCCGAGACGCTCACCGATCTGGGGCTCGAGGTCGAAGACATCTCGAACCCCGCCGAGCGCCTGAGCGACTTCACCATCGGCTATGTGAACTCCGCCGAAAAGCACCCCGATGCGGACAAGCTCAAGGTCTGTCAGGTCCAGACCGACGAGGGCGAGACCCAGATCGTCTGCGGCGCGCCCAATGCCCGCGAGGAGATCACCGTCGTCATCGCCAAGCCCGGCACCTACGTGCCCGGCATCGACACGACCATCGGCGTCGGGAAGATCCGCGGCGTCGAAAGCTACGGCATGATGTGCTCCGAACACGAGATGGAGCTGAGCGAAGAGCATGACGGCATCATCGAGCTGCCCTCCGGCGAGGTCGGTCAAAGCTTCACAGACTGGCTGGCCGAAAACGACCCCGCAAAAGTCGATCCGGTGATCGAGATCGCCATCACCCCCAACCGCCCCGATGCACTGGGCGTGCGCGGCATCGCCCGCGATCTGGCGGCTCGGGGCCTTGGCACGATGATCCCGCGCGAGACGGAAGAGGTCAGAGGCACCTTCCCGTGCCCGATTTCCGTGACCATCGACAGCGACACGCTCGAGGATTGCCCGCTCTTCACCGGGCGGCTCATTCGCGGCGTCAAGAACGGCCCCAGCCCCGCCTGGCTGCAGGACAGCCTGCGCGCCATCGGTCTGCGCCCGATCAGCTTTCTCGTCGATGTGACGAACTTCTTCACTTACGACCGCAACCGCCCGCTCCACGTCTTCGATGCGGCCAAGGTCAAGGGCGGCGTGCGCATCCACAAAGCAGCGGGGGGAGAGACCCTCACGGGCCTCGACGAAAAGGACTACACGTTTGAGGAGGGCATGACCCTGATCTCCGACGAGGCTGGCCCCGAAAGCATCGCGGGCGCCATGGGCGGCTTGCCCACGGGCGTGACGATGGAGACGACGGATGTCTTCATCGAGGCGGCTTACTTCGATCCGATCCGCACCGCGCTGACAGGCCGCGCGCTCAAGATCAATTCCGATGCGCGCTACCGGTTCGAGCGGGGCATCGATCCGGCCTGGACGCTCGAGGGGCTGAACCATGCGACCCGCATGATCCTCGATCATGCAGGTGGCGAGCCCTCCGAGGTGGTCGTCGCCGGAGCCGTGCCTGAGACCGCCCGCGCTTACCGGCTCGACACCGAACGCTGCGCCTCTCTCGTGGGCATGGACATCCCCGCCGAGACCCAGCGCAAGACGCTCGAGGATCTGGGCTTCACGCTCGAGGGCGACATGGCCCATCCGCCAAGCTGGCGCCCGGATATCCTCGGCGAGGCCGATCTGGTCGAGGAGGTCGCCCGCATCGCCTCCCTGACCAAACTGCAGGGGCGGCCCATGTACCGCACGCAACCGGGCATCCCCAAGCCTATCCTGACGACGAACCAGATCCGCGAACGCGCCGCCCGTCGGGCCGCGGCCGCCCAGGGCCTGAACGAATGCGTCAGCTACAGCTTCATCGACCGCGAGGCGGCGCTGCTGTTCGGCGGCTCGGATGCCGCCCGGCTGGAGAACCCCATTTCGTCCGAGATGTCGCATATGCGCCCGGCGCTCCTGCCGGGCCTTCTGCAAGCCGCTGCCCGCAATCAGGCGCGCGGCATCGCCGATCTGGCCCTCTTCGAGGTCGGTGCGGTCTTTCATGGCGGCGAGCCCGAAGAGCAGCACACCCTCGTGACCGGTATTCGTGTTGGTCGCACGGCGCCCAAGGACATCCACGGCGAAAGCCGGCCGGCCGACCTCTTCGATGCCAAGGCCGATGCCGAGGCCGTCCTGAGCGCCCTCGGAGCACCGGCGAAGACCCAGATCTTCCGCGAAGCTGCCGAGTGGTGGCATCCGGGCCGTCACGGCCGGATTTGCCTTGGCCCCAAGAAAACGCTGGCGGTCTTTGGCGAGATCCACCCCCGGATCCTGCAAGCGCTCGATGTCAAAGGTCCCGCGGTCGGGTTCACCATCTGGCCTGCCGAAATCCCCCTGCCGCGCAACACATCTGCTGCGCGCCCCGCATTGGGTTCCTCGGATCTTCAGGCGGTCGAGCGGGACTTCGCGTTCGAGTTGGACAGTACGGTCGAAGCGGCGACGCTTCTGAACGCGGCGCAGGGGGCGGACAAGGCCCTGGTCGAGGATGTTCGCCTCTTTGATCGTTTCGAGGGTGGAAACCTTGGCGACGGCCGCAAATCGCTTGCGATCACGGCGCGGCTTCAACCGAGGAACTCAACTTTGACGGAAGCCGAAATCGATGCTGTGTCCCAAAAAATTGTAGAAAAGGTCGAAAAAGCGACCGGAGGCACGCTGAGAGGCCAGAAATAGGCAACTCAAGGATTGATTGTTAACCTAATATAAACTTTGATAAGGCATAGATCACTTCGTCGGACGATCGCTAGTCCATGTGTATCAAGTTCTTCCGAGCGTTGCGGGGCCTCATCGCAACGCTCGGATCGTTTACAGATGGTCAACAATCAGTCGCGCGACGGGATCGTCAATCCTCTCTGAACCGCAGGCCGCTCGAGGAAGCGATCCAGATAGGCGACGGCGTTCTTGTGATCGTCCCATCCGAGCACCTCTTTGGCACCGTAGAAATCCAGCGCGCGCAACCACGGCGCCAGCGCCATATCGGCGATGGAATACTCTCCCGCGATCCAATCGCGGCTCGCCAGTTCACCGTCGATCACGCCCAGAAGCCGCTTCGCCTCGTTGATATAGCGTTCCTGAGGGCGCTTATCCTCCCATTCTGATCCCACGAACTTGTAGAAGAACCCAAGCTGCCCAAACATCGGACCGACCCCGCCCATCTGGAACATCAGCCATTGGATCACCTTGGCCTTATCGGCACCGGACCCTATGAACTTTCCCGTCTTTTCAGCGAGGTAGATCAGGATCGCCCCGCTCTCGAACAGGCCGATTGGGCCGTCCGGTCCGTCCGGATCTACAATAGCCGGGATCTTGTTGTTGGGGTTGAGCGACAGAAACGCGTCGCTCTTCACGTCCGCATCGGACAGCTTGACCTTGTGGACCTCATAGGGCAGCCCGGTCTCCTCAAGCATGATCGAGGCTTTTACACCGTTCGGCGTCGGAAACGAATACAGCTGAAGAACCGCTGGGTCCTTGGCGGGCCATTTTTCGGTGATCGGAAAGTGCGACAGATCGGACATCAAAAGCTCCTTGGATGATCTTCCATCAACCTAGGCGCCCCGCCGGAACAAAAAACCCATCGTTCTGCGGGCAGGCTGCGGTATGAGTGTGCAGCGGCGCGCGTTAAACTGAGTTAAGGCGCCGTGTAACTTCGTGTGGGGACTACCAATGATCAACGAATTCAAAGACTTCATCGCCAAGGGCAACGTCATGGATATGGCGGTCGGTATCATTATCGGCGCGGCCTTTACCGCCATCGTGACCTCTCTGGTGGGGGATCTCATCAACCCGGTCATCGCGCTCTTTACCGGCGGGATCGATTTTTCGGGCTGGTTCTACGTTCTGGGCGACGGTGAATTCGCCTCGATCGAAGCTGCGACCGAAGCAGGCGTTCCCGTCTTCGCCGTCGGCAAGTTCATCATGGCCGTCATCAACTTCCTGATCGTGGCCTTCGTCGTCTTCATGCTGGTCAAGATGGTCAACCGCATCAAGGCCGCAGCCGAAAGGCCCGACGATGCGGCCCCCGAAGTCGATAGCGGCCCGTCCGAGCTCGACGTTCTTCTCGAAATCCGCGACGCGCTCAAAGCGGACCGCGTCGCCTGACCCCCCAAACGCGGCGCACCCGTCTTGGATGCGCCGCACCTCGATTATGCGAGGAAGTCCGCATCGCTGACGACGAGAGTGATCTCACCGCCATCCGCCTCGATCACGATCTCGTCCGTATTCGTATCGAATGAGGTCCGGTCCGGGTTCGCGTCGACAAAATCCTCGAACTCCTCCTGCGACTGAAGCGTCTGGCTTGTGCCGTTGAACTGAAATGCAACGATATCGTTCGTCGCGGTGTCGCTGGTCAGGGCAAAGTCCGACACGACGTCCTCTCCCAGATTGGACCCGAAGAAGCGGAACTCGTCGACACCGCCACCGCCGATAAACTCGTCATTCCCTCGGCCGGCAAGGATCGTGTCATTATCGCTTCCGGCCCGCACGATATCGTTGCCGGCTCCGTCAAAGATGCGATCCTGTCCACCTTGTCCGCGGATATCATCGGCGCCGCGCCCACCGAATATCGTATCGGCCCCATCGCCCGCGACGATCTCATCGCGACCCCGGCCGCCAAAGATCGTGTCTTCCCCGCTTCCCGACGAGATGAAGTCGTTTCCGTTTCCGGCAAAGATCCGGTCATTGCCCTGTTCGCTAAAGATCTCGTCCGCACCGGCGCCCGCGAAAATATCGTTGTTGCCGCTTCCGGCATTGATGTCATCGGCGCCGCGCCCGGCTTCGATCGTATCGTTGCCCGATCCGGTCTTGAGATCGTCATCGCCGGATCCGCCAAGCACGCTTTGATCGCCCGCGATATCTGAGGTCAGCGTCACTCCGCCGGTGGTCTGGCTGGCATCGACAAAGGACAGCTCGGTCGAATCAACAACGACATCGGACGTCGCATCCCCGGAGAGAACCAGCGTCTCGATCCGGGTGAAATCCGAGATATCCACCTGATTGTCGCTGCCACTCAGCACCAGATCGATCTCCTCGATCCTTAGCCTGTCTTCGGTTTGGTTCTGCTCGCCATCTGCCGTGCTGTCGAAAAGCGAATCCGAGGTGAATGTCACGTTGCTGTCGATCGCTTCAAGGTTCAGGACATCGCTTGCCCCTTCAAGCGCACCATCCACAAATTGGATCTTTACCGTGCCGCTGCCGACGTTCTCGGCGCCGAACCGGATCTGCAAATCCTCCGTCTCAATCGGCTCGAGGATAAGCGATGCACTCATCGTGATGATCCGCTCGGCTCCGCTGATGTTGGAGATGTCAAAGCCAAGCCCGCCGGTATCGATAAAGATATCCTCGACGCGAGAGATCGTGGGCGCTTGTATCCCGTTCTGCTCGGTCTCTGCCCGCAGCGTGTCGGACCCCGCGCCGCCATCGATCGTGTCAGAGCTTTGCAGCGTGGCCGCGCCGCCTGTGATCTCGTCATCGTCTGACGTTCCGGAAATCGAGTCCGTGCGCCGTGTGAGGGTGAACATAGCCATGGTCTTCTCCTGCTTGAATTGTCTTCGGCAGGGTGAAGCCCGGATACGGAGAAAGGGAGGACACAGGTCAAAGGGCGGGACATCACCCTGATGCCGCAACCTGCGGTCGTTCGGCATCGTTCCAAGGTTGAAATCGTCCCAGAGGAAACTTGCTCAACCCAAGCCGGTTGCCGCCGATAGTCGCGAGAGGGCCATAAAAACAAAACCCCGCGAGCCTGATGCTGCGGGGTCCGTTTCGACTGGAATGTCGGTAGGCTAAGCTTAAAGCAGCCCTTCGCGCTGTGCCTTCTTACGCGCAAGCTTACGCTGACGGCGAATGGCCTCGGCCTTCTCGCGAGCCTTCTTCTCAGAGGGCTTCTCGAAATGCTGCCGCAGCTTCATCTCGCGAAATACGCCTTCGCGCTGGAGCTTTTTCTTCAGCGCGCGAAGCGCCTGATCGACATTGTTGTCACGAACACTGACCTGCATGTGGGTGTCACCACCTTTCTGGATAGAGTTGCGGAAGTGCAGGAAGTGGCCCTATAGCAAGAGCCTCCTACCTTGTCCAGCGACACCCGGAAGGAGGCTCGCGATATGCCCGAACAGATCGACCCGCTTAAGGCCAAGCTGCTGGATGCCGCTTTGGTCCACGTTCCCTTCGATGGATGGAGCGAGACGACCTTTACCGCCGCCATCCGCGACACCGGCACAGATCCCGCCGTTGCCGATACGCTTTGCCCGCGCGGAGCGGTCGATCTGGCGATTGCCTTCCACAAACGCGGTGATGCCGCCATGGTCGACCGGCTGAAATCCGAGGATCTGTCCAACCTGCGCTTTTCAGAGAAGGTCGCCGCCGCCGTCCGCTTCCGCATCGAGGCGATCGAAAGCAAAGAAGCCGTACGCCGGGGCACAACGCTGTTCGCCCTTCCGCATCTGGCGGCCGATGGGGCCAAGCTGATTTGGGGGACGTCGGATCTGATCTGGGACACGCTTGGCGACAGCTCGACCGATGTGAACTGGTACACCAAACGCGCGTCGCTGTCTGGGGTCTACGGCTCGGCGGTCCTGTTCTGGCTCGGCGATGATTCGAGCAATTGCCAGTCCACCTGGGCTTTCATCGACCGCCGGATCGATGACGTGATGCGGATCGAGAAGATCAAGTCGCGGGTCAATGCCAACCCGCTTCTCAGCCGCCTTGCGACACCCGTGACCTGGGTCGGCAGCCGGATCAAGCCGCCGCTTCGCACACCCAAGGTCGATCTGCCTGGCTCCTGGTCCGGGCCCTACTAGATGCCCGAGACGATGCGCGCCGTCGAAATCACGGCGCCCGGCGGCCCCGATGTCCTCAAACTGGCGGAGCGGCCAATCCCTAAGCCGCGTCACGGCGAAGTGCTGATCCGTCTGGCCCATGCAGGCGTGAACCGCCCCGACGCGCTGCAGCGGGCCGGTCTCTACGATCCGCCGCCCGGCGCTTCAGATCTGCCGGGCCTCGAAGGGGCAGGTGAGGTTGTCGAGCTCGGTCCCGGCGTGACGGAACTAAAGGTCGGTGACGAGGTCTGCGCGCTGCTTCCCGGCGGAGGATATGCAGACTACGTCATCACTCCCGTCGCCCACTGCCTTCCTATCCCCGAGGGACTGAGCCTGCGCGAAACAGCCTGCCTGCCCGAAACGTTCTTCACGGTCTGGTCGAACGTCTTCATGCGCGGCGGTTTGCAGGCCGGAGAGCGGTTTCTTGTCCATGGCGGATCGTCCGGGATCGGCACTACGGCGATCCAGCTTGCCCGCCATTTCGGAGCCCGCGTCTTTGCAACCGCTGGATCGGCCGAGAAATGTGCCGCTTGCGAGGCGCTCGGCGCGGAGCGGGCGATCAACTATCGCGAGGACGATTTCGTGGATGCGCTGCGGGCGGAAGGCGGCGCGAACCTGATCCTCGACATGGTCGGTGGAGACTATATTCCGCGCAATATCAAAGCGCTGGCCGACGATGGGCGGCTGGTTCAGATCGCCTTCCTGCAATGCCCAAAGGTAGAGCTGAACTTCGTGCAGATCATGATGCGGCGGCTCACGCTAACAGGATCCACCTTGCGCCCCCAGTCGAACGAGGCGAAAGCGGCAATTGCCGTGCAACTGCGCGAGCATGTCTGGCCTCTTCTGAACGCTGGGCAGATCGCGCCCGTTATGGATCAGGCCTTCCCCCTTGAAGACGCCTCAAAGGCCCATGCCCGGATGGAGACATCCGCGCATATCGGCAAGATCGTTCTCGATCTCTAGCTTGCGGGAGTGAGGGGGAACGGCCGATCATCCAGCATGATCGGCCGCCAACTTGGAGGATTTGTGAGCCAAACCGTGAGACTCTTCTGCGGCAATTGCAGGGTCAACACATGCGTCCGGCGAACAATAACTCGGCGCGTTTTGAAAGTGTCAACCACGATGTCCTCCTGTTACCCTTCAACAAGAGTGACGTTACGGTGTGGCGTAGATCCGGGACAGTCAGGGATTCCTGACCTTTCGGCGCTAACGGCCCAGAGTTCGATCGAAAAGCCTTTGCCCGCGGCCGGAGGTCGGTACACGGATCTGCCCGCGAAGATCCGGCGGGGCCGTTTCGACCACATCCAGCGTAATCCCCTGAAATCTCTCCTGAAGAGCCGAGGTCTTGGACCGGATCGCAGCCATGCGCGCTGCGATGTCCTCCCGGCTCGCGGCGGGGTCGGCCATCACGCGCAGCAGATCGCGCCTTGCCTGAGAAAGCGCCTGCAGATCACCGCGAATTGCGGCACGGTTCTGCATGAATCCCTGCCTGAGATCGCGCCGTATCTCGTCCGGATAGGGCTGATTGAACTCTGACAGGGCTTGCGCTGCTTCTATGGGGCGGCTCAGATCACCGATGATGAACCCGGCCAAAAGCCCGTTCAGCACCAAGGAGGCGGTCAAAAGATATCGCGTGCGTCGTCGCACTATTGCAGCCCTCCAAAGAGCAGAAAGGTGCCATCCGCCAATGTTGCGGTGCTGTCCGTGACCGATCCTTGTCCGAAATAGGCAAGCGCAAACCCGGCAAGGCCGGCCCCCGCGGTCCACCAGACCGGAGACAGCATGTCCCGGGATCTGCGGCGCGTCAGGGCTGCCATCATCCGCGCCGGGGCGGTGGGGTCCGGCGGGATCGCATCCAGCGCATTACGAATGCGCTCATCGCTCTGATCGGTCTCGTTGTTCATGTCACCTCTCCCTCGGTCAAGGCTCGCAGCCGCTTGCGTGCTCGGGCCAAAAGCTGCTCCACCGCTCCAACACTCGTTCCCATCGCCTCTGCCGCCTCGGTGCCGCTCAGACCTTCATAGGCCACCAGAAACAGCGCCATTCTTTGCCGGGGCGCAAGTTTCAAAAGCGCGTTCTGCACTCGAACCAGATCATCTTTCGCCCGCCTTTGGGCCTCGGCCGTCGGTGCGGGATCCGCAGGTTCGATCGCGGAAGACCCGCTTTGAAAAAGCCGACGCCACCGGCCCTTGCCTCTGCCGTGATCGATACAGCGATTGACCGTGACGCGATAAAGCCAGGTCCGAAGCTGGGCCCGACCCCGGTTCCAGCATGCCGCCTGACGCCAAAGCCGCCAGAACACCGCCTGCGTGATATCGTCGGCATCGGCTGCATTCTGCGTGAACCGCAGGGCGATCGTGTGAACGAACGAGGAGTGGCGAAGGACGAGCGTGTTGAACGCCCGTTCATCCCCGTGCCCTGCCCGTGAGAGCAACGCCTCATCCTCCTCGTCCTCCACGCGGGCCGGTCAGCGCCTGCGGATGACGGTCCGCGTCCGGCCATTGTCCCGGGTCACATAGGTCCGTGATCCCCGGGCCGTTCGAACGGTCTCCCGGCTCTGATCGCGGGTCACACCATTGCGGTTCGTCGCGGACCGATCCGTCGTGCAGATGCCGCGCTGACAGGTCGTCGTGCGGTCCACGGTGCCGCCATTGGGTCCGGTAAATGCGTAGTCATTCGTGTAGGTGCCGTTCTCGATCGATTGGATCGAGGTTCCGGTGCCACCATTGGGTCCGATACGCTCCACGGTTGTCTGAGCGCTCGCGGCGCCGGCCATCATGAGACCGGCAAGGACAAGAGCGAATTTCATAATATCTGCCTCCATTTGATAGGATCTTATGCCGGGCCTCGTTGCCTGACCCTTCTTTTACGACGGGAGTTAAGATGTCCTACGGAGGATTTTGTATTTTTATCGGATCGGCTCGAACAGCGCGTCGGTCAAAGTGCAATCGCGCCTGACATCGGCCCCGCAGGTCATGGGCTCCATCCCGCGCGATAGGCAGATCCGTGCCTCGGCGATGCGGCCCGATTTGCAAGTGATGGTAAGACCATCGGCCGTCAGGGATGGATTATCCGCCAGAAACGCGTCCTCAATGACCGTTGCCGGAAGCGTCACGTCGGTCTTGAGCTGTCGCAGCAGGGCAGGGCGCTCGATCTGCTCATAGGCCAGACGCGACAGGGCAAAGTAATCCGCCGCCGACAGCCCCGAACAGGTCCCGTGCTTCCGCCACTGATGCCAGGCCAGCCCGCCGCTGCCCATGATGTCCGTCATGCCCGCCGTCATGCTGCGCGTGGGCGCCGTATGCGAGGTCCGGCAATTGCTAGGCCAGCCGCGATCATATTGCGGCCAAAGACCGTGCAGCGTCCAGCCTGCCGGACGCTCGCATTGGTCCGATCCCTCGCCCTCTCGCGCGCACCAACTTGGTTGCCACGAGAGGGCCAGAACCCAATAGTCAAACTCCCCCGCCACGTCTTCGGCAACCGCCGGACGGGCGACGCTTGTCAAAAGCACCAAGGCTGCTGCTATGAAACGACCCATTTTCACCTTTTCCTCCGAAACTCGCGCCACTATATAGGGCTCAAGTTCCCCGACAACGTGAACCAGGACCTTGGGTCCGCCCCCCAGCTGGGGACCGGGGATGCTATATGCGAAGGAGACCAACATGTCCGACAAGCCGCTCATGGCCAAGGCCACCGCCGTCTGGCTGGTGGACAATACAACAATGACCTTCAAGCAGGTGGCCGATTTCTGCGGCCTGCATGAGCTTGAGGTTCAGGGAATCGCAGACGGCGATGTCGCTCAGGGTGTGAAAGGGTTTGATCCGGTTGCGAACAACCAGCTGACGCAGGACGAAATTACCAAGGGCGAGGCAGATCCGACCCACAAGCTGAAGCTCAAGTTCAATGCCGCCTCGGTCGGCGAGGAAAAGCGGCGCGGCCCGCGCTATACCCCGCTCTCCAAGCGGCAGGATCGTCCTGCGTCGATCCTTTGGCTGGTCAAGTTCCATCCCGAACTGAGCGACGCGCAGATCTCCAAGCTGGTCGGCACGACTAAGCCCACGATCCAGTCGATCCGCGAGCGAACCCACTGGAATATCTCGAACATCCAGCCCATCGATCCGGTTGCCTTGGGGCTGTGTAAGCAGTCCGAGCTGGATCTTGCTGTGCAGAAGGCCAACGCCAAGAAGGCGAAGGAAGGCGAGGTGATGTCCGATGACGAGCGCCGCAAGCTTGTCTCGACCGAGCAATCGCTGGGCATGGATCCGGAGCCGCGCATCCCAAGCTCGATCTCGGGTCTCGAGACCTTCACGCTGTCCGATACCGGCGAAAGCATCGAAGAGGTCACGGACGAGGTTCCAGATGCCGACAGCTTCTTCAACCTGCCGGACGATGATGCCGAAGAAAAATCGGACGAAGACAGCACCGACCGTTAGGGTCTTTGCGATTTGCGATGAAAAGCGCTCTCTTATGGGGCGCTTTTTACGTTAAAGCGCCTTGCGCGCCTTCAGAGCCGCCGAAATCGTCCCGTCATCGAGGTAATCCAGTTCTCCTCCCACCGGCACGCCTTGCGCAAGCGAGGTTACGTTCATCTCTCCAAGCTCGTCGACGATGTAATGCGCGGTCGTCTGCCCATCGATCGTTGCGCCCAGCGCCAGGATGACCTCGGTCACGTTTTCTTCGGCGATCCGCTTGAGCAGCTTGGGAATGCCCAGATCCTCGGGCCCGATCGCATCGAGCGCCGAAAGCGTCCCGCCGAGGACGTGATACCGCCCCTTGAAGACGCCCGACCGCTCCATCGCCCAAAGATCGGCGACATCCTCGACCACGCAGATCTCGCCCGTGGCGCGTTTTTCCGAAGAACAGATGGCGCAAAGATCCGAGGTTCCGATATTGCCGCAGTTGACGCATTCCCGGGCGGTCCGGCCCACATCGGCCATCGCCTCCGCCAGCGGCACCAGAAGCTGGCCCCGCTTTTTGATCAGATGAAGCACCGCCCGCCGCGCCGATCGCGGACCTAGGCCCGGCAGCTTCGACATCTGCTCGATCAGCGTCTCGATCTCGGGCGGGATATCCGTCATCGAACCTGCCTAGGGTGCGACATCGGACGGCTCAAAAAGGCAGCTTCATTCCGGCTGGCAGTCCAAGGCTCTCGCCAAGCTTGCCCATCTCCTCTTGCTCACGCTCTTTGGCCTTCGCCTGAGCGTCCTTGATCGCCGCAAGGATCAGGTCCTCGACGACCTCCTTGTCGTCGCCGGAAAAGATCGATGGGTCGATGTCGAGCCCGACAAGCTCTCCCTTCGCGGTCGAGGTCGCTTTGACCAGCCCGGCGCCGGCCTCGCCGACGACCGTGATCGCGGCCATATCGTCCTGCAACTGGCCGACCTTCTCTTGCATCTCCTGGGCAGCTTTCATCATCTTGCCCATATCGCCGAGGCCCTTGAACATATGCTCTCTCCTGATCGATGTGTCCTGTCTGTCCTAGGGATACGGCGATAGGCTCACAACCCCTCAAGCGGTGTTACATCACCCGTCGTCAAACGGATCCCATTCCTCGTCCACCTCGGGAAGCGCCTCTTCGGAGGCCTCGGCTTCCAGTGCACCGGGGGTTCGGATTTCCGTGATACGTGCTTGCGGGAACTGCACCAGCACCGCTTTCACCAAGGGATGCGCCTCGGCACTGGCCTGCAGCGATGCGGCTTCCTCGTCCCGAACCTCCGCGATGGTGCGGTCCCCGCCCGCGCTTTCGACCGAGATCGCCCATCTGTTGCCCGTCCAGGCTTGCAGACGGCTTCCAAGGCGCTGGGCCAGATCTGGCCGCGCATCAAAGGCCGGCTCGAACGAAATGCGCCCTGGACTGTAAGAGACCAGCTTCACGCCCGCCTCGACCTCGAGCAGCAATTTCACATCCCGGTGGTGGCGGATCAACTCCACGACATCCTCGAACCGCGCGTAGCGGGCGAGCGCCGTCTCGGTATCTGGCGCGGGCTGCAGGGCGGCGACGGGACCGGAGGACACCGCAGCCGCCTTCACGCTCGGCTCGGACGGCGCTGCGGGAGAGGGCGCCGGAGCCGCACTTTGAGGAGGAGGCGCCTGATCCTTCAGCTTCGCGACCAGATCGCCCGGTGTCGGCAGATCGGCGACATGGGTCAGGCGGATGATCGCCATTTCCGCAGCCATCATCGCATTGGGGGCCTGAGCCACCTCTTCGATCGCTTTGAGCAGCATCTGCCACATCCGGCTCATCACACGCATCGGCAGAGCTTCGGCCATTCGCTGCCCCCGGTCGCGCTCATCGGGCGAGACGGTGGGATCCGCCGCTGCATCCGGCGTGATCTTGATGACGCTGACCCAGTGGCTGACCTCGGCCAGATCGCGCAGAACGGCCATCGGATCGGCGCCGGAGGCGTATTGGCTTCCCAGTTCGGACAGAGCCCCGGCCGCATCGCCCTTCGCGATCATGTCAAAGAGATCTAGCACCCGCCCCCGATCTGCCAGACCCAGCATGGCCCGAACCTGATCGGCAGAGGTCTCCCCCGCGCCATGGGAAATCGCCTGATCCAAAAGCGATGTCGCATCCCGCGCCGACCCTTCCGCCGCGCGCGCGATCAAGGCCAGCGCGTCATCGGCGATTTCGGCGCCTTCCGATGTTGCGATCTTGCGCAGGAGCGCCGTCATATCCTCGGGCTCGATCCGGCGCAGATCGAACCGCTGGCACCGCGACAGGACCGTCACCGGAACCTTGCGGATCTCGGTCGTGGCAAAGATGAACTTCACATGTGCGGGCGGCTCCTCCAGCGTCTTGAGGAGCGCGTTGAACGCGCTCGTCGACAGCATGTGAACTTCGTCGATGATGTAGATCTTGTAACGTGCCGATGCCGCACGATAATTCACGCTTTCAATGATCTCCCGGATATCGCCGACCCCGGTCCGCGAGGCCGCATCCATCTCAAGCACGTCGACATGCCGCCCATCCGAAATGGCCTTGCAGGGCTCGCAAATCCCGCAAGGCTCTGTCGTCGGCCCGCCGGTCCCGTCCGGACCGATGCAGTTCAGCCCCTTCGCCACGATCCGCGCGGTCGTCGTCTTCCCGGTGCCCCGGATCCCCGTCAGGATAAAGGCCTGCGCGATCCGGTCCGCCTCAAACGCATTCCTGAGCGTCCGAACCATCGCCTCCTGCCCGACCAGGTCGGCAAAGGTCTCGGGGCGGTACTTACGCGCAAGAACCTGATAAACGGGCTGATCGGTCATGAAGGGATCCGGATTCGAAGTCAGACCCTAGCGTAGGCCGCCTGCCGCAGACCGTCCAGATCCCTGCCGGTCTTCACCTGTTCGGGTTGGCCTGCCCGAAGACAAAGTCAGGCACATGGCGCAGCGGGCTTGAGTCGCGTCTGGCGCGGCTGAGCGTCCAGGCGCCCTGCAGCCCGATCCACAGCGCCTCTGACAGGAGTGCCGCCTTGGTGGGGGCCAGATCCAGGCGGATCCCATGCGCCTTTACGGCCTCGATCCAGATATCAAAGATCCGGGCCGCTTCGGTCCGAAAAAGGTCGTTCGCCGGTCCTTCGAACAGCGTGGAGGAAATCGGGCAGCCAAGCCAGTGCCCCGACAGATCGAAGAGCTTGGCGAGCTTGAAACACAATGTCGTGGCGCCGTGCTGGAAATTGGTCGCCTCGCGAAACGCATCATCGATGATCCGCAAAAGATCGCTCGAAGCCCAGTCGGCAGCGGCGACCGCGAGATCCGCCTTCCCGTTCGGGAAATGATGATAAAGCGATCCTTTCGGCACCCGCGCCGCCTCCAGGATCTCGGCCAGGCCGACGCCGTGATACCCGCGCTGCTGAAAAAGCTGCGCCGCATGCATTACCAGCCGGTCGCGTGTGGAAAGGGTCTTGGTCATCCTCTCCTTCTACAAGACTCTAGACCGATTGGTCTAGGCGTGCTATTGGACCAAATGGTCTAGACCAAGCGGTCCAATCGGAGAGGATGCGATGACCCGGATGATGGAGATCGAAGCGTCGGACGACATTTTGGAAAGCGCCGAGACGATCCGGTCCGGAGCAGAGCTGCTTGCAGGACGTCTCTTTCGGCCCAACGGTCCTCCTCGCGTGGCCGTGGTCCTGAACGGCGCAACCGGCGTTCCGCAGCGCTATTATGCTGATTTCGCAAGATGGCTCGCGCGCCACCATCAGATGGCCTGCCTGACATTCGACTACAGCGATTTCGGCACATCCGCTACCGGCCATGTTCGCGAGTCGACCGCGACCATGACCAGATGGGGACTTCACGATCAGCAGGCGGCGCGTGATCATCTGTCCAGCCTTTTCCCCCAGACGCCGCTTTGGGTCATCGGGCATTCGCTGGGGGCGATGATGATCCCGATGCAGCGTGGCCTGGATCGAATCGACCGGATCATTTCGGTGGCGAGCGGGCCGGTCCATGTCAGCGATCATCCATGGCCCTATCGCGCGGTCGCCTACGCGTTCTGGTATGGGCCGTTGACGCTGGCCACACGGATCCTCGGCTATACGCCCGGAAAGCCGGTCGGGTTCGGCGCGGATCTTCCGTCCGGGGTCTACTGGCAATGGCGCCGCTGGTGCACGAGCCGGAATTTCTACGCAAGCGAGACAGGGATAGAGCTCCCGTGGCCGGACCGGCATCACCCGACATGCGATCTGCGGGTCGTCGCGGTCGCGGATGACCAGATGGTGCCGCCCGCTGCGGTCTGGCGGTTGATGCGGCTTTATCCCGAGACGAAGCAGTCGCAGAAAACCCTCAAGCCGGCGGATTACGGGCTACGCGAGATAGGGCATATCGGCGCGTTCCACAGGCGCGCGCAGGCCTGCTGGGCCGACATCATCGCCTCGTAGGAAGCTGCGAAAAGAGGGTGGTGGTGAGAGGCTGATAACGACCCAAGCGGGGCTCGTTACGGCTGCTTCCTTCCGGACCTGACCGGGTTGGCGAGGCGCCTGCCCGCACCAACCTCTCAAAAAGCTATCTAGGGCAGACCCTCGCGCTCTGCAACCCGCGCTCACAGCCTGAGACGAAACCGCGCAAATCCGTCTTCGGTATTTCCAAGGTCTTCTCCGGCGATCGGCATATCCTCCAGATAGTCCCGCGCCGCCGGTGACGTTTCAAAAAGGACAGAGGTCCCCCCCAGACCCGTGAAGGTGAACACCGGCGTAGGGTCAGGATCGAGATAATCGGAGGCCTCGACATACCGGGCCAGCGCCTCCCGGTTGGTCATCAGCGTCTCTACCAGAACATCCGCCTCTTCAACGCCTGGAAATCCGCCGCCGCCGGTCGCGCGGTAGTTGTTCGTCGCCAGCGCAAACCGATCGGAGTCCCGGACGGGCGCGCCCTTGTACCTCAGATGCCGAATCCGGCGGCTTTCGGGTGCAATCAGCCGACCGTCCACATCGTACCGGGCGGGCCGGGACAGATCAATTTGATAGGTCAGCCCGTCGATGACATCGAAATTGAAAGACGGATAATCCTGATTATAGAGCGGCTGATCCTCCAAACGCGGCCGGATCTGGTGGAACGCGCCTGCACTGTGTTCAAGCCAGTTCTTCAGGACGGCCCCGCTCACGCCCAGGACCGTCATCGTGTTCGGAAAGATGTAAAGATCCGACAGACCGCGCAGGTTGATCGGACCTGCCGGAACCAATGTGTAGAAATCGGGCCCGCCCCGCCCGCCTGATTTGGCAGGTGCGGTCGCACAAAGCAGAGGCAGGCTGCTGGCCTGCTGGCCTGCCAGAAGGCGCGTGACCTGCTTCATCTCCGCATCGGCCACGATCTTGAGAGCGCGATCCGTGCCAAGCAGGCTGAAAAAGGAATGGAGCGGTTTGCGCGTCTCGCCAACGGGACGCCGCATCTCTGTCAGGGTGTGCTCGTGAGCAGGGGCGACCGAGGCTTCGATCTTCGGCACCGACTTGACCAGAGCACGGACATCGCCTGCCCGGTCCCGCTCGGCGATCGGTCGGGCATCGCCGCGGGCTGCGACGACAATCCAGCCGAACTGCGTCCGTCTGAGTTCAAGATCGATCACCGCAAGATGAGAGCCCCAGAAACCGGCTTCGACCAACGGCGTTCCATGAATCAGGCCGGTGATCGGATCGGCGCCCGTGACCTGCGCGGTATCCGGCCCCGGAAAGATCCGGTGCGTATGACCTGCAAGAACCGCGTCAATCTCGGGCAGGGCTGCGATCGTGGCCGACGCGTTCTCGTCTCCTGTCTCATAGGGTTTATCGGATATCCCCGAATGGCTCAGCGCGATCACGATATCGGCGCCGGTCCTGCGCAGCGTGCGCGCTTCAAGCTGCGCCGCCTCGCGGATGCCGGACGTCGCCACCCGGCCCAGCAGATGGCGCCGATCCCATTGGATGATCTGCGGCGGAAGAAGTCCCACGATGCCGATCTTGATGGTAAAGCTCAGCCCTTCGCCGGTTTTCAAACGCCGCTCGACGATGAAGTTGCGACGCACCAGAGGGTGGCCGTTCACCTCCGGCCAGATCGGGCGGACCCCCACCGGGTGGATATTCGAGCTGACAAGCGGAAAACGAGCCGTGCTCAGCGCTTGGGTCAGCGTCTCAAGCCCGTAGTTGAATTCATGATTTCCAAGAGTGACGGCATCATAGCCGAGCTCGTTCATCGCCGCGATCACGGGGTGGGGCTCTTCGGGTTTCTGGCGGGCATGAAGATCCGACATCGCGGTGCCGTTCAGAAAATCGCCATTGTCAAAGAGGACCGAAACCGGAACCTGCCGGCGGGCGTCTTCGATCAGGCGGGCGGTTCTGGCCAGCCCAACCCGGTGGGACGGGCGATCCCCCAGATAATCATAGGCCATGACATGGCCGTGCAGATCGGTTGTTCCGAGAATACGAAGGCTCGCATGACCGGGACGAACGGGGAAGGGATGTCCAAGATCGGTCAAGGCTGTGTCGGAGCTCCAAACCTGCGCAGAAGATGAAAGACCGTGACCCTGCCCAATCACAGCACCGTCTTCAACAAGGAAGACGTGTCAAACTATCATGACAACCAAATTCGGGCATGACATGGGTCAAAGGATCCGTTTGCAAAGGACGAAAGAATGAAGATTGCAGAGCAGGTCACGTTCGCTGGCGCGAATTGGGACCGCACCGCGCTTGCACGATCCAAGGCCGATGCTTTGCGCGCAGGATCTGCGGCCGTTGCGCTCCCGTTCTGGCGGAAAAAGCCGCTCTTTGACGGAACGGGCAAGCTGGTCCGCCTGCCCGCGCATCACGACCGGCTGCAAGGCGATCTCCTCTGGATTTTTCTAGGTCAAAGCGAAGCGGCACCAACCTTCGCCGTCGATGTGAGCCATTGGGTGCCCGATGCGGGCGAACCGGACATCTCGCCGGAGTTTTTCGACCGAAGCGAACAGCGCTTTCCGTTCCTGCCGGGGGCAAGTGGGTTTGTCGATCTGCGCAACATCATGACACGGCTCGATCCCTGCGATGCAGAGCTTGCCGCGACGGGCAAGGCGTTGATCGAATGGCACGAAAGTCACGGCTTCTGCGCCAATTGCGGGGTCAGATCAACCCCGGCGGATGGCGGCTGGCAGCGCATTTGTCCGGCCTGCAAGCGGCGCCATTTTCCGCGAACCGATCCGGTCGTCATCATGTTGATCACCCAAGGAAACGACGTTCTGATCGGACGCTCTCCGGGCTGGCCTAAGGGGATGTATTCGCTCCTCGCCGGCTTTGTCGAACCGGGGGAGACCGTTGAAGCCGCCGTCCGGCGCGAGACCTTCGAGGAAGCCGGGATCTCGATCGGAGGCGTGTCCTATCTCGCCAGCCAGCCCTGGCCGTTCCCCGCCTCCCTGATGATCGGCTGCCGGGCCGAGGCGCTCACCCGCGATATCACGCTCGACCCGGTAGAGCTTGAGGATGCCCGCTGGGTCAACCGCGAAGAGATGATGGACGTCTTTGCCGGAACCCATCCCGAGCTTCTCGGCGCAAGGCCCGGCGCCATCGCGCATTTCATCCTGCGGAACTGGCTTGCGGATCGGCTCGATTGAAGCGAAGAACAGTTCGGGGAGTGGCACGCGGCAGCAAGATGGTGGCCCATGAAGTTTCACGCCAAGGAAGATATCTCCCTGCCCCGGCAGATCGTCTTTGATCATGTCAGTGACTTCGACAGACTTGAAAAGCGCGCCATGCGCCGCGACGTCGAAGTCGAACGGACAAGCGGAGAAGGTCCGCTTGATGTTGGAACCAAATGGCGGCTCAAGTTTCAGTTTCGCGGGCGCAGCCGGAAAGCCGTATCTGAGATCATCCGCTACGACGCCCCCGAGATCATCGAGATCGAGACGGAAACCTCCGGGATTGATCTGAAGACCCGGGTCGATCTGATTGCCCTCTCGCCCACCAGGACCCGGCTCGCCTTGTCGTTCGACATGACGGCCAGAACGCTCTCTGCGCGTCTTTTGGTGCAGTCGCTCAAACTTGCGAAGGGATCGATCGAAACCAAGCTGTCCGAACGGCTGGAGGAATATGCCCGGGAACTTGAATCCCGGGTCTCCGCATAACAAGCTTATCTCTTGAATTTCATCATGAAGGAATAGTCGATGCCGGTTTTCAAATCCCTGTCCCTGATCACACTTTGCGCCGTGCTGGCCGGATGCGGCGCGACACGTGATCTTATTATCCCGCCGACCGATCAGGAGATCGCCGAAGAGCGCTGCAAGGACCTTGGGCTGACGGAGGCCTCCTTCGGCTTCGAACCCTGCGTTCAGAATGCTTTGGAGGATATCGAGCGGGCCCGTCAGATCGCCGCTAGCTGATCGGTCATCCGACAATCAGCGGCGGATCCAGCGGATATTCCTCCAGATTGGGCCCGGCGCCGATCCGGTCGACAACCGCAAAAAGACCCGAGCCCCCAAGTGGCGTCAGAACGCCGTGCCAGACGCCCCTCAGGTAAGAGACGCCTTGCGTTCCGTCGGTGATGAACGCACGGGGACGGGTGGGTCTGCCCTCGTCGTCTTCGGCGACGATGATCAGAAAGGGATCCTGCGTCATCGGAATAAAGCTCTGAGAGCCAAGCGGATGACGCTCCAGCAGATCGCACCGATAGGGCAAGGCGCGCGGCACCGCCTGAAACAGACTGATCCCAAGCCGCCCGCCTTCCAGATCGATCCGCGCTTTATCGGTGAACCGGTCGCAGAACCCGTCATTGATCTTCACGGACCGCCCGGCCGCTTCCAGCACATCCCCGAGCGGCGCAAAGGCCTCCGCTGTCAGCGGTACGGGTGTCATAGGGTCAGCTTCGGATGTCGGTTCACATCCTTATAAAGCAGATAGCGAAACGGCTCGGTCCCGGTCGCGCAACAGGCCTGAGGGCAGAAGGCGCGCAGCCAAAGAAAATCCCCTTCCTGCACCTCGACCCACTGCTCGTTGAGGTAATAGATTCCGCGGCCTTGCAGAATATAGATCCCGTGCTCCATCACATGGGTCTCGGCAAAGGGGATCGTCGCACCCGGAAAGAAGGTCACGACATTGACATGCATATCGTGCCGCAGATCTCCGGGATCGACAAACCGGGTGGTCGACCATGCATTGTCCGTGCCGCGGATCGGCTCGGGCTCCACATCGTCGTCATGGGCGATGACCAGGTCGGGCGGCTCAAGACCCGGCACCGGCTCATAGCGCTTGCGGAACCACATGAGGTTCGTCCGATCCTCGTGGGTGTTGAGGACCTGCCATTTCATCCCTGGCGGAATATAGGCAAAGCTGCCGGGGACAAGGTTATAGGTCGTCTCTTCCTCGATAATCAGATCCGCCGTGCCGCGCAGGATGAAAAGGACGGCCTGCGCCTCCGGATCGGGTTCGGTCTTGTCGCCGCGCCCGCCCGGCATCAGCTCGACGATGTATTGAGCAAAGGTTTCGGCAAATCCCGAAAGCGGGCGGGCCAGAATCCAGACGCGGCTCCCGGTCCAGCCCGGCACGAAGCTCGACACGATGTCCGACAGAACGCCGCGCGGGATGACCGCGTAGGCCGTGGTGAACCGCGCCCGGTCGTGGGCCCGTGTCCGCGGATCGGGCAGGCCGCCACGCGGGGCATAATAGGTGCGGGTCATGGCAGCAGGTCCTTCAGACGAAATTCGGCGATCCGTTCGACCTGCCGGGCGGCCTCGGCAAGTTCGGTCGGTGTGTCGTGGTCGATCCGCCGCTCGAAGGCTTTCAGGATCCCGGCTTTGTTGTGATCGCGGACAGCGATGATGAACGGGATGCCATGCTTTTCGGTATAGGCAGCGTTCAGCTCGGTAAAGCGCGCGCGCTCCTCATCGGTCAAGGCATCAAGCCCGGCACTGGCCTGCTCGGATTTGCTCCCTGAGGTCAGCCGATCCGCCGCGGCCAGCTTTCCGGCCAGATCGGGATGCGCCTTGAGGACATCGAGACGTTTGTTCTCGCTCGCGCTTCGGAAGACGCGCGTCAGGGCACTGTGCAATCCGATGGCCGTATCATGCGCCGGGCCAAGCTCGGACTGAAAGGCGCGGTCGGCGATCCAGGGCGAATGCTCGAAGATCCCGCCGAACCGCTCGACAAAGGTCTTCCGATCAAGCTGGCTGGGCCGTTCGCGATGGTCCGGCGGATGCGTGTCGATCCAGTGCTGCGCGATTTGCGCTCGGGTCGCGAACCAGACCCCTTCATGAGCCGTCGCATGACCCAAAAACCGGCGCAACGCGGCGATCCTGCCCGGACGCCCGACAAGACGGCAGTGAAGTCCCACCGACATCATCTTCGGCGCACCCTCCGCCCCCTCTGCATAGAGCGTATCAAAACTGTCGCGCAGATAGGCCTCGAACTGATCGCCGGAATTGAACCCCTGCGGCGTAGCGAACCGCATGTCGTTCGCATCAAGCGTATAGGGCACGACAAGCTGATCTTTGTCGCCGTAGCGAACCCAATAGGGCAGGTCGTCGGCATAGCTGTCCGCCGCATAAAGAAATCCGCCCTCTTCCGCGACCAGCCGTTCGGTATTCTCTGAACATCGCCCGGTATACCAGCCGCGGGGCCGCTCCCCGGTGACCTCGGTATGCAGCCGGATCGCCTCTTTCATCTGCGCGCGTTCCTCGGCTTCGGGCATGTCCTTATGCTCGATCCATTTCAGCCCGTGCGAGGCGATCTCCCATCCCGCCTCCTGCATGGCCCGCACCTGCGCAGGCGCGCGGGCAAGCGCAGTTGCCACGCCGTAGACGGTGATCGGGAGATCCTTTAAAAGCCGGTGAACGCGCCAGAACCCGGCCCGCGCGCCATAGTCATAGATCGATTCCATATTCCAGTGCCGCTGACCCGGCCAGGCCTGGGCGCCCACGATTTCGGACAGAAACGCCTCCGAGGCCGGATCGCCATGAAGGATCGAGTTTTCGCCTCCCTCTTCGTAGTTCAGGACGATCTGAACCGCGATGCGCGCCCCGCCCGGCCATTTAGGATCGGGCGGCGTTGCGCCATAGCCATGAAAATCGCGGGGATATCTGTGCATTGCAGGTCCTTTCCCCCCTTGATTGCCCGCCTGTGGCAGGATTGAAAAGAGCAGAGAGGATTTTGCGATGGCAGATGGCTACCTGACAACCCACGTGCTCGATACGGCCAAGGGAAAGCCGGCTGCGGGCATGACGCTGGTTCTATACCACATCGTCAACGACACCCGCGCCGAACTGGCCCGCGCCGTCACCAATGCCGACGGGCGCACCGACGGGCCGATCCTGCCCAAAGACAGCTTTCAGACCGGCACCTACGAGTTGGTGTTCAAGGTTGGCGACTGGCTGGGCGAGGCGGCCTTCCTGGACGAAGTGCCGATCCGCTTTGTCATGTCCGAAGAGGCGCATTATCACGTGCCGCTTTTGGTCTCTCCCTTCGGATATTCGACCTATCGCGGCAGTTAAGCCTGCTTTTCGGTAAAGAAGGGCTGCATCAGCGGCACCATCACGCGCGTGACGAACGGGATCAGGGCCAGACCCAGCAGGATCCCGATGATCCCGTCGAGAAAGGCTGTCACGAGCCACTCGAAAAAGCCGCCTCCGCCGCTGACGGCAACTGCGATGTCGTGGATCGTGTCATAGGGCCAGTGCCAGCCCAGATCGTGGAGCCCGTGCACGATGATGTTGCCGCCCACCCAAAGCATCGCCGCGGTTCCGACCACCGAGATAAAGGTCAGCACCTTGGGCATGGCGGCCACGATCCCGCGCCCAAGGGCCCTTGTGGCTTCGACACGCCCGATCTGGCTGAGCTTCAGGCCGACATCATCCGCCTTCACCAGCACGGCGACGGCCCCATAGACAAGCGCCGTGATCCCGATCGCCACGGCCGCCAGCGTGATCGCTTCGACCCAAAAGCTCTCGGTCTCGATGGCCGAAAGCGAGATCGTCATGATCTCCGCCGACAGGATGAAATCTGTCTTGATCGCGCCCTTTACGCGCTTTTCTTCAAGATGTGCCGCATCCAGTGTCTCGGCCTTTTGCGCGCCTTTCTCCTCGTGATGATGAAAAACGTGCCAGACCTTCTCGGCCCCTTCGAAACACAAGTAAGCGCCGCCAATCATCAAAAGCGGTGTCATCACCCAGGGCAGGAACGCGTTCAGCAAAAGCGCGGCGGGCAGCAGGATCACAAGCTTGTTGAAGAACGACGCCCGCGCGATCTTCCAGACGATCGGAAGCTCGCGCGCCGCAGGCAGGCCGGTCACATATTTTGGCGTCACAGCCGCATCGTCGATCACGACACCGGCCGCTTTTGAGCCGGCCTTAGTGGCTTGCGCCGCGATATCATCAAGCTGGGTGGAGGCGAGTTTGGCGATGGCCGCGACATCGTCGAGAAGAGAAATCAATCCGCTCATGAAAGGGCTCCCGCCTCTTGACCGTCCTGGGCAAACGGCTGGAGCACAGAGTTGTTCCGCCGCCTGAATTTCAACCGCTTGTAACGCGACACTGAAATTTTGGAAGTCCGCGCGATCAGACCCATTGCCTTCGGCCCTTCGATAGGGTGTCTGGAAAGACCTGAGTAACGGCGGAGATCGGCGATGTATGACTTGGCGATCCTGATGGAATGGGCGGAGTTTGCCGTGCGCTGGTTGCACGTCATCACCGCCATCGCCTGGATCGGATCGTCCTTTTACTTCATCGCTCTGGATCTCGGCCTGCACCGCGACCGCAACCTCGCGTCCGGCGCCGATGGCGAGGAATGGCAGGTCCATGGCGGTGGGTTCTACCACGTCCAGAAGTACCTCGTGGCCCCCGATCGGATGCCTGGCGATCTGGTCTGGTTCAAATGGGAAAGCTACGCGACCTGGCTCTCGGGCGCGGCTCTTCTGATGCTAGTCTACTGGCTCGGCGCCGAGTTCTACCTGATCGATCCAACCGTGATGGACCTGGCCGTCTGGCAGGCGGTGGGTATCTCGGCCGCGTCGTTGGCGCTGGGCTGGGTGATCTATGATCAGCTCTGCAAGTCGCCCTTGGGGCAGCATACGACCGGCCTGATGGTCCTCCTCTTCGGCGTTCTCGTCGCCATGTCATGGTTTTACGCGCAGGTCTTTTCCGGCCGCGCGGCACTTCTGCATCTCGGCGCCTTCACCGCCACGATCATGAGCGCCAATGTCTTCTTCATCATCATGCCTAACCAGCGGATCGTGGTCGCCGATCTCAAGGCGGGGCGGGTGCCGGATGCCAAATACGGTGTCATCGCCAAGCAGCGCTCGACCCATAATAACTACCTGACGCTGCCCGTCATCTTTCTGATGCTCTCCAACCACTACCCGCTCGCGACCTCCACCCAGTACAACTGGATCATCGCGAGCCTCGTCTTCCTCATGGGCGTGACGATCCGGCACTATTTCAATACCATGCATGCCCGCAAAGGCCGCCCCAACTGGACCTGGGCGGCGACGGTCCTCCTTTTCATCCTCATCGCGTGGCTTTCCGTTGCGCCCGGCCGCTCGGACGAGACGGCGATGACACGCGGGGCCGAGCGGTTCGCCTCGGCGCAGGGCTTCGAGGAGGTCCACCGCATCGTGACCGGCCGCTGCTCCATGTGCCATGCCGAAGAACCCGTCTGGCCGGGCCTCTACTGGGCACCCAAGGGGGTCATCCTTGAAACACCCGAACAGGTGGCAATGGCCGCCCGGGGCGTTGCGATGCAGTCGGGGTGGAGCCACGCCATGCCACCCGGCAACCTCTCCTTCATGACCGAAGAGGAACGCGCCTCGATCCGAACCTGGTACCGCGAGGCCCGGTCGGGATCTTAACCCATGTCAGACAGATGACTTGGGCTAACCTTCGCTGGAAAATGTCCAACTCGTGACCTGCCGATAGGTCTCGCCCGGATCGAGCCGGATCGAAGGCCAGCCCGAATGGTTGGGCGCATCCGGCCAGCCCTGCGCCTCGAGGGCAAGGCCGCGATGGGGCGCCAAGGGCCTGCCCGAATGATCGGTCACGCCGAGATCAGTCATCTTGTAGGCATCGTAAAGCTGCAGCCCCGGCTCGGTCGTGGAAAGGCGCATCGTGACCCCTGTCGTGCCGGTCAATGTTGCCACCTCGGTCTGATCCCGCCGCGCGTCGGCGAGGATCATGTTGTTGTCGTAGTCGCGCCCAAGGCTCAGCGGATGGGGTTTGCGAAAATCGTATGGCGTGCCCTCGACCCCCGCGATCTGGCCCGTCGGCAGACCCGTCTCGTCGTGGATCAGAAAGCGCGAAGCGTCGATCTGAAGCCTGTGGCCGTCGATGGTGCCGGTGTTATCGAGGCTCCAGTAGCTGTGATTGGCAAAGTTGAGGAAGGTCGGCGCATCGGTATGCCCTTCGATCTTCAGCGTCAGGGTCCGACCCTCAACGGCATAGATCGCCATGATCTTGCGATTGCCCGGAAAGCCGCCCTCCCGATCGGGCAGCGTGATCTCAAGCGTCACCGCATCCTCGCTTTGCTCGGCAACCGCCCAAAGCTTGCGATGCGTGCCCGCGCTCCCGGAATGGAGCGTATTGCGCCCCTCATGATTGGCCTCGAAATGATGGACCTCATCGCCGATCCAAGCGGTGGCCCCGGCGATGCGGTTGACGACCGGCCCGACGAGCCCGCCAAAGCTGGCCATCTTGGTCAGGTAAGGCTCGAGCGCCTCGGTGCCGATCGTCAGGGAATGCGGAACGCCGCCCAGACGGACATCCTGAAGGATCGCACCCCAGGTCAGGATCTTCGCGGTCAGCCTGTCGCTACCGATCGTGATCTGGTGGACGGTCCGACCATCCGGGGCTTGGCCGATGGCAGTCATAGATCCTCGCGGTGAACGCCTGCAGGCGGAATATCCGTGCCGTTCCACGATAGCGTCTCCGGCGCATAGTTGAAAACGAAGAGATGCGCCTGCGTCCGCCGGATCCGCAGACCGTCCGGCAGATCGAGTGGCTCAAGACCCGCCGCTTCCGCGACCTCCGAGACGATTGCGTGGAACGTGTCGTCATCCGGCCAGCCGGCCAGGTAGTGACACTTGCCCGAACTGGCAAGCGCCGGCTCGCCTTGCGTCGTGGTGCGGCTCGCCTCGGCGGTGCCGTCCAGATGCTCGAACCAGCGGTGGAACTGCCCGCCGCCATCAAGGGCAATCGTCTCGGCAGGTGGCAGGCTTTCCGTCATCGTCACGCTAACATCGAAACCGGGCATCGCCGGTCCCAGAGGCAGCGCAACGGACAGCTCCTCGGTCTTGGTCCCCGTCCGCGGCCCAAGAAGAAGCTGGCCCGTGACCTTGGTCAGACTGTCGGACAGCGTCATCAGCCCGGGGGCCAGAACAAGGGCATAGCCGCTCAGATCGGCCTCCTTGGGCACCACGTCGACATCGAACCCACACCGCCGCAGCGCCCGGTAGGCCGCCAGCGCCAGATCAAAGCCGGTAAACTCCGCGCCTTGCGGCTGGATCTGCCAGGCCCAGCAGCTTTCGTAGTCAAAGACCAAAGCCACCGGCGCATCGGCCACACCAGCCTCAGGCGCGTCGGCGAGCTCATCCGCGACCTGACGCGCCTCGGCCAGGGCCGGGGCAGGTTCTGCATCTGGGCGCAAAAGCCCGGCATGGTTCTGCTCCTGCGCAAAGGGCGCCTGGCGCCAACGAAAGTAGCAGACCGTCTCGGCCCCGTGGGCAAACGCCTCCCAGGCCCAAAGCCGCGCCATGCCGGGCAGCGGCGCGGGGTTATGCGGCGCCCAATTCACAGGCCCCGGCTGCTGCTCCATGATCCACCAGCGCCCCTTGCCGACCGACCGATAAAGATCGTGGTGAAACGCCTGATTGTCCGGATCACCCTGCCTGAGAAACCGCAGCCGATGGGCGTCGGTCGCATCCAACCGGTCCGACAGAAACCCGATCGGATAGCTGTCCCAACTCGCGATATCGAGGTCGGCGCCTACTGCCCAATGATCGAACGACACCTCGCGGCCCATGTAATTATGGATCAACGGCGCATCGGTCAGCGGGCGCAGTGCGTCGGCCTGCGCCCGGTTGTAGCGAACGACCTGATCGGAGGAAAAGCGCGCGAAGGCCAGCCAATGCGCCGGGTTTGCCTCGGTCACGGTCAGGTTCGGCGGATCGATCTGATCGAACGCGTCGTAGTCCATTGACCAAAAGACATTCCCCCAGGCCCGATTGAGCGCATCCGGGCTTTGATAGCGCTGGGCAAGCCAGTCCCGGAACGCTCGCGCAGCCGCGGCCGAATAGCTGACCGTCGTGTCATGGCAGGCATATTCGTTATCGAGCTGCCATGCCGCGATCCGAGGATCCCGACCATACCGCTCCCCCAGGATGCGGGCGATACGGGCGCTCTCGTCCCGATACCCGTCATGGGAAAAGCAGTAGTGCCGCCGCGATCCGAAACCACGCGGATGACCGGTCTCGTCGACCGCCAGCATGTCCGGGTGCTTGTCGAGCATCCAGCGCGGCGGGGTCGCCGTCGGTGTGCCGAGGATGATCTTGAGGTCCTCGGCCGCCAGCACCTCGATCGCGCGATCCAGCCAGTCCCAGTCAAAGCGGCCCGGCTCGGGCTCCATCCGCGACCAGGCGAATTCACCGATCCGGACCCAGGTCAGACCGGCCTCGCGCATCTGGCGCGCATCGATGGGCCAGCGGTCTTCAGGCCAGTGTTCAGGGTAGTAGCAAACGCCCAAAGTGCGGGGAAGCGTGGTCATTTGATATTATCCGTTATGATGAGGTCTAAAGATGTATTTGGTGTTCCTTCTGGCCCGGCGCGACATCGATCGCGAGGAAGGTCTGACCGCTGAACGGATGCTGCGCGCGATGTGTATCGCTCAGCCCATCGGTGGCGGAGGTGCAGAACAGCGTCGTCAGATCTGGCCCGCCAAAGGCAGGGCAGGTGGTCTGGCTGGCCGGAAAGGTCACAGCCCGCTGAAAGCTGCCATCGGGCGCATAGCAGGCCGCGCGAAACCCGCCCCATTGCGCATTCCACAGATTGCCCTCGGCATCACAAACGGCCCCATCCGGGCGCCAGTTGTCCTGCGACAGGTCCAGCCAGATATCCGGATCGTCCGCCGGCCAGCCGTCCTTGCCGTCAAGCGGAACGCGCAGGATGATCTGCGTGGGCGTGTCCGTGAAATAGGCAAAGCGCCGGTCAGGAGAGAAACAGATCGCATTGGGGATCGTCAGCGGCGCATAAAGCTGCCGCAGCTCGCCTTGGTAGTAGCGATAGATCGCCCCCGCATCGGGTTCGGCATTCAGCCCCATTGTCCCAATCCAAAAGCCTCCCCAGGGATCGGCGCGCCCATCGTTCGACCGCGTCCCCTCGTTCTCTTCCTCCAGCGGGACGATGGTCTCGCATTCGCCGCTGGCAAAGTTGCAGGTGAAAAGCTCGACCTCGGAGGCGATCAACAGCGTGTCACGGTCGACCCAGCCCGCCGCCGAGACATGATGGTCGAACTGAAAGGTCCCGCCCTTGGTCATCAGCGCCTTGCCGAGAATGTCGAACCAGAACAGCTCGTGCCGCTCGGGATGCCAAAGGGCGCCTTCGCCAAGGGTGCAGGGGCGTGGGTCGTGAATATCAGTCATTGAAGGGCTCTATCATAGGCGGCGGTGATGGTTTTTGCCTTGCGGGCGGTGTCGTCAGGACTTTGGCCGGGCGTATAAAGCGCCGTTCCGATGCCGAAACCGGTGGCTCCGGCGGCAATCCAGTCGGCAAAGTTCTCTGCTCCCGCGCCACCCACCGCATAGGCCTCGGTCCCGCTGGGCAGCACGGCCTTCAGCGCCTTCAGACCAGCGGGACCGATGAGGCTTGCGGGAAAGAGCTTCAGCCCTGTCGCCTTGTGGCGCAGCGCGGTGAACGCCTCGGTCGGGGTCATGACCCCGGGCCAGGAGGCGAGCCCCAGACGGATAGCCTCGTCGATCACGGGCGTCGCGCAATTGGGCGAAACGATCAGCCGTCCCCCCGCATCGGCGACCTGCCGGACCTCCTCCGGTGTCAGCACCGTCCCCGCCCCGATCTCGACGTCCGGATGGGCATGGGCCATGCGTTCGATCGACATCAAAGGATCAGGAGAGTTCATCGGCACCTCGATCCGGTCGATCCCGTTCTCGAGAAGGGCCTCCGCATGGGCGAGCGCATCGTCCGGTGTCAGACCGCGAAGAATGGCGATGAGAGGTCGGCTCATAAAGACACCTTAAGCTGGTGGCGGGCTTTAATGAGACCGGCAAGCGTCATTCGGGTGGCATCGGCCTGAATGGCCGGAACCCCCTGCGCGGCAAGGGCCGAGGTGTAAAGACGCGACAGACCACCCGCACCGATCACCGCCACGGCCCGGCCCAGCCAATAGGGCCGCGCGGCGGCCAGCTCCGCGCCGATCAAAAGCCCAGAGAGGCGCGCACGGGCCTCTTCAGGCCCAAGATCCTCAAGCAGGTGCGCCGCACGCAATGCAAAAAGACCCGAGGCAAGCCGCTCCGGTCGCGCGATCGCATCCGAAACGGCAGTCCGGAAGGCCTCGTCATCAAGGCTCTCTGCGTTCACGCTATGGCGCAGAACGGTATGGTCTGAGAGACTGGCGAACAGCTCTCCGGTCAGAAAGGTCTGAAAGCTGACAACCTCGCCCGCGCTGATCTCGACCCATTTCGTATGGCTGCCAGGCAGACAAAGCACCCCGTCCCAACCGGGATTGAGCGCTTGAAACCCGGCAATCTGCGTCTCTTCTCCCCGCATCACATCGGGCGGCGCGGTCTGTTTCAGCCCGGGCAGGATGCGAACATCCAGATCGGTTGGCGCCGGCGATGGCCTTTCAGACAAGGGCGCGCAGGGCACCGTCATATAGGCAGCCTCCGCCCATCCCTGACGCGCGCCGACCATCCCGCAACACAAGACCAAAGGCGATTTCGACAGCCAGTCTTCGATCAGCCCGCGCAACGCCGGCTCGAACTCCGACCGGTCCAGCCCGCCCATCCCCTGATCCGACGTCGTCTCGTCCAGAACCGTATCCGCCGACGACATCGCCCAAACGCGCAGGTTGGAGGTCCCCCAGTCGACCGCGATCCAGTCCGGATCCACGCTCATCCCGTAACCACCACGCCGCCATCGATGACGAGCGCCTGCCCGGTCATCGCCTTGGAGATATTCGAGGCGAGGAACAGCACGCCGCCGGTGATGTCGCCCGGCTCCAGCGGATCCTTCAGGCATTGCCGGTCAAGATGCGCCTGCAGCCCCTCTTCGGTGACCCACATATCCTTCTGCTTCTGCGTCAGCACCCAGCCGGGCGCCAGCGCATTCACCCGGATCCGGTCCGGACCCAGCTCGCGGGCAAGCGAGCGGGTCATCCCGTTGATGCCGGAATTTGCGGTCGTGTAGATCGGATAGCCCGCATTGCCCATCATGTAGCTGATCGAGCTGAAATTGATAATCGACCCGCCGCCTGCCTCTTTCATCATCGGCGCGACCGTTTGGCAGGCAAAGAAATAGGCCTTGAGGTTGATTGCGATCATCCAGTCCCAGAACGCCTCATCCGCCTCGCCCAGCGAATGGCGCTGGTCGTTTGCTGCGTTGTTGACAAGCGTCGTCACCGGGCCGTGGCGTCCGGTCGCCTCCTCCAGCGTCGCTTTGAGGGCCGCCATGTCGGTGATATCGCATTGCATGAAATGGGGGCGATTGCCCGTCTCTTTTTCCATGTCGTCGCAGAAGGCCGTGGCGTCCGACCGGCCGACGAAGGCAACCTTCGCGCCTTGGCGCAGGAAGCCCTCGGTCAGGCCCGCGCCAATGCCAGAGCCGCCGCCGGTGATATAGACGGACGCGCCATCGAGGTCGGGAAAGGTTGCGGTCATGCGGCTTTCCTCTGGCGCGCCCAGGCGGGGATCATATCGCCATGGGCGGCAAGCAGATCGGTGACGAGGCTGCGGATCTGCCTCAGGTCCAGCTCGGCCGCCGTATGCGGATCCATGTAGGCCGCGTGATAAAGATGCTCGGTGTTCTCTTCGAGAAGGGCGCGGACCGTCAGTTCCTGCACGTTGATCTGGCTGCGCATCAGCGCGACGAGCTGAGGCGGGATATCGTCGATCAGCGTCGGCTGGGGGCCATTGGCGTCGATGAGCGTCGGTGTCTCGACGGCCGCTCCCAGCGGCAGCTGGGGCAGCTGCCCGCGATTGGGCAAGTTGCCGGTGATCGTCGTCGGCGTGTCGGTCAGGACGGCGTTCATGATCTCGGCGGCGAATTCGTGTGACTTCTTGACCTCGACCTTTTCGGGACTGCGGAAATCGGCGGCCTGACTGGTCCAGCCGTCCGCTTGTTCGATGCAGCGGGTCGGATACTCATCGAGCGGAATGCCGAACGTCTCGATCAGATCCTCGCGCCCGTCCTTGATGAACCACGGGACATATTCCGCCAGATGCTCGGAGCTTTCGGTGCAGAAATAGCCCAGATGATCCATCACCTCGTACCGCACCTTGTTTGGGCAACGCGGCATCAAAAGCGGCGCCTTCGGGAGGCGTCCCGCGCGATAGCCTTCGAAAAGCCGGGGATAGAGCGACCGACCCTGATGCTCGAGTTTCAGAAAGAAAGCGACATGGTTGATGCCCGCCACGCGGTGCCGGATCTCTTCCTTGGGCAGATCCAGATCATAGGCGATTTCCTCGACCGTGTTCTGCACCGAATGGCACAGACCGACCTGGCTCACATGGGGATACCGCTCCGCCAGCGCCCAGGTGTTGATCGCCATCGGGTTCACATATTGCAGCATCAGCGCGCCCGGACAAAGCCGCGCCATATCCTCCGCCACGGCCCACAGATGCGGCACGGTCCTGAGCCCCCGCATGATCCCGCCCACGCCCAGCGTGTCGGCAATGGTCTGGCGTAGCCCGTACTGTTTGGGGATCTCAAAATCGATCACGGTCGACGGCTTGTAGCCACCAATCTGAAACGCGGTAACGACGAAATCCGCCCCGTCCAGCGCGCAAGCGCGGTCCGTCGTGGCGGTGACCGTCGCGGGGGCATCCATCGCCTCGATCAACTTTTTCGCGACCAGCTCGCTTTCCTCGAGCCGCTTTGTGTCGATATCCATCAGAGCGAACTCGGCACTCTTGAGGGCATCATAGTGAAGGGCATCGCCCACGATATTCTTCATAAAGATCGTGGATCCGGCGCCGATAAAGGCGATCTTGACGGTCATTACTTGACAGCTCCGAGAGTGAGACCTGCGATGAAGTGTTTCTGCATCAGAAAGAACATCGCAACGGGGGGAAGGGCGGCAACGATGCTGCCCGCGCTCATCAGGTGATAGGCGGCGCGATACTGCGCATTGAAGGACGTGATCCCGGCAGTGACCGGCTGGCTTTCAGCGCCTTGGGTCAGGACGACGGCCCAGAAATAATCGTTCCAGATGAAGGTGAAGATCAGGACGGCCAACGCGGCGATGGCGGGCTTCATCAGCGGCAAGACAACGTACCAGAAAATCCGCCATTCCGCGACACCTTCGACCCGTGCCGCCTCGATCAGTTCATAGGGCAAGGCACGGATGAAATTGCGCATGAAGAGCGTGCAAAAGCCCGTCTGGAAGGCGACATGGAAAAGGACGAGGCCGGTCTTGGTGTTGTAGAGCCCCAGATCGCGCGTCAGGTCGCGGACGGGTACCATCAGGATCTGGAACGGCACGAAATTGCCCGCCACGAACAAGAAGAAAATCAGCAGGTTGCCCCGGAAGCGATAAATGCCAAGCGCAAAGCCGGTCATGGCCGATAAGGCGACCGCTCCGATCACCGTCGGAATGGTGATGAGAAGGGAGTTCAGCAGGTAACGCGGCATCTGGGATTCCAGGAAAACCTTGCCGTAGTTCTCGAACCCCGCGAAGGCCGATGGCAGGCCCCAGTAATTGGCCTGGGTAAAATCGACGGCGGGCTTTATCGAAAAAAGCGCCACCGCGATCAGCGGCAAAAGCCACATGATGAGCGCGAACGGCAAAAGCCCTTGATAGGTCAGCTGCCAAGTGCGGGAGGTCTTTGCGATCGGGGTTGGAAACATCTCAGACGGTCCTCCCGGCGGCTGCGGCAGGATCTTGCATATTTATGACAAGATGAAGAGGGAGCGGAGCGCCCTTGATCCGGAAACCGCGCGTTAAGGTTAATCCGGGCCTTGGTGAACGCGGCGTCAAGGTTAATGCTTGATCGGACGAGCGGGTGCGAAGGAGCATGTGGGGCTTAGGAAAACGGGTCATGCTGTGTCCCCCGCCACCGCGACCGTCTCGCGGGTCCGTTTCGGAAGGCTCTTGAACACGATGTCATAGCTCGTTCGAAGGCGATGGCGCGCTTCCTCGGGGTCCGTGTCTGCAAACGGAAGGCGGATCCAGGAGCGGTGAAAATAGGGCGCCTTGATTGCAGCGCCGGCCTCGATCAGCATCTCGGCGGTCTCGACGCTATCTGTTTTGACCGATACGCCTTCCATATCCGCCTCGCCGCCGAAACAGGCGAACATCTTGCCGCCGACCTTCCAGCTGATTAGCTCTGGCGGATGCGCAAGCGTCGCACCGGCAAACCGGGCGCAGAGGCGGTCGATCTCGTCCCGGCTGATCATCGGCCGCGCTCCTCGCGCCACATCGACCAGAGGAAGTAGGCGATGAACAGCAACATGATGAGGAAAAGGACGACGGCAATCGCCGCGCCATAGCCCATCCGGAAACCGTATTCCGATAGCGCTTTCTCGAACATGTAGAAGGACAGGACCCGGGTCGAGCCGAAGGGTCCTCCATTCGTCATGATCGAGATCAGATCGAAGCTGCGCAAGGCGCCGATGATCGTCACGACAAAGGCGATGAAAGTGGCGGGCTTGAGCTGCGGGATGATGACGTACCACAGCATCCGCCATCCCTTTGCCCCATCAAGGCGCGCAGCCTCGACCTGCTCGGGATCGACGGCATTAAGGCCCGTTAGATAGAGGATCATGCAGTAGGCCGTCTGCGGCCAAAGACCGGCGGCGATGATCCCATAGGTGGCCAGCGTCGGATCGCCGAGAACGGCAATGGGGCCCGCTCCGAACCAGCCGAGGATCGTGTTCAGAAGACCGAAGGTCGGATCGTAAAACCAGGTGAAGACAAGGCCGACAACGACCTGGGAAATCACGAATGGAAAGAAGAAAAGCGACTTGTAAAGTCGGATGCCGGTGACGGTCTGGTTCAGGAAGAGCGCGATGAAGAGCCCGGCAGGAATGGCCAGCAGGTAGAGCAGCAGCCATTTGAGATTGTTCCAGAGCGAGGTCTCGAAGGCGCGGTCGGTGGCCAGTTCCTGGTAGTTGCGCAGGCCCACATATTCGGCCTCTCCAAGTCCGTCCCACTTATACAGTGACAGATTGAAGCTCTGGAAGACGGGGAAGATCACGTAGAACAGAAAGAACAGGATCCCAGGCGCAAGAAAGAGCCAGGGCGTCACGCGGATCTCGTTGCGCTTGTACCAGCCGCGGGGCGGGACGTAGCGGTCTGTCGGAACGGCGGGGGAGACGGTCATGGGGCGGCTCCGGTTCGGTCAGGGCGCGAATTTTCTGAAAAATTCGCTGGGCCAGATTTTTCTAGAAAAATCTGCGAAGGCAAAATCTTCTAGAAGATTTTGGCGCCACGGCACCCGAAGGCGCCGTGGCAGAGCGGTCAGTAAATCCGCTGACGCGCCTGCTCGAGGCGGCTCAGGATATCATCGAGGTTATCGGGGAAAACCATGAACTCTTGGAAGCCTTCCATCGCAACCGACGCCATCTCGGCCGGCGCGTCGCGGTCAAAGAACTGCGCCACCCCGCCCGGAGAATTCGAGGACAGCATCTCAAAGCCCTGCTGCAGCATCTCGTCATCATCCACGGAGGAGGCCGCATTCACCGGAAGCTGGCCCAGAGCGTCGCCCCCATTGATGATCGTCTGGTTCTCTGCCGAGACCACGAAGCGCAGGAAGGCGCGGGCATTGTCCTTGTTCTCGGCATTGGCCGGGATGTGGAAGGTGTCAGTGGGGGCATCCTCGGACAGCTCGACATCGGGGTTGATCTGCACGAACTGATAGAAGTCGAGTTGATCCTCGCCCAGCCCGGCCTCCCGCAGCGGCGCCACGGCGAAGTTGCCCATCAGATAGGCCGTCGCCTCACCGCTCACCATGAAGGGCAGGGCCTCCTGCCAGCTATAGGTCTGGTGATTGTCGATAAAGGCACCCATATCGATCAGTTCGCGCCAGTTGGCGAAGGTCTGGCGGACGCGGTCATCGGTCCATTCCACCTCGCCCTGGGTCAGCGCCATATGGAAATCGAACCCGTTGGTGCGCATGTTCAGGTAGTCGAACCAGCCGCCGGCGGTCCACAGGAACTTGGTGCCGATCGTGTAGCACTTGCGGCCCGAGTCGATGATCGCCTGGCAGTTGGCCTTCTCTTCCTCCCAGGTCGTCGGCTCTTCGAGGCCAAGCTCGTTGAAGATATCTTCGCGGTAATAAACGCCCCACTGATAATAGGTGTAGGGCACGCCCCATTGCTTGTCGTCGATCGTCATCGCGCCCTTGGTGGAGGCGAGGTTCTCGGCGATTTCAGGCTCGGCCCACAGGTCTGAGACATCCTCGAAGAGGCCCGCATCCACGTAAGGACGCATCCGGTTGGCGGCATACCAGGTCGCGACATCGGGCGCACTGGCGGTCAGGAAGTTGCGGATCTGAGTCTTGTAGGCCTCGCGGTCGATGATCGTGGTCTCGATATTGAGATCGGGATGCATCTCCTGGAAGCGGCCGATCATCTCTTCCATCGTCGCGCGCGGCGCGGGGTTGGAGGTGTCGAGAAAGATCGTAAGATCGCCGGTCAGCGGCTCGGAATGGCCTGCCGCGAAGGCGGACGAGCCCATCAGCACGGCCAGCGCCGCACCCTTGAGAATGGATGACATTGGTTCCTCCCTTTGCATCCCATTCAGTTCCATTATTTGGAACTTGGTTTTGGATATTGAAATGACACCCCGACTCACCCATGCTTGTCAACAGGTGGCGGACACAGATCCGGCCCAAGGGAGGACAAATGACCGGACGCGGGGACGGGACCGTAGGCAAGGCCCTTGGCGTGCTCGACCAGGTGGCGGGCTTTGGCCGTCCCGTGCGGTTTTCCGAGCTTCTGGAGGGCTCGGACCTTCCCAAGGCGACGCTCTACCGCCTGCTTCAGACCCTCACCAGCCAGGAGATGCTGGCCTACGAGCCAGACCGGGGTGTCTATAGCCCCGGCATCCGGCTGGTGCGGCTGGCCCACGCGGCCTGGGCGCAATCCTCGCTCGCCCCGATCGCGCGGCCACATCTCGAGACGCTGAGCCGCGAGGTTGGCGAGACCGTGCACCTCGCACAGCTCGACGGGGGCCACGTGCTCTATGTCGACAAGCGCAACGCCGCCGAACCGGTGGAGATGTATTCGCAATCGGGCAAGGTGGGCCCCGCCTACTGCACCGGCGTTGGCAAGGCGATGCTGGCACATCTGCCGGACGCCGATCTTGCGCGGGTGCTACCGCAGCAAAGCTTTCACCGCTTCACGCCCGCCACCCTTGCGGACGAGACTTCCATGCGCTCGGAACTGGCCGAAATCCGGCGGCATGGCTACGGCTTCGACCGCGAAGAGCATGAGCCGGGGATCATCTGCGTCGCCGTGCCGGTCCTGACGCCGCGCGGGCGGCTTTTGGGCGCGCTTTCGGTGACGGGCACGACGGCGCGGACCAATTTGGCGGCGCTCGAAGGATATGTGCCCCGCATCAAGGCGGCGGCGAAAGCGATCTCGGAAGAGGCGCAGCACTGGCGGTTTCCGGACCGGCCGGTCGAGGGGCCGGTCGAGGCGAAAGGGAGGTAGAAGGCCATGTCGGGTGTCGTTCTGGGCGATGTGATCAAGAAATACGGCGAAACGCAGGTGATCCACGGGATCGATCTGCAGATCGAGCATGGGGAATTCTGCGTCTTCGTTGGCCCTTCAGGCTGCGGCAAGTCCACGCTTTTGCGTATGGTCGCGGGGCTCGAGGAAACAACGGATGGCTCGATCCGCATCGGCGAACGGGATGTCACCCGCATGGATCCCTCCGAGCGCGGCGTGGCGATGGTCTTCCAGACCTACGCGCTTTATCCGCATATGACGGTCGAGCAGAATATGGGCTTCGGGCTCAAGATGAACGGCCATCCCAAGGCCGAGATCGACAGCAAGGTCTTTGAGGCGAGCCGGATCCTCAAGCTCGACGAGTATCTCAAGCGCAAACCGGCGGCGCTCTCGGGCGGTCAGCGGCAAAGGGTCTCCATCGGACGCGCGATCGTGCGCGGCCCTGAAGTGTTCCTCTTCGACGAGCCGCTCTCGAACCTCGACGCTGAACTGCGCGTGGAGATGCGGGTCGAGATCGCACGCCTCCACAAGGAGATCGGCGCGACGATGATCTACGTCACCCACGATCAGGTCGAGGCGATGACGCTGGCCGACAAGATCGTCGTGCTGCGCGCAGGCCGGATCGAGCAGGTCGGCGCGCCGATGGATCTGTACCGCGATCCCGACAACAAGTTCGTCGGCGGTTTCATCGGATCGCCCGCGATGAACTTTCTGCGCGGAGAGCTTTACGACGGCGCGGTCCATACGCCGGGTCTCGCGGCGCCCGTGCCTTTCAGCTTCGCGGCCGCCGACAGCCGCCGGGCGGTCGATCTGGGACTACGGCCCGAACATCTGGGCGTCGATCGCGCAGGAGACAGCCACCGCGTGGATCTTGCTGAAAGCCTAGGCGGGGTGTCCTATGTCCACCTAATCGGACAGAGCGGCGAGAAGATCGTCGTCGAAGAGCGGGGCGACATCCGCTCGAAAGAGGGCGAGATGGTCGGCCTCACGGTCGACCCCGAACAGGCCTATCTCTTTGATGCCGAAACCGGCCACCGGATCCGCTAGGTGCCAAAATCTTCTAGAAAATTCTGACCCCCGCGGTGATGTCAGCGCAGGGCTTCTGACCGTTCGATGAGGTTGATGCCCATCTGATCGAACAGCTCCCCGTAATCCAGAAGCACCCAGTTTTCGGCGATCCGGCCCGATGCGGTCCGATAGAAATCCATCACGCGCAGGGTCAGCGATTTTCCTGTCGCGGGTACGCCAAGATAATCCCCCCGATGGGTCATGGTCATCGACGGCCAGCCGGACACGGCGGCATAGGCCCCATCGCCGATCCGGCAGTAGTGGTTGCCGCCCTTCCGGTCGGGAAAGGCAGTCAGAAACGCCTCCCGGTGGTCCTTCACGAAACCGTCCCAGAGATAGCTCGATCCGATCCCGCCGGGGCCGTACCACATCATGTCATCGGCCCAGGTGCCGTGCTCTCCGGTCTGTTCGGGTGAGGTCATCGTCCTGGGATCAAAGACGTGAAGGCTTGCCAGCATCCGCTCGACCAGCGTCAGCGCCGCCGCGCCGCCCGCCGGATCGGGACAAAGCCCGTCCTGTGTCGCAGGCGCGGGAAACGTAATCTCGTTGCCCAGCGACGGCAGCGGCGCGCGGCCGATCTGGCGCATCAGGTCGGGCAGATCGAAAATGATCCGGGCCTTGACGATCTGGCCGTTTTCGATGCGAAAGAACTCTCCGGCGCGCAGAAAGGCAAGCTTGCGGGATGGCGAGATGCCCCAGAGCGGCGCATCGAAATTGCCGACATAGTGAGTGACCGCCGCGCACCAGTAGCCGCCTTCGGCGCGGATATTCTCGCCGCCGATGAACATCAGATCCCGCCGGTGCAGACCCGTAAAAGCAGCGTGCAAAGGCTCCATGAAGGTCTGCCGGATCGAGGCCCGCCCTATGGTCTGGGGCAGGGGCCAGGCCAGATCGAAGACGGCGTCTTCGGCCAGGATGTCGGCATCCGCCGGATCTCTGAAAAGACGGTCCAGACCATACCGGATGTCCTCGCGCAGACCCGATTGCGGCAGATCGATATCGAGCATGTCAAAGGTCTCCAGTCGACAGCAAAATCTGTTTCCAGATTGCCGTATCGTCGATCAGAGTCCATTCCAGTTTAAGATTTTTCGGCGTAAATTCCGCATGTGTGATCCCCATGATGTGGATTTGAGCACCGCTCGGTGGCCCGAAGCGGCCATAGCCGTCATGAAGACCGTCCAGCGACCAGCGGATCGCGGCCCGGGGCGGCATCTGAGGGTCCGCGCATCCGATCCGGTGATGGATCCGGAACGTGCCGGAGGGCAGGGCGCTGCGCAGCGAAAGCCAGAAATCGGCAGCGCCGCGGGGACCGCGGGCGGTCGCATGACCCGGATAGCAGGATCGGGCGGCCCGGTCGTAGCCGCGCTCAAACGCGGCGAAATCGCCCGCCATGGCCTCGGTCAGGATCTGCTCGAGACGCCGGCCCCATGCGTCGTCATTTCCGATCCCGGTATAGGGGCCCGGCAGGTCGATCGCGGGGCGGAACGGTTGGACGCAATGCTCCGGCCCGCCCTCGCGGGCGATCAGAGCGCGCGTCCAGTCGGGGATCCGCTGGCCCATCTGTGCGACGATGGCGCCCTGATCGCGGACCAGCCATTCGTCATGGACACCGTCCGCACGGCAAAAGCAGTCGGCGAGGATCCGGTAGGCCAGACGTCGGCCCGTCGGCGCGCCATAGACGCCCGCGCCGGTATGGGTCGCCGTGCAATAAAGGCGATGCGAGGACAGGAAACTCTCCTCCCCCGTCATATGCCAGATAACGTCCTCGCCCAGCAGCTTCCGATCGGGAAATTCGGCCAGCGTCGCAAGCGTCGCGGCGATGATCCCGTCATTGCCTTTGACGATCCCCGCAGGGGAGCGGACGATCAGCTCCTTGCCGTAATAGTCATGAAGAGAGTGGACCCCGCGATCCTCCCAGATGGCGCGGGTGATCCCGAGGACGTAGTCGGCCTGATCGGTCCATTTCGCATCGAAACCGGAGACAAAGCTCATGCGGTCTTGCCCTGATGCGCTCCGTAATAGAGGCCGACGACATGTTCGGCTTCTGCGAAAAAGAGCCACCGGGTGACAACGAGACCCGCGAGGTGGCTCAGCACAGCGAGGCCAGCGGTCACATGTCCGGCAGGCGCCAGCAACAGCAATCCGGCAGGAAGCGCGCCTGCAAGCGCCGCGCCGATGATCCGCAGATTGCGCGCGTGCTTGCGCCCGATCTGAAAGACCATCTCGTGCGTGAGGTAATTGCCGCCGGTATGGGGCGGCTCGAAGCTGCGCAGCGCGCCTCCGGTCAGGCCCGTGGCCGTGGCCAGAGTGGTGCCGGACCGGCGCAGGGCACTGTCCCCGCGCAGCCAATGGACGATCTGGATGACCAGAGCGACAAGAAGAAGACCGCCGGCCAGCACTGTATGCGCCGCCAGCAGCGCACCGCCCGCGATGGACCAGCCGAGAAACAGGGCAGGCGTCGTCGGATCGTGCCAACGGGGGACGGTCCTGAGGCTCGCGTAGATCATCGAAGTCGAGAAGACGGTGGCCAGGCAAAGAGCCGCCCCGATCCAACCGAGAAACGGGAGACGTGTGCCGAAGAAGATCTGCGCAATGGCCGTAAGGCCCATGACCATCAGGGCGGCCACGGCGATGCAGCCTTCCCGAGAGAGCCAGCTGGTGCGCCATTGGGTGAAGGCGCGCCAGGCGCGTTCCGGGCGGCCCAGATGGAAGGTCGAGGAGATCAGACCTCCGACCGCGAGCGTAAAGCCGATGGCATAGAAGACGAGGGCGATCCGGCCCATCGGCGCGGGCGCTCCGACCCCGAGAAAAGCCAACAGGCCAAAGCCGAGGCCCGAGAGGGTGGAGAACAGGATGATGGACGGGGCGGGATGCATATCAGTCTCGGCCGGCGGGGCGGGACTCGCCGCGTGCCGCGGCCTCGCCCGCCCACCGACCCGGGGCGCGGCCGGTCATTGGGCCGATCCCGGCAGTTTGGAAAGGGTCTTGTCGAGCCAGCCCAAAAAGCCCTGCGGGGTTTCCGCAACCGGGGCCAGAAGCGGCGCGAGCACGTCGAGATCCGTGTCCTTGGGCCGCGGCGGCAGGTACTGGTTGACGGGTTTCGTCCCTTGTTCGGGCATCAGATCGATCCCGCCGCGTTCGGCCACCAGACGGGACACGTCGCTGCCCGGATCCCCCAGATCGCCGAAATGCCGCGCGCCCGCCGGACAGGTCCGCACGCAGGCAGGGACGCGGTCTTCTTCCGGCAGGTTCTCGTTGTAGATCCGGTCGACGCAGAGTGTACATTTCTTCATCACGCCCTCGGCCGGATCCTTCTCGCGCGCGCCATAGGGGCAGGCCCAGGCGCAGAGACCGCAACCGATACATGCGCTTTCATTGACCAGCACGATCCCGTCCTCGGCGCGCTTGTAACTGGCGCCGGTCGGGCAGACAGTCACGCAGGGCGCATCCTCGCAATGCAGGCAGCTCTTCGGGAAATGCACAAGCTGTGCCGCTCCATCCTCAGGCTGCACCTCGTAGGAGTGGATTCGGTTCAGAAACGTCCCCGACGGCTCGGCGCCGTAGGGATCGGTATCCGACAGGGGGGCGCCGTAATTCTCCGTGTTCCACCCTTTGCACGCCGTCACGCAGGCATGACAGCCGACACAGGTATCGAGATCGATCACGAGGCCGAGTTTCACGTCGGAGGGCGGCGGCAGCTGGGTCATCAGGTCTCTTTGAGATAAGCCACGAGGATATCGCGCGCGGCCTGAAGGTCGGTGCGGTCAATCATCTCGGTCACAGTGTGGATATAGCGGGTGCCGACGACGATGCCCACCGCGCGGGCTCCCGCGGCGGCCTGCTGCGCGGCCGCTCCGTCCTGGCCGCCCGATCGCAGCATCGTCCGCTGGAACGGGATCTTCTCGCGGGTGGCCAGCGCCTCGATCTCGTCGACCAAAGCCGTGTCCGAGATGAAGCTGCCATCGCGCAGATGCAGACCAAAGCCCTTGCCCAGCTCGGTCGTGCGGTCGTGTTCGGGCACGCCGGGCGTATCGCAGGCCAGCGTCACATCGATGCCGATCCCGATATTGGGCTTGACCGCATAGGATGAGGTGCGCGCGCCGCGCAGACCGACCTCCTCCTGCGCGGTGAAGACAACGTGGATCTCGGCCGCGCCCCTATGATTGCCCAGCCCCCGGATCGCCTCGATCCCCAGCCAGCAGGCGATGCGGTTGTCCATCGCTTTGGAAACGATGCGCTCGCCCATTTCGATCAGCGGCTCGTCCATGACGACCATGTCGCCCACGCGCACCTTGTCCTTGGCGGCTTTGCCCAACCCGGTATCGAGGAAAAACTCATGCGGGTCCGGCACTTTCTTCACGTCGTCTTTCGACGCGATGTGAACTGGGGGACCGGCCGGGTTCATCACCGCCTTCAGATCTCCGTCCCGGGCCGCGATCAGGACGCGGCGGGAGAAGAGATTGCGCGGATCGAAGCCCCCGACCGGCAGAACATGGACAAAGCCCGTCTCGGTGATATGGCTGACGAGAAACCCGATCTCGTCCATATGGCAGAGAAGCATGATGCGGATCGGTTTCTCGGTGCCCTCCGCGGCGTCGCGTCGGCACAGGAGCGAGCCCATCGGGTCGGTCTCCACATGATCGAAAAGACCATCGATCTCGCCTTTGATAAGATCGCGGACACGGGCCTCATGGCCGGGCACGCCGGGGGTTTCGCACAAGCGTTTGAGCAGATCGATGTTCATGGCTGCGGATCCTGATCGGGGAAGGGGGTCATCGAACGCTCCACGCAAGGCGCCTGGGCGCGTCCGGCACGGGCGATGCCTGCCGGCCCGTCTGCGGGAGCGTCTCGGCCGGGGCAGCGGTCTTTTCCATCCGCACGCGCAGATCGAACCAGGCCGCCTGGCCTGTCACGGGATCCGAATTCGACCATCTGAGGCCATCCCCGCGCGGCGGAAGAAGCTCGTGAATGAGATGGTTGAGCAGAAAGCCCTTGGTCGCTTCGGGCGCATCCTCATCGAGCGCCCAGGCCCCCTTCCGCTTGCCGATGGCATTCCAGGTCCAGACCGTATGCGGGTTCAGCGCGGCCATATGGGCAACAGGCACCGTAATCTGCCCATGAGGGGAGGTGAGCGTCACCCAATCGCCATCGGTCAGGGCATGAAGCGCCATCAGCGCCGTCGGCACATAAAGCGGATTGCGCCCGTGGATTTGCCGCAGCCACGCATTCTGACTGCCCCATGAGTGGTACATCGCCATCGGGCGCTGCGTGAGGGCATGGATCGGATAGGCAGCGGGATCCGTCAGGCCGTCAGACAGAGGCGCATGCCAATGCGGCAGGGGCGTCAGATGGGTCCGGATCTGCTCGCGCAGGTGATCGGGGGGGTGCCGGGTGCCATGCCCCTCGGCGGCCAGCTGGAACCGGCGCATGGGCTCGAGCCAGAGGTTGAAGATGTAGGGCTGCGGGCTGTCGTAAAAGCCCTTGGCGACGGCCCAGTCCTGATAGGCGGTGTTCCAGGGTTTGAAAAAGGCCGCATCCTCCGGGACATGCTCCATCCAGAAGCCGCCGTTCTCGATATATTTTTCGAGTTGGTCGGGCCGGGACTCGCCGCGTCCTCCGGACCCGGCCTCGCCCGCCCGCCAACCCGCAAGTGGCCCGATCCCCGGACGGCGCATATGATGGACCATGTAATCGGCATAGTCGGCATATTTCGCGGTGCCATCCTCATGGGTAAAGCCGGGCAGCCCCATTCGGTTCGCCAAATCGACCAGAACCGATTGAAACCCCCGCACGTCGCGGTCCGGCTCGACCACCGGCCAACGGATCGCATCGGCCACCGCATCCGCCTCGCAGATCGGCCGGTCGAGCAATGAGATGCAATCATGCCTCTCCAGATAGGTCGTATCCGGCAGGATCAGATCGGCATAGGCGACCATCTCCGAGGAATAGGCGTCCGAATAGATGATATGCGGGATCTTGTAGCTGCCATCCGCCTCCGTATCGGACAGCATATCCATCACCGCGCGCGTGTTCATCGACGAGTTCCACGCCATGTTCGCCATGTAGAGGAACAGCGTGTCGATCTTGTAGGGATCGCCCGCATGGGCATTGGCGATCACCATATGCATCAGGCCGTGGGCCGAAAGCGGGTTGTCCCAGGTAAAGGCCTTGTCGATGCGGATCGGATCGCCGTCGGGTGTGAGCGCCAGATCCTCGGGACCGTGCGGAAAGCCCAGATGAGGCCCGCCAAGCGGCTGACCCGGCTCGCATTTGGCATGCGGCTTGGGATGGGCCGTCATCGGTTTGGGATAGGGCGGCTTGAACCGGAAGCCGCCGGGCACTTCGACCGTCCCCAGCAGGATCTGCAGGATGTGCAGGGCGCGGCAGGTCTGGAACCCGTTGGAATGGGCCGAGATCCCGCGCATCGCATGCATCGCGATGGGCCGCCCGATCATCGTCTCGTGCCGGTGGCCGCGAAAATCCGTCCAGGGCCGGTCCAAGACGATCGGATCCTCGAACGCCGTTCTGGCCAGCAGCGCGGCGAGGGCGCGGATCCGCTCTGCCGGAAGTCCCGTCCGCTCCGCCACCGCCTCGGGCGCATGGGCGGGATCGAGGAAATGCTCGGCCATATGATCAAGGACGGTCCGATGCTTCGTCCCGCTCAGCGTCTTGCCGGGCGCCAGATCCGGTTCGACCCCCTTGCCGTCCCAGGGCGCGAGGCTGCCGGTGCGCCGGTCGACGACCAAGGCCCGCCCCTCGCCATCCTTGAGCAGCAAGCCGTTCGTCGCCCCTTCGCGCGCATCGACGAGGCAGGGCGCGTTGGTGAAGCGAGCAAGATAGTCCAGATCGATCTGCCCGGCCTTCATCAGCTCGTGGATCAGCGCCGTGATCAGCAGCCCGTCCGTGCCGGGGGTAATCCCGAACCAGTCATCGGCCACGGCATTATAGCCCGTCCGGATTGGGTTCACCCCGATCACCCGCGCACCCCGCGCCTTGAGCTTCCCGATCCCCATCTTGATCGGGTTGCTGTCGTGATCCTCGGCCACGCCGAAGATCAGGAACAGCTTAGCGCGCTCCCAGTCGGGCTGCCCGAACTCCCAGAAGGCGCCGCCCATGGTCGAGATCCCGGCCGCCGCCATATTGACCGAGCAAAAGCCGCCATGGGCCGCATAGTTGGGCGTGCCGAAGGACTGCGCCCAGAAGCTCGTAAAGCTTTGCGACTGATCGCGCCCGGTGAAGAAGGCCAGCTTCTCGGGCGCCGTCTCGCGCAGGGGTGCCATCCAGGACACCGCCGTCTCGAGCGCCTCATCCCAGGTGATCTCTTCGAACTCGCCCGATCCGCGCGGCCCGGTGCGGCGCAGCGGCGCGCGTAGGCGGGCGGGCGAATTGTGCTGCATGATCCCGGCCGCCCCCTTGGCGCAGAGCACGCCGCGATTGACCGGGTGATCGCGATTGCCCTCGATATAAGCGACCGCGCCGTCCTTGAGATGGACATTGATCCCGCAGCGGCAGGCACACATGTAGCAGGTTGTCTGGCGCACCTCGTCCGAAACGGGGGGCGAGGTGTCGAGGGCGGGCTGTGTCATCACTGGCAGCAGACCAGATTTCCCGCCCCGATGCGAGATGCAAAAGCGACGCTTCGCCGAGGGAAACGCGTCATCTGCGCGGCGGCAGCTCTCAGACCCGGGGCAGCAGACCCATCTGCGCGGCGCGCACCGCTGCGGTTGTGCGGCTCGACGTTTCGAACTTGCGCATCGCCCGGCGGCACAGCGTGTCGACGGTGTGGATCGAAATCCCCAGGATCTCGGCGATGACCGTGTTGCTTTTGCCAAAGGCGATCCAGGTCAGCACCTCGATTTCGCGCGGGGCAAGGCGGCCAAAGTCCTGAACCTTGCCAGGCTCGGGCAAGGGAACGGACGTGGCGGGCACCGGGCGGCGCGGCGCGAAAGCCGGTTGAATACGACAGGCTCGGGGGGAAGGTGCAGCGGTCTTGAAAGCGGGTTGCATCGCGGATCTCCTGACTGGACGGTGCTGCCCGATAGGCCGCTGCCTCGATGGCTGGAAGTAACGGGCGATACGAGCGGCCATGTAACGCGTTACCGTGACAAAAATTTCGGTCTATAAAGGTCAGAGAGATGACGGAGTGGCCCCTTTGTCCGTGACGGAAAGCGAACAGCGCGCAGCCTTGGCGCGTATCCTGGATCGACCCGCAATCTCCCGGTCGGACAGAAGCACGGGCCTTTTGAAATACCTCGGCGAGGCGTCCATCGCGGGGCGCGAGCTGACGCCCTACGCCATTGCATTCGACGTCTTCGAGCGGGGCGATGATTTCGATCCCTCGACCGATCCGATCGTCCGAGTCGCCATGGCGCGATTGCGCAAGTCGCTCGAACAGGACGCCAAGGCGGAAGGGGCCGATGATCCGATCCGGATCGAGCTGCCCCAGCGCAGCTATGCGTTGCGATTCTCCAAGGTCAAAACCCAGAGCGCCAAGACATCGTTCTCGCGCTTCGACCCGCGGCGCGTGGCCGTAACCGCCGCGCTCCTTGTGGGCGTCATCGCGGCCAGCCTCTTCGTGCTTTACCGCACCGGAGCCTCCGCCATCCCCCCGTCCGAGCGGCCGATCACCGGCATTCTGCCCTTCGCCAATCTGACCGGAGAGGAGCGGCTCGACTTTCTGGGCACCGGGATCCAGCACCAGATCGCCTCGGATCTGTGGCGTTTTCAGACGATGCGGGTCTTCACCATCTACGATCCGGCCGAGTTGCGCTCGGTCGAAGGACGGCTGCTCTATGTGCCCGAGAATCTCGAGGTCGACTACCTGCTCTCGGGCTCGATCCTCAGCAACGATGCGGCCATGTCGATCTCCACATCGCTCCGCCGCGCCGACAGCAATGTCGCGCTCTGGCGCGACCGCGATGTCTCCCGTCTGGGGCAAAGCAGCTACAGTGATCTGCTGACGGATATGTCCGCGCGGATCTCCGCAGAGGTCGGACAGCCGCTCGGGGCCATCGGGCAGGATGTGCTGGACGAGCTTGGCGACGGGATCGGGCTCAACGAAGATCAGGGCGTCGACAGCTATACCTGCCTGCTGCGCTACGCCTCATGGGTGCAGCGCGGCTCGGACAAGGGCGCCGGAGTGGCCAGCGCCTGCCTCGACCGGATCATTCGCGACGAACCCGGCAACGCCTCGGCCATGGCAGCCAGGGCCTGGATCCTGGCGCTTTCGACCGATCGGTCGCGCGGCTTTTATCAGCCCGGCAATCTGGAGGGGCGGCGCGCCCGCGCTCTGTCGCTCGCCCTCGATGCGGTGCAGGCCTCTCCAGGCAGCGATTTTGCGCATACCCACCTGGGTCTGGTCCAATGGGTCAACGGCCGCGAAGAGGCCGCGCTCGAAAGCTTTCGCCGCTCCATGGCGCTCAACCCCGCAGATCCCCAGCACATGGCGGATCTCGCTCTCTTCAATTGCCTCTATGGCCGATGCGGCGACGCGGACGATCTCTCTGCGCGCGCGCTATCCCTGACGGCGCAGCCGGCCGCGTGGTACTTCGTGGCGCCCCTGATCTCGGCGCTGATGGCGGACGAATACGAGGCGGCCCTGACCCACAGCCAAGAACTCATGGCGAGCGAGGATCGCAACAATTGCGGGTTTATCGTCGCTGTCGCCGCCTTTGCCGAACAACTGGACAAGACCGGAACCTGCGCCGAAACGATTGCCGAAAACCGCGACATCTTCGACGGAGATCCCTTGGGCGGGCTGCGTTTCTGGGCTCGCAGCGAGCCTTTGATCGAAAAGCTGGAGCAGGGCGTCGCGTTATCGGGCTTCTGAAAAGACTTCGCCTCAGGACAGCTCGAGAAACGGACGCCCATGCCGGATATGCCGGTCCACCAGATTGCGGGCCTTGCGCCCCTTGGCCAGCAATCGCGCAGGCTGCGGAATGGGGTCGGATCCCAGCAAAAGCCGGATCTCCTCCAGCGCCTCGGGCGGGATCGTCTTGACGGTTTCGTCACCAAGAAAAAGGCTCTCCGCCGCCAGACCATTGGCAAAAAGCACCTCATGGCGGCTCATCAGGATATGATAGTAGGTGAGCGGCCCGTCGATCTGAGCGATCTCGACCCCCGGAATGGCCAGCAGATCCTTCGCAGGCACAAGCACCTCGCTCAAACCAAAGACCCGCGCCGCAATCCTCGATGACAGCAGAATGCGGTGATGACGCGACACCCGGATATCCCGGGACGGCACGTTCGGACCCAAAGCCCCCTTGGCGATCCGGATCGCGTTCAGCGCCGGATTGGCGGCGATGGCCTCCGGTTCATGCGTGCCGCTCCAGATCCAGCGGATCGGTTCAGACCCGCGATCCCGCGTCGTCAGCAGATCCCCGGGGCGCAAGCTCTCGATGGCGCACGGTCCATCCGGCGTCTCGAAAACAGTATTTTGTGTGAAACACAAATTGCGAGTGCCCGGCGTCGGCGTCGCGTCGTTGACGAGCGTATCCGATCCGTCCGGGTTTCGCTGAATCGAGAAGCCGTCGATATCGGAGCCAAGATCGTCCCCTGTCCCGATCTGCTCCGCGTTTCTCGGATAGCTTATCGCGCGCGACGCGCCGCCATTGTAATCGGCTTCGATATAGGTGTTGGACCCCGGATCGTAGACACCGATCGTGTCGCTGGTATTGGTCAGAACTGCATTGTTGCGCCCGGCATCAAAGGCAAGATCGCCCGGACCGACGGCAGGAAGGCTGCCACCGTTCTGAACACCGGCGACGACAACAGCGCGCCCTCCCGATTGCAGGACTGTTCCATCAGGAAAGGTGAACCAGCTGCCCTGGGCGGGATCGAAAAGCTGGACGCCCGAAATGTCGATGGCGCTGTCCGACGTATTGAAAAGCTCGACAAACTCGTCGGTATTGCGGGCTGATCCATTGCCGTCGGTATCGAACTCGTTCTGCGACCCGTTGGGATCAACGAGAACCTCGTTGATGACGATCCCGCCCAAAAGTGCGTCTGCCATTGGATAACCTCACTATAGCGCCGCGAAATCGGCTCGACTAATCTACCATGGCGTGTCTTCGATGTCCTGCGGTCTCGCTAAAAGATACGCAACGTTACGATAGCAGCCGCGTCAGGGCGCCATCGATCGCCTTCACGATCTGATCGATATCATCGGCAGTCGCAATCAGCGCGGGCGACAGGCACAGCGTATTATTGCGCCCTGGAACCGACCGGTTTGTCGCCCCCACGATGACCCCCTGCGCCATGCAATCGGCCAGGATCGCGCCGACCTCCTTTTCGCCTAGCGGCTCCTTGGTCTCGCGGTCCTTGACCAGCTCGGCGCCCTGAAACAGACCCTTGCCGCGCACCTGCCCGATCGCCGCATGCCGCTCGGCCAGCCCGTTCAGACCCGCGACAAGCCGCTCTTCCATCCGCACGGTGTTCTCAAGAAGGTTCTCCTCCTCGATGATCGCCATGTTCTCGAGCGCGGCGGCAGGCCCCGCCGTGCAGCCGCCAAAGGTCGAGATATCCCGGAAATAGCTCATCGGATCGCTGTCATCCTTGAACTGCTCGAACACGGCCTCGGTCGTCACGCAGCAGGAAATCGCGGCATAGCCCGAGGCCACACCCTTGGCCATCGTCACGATATCCGGCTCGATCCCGTAATGCTGATAGCCGAACCACGCGCCGGTCCGCCCGATCCCGCAGACGACCTCGTCGATATGCAGCAGGATATCGTATTGGCGGCAGATCTCCTGCACGCGGTCCCAATAGCCCTCTGGCGGAGGCACGACGCCGCCGCCCGCCGTGACCGGCTCAAGGCAGATCGCGCCGACGGTATCGGGGCCCTCGCGCAGGATGACCTCCTCGATGAGGTTGGCGGCGGCGACGCCGAAGCCCGGGCCGGGCTCGAGTCCCAGTTCATGGGCGCGATATTCGATGCAGTGGGGCACGCGCACAAAGCCGGGGGCGAAGGGGCCGTATTGCGCATTGCGCTCGTCCTGCCCGCCCGCGGCAAGAGCACCCATCGTCGTGCCGTGATAGTCGCGGTCGCGATAGAGGATCTTCCACTTCTTGCCGCCATGGACCTTATGGGCGATCTGGCGGACCATCTTGAAGCCCTTCTCATTCGCCTCCGATCCGCTATTGGCGTAGTAAACCCGGCTCAGGCCCGGCATCTTCGAGATCAGCCGCTCGGCGAATTGCGAGCCGGGGACCGTTCCGGCCGCGCCTGCAAAGAAGTTGAGCTTGATCAGCTGGTCTCGCACGGCATTGGCGATGCGCTCGCGCCCATAGCCTACATTGACTGTCCAGACGCCGCCCGACATGGCATCGATATGCTCCTTGCCAGTGATGTCCCAGACACGCATGCCCTTGCCTTCAACGATGATCCGGGGATCGGCTGTCTCGAAAGGTTTGTGCTGGATCAGATGGTGCCAGACATGGGCCCGGTCCGCTTCGACGATGGCGGACGGATCATTGAACGGCAAAGTCATGGCGAAAGCTCCCTGTCTGGATCGTGATGAGAAAGCGTGGCGCAGATCGCTCTATGTGGCAAGGCGGCGTTTTTGAGCAGGCGTTTGATTTTGACGAAGACGGCCTTCTGAGCGGGGCAGAATTTTCTAGAAAATTCTGATCTTCAAAATCTTCGACGAAGATTTTGGGATCCACGATCTTCTAGAAGATCGTGCCCCTTGCTGCCGGGCACAGCGCGGGTATCCTGATGGTGCGACAGGGAGGTTGCAATGAACGTCCAGAACGCCCCGGATCCCGAAACATCGGCTCGAACCGGCCCGCCAGCAACCTACATGCCCGGCTTTGGCAACGATTTCGAGACCGAAGCGCTGGAAGAAGCCCTGCCGCAGGGTCAGAATTCCCCACAGAAATGCGCCTACGGTCTTTATGCCGAGCAGCTTTCCGGCACGCCCTTCACGGCACCGCGGGGCCAGAACGAACGCACCTGGTGTTACCGGATCAGGCCGTCGGTCCGTCATCAGTCGCGCTGGGTCAAGACGGGCATTCCCGGCTGGAAGACCGCCCCGCATGTGGTGGAGGACGTGATCTCTCTGGGCCAGTACCGCTGGGACCCGGTTCCTGTCCCGGATGACGAGCTGACCTTCCTCACCGGAATGCGCACGATGACGACGGCAGGCGACGTGAATATGCAGGTCGGGATGGCGGCGCATGTCTATCTGGCCACCGCCTCGATGGTGGACGACTACTTCTACTCCGCCGATAGCGAGCTTCTCGTCGTGCCGCAGGCCGGGCGGCTGCGGTTTCATACCGAGATGGGGGTGATGGATGTCGAGCCGCAGGAGATCGCGATCCTGCCCCGGGGCATGGTGTTCCGCGCCGAGGTGCTGGAGGGGCCGGCCCGCGGCTTTGTCTGCGAGAATTACGGCGCCAAGTTCGATCTGCCCAGTCGCGGCCCGATCGGCGCCAACTGCCTGGCCAATCCGCGCGATTTCAAGACCCCCGTCGCCGCCTTCGAGGACCGCGAGACCCCGAGCCGGATCACCATCAAATGGTGCGGTCAGTTCCATGTCACCGAGATCGACCATTCGCCTTTGGACGTGGTCGCCTGGCATGGGAACTACGCGCCCTGCAAATACGATCTGCGGACGTTCTCTCCGGTCGGCGCGATGCTTTTCGATCACCCCGATCCGTCGATCTTTACCGTGCTGACGGCGCCCTCGGGCGTCGAGGGGACAGCCAATATCGATTTCGTCCTTTTCCGAGACCGTTGGACCGTCGCCGAGCACACGTTCCGCCCGCCCTGGTATCACAAGAACATCATGTCCGAGCTGATGGGCAACATTCACGGCATCTATGACGCCAAGCCCAAGGGCTTCGTGCCCGGCGGGATCAGCCTGCACAACATGATGCTGCCCCATGGGCCGGACGGGCCTGCCTTCGAACACGCCTCACAGGCCTATCTGCAGCCCGAGAAGCTGGCCGATACGATGTCCTTCATGTTCGAGACCCGCTTTCCGCAGCATCTGACACGCTTTGCCGCCGAGGAGGCGCCGCTTCAGGACGACTATGTCGAGTGCTGGGACGGGCTGGAGAAGAAATTCGACGGCTCTCCTGGGGTGAAGTGACGGGATTTTGCATATTTTTGGCCAGATGAAGCCCGGGATGAAGAGACGCCGCGCATGCTGAGCGACCGTCTGGTTCTGCTTGGAACGAAAGGCGGCCCCGCGATCCGGGCGGGCGGGCCGAACCCGACCTCGCATCTGCTGGTCATGGAGGGGCGCCCTTATGTGATCGATTGCGGGCTTGGCGTCACGCGCGGTCTCGTGGAGGCGGGGCTGGATCTGGCCGATCTGGGCACGATCCTGATCACGCATCTGCATTCCGATCACGTACTGGAACTGGGGGCGCTCTTGCACACCGCCTGGACGACAGGGCTGAAAAGCCCGGTCAAGATCTGGGGGCCGCCCGGGATCCGCGATTATTGGGACAGCTTTTGCGCCGCGATGCGGTTCGACATCGATCTGCGGATCGCCGATGAGGGGCGTCCGCCGCTCACGGATTTGGTGCAGTGCCGGCAGATCGCCGAAGGGGCGCTTGATCTGGAGGGCTGCACCGCCTTTGCCCTGCGGGTGGCTCATCCGCCGGTGACGGATTGCTTCGCGTTGCGCTTTGAGGTGCCGGGCTGGTCGGTTGTCTTCAGCGCGGATACGGCCCCGTTCCCGCCCCTGATTGAGTTCGCGCGCGGCGCCGATATCCTCGTGCACGAGGCGATGCTGATGGCGGGCGTCGACGCGCTTTGCGCCCGGGTGGGCAATGCCGGGCGGCTGAAGGCGCATCTGCTGGCCAGCCACACGCCGATTGAGGATGCGATCCACATCGCGCAAGAGGCGGGGGCGCGGCAGCTTGTGCTCAACCACCTCGTGCCTTGCGATCTGCCGGGTTTCGGCCTGGCGGAGTGGCAGGCGGCGGCGCAGGCGGCCTGGCCCGGAGGGCCGGTCACGGTGGGCACAGACGGAATGGTGATGGAGCGCGGATCATGAAAGTTGCAACGCTAGACAATGGCACGCCCGACGGCACGCTTGTGACGGTCTCGGAGGATCTGGCGAGCTCTGCCCGCGCGGGGCTGTCCCTGCAACATCTGCTGGACGGCTGGGAAGAGGCGGAGCTGCCCGATCCGGCCGCCGCGCCCTTCGATCCGGGAGAGGCGCTCGCGCCGCTGCCAAGGGCGCCACAATTCCTCGACGGATCGGCCTATCTCAACCATGTGGAACTGGTGCGCCGGGCGCGCGGGGCCGAGATGCCCGAGCGGCTCTGGAGCGATCCATTGATGTATCAGGGATGCTCTGCGCCCTGTCTGGCGGCGCAGGCGCCGATCCTCAGTGATCCGGACTGGGGCACGGATTTCGAGGCGGAGATCGCGGTGATCACCGGGCCGGTTCCGCAAGGGGCCACGCGCGGGCAGGCCATGGACGCGATCCGGCTGGTCTGTCTCATCAACGATATCTCGCTACGCCTTCTGATCCCGGGCGAGCTCTCCAAGGGGTTCGGCTTCGTGCAATCCAAACCGCCGACGGCTTTTTCCCCGGTGGCCGTGACGCCAGACGGCCTGCCGGGCTGGTCCGACGGGCGGCTTTCCGGCGTCCTGCATGTCGATCTGAACGCAGAGCCTTTCGGGCGCGCGGATGCGGGCGTCGGGATGCAATTCGACTTTGCCGAGCTGATCGTCCATGCGGCGCGCACCCGGGATCTTCCGGCGGGCACGATCGTCGGTTCGGGCACCGTGTCGAATGCCAGCCCGGAAGGTCCGGGCAAGCCGGTCTCCCGGGGCGGGGCCGGCTATTCCTGCATTGCCGAGCAGCGGATGATCGAAACCATCGAGGAGGGCGCGCCGAAGACCCCGTTCCTGCGGCCCGGCGACCAGGTGCGGATCTGGATGGAGGATGAGGCCGGCCGTTTGATCTTTGGAGCGATCGAGCAGACGGTCGTTCCGGCCTGACGCCGGACGGGGGGAGCCCTCGCCGCTGGCGCGGCATCACCCTCCCGCCGTCCCGGCCCGCCTTTGACTTCGGCGGCGATCCTGTCATCAGTTGATGCAGGTGAAGTTGTGGGCAAAGGCTCCATGTCTGATGTGATCGTCTATCTCGCGCATCCCGGGCAGCGCTATTCCAAGGTCAACCGCGCGATGGTCCGCGAGGCGGCGAAGGTAGGCGGCATCACCCGCGTCGATCTTTATGCCGACTATCCCCGCTACGGCATTGATGTGGAGCGCGAGCAGGATCGCCTGATCGATCACGACACGATCGTTCTGCAATTTCCCTTCTTCTGGTATTCCGTTCCGGCGCTTCTCAAGGACTGGATCGATCTGGTGCTCGAGCACGGCTTTGCCTATGGCGAGGGCGGCACGCAGCTTGCCGGCAAGCGGATGATCCTGGCGCTCACGGCAGGCGGCCCCGAAGGATCCTATTCGGAAAGCGGCTATAATCGGTTCGGTCTTCGCACTCTTCTGACCCCGCTCGAGCAGACGGCGCATCTGTGCAAGATGGAGTTCCTGCCACCTTACGTTCTTTATGGCTCTATCGAAGCCGACCGCGACACCGATGTGGCCGAGCATGCGCGCGGATATGCGGCGCTGCTGGAAGCCTTGCGCGATGATCGGCTGCAGACCGGCAATGCGGATATCCTGACGGCCGATACCCTGCGGCTGGGCGAGGCGGCGTCATGACCGAGCTTCTCGAACTCGCGCTGCTCTTTCTGGTGGCCGGGGTCATCGCCGTGCCGGTCGCCGCGCGGCTCGGTCTGGGATCGGTGCTGGGCTATCTGATCGCGGGCATCGCGCTCTCGCCGGTTCTGGGCGTCCTCGATGTCGATGTGGTCGAGATCCAGCATTTCGCCGAGTTCGGCGTCGTCGTGATGCTTTTCCTGATCGGGCTGGAGCTGGAACCCAAGGTCCTGTGGCAAATGCGAACCAAGCTGCTGGGCTTGGGCGGGCTTCAGGTTCTGGGCACGCTCGGCATCGTGATGGCCATCGCCATGGCGCTGGGCCAGCCCTGGAAGATCTCCTTGGCCATCGGCGCCGTTCTGTCCCTTTCGTCGACGGCCATCGTGCTGCAGACCCTGACCGAAAAGGGGCTCTTGCGCTCCGATGGCGGGCAATCCTCCTTTTCGGTGCTGCTGACGCAGGATATCGCCGTCATCCCGATGCTCGCCTTCCTGCCGCTTCTCGCCATGCCCGAGCTGATGGGCGAGGCCGCCGCCCATGGGGACGATCACGGCGGGCTTTCGGCGCTCGACGCCTGGATCGAGGGGCTCTCCGGATGGGGCAGGGCGGGCCTGACCCTGGGCGCGATCGCAGCAGTCATCCTGGTCGGCAACTTCCTGACGCGGCCCGTCTTTGGCTTCGTCGCCCGCGCCAATCTGCGCGAGCTCTTTACCGCCACGGCCCTGACCATCGTCGTCGGGATCACCGTTCTGATGACGCTCGTCGGCCTTTCACCCGCGCTGGGATCGTTCCTGGCTGGCGTGGTCCTCGCCAATTCCGAATACCGGCACGAGCTTGAGGCCGATCTCGAGCCATTCCGGGGACTGCTCCTCGGTCTCTTTTTCATCACCGTCGGCGCCGGGATCGATTTCGGAATGCTGTCCGAGAATCTGCTCGTCATCGTCGGGCTGACCCTTGGCCTGATCGCGCTGAAATTCGCGATCCTCTGGGGGCTGGCGCTGCTCTTCAAGATGCAGGGTGCGGACAAGTGGCTCTTTGCCCTCTCGCTCGCACAGGCCGGAGAATTTGGCTTCGTCCTGCTCAGCTTCGCCACCGGCAACGCGATCCTGCCCGATGCGATCGCCGACCGCCTTCTGCTGATCGTGGCGCTCTCGATGCTGCTCACACCGTTGCTCTTTTTGGCCTACGACAAGCTCATCGCCCCCCGCTTCTCCGCCGCGCAAGAGCTTGAGCCGGACGAGATCGACGCCGACGGCCCGGTCATCATTGCGGGGCATGGCCGCTTCGGCGGTGTCATCAACCGGATCCTGACCTCGGCAGGCTACAAGACCGTGGTTCTCGATAATGCCATCGGCCATCTGGAGGTACTGCGCGCCTTCGGCTTCCGCGTCTTCTACGGCGATCCGACCCGGCCCGATCTGCTCCATGCCGCCGGGATCGATCAGGCGCGCCTGATCGTGGTGGCCATCGACGATCCGCACCAGACGACCGAGCTGGTCCGCTACATCGTCGATCACTTCCCGCATGTCCATGTCACTGCCCGCGCGCGCGATCGCAACCACGTCTATGAGCTTTGGGCCGCAGGCTGCCGCGATATCATCCGCGACACGTTCGACAGCGCCGTGCGCGGCGGACGCTCCGCGCTCGAGGCGCTGGAATGGCATCCCTTCGATGCCGAGCGGAAGGTGAAGGACTTCGTCGCCCGCGACCAGCACGCGATGCGGCGCATGGCCGATCTCTACGATCCCGACACGCCAAGCCACGAGAACAGCGCCTACGTCCAGCGCGCCCGAGAGCTGATGCGCGAGCAGGACGAAGCGATGCAGCAGGACAGCCCCGACTATACCGACTGGATCGGCCGCGCCTGGACCCCTCCGCGCCCCCGCGACATCGAGGCCAACGAGGAGGAGACGGAGCCGTCCAAGAAGGCCTCCTCGTGATCACTCTTAGTTGAGAATAAGTCGCAATTGCATTGACAGGGGGCGAAATCCACATAGGTTGCCGCGAAACAACCAACGGAATCTTCCCCATGCTGCGCCTCGCCTTCGCTCTTCTCCTCGGACTGACCGCCTCTGCGGCAAGCGCGCAGGACCGCCTCAAGGCGGTCACGACCTTCACCGTCATCGCCGACATCGCGCAAAACGTGGCCGGAGACGCCGCCGAGGTCGTCTCGATCACCCGTCCGGGGTCCGAGATCCACGGCTACCAGCCCACGCCCCGCGATCTGGTGCGCGCGCAGGATGCCGACCTTATCCTCTGGAACGGGCTGAACCTCGAGCTGTGGTTCGAGCAGTTCCTCGATAATCTGGGCGACATCCCCTCCGTCACGGTCAGCGAGGGGATCGATCCCATCGCCATCGGCTCGGGCAGCTACGAGGGCCGCACCAATCCCCATGCCTGGATGAGCCTCGATAACGCGCTGATCTACGTGGACAATATCCGCGACGCCTTCTCCGAGGCCGATCCAGGCAACGCGGGGACCTATGCCGCCAATGCCGAGGCCTATAAAGACGAGCTGCGCGCGACCATCGGACCCCTGCGCGACCGCATCACCGCCTTGCCGGAAGATGCGCGCACCCTTGTCACCTGCGAAGGCGCTTTCTCCTACCTGGCCCGCGATTTCGGGCTGGAGGAGCTCTATCTCTGGCCGATGAACGCCGATCAGGTCGGCACCCCCCAGCAGGTTCGCCGCGTCATCGACGGCGTGCGCGAGCGCAGCGTCCCTGCCGTCTTCTGCGAGAGCACCGTCAACAACGATCCAGCCGAGCAGGTCGCTCGCGAAACCGGCGCGGCCTTTGGCGGCGTGCTCTATGTCGACAGCCTGACCGAAGCGGACGGCCCCGTGCCGACCTATCTCGACCTACTGCGTGTCACGTCCGAGACCATTGCAGACGGGCTGGGCGGGTAGCATGGCGTCCCTCGACGCCAGGGCGTCCGCCCCAGCCAGAGCGGACCAGACCACCAGCGGCGTCTTCGCCCGCGACGTGACGGTAACCTACCGCAACGGAACCACCGCCCTGCGCGAGGCGAGCTTTGAGATCCCCACCGGCACGATCACCGCCCTTGTCGGCGTGAACGGCGCGGGCAAATCGACACTCTTCAAGGCGATCATGGGCTTCGTGCCGGTCGCGAAAGGCGAGATCACCGTCCTCGGCCGGCCTGCCCGCGAGGCGCTCAAGGCGAACGAGGTCGCCTATGTGCCGCAATCGGAAGAGGTGGACTGGTCCTTCCCCGTCCTTGTCGAGGATGTCGTGATGATGGGTCGTTACGGCCATATGGGCCTGCTGCGCCGCCCCAAGGAAGCCGACCGCGCCGCCGTCGCCCAGGCGCTCGCCCGCGTCGGCATGGACGGCTTCCGCACCCGCCAGATCGGAGAGCTTTCGGGCGGCCAGCGCAAGCGCGTCTTTCTCGCCCGTGCGCTCGCGCAGGATGCGCGCGTGATCCTGCTCGACGAGCCCTTCACCGGCGTCGACGTCTCCACCGAAGAGGAGATCACCAAGCTTCTGGGAGAGCTGCGAGACGAAGGCCGCGTCATGCTGGTCTCAACCCACAATCTCGGCTCGGTGCCAGAGTTCTGTGACCGTACGATCCTGGTGAAAGGAACCGTTCTCGCCCACGGCCTCACCTCCGAGGTCTTCACCCGCGCCAATCTCGAACGCGCCTTCGGAGGCGTCCTGCGCCATTTCGTCCTCGGCGGAGACGACCTGCACGATGACGACGACCCGCGCCAGATCCGCGTCATCACCGACGACGAACGCCCCTTCGTCATCTACGATGATGACCCGCGTGAGTAACGGCTTGGCTATGTGCTCTCGCCCCGAACCCGACACAAATATCCCGCCGGATCGGACACTGAGCGAAACACCGTCCATCCGTCAGGCCCGGCGGCACGCCGGGTCGCGCCCGACCCTCCCCACGGGAGGGCGCTTGGCGATGTCATTCGGAAATGAAACGACATCTATGCTTTCGAGCGTACCCTCGGCTTCAAGGTTATTTCCGCCCTCCCAGGGTCAGGCGCGACCCTCCTCATTCAACGGCACAGCTAGCGACCTAAAGCGGGCCGTAGCCCCATGATCGACACGCTCCTCACCCCCTTCACCTACGGCTACATGACCAACGCCATCTGGGTCTCGGCCCTTGTCGGCGGCGTCTGCGGGTTTCTCTCCGCCTTCCTTATGCTCAAGGGCTGGTCGCTGATCGGGGACGCGCTCTCCCATTCCATCGTGCCGGGCGTCGCGGGTGCCTACATGCTCGGCCTGCCCTTCGCCGTCGGCGCGTTTCTTGCAGGCGGCCTCGCCGCAGGCGCCATGCTCTTCCTGCAGGAGCGGACCGGCCTCAAACAGGACGCGATCATCGGTCTGATCTTCACCTCCTTCTTCGGCCTTGGCCTCTTCATGGTCTCCGTCTCGCCCGTGCCCATCGATGTGCAGACGATCATCCTTGGCAACATCCTCGCCATCTCTCCGGGGGACACGCTGCAACTGGCCCTGATCGGAGCCGTCTCTCTGGCCGCTCTCACCGTCCTCTGGAAGGATCTGATGGTCGCCTTCTTCGACGAAAACCACGCGAGATCCATCGGCCTGAACCCCCGCCTTCTGCGCGCGATCTTCTTCACCCTGCTCGCCGCCTCCTGCGTCGCCGCATTGCAGACCGTCGGCGCCTTCCTTGTGATCGCACTTGTCGTGACCCCCGGAGCCACCGCCTACCTGTTGACAGACCGCTTCCCGCGCCTGATCGCGCTCAGCCTCGGCTTCGGCACGGTGACCTGCGCCGTCGGCGCCTACCTGTCGTTCTTCCTCGACGGAGCGACCGGCGGTATCATCGTCTGCCTGCAAACGCTGCTCTTCCTCGCCGCCTTCATCTGGGCGCCCAAACACGGCCGCCTCGCCGCGCGCCGCCGCATGAGGGAAGCGCTGGAATGATCGAAACGCTGCTCTTCCCGTTCCAGCTCGTCTCCATGCAAGAGGCCTTCCTAATGGCCGCGATCATCGCGCTACCTTCGGCATTGCTCTCTTGCTTTCTGGTCCTGCGCGGCTGGTCCCTGATGGGCGATGCGGTCAGCCATGCAGTCCTGCCGGGCATCGTGCTCGCCTATATCGCCGGCATCCCGCTGCTGATCGGCGCCTTCGCAGCAGGCATGACCTGCGCGCTCGCCACGGGCTACCTCTCCGAGCAAAGTCGCGTGAAAGAGGATACCGTCATGGGCGTCGTCTTCTCCGGCATGTTCGGCCTCGGCCTCGTCCTCTACACGCAGATCGAAACCGACCTGCATCTCGACCACATCCTCTTCGGCAATCTCCTCGGCGTCTCTCCCGCAGACCTTTGGACCAGCGGCATCGTGGCCCTGATCGTGACGACCGCCCTGATCGTCTTGCGCAAGGACCTGCTGCTCAACTCCTTCGATCCCGCCCAGGCCCGCGCCCTCGGCTTGCGGACCCGCTGGCTCCACTACGGCCTGCTCGCGCTTCTGTCGCTCACCATCGTCGCCACGCTCGCCGCCGTCGGCCTCATCCTGACCATCGGCCTTCTGATCGCCCCCGGCGCCACCGCCTTCCTGCTGACGCGCCGCTTCGACGCGATGCTGATCGTCGCCACCGCGCTCACGCTCAGCGCCAGCCTGCTCGGCGTCTACCTGTCCTTCTGGCTCGACAGCGCGCCTGCGCCCACGATCATCCTGCTGATGACCGCGGCCTTCATCGCCGCCTTCATCCGCAGCGCCCGCCGGACCCGCCGCGCGGCCGTCTGAGAGGCTTTCCAAGCCGCGCCCGCGCGGCCATAGTCGCGCCAATCACGACCAAGGGAGACGCGCGGTGAAACTCATCAGATACGGACAACCCGGCGAGGAACGCCCGGGCCTGATCGATGCCGAGGGCGTCTGGCGCGATCTCTCCGACCATGTCACCGACCTCACCGGAGAGGCGCTGTCGCCCGATGCGCTCGCCCATCTGGCCGCGCTCGAAACATCGAAGCTCCCGCTCGTCCCGCAGGGCACGCGCCTCGGCCCGCCCGTCGGCGATCCGGGCAAGATCGTCTGCATCGGTCTCAACTACGCAGATCACGCCGCCGAAACCGGCCGCCCTGCACCTGATGAGCCGATGATCTTCCTCAAAGCGACCTCGGCCCTATCAGGTCCCAATGACGAGATCCGCATCCCCCGCACATCCGAGAAAACAGACTGGGAGGTCGAGCTCGCCGTCGTGATCGGCACCCATGCCAAATACATCACCGACGCGCAGGCGATGGACCATATCGCGGGCTTCACCGTCATGAACGACGTCTCAGAACGCGCCTTCCAGAACGAACGCGGCGGCCAGTTCACCAAGGGCAAAAGCTGCGACAGCTTCGCGCCGCTCGGCCCGTGGCTCGTCACCAGGGACGAGGTTGCCGATCCGCAAAACCTCCGCCTCTGGACCGACGTGGACGGCACGATGCGGCAGGACGGCACGACCGCCGACATGGTCCATCCGGTGGCCAAAACGATCGCCTATCTCAGCCAGTTCATGGCGCTCCATCCCGGCGATATCATCGCAACCGGCACGCCTGCGGGCGTCGGCGCGGGGATCAAGCCCGATCCCGTCTTCCTGACACCCGGCCAGACCGTTCGCATCGGCATCGACGGGCTCGGAGAGCAACTCTGCGAGACCGTCCCTGACTGACACCGTCCTCAAGCCGCGCCGCTTATGGCGCATCGCGCTCCTCGCACTGGCCGCACCGCTGCTGTGGCTGGCGCTCGCGATCCCCGGTGCGCTGATCCCGGGAGAGACGGCCCCGACCGCGACCGGTCTGCGGACTGAGACGATTCTCGTCGCCTCGAGCCTTGTTCATGCTGATATCCTGCTGCCCGCCACGCCCCAGATCCGCACCCGCTTCGCCTTTGCCGAAGCCGCGGGTGTGCCGATCAGCTGGGACCGGGTTGAATGGATCGCCGTCGGCTGGGGCGGGCTCGATTTCTACACCACGACCCCCACCTGGAGCGATCTGTCCTTGCGCGCGACCCTGCGCGGGATCTTCGGCGATGGCGGCGTTCTCAGGATCGACGTCTACGGCCCACTCGGGCCTCATCCCGGGCTCAAGGAAGTCCGCATCACCGCAGACGAGCTGGACCGCCTGACGACCGTCATCCTCGCCGATCTGACCCGCGATCCCTCTGGCGCGCCCATTGCCCATGACAGCCCCGGCTTCACGACCACTGACCGCTTTTTTTACGGACAGGACCGGTTCAGCGCGCTTTATACCTGCAACGCCTGGGTCGGAGCGAGCTTGCGCGCCGCCGGTCTACGCCTTGGCGCGTGGACCCCAACGCCATACGCGCTCACCCTGTCGCTTGCGCGCTACGGGCATCTCGATCACGACATTTGACGGCTGCCGAACGGCAACCCATGCGACAACGCCCAGCACGGCGAAGAACAAAAACAAAACCATCAAAGCTTCCTTCCCAAAAAGCTTCGTCACCCTACTCAACTAAAAGTTAAGAAAACGTTTAGCAAAATTTACCTAAGTGCGACGATGGTATTTACGGTGGAATGCGTCCCGCCAGGAGGCCATGTTTCTAGCTGCAGCTATTCACACCGGACCTTACACGACGCTGCCACTCAGGACCGAGAACCTGCTTTGCGTCGAACCAGTTTGCAGAGGTGGCCTGATTGCCTCGACCCGCAATAACTGAAAGCTCAGCAGTCATTTCCGTCGAGTTTAGTGGTGAGGAAGTTACGATACCCCCGTAGACGACCGGCACGCTCGATGTCCGGTCCCTTGCCGTCGTATCTGAGTCTAGCACGGTGAACCGATCAAAACCACGACGCAAAGTCTCTACCGCAGCCATTTGTTGTGCTACAACTAAGACAGCATCAGCGTCGCAGGCAGGGGCGCCCGTTGTTGAGACCACAAACTGATTTTGCGAGACCGAAGCGATTTCCGTTGTTGTACAAGCCGTCAGGGCTAGTACGGCGAGAGTGGAGAGCAAAAGCTTTCGTTTTAAAGGCATCTATTATTCCATAGCAAAATTTGATCCCGAGATAATGGTTGGATCTGACCGCGACGCAAGCATGAAAGCAGCGACACGGAAGATCCTCCAAGTCCTTCAGACGTATGGTGATCCGCGTTTAGGCGTGTCAGTTTGTATGACTGTGTGAAAGGAATTTTCATGACAACGCGATTCGGCAAAGGCTGTCATCTGCATCTGATCGACGGATCGGCGTTTATCTTCCGGGCCTTCCACGCGCTCCCGCCGCTGACCCGTAAATCGGACGGCCTGCCCATCGGCGCCGTCTCGGGCTTTTGCAACATGCTGCAAAAGTACATCGAGGGGAATCCGGGGGTCGAACCGCCGACCCATCTGGCTGTGATCTTCGACAAGGGCTCGCACACCTTCCGCAACGACATGTACGACCAGTACAAGGCCAACCGCTCCGAGATGCCCGAGGATCTGCGCCCCCAGATCCCGCTCACGCGCCGCGCCACTGAGGCCTTCAACATCGCCTGCAAAGAGATGGAGGGCTACGAGGCCGACGACATGATCGCGACCCTCGCCGTTCAGGCCCGCGCCGCGGGCGGGACCTGCACCATCGTCTCCTCCGACAAGGACCTGATGCAACTCGTCGGCGATGGCGTGCAAATGTTCGACCAGATGAAGAACAGCGTCATCGACCGCGAGGGCGTCGAGGCCAAGTTCGGCGTCGGCCCCGAAAAGGTCGTGGATGTGCAGGCACTCGCGGGCGACAGCGTCGACAACGTTCCAGGCGCCCCCGGCATCGGCGTCAAGACGGCAGCGCTTCTTATCAACGAGTTCGGCTCGCTCGAGGATCTTCTGGACCGCGCCGAGGAGATCAAACAGCCCAAGCGCCGCCAGACCCTGATCGACCACGCCGACCAGATCCGCCTTTCCAAAAAGCTCGTCCAGCTTGACGAGGAGACGCCGCTCGACTTCACCCTGGACGATCTGGAGGTCCGCGACCCCGATCCCGAGGTCCTGCTGGGCTTCCTGCAAGAGATGGAGTTCCGCACCATCGTCAAACGGATCTCCGATCATCTGGGCGTCGAAGCGCCTGCCTTGCCCGACACCAACCCCGCCGGGGCCGAACCGGACGAGGTCGAACAGCCCCCTTTCGATCATGACGCCTACGAGACGATCACCGACGCCGCAGGCCTGCAAACCTGGATCGACCGGATCTACGAGCGCGGCTATGTCGCCGTCGACACCGAAACGACGGGCCTGAACGAGATGACAGCCGACCTCGTTGGCGTCTGTCTCAGCGTTCAGCCGGGGCAGGCGGCCTATCTGCCGCTCATCCACAAGAAAAGCGCCGAGGATGACCTCTTCTCCGAAGAAGGCCTCGCCGACGGCCAGATGCCGCTGGACGACGCGCTCGCCCTGCTCAAACCCGTCCTCGAGGATCCCTCGATCCTCAAGATCGGTCAAAACATGAAATACGACGCCAAGATCCTCGCCCGCCTTGGCATCGACGTGGCTCCCATCGATGACACGATGCTGATGAGCTACGCGCTCAATGCCGGTCTGCACAATCACGGGATGGACACCCTGTCCGAGCGCTATCTCAGCCACATCCCCGTCCCCATCAAGGAGCTGATCGGCAGCGGCAAAAACCAAATCACTTTCGACCGCGTCCCCATCGAGAAGGCCACCAAATACGCCGCCGAGGATGCCGACATCACCCTGCGCCTCTGGCACAGCTTCAAGCCGCAGCTTCACCGCAAGCAGGTCACGACCGTCTACGAGACGCTCGAGCGCCCCCTCATTCCCGTCCTCGCCCGGATGGAGATGGCCGGCGTCAAGGTCGACCGCCACGTCCTGCAGCAGATGTCCTCGGCCTTCGCGCAAAAGATGGTCCAGCTCGAGGAAGAGATCCACGAACTGGCGGGCGAGGACTTCAAGGTCGGCTCCCCCAAACAGCTCGGAGAGATCCTCTTCGACAAGCTGAACCTGCCCGGCGGCAAGAAAGGCAAGACCGGCGCCTATGCCACCGGCGCCGATATCCTCGAGGATCTGGCGACAGAACACGACCTGCCGGGCCGCGTCCTCGACTGGCGGCAGGTGAGCAAACTCAAATCGACCTATACCGACGCCCTGCAGGACCATATCAACGCCGAGACGGGCCGCGTCCACACCTCCTATTCCATCGCGGGCGCCAATACCGGCCGCCTCGCCTCGACCGATCCCAACCTTCAGAATATCCCGATCCGCACCGAGGAAGGCCGCCGCATCCGCCAGGCCTTCATCGCCGAGGAGGGCAAGACCCTCGTCGCGCTCGACTATTCCCAGATCGAGCTGCGGATCCTCACCCAGTTCGCCGATATCCCTGCCATGGAGAAAGCCTTCCGCGACGGCGAAGACATCCACGCCACCACCGCCTCCGAGATGTTCGACGTCCCGCTGGATGACATGACGCCCGAGATCCGCCGCCGCGCCAAGGCGATCAATTTCGGCGTGATCTACGGCATTTCGGGCTTCGGCCTCGCCCGCAACCTGCGCATCCCCCGCGACGAGGCGCAGGGCTTCATCGACCGTTATTTCGACCGCTTCCCAGGGATCAAGGACTACATGTCCGAGACCACGGCATTCGCCAAGGAGAACGGCTACGTCCAGACGCTCTTCGGCCGCAAGATCCACACGCCCGAGATCGGCGCCAAGGGCCCGACCGCAGGCTTCGCCCGCCGCGCCGCGATCAACGCGCCGATCCAGGGCACCGCCGCCGACGTCATCCGCCGCGCGATGATCCGGATGGACGACGCGATCGCGGACCTTCCCGCCAAAATGCTGCTCCAGGTGCATGACGAGCTGCTCTTCGAGGTCGAAGAGGGCCACGAGGACGCGCTGATTGCCAAGGCCCGCGACGTCATGGAAGAGGCGCACAAACCCGTCCTTACCCTTGATGTCCCGCTCACCGTTGATACCGGGCGCGGCCCCAACTGGGCCGAGGCGCACTGATCGGCCCGCCAAGCAATCCATCCAGTGCTTAAACTGCGACATATCACAGGACTTGCCCGATCGCGCGTGGCATGCAACTGAGCGCCGATGATTCAGATCTCAGACCCCGATTTCCCCTTCACGCTCGCCGATTTCGAGGCGGCCATCCATATGGGCAATGTCGCCCTCTGGTCATGGAACCCCGACTCCCAGGAAGTCTGGCTCGACAGCCTCAGCCGCAAGTTCTGGCGGATCGAGGATCCCATCGTCACGCTCGACATGCTCTGGGACGCCATCCTGGCCGAGGATCGTCCCGCGGCCATTGACGCCTGGGAGCGATCGGCCGCCGAAGACGGCCCCTACAGCTTCGAGTTTCGCATCGACCGCGGGGCCGAGCCTCCGCTCTGGATCGCGGCGCGCGGGATGGGGGGACGCTCCGGCGCCCGCGGAGGAGAGCAGCTCGCCATCTTCGCCGATGTCAGCGCCCAGCGCGCCGCCGCACCCCTCTGATCAGGCCCCAAGCCCGTTTGGCTTTGGCGCGTTCTCGCCCCGGCCTCGCGCCGGGGCCTCTTGCTCCTCGCACCCGCTCATCTGCTGCAACCGAAAATCCCGCAAGGTCTGACCCGGCTCCAGACGGAAGACCCCTCCGGCGCTCAGACCCGACATCCTGTCGACGCGGAACATGCGGAAATCCTCCCGCAGCTCGCACCAGCCAACAAGCGTCCAGACTTGCCCCCAGAACCACAGACCCAAGGGGCGCACCGTGCGGTTCGACCTCGCCCCGGCCTCGTCACGATAGCCAAAGCGCAACCGCTGCCGCCCCTCGGTCGCCGTCTCGATCCGATCGAGGGCCGCGGCCATCTCGGGCGTCTGGCGCGGCATCCGCATCGCATGAACATGCACTCCATCGATCCTTCTCTTTGCATCCGCCGGCAGAACCGCCGCGATCTTCTTGAGCGCGGCATCCGCGCCCGCCGCCATCTCCGTGCCGCCCCAGGCCCGGATCATCCGGGCTCCGCCGACCAGCGCGACGATCTCGTCCTCGGTAAACATCATCGGTGGCAGATCCCATCCGCCGCCCATGACATAGCCGACCCCCGCCTCTCCGGTGATCGGCACGCCATTGGCCATCAGATCGGCCATGTCGCGATAGACCGTGCGAACCGACACTTCGAGCTGATCGGCCAGCACCTCGGCCGTCATCAGGTCCCCGCCGCGCAGCAGATCCACCAGCCGAAAGAGGCGATCCGCCCGCCTCATTGACCGCTTCGCTCGAAAAGGCCGATGGAGTTGCCGTCAGGATCGTTGGCATAGCAGAATTTACCCGCCGGGATCTCGACATCGTCGCCGATCACCTTGCCCCCGGCCGCCGTGCAGCGATCCTTCGCGGCGCTCAGGCTGTCCGGCACAACCAGATGGATCGTCGGTCCGTTCTCGGACGGGGTGCCGGGATAAAGATGGCCCGATATCCCGGCCTCATCCATATCCGGTTTGAAGAACACCGTCGGGTTCGGCTCTTCATCGACCCGCTGCATCTCCCAGTCGAACACGGTTTTATAGAACGCGGTAGAGGCGTCTAGATCCCTGACGGGAATCTCGGTCCAGCAAACGGTGTCGGTCGGTATAAAGGCCATCTTGGGTCTCCGGGTGTTGGATGAGAGGAACCCCATCACTCAATCATACCCCTCCTGACAGCGTGCTGTCAGGTACTTGGTTTGTGCGCTTCGGGTTTCACGAGCCACCCCACGATTTTGCGCGTCACCGGCGCGACAACCAGAACCGCGGGAAACGCCACCAGCCAGGCAGCAAGCCACGCGCCGAACCAGAGCCCGACAAAGCCGTCCACCGCACCGACCGCCCGAAACGTCGCGATACCCGAGACGATGAATGACATCAGCCCCGACAGGATCAGGCTAAAGAGGATGTTGGAATATCGGGCAGGGATCATGGCCGGTCCTTCTCGTCTTTCCAACTAGGATGCGGCACCGCCGCGTTGCAAGTGCAGCAGGCGCACATCGCTCTTTCGCAAAATTCCACAATCGCGGTCCCGTCTTGGTTACTGTTCACGGGTGTTGCGCGAAGACGGACCGTTCGCCCCGTTCATCAGGGTATGGCCGCGATTTGCCTCCTCCCGGATGCCGACCAAATGCCGCCCGGATGCCGCAGGCCCGATTTCGCCGCAGATCCTGCGTTAACGATTGATTCTCTCCCGCCCGGATACGGCCGAGCAAGACACTATCAAGAGGCCCCGCCCGATCTGCGGCAGATCCGCGCGTATGGCCGCAAATCAGGCCGAAGCCGCCTTGAGGTCCGCGCTGGCCATGACCCGAAAAAAGCTATCCCCTGACGCGATCCCGAACCATTCGGTGCCGTCCACGTCGCGATGCTCTCCGATATCTATCAATCTATAGAAGGACTTACGGTCGATAAGCGCCTCGAGGTTGGCCCGGATGTGAATATAGGGGGACGGCTCTCCCTCCGGCCCATCCCGCGCGATCCGGATCGCATGATCCGGTCCAGCCAGCGCACGGTCGCCGACATTCGTCTCAAAAAGCAGACCGTCCGCCGTTTCCTGAAAATCGATCGCCACGAAAGGGGCATCCTCGACAACAATCCCGACCTTCTCGACCGGCGTCACCAAAAAGTAGTCGTCCCCTTCCTTCTTGATAATGCTGGAAAAAAGCCGGACGAGCCCCTCTCGTCCAATAGGCGTTCCCTGATAAAACCAGGTCCCGTCACGCGCGATCCGCATGTCCAGATCCCCGCAAAACGGCGGATCCCAAAGATGCACCGGAGGCGGCCCTTTTCCGCTCGCCTTTCGAGCAGACGCCGCCAGTCCTTCGGCATCCGGTCTATTCACATCGTCTTGTCTGGTCATCCGATTGCCAATTTCCTACCAAGGCTTAACTGTCGATCCTATATTTACATAGACCTGTTGGAGAGGAAGCCCATGACCGAAGACACCACTCTGGTGCCCGAGATCGAGGCGCTCGGCGACCGCCTGAACCAGGCCAAGCAGAGCATTTCGCGCCGTTTCATCGGGCAGAACAGGGTGGTCGAACTGGTGCTGGCCTCCATGCTGGGCGGCGGTCACGCGCTTCTGATCGGTTTGCCAGGCCTGGGAAAAACCCGGCTTGTTGAGACCCTTAGCACGGTGATGGGCTTGAACGGGAACCGCATCCAGTTCACTCCTGATCTGATGCCCGCCGATATCCTCGGCTCTGAAGTCTTGGAGACCGCGGATGACGGAAGCCGCGCCTTCCGGTTCATCGAAGGCCCGATTTTCTGTCAGCTTCTGATGGCCGACGAGATCAACCGCGCCAGCCCCCGCACCCAGTCGGCCTTGCTTCAGGCCATGCAGGAAAAGGAAGTCACGATCGCCGGCCAGCACCGCCCCCTCGGCGTGCCCTTCCACGTTCTGGCAACCCAGAACCCGATCGAGCAGGAGGGGACCTACCCGCTCCCCGAAGCGCAGCTTGACCGATTCCTCGTTCAGATCGACGTGCCCTACCCGGATCGCTCGACCGAGCGGGACATCCTGCTGGCCACAACCGGCAGCTCCGAGGATGTCTCGACCGAGGTGTTTACCGCCCCGGAACTCCTTGCGGCACAAGCGCTTTTACGCCGCATGCCGGTCGGGGATGCCATCGTCGAGATGATCCTCGATCTCGTGCGCGCCTGCCGCCCCGAGGATCCCTCCGCACCCGATATCGTCCGCGAGACTGTGAGTTGGGGGCCTGGCCCCCGCGCCGCGCAGGCGCTGATGCTCACCGTCCGCGCCGAGGCGTTGCTGAACGGTCGCCTCGCGCCGTCGCCCGAAGATATCATGGCGATGGCCGTTCCGGTCCTTGAACACCGCATGGCACTCAGCTTCGCCGCCCGCGCTCGCGGGGAGCGTCTGACGAACGTGATCGAGCAGGTCGCGACCAGCAGCCTCCGGGTCCAGGCCGCCGCGTGACGACACCCGAGGCTCTCCGCGCCGAGGCATCCGATGCCGCCAGTGCCTTCCCGCCCCTTCTGGCAGAGGCAGAGCATCTCGCGACGACCGTTCTTCTGGGCGAGCATGGCCGCCGCCGCGCGGGGATGGGCGACGCTTTCTGGCAGTACCGCCCCGCGCAACCGACGGATGAGGCGCGCAATATCGACTGGCGTCGGTCGGCCCGCGCGGATGCGCATTTCGTCCGCGAGAAGGAATGGCAGATTGCCCAGTCGGTGATGATGTGGATCGACCGGTCGGCATCGATGGGGTTCAGTTCAGACAAGAACATTCCGACAAAGGCCAATCGCGCCCGCCTCATTGGTCTGGCCGCCGCGATCCTGCTCTTTCGAGGCGGAGAGCGTGTCGGCCTTACCGGGTTCGATCTGCCCGCACGCGCAGGACAGATGCAGCTTATGCGCCTTGCAAGCGCCCTGTCGGACGAGGACGAAGCGGAATACGGCGCACCGATTGCACGCGGTATGCTGCCCCATAGCCGCGCCGTTTTTGTCTCGGACTTTCTGGGCGACATCGCCGAGGCCGAGACCGCTTTGACCGACGCTGCTGATCGCGGTGTGCGCGGCGTTCTTCTTCAGGTGCTTGACCCTCAGGAAGAGGCGTTCCCCTTTGACGGTCGCACGATCTTTGAAAGCATGAGAGGCGGCCTGCAACACGAGACCCTGAAGGCCGGAGACCTCAGGGACCGCTATCTCGAGCGTCTGGCCGAGCGAAAGGGTCACCTGGCCGATCTCGCGCACCGCACCGGCTGGCAGCTTTCGACCCATCACACCTCGCAAAGTGCAGCGGCAGCCCTTCTTTGGCTGCATGGCGCGCTTGGGCGGCACACCTGATGTGGACACTTGGACCCCTTGGTTTTACTGCGCCCTGGCTGCTTCTTGGCCTGATCGTTCTGCCGATCCTGTGGATCTTGCTCCGGGCCGTTCCACCCGCGCCGATCCGCCGCCGGTTTCCTGGGGTCGCGCTTTTGCTGGGCCTCAAGGACCGCGAAAGCCAAAGTGATCGCACGCCGTGGTGGCTCCTGCTGCTCCGCCTGCTTGCCGCCGCCGCGATCATCGTCGGATTTGCCGGACCGGTCCTTAATCCGCAAGAGCAGCGGTCGGGCGACGGTCCTCTTCTGGTGCTTCTTGATGGAACATGGGCGGATGCCCGCGACTGGCCGCGCCGGATGGAGCGCACATCGGCACTTCTTGATGATGCTGCCCGCCGGGGCCGCCCGGTGGCGATTGCCGTGACGACGGATCTCGAGCCGGATCTGACGATGCAGCCTGCCGAAAGCTGGATGAGCCGTCTGCCATCGCTGGCGCCGCAGCCGTTCGAGCCGGATAGCGAGGCCTTGCTGGACTGGATTGAGGGCATGGAGGGACCATTCGACACGTTCTGGTTCTCGGATGGGCTTGAGAGGGAGACCCGCGAGCCGGCTCTGCAGGCGCTCGAGACAAAAGGCGATGTCTTCGTATATCAAACTCCTCGCCCCGTTCTGGGGCTCGGACCTGCGACATTCGCCGATGGCCAGATCGAAATGACGGTCAGCAGATCGTCGGGTGCAGGTCCCGGCGCCGTGACCGTCCAGGCATTCGGACTTGATCCTGCGGGGGTGGAACGCAACCTTGCGCAGATCGAAACCGAATTCGAACCTGCAGCCAGAACGCTTGATGTCGCTTTGACGCTGCCTCCGGAATTGCGCAACAGGATCAGCCGGTTCCAGCTTGACGGGGTGCGGTCGGCGGCAGCCGTCAGCCTGACGGATGATGCGTTGAAGCGCCGGGAAGTCGCTTTGATCGCGGGCCGCGAAGAGCGCGAAGAGGTCGATCTTCTCTCGCCGTTGCATTATGTCCGGCAGGCGCTGGTGCCGACCGCCGATATTCTTGAAGGCGCGCTGGATGATCTGCTGATCGCCGCGCCGGATGTCATCGTTCTGGCCGATGTGGCGACGCTGTCGCCGAACGAAATCGACGTTCTGTCAGGCTGGGTTGAAGAGGGCGGAATGCTTTTGCGCTTTGCCGGTCCCCGGCTGGCCGCAAGCGATGTCAGCCGCGGGGAAGAAGATCCCCTTATGCCGGTTCGGCTGCGCGCTGGTGGACGCACTGTCGGAGGCGCCATGAGTTGGGGAGAGCCCAAGGCGCTAGCGCCCTTTGACGAGGACTCTCCGTTTTATGGGCTGAGCGTACCTGACGACGTTGTCGTCTCGGCGCAGGTCGTTGCAGAACCCGGTCCGGAGCTTGACGAGCGGGTCATCGCAGAACTGACGGACGGCACGCCCCTGGTGACACGCAAGATCCTTGGTGACGGTCAGGTTGTGCTGTTCCATGTGACGGCCAATGCTGAGTGGACGACATTACCGCTTTCGGGTCTTTTCGTGCAGATGCTGGAAAGGTTGGCGGTTCTCACACGGCCCGAACGCCCGACCGTCGATGATCTGGCCGGGACGACATGGGCGCCCGAAGAGGTGCTCGACGCATTCGGGCAGCTCAACGAGGCGGATCGGCTCAACGGGGTCGAAGGCGAGGTGCTGGCCGAGGGGACACTTTCGGCTGAGGTGCCGCCGGGCCTTTATGCAGGCGAGGAGGCGCGGATCGCCGTGAATGTCATCAAGCCCGATACCGAGCTGTCTCCGGCCTTCTGGCCTGCCCGTATTCCGGTCGAAGGTCCCAGCCTGGATCAGGAGCGGCCGTTGAAAGGTTTGCTAATCGCTATGGCGCTTGCCCTTCTGACCGTCGATATTCTGGCCTCGCTTCTGGTCTCGGGGCGGCTGCGCGGGCCCAGATCGGGCATTGCGGCACTGATCGCGCTTCTGCTGATGTTCCCGCCCGGCGCAGAGGCGCAGCAGGGCGGTGAGTTAAGCGAAGAAAATCTGGCGCAGATCGCGACGAGCGAAGTTGTTCTGGCGCATATCCTGACGGGCGATCCAAGTGTCGATGAGGTGGCCGAGGCCGGGCTTCGCGGGCTCTCTAACGTTCTTTTCAGCCGCACGTCGATCGAACCCGGAGAGCCAATCGCAATCAATATCGAACGCGATGAGCTTGCATTTTTTCCGTTTCTTTATTGGCCGATAACGGCAGATCAGCCACTCCCGTCGCGAGAGGCCTACGGCAAGCTCAATCGGTATCTGCGCAACGGCGGCATGATCCTGTTCGACACACGCGATGCGGATACCGCCGGATTTGGCAGCGGATCGCCGGAAGGGCGCAGATTGCAGGCCATCGCCCGCGCCTTGGATATCCCGCCGCTCGAGCCGGTGCCGGAAGACCATGTTCTCACGCGGACCTTCTATCTCATCCAGGCGTTTCCAGGCCGCTATACAAGCCGCGATGTCTGGGTCGAAGCCTCCCCGCCTGACGCAGAGCGCGCGCCGGGCATGCCGTTCCGCAATCTCAATGACGGTGTGACGCCGGTCGTGATCGGCGGCAATGACTGGGCTTCTGCATGGGCGATTGGCGCGCGGGGCAACTGGATGCTCCCGGTTGGGCGCGGCGCAGCGGGCGAAAGGCAACGGGAGTTTGCGTTTCGCTTTGGTGTCAATCTGATCATGCATGTGCTGACCGGCAATTATAAATCCGATCAGGTTCATGTTCCCGATCTTCTCGACAGGCTCGGCCAATGACCGGAACGTTGATCTTCAATCCGCTTCTGGAATGGACGCTGATTTATCTTGTCGCTGGCGTGGCAGTGCTGGCCATCGGCGTTGCGCTTTGGCGCGGATTGCGCGGTTGGTGGCTGCGGGGGCTTGCGGGGGCTTTGCTGGTTCTGGCTTTGGTCAACCCATCGCTTCAGCAGGAAGAACGGGCACCGCTCTCGGATATCGTGATGCTGCTGGTCGATCGCTCTGCCAGCCAGCGGATCGCGGATCGCCCCGCGCAGACCCAGGCCGCTCTGGAGCAACTCACCCGGGAGATTGAAGCGCGCCCCAATACGCAGCTGCGGATCGTGGAGGTTGGCGATGGCGAAGGGGACGAAGGCACACGGCTGATGGCGGCCTTGCATGAGGCAATCGCCGAAGAGCCCAGGGCGCGGATCGCGGGCATTCTGGCCATTACCGATGGCCGGGTTCACGACATTGAGCAGGCACCCGATCTGCCGGCTCCGTTTCACACCCTGCTGACCGGAGAGGAGGACGATTGGGACCGCCGGCTTGTCGTCCAAAATGCGCCGGCCTTTGCCATTTTGGGAGAGCCGGTCGATCTCACCGTCCGGGTGGAGGATCAAGGAGAGGCGCCGGACGGCACGTTGGCGGATCTGACAATCACGGTCGATGAAAATCCTCCGATGACATTTCAGGTCCCGCTGGGTCAGGATGTCCAGCTTCCTGTGACGTTGCCCCATGGCGGGCGCAATGTGCTCCAGTTCACGACGCCCGCCATCGAAGGAGAGCTGACGGATCGCAACAACGTCGCCGTCGTTTCAATCAACGGAGTGCGCGACCGGTTGCGGGTCCTTCTTGTCTCGGGTGAGCCGCATCCGGGTGAGCGGACATGGCGCAATCTTCTGAAATCCGACAGTTCTGTCGATCTTGTGCATTTCACGATCCTGCGCCCGCCTGAAAAGGAAGATGGCGTACGCGTCGAAGAGCTGAGCCTTATCGCCTTTCCAACGCGGGACCTTTTCCTGGAGAAGATCGATGAATTCGATCTGATCATCTTTGATCGCTACAAACGGCGCGGCATCTTGCTTCCGCAATACTTTGAAAACATACGGGCCTATGTCGAGCGGGGCGGAGCGGTCCTGGTCGCTGCAGGGCCCGATTTCGCCTCTGCCGATAGTCTATACCGCTCTGAGCTTGGGTCGATCCTGCCTGCACGACCCACAGCGCGTGTTCTGGAACAGGGGTTCCTACCGCGCCTGACCGAAGAGGGAGAACGCCATCCCGTCACAGAAGGGCTGACCCAAGGCTTCGAAGGGGAAGAAGATGATGGCGCGCCCGGTTGGGGCCGCTGGTTTCGGCTTATCGAACTGGCCGATATGACGGGCACCACCGTTCTACAGGGCGTTGGTGAGCGTCCGCTTCTCGTGTTGGACCGCGTCGGTGAAGGCCGCGTCGCGCTTCTTGCGTCGGATCATGCCTGGCTTTGGAGCCGCGGTTACGAGGGCGGCGGCCCTCAGCTTGAGCTGCTGCGCCGGCTAGCACACTGGATGATGAAAGAGCCCGAGCTGGAGGAAGAAGCCTTCAGCGCAGAGGCCGATGGCCTTGATGTTGTCGTCCGCCGCCGGACCATGGAAGCCGAACTGGATGAGACGACCTGGCAGGGCGCGGATGGGCAGGAGCAGGTTCTCGAGATGGAGGAGGTTAGACCCGGTCTTTTCGAAGGGCGGTTCACAGCGCCCGAGATCGGTCTTTACCAGATCACCGACGGGAGTGAGAGAACGGTCGTCGCTCTTGGTCCGTCTGCCCCGCGAGAATTCGAGGAAACCATCTCGACCGGCGAGATCCTTGAGCCGTTGACCGAGGAGATGCGCGGCGGAACGGTTCGCTTGGTCGAAGCGGGCATTCCGTCCGTGCGTGATGTGCGTGCGGGCCGGGCTGCGTCTGGTCGCGGCTGGGTCGGCGTCACGCCGCGCGATGCGTTCAGAACGGCGGATCTTACGGTCTTTTCGCTGGTCCCGCCCTGGCTTTTGCTGATCCTGTCCGGGCTGTTTGTTATTGGTGCCTGGATCCGGGAAGGTCGGAGTTAACTCACTGGCAGGTCGAACACAATCGGCTCTCCCCAGCCGTCGACATTGCAGCGTGCGCGGATTTGCACGCGGCTTGCGCCTTCTGGGATCACGACGCCGGACAGGCTTCGGGTGAAGGGTTGCTCGTTCTCGTGGGGATGATGCAGCACTCGTAGACCAAGTGATGTGCCGTCTTCGGCCAAGACTTCCCAGCCGTCTGCGTAGTGATCCCACCCGGTATCGGGATGTTCGAGCGTGACATCGAACCGCCAGCTATCGCCCGATGGCGTTGCCTCGACCGCAACGATTGTGACGGGATCTGCAAAAACGGACATCGGCAGAAGGAGAGCGGGAACGAGAAATCTGATCATGAGCGAACCATACTGAAGGATTGCCGGAGGATCTTTCACAATCGGGTGTGTCGCAAGGCCACGGTGAAACGAATTGCCGATACCTGCGCGTCTTTCTATATTGCTAAAAAATTCGACAGAGAGGTTTGATCATGGAGATGCCTGCCCCCGATCCGTTGGTTCTGTTGAAAAAAGCGTCCCTTGTCGCGACCTTAAAGGACGTTCTTCCGAGCGATGCGGTTATCTCTGATCCGGTCGAGACCCGCGCCTACGAATGCGACGCGCTGACAGCCTATCGGTGCCCGCCTCTTTGCGTCGTGCTCCCGTCTTCGACCGAGGAGGTGTCGCAGGTATTGCGCATCTGTCACGACATGAATGTACCCGTCGTCCCCCGCGGTTCGGGCACATCGCTTGCGGGAGGCGCGCTTCCGACAGAAGACAGTGTCATCCTTGGCATTGCTCGGATGAATGCCGTGCTGGAGACGGACTACGATAACCGGCTTATCCGCGTGCAGGCCGGGCGGACGAACCTCTCTGTCACCGGCGCGGTCGAAGCCGATGGGTTCTTTTACGCGCCTGATCCATCGTCTCAGCTTGCCTGCGCCATTGCCGGGAATATCGCGATGAATTCTGGCGGGGCGCATTGCCTGAAATACGGCGTGACGACGAATAATTTGCTGGGCGTGACCATGGTTCAGATGGATGGGACCGTGATCGAGTTGGGCGGCGGGCATCTTGATCCGGCGGGCTATGATCTGTTGGGGCTGATCTGCGGATCCGAAGGACAGCTTGGCGTTGTCACCGAGGCGACCCTTCGCATCCTGCGCAAGCCCGAAGGCGCGCGGCCGGTTCTAATGGGCTATGACAGTTCTATCGTCGCAGGGCAGGTCGTCAGCGACATCATCAAGGCGGGCGTTCTGCCCGTGGCGATCGAGTTCATGGACCGCCCCTGTATCGAGGCCTGCGAGGCCTTCGCGAAGGCGGGCTATCCGATGTGCGAGGCTCTCTTGATCGTGGAGGTCGAGGGGTCCGAGGCAGAGATCGACGAACAGCTCGGGATCATCACCGAGATAGCCCGCAGTCATAACCCGGTCGAGCTACGGGAGGCGCGCGATGCCGACGAAGCCGGGCGGATCTGGCTGGGGCGCAAGTCGGCCTTCGGCGCCATGGGGCAGATTAACGATTATATGTGCCTTGATGGGACGATCCCCGTCTCGTCGCTTGCATTCGTTCTTGGTCGGATCACCGAGCTGTCGAAGGAGTTCGGTTTGGACGTCGCGAATGTCTTTCACGCAGGCGATGGCAACATGCATCCGCTGATCCTCTTTGATGCCAATGTCGACGGTCAGCTTGAGACCTGTGAGGCTTTGGGCGCCGAGATCCTGAAGCTCTGCGTCGAGGCGGGCGGCTGTCTGACTGGCGAACATGGCGTCGGGATCGAAAAACGTGATCTGATGGATGTCCAATTCGCGCCAGAGGATCTCGAGGCGCAGATGGCCGTGAAGGATGTGTTCGATCCCAAATGGCTTCTCAATCCGGCCAAGGTCTTTCCTCTGGCGGTCTCTCAGGATCGGCGCAGTGCGAGCATTGCCGCGCAATGACAGAGACAGTTGCTGAACTGCCGCCTACCGCCGCCGCTGATCTTGAGCCGCAGACGGAGCAGGATCTGAGTGAAGCGGTAAAGAGCTTGCGAGGCCCTGTTCGGATCGTTGGTGGGGATACGCAGGCATTGCGCTGCAAGACGGACCGCAAGCTGTCGGTTGCGGGCCTCTCTGGCGTCACGCTTTATGAACCCGGAGCGCTCACGATCGTTGTGCAAGCCGGAACACAGGTCTCCGAAATCGAGGGCTTGCTCGAGGGTGAACGGCAACGATTGGCTTTCGAGCCTATCGATTACAGGGGGCTTCTTGGGACGGATGGCGCGCCGACGATTGGCGGCGTTGTTGCAGGCGGTCGGTCTGGTCCGCGCCGGATCCAAGCGGGGGCGTGCCGCGATGCGCTTTTGGGGGTTCGGTTTGTCGACGGAACGGGAACGATCGTCAAAAACGGTGGCCGGGTGATGAAGAACGTCACGGGCTATGACCTTGTCAAGCTGATGGCGGGCAGTTTCGGGACTTTGGGTGTTTTGACCGAGGTATCGCTCAAGGTGCTCCCCATTCCTGCAATGACCGCGACCGTGCGGCTGGAGGATTTGGCGGATGTCGATGCGATCAAGGCTTTGTCAGCCGCGCTTGGCTCGCCCTATGACGTGACCGGTGCGGCGCATCTTTCAAGCCCCGACAAGTCGCTGACGTCGATCCGCCTTGAAGGGTTCGAGGCCTCCGTTCGCTATCGTTGTGGCCAGTTGACGCAGCTTCTGTCTCGGTTCGGCGCGGTCCATATCGACGATGATCCGGAAAGTGTCTCGCAAAGCTGGTCTGACATCCGAAATGTCCGTCCTTTCCATGGCACGACCGATGATGTCTGGAAGCTTTCGGTCACGCCCTCGGATGCGCCGGGTCTCGTTGCGTCCTTGCCGGATGGCATTCGATCCAGCGCGTCTTCGGTGCTTTACGATTGGGGCGGGGGGCTGATTTGGCTGGCGACAAGGCCGGGATCCGATCTCAGGGCCTCTTTGCCGGATCTGCGCGGTCACGCAACTCCTGTCAGGGCAAGCGATAGCACTCGGAAAACCTTGGGCATGTTTCATCCACAGCCTGCGCCAGTTGAGCGTCTTTCGCGGCAACTGCGCGCCCGCTTCGATCCGGATGGACGCTTCAATCCTGGGCTTATGCACGCATGAAAACGACTTTCACGGCTGACCAGCTGGACGATCCCGCGATCGCCCGCTCGAACGAGATCCTTCGGTCTTGCGTTCATTGCGGGTTTTGCACGGCGACCTGCCCCACCTACCAGGTTCTAGGAGACGAGCTGGATAGTCCCAGAGGCCGGATCTACCTCATCAAGGACATGCTCGAGAACGAGCGCGTGCCTGATGAGAAGACCGTCAAGCACATAGATCGTTGCCTGAGCTGCCTGGCCTGTATGACGACCTGTCCGTCGGGCGTTCATTACATGCACCTTGTCGATCATGCGCGGGCCTATATCGAAGAACATTATGAACGCCCTTGGCATGACCGGGCCCTTCGGAGGATCCTCGCTTGGATCTTGCCCTATCCGAGCCGGTTCCGGGTTGCGCTCCTAGGGGCAAAGATCGCCCGGCCGCTGCGCCGCTTGATGCCGGATCCGCGCTTGAGGGCGATGCTGGAAATGGCTCCGCGGCAGATCCCCCCGGTCAGCCGCAACGATGATCCGCAGACATTTCCGGCTGAGGGAGAGCGTCGCAAACGGGTCGCCTTGATGACGGGATGTGCCCAGAGAGCGCTCAATACGGATATCAACGATGCGACGATCCGGCTGCTGACGCGACTTGGATGCGATGTTGTCATAGCAAAGGGGCAGGGCTGTTGCGGCGCACTTGTCCACCACATGGGCAAGACCGATGAAAGCCACGCCACGGCGGCGCGGAATATCGATGCCTGGATGGCTGAACATCGCGCGGGCGAGCTGGATGCGATCGTGATCAACACCAGCGGCTGCGGCACAACAGTCAAGGACTATGGTCATATGTTCAGGACCGACCCGGCAAGGGCCGAAGATGCCGCTGCCGTCTCGGGCCTTGCAATGGATGTGAGCGAGCTCTTGGTGCAACTGATGCCGCAAAGCGAGACGGGAACATCTGTGAACGAAGCGCGGGTGGCGATCGCTGGAACCGATGCACCTCAGATCGATAATCAGACAGGCCAGACTGCTCGCAGCGATCTGACTGTGGCCTATCATGCCGCCTGCTCGCTTCAGCACGGCCAACAGATCAAGACCTACCCCAAGGATCTGCTCAAATCTGCTGGCTTCCGGGTGGTCGAACCTGCCGACAGCCATCTTTGCTGCGGATCGGCGGGCACCTACAACCTGATGCAGCCCGAGATCTCTGCGCAACTGAAGGACCGGAAGGTTCGGACGCTCGAGGCGACTAAACCCGATGTGATTGCCGCCGGGAATATCGGCTGCATGATGCAGATCGGGGGCGGAACCGAAACGCCTGTTGTTCATACTGTCGAGCTGCTCGATTGGGCGACCGGGGGGCCGCGTCCTCCTGCTCTTGATCCGGTCTGAAGCACCGACAGTCCAAAACGCTGAAAGCGATGGATCTTGAAGCGGCCTGACCTTAAGGTAAGGCTGGGGTGGATCCGACGGCGCCAAAGTTTTGCCGTAACGGCGATCTACGGTCCGACTGGGGAATAGGTGACGATGTTCGGACGTTTATTTGCTGGATTTCTATGCTGCATTATAGCGACGGCTTCTGTCGCCGAAGATGCCGTGTTGCTAAGCCTCGAGACCGCTGATGCGAGCCGCGGCTGGGAAGGTGTCGGCCGGCTTGATATTCTGGGTAAGGGCTTTTGCACCGGCGCCTTGGTCGAAGTCGATCAGGTCCTGACAGCGGCGCACTGCCTTTATCGCGATGACGGGCAATTGGTCGATATCTCTCAAATCCGGTTTCTTGCAGGTCTCAGGGGCGGCCAGGCGCGTGCCTATCGCGGGGTGAAACGGGCGGTGACCCATCCCGATTACGTTCACCGTCCTGATACGGGCGTTGGCCGCGAAGTGTCGCATGACCTGGCGCTGCTGGAGCTTGATCAGCCTATTCGGAACAGCCGGATCAGGCCGTTCGGAACAGATGCCCGACCAGGCCGAGGAGACGAGGTTGGGGTCGTGTCTTACGGAAAAGGACGCGCTGACAATCCGACCTTGCAAGAGACCTGCGAAGTTCTTGGCGTTCGTCTGGGCGTTCTGGTCATGACATGCAGTGTCGATTTTGGCTCCAGCGGATCGCCTGTCTTTTCCGTTCGCAACGGGGTGGCACGGATCGTCTCGGTCGTCTCGTCGATGGCCGAACTGGACGAGCGCAAAGTCTCGCTGGGTACTTCTCTTGCGCAGCCGTTGGCCGAGCTAAAGGCAGAGTTTGCGACGATCGCACCAGCCCGGATCGGGGGCGATCAGCGGTTTATCGAAGCGGGAGATCGCTCTGACACCGGAGCGAAATTCCTCAAACCCTGACGGTGCGCTTCAGAGGTTGAAAAGCAAAAGCAACCTCCCCAAATAAGTGGTATCGGGATGCCAAAGAGGGTCCCGTGTTACTTGCCGGTCTGTCCATTTTTGGAAGATCGCACCAACTAGGTATCGCTCAACGGAGGATTCCATGCGTACTTTTGATTTTGCACCGCTATACCGGTCCACGGTCGGTTTCGACCAGATCGCAAACCTCATGGACAGAGTTCTGGCATCGGATGTCAGTCAGCCGTCCTATCCCCCTTACAATATCGAGAAGATTGGTGATGACGCCTATCGTATCTCGATCGCCGTTGCAGGCTTCTCGGATGCGGATCTAAGCGTCGAAGTGAAGGACAAGGCGCTTGTCGTCACGGCGCGCAAGGCTGAAGACGATCAAGAGCGGACATTCCTTCATCGCGGGATCGCGACCCGCGCCTTTGAGCGTCGGTTCCATCTTGCTGATCACGTGACGGTCAATGGTGCCGCTCATGCCGATGGGATGCTTCATATCGAACTGAAGCGCGAGATCCCCGAAGCACTTAAGCCGCGCCGGATCGAAATCGCCTCCACACCGAGCCTGGAGACGGATGTCGTCGACGCCAAAGCCGTCAACTAGATCGCACCGCGTTTGGCAAAGCCGTCGAGGTTTCCTCGGCGGCTTTCATGTGTTCGCCTTACCGTTTCAGGAGGCGCCGGGGCGGAATTCTAAGCAGTTGGCGCAGATCGTCCCGACCAACGGAAATCATGAAGCCCTCGACGGTTCCACCGCCAAGCAGCGCCCAACTTAGGATGCCGGGTTCGGCATGCATATATCCCTCGCGCTCCGTCAGGCCGCGAAATGCGATTCCTTCGGGCATGAAGGCAAAGATGTGATCCGGCCGCAGGTGAAGCAGACATGTGATCAAGGCGAGCCGGGCGAGAAGGGACGAGACGCCGGAGCCGCGATAGGAGGTGTCGAGCCAGACATCCCCGTGATAGCAGACCTTCCCGGTGATCTTATGCGCCATCGGACCGGGATGGCACCGTGAGGACGCAAGATCGAGGGCAAGACCCGCTGGCGGAAAGTCGAGATAGCGTTCGGCCAGAAACTCGGCAAGATGGCTGCCTGCCAGGTCGAGTGCTTTCATCGCCTGACAATGGACCACACGTCCCGTTTCATCGCGTCCGACGATCCAGAACGAATTGCTTTCCGTGAGGTAGTGCAACCTATGATCGAAAGGTGGGCCGACGGGCTGATCGGGGCGCGCTTTGCCGGTCAATTGGGTGTATTTCGTGAAATCCGAGCCCAGTTCCAGGGTGATTCCCTGCTCGTTCAGAAGGCCGTTGATTCCCGTCACATACTGAATCGCCGAGAAGGTTGTCTCGATCGCGTCGGGATAGGTAAGAGGGGGGTGGAATGCCATGCCGGATCTATGCCGCTTCCATGGGATCAATCGACATGACAAGGTCCTTTGGCATCGCTTCGATATCCGATTTTTCGACCCCTTCGATCTTTAGATCGTGGGTCCGATCCACCACACTGACCAGAGCAAAGCTGCTATCGGGAAAGCGGCATCCGAGCAGAAGACGGCGATATGCAATTGGTGCAGGAGGGCCGTTCGGATCTCGCGGGATATGCGTCAGAATGTGATCCAGCCGCAATCCTTCCGTCTCGTAAACCTCGCGAAACGGCTGCGTCATGAGCCGTGCGAACCCTCGGCCACCGGGAAAATCGACCAGCCCTCGACCGATCATGGACCGCTCCCACTCCCAGCCAAACCACGTGGCAAAGGACGACTTTTCCCCCACATGGGTGCAAAGCCAATCCTCTCCATGTAGCCGGAAAACCATGATAAAAGGGCGAATGGGAGCGAAAGCGGGATGCTCGAGTTCTCCTTTTGCCTCGGCCCACGCGTGGACGCTTTGTTGCAGCAGCGGGGCGTCCACTGTCCAGAGTTGGCGAAGGGGCTGTTGCTCGAGAAAGTAGCGCTGGTCTTTCTCGTTGTTTGAACGAAGAAAATAGCGGCCGTCGATATGTCCTGACTGGTTCCGCAGCCACGCATCGCCGCGCGCGAGAAGCTCTTCGGCTTCTCTCAGAGCATTCCGGCCGCGTTCGGTCAGTTGGTATTCCCGGTCCACCAATTCGAAAAGAGGACCGCCCATATGTTCTTCGAGAATCACGAGGTGCCGACGGACGGTCTGCCGGGTCGTCCCGAGGCGCTCCACCGTGCGCGACAGGTTCAGAGTTTCGGCGAGCATGGTAAACGAGCGCAGCAGCTCGAATAGGATCGCTTCCCCCTGTTGTCGTGCCATGAACCAATATCCCTGCCTGCCTTAAAGGACTATTCACCATAAAACTAAGGCGACGGGAACAAAAATCATCCATCACTGTCGTATTTGGGTGCGAAAATTAGCCAGAAATGATGAATTGTCTGACCCCCGCTCAACCATTCATGGTGGGTGAAAGTGAAATTCAAAGGTTACAGATGCCCCATCCCGTAGATACCCATGTTGGCCGCAAGATCCGTGAAGTCCGTCAGATGCGAGGGCTTTCTCAATCGGACCTTGCGACCCGCATGTCCATATCGTTTCAACAGTTGCAGAAGTACGAAACAGGCGCGAACCGCGTTTCGGCAAGCCGCCTGTTTGAGCTGTCCCAGATCTGCGAAGTCGCGGTCAGCTATTTTTTCGACGGGTTGGGTCGTCGCTGCAAACCGACGCCGGTCGACGATGAGACCGCACGTCTAGCAGCTACACTGGCTCAGCTGCCCAGAGGGCCGCTGAAGTCTGCGATCACCGGTCTAATCACCGAGGTCGCAAATGAGGGACGGTCGAGCGGCTAAGCTCAGGCCGAGAGCGGCATGGAAACTGGAACAACACGGTCAAACGCGTTCAGGTAAGTTTCGGTCCAGTGATCGATTGTTTCAGTAAAGACCGACCGTGCCAGTTGTTCATGCCGCTCGCTTCTCTCGTCCAAGGACATGGCCAAGGCGATCTGGATCGCCTCCGCCATTTCCGTGATATCGAACGGGTTCACGATCAAAGCGCCGTCAAGCTGCTCTGCCGCGCCGGCAAAGCGCGATAGGACGAGAACCCCCGGATCATTCCCGTCCTGGGCGGCGACAAACTCCTTGGCGACAAGGTTCATGCCGTCTGCCATCGGGGTTACAAGTCCGACATCGGCGGCGCGAAGGATCGGGGCCAGCCGGTGCCGTGGGACCATTTGATGGATATAGCGGATCGGGGTCCAGTCCAGATCGGAGTGCTTTCCGTTTTCAGCCCCTGAGATCTGTTCAAGCTCGTTCCGAATATCTTCGTAAGCCGCCAAACCTTCCCGTGTGGGCGGTGCGATCTGAAGGAAAGTCGCTCGGGGATCATCCGCCGCCCGCATATCGAGATACTGACCAACGGCCCGCATCCTGTTAGGCAGGCCTTTCGAGTAATCCAGCCGATCGATCCCGATCAGAAGCTTCTCGTTGGGTCGCAAGTTGAGAATTTCGCGGCCATCTTCCTCTCCGGCAGAGGAGGCGAAGCCTTCTGGGTTGATCCCGATCGGGAAGCTCTGGACGTGAAAGCGCCGGTTTCCATGCCGCATCGCTCCGTCAAGCTGCAATTCGCCGTCTCCCATTGCGCGAAAGACTTCGAGACAGCTTGCGACATCCCCCTTGGTTTGAACACCAACCAGATCGAACGCAGCGATCCAATCCAGAAATTCCCTTTGATCGGACAGGGCCTCGAGATCCGTTCGGGTTGGGAACGGAATATGTAGGAAAAAACCGATGGCCGCTCGAACACCAAGCTTGCGTAGCGTATGGGCCAGGGGGAAGAAGTGATAGTCCTGAACCCAGATACGGTCATTGGGCGTGACGATCGCTGCGAGCATCCGGGCCAGACGCTCATTCACCCGATAATAGCCGTCCCGATATTCCTGCTGCAGATCGATCAGATCACCGCGCCGATGGCATAACGGCCATAGCACGGCATTGGCATATCCCAAGTAATAGGTCCGGTAGTCCTCGTCGGTCAGATCGAAGGTCAGCTTCTGGTAGGATGCTTCACTATGCTCTGTGAATGTCTCAGCAGGGGTTTCAACGGTTTGCTCGGAAGACCCAATCCAGATCCCCCCGATCTGGTCGAGGCATTCATGTAATGCCACCACCAAACCGCCGGATGGCGGACCCCCAAGCGGAATGCGATTTGAGATGACGATAAGGCGACCTGCCATGGAGTGATCCTATCACATTTACCGATGCGGCGTGAGCCAGGAGTGAAGAAGTGCGCGTATCGCTGCCGGGTTTGGCGCGCGATGATGGGCAATGGTATCGCCCTCGCCGACCTTGATGCCAAACCCTCCGTTTCGCTGAACGGCGTCCATTGCCGGTTCGTCGGTCGCGTCGTCTCCGATGAAGACGGGAACCGCTCCGCCAAGATGCTTGAACAGATCCAGCGTGGCATCGGCCTTCCCGACGTCCAACGGCTTGATCTCGAACGCCATCTTCGCAAGATGAAGTTGAAGATCTGGGTATCGGCCAATGATCGGAGCGAGAGCCTCCTTGATTTCGTCTCGCCTGTCCGGGACCTGCCGATAGTGGACGACAGCACCGGTCGGTTTTTCCTCAAGCAGCGATCCAGAATGACCAGACGTGATCTTCTTCAAGGACGAGATCATGGCATGGTAGCCTTCCGAGCCCGAGAAGGGGTGCTTTGAATACTCGCCATCGACACGTCGTTCCGCGCCATGACCTCCTGCCATTGGTCCGGAAAACGATGGTAGAAACCTTTCGAGGTCCGAAATCTTGCGGCCCGAAACGAGAGCAAGGCGTCCAGATAACGCATCGAACAGGTTTTGAAGCAAATCATGCAAATCGTCCGGCACGGACACACTATCCGGAGTGTCTGCAAGCTCGACGAGGGTTCCGTCAAAATCGAGGAAAACAGAAGCGGTAGTCAGATCTAAGGTTGGTCCGGCAAATGCCGGATCTGGATCTGTTGTCATTACGAAAGTCTCTGCCCGAGGATGTAGAATAAACACTCGTTTCAGGGCCAGGTTCCACGGATCTTCCTTCAGATGCTGGAAAAGAGGCGCCTTCTGATCTGCTGAGCAAAAATTAGGCGCTCGGCACCCTTTCGGAACTGATGGCTTAGACCGCCTGTTGAGCGGCAACACTCTTCGGAAGGGCACGAAAGATGGCAAAGTCGGATCGGGTTGCAGTGGTTGCCGGAGGCAGCGCAGGGGTAGGGCGGGCCGCCGTGACCGCGTTGCTGGAGAAGGGGTACAAGGTCGGCGTGATGGCACGGGGTCAGACGCGCCTTGATCAAATGACTGCCGAACTGGGGGACGATCACATTTTCTGTCAGTCGGTGGATGTGAGCGAGGCAGAGGCCGTCCAGGCCGCCGCCGAGGCGATTGTCGAGCGGCTTGGTGCCCCCTCCGTTTGGGTAAATGCGGCTATGCTGACGACCTTCTCGCCTTTCAACGAAATGACGGCGGACGAGTTCGAAGCGATCACGGCCACGACGCTGGGCGGGCAGGTCAATGGGACGCGGGCGGCGATGAACGTCATGACCGAGGGGCGGATTGTCTGCATCGGATCGGGGCTGGCCTATCGGCCTGTGCCCTATCAATCGGCCTATTGCGCGGCCAAGCACGGGATCAACGGGTTTGTGGGCTCCGTCCGGTCGGAGCTTCTGCGCCAAAAGAGCAAAGTGTCGATCGCACTGGTTCAGCTTCCGGCGATCAACACGCCTCAGTTCGACTGGGCGCGCAATAGAATGGAGAAAAAGCCGCAGCCAGCCCCACCGATCTTTTCGCCCGACTTTGCCGCTAGGGCTGTCATGCGGGCTGCGACCGGGAAGGAGCGGGAACTGCTGGTCGGAAAATCGGTTCTGAAGCTGGTATTCGGAACGATGGTCTTGCCCGATTGGCTTGACCGAAAGCTGGCCGATGACGGGGTGGAGAGCCAGAAGTCCAACCGCAAGGAGGAGGGCCAGCGGGAGGACAACCTCTTCAGTCCGGCTGACTACCCGGCGCGCGCCGAGGGAAGCTTTGGGGATCGTGCGTCGGAAGACGGATTAATCGTAGATGCCGACTTGGCACGAAAAGTGGTGTTCTTCGGCGTCCCAGCGCTCGCGTTCCTGATCGGGTTGATCTTGGGTTAGGCCGGGGCGCGAACGCCCCGGCCCGGACAGTAGCTTACTGCCAGGACTGGATCAGCTCGTCATAAGCGACGGTTTGCGGTTCCTCGTCCTCATTCTCGATCTTGGCTTTCGGCGAGCCGTCCTGATCGAGCCAATAGGAAGCCTCTTGGGGCTCGTTCATGACAGGACCAAGGTCGCCTTGGACACCCGCCCGCTCGAGGCGCTCGAGCACGCGCTCTTGCTCTTCGCAAAGGCTGTCCAGCGCTTCCTGAGCGGTTTTCGCACCCGAGGACGCATCCCCGATGTTCTGCCACCAGAGCTGTGCCAGCTTCGGATAGTCCGGGACATTTGTGCCGGTGGGCGACCACGCCACACGAGCAGGCGAGCGGTAGAATTCGATCAGACCGCCGAGCTTGTCCGCCCGTTCCGTGAAGCTGTCATGCTGGATCGTGCTTTCGCGGATGAAGGTCAGGCCCGCATGGGATTTTTCGACATCCACGGTCTGGGACGTAACGAACTGCGCGTAGAGCCAAGCGGCCTTGGCGCGGTCTACAGGGGTCGATTCCATCAGCGTCCATGATCCGGCATCCTGGTAGCCGACCTTCATGCCGTCTTCCCAGTAGACACCATGCGGCGACGGGGCCATGCGCCAACGCGGCGTGCCGTCATCGTTCAGCACCGCAGCAGCACCATCGCCCACCATATCGGCGGTGAAAGCGGTGTACCAGAACATCTGCTGCGCGATAGATCCCTGTGACGGGATCGGCCCGGATTCCGAGAAGGTCATGCCGGCAGCCGCTGGCGGCGCGTAGTTCTGCAGCCAGTCGGTATACTTCTCGATCGCATAGACAGCCGCAGGAGAGTTCGTAGCCCCACCCCGCTCGACGCAGGAGCCCACGGGCTGTGAATTCTCGTTCACGCGGATACCCCATTCATCGACAGGCAGACCATTCGGTTCGCCGATATCGCCCATCCCGGCCATCGACATCCACGCATCGGTGAAGCGCCATCCCAGCGACGGATCCTTCTTGCCGTAATCCATATGTCCGAAGACTTCGCCATCGACGCCCATATGGCTCAGATCGCGTCCAGTGAAGAAGGCGGCGATGTCCTCATAGGCCGACCAGTTGACCGGAACGCCCAGCGAGTAGCCATACTCGGCCTCGAAATCCGCCATGTTCTTTTCGTCGGTGAACCAGTCGTAGCGGAACCAGTAGAGGTTCGCGAATTGCTGGTCAGGCAGCTGGTAGAGCTTGCCGTCCGGGCCGGTGGTGAACTGGGTGCCGATGAAATCATCGAGGTTCAGACCCGGGTTCGTCACATCCGCGCCTTCGCCCGCCATCCAGTCAGTCAGGTTGCGTGCCTGCTGGTAGCGCCAGTGGGTCCCGATCAGGTCGCTGTCGTTGATATAGGCGTCATAGATGTTCTCGCCCGACTGCATCTGGGTCTGAAGCTTCTCGACCACGTCGCCTTCGCCGATCAAGTCGTGATTGACCGTGATCCCGGTAATCGCAGTGAAAGCGGGGGCAAGAACGTTGGCTTCGTATTCATGGGTCGTGATCGTCTCGGAGACGACGTTGATCTCCATCCCGCTGAACGGGGCAGCGGCATCGACGAACCACTGCATCTCATTTTCCTGTTCCTCCCGAGACAGGACCGAGCGTTCGATTTCGGCATCCAGAAAAGCGCGCGCGGCGTCCATATCCGCAAAGGCCGGAAGCCCCGCGAAGGCCAGTGCCACCGCCGTTGTTGATCTCAGAGCTAGGTTCATGGTGTTCCTCCCTTGGTGAACCGTAATTTCGGCCGGGTTGATCCCGGCACGCCTTGGCTTCGATCAGACGAAGCGAAACACGAGAATGGCAAAGACCAAGCTGACGCCAAGGCCCCAAAGCTGATGCAGATCCGTCAAGCCGAGCCAGGCCAGATTGATGAAGGCGCTGCCCAGAAGCGTGATAAAAAGCCGGTCGCCGCGCGTGGTCTCGATCCGCAGAATGCCGACGCGCGGGGTTTCCGGATAGCGCAAGGCGAGGACCGTGAAGACGATCAGAAGCGCCGCGATAGTCAAAAAGAAGGTTGCCGTGGGCCAGGTCCAGGCCATCCAATCCATCAGGTGATCCTCCTATCCTATCACGAAATCAATCTCGCGGCTTGCCCGATTACAGGTCACTCGACCCACTCGCTCATCCTCCATCACGAAATCTGCGACAAGTCCGTTGGCATCCCGCTGAATAACTTCGAAGGATCTCATCGTTCTTGGCAACGTCTCCTGTTCAAGATTTGCACATGGATCGACATTCATGTCTGGCGCCGGAGCACATCCGAGCAGGACAGAGAACTGTAAAGGCAGGATCAACCAACGCATCACACTCTCCCTAGGGCAAAGCCCTTCGCGATGTAGTTTCGGACGAAGTAGATGACGAGCGCTCCCGGCACGATGGTCAGCATACCGGCGGCGGCGAGGACGCCCCAGTCGAGGCCAGAGGCCGAGACGGTGCGGGTCATCGTGGCTGCGATCGGCTTGGCATCCACGGAAGTCAAGGTACGCGACAGCAGCAGTTCCACCCAGCTGAACATGAAGCAGAAGAAGGCGGCCACTCCGATGCCCGATGCGATAAGAGGCATGAAGATGCGGATGAAAAAGCGCCCGAACGAGTAGCCGTCGATATACGCAGTCTCGTCGATTTCCTTGGGAACGCCCCGCATAAATCCTTCGAGGATCCAGACCGCCAGAGGCACGTTGAAGAGGCAATGGGCCAGCGCCACGGCAATATGCGTATCGAAAAGACCGACAGCGGAGTAAAGCTGGAAGAACGGAAGCGCGAAGACGGCAGGCGGCGCCATCCGGTTCGTTAGCAGCCAGAAAAAGAGATGCTTGTCGCCCATGAAGCTGTAGCGGCTGAAGGCGTAGGCCGCGGGCAGGGCAACGGCGAGGCTGATGATAGTGTTCAGGACCACATAAATTAGCGAATTGACGTATCCCATGTACCAGGACGGATCCGTCAGGATCTTCTCGTAATTGGCGAAGGTCAGATTGCGCGGCCAGAGCGAGAACTGGCCGAGGATCTCGGCGTTGGTCTTCAGGCTCATATTCAGGAGCCAGTAAATCGGCAACATCAGAAAGAGCAGGTAGAGCGCCATCACCACCGCACTTCCCTTGGGGACGAAGCGGCGCCGGGCGCGGGTCTGAGGACGACTTGCCGTCACATCGCCGGGCAGAGAACCGGCGCCGGGGGCTTGCACAGTGTCGGTCATACCCCATCCCTTTTGTCGAGATTGGTCATCACCGTGTAGAAGACCCACGAGATCAGCAGGATCACAAGGAAATACATGATCGAGAACGCGGCCGCCGGGCCGAGGTCGAACTGCCCCAGCGCCATCTTCACAAGGTCAATCGACAGGAAAGTCGTCGCGTTGCCGGGGCCGCCTCCGGTGACGACGAAGGGCTCGGTGTAAATCATGAAGCTGTCCATGAATCTGAGCAGGATCGCGATCATCAAGACGCCTGCCATCTTGGGCAGTTCAATGTAACGGAAGACCTTCCAGCGGCTGGCCTGATCGATCTTAGCCGCCTGATAGTAGGCGTCAGGGATCGACTGGAGCCCGGCATAGGCCAGAAGGGCGACCAGTGACGTCCAGTGCCAGACATCCATCACGATGACGGTGGCCCATGCGGCAAAGAAGTCCTGCGTATAGTTGTAAGAGACCCCGAGCTTGTCGAGCGTGTAGCCCAGAAGGCCGATATCGACGCGCCCGAAGATCTGCCAGATGGTGCCGACCACGTTCCATGGGATCAGGAGCGGCAGGGACATCACGACAAGGCAGAACGACGCCCAGAAGCCCTTTTTCGGCATGTTGAGAGCGATGAAGATCCCAAGCGGAATTTCAATGGCGAGGATGATCGCCGAGAAGATGAGCTGCCGTCTGAGGGCGGCCCACATCCGCTCGCTCGACAGCATTTCCTCGAACCATTCGAGACCTGCCCAGAAGAACTGGTTGTTTCCGAACGTGTCCTGAACCGAATAGTTGACCACCGTCATCAGCGGGATCACCGCCGAGAAGGCCACGAGCACCAGCACCGGCAGGACCATGAACCAGGCCTTTTGATTGACGGTTTTTTCCATCAGGCGGCCTTTCCAGACGGGGTGATCCGCCAGTCATTGGCATAGACATTGATATGGCCTGCATCAAAGGTGATGTGGCTGGCATCGGTCGGGATGCCGTCCTCTTCCGACACGATGGCGCTCAGGTCCTTGCCCGCGACGTCAAGCCGGACGATCTTGTGGCGACCGACATCCTCGACCCTCTGCACCTTGGCGGGCAGTCCCTGACCATTGGCGGAGAGGTGAACGAATTCGGGCCGGATGCCGATCTGGGTCTTGCCGGAAACTGCGTCGTAGCCGGTTCCCAGATCAATCGGAGTGCCCGCAACAGTCGCGGTTTGCCCGCTAATGTCGGCATCCAGAAGGTTCATCCCCGGGGACCCGATGAAATAACCAACAAAGGTATGCGCAGGACGCTCGAACAGTTCTTGCGGTGTGCCGATCTGAACCACACGGCCATCATACATCACAACGACCTTGTCGGCGAATGTCAGCGCTTCTGTCTGGTCATGGGTGACATAGATCATCGTGTGGCCAAAATCGTGGTGAAGCGATTTCAGCTGCGTTCGCAGCTCCCACTTCATATGCGGATCGATCACCGTCAACGGCTCATCGAAAAGCAGCGCGTTGACGTCCTCGCGCACCATTCCGCGCCCAAGACTGATCTTTTGCTTGGCATCGGCGGTCAGTCCGCGGGCCTTGCGATCCAGCTCGGCTTCCATGCCGATCATGCGGGCGATCTCGTTCACGCGCTGGGCAATATAGGACGGCTCCGCGCCGCGGTTGCGCAAAGGGAAGGCGAGATTGTCGCGCACGCTCATCGTGTCGTAGACGACCGGGAACTGGAAGACTTGCGCAATGTTACGATCGGCCGTCGGGGCGTGTGTGACGTCGATATCATTGAAGAGAACGCGACCCTCGCTGGGCTGAAGAAGCCCTGAGATGATATTGAGGAGCGTCGACTTTCCGCAACCGGACGATCCGAGAAGCGCATAGGCCTCGCCATCGGCCCAATCGTGATTCAGTTCTTTGAGCGCGTAATCCTCCTCGGATTTCGGCGCATCGAGATAGGAATGGGCGAGGTTGTCGAGCGTGATCTTGGCCATCTAAGCGGCCTCCGCATAAGGAGCAGGAGAAACAAGGGCGCCATCCGTCCCGAAAATGTAGACATGGGACGGGTCGAGGTAGACGGGAAGCGTCTGGCCCAGCGTCAGATCCTGCACACCATGGATCAGGCCGACCCACCGTTCGCCATGGTGATCAAGGTGAACGAAGGTTTCCGATCCCGTAATTTCGGTGACAACGAGCTGAGTCTCGAAGGTCATCGCGTCGGATACATGGGCGTGCAGCTCAAGATGATTGGGCCGAAAGCCGGCCATATAGGCGCCATCGGCGAGTGAAGTCAGATCTGCAGGCACGGGCGAAGTTTGACCATCCCCGAAGGAAAGCGCGTTCCCTTCCTTGCTGACGGTCAGAAAATTCATTGGTGGATCAGAGAAAACACGGGCCGTCGTCGCATCGACTGGCTTGCGATAGACCGAAGGGGTCGGTCCGAACTGCGTCACGCGGCCTTCCCAGAGTGTCGCGGTATTGCCGCCTAGAAGCAGCGCTTCCTCCGGTTCGGTCGTGGCATAGACAAAGATCGAGCCTGACGCCTCGAAGATCTTGGGGATCTCGGCGCGAAGCTCTTCGCGTAATTTGTAGTCCAGGTTGGCAAGGGGCTCGTCCAGAAGCACAAGACCCGCATTCTTGACCAGTGCGCGGGCAAGGGCGCAGCGTTGCTGCTGGCCGCCCGAAAGCTCCAGTGGTTTGCGATCCAGCATCGGTGTCAGCTGCATCAGCTCGGCCGTTTCGCGGACGCGCTTGTCGATCTCACTCCGCGATTGTCTCATGAGCTTCATCGGAGAGGCGATATTGTCGTAGACCGTCATCGAGGGGTAATTGATGAACTGCTGATACACCATGGCGACCTTACGGTCCTGCACCCGTTGGCCGGTCACGTCCTCACCGCGCCAGAGGATCTGCCCTGTCGTCGGTACGTCAAGCCCCGCCATAAGACGCATCAAAGACGTCTTCCCCGCCAGCGTCGGGCCGAGCAAAACATTCATGGTTCCGCTCTGCAGTTCGAGGTCAGTCGGGTGGATGTGGGTTCGCGCTCCCACGGTCTTTGACACGTTCTTGAGTGTCAACGTCATCTCGGCCCTCCCCTGCCCGGGCCTTGATCTTAGGTCCAAGGAGGAAATCGACGCAATGCAAAAGCGCCGTCGAGTTCAAGAGTTTGAAGCACTTGGCGAGATTGCCGGATCTCAGGAGAGGTCGAGCAAGATACCGGAGCGCGCCGGAAGACCGTCGCCCTCTTCGCTTGAGAAGAGACGTTGACTGGCCTCCACCCTACCATCATGCGCTTCTTGCGAGTGATTGAAAATCGCGCGGAACTGTCCTGCCGGGGTCTCTCGCATGATGATCAGCAGATCGTCTGTCGCCTCTTCGATCGTCCAGCGCCCTTCGCCGAGCCGATACTTTTTCCGCAGATCGAGGAGTTCCCGATAAAAAGTGGCAACACCGCCCTCCTCGCTTTGACGCATGACGGCCTTGCCGTGTGGCCACCGCATCGGCAGCCATGGTGTCCCGGACGTGAAGCCATAATTGTCAGCGCCTTCGTGCCATGGAAGCGGAACGCGCGGACCTTCGCGACCCGGCCCGTCTGGCCAATAGAGCAGATCAAGCGGATCGGTTGTCTCGCCCTTGGTCAGGTCGGGTTGGGGCAGGGCCAGTTCCTCGCCCTGATAAATCATCCATGGTCCCGGCAGAACGGCGCACTGCATCGCAAAGAGGCGCGCGTCGCGGTCCGATCCGTCGCCTGCGGCGGTGACATGCCGAGGCTGATCATGGCTCGACATCCACCAGGCCGATGCTGATTTGCTCTGCCGGGACAGGATGTCGGCGACGACCTTTGGCGTCCCTTTTCCTTCGGGCATATCGATCGTGTAGCAGGCATCGAGCTGGTCAGGTCCAACCATCTGATCGGCAAGCTCGACAGACTGATTTCCTGATGTGACCTCTCCGAGGAGAAACGCATCCTCGCCGGACCAGTCTCTCAGCTTCTTAGTGTAATCGACCCCATCGCCCGGAAGCATGTCATAGACGTGATCCTGATATGTGTACGGGACGAAGTTTTCTCCCGAAACCTTGTCCTGTACGTCCTGAGAGGCGGGTGGATTGTCCTTCAGAGATGTGTCGTAGAGATAGGATGTCGTGGCATCAAAGCGAAACCCGTCCACCCCGCGATCCCGCCAGCACTGGATCTCGGCGCGGTGCTTTTCCTGCACAGCCTCGTTGCGCAGGTTAAGCGACGGTTGGCAGGTGAGAAACTGGTGAAAATAGTATTGCCTCCGCTTGTGGTTCCACGTCCAGGCCGGCGGGCCAAACTGCGACAGCCAATTGTTCGGCGCAGTCCCGTCGGGTTTGGGATCGACCCATAAGTAACGCTCGGCATAGTCCTCTTGTCCGTCGATTGCGCGCTGAAACCATGGATGCTGATCGCTGGTATGGTTGAGCACCTGATCGATCATCACCTTGAGATCGAGATTACGCGCGCGCGTCACAAGCCGATCGAAATCCGCCATTGTTCCATAGCGCGGATCGATCTGCCGGTGATCTGCAACATCGTAGCCGCCATCGACATGAGGGCTCACGAAGAAAGGCGTGATCCAGATCGCGTCAACGCCAAGAGAGGCGACGTGCTCAAGCCCTTCCATGACGCCGCGCAGATCGCCTTCGCCCGATCCGGTCGTGTCTTTGAAAGAACGGGGATAAATCTCGTAGATGACGGGCGCGGCGGGCCAATCCCCGCGGCGGGTCATCTTACTCGTATCATTTGTCATGAGACTGCATTTCCGTCCGGATCATTAAATTTAAACGCGCGATCCAAAGAGCGAGTTCCATCAAGATAGGAACCTCCGAGGCAGGCATCGCGTTTGCCCTGCCTGGTCGAAATTATCTCAGAGGGATAGGTAGATGACGGCAGATGAGACTTTCGATCTTGTGATAATCGGTGGCGGGTCTGCCGGGATTTCCTGTGCAACAAGAGCAGGATCGCTAGGCGCGAAAGTCTGTCTAATAGAGAAGGAGCATCTGGGCGGCACCTGTGTGAACCGAGGATGCGTTCCCAAAAAGCTGATGTGGGAGGCCGGACGGACCTGGAAAGAGGCAGGCGAGCTCGCTGCGGCCGGCATTGGCACCTCGTCCGATCAATTCGATCTTCCGGCGCTCAAAACGCGCATCTTCAGCAAGATCGAGGCGATCCGGGATAGCTACTCTTCTTCTTTGGACGACAGCGGTGTCACCCTGGTGCAGTCCGAGGCAATCATCCTTGACGGCTCACGCGTCAAGGTGGCCGATCGCATCCTCTCAGCCAAAAAGATCGTTCTGGCCACGGGAAGCGAGCCCATCCTTCTTGATATTCCTGGCAAGGAGCTTCTTTCGACAAGCCGTGACGTCTTTGAATGGACTGAAATACCCAAGCGGCTTCTGGTGATCGGGGGCGGATATATCGGATGCGAGTTCGCCTCAATCTTTCGTGCACTGGGCTCGCAGGTTCGAATTGTGGATGCCGGGCAGCATCTTCTTGAGCAGTTTGATCAGACCGCTGTCGGTTATGCGCAGGATATACTGGCATCGCGCGGCATCGACATCGATTTGGGTGTCGAGCCGACGGCATTGTCGAAGGCATCGGACGGCATTGCGGTGCAATTTGACGACGGAACTCAGGACATTGCCAGCCACGTCCTTTGCGCCGTTGGACGTTCTCCTAATATCAATGCTCTAGGAGAGATGGCTCAGGATCTGGAGAAGGCCGAGAGCGGCGCGCTTGCCGTGAACGATCGTCTCGAAACATCCATCGCCGGTATCCATGCGATAGGCGATGTCGCCGACCGGCTTCCTCTGACGCCGGTTGCAACCCGGGACGGTGAGGCGCTGGCGGAGATCCTTTTTGGAGAAGGATCGCGGATCCCGGATCTCAATCTTGTCAGTTCTGCCACATTCCTCTATCCGCCTATTGCTCAGGTCGGAGATCTCAAAGAGGACAGCGTGATCGAAGGATCAACTACCCCTCTGTCCAGCGGCGTCCTGTCAGCAAGCGCTATCGACGTCTATGGCAAGATCAACAGCGATAGCGCATCCGGTCGGATCAAGGGGGCGGTTCTTATCGGTCATTCGGCTGCCGATGAGATCGCGTGGATTGCTTCCTGTCTGGCCGCAGGCACCACGACCGAGGATCTGACACGTGCAACTGCCGTTCATCCCACACTGGCCGAAGAAATCGTCGGGAGGCGATAGACGGTCCAGTCTTTTTCAGTTGGGTAGATTTTCAGCTAATGCCCGGTACATGCGTATCGCTCACAATGGCGTCAGGCTGATTGCGCTAGAAAGGGTGAAGGCCGAAAAGGGTGAAAACGAAAAGCCCGATACATGCTGGATGCTGCTGCCCGAAAACTGATAGACCCGCCGCTCAACTCGCTTGGCCGTCTTGTTGCGAAACAGGGCATCTCGGCAAATCAAGTGACGCTCGCCGGACTGATCCTTGGCCTGGGCGCCGCAGCCCTGATCGCGATCGGGGAGACCGGGCTGGCGCTGATCCCTCTTCTGACCTCTCGTTTGGCCGATGGGCTTGATGGGGCGGTTGCCCGCGCCAGCAAGCGGACCGATTTTGGCGGATATCTCGATATCGCCTGCGATTTTCTGTTTTACGGTGCTATTCCGCTGGCTTTTGTCCTAAGCGATCCCGTCTCGAACGGGGCCGCCGGAGCCTTTTTGCTCACCAGTTTCTACTTCAACGGCACGAGCTTTCTCGGCTACGCGATCCTCGCCGAGAAAGCGCAGATCACAACCGATGCACGCGGTGTGAAGTCTCTCTATTTCACGGGCGGGCTTCTCGAAGGAACCGAGACAATCGCTTTCTTCATTCTCCTGTGCCTCTTCCCCGAATTGTTTCCAGTTTTGGCGTGGATCTTTGGCACGCTCTGTTTCATCACCGCCATATCAAGAATTCTGCTGGCACGGCGTATCTTCACGCAGTCCAGCGACGAGTTGGGGACCTGACATGAAATCTATCGCACCGGCTCTGATTGCCCTTCTTCCATTTGCAGCAGGCGCACAGACCGCGCCAGAGGACTGGCCTGCCGTTCTGGAGGCCGCAAAGGGACAGACCGTCTATTGGAATGCATGGGGCGGTTCGACGACCACGAACGATTTCATCGCTTGGGTCGGAGAGCGCGTGTCGGAGGAGTATGGGGTCACTCTCGAGCATGTGAAGCTGACCGACACCGGAGAGGCTGTCAGCCGCGTTCTGGCCGAAAAGCAGGCCGGCCAAGACACTGACGGCGCGATCGACCTTATCTGGATCAATGGGGCGAACTTTGCCGCCATGAAAGACGCGGAGCTGCTTTATGGTCCATTTGCAGAGGATCTTCCGAATTGGGATCTGGTGGATGTCGATGGCAAGACGGTTCGAACGGATTTCACAGTTCCGACGGATGGTTATGAAAGCCCATGGGCAATGGCGCAGGTCGTTTTCATGTATGACAGCGCTGATCTGCCCGACCCACTTGGATCGATGGAAGAGATCCTGACCTGGAGCCAGGAAAACCCGGGCCGCTTTACCTTCCCCCAGCCACCGGATTTTCTTGGGACGACCTTTCTGAAACAGGCACTCATCGATCTGAGCGAGAGCACCGGCGCTCTGGCAGAGCCGGCCACAGATGCGAATTATGCGGAAACGACTGAACCGCTTTGGACCTTCATGGAAGAGCTTACGCCCACGCTTTGGCGTGAAGGGCGCGCCTACCCCCAAACGGGTCCAAGACAGCTGCAACTGATCGCAGACGAGGAAATCGACCTTGCGATCTCGTTTTCTCCCGGGGAAGCGACAGCCGCGATCGCCAATTTTCAGCTTCCTGATACTGTGAGGACCTTTGTCCTTGAGGGTGGCACGCTGGGCAATGCCAGCTTTGTCGCGGTCCCCTATAACTCCGATGCAACAGAAGGCGCGATGATCGTCGCGAATTTCCTTCTATCTGCCGAGGCGCAGCTCCGGGCGCAGGATCCTGATATCCTTGGCTACGGAACGGTCCTCTCGATGGACAAGCTCTCCGCAGCGGATCGGAATGCATTCGATGCGCTCGATCTGGGTGTTGCGACCCTCTCCCCTGATGAGCTGGGGCCGGCTCTGCCCGAACCTCACCCAAGCTGGGCGGAGCGGATCGCGGCGGACTGGATTAAGCGATATGGCAGCGGCCGATGAGGTGAGTGCATCCTCGTCCAGCAAGCTCGCCTGGTTTCCTTTTATCACCATCTTGCTTCTTCTGGGGCCTGTGTGTGCCGGGCTGGCTGGTACGATCGCTCCGGCTTTCGGCTATTTCCCGGCGATCAACCAGACTGCCCTTACGCTTGATCCCATTCGTGATCTTTTTGGCTGGACAGGCATATGGCGCGCGACATTGCTGTCGATTGGCGTTGGGTTTCTGACCACTGCTATCTCGCTGTTTATCGTAGTTCTCATCGTTGCCGGTTGGTCGGGGACCAGAGTGTTTACCTTCCTGCAAACCGTGCTGTCGCCGCTGCTGTCGATCCCGCATGCCGCAGCCGCATTTGGGCTCGCTTTTCTGATTGCGCCTTCAGGCTGGATCGTCCGTGGTCTGTCGCCTGGCTTGACAGGCTGGGATAGGCCGCCGGACCTTCTTATTCTTCAGGATCCTCTCGGACTGTCCCTCGCCGCTGGTCTGATCTCAAAAGAGGTGCCGTTTCTTCTTTTGATGACGCTGTCCGCGCTTGGGCAGACCGGCGGTCAAAGATCGATGAAGGTGGCGCAGACCCTCGGATATGGGCGCTTATCAGGCTGGCTCAAGACTGTCTTTCCGAAGGTGTATCAGCAAATCCGACTGCCGATTTATGTAGTGCTGTCCTATTCGATGTCCGTGGTGGATGTCGGTGTGATCCTTGGCCCCAATCTTCCGCCGACATTATCGGTTCAGATCGTCAGATGGATGTCCGACCCGGACCTGTCGATGCGACTTGTGGCGGCCGCGGGCGCTCTTTGGCAAGCGGTCCTCGTCCTCGGAGCGATCCTTATATGGCAGGCTGGAGAGCAGATCATCGCATGGCTCGGGCGAAGAGCGATCATTTCAGGAAAGCGCGGCAAACGTGACACCCTGCTGCGGGGATCAGGCGTTCTGCTGAGTGGTTTGGTTGTGGTCATGACCTGCCTTGGGCTGGCCTCTCTTGCCCTCTGGTCTTTCGCGGGCGCCTGGAGCTTTCCTGACGTCGCCCCCGATAGCCTCACGCTCAGAAGCTGGATGCGGCATAGTGACAGTCTCGCCGCCGCGACCGGACAAACGGCGCTGATCGCGGCCTGCTCTGTCCTGATCGCCCTTCTTCTCGCACTTGGCTGTCTGGAAGCAGAGCATCGCTATGGTCTGAAGCTGTCTTCAAAAGCCCTTCTGATCCTGTACCTGCCAATTCTGATACCTCAGACGGCCTTCCTGCCCGGCCTGCAGACCTTAATGCTTGGTACAGGCCTGTCGGGTGGCGTTCTCGCTGTCACGCTCGCTCACATCGTCTTCGTCTTTCCTTATGTTTTCTTGTCTCTAGGCGATCCCTACCGTGCATGGGACACGCGCTTTGCCGTGGTGGCATCGGCCTTAGGTGCGGGGTCCGAACGGACTTTATGGATGGTCCGACTTCCCATGATGCTTCGGCCGATACTGACTGCAACGGCAGTTGGGTTCGCGGTGTCGGTCGGCCAGTATCTTCCAACACTTTTGGTCGGAGGGGGGCGAGTTCAAACCCTGACGACCGAGGCGCTGGCCATCTCATCGGGGGGCGATCGCCGAGCGATTGGGGTCTATGCTCTTCTGCAGACCGCCGGAGCATTGTTGCCTTTCGCCGTGGCCTTGGCGCTACCAGCGTGGGTTTGGCGCAATCGAGTGGATCTTAAGCATGGCTGACGGGCTCTTTCTCGATAAGGTTGAGATCTGGAAAGGCGACGCTCTGCTCGTCGCTTTGAACGACACAATCCAGCCGGGTGAGGTATTTTCCCTAATGGGTCCGTCCGGATCAGGAAAATCAACCTTGCTTGCCTATCTGATCGGAACGCTTCCCTCCGAGTTCGAAGCGCGCGGCCGCGTGATCCTGAATGGGCGGGACGTGACAGATCTTCCGACAACCGACCGCCGGATCGGGTTGCTTTTTCAGGATGATCTGCTCTTTCCGCATATGAGCGTCTTCGACAACCTAGCCTTCGGTCTGCGCCCGGGCGGCTCTCGCCAAGATCGTCGCGCGCGGGTCCGCCAGGCGCTAGAGGCGATCGATCTGCCGGGCGCCGAGGACCGCGATCCCGCGACGCTGTCGGGCGGCCAGAAAGCCAGAGTATCGCTGATGCGCATGCTGCTGTCGGAGCCCGAGGCGGTTTTGCTGGATGAGCCTTTTTCCAAACTCGACGCGGATCTGCGGGATCAGATCCGAACGCTCGTTTTCAGCATGGCAACCGAGCGCGCCTTACCGGTCATGATGGTGACGCATGAGGCCGCAGATGCGCAGGCAGCGCCGGGCCGGATCCTCGATATCTCGGCTTCCGGCTAAGTTGTGGCGGAAATGTTAATCTCTCCTGAGAACGCCCTGAACGAGTTGAACGCCCGCGATGCATGTGCAAACTCGGTATGACGCTGCTTTTTTCTCAGGGTATTTTCCATGCTGAATTTCCAACCTCGGTTTCCGTGGTCGTCACCTGCTAGTGGTTACCGAGTGAGACTTCTACAAACGAGTACGCTAACTGCTGTCGTGCTCGCGTTTGGGTCCGTTGTATCACCTGTTTTCGCACAGGGTATTCAATGGGACGGAGATACCGTTACTGATGAGAATCAGTCCGGTGATGGAGACTGGGCTGTAAACTCAGATAACTGGACAGAAAGAGATGACAATACCGCCTCGACAAATTTTCAAAATGGTGACAGCGTTTTTTTCAGTTCCACAACGGATGGCCCTGCGCAAAGTATTATAAGTGTAACTGGAGATGTCGTTCCTAGTAGCATTACAATCGATGCATCAGGATACAGTATCGATCGAGTCGATGACAGCGGTGATGGCAATCCCGATGGTGTGATCGGTTCAGATGGAACCAACATCGCCATTACGATGGGCAACGGTGTCGAGGCAAATATCAGTTCTGCGCTTGATGGGCAGTTTTCGGTCAGCGGGAACGGAACCCTTATCCTCTCGGATGATCAGGCTGACGTCGAGGGTCTCACTGTCACAGGAGAAGACATCACCGTGCAAAACGAGGATGTGCTTGGCGGCCCCGTCTCGGTGAATGACGGAGCGGCCTTCTCCAGCACAGGGACCCTGAATGGCAGCGTGACAGCCAATAGCTCTACCTTAGACTTGAGCGGTACGAGCCAAGGGATCACAGCGACTGGGTCGAACTTGACTTTGAATGGCACGAGCGGAGAGGTCTCAGCAACTGACTCTGCCGTTACCCTAACCGGCACAAGCGCAGCGATCATTGCTGACCGGTCGACCCTGACACTGAGCGGAACAACCGGGGCGATAACTGCTGAGGGTGGGGAGGCAACACTTGGCGGGGCCGCTGGACTGAATACCGGCACTGACAATATCACTATTCGCGGCACTGTTGAGGATGGCGACGCGATAGCGACAATCGATGGCGAAACAAGCACCAATGCCATTTCGGTATCAGGCATTGAGGATAGTGGGACAGTCTATAGCGGACAATTGACCATCAATTCGGCTGTCGACGCGGATGGCAATCCCTCGGGTGTCGACGCAGATGGCGGTCTCTCGGTTGGCGAGTATGGCACCGTAAACCTCAATGCCCAACTGTCCGATAGCGATGATGGAGAGACAGTCGCGGCGACCATCTCTGAGAACGGAACCCTAAATATCGGCCGCGACGGTTCGCTGGTCGGCACTGTCGAGAATGCCGGGACGCTCGTAAATGCCGGAAACATCTCTGGCACTTTGACGAATAACGGCACAGTCAGGGCAACGGGGTCGTTCGGCGACGTCGAGAATACTGCAACAAACCGTTTTGAGGTTGAGCAGACGACGGACGTTTCCGGTAATTTCGATAACAGTGGCATCGTGGTGAGTAGTGAGGATGACAATGTTGGCTTGAGAGTGACTGGCACCTTCACTAATCAGGATGGCGGTCTTGTCGAAGGAACCGGCGCGGGCAGGCTGGTTCTCGAGGCGGAGACGATCGAGCTTCAGAACGGCTCAGCCATCTCTGGAAATGTGCGGCTGCGCGGTACGATCGAAAACGAGTCCGAGCTTGATTTCGACATAAGCCAGCGGCTCGATGGAGCTTTGGACAATCGTAATTCTCTTACCGTCGATGTTGACGTCAATGCGCTTGGAAATGACGTCGATAACCAATCTGTCTTGGGCGTGCCGGGCACGATTACAGTAGAAGCTGATGGCAGACTTCGACGCATCGATCAGTATGTGAATGCCGGTACAACCAGGGTTGAGGCCAACAACAGTTCCGTCGGGCTGCTCGAAGCGAATACAATCACGAATACAGGCGATCTGTTTGTTGATGGGCGGGTTGAGGGTGAGGTGATCAACGAAGCTCAATTGGATCTGAATCGGGAGATCAGAGGCACCTTGCGGAACACTGGGACGGCAACGCTTGCAGGTGAGGTCACGAATGATGTGTTCGTGACTGGCGCTGGCTTGGCGACGGTCGATGGCGATCTTCTGGTTGGCGGTGATGTGAATATAACGAACACCGCCAATCCGGCAGATAATGCGCGCCTTAGGATTATTGAATCACGTCTGACTGCGACTGACCTGACAAATAGCGGCGATGTTTTCATCGATAGCGATGGCACGCTAGAGGCCGGAGGGGTCGTTAACAACGGAATGATGATCAGCGAAGGCCAGATCAACGCTGCGCTCGTTAACAACGGAATGATGATCAGCGAAGGCCAGATCAATGGCGCGGTCGTTAACAACGACCAATTGGATATTCAGGGCGGTCTTTCGGGAAGCATCGAGAATGACGGACTGACGACCATCACTGGTAATCTCAACGTAACGGGCGCCGTTGACAACGACGATGATTTTCGCGTTGATGGTGGAGACCTGACTATAAGCGAGCTATTCGATAATGATGGCACGGTTACCGTTGGGAACACGCGTACGCTAACTGCAAACGGTACGTTCGAAAACGATTCTGACGGTATCTTGCTCAGCGGCGGCACGATCGTCGGAGACATCGACAATGCAGGTCGAGCCGAGCTTTCGAACTCTATCACCGGGGATTTGTTGACCATCGAGGACGGTGAGACAAATTTCGTCGGCACCTTGGATCTGGAAGGTCGGCTCGGTGGCGACGGCGGGCGCGTCAATGTGCAAGTCGGGACAACGACTGTCGACAGCATCTCCTATGGCGGAACCCTTACCGTCGATGAAGGAACAAATCTCATTTCGCGCAATGCGGCCGAAGATGCAAATACCGGAGGGACCTTTAATATCAACGGAAATTTCTCCTCGTCGCAATTCGTGAACGACGGAGATGTAAACGTTGTCGGCACCTTCTCCTCGTCGCAGATCAGAAACGAAGGGGACGTCAACGTCACGGGCACGATCGACGGCGCTTTGGACAACAATAGCAGACTAGAGATGGCAGGTGGCCGCATCACGGGCACTGTCGATAGCCTTGGCTCGATTGCTATCGTTGATGATCCTTTGTCTGCGGATCCGGATATCAGCCAGATCGATGGTCTCATTTCACTAGAACGCGAAGGCGGAAGGACCGGACGGTTGGACGTCGATGCGGTTCTCATAGGGAACGTTGAAAACTCGGGCATCGTCGATATCACGAACGAACTTCGCGGCAACGTTAGATCCGAAAATCAAGGCGTGACCGACATCACCAGTAGCGGCGTGCTTGCCGGGTCGCTGGTAAATAACGGGGCCAGTCGGGCGAATATCGACGGTCAAGTGACTGGAAACATAACGAACAGTCAAAATGCGACGACCCGTCTTCGCGGAACCCTCGATGGGTCGCTTGCCAACACCGGCCGCGTTCTCGCGCGGGGGTCCATCGGCGGCGATGTCACAAATTCCCGGGCAGGCGATGTCGATGGGGTGTTCGACCTCACGGGTGATCTGGTCGTGAACGGAGATTTGTCGTCAAGCGGACGTGTGTCGGTGTCAGATGGCGATCTTACCGTCACTACGATTGCCAATTCCGGGACATTCGAGGTGTTTTTGGACGATACGGTCACGGTGACCGGTTCGGGCAGCCCTAGCTTCGTAAATTCTGGGGCGCTGGGTAGCGTCATCAATGATGGAACGATTATCGCCAACGTTCGCAACGAAGCGCCGTCTCAGTTTACCTCGAGCCGAGAGGTTCGAGGAGACCTGACCAATCTTGGCGCCGCTTCGCTGTCTGGTTTGGTGACAGGACAACTGCAGTCCTCCGGTAGTGTAACGACCAGCGCCCCGCTTGATGTTCAAGACGGTGTCTCGAATTCCGGCCTTTTTTCGATCGGTAGCGGCATGGACACGACGCAGTTCACCAATACGGCATCGGGAACGGTTTCCTTGGATGGGACACTGAGGTCATCGCTCACCAATGATGGTGCATTTTCCACGATGACGGGATCCAGGATTGTCGGTGACATCGATAATTCTGGCGTGTTCGCGCTGTCTGATGCCGGAACCTTGCGAATCGATGGAAACGTCAACAATTCGTCTGATCCAAACCGCACAGGTCGGTTCTCGGCAGCAGATAACGGCTCCATCGGAGATCTTATTGAGATCAACGGTGACTTGAATGGCGGTCAGTTCGCTCTCGACCTTGATCTGCAAACCCGCGAAGAAGGCGCATCGACCCTGAATGCGGCGGACCGGGTCGTGGTGACCGGAGATGTCAGCGGGACCGTCAACCTTGTGTTCGACTTGACTGACAACCCTGTAGGCCCGCAGGACAACATCCTTGTCTTCGACGTTCAGGATGGGCAGACCGACTTTGACTTTACCGCATCCGGCCTGCCGAGCGCTGGCGAGGCAATCATCTACGCGTTGGGCCGTGGGGAAGGGGGCGATCTTTTCATCTCCGATCAGGTAAACCCGGCCATCGGCGCGATCGCAGGTAACATCACGCTAACGCAGTCGCTCATCGGCTCGATCGTAAACAGACCGTCGAGCCCCTTTGTTATCGGTCTTGCCTACGACGATGAAGACAGCTGCGGTCTTGGTGGCTGGACCCGCGCCCTCGGCGGAACGGCCGAGGTTGATGGGACAACCAAAACAGACAATATCGAACTGGAAAGCACCCTTTCGGCGAGCTATTCCGGGATCCAGTTCGGGGGCGACTACGCCTGTTTCAACGGGTTTTACAACGGCTGGGATCTGGCCTTCGGCGGGATCGGCGGGGTCAATGTCGGGGAAACCAGTCAGCCGGTTTTCGCGCTTGATCTGACAGGAACGCGCCAGTTGCGCGATCAGCAAACAAGCGAGAACGAAGTCGATTTCCGGCAGACCTATTTCGGGGTCTATGTGACCGCCAACCGCGGCCCGCTCTCTGCGGATCTTCAGTACCGGATCGAACGCACCGATTTCGAGATCAGCAACGAAGCGCGCGGAGGATCTGCAAGCCTTGGTCTGGATCAGGAATTCGAAAGCCGCGCCCAAACGCTCAGCGGATCGGCCAGCTACTTCGTTCCGATCGGTGAGACCGGTTTTGGCTTTATCCCGACCGCAGGTTTCGCCCTGACCCGGACGGAAACGGACAAGATCGAGTTCGATAGCGGCACGCTCGAAATTCAGGACAGTCAGAGCAATGTTGGCTTTGTCGGTGCGACGCTGTCAAAGTCCCAGTTCGCCGAGAATGGCCTGTCCGCCATCAACTACTTCGGCACCGCGACTGTCTACAGCGACTTTGCCGATGATCCTGAATCCCTCTTCAAACGTGTGGACGAGGATGGAAACGACGTGGTCGACAAGTCGACGTCGTCAAATCTCGGCACCTATGGAGAAGTTAGCGTGGGCGCAAACTACATCCGCATCCTCGATCCAGGCCAACTTGCGAATGCGCGGCAATTCAACGCGTCTGTTCGGGCTGATGCCAGGTTCAGCGAAGATGTCGAAAGCTATGGTCTGACCGCTCAGGTTCGCCTTCAGTTTTAGAGCCTGCGCATTTCAGGTCAGGGGAACCCGACTTGACCCTCATAATCTGAGGTTTCACAGTCGAACCGATAAACGTGCCACGAGCACGAAAGGATTTTGATGTCTTGGTTCAGCAAGGTGGCGTGGAAGGAAGGCCTTTTCCTTCAGCCCCAACATTTGCAGCAGGCAGACCGATATGCCGAGCGGTTGATCGAGGCTCGCACTGGGGTCCTGACACCCTATCCATGGGGCGTCTCCGACATGGTCCTCGACAAGGACATGGCACAGCAGGGCCGTGTGGGTTTACGATCCGTGACTGGGATCATGCCGGACGGCACGCCATTCGATGCGCCCAATGCCGGAATATTACCTCTCCCTGTCGAGGTTCCAGGCGATGCAGCAGGACTTTATGTATGGCTGACATTGCCGGATGTCAGTCAGAACGGACAGGATGTGGGAGGCGACAGCGCCGGAGACGCGACCCGCTACCGGATTCATCCGCAAGTCGTCGCTGACAATGCAAGTTCGAACCGGATCGAGCATGATCTTGAAGTGGCCGTCCCGCGTCTTGAACTTGTGGTGCGCAAATCTCCAAAGGAAGGTTTTCAATGCCTTCGCCTCGCCCGGATCTCCGAGGTCCGCGATGGCGTCGTTTCTCTTGATGACACGGTCGCGCCTCCCGCGTTGATCGTAGCGGCCCATCCCGTACTTTCAGGCTTTTTGACGCGTGTAATCGGCTGGGTTGAGGCCAAACTAGAAAATTTGGCTCGCTACGCATCAGATCCTTCTGCTGGCGGCGGGATGCAGGCGACCGATTATCTCATGCTGATGACGCTCAACCGCGAAATTGGAACGCTTCGCCACATGCGCGATAGCCGAAACGTCCATCCGGAGCGGCTTTACGAGCGTCTCATTGGACTGGCCGGAGAGCTGTCGACCTTCGATCAGGGGGCGAGAACGGCGCCGGAATACAAGACCTACGATCACGGCGATCCCAAAGCCGCTTTCACTCCCGTGGTTCAGGACATACAGCGGCTGCTTAGCCGGGATGTCGGGCGTGCAACACGGCTCAACCTGCGCCAGGTTCGGCAGAACTCTTTCATTGCCGAAGTCGCAGACCGTACGCTGTTCCGCAACGCCACCTTCGTCATCGAGGTTGAGACTGGCAAGCAGCTTACCCAGGTGCAGCAGCAATTCCCCGAACTGTGCAAGGTCGGGCCGAATACCCGTATGAGCGAGATCGTCAAAAACAATCTGCCCGGCATCGGATTGGTCCATCTTCCGAACCCGCCCCGGCAGATCCGTGTCATCTCATCCAACGTTTACTTTCTGCTCGAAAAGAACACACCGCTTTGGCAGGAATTCTCGACCGCTCCGGCCATCGGTATGCATTTTGCGGGCGACTGGCCTGAGCTCAAGCTCGAGCTTTGGGCCGTTCCGGAGAAAACCGGATGACCGGGCCCGACGACGACAAGACGGTTTTCGGAAAGAAGCTTCCGGTTCCGGAAAAGCCGGCGACGGCCCCCGGGGATGCGGACAAGACTGTTATCGGCGGGGCTCTTCCGACACCGCCGCCCGGGCGGACAGGCCAGACCGGAAGCGGCTTTCAACCCTCCCGCGAAGATACGTGGCTGGGCGGTTCAACCCCAGTGCCGCCAAGTCGTCCGCAAACCGGATACCAGCAGTCTTATACACCGGGTGGGATTGGCCGCCCCGGCACCTTATCCGAAGGCTTCTTCCCCGAGATCGGAACCGGCGGCCCGGAACCCGTTCAGTCCAGCGGCCCCAAGATCCCGCTTGAAAAAGCCCTTAAGGCCACCGGCCTCGGAAAAGGTGGCTCCTCCAACCCGCTTGTTGCAGCGGCCGCCAATCTTCTGATCCTGTTCGGGCGTCTTCGAACCGGTCTGGTCGAGATGCAGGCTGTTCCCCTGATGGAGCACGTCACAAGAGAGCTCGATAGCTACACACCCAACGCGATCTCGATCGGCGCCGATCCCCAGGATGCCGAGATCGCGAAATACGCCTTGTGCGGGACAGCGGATGATATCGTGCAGAACCTGCCAGGTGCAGATCGCGGTATCTGGATCCAATATTCGATGGTCGCCCGGTTTTTTGGCAAACGCGATTCCGGCGTGGGTTTCTTTCAGGAAGCCGAGAAGGCGATGCAGGCTCCGGCGCAAAAATATAACCTGCTCGAATTGATGCTGGTTTGCCTCAGCCTTGGCTTTGAAGGCCAATACCGGATGTCCCAGAACGGCACGGTCGAGCTGGGCCGGATCCGGGCTGCGATCTACGAGAGCCTGCGCCGCGTTAATCCGCGTCCGGATGACGACATCTCCACGCGATGGACGGCTGTTCCGCTTGGCGGAAAACGCCGTTTCTCAGGCCCGCCGCTTTGGGTCTGGGCCTCGGTTGCCGCAGTTATGCTTGTTGCGGCCTTCGCAACGCTGTCCACATTGATTTCGCGTGACGGCACGGCCGTTGTCACTCAGCTCAACAGGCTGCATGCGGGTGCGCCCAATGTCAGCCTCGAGCGGATCATCCAGCCGCCTGAGCCATTCGTGCCAGTTTCCGACACGACGCAGCTCGACCGGATCCGCGACAAGCTCGCAGGCCCGATCGAGGCTGGTCAGGTCGATGTCGGTGAGCGCGGCAATTTCATCTACGTGCGGGTCGGTAGTCTGTCGTTTGAGAGTGGGCAGGCCGTCGTGAACTCGGACTATGTCACGATCATCCAAGAAGTGGCCCGGGTTCTCGATCAGGAAAACGGGCCGATCCTCATTCAGGGCTTCACCGACAACATTCAGCCCGGAGCTAGCGCGCGTTACAAAACCAATCTCGACCTGTCCGAGGCGCGCGCTCAGGCCGTCAATGACGTTCTGAGCCAATCCATCAGCGACAGGGCCCGTATTCAAGTCGAAGGACGCGGACCCGCTGACCCAATCGCTGACAATGCTACGCGGGAAGGACGCGCGCTCAATCGCCGTGTCGAGGTTCTCGTCGCTCGGGAGGGTACGTTTTGAGACTGCCACGCCTTCGTCTTCGCTGGAAAAGCTGGATGCGCATTCCGTTCATTATTCTCGGCCTGATCTGCATCGGAATTGCCGTCTGGTTTGGCGGACCGATGACCGGATGGGGACCGCTCTCGACACCGTGGATGCAGTTGACGATCCTAGGTGTGATCTATGGCGTGCTCCTGATCGTTTTTCTCATCCGCCTGCGCCGCCGCCGCCGCCGCGCGGCCGAGCTGGAAGAAGCCATCGTTCCTCAAGTCGTGGAAGGCGACGCCAAAGTTCTTTCGGAACGGATGACGGAAGCGCTCGCGACGCTCAAGAAGTCGGGTGGAGCGAGCTATCTTTATGATCTGCCCTGGTACGTGATCATCGGCCCTCCCGGGGCGGGCAAGACGACAGCGCTCGCCAATTCCGGAATCGAATTCCCGCTTGAAGGCAAGGAAGGCGGCGTTGTCGAGGGGTTCGGCGGCACGCGTTACACCGACTGGTGGTTTGCCGAAGATGCGGTCCTCATTGACACGGCAGGCCGTTACACCACCCAGGACAGCGACGCCGAGGCGGACAGCAAAAGCTGGACCGCCTTTCTCGGCCTCCTCAAGAAAGCCCGCTCAGACCAGCCGATCAACGGCGTGATCCTCGCGTTTTCGGTCGAGGATATGCTCACTACGACTGACGAAGCACTTTCGCGTCACGCCGATATCGTTCGTGACCGACTGGGCGAGATCCATGAAGCGCTGAAGGTCGATTTCCCGGTCTATGTCCTCTTTACCAAATCCGATCTGATCTCTGGGTTCCGCGAATACTTCAGCTCCTTCAGCCTTAGCAGGCGTAAAAGCGTTTGGGGCGTGACGTTCCAAACCAAGGATCGCAAAGCTGCGACCTACGAGGATGTTCCGACTGAATTCGACGCGTTAGTCAGCCGTCTTTCGGATGAGATCATCGACCGGATGAGTGAAGAACCGGACGGCATCAGCCGCATCGCGATCTTCGGTCTGCCCGGGCAGATGGCGCTTCTTCGCGACAATGTCAGCACCTTCCTGCGCCGTGTTTTCGAGCCGACGCGCTACAAGACAAGCGCGATCCTGCGCGGCTTCTACTTCACTTCCGGCACACAGGAAGGCACCCCGATCGATCAGGTTCTCGGAGCCATGAATCGCGGATCGGACACGGGCGCCTTCACGCCTGCTTTCATGTCCGGGAAAGGCAAAAGCTACTTCCTTCATGACCTGTTGCGCCGGGTCATATTCGAGGAACGTGACTGGGTCTCATTCGACAAAAGGGCCGTTGCCCGCCGCCGTGTGTTCACGGCTGTCAGTCTGACAGTCCTTGGGCTCGTCACTGCCGGGGTGCTGACCGGTCTTGGGGTCAGCTATTGGCAGAACGCCAACTTGCTGCGCGATGCGCAGACCGACATCCGTGAGTATCAGGCCGCCGCCACGTTTGAGATCGAGCGCAATATCGTCAGCGACGCGGACCTGCGCCCGATCCTGCCGCATCTAGATCTGCTCCGATCCATGCCAACCGGCTATGGCGAGGATGCCGAAAGCGAGATCTGGGAGACATTCGGTCTGGGTCAACGCCGACGCATGTCGGTCGCTGCTGAAGAAGCTTATTCCGACGCGCTGGAACAGATGCTTCGTCCGCGTCTGATCCTAGATATCGAACGTCGGATCCCCGGATATCTCAGGGACGGGGATCTTCCGCTGATCTACCGAGCTCTCAAGGTCTATATGTTGTTGGGCGGCGTCGGCGAACGAACCGATGACGAGGCCATTAAGAATTGGTTCGACGATCAGTGGCGGACCGAAGACTTCGCGTCCCTCGGCGATTTCGATGAGCGGGAAGCGCTAACCGGACATCTGGCCGCCATGCTGGATCTTGACGACACGCGTGACATCGGGATCGGCCTCGATCCTGACGTCATCTCGAGAGCGCGTCAGGCCATCGTCCGGATGCCGCTGGTCCAGCAGGCCTATACCCTCATCGAAGGCGGCCCCGAGCTTGCCGTCCTGCCTGACTGGAACCTTGCAGACGCCACCGCTCCATCGGGCGAGCTTGTCTTCCAGACGTCCGATGGCAGCGATCTCTCTGAGCTGTCGGTTCCCGCGCTATATACGTTTGTCGGCTTTTGGGAGTATTTCTTTCCCGCCCTCGATACCGTGGCCCAACGTCTGAGGGATGATCAATGGGTTCTTGGCGACACGGCCCAGCAGCTTGGTCTGGACCAGCAGTTGGGCGCCTTGTCTCCGGCTTTGCTCAATCGATACCGGCAGGAATTCGGCGATGCCTGGCGCGACATGTTTGCCCGACTCTCCTTGGCGTCCATGTCCGCCGATCAGCCGAACTACTTCGCGCTCGAGGCGTTATCTTCGACGTCGGCCTCGCCCGTGCTCCTTCTGGTGAATGACGTAACCTATGAAACACGTCTGACCCGGCTCATCGACGATCTCGCCTCTCTTGATCCTGCGAATATCGCAACGGGCGACCTTGGCGCTGTCGGGGACGAGGCCAGCCGAAGACTGCTCCAGCGCTTCATCTCCCAGCAGGGCGGGGTGACCCGGATCCTCTTCGATTCTGCGAACACCAGGCGTGACGGCAAGAATCAAACCCGCGCTTCAGGCGAGCCAGACAATGCACTTGAGCCGATCACGCGGATCGAACGGGATTTCGAGCAATGGCACCAGCTGCTTGAGGGTGAGAGCCCCAATCGGCCAATCGATGCGGTCCTCCAGCGGCTCTACGATGTCTGGAACAACCGCGCCATTGAGGCGCAAAGCGATCCGGCTGGTGCTTTGACCGAGCTGCCGCGGCACCTGGCAGCGCTTCGACAGATCCAGTCACGGCTTCCAGAGCCCCTAGCGCGGCTTGTCGATGAGGCTGCGGATGATCTACGACTTGAAGCCCGTGACGCGACAATCGACGAGATGAATTCTGCGCTCTTCTCGGATGTCAGTTATGCCTGCTCCAATATCGTCCAGTCTTTCCCTTTCGCGGAAAACGGAAGAGGTCTTCCTTTAGGGGAATTTGGTCGGTTCTTCAGTCCGGGCGGGACGATGGACAAATACTTCCAGACTTATCTCGTCAACCACGTTGATCGCAGCCCGGACGGCACCCTGACTCCGCGCTCCGACAGCGCATTGGCCGAGCAGCTATCCGTTGCGTCTCTCAAACAGTTCGAACGCGCTCAGAAGATCCAGGACGCCTTCTTTTCAAGCGGTGGAGATCAGCCATTGGTCGGCCTTCAGGTCAGTCTGGCCAACCAGCCTCAGGGACTTAGTTTTCTTCTCATAAGGTTTGGAAATCAGGACCTACCCGTCGATTTGCGCGGGTCCATCTCTGACTCAGTGGAATGGCCTGGAAATAACGGAACTGTCCTCATGGAGGCGACCAGTCCGGGCCGACAGCCAGTCGTTAAGACCTTCGACCGCTACGGAAACTGGTCGATCGTACAATTTCTTCGGGAGGCCTCGTCGCGAAGTCAGGACGGCGGCGTCATGCGCGGCACCTATATCATGGGCGGCATACCGGTCACGCTCGACATTCGCGTAGATGCCCGCACCAATCCGTTCCTGATGCCAGAACTATCGCAGTTCCAGTGCCCCCAAAGCGTGGACTAGGATCGGTTGCCGGGGCTTTATGGAAAGCACCCTTTGTTCGGGGATTTCATTTCTCTCGGGCTCGAGGGCCGATCGCAGGCGACGATCGAAACATGGCTCAACGAGCTTCTCCCACGCTCAAAGTCAAGCGTGGGAGAAGAGTGGGAGGTCATGTTCGACCACGGCCTGCCGCTGCGCTTCTGGGCGGGGGAGGGTGTCTTTGCCGAAGGCCCCATCTGCGGCGTGCTTCATCCCTCTCGCGACAAAGTCGGTCGCCGGTTTCCTCTCATGGCTGTTCTTGAAACCAATGTGCCTCTCCCGCCTGTCATGGACCCAGGGCAAGCGATATACGATACACTGTCGGACGGTCTTGGCGCTATTACATCCAGCGCTCCTCTCTCTGCTTTGACCGACGCGCTGAAAAAGATCGACGAATATACCACAACCTCCCCCTCCGACCCGGAATTCTGGGCCGTCAACGGTGAGGCTCCGATCGAGGAGCTTTTATCGGCTGTCTCGACGACGGACCATCTGCGGTCAACGCGTGGACGGTCCTACTGGTGGAGCACCGGTGACATAGCACGCGCGCCTGCAATTCGGGTCTGCACAGGCCGGCCTGATGCATTATCGCTCAATTGGCTTCTCGCAGGAGTTTCGAGAGACGAGGTCTTGGTTTAGCGTGCCGAAGGAAGTGTTAAGACGCGTACGGTCAGGCAGAGGAACCGAAGAAGAATGACGAACGGGATCTTTACCTTCCGAACCGGCGAAGCGACCCATCGAGGCTGCGTGCGGGACCATAACGAAGACGCGCTTCTCAGCCTCCCAGAGTCCGGCGTCTGGGCGGTGGCCGACGGTATGGGCGGCCATCAGGCCGGCGATTTCGCGAGCCAGACGATTGTGGAGGATCTAAGCTCGATCGGAAAACCCGGTTCCGCTCATGATCTTCAGGCGCGCTTTATGGAGCGGTTGGACCGCGCCCATCACCGTATCCTTGACCACTCGACGCGGCTCGGCGGCGGCACCGTCGGAGCCACCTTGGTCGCGCTGCTCATCTTCGAAGACGCATATGCCTGCCTCTGGGCCGGGGACAGCCGCCTCTATCTGCTGCGCGACGGCCAACTTAGCCGGATCAGTGAAGACCATACTGAAGTTCAGGAACTCCTGAACTCCGGCACCATCAACGAGGAAGAGGCGGTTCACTGGCCACGCCGAAACGTCATAACTCGCGCGATTGGAGTGACCGATCCGGAATCTTGCGACGTCGTCAGCGGCACTCTCCAGGAAGGGGACAGGTTCCTCCTCTGCTCAGACGGTGTGACCGAGCATAGCCGCGACCATCATCTGGCCGCTCTCCTTCAGGATCACAGCCCGGACCCGCAAACCGCCAGCGAAGCGATCATCCAGCGAACGCTTGCCGAAGGCGCCAAGGACAATACGACCGTGATCGTCGTGGACTGCTTCGCCCGCACGGACGTGATGGCTGACGAAACAACCGGTCTCTGGGAGGCCTGATCTGATGTCGTCGGATACGTCGCCTCCTCAAAACGAAGCGCCACGGTCGGGGATCGCCCCCGGCACGATGATCAATAACAACTACGAAATCTCCCGGCAGATCAGCGCCGGCGGTATGGGTGAGGTCTATGGAGGCGTCAACGCCTTCACCGGCGATCCGGTGGCGATCAAGATCGTCCTCGAAAGCCTGAGCCAGGACGAAAAGGTTGCGACACTCTTCAAACGCGAAGCCAGGATCCTCTGCCAGCTCTCGGACAAGGCCATCGTTCGATACTACAACTTCGTCCGCGATGAGGAACTGGATCGGTTCTGCCTCATCATGGAATTCATCGACGGAATTTCCCTATCGGATCATGTCAAGGCAAATGGCCCGATCTCGGTAGAGGAGGCCAAGCGCCTGATCCGCCGCCTCGCGCAGGGCCTTGACGAGGCCCATGGTCGCGAAGTGACCCACCGGGATCTGTCCCCCGACAATGTCATGCTGCGCGGCGGCTCTATCGACGAGGCCGTGCTTATCGATTTCGGTATCGCCAAATCCGCCGAACTGACCGAAGGCACGCTCCACGGCCAACTTGCGGGCAAGTTCAAATACATCTCTCCCGAGCAGCTAGGCCATTATGAAGGAGAGATCAGTCCACGAACCGATGTCTACGGGTTTGGCCTGATGATCGCCGCTGCCGTGACCGGCACGCCGCTCGATATGGGCGGCTCGGTGGTCGAGGCGGTGAATGCACGCCGCTCGGTGCCGGATCTGTCAGATATTCCGGTAGAGCTTCGGCCGCTTCTTGCAAAAATGCTCGAGCCTGATCCGGCAAATCGCCCGCCGCGCATGCTCGATGTTATCAGCCTCTTGGACAATCCTCCGGGAGCTCAGGACGATCAGACAATCATCCGCCCCGCTATCGCTCCGCAGGATCTTGAGCCCCGAGAAGACCCGGTCTTGCAAGAGCCGACCGGCTCGGACAGCCCCTTCGATGTCTCTCCAACCGGCGTTGCGAACACACTCGCGGCCGGGAATTTCATGCCCGCATCGACCGCTCCGCCGATGCGAACGCCCCGAACCCTGACCGTTCCTCCGCCTGCAAAGAAAAAGCGGCAACGTCGCGGGCGAACCCGGATCGCTATCCTGCTGCTGCTCCTTCTGCTCGGAGGAGGCTTCGTGCTCTCAACCCAAGCCGACATGGGATCAATTCTGGCGCGTATCGGGCTATCGGATCCGCCTCCCGCTTCCGATCCGGCAGACCCTCCCGAGCCGCTGGCGCGTCCCTTGGTGGATACGCCGCTGACCCGTGAAGCCTTTCTGGCCTCCTATGACGCAGGCAATTGTACCTATGCGACCCGCATCAATGCAGGTCCAAATACAGGCCTGATCGAGGTTTTTAGCGCCCAGAGAGGGCGTTACGGCGATCTTCCAGATGCCTATGACACCCAGTTTAATTCTCGCCCGGACATGCTGGAGCGCATCATTGCCGAAACCCAGTGCCCTTTACTTGGTTTCGCACGGCAAATCCAGACCGTGTCAGGGCGCCCGCCCGCTCTCGTTCTCAATGCCGACACCGTGTCCGATGGCGGATCTATTTCCGGCGTCATCGAAAATGTCGATGATCGCTCGGTCTGGCTATTCGTGGTCAGCGGGCAGGGCGCCGTTTACAACATCTCGGATCAGATGACAGAGAACGCGGACGGCTCGCTGGGGTTCAGCTTGGGCTTTGGCCTGACATCGGCCGCCAATTCCGAAGCGCAGCTAATCACCGCAGTCGTAACTGAAGAACGCCTTGCCACAGCGTCCACCGCCCCCAACGGATCGCGAGCCGAAGCTCTTCTTCCGATCATCCTCAGATCGATCTTGGACGACGACCGGGCCGCGGCTGGCATCTCTATAGGCTATCTGACGGTGGTCAAAGAGCCGGAAATACCCGCTGCACCCGAAGAAGAAACACAACCCATTGACCAAGACATCCCACCCGAAGAAGGTTAGCGGACGGAAAAAGGCACAAGCCCGATTGCGACCTGGTCTCCCAGCTCCTCGGCAAGGGGTGGAAAGACATCCTCGGCCAGTCGGCCTGCCTCTGTTTCAATGGTCGAGGGTCGTCCGGCAGTCGCCAAGGCCAAAAGGATCTGACCCGTATCGCGGGGAGGACCGCTTCGCGTGACCGGAACATCGAATCGCGCCTGTCCGCCTGCGAAGCTGACAAACCGGTTGAGGTCCTGAACCACACCATTGTCGTCAATCAGCAGAAGCGACACATAGCGGCCCGCCGCCCCCGAGATTGTGCCGATCAGGCGTCCACCGCTTTCGACACGATCTGCCGCGACCACCATCGACAGCTGCCCGACCGGATAGGAACGCTGGCTTCGAATGAATGTCACCGCAGGGCACTGACGGCGATCGATCAGGATATCGCGGGCTAACGGCTCCGGCTCGAGCCCTGGAACCACGGCATCGGAAAATTCAGCGATGGACTGTTCATCAGGTGAGATCAGAGTGAGGCGCGCATTGCCGTCCCCCGTCCGCTGCGGCAGCGCAACAAGGCAAGCCTCGCCCAGTTGGCCTCGTATCCGCTCGACCAAGGCGTTGACCGTCTGCGCCTCTTCGGACAGAGGGGCGTCTTGGACCGAAGGATCGCTTTGCGGCAAAGCGATCACCGTCCGTTCTGTGCTCTCGGGGGCAACGGCAGTCTCAAGGCGACCCGCAGTCACGCGGTCCGGTGCCACCGGACTGACGGATGACGATCCCGACGAAGCGCCACCATCCGCGCTCTGTGACCCGGTCGGGCTCAGCCGTTCAACCTCCGGAATAGCCGGCCGCACTGCAGTCAGTGTTTGCTCGGTCGGAAGGACAGGACTGATCTCCTCCGGCTCTGCCGGTTGGGAAGCCTCGCTCGAAGGGTCCGGGCCGGGATCCGGTCTCGATACCGACTCGGTGACCTCCGGCTCCTGCGCGGGATCCTCTTCAGGCTCGACAGTCGCAACGCCATCATCCGTCTGCGTCTCAGGCTCCAGGCTTTCCCGCTCGGGCAGCGCACCAGGGTCTTCTGCGTTTGCGGCCCCATCTTCTACGGCATTCAGCGACGCTGTATCGAATGTGATACTCGTCACGATGATCTCGACCTCAGCCTCCTCGCCCGGGGTGAAAAAGCTGCCCTCCCCAAAGAGCCAAAGCAAACCAGCCCCCACTCCAGCGTGAAAAACCAGCGCAAAGGCAAAAGCCTCAATCCAGCGCAGGAGGCCGCCATCTGTCATGGCAGGGGCCGCCGATGCAACGTGACCAGGCGAAGCGCCACATCCCGAAGCTCGGGCCGCGCGGAAAGCTCAAGCAAATCGCTCGCCGGGGCTTGCCCGTCCATCAGAATATGCAGCACCCTCGGTTCGGTTAAATCATCTACCGCGACACTCAGCAGATCCTTTGCCACGACGCGGCCATCGATCTCCCAGTCACCTTCTTGCGTGACGATCAGGATCGGAGAAGGCAGTTGATCCAGCGGCAGATCGCGCGTCTCGGCTAGATCGACCTCACTTTCGACCGGGTTCAAAAGCTGACCCGTCGCAAGGAAAAAGAAGATCAAAAGCAGCACGATATTCACGATCGCAAGCGACACATCGAGACCGATCCGTTTCGGCGGCGGAGGCAATCTCACCGTCATGACGGCGCCGCCGCATGGGCCAGCTGGATCGATCCCACGCCCGCAACCGTCAACGCTTCGAGGACAGTTGCGATGTCCTGAACCTGCGCGCCTTCATCCGCGATCAGGATAATCGTCGAGGCTTCGATCGAGGCAGCGGCTTCGGCCAGATCCACCAGTTCAGTAAAGTCGAACGTCTGCCCGCCGGTGCGGATCGCGCCTTCTCCAACATTCCAGATCGCACTGTTGCCCGGCATGATGATCGCCGCAGGATCGATCTGTGCAGATGTGTCGGCCAGTAGCTCCTGCCCAATCGCGCCCGAGCCCACGGTCAAAAGCGAGTAAGGGTTGAGTCCAGAGGACAGCATGAAGAAGATCAGCAACTGAAACATCGCATCCGCCAAAGGCGTCAGGGCGAATTTATAATTTCGTTTGCTTTGGGGGAGGGATCCGATGATGGAGGCCATTGCGCGTGGCGATATCCTAGCCGACCACCGCGCGCGCGACGCGCCCATGGATTGCCGCTGAGATCAGGGTCTCCATGGTCTGGCGTTCGCGATCGATACGCTCTTCCAGCCATCCGGCAATGAAATAGGTGACAAGAGCGATTGCAAGACCCAGCGCTGTCGTCGTAAGCGCGGTCCAGATCCCCCCGGCCAACAAGGTCGGGTCAATCGCGCCGTCCGAAGTCGACAGCGTGCCAAAGGCATCGATCATCCCGATCACGGTTCCCAACAGACCCAGCATCGGGGCGGCCTGAACCACGGCCTCCAGAAGGCGCATCCGACGCGACATCGTCTGTAGCTCGGTCAGGGCGGTCTGGCGCCCCAACTCTTCGGCATAGGTCTGATCTTCGGGACGGGCCTGAAGACCGGTCATCACCGCCTGAAGAACGCGCGCCAGCACAGTATCCTGATCGGCCGCCGACTGAAGGGCGTCATCGGGTCTGCCGCTCAGCCAGTTCTCGACGATGACTTCAGCATCCTTGGCATGACCGACGCCAAGCCGCGCGAATTGAAACGACTTGAAGAACGCGACCGTGACCGCAATCAGCGACAGCAGACCAAGCGCAGCAAAGACGACCAGCGTAACCGGATCGAAGATGGAAAGATCTGGAAAAGACATACCGATCCTATACTGCGCCGCTCACTCAGGTTCCGAACTGGATCGATGTACGCGAAGCTGTCGACAGGCCCGAGATGCAGAAGTCCCCGTCGCCGCCAGAGGCGAGCGTGCAGTCGGCCACATCGTTGACGACGATGCGCGACGTATCCGAACAGGCCTGCTCGGCGAGATCGAATTGCAGAACCTTGGTCTTCCCGACGGGCAGGGCGCCAAATTCGAGAACGAGGATCCGGGTTACGGTTCCTTCACCGTCAAAAACGGCAACTTCGTAAGAGACGCTGTTCAGCGCTTCTTCGGAATTGTTCGAGGCGACATAAGTCAGACGGCAGTTCCCGTCGGATGTGTCCGCCGCATTGTTGAGCTCAAGCTGGAAGTCCGCCGCATCCTGTGCAGCAAGAGGTGTGGCGAGCAGATGAAGGGCGATGCCGGTCAGGCAAATGAAGTTACGGAAACGCATTTTTTCCCCAAGGCAATGACGGAAGCAGGTTCAGATACCGCGTATCATCTGACAGCGGACTGCTTGGATTGGTCCTCAAATCACCGGGTTAAGTCAACAGGCGATTGCCTTTTCCCGCGCAGTGTCAGCGATACACACCAACCGACCAGGTCTGTTTTACGGTCCTGTCATCTGCCGGGCGATCGTCCGGGATCAGGCTCTCGACTGGGCGGGGTGTTGTCTGCTGCCGGATCACCGGCGGGGCCGCCACAATTTCCGGTTGAGGGACGAAACTCATGCCAGCGGGCAGGGCGGACTCGTCCTCGGATGCGATGTCGCCCTCATCAAGCGAGGTAATTTGGTCGATCTCCGCCCAGTGCTCAGTCGCGGCAAACGAACCTTCGCCACCCGATGCGATCGCCGGCGCAGGCGCCTCATGTATGACAGGCATCTCAACCGGACGTTCAGCAGACATGGCGGGGAGTTCAGCGCGTACCGGGGTTGCCTCATCAAGTTGTGGCACGCTGGGCTGCGCAAACTCTGCCACGTCAAGGTCTTGGGACATCGAATGGATTGTCGCCAGCGAAGCTGCCGCGGCAGCGGAAAAGATCGAAGCGCCACCGATAAGCAGAAGAATTTTCATGGATCAAGAACTCTATATCTATTGTCTGGCCTGACTATAGCCGACAAAAGTTCAGCAACCAACGAAAGAACACGGCAAGGGATGAAATTGCAGATGTCATGCGGCTCGAAAGCATTTCTTCTGCTTCTGGCAGGCTTTGCCGCCGGTCCCGCGGCGGCTGAATTCGCCGTCTGCAACCAGACCTTCGATGTCGTCAATGTCTCTGTTGGCCGGTTCGAAGACGACGATTTTGTCACGCGCGGATGGTGGACGGTTGGCCCGAATCAATGCGCCAACGTGATCCGCGAGCCGCTCGATGCCCGCTATATCTATGTTTTCGCAAAAGACGTGTTCGGCAAGCAGATCCTCGATGGCGCGACGCCTCTTTGCATCTCGGCAAAGCGGTTTGTCATTCGCGGTCGGGAGGATTGCCTTATTCGCGGGCATCTGCCCGCCCGGTTCATCGAGGTCGACACGCAGCTGACCGAAAGATGGACCGTCTTTCTGGCTCCTGCGTCAGATTGAAGACACCCCACAAGGTTGTAGCGCCCGCTGCTGCAATGCAGTAAAACAATGGTCAGGGAAAAACTTTTGCTGACCGTCAATCGAGGCTGTGATGACACGGACATGCGCCTTTGCTGCATGCGCGGCGGGTTTCATCGCCATTTGCTCCACCGCTGCGGCGGCCGACAGGGCCGCCGTGGTCATCGGCAATTCCGCCTATCCTGGCCGGGATGGTTTGGACGGCCCGGACGCGGCCGCAGATGCCGTGGCCCGAAGCCTTCAATCTCGCGATTTTTCGGTTGAGATGATCAAGAACGCGGATGCACAAACGCTTGCGGGTTTGTCGGTCAAGGCCGATGAGGTTGTGATCTTTTTCTCCGGATACGCAACGACGATAGACCAGCAGACCTATATCGCTCCGGCCGATATCTCCTCCCTTGAAGAGACTGCGATCCGGGACACCGCCACCCCCCTGGACGCTCTACTCGCCAGGGTCGAGGCAACGACAATCACGCTGATCATCGACAGATGCCATGCTGGTGCGAGTGACCTGCCGGGCGGCGGACGCATGACGACCGGGCAGCCGGATAATCTCCGCCTCGTTCTGGATGCCGCACCCGGCGAGGCCTGCCCGAGGGCAGGCAGCCGCGATATGGCCGGCATCCTTTCCCGATCCCTTGCCACAACCGATGATAGTCTTTCAAAGGTCCTGGACGATCTTTCCAGCACAAGCACATCCGTCCTTTGGGCCTCTCCCCAGCCCGGGACCACGGATGACGCGTTTCTCGCGCGCAATCTTGACGTGGTCGAGGATGACAGCATCGTTATCTCTGCCGCGGTCCAGCCCGTCAGCGTAACCCGCGCAGCCGCCCCGATCGTCTCGGATCCAAGCGGCGGCGAGATTGTCGGAGGAGGGCTGACGATCTTCGCCGCGCTTCCGGCCCCGGCAAGTCAGCCGACGCCCGAGGGACTGCCTGAGCCATCGATCATCGTCGGTATCATCGAAAGCGATGGTGACGACTTCGACCAGATCGACGGAGGCGAGCCCGGCACCTTGGCAGGCTCAGAACTCTCCATCGCAGATCCGGCAGCGCGCGCAGCTCTGCGGGAAGAGCAGCCTGAATTCTTTGCCACCTTGCTGGAAACCGGCGCCTTTGATCCTCCCGCCGCAACCTTGCCTCGCGAAATCCAGTCCGAGCTTGCGCGCCTGAACTGCTATACAGCCGGAATAGACGGGATCTGGGGCAATGGCTCCCGCAACTCAGTCGGACGCTATGTCGAAGCGTCCGGCCAGCAGGTCGAGGGCGAGGACCCGTCCATTGCACTTTTCCGGACGCTGATGGCCGCCGATGACGTGCGGTGCCCGGATATTGCCCCCGTGCGGCAAGTCTCTCGCCCCGCTGCCCAGCAGGCGCCTGCGCGCCGCGTGACCCAGACTCGGCAAGCTGCCCCCGTGCAGCAAGCGGCTCCGGCGGCGACGCCGCAACCTGCGCAACAGCAGCCAAGCGAGCGTCGTATCAATCGGCAGACCGGCCTGATCGGGGTCGTCCGCTAGCCCGCCGTGATGGAGGTCGATCCCCGGTTCAAAGCAAGTCGCGAAAGGTCAACGAAACGGCGACAACGGCGTGTTGCCCTGCTCGGGGCAGGGGCCGGTCTCGCACTCCTTCTTTTGGGTTTCGGCCTTTGGATATCGCTTGCGCCTGCCCAAGACGGCCCAGCTGATATCGCAGAGACTGATATTCCGACAGAGACGCTTGTGCAGGTCGAACTTGATGAGGATGATCTCGACATCGCTCCGACGGCCCGCAGCATCAATGCCTTTGTCGACATCCCCGGCGATCCCCTGGTCCTGATCATCCCGTCCGACGGTCAAACAGAGGGCCGCACCCTGCCTGGACCGAACAATCTTCCGATTGACCGGGTCGGCGCGCCCCGTCCGGACCGGCTTCGGCTGGTCAGCGACGATCTGATCGTCACCCAGCAGCAGCTCATGACCACGTTGCCCTCCAGCCGTGAGGATTTTGCCTTCTTCACTGGCCAGCCCGCTCCTCAGGCCGCCTCTGCCTCTACGGCTGTCTTGCGCGATGACGATCTGGGTGAGTTTGGATCGACATGGGGTGCCAGCCTCCAGAGCGGTCAGGGCAATACAACATTCACCAGAACGCGGATCAGGGACACCACCAGCACGACCCTCCTGCGTCCCGATCGCAGGCGCGAAAAGCTCCACGACGACCTCATGCTAAGGGTGCGCATTCCGCAATCGCTCGAGGATCTCCTGGCGTCGAACGGATTTAGCGCGCAGATGTCGGAAGAGATGCAAACCCGCTCCGGCGACCATCTACCTGGCCTCGAAGAGCTGGCGATCGGATCCATCGTCGCCGTTCGCTATGATCCCCGGACCACTCCGCGCGCGCCGCTTCAGATGTCGCTCTATACCTCGGGCTCCTATGTTGGCAGCGTTGCGCGTCTTAGAAACGGACAGGTGTTGCAGGCCTCCGATCCGTGGATCCAAGAGGATCTGACACGCATCGAACCCTTTGGCGTTGCGACCGCTCCCGCCGATACCAAGATCCGTCTGCTTGACGCATTTTACAGCGCTGCCATGCGCAACGGAGTGCCGACAACTCTAGTCGGCGAGACGATTGCCGTCTTTGCCCGCGCCCATGACCTCGATGGCTTTGCGAATGTCGGGGATCGCATGACGTTTCTTTATGCGCCCGAGGCGAATGAAGGGCCCGGACAGGTCCTCTTTGCTGGCATCGACGGTCCGTCGGGCACCAAGAGCTGCTACATCGTCGCCGGGTCCGAAAGCGGGTTTCATTGCGCCGGCCGCGAGGCTGCCAGAGGAGGAGGGGCGGTTTCCGGTGGGCTGATCACGCCGGTTTCGGGCACGATGACCTCTCGTTTCGGGCCGCGTAAACACCCGATCCTTCGACAGGTCAGGAACCACAATGGCGTGGATTGGGCAGCCCCGATCGGAACGCCTGTCCGAGCCGCCTTGCCCGGCACGGTCAAAAGCGCCGGTGTCGGAGGCGGTTACGGCAACCTCGTTATCCTCTCTCATGTTGGCGGCGTTGAGACCCGATATGCACATCTCAACAGCTTCGCGGAAGGGATCGCACCGGGGACCGCGGTCAAGGCGGGCGATCTGATCGGCTATGTCGGCACCACCGGTCGGTCGACGGGTCCGCACCTTCATTTCGAGCTGCGTCAGGGCGGGCGGCCAGTCGACCCCCTCACGTTTCAGGGCGTGACGGTCTCTGCGGCGGTCGACGCGCTGACCGACCAGATTATCCGGGTGGAAAGCGCCGGTGTCGCGACCGCGAAGAACCCGCTCTCGACAGCGACCGGGCTTGGGCAGTTCATCGAAAGCACGTGGCTGCGGATGATGCGCACCTACCGGCCCGAACTAGTCGGTGCGATGACGCGGGCCGATCTTCTTGCCCTGCGCACCGATCCGTCCCTCTCGCGCGAGATGGTGACGAACCTCGCCCGAGAGAATGAAAGGTATCTGCGATCCCAAGGCCACCAGATCACGGCAGGGCGCCTATATCTCGCACATTTCCTGGGTCCAAAAGGGGCAAGCCGTGCCCTCAAGTCTTCTGACAACGCGACGGTTCTGGCGGTGATGGGGGCGGGGGTGGTGAATGCCAACCCATTTTTGAAAGGCTATACGATTGCTGATCTGAAAAGATGGGCGGATCGAAAGATGGGCGGTAAAGGCAGCATGTCCGCCCAGCCGTCCGTTACCGCATCGGCCAGACTCACAGCTGCCGATCGGGCCTTTATCGAGATTATCGATGAAATCGTCGAAGGCATGACTTGATCCATGGCGGTATCTAAGACGCTCTTTCTTTGGAAGAATGTCCTATCTATTCAAACTGATACCCAAAGCCTGCATCTTCCTTCGTGATTTTTACGTGCTTGATTTTCTCTCCCGTGACCATCCGGTTTAGAACCTGACGCGACAGTTCTGGCAGGATCGAGTTGGTGATGATGTTGTCGATCATCCGTCCGCCGCTGTCGGGATCGCGGCATTGATCGACGATATGATCGATGACGGCCTCGTCGAAATCGAGCGTCGCGCCATGGGCGTCTCGTAGGCGGCGGGTGACGGAGCCGAGCTTGAGTTTTGCAATGCCGCCAAGGACTTCGCTGCCAAGGGGATAGTAAGGGATCGTCACAATCCGGCCCAAAAGTGCAGGTGGGAAGACCTCGGTCAGGAAGGGGCGAAGCGCTGTTTCGACCTCTTGCTGATCTGGGGTTGTCTCTCCGTTTTCGGCCATTTCCATGATAACATCGGTTCCCACATTCGAGGTCAGAAGGATCAGCGTGTTCTTGAAATCGATGGCCCGTCCATTGCCGTCTTCCATAAGACCCTTGTCGAAAACCTGGAAGAAAAGCTCGTGAATATCGGGATGCGCCTTCTCGATTTCATCAAGTAAAACAACGGAGTAGGGCTTGCGCCGGACGGCTTCGGTGAGGCGCCCGCCTTCTCCGTATCCGACATATCCGGGGGGTGCTCCTTTGAGGAGGGAGACGGAATGGGCTTCCTGGAATTCGGACATGTTGATCGTGATGATGTTCTGCTCGCCGCCATAGAGGCTTTCGGCCAGCGCCAGAGCCGTTTCGGTCTTGCCGACGCCGGAGGGGCCGCAGAGCATGAAGACGCCGATCGGCTTTTGCGGATTGGCCAGACCCGCGCGGCTGGTTTCGATCCTTTTGGCAATCATTTCAAGGCCATGGTCCTGCCCGATGACCCGTTCCCGCAAGCGGTCGGCCAGCGTCAGGACGGCCTGAAGCTCGTCCGCGACCATGCGTCCGGCGGGGATTCCGGTCCAGTCGGAGATGACCGAGGCGACGGCTTGTTCGTCGACATGGGCGTAGACCATGCGGTCGTCGGGGCTCGTCGCTTCGAGCTTTTCCATATGCTCGAACAGCTCTTTTCGGATGTCGGCATCCGGGCGGCATCCGGTCGGACTGCCGTCGGAGGCAATTGTGGCAGTCTGGGCGGTTTCAGGCGCATCGGCGGCCTTAGACCCCTCGTTTTCACCGGATGCATAAGTCGCGGCTAATGGATCGGCCTCGCTTTCGCCGGACATATAAGTCTCGGCTGATGTGTTAACCGTCTCTTCAGATGTCTCCTCTTTCTGCTCCGAGAGGCTGGCCCGGAGCGCGAGGATCTGGTCCACGACTTCCTTCTCGCCATCGTAAAGCGTCTGCGCCGTCTCAAGCTCGGCGCGGCGCTCGGTCAGTTCGACCTCGGCCTCTTCGCGGCGTTCCTCGTTCGCCTCTCCCAGATCGCGCTGGGAGGTCTTTCCGTCGATCTCGGTTTCGAGCGCCGCGATCGCCTCTTTGAGGTCGGCGATCCGCGCGGGCACCGAGGCCTGGCTGACGGCGACGCGGGCGCAGGCGGTATCGAGCAGCGAGACCGCCTTGTCGGGGAGTTGACGGGCCGGGATGTAGCGCGCCGAGAGGTTCACGGCCGCGACGATGGCCTCGTCCGAAATGCGCACCCCGTGATGGTCCTGCATCGGCCCCAGAACGCCGCGCAGCATATAGGCGCAGCGCTCGGGGCTGGGCTCGTCCACGCTGATGGGCTGAAAGCGCCGGGTGAGGGCGGGGTCTTTTTCGAAGTAGTTGCGATACTCGGCCCAGGTCGTGGCACCGATGGTGCGCAAGGTGCCGCGGGCCAGCGCCGGTTTCAGCAGGTTGGCGGCATCGCCGGTCCCTTGCGCGCCGCCCGCGCCGACCAGTGTATGCGCCTCGTCGATGAAGAGGATGATCGGCGTCGGCGAGGCCTGCACTTCGTCGATGAGGGATTTCAGCCGCTGCTCGAATTCGCCCTTCATCGAGGCACCGGCCTGCATCGACTGGATATCGAGCATGTGCAGCCGCGTGCCGACCAGCTTGGGCGGCACATCGCCAGAGGCGAGGCGTTGGGCGAACCCTTCGACGACGGCGGTCTTGCCGACGCCCGCCTCGCCGGTGAGGATCGGGTTGTTCTGGCGGCGGCGCAGCAGAACGTCGATGAGCTGCCGGATCTCTTCGTCGCGGCCCACGACGCGGTCCATCTTGCCGCTTTCGGCATCGGCGGTCATATCGACCGAGAAGCGGGCGAGCGCGGTATCTCCGCCGCGCGCCTCACCCCCCGAAGCGGCCGCCCCGGAGGTGAGACCCGAGCCGTCCATCGGGCGCATTTCGTCCTCGTGGCTGTCACGCCAGAGCGTGCGACTTTCCTTGCCCAGCCGGTCGACCGAGATATCGGCGAGCGAGGCCGACACGGTTTTCAGCGCGCGTTTGAGATTGGGATCGTTCAGCAAGGCCACCAGAACGTGCCCGGTGCGGATCTGCACTTCGGAAAAGAAGAGCGTCGCATAGGTCCAGGCATGGTTCAGCGCGTCGGCGAGATTTTCGGAGATGCCAGGCGTTTCGGTGACGTTCTTGCCAAGGGCGGCGACGGCGGCATCCAGATCGCGCAGGACGGCGGCGCGGTCGATCTTGAGCTCGCGCAGGGTGACGGACAGATCGCTGTCCTTGTCCGACACGGCATGGAAGAGGAAATGCGGCAGGCCCACATTGCGATTGCCCTCGGATCGGGCGTGGCGCATCGCCTTGAGGAACGCGTCATATCCAGCCCGGTTCATCTTGCCGGCATAGGTTTCGATGGAAATGTCAGTCGTCACGGGTTCAGTCCCCTCGGGTCGATAAAATCAAGCTGCAACCGGCAATGTTTCCGGGTCGAGCAGGAAGGTCGTCGCCTCCACGTAGTCGTTGTCGCCTTTTGGCTCGGCCGGTGCAATGCAGGCCATCCAGCCCAGATCGGCAGAGACGCCGAGTTGCGCGGGCGCCACTTCGGAGGCGAGCAGGCCGAGCGTGACGCGGATGTCGAACCGCTTGCCCAGATACCAGAAGATCAGATCGCACAGCACGTCGTGATCGGGGCCGCCCGGCAGGAAGCGTCGATACTGGGCCAGCGTGTCGAAATGAAACCGCAGCCCGATGGTTTCAGAGACCGACGGGATGCGGCTGCCGACGATGCAATCGCGGCCCAGCGTGGCGCCTTGCTGGCCGAGGCGGGAATAGCTGTCGGGTTCGAACTCCATCCAGCCCAGGAGATGCTCGTCCACTTGGATGGAGGCGACGTCGAAGAGGTGCCCGATCATCTGGCGCAGGCGCACGGGGCTTTTGACGCGGTGCCCGGCAAGCGGGACGACTGGCAGTTTGAGCGTATCGGGCAGCGGGCTGCGGCCCTGGAAGGCGGGCGTGCCGGTGCCCGCGATGGCGGCGACGTAATCCTGAAAGCGGTCCTGTTCGGGATGATCGAACTGGCTGATCGCATGGGCGTCCGACCAGGCGCGGAAAAAGAGCTCCTGAAAGCGGGTGGCAAAGATGTCGGTGAAATGGACGAAGGCCGTATCGCCCTGATCGAACCAGCGCAGGATGTCTTCGGTCGTGGTCAGAGGCAGGGGGCCTTGGGGGCCGAACAGACCCAGAAGGCGCAGGCGCAGGCGGGCCTTGTCGCTTGCGGTGTCGATCGCCGAGATATCCGAGGCCGGAAAGGCGAGGAACGGATCCTGCCCGACGCGCACGACCGCCTCGTTCAGGGTGCGGTTGCGCCCGATGGGAGGCTTGCCGGTCGCGCCTCGTTCAAGGCGGCGCAGCGTTGCCAGATATCCCAATGGCCCGGCGTCGGTCACAGGAGCGGCCCGGTGCCGGTGCGCGGCGCGAAGGTGTGGATATCGCCGCGCTGTTCGGAGGCGATGACCGTCTGCGTGAATGAATTGATCGCGGCATGTTCGGCCATGAAGCGGTCGAGGACAGCGCCGAGCAGGAGGACGCCCGAGCCTTCGAAGGCGGTTTCGTCGAAGGTGATCCGGATCTCGAGGCCGCGCGCGGGATGATAGCCTTCGCCGCGTTTGATCGAGCGGACGATGGGCCGCGTCTTGACGGCCCGGATGCCTGTGAGCTGGGTTTCGCTGACGGCGTCCGACAGATCGGCGAAGAGCGCAAGCATCTCGCGCAGGGCCGAGGCGCCCTTGCGGTTGCCGCGATGATCGAGCCCGTATTCCGAGAGCGACAGATAGGACATCAGTCGCCAGTAGACATCGCCCTGCCGGGTGCGGTGGGGGGCGGCGGTTTCGATTTCGACCATCGCCTCGCGCGGTTTCGAGGGGCCGGCGACGCAGGAGAGGCTGACGGCCAGATCCTCGGTCATGAAGAAGTCCTGATCGGATCCTGCCAGCGGCAGGTGATCGGGCAGGTGGCGGTTGGAGGCGAGCGTCGTGACCTGAAGGCGCTGGGCGCGCTTGTCCTCGGGCAGGTCCGGCGGTTCGTAGATCGAGATGAAGGTTTCGGTGCCGCGGTAGCGGTGGCGCTGGCCGAAACGTTTCTCGTGTTCGGTCAGGCGGCGCTGTTTGGTGCGCGCGGTGTAATAGAGTGCCTGGCGCGGGTTCAGATCGCCTTCGGGCAGGCCGTAAAGGGGGTGGACGCGCACCTTGGTCTTGACGCCCTGGTAATGGGCCCAGACGTCGGTGATCCGGTGAATTTCGTAATGGGTGACGGGGCTGCTGTCGGGGGTGACGACATATTCGTGCCGTTTGTCGTCGAGCCGGACGGAGGCGGATTGCTCTTCGAAGAGGTTGACCGCCGGGACGGTGTGCAGCGACAGATCCTCCGGTTTGAGGCGGGCGGCGAGCGTGGGGTTGGCGGAGCCGAATTCGAAGATGATCTGGACCTCGCTGCCCAGGGTGCGGGGCAGGATCCGTCTTAGGCCGGTGATCCGCATTCCCATGAAGGCGCGCGGGAAGGCGAAGGCTTCGCGCAGCAAGGAGAATCCATGGAAATGGCCCGAGCGGCGGGGGAAGAGGCGGTGATCGGCGTCAAAGCCGATCTGTTCGATCTGCGCGGGCGGGATGCGGGCGAAGACCGCGTCGCCGTTCTTGTCGGTCCAGCGGACAGAAACGCGTTCGAGATCGCAATGGATCTGCTCGTAAAGCGCGATCGCCTCGGAGGGGTCGGCCAGGAAGTGGATCGGCAGGGTGTCGATCTCGACCTCGGCGATTGGGCTGCTTTGCATGGCATGGGCCAGCGTGATCTGAAGGCCCGCCTTGGTGCCCTCGGCCGGTTCGAGGCCAAGGGCGGCGAGGCGGCCGACGCTGTCGTGATAGCTCGCCTTGGGCAGCTCGAGCGGCCAGAGCGTGAGCGGCGCGCAGAGCGAAAAGCGGCACGACACCCGCTGATCGGCATCGACGAACCGCGCATCGAGATAGCTGCCCGCCTCGAACCGGACCCCCTTGGCGATGTCGCTGTCATCGAGCGGGGGATTGCCGCGGACCATCATCACCGACGGGGTCGGATCGATGGCGTCGGGAAAGATCTGGTCGAGATATTCGCGGGTGAAGGTGCGAAACTCCTCGTCCATCTTGAGCTGGACGCGGGCCGCGAGAAACGCCGTGCCTTCCAGCAATCCGGCGATGGCGGGATCGAGGTTTTCCTTGAGTAGCCCGCCCAGGCGGTCCGCGAGGCCAGGATATTCCGCCGCAAACTCGGCCGAGCGTTCGTAGAGCAGCGCCAGCTCGCGCTCATAGGCGTCGCGGAAGGCCTTTTTCATCCCCGGATCCGCTTCATCTGCATCTTGCCCGCGCCGATATCCACTTCGGCGATGAAATCGAGCGGGATATCCACCGGATCCCCGACAAGATCGGCGGAGATGTTGAACCGAAGGCGCTGATCGGGATCGTTTCCATCATCCTCGGCGACCGTGATTTCGATGGTCTGCGCGATCAGGCGCGGCTCGTAGGTGACGATCGTCTTGTGGATCGCCTGCTTGATCGCGGCCGTCGTCATCGAGGAACTTGACAGTGAACTCAGATCCTCGAACCCGTAATTCACCACCGACCGGCGCACATAGCTCCAGTCGTCCAGATCAAGCATCGCATCCAGCCGCACCGTGTTCATCAGATTGGCCAGATCGAGGCCCAGCTCGTTGCGCAGGGTCCGTTCATCGGTCCCGTGTCGCCGCTCGCGCGAGCGAACCGTCAGATCGCGCTCCCCGTCCTTGAGGTTGGCGTCCCGCTTACGTGCGTCACCGGCGGCATGGGCGGTCCGAAACACCTGCATCAGCGACATCTGCCGCTTGTCGCCCGGGCGATCGCCCTTGGGTGGCATGGTTCTTTCGGACGGAAGACGTTTTGCCATGGATCAAGAAAAGGCCGATAATTGAAAAGGCTTCAAGTCAAAGACGACGTGCAAATGAAAAGAGGGTCAGCAGTGATGCCGACCCTCCCTCTATTGATACCTCCGGAGTGTCGAAGGATCAGGACCGACCGGAGAGGTCTCCGGTCAGACCGATTTTAGGACCAGCCGGGTGCCCATTCCTGGTTCTCGGCGATATCCCAACCATAGGACTGCGATGCACCGGCAACGCCGTTCTCGTCCTGGATGGTGTAGGTCGTGTGGAAGCGGCGGAAGTTCAGCGTCAGGTTTTCCTGGATACGGTCAAGACCGTCCTTGGAGCCACCCGTCTGGTAGGACGACGTCATCAGAGCTTCGAAGCGCCAGATTTCGTACTCGACCGGAGCATCGCCACCGGACTTGCGCACGACGAGCTTGGCGCGCTCGATGTGGGTGCCGTCGCAGCACTTGCGACGCAGATCCGTCGATGCGAGATCGACATACTTGGTCAGCGACAGGTCGGACACGTTAACCTTGCCGCTACCGGCGCCGCCACCCATGTGGGTGGTGCCGGAGTTGGTCATCCCGGCGTTCCATGCGAGAACGTCGATGCAGTCCTTATAGGTCGCATCCTGAGATTCGCCTTTGATGTTGTTCGAGAGTTCAAGAAAGATGTCGACGGCCATAGCCTGTCTCCTTGGTAATGAAGTTTAGGTTTGATTTCATCGGAACTTAATGACTTGATCACTTTCCCCCGGGAAGCTTGGACACCAAGCTCATTCCGATATCCATTCCTTCCAATTGGAAGTGCGGCTTGAGGAAAAACTTACCGGTATAATAACCGGGGTTCTCCTCGTCTTCGATGACCTCGACCTTTGCGCCGGCCAAGGGCTTCTTCGCCTTTTCCTTCTCGCTTGCGCTTTCGGGATTGGCAGAGACGTAGGTATTGATCCAGGTCTGGAGCTGTTTTTCCAGTTGGACCCGATCCGGACTCTGACCGATTTTGTCGCGAACCATACATTTGAGGTAATGGCTGAATCGCGACACGGCGAAGATGTAGGGCAGCCTCGACGACATGTTGTCGGAGGCGGTTGCCAGCTCGTCGACATACTTTTTCGGGCGATAAAGCGTCTGCGCCCCGATGAAGGCTGCCTTGTCCGTATGCTTCCGGTGGATCAGGCCGATCAGGCCCGCCTTGGAAAGCTCGCCCTCGCGCCGGTCGGTGATCGACACTTCGGTGGGGCATTTCAGTTCTTTGGATCCGTCGCCCACATCGAAGGTGTGGGAGGGCAGATTGGTCACTTCACCGCCCGAGGTCACGCCGCGGATCTGAACCGTCCAGCCATGTTCTTTGTGGGCGCGGTTGATATTGGCGGCCATCGCATGGGCGGCGTTCATCCAGGCATACTGGTTGCCCTCGCGCCCGTCGGTATCCTCCTCGAAGGCGAATTCCTCGACGACCGAGGTGGAGTTCTGCCCGTACGGCTCGCGCGAGAGGGCGCGGGGCATGACGAGCGCCAGATAGCGGCTGTTCTCGCTGTCGCGCAGGGAGTTCCAGGCGGCATAGTCGGGCGTGTCGAAAATCTCGGACAGATCCGGCGGGGTCGAGATCTCGTTCCAGCTGTCGAGGCCCAGAAGTTCGGGCGCGGCGGCCGAGATGAAGGGCGCATGGGCCGCAGCGGCGACCTGCCCGATCGAGCGCAGGAGCGAGACATCGGCGGTCGACTGGCTGAAGTAATAGTCGCCGATCAGCGCGCCGAAGGGCTTGCCGCCGAGCGTGCCGAATTCCTTTTCGTAGATCTTGGTGTGCAGCGGGCTCTTGTCCCACTTGGCGCCGGGATAGCGGCGCAGTTCCTTGGCCAGCTCGGACTTGGAGGCGTTCATCACCTTCACGCGGAGCGTCGCATCGGTTTCGGCGTTGTTGACCGTGTAGGCCAGCCCGCGCCAGCTCGACTCGATGGTCTGGAAATCCTCGTGGTGGATGATCTCGTTGACCTGCGCCGACAGCTTCTCGTCCAGCTTGGCGATCATCGCGTTGATCGTGTCGAGCACGTCCTCGGCAATGACGGTCTGATCGTCCAGCGCCTCACGCACCAACGCGACGACGGCGTTGTCGACTTCCTTGGCGGCCACATCGGTGCGCGGCTTGATGTTCTGCTTGAGGATGTCCGAAAACTCTTCAAGCTCGTTGAGGCCTTCGGAGACCTGAGACTCTTGCGTCTGTGCTTCGTTTGCCATCGTCAGATACCCTTCCGGTCCATAACGTCTAATATGCGCTTGGAACCGTCTTAGTTGTCTTCGGCCTCGTCGTCACTAGCTGCCTGCTTGCTGCGTTCGGCCAGAACCTTCATCAGTTCGGGATCGTTGAGCAGTTGATGGATCTGATCCTGCGCCTTGGGCTTGGAGCTCATGTAGCGTTGCAGGTTGGCGAGATGCTCGCGCGCCTCCAGCAGCTTGTTGAGCGCGGGGACCTGGCGGGCCACTTCGGCGGGGCTGAAATCATCCATCGACCGAAATTGCAGATCGACGCCCAGCTTGTTGCCGCTGTCGGGGTTCAGCTTGTCTTCGACATTGAAGGTCACGCCGGGCGCGACGCTTTCCATGTAGCTGTCGAGCGAGGCGGAGGTCACGTCGGTGAACTCGCGCTCTTCGAAGGCGGGCTTTTCGACGGGAGAGTTGTTGCCCGACAGATCCGACATCACGCCCATCGTGAAAGGCAGCTCGACCATCTTTTCGCTGTCGTAGGGATCCTCGTAGGCGATGTTCACACGAGGCGGGCGATTGCGCTTGATGAAATCTGTACTTTTATCGGAAGCCATTAAATCAAATCTCCTGATCTTGGGCAGATAAAATCGGTTGGGGCAGGCCAAGTCAACGTGTCAGTCCCCCTTTTTTCGATCAATGGTGGAAACCCCCACCCCTTCGGGGGGAGCGGTCCCACCCGTTCGGGGGGAGTGTCATTCGGCTTGTGGTTCTTTTGGCAACAATTCGGACAGAAGTGATTGAAAATCCTTGTCCAAATAGGTGCGCGCCCGGGTCAGCAACATGGGAATCGGGCTGGCGGGCTGGGTCTGCCGGAAGAAGTCCTCGACCCCCCTCAGATGCATCGCGAGATCCGCCCGCCGCTCGATCGTGGGCGGCGCCGGAGGCGCATCTTCGGTCTGGGTCTGAGAAGGCCCCGCCCCCGACAACATCCGCAGTCGGTCCATGGGCAGGGCAAAGCCGGTCTGCGGCCCGAAATCGATGATCGCGCGCCCCGCCTTGTCCGGCAAAAGCGTGTCGAGCGCCTCGACCAGCGGCTTGCCGATCAGCAGCCGGGCCTGCGTAACCAGAAGCAAGGCCGCCGAGGCTGGGTCATGGGCCGCGAAATAGCGTTCGACCGCCTCGAGCGTCGCCTTGGCCGCGGCCTGATCGTCGATGCCCACGCTGCCTGCGGAGGACGGGGCCGGTTTCGGGGCGGGCGCCTCTGCCGGAGCGTCGCCGGAGGGCTCGGGGGCGTCCTCTGCGCCACCCGGCGCGGGCGTTTCGGCCTCCGGCGCCGGTTTTGGCGGAGCGGCGGGCGCCTCGGAGGTCAGATCGCTGCGGGCCTGCTGGATCACCGTCAGCATCCGTTCGAGCGTGTCTGTCGTGGGATCCAGCGTCACGTTGAAGGGTTGGGTTTCGTCGCCCAGACAGGCCGACCGGATCCGCGCCAGCGCATTGCGCGCCGCGACGAGGTGCCCATGCACGGTCTCGACCCGGCTTGCCGCGCCGGGATCCCCCAATGCCGAAAGCACATCCGAGGTCGACAACTCGTCCTCGCCCTCGCGCGGCGTCAATTCCGCATTCCCGACCATATACCGCCGCAACGTGGCCTGAGAGGGAGGCGCCAGATCCGCATATTGCAGCGGCATGACCACGGTCACGATCCCCGCCAGATCCTCCAGCGTGCTGCGCCGGTCCGACGGGCCGTCCTCGGTCGAGGGATGGGCCTCGCGCGGGAAGGCCTCGATCAGGTCGGCCATTCCGGTCAGCGCCTCGGCAAAGCCCGCCAGATCCCCTGCGAGAACCGAAAAGCGCGCCAGAAGCGACAACAGCCGCAGATCGCGGCTTTCCTTGAGCAGTCCCAGAATGGCGGCCTTCTCGGCCTTCAGATCCACCGAAGACGGGTCGAACAGCACATCCGTGCTGCCTTCGCCTTTCCCGTCCCGGATCCCGGGAGTGAAATACCGCTCCGGCATGCGCGCTTCTGCTTCGAAATAGTAGTCGAGAAACCCGTCGTGATCGGTCGCCTCCAGATCGGGGCCGCAAGGTGCGTCGGGCGTGACGGGTTCGGTCAGAAAATCAAGCTGCATCAATAGGCCATCGTCATTTCAAACATGCGCGGACCGTGCGGGCTTTGGCCGGTCGCGTCAACTGCCGGGCGTGTCTTTGGCGCCCGCGATGGCGCGGGCATAGCTTTCCGCAAAATAGGCGAGAAAGACGTCGAGCATGCCGTTTTCATGGGCCGTCACCTTGGCATCCCAGCGCTGGACGTAGGTGTCCCAGGCCTTGCCCTTGCGGCCTGCGCCCAGAAGACCGCTGCCGGCCCGTTCCTCGATCGCCTCAGGCGCCAGATCGTCGAGCAGCCGCGCCAAAGCGGGCTGGATGGCGGCGAAGACGGCCGACTGGTGCAGGCGCACGTCCCTCAGTGCCGTCTCGGTACTGTCAGCGCAGCGCAGAAAGCCGTCGCGCGGCTCAAAGAGCATCACCTCGAGCGCCTGTTCGGCGGAGGGCATGAACTTGAGCGGGTTGTTCGCCGTGGCCCCCATCATCGTGCGGTCGCCTGCGCGGGTGAATTGCTTGGCCGAGGCACGGTCGCGCAGGAGCGTCATCAGCTCTTCGGTGAGGATCCGCATGGTGCGGCCCAGCTCGCGCGCCATCTGGGCCTCGTCTAGGCCGACCGGGGCGGGGGGCAGGCCTGCGCCCTCGCGAAAGGCGGCGAGAACGGCGCCGGACGGGGCGGCTGCGGGTTGGGATGCTGAGGGCTGGGCGGCTGGAGGCTGGGCGGCGGGGGTGGCAGGCGGTCCCGGGATGGGGGCGGGCGAGGCGGCTGGACCGCCCGCGCCGAACGGGCTGTCCGAGGCGGCGGGCGGCGCGCCGAAGGGGCTGGCCGAGGGGGCAGGCGCTGGCGCGGGGGGCGCCGGGGCAGGCGCGGGGGCCGGGGTGAAACCGGGTGTCGCGATGAACTCGTCCGCGAAATCCTCGAACTGGCGCGGATCGGGCGCCGGGCTGGGATTGATCGGCTCGTGCACGGCTGGGCCCAGCGACCAGGGATCAGGATCGCCCATCGGCGCGGCCTGCGGAGGCGGCGCGGCGGCCGGGGCACTGCCCAGGGTGACGGCGATGATATAGTGCCCGACCTGAAAGCGCTCGCCGCTGGTCAAAAGATGCGGACCATCGAGCCGGTAGGGCTGGCCGATCAGGAAGGTGCCGTTGGTCGAGGTATCGCTAAGCCAATAGCCGCCGTCACGATAGTCGACCGTGAAATGACGGCTCGAGACATGGCGGGCCGGATCGGGCAGCGTCCAGTCGGATGTGCCGCTGCGCCCCACGGTCAGACCCGCGCGATCGACGGTGATCTGCGTCGGCCCACCATCGTCCAGACGGTCGAAATTCTCGATCTGAAGGGTCAGCGTCATGATCGGTCCGTGGTCGCGTGAAGTCAGCGCGGCGTCAATAGACCCTCAGCACCGATTCCGCCATGTCGATGAACCGGGCGAGCAGGATCGAGCGCCGGGTGAGGCTGGCCTGCGCGAGCCCCGACAGGACCGCCGAGTTGATGGCGCGCGGCGCGCGGTAGGGGGCGACCGGCGCGGGATCGTTCGGCGCGACCGGCCCGCCCGACCATCCGGCGGCGAGCGCGAGCAGGATCACCGGCGACCGGCGCGGCGCCCAGAGCGCGTCGCGCATGATCGCATGGCGCAGCGCCTGGGTCGGCGTGGTGATCCATTGGGCGATCCGCTCCATCAGGGCGAGGTCTTCGGCATCCATGCTGTCGGCCATCACCCTCAGGCAGTCATGCGCCCACCAGATCGCAACCCGAGGCTGCGCGGCAAAAGCGGTGAATGTCACCGCTTCCTCGGGCGTCGTGGAAGAGCGCAGGCGATAGAGGAACGCCCCCATCTCCTCGCCCTCGCGCGGGCGATGTTGCGTCAGCTCGGCCAGTTGCGGCATGGCCGCGTAAAGATCTTGGGGCGTGTCGAAACGCAGGGTGTTCGCCGGTTGCTCGGGCGCTTCGGTGCGGCTTTCGGTCTGGATCGCCGCGTCTGGCGGCGGCGGGCGCGTCGCCTCGTCGCTGTCGGTATCGGCCACGTTCAGTCCCCCGGCAAGTCGCATCCAAAACCCTTAAGTATCCGCTTTCATTTGTTTCGTCTGACGCTCGTGGCGTCAAGATCCGCGAGGCCACCCGAATAGGGGGGGCGGGGTGGCGGCCACGTGTCTTCACAAAGCTGTTGGCGCGGTTTTTCTTGAGGTGTGGGGGCCCTATTTTCGGGTCAAGCGAAGATGTTCGAAGTTGACGTTTGCCCGCCCCCGTGCAGTTCCCCACCTGACGCTCAGAGGAGAGATTGACATGTCCCCCACCGCTCCGACCCGCCGCAGACTTCTTGCCGCCGGTGCCGGCGCCGCCTTGATCACGGGCGCCTCCGGCCTGCTTGTGCCCGCCCGGGCGCAGGGGCTCGCGCCGACCCAGACGATGCGGGGCGGCGCCAACAATTACCGTCCCGGCGCGCCTATCGTGGAGCGGATCGGCGGCGGCGGCTTCTGGATGTCCGGCACGGTGCGCGGGGCGGGCGACGGCGCGCCGCTTGCGGGCCAGCGCATCCAGATCTGGGCGCATACGACCGAAGGGCATGAGCGCGATCCGCAGAGCCACGGCGCGACGCTGACCGACGAGGCCGGCGTCTTCCGGCTTGAGATGCCGCAGATCGTGCCCGCCTTCGGCCAGCCGCACGGGCACCTGGCCTATGACGATCCCGACTTCGAGACGGTCTTTTTGCGCCCGGTCATGCCAAGCGCGGAGCAGACCAGCCTCGAGGCGCATTTCGTGCTGCAACCGGCCTGACCGGCATGGGAGGGGTCCGCGCGGCTTTGATCTGGCTTGCCCTTGCGGGCGCCGTCGCGATCCCGATCACCGTTGCGGCCACGAGCCCGCTGCTCGCCTGGCGCGATCCGGTCTATATCGCGGCGGGTCTTGCCGGTGTGGTCGCGCTGGCGCTTCTTCTGATCCAGCCGCTGCTGGCCGGGGGCTATTTGCCCGGTTTGCCGATCCCGCGCGGGCGCAGGCTTCACGGCCTGATCGGAGCGGGCCTTTTGGGGGCGGTGATCGTGCATGTCGGCGCGCTTTGGATCACGAGCCCGCCGGATGTGGTCGATGCGCTTCTTTTCGTCTCGCCCACGCCGTTCTCGGTCTGGGGCGTGATCGCGATGTGGGCCGTCTTTGCCGCCGCGCTCCTTGCGGTGCTGCGCAAAAAGCGCCGGATCCGCCTGCCCCTCTGGCGGGTGCTGCATACCGGGCTGGCGGTGGTGATCGTGGCGGGCAGCGTCATTCATGCCCTGCTGATCGAGGGCACGATGGGCACGGTGTCCAAGATCGCGCTTTGCGGGCTGGCCTTGGCCGCGACGGCCAAGGTCATTGCCGATCTGCGCGTCTGGACGGTGCTGACGCGCAGGCGCGCCTGACGCCAATCTAGGCGTGGATCGCCCCCATGCCGCTGGCCGCCAAAGCCGCCTCGCGGACCGCTTCGGAATAGGTCGGATGGGCATGGCAGGTCCGCGCCAGATCCTCCGCCGCCGCGCCGAACTCCATCGCGACGCAGATCTCGTGGATCAGATCGCCCGCCATCGGCCCGATGATATGCGCGCCCAGGATCCGGTCGGTTTCCTTGTCGGCGAGGATCTTCACGAAGCCGTCGGCGGCGAAATTGGCCCGCGCCCGCCCGTTACCCATGAACTGGAAGCTGCCCTTGCGATAGGCGTGCCCCGCCTCTTTTAGCTCGGCCTCGGTCTTGCCCACGCTGGCAACCTCCGGATGGGTATAGATGACCCCCGGGATCACATCGTAATTCACATGCGGATGCTGGCCGGCAATGCCCTCGGCGACGGCCATGCCCTCGTCCTCGGCCTTGTGGGCCAACATCGGCCCGGCGATGCAGTCGCCGATCGCATAGATGCCGTCGATATTCGTCCGGTAGTGGCCGTCGACCTCGATCTGGCCGCGGTCGCTGACCTTGACGCCGAGCGCGTCGAGGCCGAGCCCGTCGGTATAGGGCTTGCGCCCCGTCGAGACGAGAACGATATCCGCATCGAGGCTCGCCTCGCTGTCGTCCTTCTTGAGCTTGTAGCTGACCTTGGCCTTCGTCTTGGTCGTCTCCACACCCTCGACGGCGGCTCCAAGGATGAACTCCAGGCCCTGCTTCTTGAGGATCTTCTGGAACTGCCGCTGCACCTCGGCATCCATGCCGGGGGTGATCGTCTCCATGTATTCGACGACCGTCACCTTGGTCCCGAGGCGCGCATAGACCGACCCCAGCTCAAGCCCGATCACGCCCGCGCCGATCACCACCATCGTCTTCGGGATCTTGCCCAGTGCCAGCGCCCCTTCCGAGGTCACGACAATCTTCTCGTCCACCTCGACGCCAGGCAGCGCCGACGGCTCGGACCCCGAGGCAACGACGATATGCTTGGCCTCGTGGACCTCGTCGCCGACCTTCACCTTGCCCGCCTCCGGGATCGATCCCCACCCTTTGAGCCAGTCGATCTTGTTCTTCTTGAAGAGGAACTCGACCCCCTTCGTATTCTGGCCGATCACGTCGTCCTTGTAGGCCTGCATCTGCTTCCAATCGACCTTGGGCGAGGCGACCTTGAGGCCCATCTTCTCGAAGTTATGCTCCGTCTCGTGCAAAAGCTCGGTCGAGTGCAGCAGCGCCTTGGACGGAATGCACCCGATATTCAGGCAGGTCCCGCCCAGCGTCTCGCGCCCTTCGACAACGGCCGTCTTCAGCCCCAGCTGCGCACAGCGGATCGCGCCCACATATCCCCCGGGACCGGAGCCGATGATGATAACGTCGTAACTGGCCATGGGGTGTCTCCTTCGGGCGGCGTTCAAAGCCTAGATAAGGGCTGCGAGGATCATGAGAAAGGTCGCTGTGAACCCGACCATCCAGACAATGGACCGCCCTGGCCGCATGTCGCGGGCATAGGCGGGAATATAAAGGATGCGGGCGATCAGGTAGATCCACGCGCAAGCCGCGGTGAACCAGGTCGACTGCTCGCCCAGCGTGACGACGATCACCGCGATGGTGAAGAGGATCAGCCCTTCGAAATGGTTGGCCATCGCCCGACCGAGCCGCCCCGTCACCGGCGACATCTCCCGGCTCGGCGGTCTGTCGCGCGCCGACATCGTGTAGCCCGGGCCAAGGTCGCGATTGGCCGGCACGGCATACAGGACGAATTGCAGGCCTTGCAGCAGGGCGGCGAGCGCGAGAACGGTCAGTTCAGGTGTCATCTCATTCCTCGATCACAATCGGCGTGCCGTCCGGCACCAGGGACCAGATCTCGCGCATCTCGCGGTCAGTCACTGCGATGCAGCCCCAGGTCCAATCGACATAGCGCAAAAGCGGCCCCAGCATCCGGTATCCGTTCATGACCCCGTGGATCATGATATCCCCGCCCGGATCGACGCCGCGCTCCGCCGCCCAGGCCCGATCCGCCTCGTTGGGATAGGAGATATGGAGCGACAGATGCGCGATGGATTGCGCATTGCGCCAGTCGATCTCGTAGGTGCCTGTCGGCGTGCGCCCGTCACCCTCCTGCCTCTTGTGGCCTTCGGGGGTAAAGCCCAAGGCCACGCGATAGGTCTCGATCACCTCGCCGCCCCGCAGCAGGTCCATCCGGCGCTCGGACTTGTCCACATGGATGGCATCCGCCTGCTCCGAGGCCGCCGCCATCGCAGGCGGCTCGGCCCAATCGGCCCAGAGCGACAGGAGGAAGACAGCGATCATAGGGCGAGAAGATAAAGGATCACGGTCGCAACAAACCCCGCGCTCCAGGCAAAGGTGCGCAGCCCGACGATCCCGAAGACATAGGCGGGCAGGTAAACGACCCGCGCCGCCAGAAAGACCTGCGCCGCCAGAAGCGCCTGACTGGTCTCCCGGTCGAGGATAATCAGCAGCAGAACCGCAGGCGCAAAAAGCGCCATCCCCACAACCGAGTTGTTCAGCGCCCGGTCCAGACGGGCGGTCATCCCCTCAACCGTCCGATGCTCATCCCGAGAGGAGAGCAGATACCCCATCCCGAGCTTCTGCATATACCCCGTAGCCTGCAGAACCAGCGTGGTGGCCACGAGAAGACCGTAGAGGGCGAGGATGGTGGAGAGGGTCATGAGGGTCCTGCGGTAGGGTGGGCTTCAGCCCGCCGTTGCGGTTCGGTTCATCGGTTTTGGCATGGTGGGGTGAAACCCCACCCTACGCATGCTTTAGAAAGGAATAAATTAGACTTCCGTTTCTCCCATTCGCTTTTCTAACAGGTCTAAACGCTTAAGCAGCTTCTTGAAGTGTTTCTTGTTCTGATTCCAAATCTCACCATTTCGAGTATCCTCAATATACGAATATTGAAGATATCGGGTTGCGTCGCCCCAATCGCCGCCGCGCTTGTTCAGTTTAGGCTCAACCATAGTAATCAGAAGTGCTTCCAGCTCGTTCAAAGCTATCGTCTTTTCAGGCAGATCGGCGCCGTTCGCTTCTTCTGCTTCTTCTGCTTCTTTGCTTGGAGCGTTCAGACCAAACCAAGAAAAGTGCGTCCAGCGATCAGCGTTTTCATTTCGGGTATGTTGCCAAAGTCTGTTTCCCAGTCTTGAGTGCTCTCCTCTACCAGCTTGACCGATGTAGACAATTGTCCGATCGCTCTGATGCAGGGCATAAATACCAACTTGGCTATTCACTTCAATGTGGTGTTCATCTGACACTTTATGCCAATGCTTATACGAAGGCCGCCATCCGTAAATATCGAACGAATTTCTACCCTCTTCTCCCCACTCAATAAGATCCCGCCTCCAAAACGTACCAAAGCACTTAATCCTAGCCATCAATAAGCTCCCAAAGGCAGAGTTGTCAGGCAAGCATCTCTGCCCACCCGACCCGATCACAAATCCATCAACAACCGCCGCGGATCTTCCAGCGCTTCCTTCACCCGCACAAGGAACGTCACCGCGCCTTTGCCGTCCACGATCCGGTGGTCGTAGCTCAGCGCAAGATACATCATCGGGCGGATGACGATCTCTCCGTTCACCACAATCGGGCGCTCCTGGATCTTATGCATCCCTAGAATACCGCTCTGCGGCGGGTTCAGGATGGGAGAGCTCATCAGCGAGCCGTAGACGCCGCCGTTCGAGATCGTGAACGACCCGCCTTGCATGTCCGCCATGGACAGCTTGCCGTCCCGCGCCTTCACACCCAGTTCTGCGATGGTCTTTTCGATCGTGGCAAAGCTCATGTCGTCGGCGTTGCGCACGACGGGCACGACAAGGCCGTTCGGGGTGCCGACGGCGATGCCCATATGGACGTAGTTCTTGTAGACGACGTGGTCGCCGTCGATCTCGGCATTGACGTCGGGCACCTCTTTGAGGGCGTGGCAGCAGGCCTTGGTGAAGAAGGACATGAAGCCCAGCTTCACGCCGTGCTTTTTCAGGAAGAGATCCTTGTATTCATTTCGTAATTCCATGACGCCGGTCATGTCCACCTCGTTATAGGTGGTCAGCATCGCGGCGGTGTTCTGCGCCTCCTTCAGGCGGCGGGCGATGGTCTGGCGCAGGCGGGTCATCTTGACCCGCTCTTCGAGCGCCTCGTCCTCTGCCGCGACGGGCGCGCGCTGGGCGCTGGGCGCTTTGGCCTGCTTCGGCGGCTCGCTGAGCGCCTTGAGCACATCGCCCTTCATCACCCGGCCGTCGCGGCCGGAGGCGGTGACGGCATCGCGGGAGAGACCCTTTTCGGCCATCAGCTTTTGCGCCGACGGCGCATCCTCGACATCCGACCTGCCCTTGTCCGGGGTCTGCGACTGGGCGTCGGTATTCGCCTCCATCGTCGTCTTCGGCGTGCCGACGCTTTCCGAATGGGCTGCGCCGCGCGACATCACGGCCAGCTTACCGCCCGCCTCGACGGTGGCGCCTTTCTCGGCCAGGATCTCGGTCAGCGTGCCTGCCGTCGGCGCAGGCACCTCGACCGATACCTTGTCGGTCTCCAGCTCGCAGAGCATCTCGTCCGCCTCGACGCTCTCGCCCGCTTTCTTGAACCAGGTCGAGACGGTCGCCTCGGTCACGCTTTCGCCGAGCGTGGGGACCATCACATCAACGGGCGCGCTGTCGCCGTCCGATTTGGCGGCAGGCTCTTCTTTCGGCGCCTCCGCCTTGGCTTCCCCGCTCTCGGGCTTCGGCTCGGCCTTGGCTTCACCGCCCTCGGCGATCTGTGCCAGCAGCGCATCGACGCCGACCGTATCGCCTTCGCCCGCGACAATCTCGGAGAGCGTACCGGCCGCGGGCGACGGCACTTCGACCGTCACCTTGTCGGTTTCCAGCTCGCACAGCATCTCGTCGACGGCGACGCTGTCCCCGGGTTTTTTGAACCAGGTCGCAACCGTGGCTTCGGTGACGGATTCCCCCAAAGTGGGGACGCGGACTTCGGTGCTCATCGTGTTATCCTTCAATTCCGAGAGCGTCGTTCACGAGCGCCTCTTGCTGAGCTTTGTGTTGGGAGGCAAGGCCCGTCGCGGGCGACGCGGCGGCGGCACGTCCAGCATAGACCGGGCGCTGGTTCTTGGCATCGATGCGGCTCAGGACCCATTCGAGGTTCGGCTCCATGAAGCTCCACCCGCCCTGATTACGTGGCTCTTCCTGGCACCAGATGATTTCGGCCTGCTTGAACCGCTCCAGCTCCTTGACGGCCGACTGCGCCGGGAAAGGATAGAACTGCTCGAACCGCATCAGGTAGACATCGTCGATCCCCTCGGCGTCGCGCTTTTCCAGCAGGTCGTAATAGACCTTGCCCGAGCACATCACGACGCGTTTGATCTTGTCATCCGCCACCAGCTTGGTGTCCGAATTGCCCTTTTGCGCATCGTCCCAGAGGACGCGGTGGAAGGACGATCCGGTGGTGAAATCCTCCTTGGCCGAGATCGCCATCTTATGGCGCAGGAGCGATTTCGGCGTCATCAGGATCAGCGGTTTGCGGAAGGTCCGGTGCAACTGCCGCCGCAGGATGTGAAAATAGTTCGCCGGCGTCGTGCAGTTGGCCACGATCCAGTTATCGCCGCCGCACATCTGCAGAAACCGCTCCAGCCGGGCCGAGGAATGCTCGGGGCCCTGACCCTCATAACCATGGGGCAACAGGCAGACGAGGCCCGACATCCTGAGCCATTTGCTCTCCCCGGAGGAGATGAACTGGTCGAACATGATCTGCGCGCCATTGGCGAAATCGCCGAACTGCGCCTCCCACATGACCAGCGCATTGGGCTCGGCCAGTGAATAGCCGTATTCAAAGCCCAGCACCGCATATTCCGACAGCATCGAATCGATGACCTCGTAGCGGGCCTGCCCGTCACGGACGTGATTGAGAGGGTAGTAGCGGCTCTCATCCTCCTGATTGACGAAGGCCGAATGCCGCTGCGAGAACGTGCCCCGCGTAGAATCCTGCCCCGCGAGCCGCACCGGATAGCCCTCGGTCAGCAGCGAGCCGAAGGCCAGCGCCTCGCCGGTTGCCCAATCGAAGCCGTCGCCGCTGTCGAACATCTTGGACTTGGCGTCGAGCAGCCGCCCGATCGTCTTGTGCAGCGGAAAATCCTCCGGCGCCGTGGTCAAAGCCTTGCCGACCTGATCGAAAGTCTCGGGCTTGATCGCCGTCTCGCCGCGGTCGTAATTCTCGCCGTCCCGCTTATCGAGATGCGACCATTTCCCGTCGAGCCAATCGGCCTTGTTGGGCTTGTAGTCCTTGCCCGCCTCGAACTCTTCGTTCAGATGCGACTGGAACGAGGCTTTCATATCCTCGATCTCGCCTTCGGGAATCAGACCGTCGCGCACCAGCCGTTCTGTATAAAGCGTCAGCGTGGTCTTCTGCTTCTTGATCTTCTTGTACATCACCGGGTTGGTGAACATGGGCTCGTCGCCCTCGTTGTGACCGAAGCGGCGGTAGCAGAAGATGTCGATCACGACGTCCTTGTGGAACTTCTGGCGGAACTCGGTGGCCACCTTGGCGGCGTGGACGACCGCTTCGGGATCGTCCCCGTTCACGTGGAAAATCGGCGCCTCGACCATCAGGGCGATGTCGGTGGGGTAGGGTGAGGAGCGGCTGAAATGCGGCGCCGTCGTGAACCCGATCTGGTTGTTCACTACGATATGCATCGTCCCGCCCGTCCGGTGCCCGACCAGGCCCGAAAGGCCAAAGCACTCGGCCACGACACCCTGACCGGCAAAGGCCGCATCCCCGTGAAGCAGCACCGGCAGCACCTTGGTCCGGTCGGCATCGTTCGTCTGGAACTGCTTGGCCCGCGCCTTGCCCAGCACGACCGGGTTCACCGCCTCCAGATGCGAAGGGTTCGCCGTCAGCGACAGATGCACGGTGTTGCCGTCGAATTCCCGGTCCGAGGACGCGCCAAGGTGGTACTTCACATCCCCCGAGCCGTCGACATCCTCGGGCTTGAAGCTGCCGCCCTGGAACTCGTTGAAGATCGCCTTGTAGGGCTTGCCCATCACGTTGGCGAGCACGCTCAGACGTCCCCGGTGGGGCATGCCGATGACGATCTCCTCGATCCCCAGCGCGCCGCCGCGCTTGATCACCTGCTCCATCGCCGGGATCAGGCTTTCGCCGCCATCAAGGCCGAACCGCTTGGTGCCCATATACTTGACATGCAGGAACTTCTCGAAGCCCTCGGCCTCGACCATCTTGTTCAGGATGGCCCGGCGACCCTGCTTGGTGAACTGAACCTCCTTGCCCAGCCCCTCGATCCGCTCCTTCAGCCAGCCGGACTGTTCGGGATCGGAGATGTGCATGTATTGCAGCGCGAAGGTGCCGCAATAGGTCCGCTCCACCAGCGCGATGATCTCGTTCATCGTCGCGATCTCGAGGCCCAGCACGTTGTCGATGAAGATCGGCCGGTCCATATCCGCCTTGGTGAATCCGTAGGAGGCCGGATCAAGCTCGGGATGCGGCGTCTGATCGCGCATCCCGAGCGGATCGAGATCGGCCACCAGATGCCCCCGGATCCGGTAGGCGCGGATGATCATCAGCGCCCGGATGCTGTCGAGAACCGCCGCCCGGATCTGCGCATCGCTCACCGTCACGCCCGAAGCTTCGGCCTTGTCCGCGATCTTCTTCGCCGCCGCCTTAGCCTCTTTCGGCGCGTCCTTGGGATCTGACGGCCACTGCCCGTCGAGAGCCGCCGTCAGATCGTCGACCGGCTGAGGCGGCCAGTCGCTGCGCGCCCAGCTCGGCCCCGCCGCCTCGGCCGGAGCATCCTCGCGATCCCCCAGCTCCTTGAAGAACCGCTGCCAGTCCTCATCCACCGCATCGGGGTTCTCGGCATATCGCGCGTAAAGCTGCTCGATATAATCGGCATTATGCCCCTGCAGGAACGAGGAGGCATGGAAGACATCATTAGGAGACTGTTCGGTCATTGGGGGACCTCGTTGGAGGATTGCGCAGGGGACTGCGAATTATAACTGGGAAGCGAGCAGAGTGCAGAGAGGATGATGCGCACCAAGCACCAAGATATCATAAATGCGGTGATAGCCTCTCCGGTGATACGGGTGATCGTGATTTGAGGAGGGACGACCATCCCCAACACTAGCGCGCTCGTCGGCGCGCTAACCTGGTGATACATCGTTTCGACTTCCCAAACGCGGTAACCCCACCAGCCGATGCACACCAGCGGGAGCAAGGCCATCAGGGCAAGCGGAGGGGGCAATCCACAGTCCCTGAGACGTCGGGCAGTCAAAGCCGCGATCGGAATATAAAAGACGGTCACGACGACTAAAATCGGGATCAGTGGGTTTGAAAAGAACATAAGGCCAACGAAACTAAAAAGTGCCATCGTAGTCAGATAGCCCAAGTAGAAGCGCCAGAATTCCTCTCGATTGGACCGTCCCGAGAACGTGTTCCACCCCTCGAACCCAGACCAAAAAGCCTCTCCAGACGTCACACCCCCACCCCCTTCGGATTGGGTCCATACCGGTTCGCCCCGGGCGCAGACGGCCGGGCGAGCAGCAGGATGGTCAGGGTCAGAACAGCAAGTTCGATCACGGTGAGCATCATATAGGCAACTCCGCGTCCGGTCTGTACCCATCCCGAAAGCAAAGCGGCATTGACCGGCACGCCCACCGCCAGCGGCATGAGCGCCAGCCATCCAGGCCGCCCCGTATCCTGCATCCGCCGCCATCCCAAAGCCATCAGAGGACAGGCCAGCGCCAGCAAGGCCAGACCGGTGATCGGAAAGCGCGGGCTCCAATCGATCCGCGTGGTGCCCCCGCTAAAGAGCAGCTGATCCAGCCCCAACGCCGCCACCACGACCCAGAGTGCGGCCAGCACGCTCCACCAGAACTCAGACCGGCGCGAGCGCCCCGCAAAGGTGCGCCAACGCGCCAGAGATGATCTGAGGGCGGCGAGCGGGGTCATCCGCAGACCTCCGCGGCGATGTCTTGGGCGGATCTGGAATATCCGCCGCAATCGAACATCCAGCCATGTTCCTTGCAGACGATCTCTTCGGTTTCGGGGGTGTAATAGGCATGAACTGGCACTCCGAACCGCCGCCATGCCGTTGCTTTGACATGGGTCAGCAGCGCGGGCTCGTAGGGACGCCCCAGATTGCCGCATAGCTTGTGCAGATCTTCTCTCAGATGCTCGAACCGAACGACGTGATGTATGGCGAAGGCGCCATCGAGATGCGTGATATCGGCGCTGCTGGGAAAGGCGGAGCCCTTCACGAAATCGGTGAATTCTGCCCTTTGACGCTCAGGGCTCCGGGGCAAAGGCGGATCGCCCCTGCGCTCGGCCGTCCAGTGAAAGCGCGAGACGACAAGATCGAAGGGATTGCGAACGGTGGTGATCGTTCGGTAGCTGTCCCAGGTCCTTTGGCCCAGCAAGTTGCGGATCTCGCTGGCGGGCATGTGGTTGTACCAGATCTTGTCCAGTGGGATGCGATCTGCCTTTTCGACCAGCCGCATTCCGACGATCAGGCGCTCTGTCTCTCTGGCATGCGTTCTTTCCGAAACGGGAGCCTGAGCGCCGGTGCACATCGCCTCGAGAAACATCTCGACAGAGGTTCCGGCGGTTTTGGCCGTCTTGAGGAAGATGAACTTATGATCGTGAGAGACGAGTGCCATGCCCTATCCCTTGAGGCTCTGCCGAGGCGGGCAAATGGCGCATGCGGCTCCGCCGAACGATGATCGGTCGCCCAGTTCATCGGGCGCTGCCCTCAGTTTTGATGACCGAGCGTCTGCCACCTCACCCAATCGCCTCCATGACGGCCTCGCCGAGCGTTGCGGGGCTCTCGGCGACGGTGATCCCGGCGGCTTTCATGGCTTCAATCTTGCTCTCCGCGTCGCCCTTGCCGCCTGCGACGATGGCGCCTGCATGGCCCATGCGGCGGCCCGGAGGCGCGGTGCGGCCTGCGATGAAGCCCGCCGTCGGCTTGGCGCGGCCGGCCTTCTTCTCGTCGGCGAGGAACTGGGCGGCTTCCTCTTCGGCCGAGCCGCCGATCTCGCCGATCATGATGATCGCCTCGGTCTCGTCATCGGCGAGGAACCATTCGAGGACGTCGATATGTTCGGTCCCCTTGATCGGGTCGCCGCCGATACCGACGCAGGTCGACTGGCCAAGGCCCACATCGGTCGTCTGTTTGACCGCTTCATAAGTCAACGTGCCCGAGCGTGAGACGACGCCGACCTTGCCGCGCTTGTGGATGTGGCCCGGCATGATCCCGATTTTGCAGGCATCGGGCGTGATCACACCCGGGCAGTTCGGCCCGATCAGCGTGGTCTTGGATCCCTCCAAGGCCCGCTTGACCTTCATCATGTCCAGAACCGGGATCCCTTCGGTAATGCAGCAGACCAGCGGGATCTCCGCATCGATCGCCTCGAGGATCGAATCGGCGGCAAAGGGCGGCGGCACATAGATGACCGACGCATTGGCTCCCGTCCGCTCCACCGCTTCGTGGCAGGAGTTAAAGACCGGCAGGTTCAGATGCTCGATCCCGCCCTTGCCGGGAGTGACACCGCCCACCATCTGCGTGCCGTAGGCAATGGCCTGCTCGGTATGGAACGTCCCCTGAGAGCCGGTCAGCCCCTGGCAGATCACCTTGGTGGTTTCGTCGACGAGAATGGCCATTAAGACGCTCCTGTTCTTTCGCGTATCGGGTCAAGCCCGTTTTCGGATGGGGATGTGTTGTGAACGAGCCAATAGGTCACGATCACATTCTTCAAATCATCGATACCGGTCTTCAGACCTTGCGGCGTAATCATCCGGCCACCGGGGACAATGGCGCCCTCGGCCGTCTGATCGACCGGCACTGAGCTGCCGGTCACACGAGGGGAAAGCACAAGCTGGATCAATTTCTGATGCTGAACCCGCACGGTCGAGATTGCCTGAATATCGTCCCATTCGATGACCTGGTTCGACAGTCGCTTGTCCTGAAGTCCGTCCGGCGAGATCACGATGACCGTCCGTGTTCCGCGGATCGCCTGCAGCGCGATCAGCACACCGCACCCGCCAAAAAAGACGATCGTGGCCCAGCCAATCGCGGCTTTCGGCGCCAGCCGCGACGCCTCGGCCCCGGTAACGACCAGGAAGACCCCTCCAGCGACGAAAAGGAGGGCCATGGTCAAAAGACCCGCAATCTTAGGCAAGGAGCGATCGATCGCCGTCACCCCAGACGGATCTATTTTCCCGTGATCCACTCCACCCTGTCCCCATACGGCACTCATTGTTACGGCGCCCCAAGTTCATAGGTCAGGATCAGATCCTCGCCGTTCTCGGCGATCTGATGGCCGACGGTGACGTCATGGCCATCTGCGACCCAGTGGTAATGCGATCCCGGTCCGTCGACCTCGGTGCTGCCGGGCTGGCCTGCGGCGAGTTGATCGAGCTTGCCCGTGATCTCTTCGACCATGCCCACCTCGCTGGCCGTCAAAACCATCACGCAGGAGGCCGCCGCGCCGTCGCCCATCAAAAAGACGGTCCGGCTCTTGTCCGAGGAGATATACGTCTCCATCCCCTCGATCCCCGCCGTCCGTTCATAGCCGAACCGCTCTTCGAGGATCTTGCCGCCGGCCATGAGTTGTTTGGGATCGGTCGTCACGCAGGCCTCTCCCATTTCGGCAAGCGGATCGGCAGAGGCGGCGACGGGCAAAAGGGTAAGGCAGAGGGCAAGACGACGCATGAGAAAGTTCCTTGGCTGAGAGAAAGCGCCAAGCCTAACGCGCCCGGGAAACATCCCGTACCGAGGGGCCATTTTGTCCGCCCGGTAAGCGCAATCTCGCCCGGTCCGGGCCAGCGGCTGGGAGATCCTGCTCAAAACGGCATCTCTTCTGGTCTCGACGTTCTGGACTGGCATCTTTCAGACCCTCCCCCGGGCGATGGCTCCGGCCTAGTTTTCCACGATCTCGAGCGGTTCGTCGTCAAGGATCACCGAAACGCCGGCGCCACGCATGATCCGCAGGTTCTGCCGCTCGAGCGCGGCCAGAATGAAGGCCCGTCCGTTCCGCTCCAGCGCCCAGACCGCGGCGACGTCGACACCGTCCGTGCGATACCGCGTTGCGTCCAAATCCTCCGCAGCCAGACCGGCGAGGATCGTTGCTTCGCCTTCCGACATCTCGCTGACGAAGACGGAACATACGGCCTCGCGCGCGCCATCGATGGACAGGGCCGCCACCAGCCGCCTGCCATCGAGCGAATAGAAGTTGGCGCGGTCAAAGACCCCTTCGGACCGCAAGCCCAGCTCCTGAAACCGGGCCCGAACCTCGCGGCTGTTCGGGAGCTCCTCGACGCAAGCCGTGATCACCTGCTGGGCCTTGAGCACAAGCTCGGGCTTGGCGCTCGTGAACTGAGCGGCCTGCGCATCCTGCGCGCCTTCGAGGACGCGGTTCGAGGTGGAGACCGTGGGATCTTCGCAGGCGGTCAGGGCCGTCAAAGCGGCCGCACCCGCAAGCATCTTAAGTAAATACAACGGTCGAATGTCCTTCGTTTTAAGTCTTGGCGATCGTCGCTTCTGGTAGACGGGGCTCCGCCCGTTCGGACCTCGAACGCTCCACCGGAGCGTTCGCCGATGCCATCGGATCGGTCCTCACCCCTTCACCGCCTTCACGATCTTCTGGGCGCCGTCCTTCAGATCGTCTGCGGCGATCACATCGAGGCCGGAGGTGTTGATGATCTCCTTGCCTTTCTCGACATTGGTCCCCTCAAGGCGCACCACGAGGGGGACCTTCAGCCCGACCTCTTTCACCGCGGCGACCACGCCTTCCGCGATCACGTCGCAGCGCATGATGCCGCCGAAGATGTTGACGAGGATGCCTTTGACGTTTTCATCGGAGGTGATGATCTTGAAGGCTTCGGTCACCTTCTCCTTGGTCGCGCCGCCGCCCACGTCGAGGAAGTTGGCAGGCTCGGCGCCGTAAAGCTTGATGATATCCATCGTCGCCATGGCCAGGCCCGCGCCGTTGACCATGCAGCCGATCTCTCCGTCGAGCGCGATGTAGTTGAGGTCGTATTTCGAGGCGGCGAGTTCCTTGGGATCTTCTTCAGTCTCGTCGCGCAAGGCCGCGATATCGTCATGCCGGTAGATCGCGTTGCCATCGAAACCCATCTTGGCGTCGAGGCATTTCAGATCGCCTTTGTCGGTCACGATCAGGGGGTTGATCTCGAGCATCTCCATGTCCTTGTCGACGAACATCTGGTAGAGCGTGCCCATCAGCTTGACGCATTGCTTGACCTGCTGGCCTTCGAGGCCCAGAGCGAATGCGATGCGGCGTCCGTGGAATGGCTGATAGCCCGTCACCGGATCGACGCTGAAGCTCAGGATCTTGTCGGGTGTCGAGGCCGCGACCTCCTCGATGTCCATGCCGCCTTCGGTCGAGCAGACAAAGCTGATCTGCGAGGTCTGACGATCGACGAGCAGCGCGAGGTAAAGTTCGGTCTCGATGCCCGAGCCATCCTCGATATAGATACGGTTCACCTGCTTGCCTGCCGGGCCGGTCTGGTGCGTGACCAGCGTGCGGCCGAGCATCTTCTTGGCTTCCTCGGCGGCCTCCTCGACCGATTTGGTCAGCCGGACGCCGCCCTTGTCACCCGCATCGGCCTCCTTGAACGAACCCTTGCCGCGCCCGCCCGCATGGATCTGTGCCTTGACGACCCAAAGGGGCCCGTCAAGCGCGCCGGCCGCCGTCTTGGCCTCTTCGGCCCGCATCACGGGACGTCCATCCGACACCGGAGCGCCATAGCTGCGAAGAAGGGCCTTGGCCTGATATTCGTGGATGTTCATGGAAAGCCCTCGCTGTTGATCGGTGTCGGCGCCTATCGATATTCATGTTCATAACCATAGACGGTTTCGCGGCGTCATCTGTAAAACTTTCGCAGTAAGCGGAAAAGCGACATTTGTGATCACAGCTAATTTTGCGTGATCACAAAATTGCGTCGCGCATGGCCAGACGCCTAATCGCTTGCGTTTATCGAATGGAAAGATCGGCAAGTTTGGCCCGCCATCCCTTGCGCCAGCGGGACAGATCGGCGGTTCTCTTGCCCTTGAGGGTTTCGTCTGTTTTCAGGAGGCGATCTATTCGGGCAAGCCGCCCATGGCCGACAAGTTCGGCAAGATCTGTCTCCTGCGGCATGTCTCGGCGCAGATGCTTGTGGAGCCGATGAAGGTGAAGCACGCGCGGGGCGGCGGCGTAGCCGACTTTCATCGCATCGATCTGCCGCTGGCTGACCAGATTATATTCCACCGGCAATGTCGCGATCCGCAGGTCGCTTTGATAGAGCAATTCGCGCAGCGGAATCTGGTCTTTTTGTTGATCTGGCTCGGCAAGGGCCGCTTCGACATCCGTCCACAGTTTTCTGATATCGGGACCGTTCCGGATGGCCATGACACCAGAATTCATCTGCGGAAAGGCAGGAGGGATTTCGGTCTTCCAGGCCTTGGAGTTATGCGCATTCCCGCGGCGGTCCGCATGCGCCCCCGCGATATCGAATTGATCCAGGATGTCGAAAAGATCGCTCAGATCGGCGAGCGTGATAACATCGGTATCGATATAGATCACCCGCTCGAACCGGGTCCGTCTGAGCGCTTCGAATTTCGGGCGATGCCAGGACCGTTCCAGCGGGATGATCCGATCGAAAGGACCAGGCTCGAGGCCATCTTCGTCGGTATAGAAATCAATCAGAGCGTCGGGATGCACTTCCCGCAGATACTGCCCGGCATGAAACGCAATGGGGGCAAAGCCCTTGCCGCTGGAGGCAAGGACAAAGCCGCGGGGGTCGTTCGCCTCTGCCACGAGGCTTAGGCCAGCGTCTCGTCGATCCCCTTGCAGGCCTCGACAAGGCCCTTCACCGCGTCGACCGACTTGTCGAACATCGCCTGCTCATCCTTGGCCAGCTCGATGGCGACGACCCGCTCGATGCCGCCTTTGCCGATCACGGTCGGAACGCCCACATAAAATCCGTCCAGCCCGTAGGCGCCGTCCACATAGGCCGCGCAAGGCAGGACGCGCTTCTGGTCCTTCAGATAGCTCTCCGCCATCTGGATCGCGCTCGTTGCAGGCGCGTAATAGGCCGATCCGTTACCAAGAAGACCGACGATCTCGGCGCCGCCGTCACGGGTGCGCTGCACGATCGCGTCGAGCTTTTCCTGGCTGGTCCAGCCCATCTTCACCAGATCGGGGAGAGGGATGCCCGCCACCGTCGAATAGCGTGTCAGCGGCACCATCGTATCGCCATGACCGCCCAGCACGAAGGCTGTCACATCCTTCATCGACACGTCGAACTCGTCCGCCAGAAAATGCCGGAACCGCGCGCTGTCGAGCACGCCCGCCATCCCGCAGACCTTTTCATGCGGCAGGCCCGAAAACTCGCGCAAAGCCCAAACCATCGCATCGAGCGGATTGGTGATGCAGATCACGAACGCATCCGGCGCGTTTGCCTTGATGCCCTCGCCCACGGCCTTCATGACCTTGAGGTTGATGCCCAGCAGATCGTCGCGGCTCATCCCCGGCTTGCGGGGGACACCGGCGGTCACGATGCACACATCGGCGCCCGCAATATCGGCGTAATCGGTGGTGCCCTTGAGCTTGGCATCGAACCCTTCGGCAGGGCCGGATTCGGCGATATCAAGCGCTTTGCCCTGCGGTGTGCCATCCGCGATATCAAAGAGGATCACGTCCCCCAGTTCCTTGAGCGCGACCAGATGGGCCAGCGTGCCGCCGATCTGTCCGGCGCCGATAAGGGCGATTTTGGGTCGTGCCATCGAAGAGCTCTCCGCGTTCGGTTTTGGTCGCGGGGAGGCCTACCGCGCCACCCCGGCCCGCGCAAGCCTTCCCGGGCGGCCCGGTTAAGCCCTTCGCCAAACAGCAAAAAGACCGGTTCCGCCCCAGCGAGACCGGTCTTTTTCAAAGGCAAGCCCCAAGGCTGCGCCCCCAGAGAATCGCCTCTCTCAGGCCCCTTCGTCGCTCGACGGCAGCGCCTCGGCGAGGTGACTATAGGCCTGCCCCGATGCGATCAGGCACATCGGCCCGTCCGGCGCAGAGACGGTGATCGTCCAGCTTCCCGTCACCTCAGAGGCATAGACCTCCATCAACGATCCGTTGGCCGCGATCCCGATGCTTTGGCGGCTTTCGCCGTATTGCTCGGCCAGCAGCGCGATCACCCGCTCCCGCTCCGCGCATTTCGGCCCGCCGTCCGCCGCGACGCCCGTTGCCGCCAGTGCCGCCGCGCAGGCCCAGAAAAATCCTGCTATAATGTAGATCCGCTCTCTCATCGCCGCCGTCCCTTCCTCTATCCAATGAGGCAAAGCTGCGCCCGGCACCTTGGGGATCGGTTAACGGCGCGTCCGGCGGGGTGTTGCGTGACTATCGCCTTGAACGATCCGGCCTGTTCATGCCATCCCCGGCGCAACAATCGTGCGGAGGCTTCCATGACGATCCGTCCCTATCGCTCAGCCCTCTACATCCCCGGCTCCAAGGCCCGCGCGCTGGAAAAGGCCCGCACGCTGCCGGTCGATGCGATCCTCTTCGATCTCGAGGATGCCGTCGCTCCCACCGAAAAAGAGACCGCCCGCTTCACTCTGCGCGCCGCGCTCGAGGAAGGCGGCTACGGCGACCGCGCCCGTATCGTGCGCATCAACGGCACCGACACCGGCTGGTCCCGCGACGACCTGACAGAGATCGCCAACGAAACCCCCGACGGGATCCTTTTGCCCAAGGTGAACACCCCCGAGGATATCGAGGCGCTGGCCGCCAAGATGGACAAGCTGCCCGGCTATGCCGACACCGCCATCTGGGCGATGATCGAAACGCCGCAAGGCGTGCTGAACGCTGCGAACATCGCCGCCGCCCCCCGCATGGCGGGCTTCGTTCTGGGCACCAACGATCTGGCCAAGGATCTGCAGGCTAAGGGTCGCTCCGCCCTGATGACCTCGCTTCAGCTTAGCCTTCTGGCCGCCCGCGCCGCCGGGATCGTCGCCATCGACGGCGTCTACAACGCCTTCAAGGACGAGGATGGCCTCAAGGCCGAATGCGCCGAAGGCCGCGCGCTGGGCTTCGACGGCAAGTCGCTGATCCACCCCGCCCAGATCGCCATCGCCAACACCGCCTTCGCCCCCTCCGAGGACGAAATCGACCTCGCCCGCCGCCAGATCGCCGCCTTCGAAGAGGCCGAGGCGCAAGGGCAGGGGGTCGCCGTCGTCGACGGTCAGATCGTCGAAAACCTGCATATTGAAACCGCACGGGCCACGCTTGCCAAAGCCCGCCTTATCGAGAAAAGCGACACCTGATGGGATATCTCCTGCTGATCTTCGGCGTCGCCCTCTGGGCCGGTGCCCATTTCTTCAAGCGGATCGCGCCCGAGCGCCGCGCGGCCATGGGCGAGGCGGGCAAAGGCGCCGTGACCGCGGCGCTGATCGTCTCGGTCGTCGCCATGATTTTCGGCTACCGCTGGTCCGAATGGATCTCTCTCTGGGATCTCGGCAGCTGGACGCGCCATCTCAACAACCTGCTGATGCTGATCGCCTTCTACCTCTTTGCCGCCTCCGGCGCGAAGATCCGCATCACCCGCCTGATCCGCCATCCGCAGCTCACCGGCTTCGCGGTTTTCGCCGCAGCGCACTTGCTGGTGAACGGGGATCTTCCGTCCCTCATCCTCTTCGGCGGCCTGCTGGCCTGGGCCATCGCCGAGATCATTGTCCTGAGCCGCCAGACCGAATGGGTCAAACCCGCCCATCCCATCGCCCGCAAGGAGATCACGGCCCCCATCGCCGCCGTCGTCCTTTATGTGATCGTGATCTTCATTCACGGCTGGCTCGGCCCCTGGCCGGTAGGAGGCTGACGACATGACAACGCTCTACCGCCTGCTGACTGCCGACGACACCTCCGCCTTTTGCCACAAAGTCACCGAGGCGCTCGCCAAGGGCTGGAGCCTGCACGGCTCGCCCTCCTACGCGTTCGACGCGGCCAACGGCGTGATGCGCTGCGCCCAGGCCGTCACCAAAGAGGTCGAGGCGCCCTATGACCCTGAGATGAAACTGGGCGCGCAATGAAAACCAATCCCGGCCGCTTCTTCGAGGACTACCGCCTGGGCGAGGTCATCCACCACGCCGTCCCCCGCACCGTCGCCGAAGGCGAGCGGGCGCTCTATCACGCGCTCTATCCTCAACGCTTTGCGCTTTATTCGTCGGATCTCTTTGCGATCGATAGCGGGCTCGACGGCTCGCCGCTGGATGATCTGATCGTTTTTCACACGGTCTTTGGAAAGACGGTGCCCGATATCTCGCTCAACGCGGTCGCCAATCTGGGCTATGCGGAGGCGCGGTTTCTAAGGCCCGTCTGGCCGGGCGACACGCTGCGCTCTGTCTCGGAGGTGATCGGGCTCAAGCAGAATTCGAACGGCAAATCGGGCGTTCTTTGGGTGCGCACGACGGGCCTCAACCAAAACGACGAGCCGGTGCTGAGCTATGTGCGCTGGGTCATGGTCCGCAAGCGCGATCCCGAGGCCCCCGCGCCCGACACCACGATCCCCGATCTGGCGCCTCATGTCTCCGCTGAGGATCTGACCATGCCGGAAGGGCTGACCTTCGCCAGTTACGACACCGCGCTTGCCGGAGAGCCGCATCGCGCCGCCGATTACGAGATCGGCGAGGTGATCGATCATGTCGACGGCGTCACCATCGAAGAGGCCGAGCATATGATGGCGACACGGCTTTGGCAGAACACGGCCAAGGTCCATTTCGACGCCACGCATCGCGAGGATGGCAAGCGCCTGATCTATGGAGGCCATGTCATCAGCCTGGCCCGCGCGCTGAGCTTCAACGGGCTGGCCAATGCGCAGATGATCGTCGCGATCAATGCAGGCGCCCATGCAAACCCCTGTTTTGCGGGCGATACCGTCAGCGCCTGGTCCGAAGTGCTGGACCGGGCGGCGGTGTCGGACAGCGTGGCGGCCCTTCGCCTACGTCTGGTGGCCACCAAGGGCGATACGGGCACGCTTAGGGACGAGGCGGGAAAATACCTTCCGGACGTCTTACTCGACTTAGATTACTGGGCTCTGATGCCAGCATAAAATCGCCTCGCAAGGCGGCATAAGCGATCTTCCCCGCTTGATCAGCAGACAGATGCCGATACCGCTCGGGGAGTGCGCCTGCCAAGCTGTCCAATTCAGACTTTCCTGTGGTAGCGCTTCACCCAATGAGTGGCGAACACTTCACATATCTCATCAGGAGCTTCCCCAATGGCTGATCCATTCCTGTCTGAAATCAAGTATATCGGAGGTCGCGACGGCGACTTCATCGAAATCGCGGTCGAGGAAGGCACAGATGTGTCCGAGCTTGAACTGACGATCTATCGCGCTGACGGCACGGTCCGCACCAGCAACACGCTCGATGGGATCGAGCCGACGACATCGGATGGCCGCGACGTCTATGTGGTCACGACTGAGAATTCCGACACGTTCAACGGTGTCGCTCGGAGCAACGGTGTCTCCCTGTCCGAAGGCGACGAGGTCTATTCCTTTATCTCTTTCCGCGACACCGAGGAGGAAATCACCGCAACGGAAGGCCCGGCAGCAGGTCTGACCTCGACCGAGGTGGGACCCGATCCGCGCGACGGCTCGATCGTCAGCACCGATGGGGAAAACTATTCCTCCGAGGATGATCCGAACCCGGGCACCGTGCCGTGTCTGACCCGCGGCACATTGGTCGAAACCGCAGAGGGGCACATCAAGGTCGAGGATCTGACCTCTGACATGGATCTTCTGACCATTGACGGCACCTATCGCGGCTCGCCGCACCTTCTGAGCCGCGTCATCACCGCCGCCGAGATGGAGGCCAATCCCAAGCTGCGCCCGATCCGCATCAGCGCCGGGGCTCTGGGGGACGGTCTGCCCAAGCGTGACCTGCTGGTTTCGCGCCAGCACCGCATGCTCGTCCGCTCTGCCATCGCGCAGCGCCTCTTTGGCGAGCCCGAAGTGCTGGTCGCCGCGATCCGCCTGACGGACCTGCCGGGTATCTTCATCGACACTGAGGTGAGCGAAGTGGAATATTTCCACCTGCTCTTCGACAGCCACGAGGTGATCTATGCTGAAGGCGCCCCGACCGAGAGCCTCTATACCGGTCCCGAAGCGCTCAAGGCGCTGCCTCCGGCCACGCGCGATGAGATCCTGACGCTGTTCCCGGTCGTCGCATCGACCGGAGGCAAAAGCCCCGAGCCGCGCCGGCCCATTCCGTCGAACAAGGGTCAGAACCAGCTTGTGATGCAGCACGCCCGGAACGGAAAGCCGCTCCTCGACCGGGTGCACTAAGACCAGACTGCGGCCCTCGGCAGGCCTCTTGCCGAGGGCCGTTCGCGCGACCAGGATCCGGCCCGCTGGGCATGCGTATCCGTCCCGCGACCGGCGCAATGCCCGCGCGCCGCGACTTGAACGCGCTTCCGACCCTGAGCTTTGGCAGCGCGGCGGGCTTTATCTTCTGAGGTCAGGACCTGACCCGTATCCGGCGCAGCTTGAACGTGATCACAAAAGCCGGTTTCTCCCCTCCGCGACACTAATCCACGCCGCTGACCCGTGACATCTGTCTGGAATTGTTCCAGATAAGGATCCGAGCGACAGCCCAAGGATCGGGAAAGAACACCATGGCCGATATGAACCGGGGCAACCGGCCCCTCTCACCGCATATCACCATCTACAAGCCGCAGATGACCTCGATGACGTCGATCTTCGTGCGGATCACGGGCAACGCGCTTTTGGTGGCTGCCCTGATGATCGTCTGGTGGTTTCTCGCCGCGTCTTCCGGACCGGACGCTTTTGCAACCGCAGACGCCGTCCTGCGTAGCTGGTTCGGCGATCTGGTGCTGTTTCTTAGCGTCTGGGCGCTTTGGTATCACACGCTGGGCGGCCTCAGGCACCTGATCTGGGACAACGGCTACGGGCTTGATCTGCAAAGCTCTTACACGATGGGATATATCATGATCGGCGGCTCCGTCGTTTTGACCATCGTCATTGCAATCATCGTTTGAGGAGAGCCACGATGTCTTTCATGACAGACCGCAAACGCGCCGTCGGCCTTGGCTCTGCCAAATCGGGGACCGAGCATCACTGGTCGATGATGGTCAGCTCGACCGCGCTGCTGATCCTGATGCCCCTTTTTGTCTTCACCTTCGGCTATGCTCTGGGGCGGCCCTATGAAGAGGTCATCGCCTATTACCGACAGCCCCTGCCTGCGCTGATCGCCGCACTGACCTTCGCGGTCGGCTTTTATCACTTCAAGGGCGGTGTTCAGGTCCTCATCGAGGACTACGTGCACGGCTTCGCCCGCAAGCTTCTCATCATCGCGATGATTTGCCTCAGCATCGCGGCCGCCGCCGCCGGCGTTTTCGCCGTGGCGCGGATCGCGATCTAAGAAAGGACAGAACTTATGGCCGCTTACGACTACGAGACGCATGACTATGACGTCGTGGTGGTGGGTGCCGGAGGCGCCGGCCTCCGCGCAACCCTCGGCATGGCCGAACAGGGTCTCAGGACCGCCTGCGTGACTAAGGTCTTCCCGACCCGGTCGCATACGGTCGCGGCGCAGGGCGGCATCGCCGCGTCGCTGTCGAATATGGGGCCGGACCACTGGCAGTGGCACATGTACGATACCGTCAAGGGCTCCGACTGGCTGGGCGATACCGACGCGATGGAGTATCTCGCCCGCGAGGCGCCCAAAGCGGTCTACGAGCTGGAACATTATGGCGTCCCGTTTAGCCGCACCGAGGACGGAAAGATCTACCAGCGCCCCTTTGGCGGCCACACGACGAAGTTCGGCGAAGGCCCCCCGGTGCAGCGCACCTGCGCCGCCGCTGACCGCACGGGGCACGCGATCCTGCACACGCTCTACGGCCAAAGCCTTAAGAACAATGCCGAATTCTACATCGAATATTTCGCCATCGACCTCATCATGAGCGATGATGGCGTCTGTCAGGGCGTCCTCTGCTGGAAGCTCGAGGATGGCACGTTCCACGTCTTCAACGCCAAGATGACCGTGCTGGCGACCGGCGGCTACGGCCGCGCCTACTTCTCGGCGACCTCGGCTCATACCTGCACCGGCGATGGCGGCGGCATGGTCGCGCGCGCGGGTCTTCCGCTTCAGGACATGGAGTTCGTGCAGTTCCATCCCACCGGCATCTATGGCGCCGGTTGCCTCATCACCGAAGGCGCGCGGGGCGAGGGCGGCTACTTAACCAATTCCGAAGGCGAGCGCTTTATGGAGCGCTATGCACCGACCTACAAAGACCTCGCCTCTCGCGATGTGGTGTCGCGTTGCATGACGATGGAAATCCGCGAGGGCAGGGGGGTCGGCCCCGATGGCGACCACATTCACCTCAACCTCTCGCACCTGCCGCCAGAGACCCTCGCAGAGCGTCTTCCGGGCATCTCCGAATCGGCAAAGATCTTCGCCGGAGCGGACGTGACCAAAGAACCGATCCCGGTCCTGCCGACGGTTCACTACAATATGGGTGGTATCCCTACCAATTATTGGGGTGAGGTGCTGAACCCGACACAAGATGATCCCGACCGGATCGCGCCCGGCCTCATGGCCGTTGGCGAGGCGGGCTGCGCCTCCGTCCACGGCGCCAACCGTCTGGGCTCCAACTCCTTGATCGACCTGGTAGTTTTCGGCCGCGCCGCCGCCATCAAGGCAGGCGAAATCGTCGATGCCGAAGCCGCCGCGGGCAAGCCGAACGAGGCCAGCATCGACAAAGGCTTCGCGCGCTTCGACGGCCTGCGCCACGCCAAGGGGACGACCACGACTGCCGAACTGCGCCTCGAGATGCAGAAGGCCATGCAGAAAGACGCCGCCGTCTTCCGCACGTCCGAGACGCTCAAGGAAGGCGTTGAAAACATGGAGCAAGTCGCGGGCAAGGTGGATGATCTCTCTGTCACCGACCGGTCGCTGGTCTGGAACTCCGACCTGATGGAAACGCTGGAGCTGACCAACCTCATGCCCAACGCGCTCGCCACCGTCGTCTCTGCCGAGGCGCGCAAGGAAAGCCGCGGCGCCCATGCCCACGAGGACTTCCCCGACCGCGACGATGCCGAATGGCGCAAGCACACACTGGCCTGGGTCAATGGCGGCGTCGATCTGACCTACCGCCCGGTCCATCTCAACCCGCTGATGGGCCACAACGAAGGCGGCATCGATCTCAAGAAGATCGAGCCGAAGGCCCGCGTCTATTAGACATCGATCCATGGATTTTCGCTTCAAAGGCAAAAAGTTCAAGTTCCGGGATCTGCCGGAGGACGAACATATCACGAAGCGGATCCTGAAAAAGAAGACGTTCTACGAGTTGGATATGCTCGAGGCGCTGGCCGATCTTGTTCCAGGCAAGGGCTGGATCGTCGATTGCGGTGCAAATATTGGAAATCACACAGTCTTCTTCGCGGGCGTCATGGGGCAGCCCTGCCTTGCCTTTGAACCGGTAGACAAGAACAGAGCGGTTCTCGAACGCCTGGTAAAGGCCAATGGGCTGCAGGCCCGCGTCGATATTCGGGGAGACGCCCTTGGTGACGAAGCTGGCGAAGTCACGCTTGCCACACCCAGCATCGGCAATGCCGGCATGTACAGGATTGTGACCGAAATATCCGATGGGGAGACGGCACCGTTGACCCGCCTGGACGACGCTCTGAGAGCCGATCAGATTCCAATCCAATTGATCAAAATCGATGTCGAAGGATACGAGGCCAAAGTCCTTCGTGGAGCCAGAGAAACCGTTGCGCGGGACCGGCCTATCATAGCGGCAGAGCTCGCTAGTGTGGCAGAGTACGATCAGTTTCGCTACGAGTTGGATCAACATGGTTATGTCGCAAGCGCTCTTTACAACGCCACTCCCACGGTGATCTTTCTGCCCGAAGGGTCCGAGACCGGCCCTTCTATCCGCCCGCAGATCGCTGAGTACGAGAAGAAGACCAAAAGTGCAGACTGATCCCAAGCACGATCACCTATCGGTTCGCTCCTTGAGCGTTGCGGACAATCTTCGTCCGCTGCGAGTTGCCTGGGGACAGGGTCAAAAGCGCATGAAAGGTGTAATCGCGCTGGCCATCGTCGCCGCAACGGCAGCCTGTACCACCAATCCCGATTTCGCCGACAGTCTCGCCCGAGAATCGGCGAAAAGCGTGGTGAGCGGCATCATTGCGACCCGCTTTCCGGGGCTTCAGGTCGCTCCGGTGACTGACTGCGTCATCGACAATGCGACATCGTCCGAGATCATCCTTATCGCCCGCGCCGCCCTTACAGGACCCGACGCTGAAACGACATCAACCGTCGTTTCGATTGCCGGACGGCCGGAGACGATCAGATGTATCGCCCAAGCCGGGCCGTCAGTCCTTGATCGGTGAGGAGTGCATCAGTCATGTCAAATGCACCGACGACGACAGCTTTTGTGCGCAACAGACGCGTGCCCAATCTGTCGCCGGTCGTGAGCCAAGCAGGGCGTAGGCGCTTGGTCTTACCCTTCTCTTCGGTTCTGATGCCATGATCGTCGCAAATCTCGCCACCTATCCCCCCCGACGCGAGGCTGTTCTTGGCGTCGTGCGCACAATCGCGCCGCAGGTTGACCGTTTGAATGTCGTCCTCAATCAATTCGACGCGCCTCTCCCAGAACTGGCGTCTTTTGAGAATGTCGAACAGATCATCCCGACCAGCGACACGAAGGATGCCGGGAAATTTTATCCGACGACATCCGATGCCCGCTATGTCCTAATGATAGATGACGATATCATCTATCCGGCGAACTACGTATCGAAGACGCTTCATGCTCTTGAAGATCTTGGCGAGAGCGGCGTTCTTGGCGGCTATCACGGATCGATTTATCAGAAACCGAAGTTTTCATTGACGAAACGAAAGCTGAGGAAATGGTTTTCGTACATAACAAGAGGAAATCTTGCCGATTTTCGGAAGGTGCATGTCTTTCGCAATGAACTGAAGGCACCCGTTGTCGTGGACCAGATCGCTACCAACGCGGCCATCATGCGCGGTCAGGACATGCCACCTTACTCCTTCATGGCGGACAGCCAGAAATTCGTGGACGTCCGTCTTGCCCGCTGGTGTTTCGAGAAGAACATCACCTGTATTTGCCTGCCACGCGACGCCGGATGGCTGAGCGATATCCGCTTTGACGAGACGATATACGAAGGATTTACCCAGACCAATCCGCCGCATGTCACTCGCGAAATTCTCAGCTATGCTTTCAAGAACCCAGCAAGTGGTAGACCGCCCTCCGGCGCTATCACATCTGCCTAGGAACGGAGACGACAATGGTCCAACTCACCCTCCCCAAGAACTCCCGCATCCGAACGGGGAAAACCTGGCCCAAGCCAGAGGGCGCGACGAACCTGCGCACGTTCCACGTCTATCGCTGGAATCCCGATGATGGGAAAAACCCGCAGGTCGATACCTATTTCGTGGATATGGACACCTGCGGTCCGATGGTTCTGGACGCGCTGATCAAGATTAAGAACGAGATCGATCCGACGCTCACCTTCCGCCGCTCCTGCCGCGAGGGGATCTGCGGGTCCTGCGCGATGAATATCGGCGGGATCAACACGCTGGCCTGCATCTATGGCATGGACGAGGTGAAGGGCGACATCAAGATCTACCCTCTTCCGCATATGCCCGTCGTCAAAGACCTGATCCCGGACCTCACGCATTTCTACGCGCAGCATGCCTCGATCATGCCGTGGCTCGAGACCAAGACGAACCGCCCCGAGAAAGAGTGGAAGCAGTCCATCGAGGATCGCAAGAAGCTCGACGGGCTGTATGAATGCGTCATGTGCGCCTCCTGCTCCACCGCTTGCCCGAGCTATTGGTGGAACGGGGACCGCTACCTTGGTCCGGCCGCGCTGCTGCATGCCTATCGCTGGATCATCGACAGCCGCGACGAGGCGACGCCGGAACGGCTCGACGAGCTTGAGGATCCCTTCAAGCTTTACCGTTGCCACACGATCATGAACTGCGCCAAGACCTGCCCGAAGGGTCTGAACCCGGCCGAAGCCATTGCGAATATCAAACAGATGATGGTCGAACGCTCCGTTTAAGCAGTCTGCGCAAATCCTGCACATCTGCCCGGCTTGTCCTGCCGGATCGGATCCTTATGCCTCTTGGTAACACAATCAGGAGGCATAAATGCTCAGGTCATCCGGTATCCGGTTTCTCATCGTCGGGCTTCTCGCCCTGCTCATGTTCATCCCGCTGTTCTTTGTCGGCGCGATCATCGATGAGCGAGCGGATTATTCACGCCAGACCGCCCGGTCCATCGGTGCCGAATGGGGCGGCGCGCAAGAGATCGTCGGCCCCCATCTGATCATCCCGGTCGAGGGTCCCGTGACTCGCAGGGTCCCGGTCGAAGAGGTCGAGACAGCCGGCGCCACGACCACCGGACGGGTGCGCGAATCTGCAAGCGCGCTGGAGACGGTTGAGATCACCGTCACAGACCGCAAGGCGCCTCTCTACGTCTTCCCTGACAAGCTAACCCTCGATGGCACATCCGAAACAAGCATCCGAAGCCGCGGCATCTTCGAGGTTCCGGTCTACAACTCAGTCCTCGATCTGGATTTCGACTTCGATCTCAGCGCGCTGGAGAAGGCGGTCGGGTCCGAAGACACGATCCTTTGGTCCGAAGCACAGGTCGTCCTGGGTGTCAGCAACAACCGCGCCCTGCGCGGGGAGGCCGTTCTGCGCGGCGACGACACCGAATATCCACTCGACCCCCGCGTCTCGTCCGGCAGCGATCAGCCAGGCGTTGCCTCCGCCATCGGCGATCCGCGCCGGATCGATGCCTTCTCGCTGTCGCTTGGCGTCAATGGGGCGGGCAGCCTCCGCTTCACGCCGGTCGCCCGCACGACGACCGTCACCCTGCAAAGCGATTGGCCGCATCCCAGCTTTACCGGCGCCTTCCTTCCCGATACCCGCGAGATAACGGATGATGGCTTCACCGCTAGCTGGGTAATCCCGCATCTTGCCCGCAACCTACCCCAGATCTCGCGCAAGAATTTCGAGGAGGAGGCGCGAAATATCAGCTTTGGTGTGCAGTATTACGAACCCAACGATTTCTATCAGAAGACCTACCGGGCCGCGCGTTACGGCATTCTTATCATTGCGCTGACCTTCCTGACGGTCCTTCTGATCGAGGGGCGCAGCGGCAAGCCCGCGCATCCCGTGCAGTACATCCTGATCGGGCTCGCGCAGTCGCTCTTCGTGCTGCTGATGGTCGCCTATGCCGAACAGATCGGCTTTGGTCCGGCCTATCTGCTGTCGAGCGCGGCGACGATCGGGCTTCTGACGCTGTTCGGAGCCACGGCGCTCAAGCTTGGCAGACGCGCGGCGGTCTTGGGCGTGCTTCTGACGCTGCTCTATGCGGTGCTTTACCTGATCCTGCGCAGCACCGACTACGCGCTTCTGGCCGGGGCGACCCTTGCCTTTGCGGCGCTGGCGGGCACTATGATCGCGACCCGCAACGAGGACTGGTACGGCCCCCCGCGCGACAAGACACCGGGCGGATGGTTCATCAAGGGGCAATCCGCACCGCAAGGGGACCCAAGAGCCAGTGACAGCCCAGCCTGATCCACATGACGCAAGCGACCGGAGGGCTGTCCCTCCGGTCATTTGCTATCCGAATGATCGTCTTCCCACCCCAGAGCCAGGCCAGCTCTCTGCTCTTCGGCAAGACACCATCCCGGTCGGCGGCATCACCGTCCCGCCGCGCGATGGGCGCTGCATCGACGTGCCTGCCGGAACGCTCTTTCGCATCTCCTGCCCTGAGGGCTCGCAAGTCGGCGATCTCAATCTCTGGAACGCCGAGGCCCTTGAGGAACGCTTCTTCTCGGGCAAAACGCGCGCTTTGCACGGCACCCATGTGACGACCGGAGACCGGCTTTGGTCGACGCTGCCCCATCTCAGACCGATGGCGACGGTCGTGCATGACACGCTTGATTGGTATGGCATCGACAGCTTTGGGGGCGGGGTGCACGACGTCATCGGAACGCGCTGCGATCCCTATACGCATGCCCTGCTGACAGGAGGCGATCAGTATCATCATTGCTGTCACTCGAACCTCACCCGCGCGCTCGCGGATCACAGGCAGATCCCGCTGACCGAGGCAGAGCGCTATGTGCATGATGTGCTGAATGTCTTCATGTGCACCGGCTTCACCAAGGAGACGGGCCAGTATTTCATGAAAGCCAGCCCTGCGCGGCAGGGCGATCATATCGAGTTTCTGGCCGAAATCGATCTTGTCGTCGGTCTTTCTGCCTGCCCGGGAGGAAATTGCGCCAGCACCCATTCCAGCGATAAGGCTGTTTGCCACCCGCTTCGGATCGAACTGTTCAAGCCGCAACCGGAGGCATTGGCGACTTGGTCTCGTCTTGTCCTGGTGTCATATGATCAAAGTCACGGCCGCTAAAACGAGAAAAGGCGGCGCAAAACGCACCGCCTTTTCATCAGATTGGGATCGACTTAGACCTTAGAGACCGCTGGCAAGGCCAGATGCATCATCATCAGCCATATCAGCCTCGGATGCCGTTACAACAGGGCGGGTCTCAACGATCTGGCCGTCCTTAGTGAAGATCGGTGCCGGCTCAACGAACACGACGGGCTCGGGCTCGTTACGGGCACAACCGGCGATCACTGCGACGGCGGCGGTGAGGCCGAGAAGTTTCAGGGTCTTGGACATTTTGTCGCTCCTTCTAGTAAGACTGCAGCGCGACAACCGCGCGGCCTGTCAAAAGTTCCCTTAGACGAAAATGGTTTAGCGGAAAAGTAGGCAAAACAGAGAGTCCTAAAGAGACGTTCCATCGCCACTATCGTCGTCCATTGCCCCCTCCGAATCGCTTTCCGCGGCGGAGGGATCTCCCTCTTCGAAGCCGCCACTGCCACCTCCGGCGCTGCCGCAGGCGGACAAAAGGAAAACAATCGACATCATGAGGGCGAGCCGTGTCAGAAGCGTCATACTGCGTCCTTTCCTGAACTTGCGGTCCAACGATGCGCCTCGCATTTTTGTTCCGGGTAAAAGGATTACGCTGTTGCGGCTTCCAATGCGATCTCGACCATTTGGCCAAAGGATCTTTCACGATCTTCCGCCGGAAGAGCCTCTTCGGTCAGCAAATGATCGCTGATCGTCAGAACCGCCAATGCACGCCGGCCATAACGGGCTGCCAGAGTGTAAAGCTCTGCGGCTTCCATTTCGACGGCCAGAATACCGTGCCGGGTCATCTGCTCATTCAGATCCGGCCGTTCATCGTAAAAGACATCCGAGGAATAAATCCCGCCGACATGGGTCGTGACATCCCGCGTTCCGGCCGCCGTCCACGCCGCCTGCAAAAGCTCCCAATTCGCGCAAGGGGCGTAATTGAGATCCTTCAGAATACCGCGGGACGGAGTGGAGATTGTCGTGGCCGTCATTGCCAGAACGACATCGCGGATCGCGACATTCTTTTGCATCGCACCGGCCGAGCCGATGCGGATCAGCGTCTTGACATCGAATTCCCGGATCAGCTCGTTGGCGTAGATCGACAGGCTCGGCATGCCCATTCCGGATCCCTGAATGGAAATGCGGTGCCCATTCCAGGTTCCGGTAAAACCGAGCATTCCCCGCACTTCGTTATAGCAAACGGGATTTTCGAGAAATGTCTCTGCCGCCCATTTGGCACGAAGAGGATCGCCGGGCATCAGGACGATCTCTGCGACCTCGCCGGGCTTTGCCCCGATATGAACCGTCATTGCGAACGTCCTCCTTGGGGCCGTGGAAGGCTTCGGCGCGACTGCCGCACCGAAGCCATGGATATAAGATTGGTCAGATCAGGAAATCGTCGAGCGATTTGCCCTTTTTCTGGGCCGCGGCAATCCAGGCCGGGCGACGTCCGCGACCCGACCAGGTCTGGGAGGCGTCATCGGGGTTGCGGTATTTCGCAGGGGCTTTCGGCTTCGCGGCGCTCTTGCCGCCTTTGCGGCCGCCACCGGTCAGATCGTCCAGCGTAAAGCCATGCTCGGCCGCGACTTTCGCCGCTTGATCACGGGCCGCTTTCAGATCGCGCGCTTCCGCGTTTTTCAGTTCCTTGTCGATATCCTTACGCAGTTTTTCCAGCTCACTGCGCTTCATTTTCGAAAGGTCGATCGCCATGTTTCATTTCTCCAAAAAGCTATTTCTCCCTAAAGCCAGAAAACGAAACGGAAAGCAATTGCCGAAGAGAAGGTTTCCCGGGCCCTGATCTATATCAAGCGGCATCCTGGGCCGGGCTTACAAGCGATACGAGATCACCCATAATTACATTCAACTCAAAGTTTTTCGGCGTGTAGATCTTGGAGACACCAAGCCCGATCAATTCTTCGGCATCGTCATCGGGAATAATGCCGCCGACAACGACCGGTATATGACCCAGACCTTGTTCGGCCAATTGGGCCATCATGTCCTTGACCAGGGGAATATGAGATCCCGACAAGATCGAGAGGCCGATTACATGCGGGGTATCGCGTTTTGCCGCCTCGACCAGTTCGGCAGGTGTCAGGCGAATACCTTCATAAACGATATTCATTCCGCAATCGCGTGCACGGCTTGCGATTTGCTCGGCGCCGTTGGAATGGCCATCGAGGCCGGGTTTCCCGACGAGAAATGTCAGGCGCCGTCCCAGCCGGTCGCTCGCGGCATCGACCTCGGCGCGCAGCTCATCCAGCCCCTCGGTGCGGTTCGACGGCGCGTGGCTGACCCCGGTCGGCGCCCGGTACTGGCCGAAGACCTGGCGGATCACACCGGCCCATTCACCCGTCGTGCAGCCCACCTTGGCCGCCGCGATCGACGGCCCCATGATGTTCACGCCGCGCTTGGCGGCCTCGCGCAGGGCCAGCAGCGCCTTCTGCACCTCGTTGCCATCCCGGCTCTCGCGCCAGGCGGCCAAACGCGCCAGCTGATCTGCCTCGGCATCCGGGTCCGAAACCATGATCGCATCGTCGCCGGCGGTCAGCGGGCTTTGCTCTCCGCCCTGCCAACGGTTGACGCCGACGACAGTCGTCTCACCCCGCTCGATCCCGCCGATCCGGTCGGCATTCGCCTCGACCAGGCGGCCTTTCATGTACTCGATCGCGCCGACCGCGCCGCCCATCGCATCGATCTGCTCCAGCTCGGCGCGCGCCCCGGCCTTCAGCTCCTCGACCTTGCGCTCGACCGCGGGATTGCCGTCGAACAGATCCTCGTATTCCAGAAGATCCGTCTCGTAGGCCATCACCTGTTGCATCCGCAGCGACCATTGCTGATCCCAGGGCCGCGGCAGGCCGAGCGCCTCGTTCCAGGCGGGAAGCTGCACCGCCCGGGCGCGCGCCTTCTTGGACAGCGTCACGGCCAGCATCTCGATCAGGATCCGGTAGACGTTGTTCTCCGGCTGCTGCTCGGTCAGGCCCAGCGAATTGACCTGAACGCCATAGCGGAAGCGCCGGTATTTCGGCTCTTCCACGCCATAGCGGACCTGGCAGATCTCATCCCACAGATCGACGAAAGCGCGCATCTTGCACATCTCGGTCACGAACCGGATCCCTGCATTCACGAAAAACGAGATCCGTCCGACCATCTCAGGGAAATCCTCAGGCGCGACCTTGCCCTTCAGATCGTCCAGCACCGCCTGCGCCGTCGCCAAGGCAAAGGCCAGCTCCTGCTCTGGCGTCGCGCCCGCCTCTTGTAGATGGTACGAACAGACATTCATCGGGTTCCATTTCGGAAGATGCTGGCGCGTATAGGCGGCCACGTCCGTGATCATCCGCAAGGACGGCTCGGGCGGAAAGATATAGGTCCCGCGGCTGAGATATTCCTTGATGATATCGTTCTGCACCGTGCCCTGGAGCGCTGCGATATCCGCGCCCTGTTCCTCGGCCACGGCGATATAAAGCGCCAGCAGCCAGGGCGCGGTTGCGTTGATCGTCATCGAGGTGTTCATCTGATCGAGCGGGATCTGCTCGAAGAGGGTCCGCATATCGCCCAGATGACAGATCGGAACACCGACCTTTCCGACCTCGCCGCGCGCCAGTTCGTGGTCGCTGTCATAGCCCGTCTGCGTCGGCAGATCGAAGGCGACGCTCAGGCCTGTCTGCCCCTTGGCGAGATTGCCGCGATAAAGCGCGTTGGACGCCGTTGCGGTCGAATGACCCGCATAGGTTCGGAAAAGCCAGGGACGGTCCGCCATTTTTACCTCGCAACGATATTTCGTTCAAGGCCGCTTATACGACATGAAAGGAAACCGTCAATTGCGACTGAGGGGGAAGAGCAATTGACGGTTTCCTCCGCTCCGCCTCCCGTTACGGAGCAGCCTCGTAAAGCTCCACGGCGGCATGCATCGTGACCAGAAGCGGGTCGGATGTCAGCGCAATCGTCAGCAGATCGTCCTTTGATGTCGTCTCCATCTTGGCGACGCGCTGCGCAACGGGCCGATAATCGCTCCAGATCGCCTCGGCCTCTTTCAGCTTGCTCAGAACCGGGGCAGGCGGCGCGGGCAGGGTGACGGTCGGCAGACCGTTGATCAGCGCGACCAGCGACACGTCGAAGAGATCGATCGCCGCGTTCAGACGCTCGCACGCCTCCTTGTTGCTGGTGTCAAAGACCGCCAACCCGGCCTCCTTGGCGATCTTCTGGCTGAGCATGCGCTGGCGACCGGCCACATCGATCGAGACGGCGCGCCCGGGCTCGACATCCGTCTTGCTGTAGGTTGCGACCAGCTCCTTGACGACCTTGTCGGACAGAAGCAGCAGCTTTTCGTTGTGATTGGCGATGAAGGCGACATCCTCGGCCGTCGAAGTTCCGTTCGTCATGACCTGCGCCACGCGGAGCCCGAAATCGATCCAGGTCAGCTCGACCGCCGTCAGACGCTCGCGCACCGCAAAAGAGGCCTCGGACGGAAGGCCCAGATCCGCATCACCGGCCCGCAATCCGACGAGCGCCTTGTCGAAATCCTGATAGGAGGTCTGCAGGATCTCCATGTGATGCTCCGGCTCGATGCCGAGATGCGCATAGATGACGGCGCGGCTCATCCGCTGGGACAGCATCCGCTGACGACCGGCGACGTTGATCTTGCGGGCGGCTTCTGCGGGCGATGCTGCAAGCGCGAAGCCCGGTGTCATCATTGTTGCCGAAGCGGCGGAGGCTATGGACAACAAGGCCGAGCGGCGGGAGATCAGGGAAGGCGTCATCAAGAGGTCCTCTGCATGGATTGATCAGCGTTTTTCTACTTGAAGAAACGTATTGACTTATGCACTCCTCCTTAGGTTGCATTTTTGCCCAGGAAAAGCGCTCATGCGGGCAAAATAAAGATATGATTAGTCCTGTCGTGTCACGCGCTTACGGATTAACGTAAGGTTAAGTGGGTAATAAAGTTACCTGAAACAGCCATTTTTGAATTGTATTGTTGCGAAGCCAAGTTTAGGACACCATATACTGCACCGCAGCAATGCCATGATTGGTGAAGGAGATTCCATGGCCCTCGATACCGCTCCCGCCTCGCTCGACTATGACGCGCCCGAAAAGGATCTCTACGAAATCGGAGAGATGCCGCCGATGGGGTATGTCCCCAAACAGATGTATGCTTGGACGATCCGGCGCGAACGTCACGGAGAGCCCGATACGGCTTTCGAGGTCGAAGTCGTCGATGTCCCCAAGCTTGATAGCCACGAAGTGCTGGTTCTCGTGATGGCCGCGGGAGTGAACTATAATGGCGTCTGGGCGGGCCTCGGCGTTCCGATCAGCCCCTTTGACGGCCACGGCGCCGATTACCACATCGCAGGCTCCGACGCCTCGGGGATCGTCTGGGCCGTCGGCGACAAGGTGACACGCTGGAAGGTCGGCGACGAGGTCGTGATCCACTGCAACCAGGACGATGGCGACGACGAGGACTGCAATGGCGGCGATCCGATGTTCTCCACTTCGCAGCGGATCTGGGGATACGAGACGCCCGACGGATCCTTCGCGCAGTTCACCAATGTGCAGGCCCAACAGCTCATGCATCGCCCCCGGCACCTGACCTGGGAGGAATCGGCCTGCTACACGCTGACCCTCGCCACGGCCTACCGCATGCTCTTCGGTCATCACCCGCACGAGCTCAAGCCGGGTCAGAACGTGCTCGTCTGGGGCGCCTCCGGCGGGCTCGGCTCCTACGCGATCCAGCTCATCAACACCGCTGGAGCCAACGCGATCGGCGTCATTTCGGGCGAGGACAAGCGCGATTTCGTCATGTCGCTCGGGGCCAAGGGCGTCATCAACCGCAAGGATTTCAACTGCTGGGGCCAATTGCCCACGGTGAACACCGACGAGTATAAGACGTGGTTCGGCGAGGTGCGCAAATTCGGCAAGGCGATCTGGGAGATCACCGGCAAGGGCAACAATGTCGACATGGTCTTTGAACATCCCGGCGAGGCAACGTTCCCGGTCTCGACCTTCGTGGTGAAGAAAGGCGGCATGGTCGTCATCTGCGCAGGCACGACCGGCTATAACCTGACCATGGACGCCCGCTATGTCTGGATGCATCAAAAACGTATTCAGGGCAGCCATTTTGCGCATCTCAAACAGGCCAGCGCCGCCAACCAGCTGATGATCGAACGGCGGCTCGATCCGTGCATGTCCGAGGTCTTTGCCTGGGACGACATCCCGGCGGCGCATATGAAGATGATGCGCAACGAGCATAAGCCGGGCAATATGGCCGTTCTGGTCCAGGCCTCGCGCACGGGTCTGAGGACGCTGGAGGATACGGTCGAAGCCTCGCGCTGATCCGCGAAGACCCGCCGATGCAAAGCCGCCCCCCTCCGGGGCGGCTTTCGACGTTAACGATTTCAAAAACTTAAGAGGCTATCCCCTCACCGGATATGGGGGAGTGCAAACGGCGTATATCCGCCGATCGCTCCACTTGCTAAGGTAGTATTAACTGTTTGTTAACCATTTAAGGGAGAGTATCAGGTTGGGACAGGACTGGATACTTGACGTACTCGCGGATCTAAAGGCGTTTGCCCAGCAGAACAATCTGCCCATCTTGGCAGAACAACTGGATGACACGAGCCTGATCGCCGCCGCCGAGATGTCGTCAATGCGAGGGGGATCAACCCCCCGGGCGAGTGGTGATGGCACAACGGTTAGAGCGTTTCTTGGAGGAGTTGGAGCAAGCGACATCGCTTGAAGATCTCCAGGCCCAAATCGCGGCCCTGCGCGAAATCTATAAGGTCGATCACATCGTCTATCACTGGGTCTCTTCGGACGGGGAACAGTATGGCTGCGGCACCTATTCGCGCGAATGGGCGCAGATCTATGTCGAACGGGACTACCTGCGCATCGATCCCGTCGTTCTGGGATGTTTTCAGCGCTTTCACCCCGTCGACTGGAAACGCCTGGACTGGAGCTCGAAAGCCGCCCGCTCTTTCCAGAAAGAGGCGCTCGCCCACGGCGTCGGCAACCAGGGCTACTCCATCCCGATCCGCGGCCCCAATGGGCAATTCGCGCTCTTCACCCTGTCCCATAGCTGCCAGGATGCCGAATGGGACGCCTTCACCGACCGCAACCGCCGCGACCTGATCCTTATCGCCCATGTCTTCAACCAAAAGGGCCTCGAATTCGAGAAGCGGCGCATCCCTGAGGCGGCCAAGAACCTGTCCCCCCGCGAAATCGATGCCATGACCTTTCTGGCCATGGGCTATAGCCGCGCGCAGGTCGCCAACACCCTCTCGATTTCAGAGCATACGCTGCGCGCCTATATCGAAAGCGCCCGGTTCAAGCTCGGTGCGCTCAACACCACCCATGCCGTCGCCCGCGCCATGGCGCAGGGCCTCATCGTCGTCGGCATCACCGGGCCCGACGCAAATGGCGGCTGGCCGGGCAAGCTGGCCGATCGCCGGGCCTCCTGACGCCGCTATGCGCCCGGCCTGTTGCGCCACGTGCGCGCACCACTAGCGAACGCCCTGATCCCGAACGACAAAACCTGCCATTAGGACCACCGAACGGTGGTCTCAGACCCCGTTAAGAGACCGCGCCCTAGCGTCCTTTCATCAGGACGGAACAGGGTAATTCAATGCTACGGTATCTTTTCGGCGACGACCTCCACGATCATCCCAAGCTGCGCGACAGCATGTTTCGCGACCGGGCCACACAATTCCGCGACCGGCTGGGCTGGGATGTCACGGTCGACGAAGACGGCTTCGAGCGCGATCAATACGACGATCTCGAACCGCTTTACGTGATCTGGGAACGTGCCGATGGCAGCCATGGCGGCTCCGCCCGCTTTTTGCCCACCACCGGGCGCACCATGACCGAAGAGCATTTCGCCGATATCGCCGATATCTCGACGCTCAAAAGCCCCTTCATCTGGGAATGCACCCGCTTCTGCCTCGCCCCCCAGGCCGAGCCGCGTGTCGCGGGCCTTCTCATGCTCGGCGGAGGAGAGCTGATGCGCGGCTTCCATCTCGATCATTTCCTCGGCGTTTTTGATGCCCGCATGATCCGCATCTACCGCATGATCGGCTCTTCCCCCGAGGTCCTCGGCACCTCCGGGGCGGGCCGCGATGCGATCAGTGTCGGCCTCTGGACCTATACCGATGCGGACCGCGAACTGGTGCTGGACCGCGCGGGCGTCAGCAGCGCGCTCTCCGAACACTGGTTCGGCGAGGCTTTTGGAGAGCGGGCGCTCATGCCGATGTCCGCCTAAGCGCTGGTCCCGAGGGGGCGCCCGCCATAAGGTCGCCCCATGACTCAAGCGCTCGCTCTTTCCGACGATCAGGCCGAGGCCTACGAAGCCGTCGCCACCGCTCTCGGGCAGGCGGGGATCGATCTGCATAACGATCTTCTGACCCCGCCGCGCGGCGACGATACATCCTCGGTTATGGCGATCATCGGCAAGGCGGGATCCGGCAAGACGCTGCTGCTGGCCCGCCTTTATCACGCCCTCGAAGAAGCGGGCGTTGATGTCGTCTCAGGCGATTACGAAGGCCGCCGCCGCAAGGACCGCCGCACCCTTGCGATCCTCGCGCCCACCAACAAGGCGGCGTCGGTCCTGCGGACCCGCGGCGTGCCCGCGACCACCATCCACCGCATCCTCTATACGCCCGTCTACGATCCCGAATACGAAAAGGTCGCCGATTGGCTCGCGGGCAATGGCGACCGGCCGGAGATCGAGGGCCTCACCGATATCGCGCTCGATCGCGCCTTCGCCTCCTATCAGTCCCATAAATCCGTCCCTGCGGCGCTCGCAGCGGCGGGTCTGAGAGGCAGCGACTTCATCACCGGCTGGAAACGCCGGGAGGAGCCGCTCGATATCGGCTTCGTCGACGAAAGCTCCATGCTCGACCCCAAGCAGTTCGAGGACCTGACCGAGATCTTCCCGACGCTTGTCCTTTTCGGCGATCCCGCCCAGCTTCCGCCGGTGCAGCCGCGCGGGGAAACCAAGGGCGGCATGGTCTTCGACACGCTCCCCGCGCCCCGCCGCAAGGAATTGTCCCGCGTTCACCGGCAGGATGCCGACAACCCGATCCTCGATCTGGCCCATGCGCTGGGCGATCCCGCGCTTCAATTCCACGATTTCGAAGAGATGATCCGCGATGCCGCCCGCACCGACGACCGCGTCGTATGGGCCGAGCGTGTGGAAAGCGACCTGATGGCCCGCTCGCCGGTTCTGGTCTGGCGCAACGCCACCCGCATCCGCCTGATTCACGCCTTCCGCGCCGCCTTTTCGGCGCCCGAAGACGAGTTGCTGGAAGGCGAGCCGCTGATCTGTGACGGGATCGAGCTGCCGATGAAGCATCGCAAGAAGCGCCTCGATCTGGAGGCGCGTGGCCTAATCAAAGGGGCGCAGGTCATCTATCTCGGCCCGGGACGCAAACCCGGCTTTTCGAAACTCCACGTAATCGGCGCCGAGGATCCCCAGGTCTCCGCCGCCTCCATCGTCAAGATCGAACAGCAGGACGACGAAGAGCCCTTCATCCCCTTCGCCGCCCGCATGGGCGCAACGTTTCTGCATGGCGCGGCGGTGACGATCCACAAAGCGCAAGGCTCGCAATGGGACACAGTGCAGGTCTTCGGCCCCGACCTTCAGATCGCCGCCCGGATGGGCCGCGTCGAAGCGGGCCAACCCTTGTGGAAACGGCTCGCCTATGTCGCGATCACACGCGCCGAAACGCAGCTGCGCTGGGTGATCCGCAACCGGCTGGCCAAACCGACCAGCCCGCTGCGTGTCGATGATCTAGCCGCGCCGGTCGTGCCTTTGACCCTGACTGCAGAAGAGACGGGCTAAGCCCGGAACGCCCGGAACGCGGCAGAGGCGGCCCATCCCGCCCCGATCGCCAGCGCCAGCGACATCAGCCCGTAGATCAGCGGCCGCTCGTGGGCGAGCGTGTAGAGCCATCGCTCCAACCCGACCTTCTGAACCGGGATCGTCGTCGTGTAGTTGTCCACCACCCGCCCGCCTCGGGTCAGGAAGATCCGGATCTCGTAATCGCCTTCGGTCAGGTTCGCGGGCAGATCCACCTCGGTCCGAAAAAGCGTGTCGCGCTCCAGATCGACCGCCCCTTCAAGCGATTGATAAAGCTGCTCCCCCCGCCGGATGCGGATCAGCGCCCGCGTGAAGGCCGCCGGATCGGCAATTTCCGCGGGTGCGCCCACCGACCGGATCGCGCGCGGGATCGAAATGCGATGCCGCAGATCCTCGGTCCGCCTCAGGATCTCGTTCAGCGGGCCCGTGGTCGTCACCGCATAGAAAGAAGGCGCCGAATCGACCTCGATCGCCTCGGTATTCACCCAGATCCCGAGCCGCCGGTCCTTCTTGCGCACAATCACGGGACGGTCTGGTCCAGCCACCGTGACGATCACCTCGAGCGCCGGGCCTTCGGGCACCGGCGCCTCGCGCCGCACGGCGCCGAAGACAAGGATATCGTCACCCTCGAAGGTCGCGGTGATCGCCACCTGATCGCGGCTGAGCCCCAGCACGACCTCTTCAGCCTGCGCCCCCAGCGGCAGCAGGCATAGCAAAAGGCCAAGCGCACGGATCACTCGCCCGCCCCCAGCGAATAAAGCTCAGAGGGCTGGATCAGCAGATCGGCGGCCAGCTTGCCGCAGACCAGAAGAACCATCGCCGCCAGAAGGATCCGCAATTGCTCGGCCTTGAGCCGCGTCCCCAGCCGCGTGCCGATCTGCGCGCCGACCACCCCGCCCAGAAGCAGCAACAGCGCTAGCGCGATATCGACCGTGAAATTCGTCGTGGCATGGAGAAGCGTCGTGAAGGCGGTGACAAAAATGATCTGAAAAAGCGACGTTCCGATCACGACCTTGGTCGGCATGCCCAGCAGATAGATCATCGCAGGGACCATGATGAACCCGCCGCCGACCCCCATGATTGCAGCCAGGATCCCCACGAGGATGCCCACCAGAACCGGCGGAATAACCGAGATATAAAGCCCCGAGACCCGGAATTTCATCTTGAAGGGCAGGTTATGCACCCAATTGTGCCGCCTGCGCTGCGGCGCGCCGGACCGCTTTGCGCGCAGAAGTGCCCGCAGGCTCTCCAGGAACATCAGACCGCCGACGATCCCCAGAAAGACAACATAGCTAAGCCGCACCAGCAGATCGACCTGCCCCAGCGATTTGAGCCAGTTGAAGATCACGACCCCGAGCGCCGCCCCGATCAGACCGCCCACCAGAAGGACGGTGCCCATTCGGAAATCGACGGTTCGGCGCCTGAGATGGGCGAGCACACCCGAAAAGGAGGAGGCGACGATCTGGTTCGCCTCGGTCGCCACCGCCACAGCGGGTGGAATGCCGATAAAGAAGAGCAGCGGCGTCATCAGAAATCCGCCGCCCACGCCGAACATGCCAGAGAGGATGCCGACCAGTCCGCCCAGACCGACAAGAAGGAACGCGTTTACCGACACTTCGGCAATGGGCAGGTAGATCTGCATATCTCGTCTTAGACCCGTGCCGCATCGCGGCGCAACCGGGAGGATCTGGAGCTGCGCTCCGCCTCCGCGCCTGCGGCGGGCGGGACGCAGCAGGCGGGGTGGTCGCAACGGGGCCGGGTCAGCGATGGTTCGCGCTGGATCCGGGATTATGCATATTTATGGCCAGATGAAGGATCTAGCGCTCTTTGACGTAGGGCTCGCCTCCGGCGCGCGGGGGGACCGCCTTGCCGACAAAGCCCGCGAGAATCACCACCGTCAGGATATAGGGCAGGGCGTCGAGAAGCTGGACCTGCACGCGGAAGCTGAGCACAGCCTCGATCACATCGGGCCGGAGCGCGATGGCCTGAAGGAAGCCGAAGAGCAGCGTCGCGCCAAGCGCGTACCAGGGCCGCCATTTGGCGAAGATGAGCGCGGCGAGCGCGATATAGCCGCGCCCCGCGGTCATGTCCTTGACGAAGCCTGCCTGCAGCGCCGTCGCCATATAGGCGCCTGCGATCCCGCAGAGAACGCCGCAGATCGCCACGGCAGCGAAGCGCAGCCCGACAACCGACACGCCAGCTGTGTCCACGGCCGCCGGATTCTCGCCCACCGCGCGCAGGCGCAGACCGAACCGGGTCCTGAAAAGGATCCACCAGGTCAACGGCACCATCGCGAAGGCCAGATAGACCAGCACCGTATGGCCCGACAGCAACTCGTCATAGATCGGGCCCAGGACCGGCACGCCCGAAAGCGCCTCGGCGAAGGGCAGGGTGACCGGCTCGAACCGGTCGCCCGACATCAGCGACGGCGTGCGCCCGCCCTGGCTGAACCAGCTTTGCGCAACCAGCACCGTCATCCCGGCGGCCAGAAAGTTAATCGCGACCCCCGAGATCAGCTGGTTGCCCCGGAACGTGATCGAGGCCAGCCCGTGGATCCCGGCCAGCACCATCGAGGCGCCGATCCCCGCGAGTAGCCCGATCCAGGCCGATTCGGTCACGAAGGCGATGGCCGCCGACAGGAAGGCGGCGGCCAGCATCTTGCCTTCGAGGCCGATGTCGAAGATCCCCGCCCGTTCGCTGAAAAGACCCGCAAGGCAGGCCAGCAGAAGCGGCGTCGCGAGGCGAACGGTGGAATCGAGCACTTGCAGGAGGGTCAGGAAATCCATCAGCCGCGCTCCGCTGCCATGCGGTAGGCCATGACGGCAAAGAAGACCCCGAGCGTCGCCTCGACCCAGCGGCGCGCCCTTGCATAGGCGGCGCGGAACGGCATCGAGGACAGAAGAAGCGCCCATGCCCCGTGGCAGGTGAAGGAGATCACGAAGGCCCCTGCCACGAACGCGACCACGATGCCCGCTCCCCCGCCCTGGGTCGCTCCGATCGCCTGGATGACGATCCAGAAGACGATTGCCTTGGGGTTTGTCACCTGAAGTAGAAAACCGGCGACAAAGGTGCGCGAGGCCGGCGCGACCGGCATCGCGATGGGCACTACCGCGCCTGCCTTGGCGGCTTTGCGCAAGGCTCCGTAGGCCAACCAGGCGAGATAGGCCGCGCCGACGATCCGCAGGGCGGACATTGCCCAGGCCGCCTGTTCCAGAAGCAGACCGACCCCCAGCAGCGTCGCCAGGTTGAGAAGGATGCTCCCCGTTGCGATCCCGGCCGTTGCGATCAGGGCGGCTCCGCGCCCCTGGGCGGTTCCAACGCCGAGCAACATGGCGACAGACGGCCCCGGCGAGAGGGCTGCGACGATCAGGATCGAATAGGCGGCGATAAAGCCGGGCAGATAGTCCATCATGTCTCTACTCCGCCGCCTCCAGCTTGGTCTTGGGCTTTGGCGGACGGCGCAGCGTCAGGAAGATCCGCTCCAACGGCATCCGCACCATGTTATCGAGCGCTCCGGTAAAGAGGATCACCAGCGCCTGGATCACGATGATGAGCTGGGAGGGGATCGAGGTGGAAAAGGCCAGTTCGGCTCCGCCCTGATAGAGGAACCCGAAAAGCAGCGCCGCCATGAAGACGCCGATCGGATGCGACCGGCCCATCAAAGCGACCGCGATCCCGATGAAGCCCGCCCCTTCGGCGGCATTGAGGTTCAGCCGCTCGGCCTCTCCCATGACGTTGTTGATCGCCATCATCCCAGCCAGCGCGCCCGAGATAATCATCGTGACCATGATGATCTTGGTGGGCGAGATCCCGGCATATTTCGCGGCCGGTTCGGAATGGCCGAAGGCGCGGATCTCGTAGCCCAGCTTGGTGCGCCAGATCAGCGCCCAGACGGCGATACAGGCCAGGATCGCGATGAAGAAGGTCACATTCGCTGGCGTCGAGCGGGAAAAGCTGAGGCCCAGCGGCGTGAACATATCATAGAAGGTCGGCAGGTTCGTGGCCTCGGGAAAGCGGGCCGTTGCGGGATCGCCGCCCGGGGCCTTGATCAGCTCGACGAGGAAATAGTTCAGCAGGGCGGCGGCGATGAAGTTGAACATGATTGTCGTGATGACGATATGACTGCCCCGCTTGGCCTGCAGCCAGGCCGGGATCGCGGCCCAGATGGCGCCGAACATGGCCGCCGCCCCCATCGCGCCCAGAAGCGCGATCGTCCAATGCGGCCACGGGATGTAAAGACAGACCAGCGCTACTCCGAGGCCGCCAAGAAGCGCCTGCCCCTCGCCGCCGATATTGAAAAGCCGCGCATGAAACGCCACCGCGACGGCCAGCCCGGTGAACATGAAGTTGGTTGCATAATAGAGCGTATAACCCCAGCCATAGGCCGATCCGAGCGCGCCGTTGATCATCAGGCGCAGCGCATTCAACGGGTTCTCCCCGATGCCGAGGATCACCAGCGCCGAGATCAGAAAGGCCAGCACAAGCGAGATCAGCGGCACGAGCAGGACCTCGGCCCATTTGGGCATCACGTCCATTGCGGTCTCCCGCGTCCGGCGGTCACGGCCCGACGATGGCGCCGAAGATGAAGGCCGCCACAAGCACCGCGGCGCCGATCGTCACGTATTTGCGGTTGCCCTCCAGCATCGAAGCGCTCGAGCCGCCGGGCGAGCCCGCTCGCTTGCGCGCCGCCTCGGCCTTCCTGCGCTCGCGCTTGGCCTTGGGCGTGCTGTCCTGCTCCATCAGCTTGGCGATGGCGTCGTCGATCCCGTTGTCGCTCGGCATTCGTGGCTCCCCGATCCGTCCCGTTGCGGGCAGTCTCCGCGAATTCCACGCCATGTTCAATCATCACCGATGGCCCGCATGGGCGAGGTTTGCCTCGATCTCGGAGACGTCATGCGGCCCGTCGGTATCGGTCACGCCGGCCATCAGCAGGCCCAGCTCGGTCTCGTTGGTCTCGTCCGGCAGGCGCTCGCCCATGATCTGCCCGTCGAACATGACGGCGATCCGGTCGCTCAGCGCGAGGATCTCCTCGAGCTCGACCGACACGAGCAGGATCGCCTTGCCCTGATCGCGAAGCGCCACGATCTGCTCGTGGATGAACTCGATCGCACCGATATCCACACCGCGCGTCGGCTGTCCGACGAGCAGCAGCTCGGGCGAGCGCTCGATCTCGCGGGCGAGTACGATCTTCTGCTGGTTCCCGCCGGAAAAGTTCTTGGCCGCCAGCTTGGGATCGGGCGGGCGCACATCGAACCGCTCCATCTTGCCGGCCGTATCCTCTTTCATGGCGGCGTTCTTCATGAAGATCCCGCTGCCGTAGCGGGCGTCGTGATGATAGCCGAAGGCGACGTTTTCCCAGGCGTGATAGTCCATGATCAGGCCTTCGCGCTGGCGATCCTCGGGTACATGGGCGATCCCACGCGCCCGGCGCGAGCGGCCGTCCGATTTGGTCCCCGTCAGGTCGATCTCCTGCCCCTTCAGGCGCACCGTCCCCGTCGCGCTGCATATCCCGCCCAGCACCTCCAGCAGCTCGGACTGACCGTTGCCGGCGACGCCCGCGATGCCCAGGATCTCGCCGCCCCGAATGTCAAAATCGATCCCCTTCAGCCGCTCAACGCCCTTATCGTCGGTCACGCTCAGATCGCGCACCTCCAGGACAACGTCGCCGACCGTCGGGGGCGCCTTCTCGACCCGCAGCAGCACTTTGCGGCCCACCATCAGCTCGGCCAGCTCGGGAGGAGAAGTCTCGGAGGTCTTGACCGTCGCCGTCATCTCGCCGCGCCGCATCACGCTGACCGTGTCGGTGATATCCATGATCTCGCGCAGCTTGTGGGTGATGAGGATAATCGTCTTGCCCTCGGCGCGCAGGTTCTCGAGGATCCGGAAGAGGTGATCGGCCTCAGACGGCGTCAGCACCCCGGTGGGCTCGTCGAGGATGAGGATCTCGGCTCGGCGATAGAGTGCTTTCAGGATCTCGACCCGCTGCTGCATGCCGACGCCGATCTCCTCGATCAGGGCGTCCGGCTCCACATTCAGCTCGTATTCCTTCGACAGCTCCGCCAGCTCGCGCCGCGCCCGTCCCAGCGACGGCTTCAAAAGCCCGCTATCCTCCGCGCCCAGAACGATGTTTTCCAGAACCGTGAAATTCTCCACCAGTTTGAAATGCTGGAACACCATCCCGATGCCCGCGGCGATGGCCGCCTGACTGTCCGGGATCTCGGTCCTTTGCCCGCGAATGAAAATCTCGCCCGCATCGGCTTTGTAGAACCCGTAAAGGATCGACATCAGCGTCGACTTGCCCGCACCGTTCTCGCCGATAATCCCGTGGATCGTGCCGGGCATCACCCGGATCGCGATATCCTTATTGGCCTGAACCGGCCCGAAGGATTTCGAGATCCCCTTCAGCTCGATCGCGGGTTCCGTCATGTCGTCTCTCCGCGCCCCTTGAACCCGATCATCCGGGTGATCCGGCCCGCGCCGTCCAGATCGACGCAATACTGTCCCATCTGCGCCTGATCCCCCGCACCGAAGGCGACGGTCGCCCGCACGAAATCCAGCGTCCGGGTCTGCTCGATCACGCCAACGGGCATGCCAGGCGCCATCTTGGAGAACTGGCCGACATAGGCGATCACCGCTTCGCGCGTCGTCAGCGGCGCCTCTGTGCGAGGATCGGCATAAAACATCGTCTCTCCGAGGATACGCTCAAGTTGCGCCTCCCGGGCCTTGTCGTCCTCCATCGCCCAAGCGGTGAAGAACTCTGTCACGGCCTCGGACATGGCAGCCCCCTTCTTTTCTATGCTGAAAAGGCCGCACTGGTCCCAGCGCGGCCTTCCGTCAGATCCGCAATCGCCTCAGAAGCTCAGCGCCGGGCAGCTTTCGTCGCTCATGTAGTCGTGCACTTCGGTCTCGCCCGCGATGATCGCGGCAGAGGCCGCATCGACGGCTGCCTGCATTTCCGCGGTGACGAGATCGGCGTTGAACTCGTCGAGCGCATACCCCACGCCCTCGTTCTCGAGGCCCATGACGTTGACGCCAGTCTCGACGGCATCGCCCGCCGCGAAAACGTCGTAGACGGCATTGTCCACCCGCTTGAGCATCGAAGTCAGAACCTCGCCCGGATGCAGGTAGTTCTGGTTGCTATCGACGCCGATCGACAGGATGTCCTGATCGGCCGCCGTCTGCAGAACGCCCACGCCCGTCGCACCGGCAGCGGCATAGACCACATCGGCGCCCTGGCTGATCTGCGCCTGCGTCAGCTCCGATCCCTTGACCGGATCGGCCCAGGCAGCGGGCGTGGTGCCGGCCATGTTGGCGATCACGGTCGCATCGGGGTTCACCGCCAGCACGCCTTGCGCATAGCCGCAGGCGAATTTGCGAATGAGCGGGATATCCATGCCGCCGATAAAGCCGACCGTGCCCGATTCCGAGGCCATCGCCGCCATCATGCCGACGAGGAACGAGCCTTCATGCTCCTTGAAGACGACCGAGCGCACGTTGGGTTCCTCGACGACCGCATCGATGATCGCAAAGGTCGTCTCGGGATAATCGGGCGCCACCTCGCTCAGAACGTTGCCGAAGGCAAAACCGGTCATCACGATCGGGTTCGAGCCGCTTTCGGCCAGACGGCGCAGCGCCTGTTCGCGCTGGGCTTCGGACTGCATCTCGACCTCGCGGTAGCTGCCGCCGGTCTCCTCCTTCCAGCGCTCCGCGCCGTTAAAGGCCGCTTCGTTGAAGGACTTGTCGAATTTGCCGCCCAGATCGAACACCACGGCCGGATCGGCCAGAACGCCGGTCGCCGTCAGCGCCAGCGCCGCAGCCGCGCCCATGAAAGTATGCTTGAGGGTCATTGAGATCTCCCTGTTTATCGTTAACCCGAGGCTCTTGATGCGCCTCTTGCGCGAGGCCGCCCGGCAAGGACGGATCCGCTTGATCACCACCGGATAAGGCCCGCCCGATGCAGGAAGATCAATAGCTTTTTGGCCCTCAAATGCTGGCTCAGACTGCAAATGCCCGCCGATTAGGCGGATACCGCAGGGTAAGGTCCGCGCCCTTCATCATCTTATCGGGCAAGGGGAGGGGACGAGAGGCCCCGGGTCAAGCCCGGGGCGCCGGGTCTCGCACGTCACCTGCCTCGCATATGATGCGTCTTGGAAGGCGGTTTCGAAGAAACTGCGGCAGTACACAGTCACAATCCTGTGCGCGTCGCCAATCTCCCCTCACCCGACGTCCCGGGCTTGACCCGGGACCTCTCTTTCAACCTGAGAGCAACCGCCTGACCCTCTGGGCTCCGCCCGTTCAGCTCTCGATCCGTCCACTGGACGGATCGCCGCTTGCAGCGGACCAAGCTTCACCTCCGCACGTTCAGCTCTCAGCACGTCCACTGGACGGCGAACCGAGCTTCACGCCACCAATCCTTTCCGCATCAACATCGCATCCACCCCGCCAGCGTAATAGCCCCGCCGCCGCCCGACCTCCGCATAGCCCGCCCCGAGATACAGCGCCCGCGCCGCCTCATTTCCCTCCGACACGTCCAGAAATGCCTGGATCGCCCCGCGCGCGATCGCTTCCGCTTCAAAGCCCGCCAGACAGCTCCGCCCGATCCCTGCGCGTTGCCGCTCAGGGTCCACCGCAAGCGTCAGAAGCTCCACCTCATCCGCCGCGACCCGGCCCATCGCGAACCCGCCGGGCCGCTCGACGATAAATACGCCCGCCTGCCCAAGGAGCCCCGCGATCGCCTCGGCTGTCCACCTCTGCCCCTCTGGAAACGCAGCCCCATGCAAGCCGGCCAGCCGCGCCGCGCGCTCATCCATCCAGAATGACCGGAGCCGCCTCCCGCGGCGGCGCCGCATCCGCTGCCCGCACATAAAGCGGTGCAGGGCGGGGGATCCCCTCCGCCCCCTTGGCCAGCTTCGCCGCCGCGCCTCGCCCGATCCGGACCGCGAGGGGCACCGGAGGAAAGGCCTTGCGAGACCGTCTGAACAAAAGCTGCCCATCGAAAAGCCCCGCCGCCGGGCCTTCCCCCCACGCCTTCTGCTCTTGCGGGGCGAGCCGCTCCGCCTCAGGGTCGACCAGGCGATAGCCGCTGCGCCATCCGCCGGTCCCCAGCGCTTGCACATAGGCGCAGCCCCGAGGGGCGGACAGGCAGATCACTGTCTTGATATCGTCGCCCGCAAAAGGACCATCCGTGGGATCTCCGCCGCCATATAGCTCGAACATCGAGACCCCCACCGCAGGCACCCCCAGCCCCAAGGCCAGCCCCCGCGCCGCCGAGACGGAAATCCGGATCCCCGTGAAATTCCCCGGCCCGACCCCGACTCCAACCGCGTCGAGCTCGTCCCAGCCGCAGCCCGCCTCCGCCAGAACCTCTTCGAGCAGCGGCATCAACCGCTCCGCCTGCCCGCGCTTCATCTCTTCGGACCGCTCCGCCCGAACGCGATCCCCAGACAGCAGAGCAGCCGCGCAATGCGCCGCCGACGTGTCGAACGCGAGGATCGTCGGATCCAACCGATCAGCCTTCATCGCAAGAGGCTTCATGCGCGCGCAAGCTTGTCACATCATTCAGCGTCTGTCTGGAGCTGCCCGCGATCCGCTCGGCATGATCCGAAATATACAACCAGGAGAGTTGCGCCTGACAATGGCTATGAAGCTGGGGCGGCAGATCCTCGGCTTGATCGATAAGGCCGAGAGGCACGTAAATCTGGTCGGGAAGATAGTCGAACCGCGCCGCAAGCGGGGAGCCGCAGCTCTTGCAGAACCACCGCTCTACGCCTCTATTATGCGAAACGGCGGACCCAAGAGCTGGCGTAAAATCGACGGCATCCCGACCAAACGCCGCGAAGGCTGCGACCGGCGCGCCCGTGACGCGGCGACAATCGGCGCAATGGCAATAGGACACCACTATGGGCGCAGCCCTGCTGCGCAGCGTCACCGCGCCGCAATAGCACTGCCCGGAGATTCCGGCCCTAGCCTCGGTCACTCTTTAGGCCGCAACCGGCCTCACCTCGACCACTTCGGGGATGTAATGCCGCAGCAGGTTCTCGATCCCCATCTTCAGCGTGAGCGTCGAAGACGGGCAGCCGGCACAAGCGCCCTGCATGTGCAGATAGACGATCCCCCGGTCGAACCCGTGGAACGTGATATCCCCGCCATCCTGCGCCACGGCGGGCCGCACGCGGGTGTCCAGCAGTTCCTTGATCTGGCCCACGATCTCTCCGTCCTCGCCGTGATGTTCCGCATGGCCCGAGGCCTGCTCGCCTTCCATCACCGGCTTGCCGGACTGATAATGCTCCATGATCGCGCCCAGGATGCCGGGCTTGATATGATCCCACTCGACCCCATCGGCCTTGGTCACGGTCACGAAATCGGTGCCAAAGAAGACGCCCGTCACACCCTCGACCCCAAAGATCCGCTGCGCCAAAGGAGACGGCCCCGCCGCCTCGGCCGCCGGAAAATCGGCCGTTCCGGTCTCAAGCACGGTCTGGCCGGGCAGGAACTTCAACGTCGCGGGGTTCGGCGTGGATTCGGTCTGGATGAACATGCGAAGAGCCTCTCAAAAGGGTCCGCAAAATATGCGCCTCCCGCCGCCCCCTGTCAAGAGTTTGGAACGATTCTAAACTCCCCCGCCGCTGCCCGATTGAACCCATCCGGCTGGCCCGCGTTGATCCCGAACGATCAGGCGAATGGCTATGCGATCACTTCTTCCCCCCTGGCTCGAGGGCTACGGGCCCAAGGCCGCCATAGCCGACGGTGTCGCGGGCGTTATCCTCGCCGTTCTGCTCGTGCCGCAAGCCATGGCCTACGCCCTGCTTGCGGGACTGCCGCCCGAGGCGGGGCTTTATACCGCGATGATCCCCCCACTTCTTTACGCCGTCTTCGGGCTCAGCGCGTTCGTGTCGGTCGGGCCGGTCGCGCTCGCGTCGCTGCTGGTCGCCGATGCCATCGGCTCCAGCGGGCTCGATCCGATGCAGGCGGCGGCCATCATCGCCATCGAGACCGGAGCGATCCTGCTCCTCCTCGGTCTCTTCAAACTGGGGCGCCTGGTCAACTTCATCAGCGAACCGGCGCTTCTTGGCTTTACCGCTGCCGTCGCCCTTCTGATCGCCGCCAGCCAATTGCCCGCCCTTCTGGGAATCGATGCGGGCCGCGCGGGCAACCTGATCGACGCCACCCTCGGCCTCTTCGGCGCAGGCACGCCCCACTGGCCGACCCTCGCCCTGGGCGCAGGCGTTCTGGCCCTCATCCTTCTTGGCGACCGTTATGCCGGGCCGGGCCTCTGGCGCATCGGGATCCGTCCGCCCTATCGCCTGCCGCTGGTAAAGAGCATCCCGCTTCTGGCCCTCGTGGCCGCCGGGCTCGCGGCCAGCCTGCTCTCGCTCGATATCGCCCGCGTCGACGAGCCGGGCGGCGGATTTCCGACGCTGACGCTCCCGTCGCTCGCCCCCGGCCCATGGCTGTCGCTTGCCCTCGACAGCCTGATCGTCGCGATCCTCGTCTTCGCGACCGGCACTGCCGTTGCCAAATCGCTCTCCGCCCGCCGCCGCGCGCCTCTCGACACCAACCGGGAGGCGATCGCCGTCGGCGCGGCCAACGTCGCCGCTGGCCTCACCGGAGGCTACGCGACCGGCGTCAGCCTCAGCCGATCGGCGCTCGTCTTCGACAGCGGCGGCCGCTCGCCGCTCTCCACAGCCTTTGCCGGGCTGATCGTCCTGCCCGTCACGTTCTATGGCGGGCCGATCCTGGCGCAACTGCCAAAGGCGGCGCTCGCCGCGCTGGTCATCAGTGCCGTCTTCGGCCTGATCAAGCTGCGCGAGATCCGCGAGGTCTGGAGCCACAGCCGCGCCGAGGCCGGCGTCCTGGGCATCACCTTCGCGGCGACGCTCGCGCTGGGTGTGCAATGGGGGCTGCTTGCCGGAACCGCCGCCGGGATCGCGGCCTTCCTCTGGTTCTCCAGCCTGCCGCGCGTCACCCGCCTTGGCCGCGCAGGAGAGGGCGACATCTTCCGCTCCGTCGAACGCGACGACGTGGAGGTCGACACCCTCCCGGTTCTGGTCATCCGCATCGACCGCTCGCTCTATTTCGGCAATGTCGCCCACTGCGAGGAACGGATCCTGTCGCTTCTGGCGCGGCACAAGGATATCCAATGCGTCCTGCTCGACATGCGCTCGATCAACGACATCGATGCCAGCGGGATCCGGATGCTCTCCCGGCTGTGCGAGAATATCGAGGAGAAGGATCTGCGCATCGGATTTGCCGCGCTCCATGCCCCGGTCAAGGAGGCGCTCGACAGTTGCGGAAAAGCGCGCCTGGCCCCCTATTACATGACCGTCGAAGAAGGCGTGGAGACAATGCAGGATGAATGCGGCACGGATTAAATTGCAGACATTTTTAGCTAAATCCGCAAAGCCCTGAAAAGACACGCGGTCTCAATCGTTACTTTTCCATTAACGAAAATGCCTCCTCCCGGATGCCGACCAGATGCCGCCCGGATGCCGCAGGCCGAAAAAAGGGGATCCGGCCCACCCGCGCAACGGCTCAGGTGATCGCTTCCAGCCGATCTTTCGACATGTCCCCGGGCACCACCGTAATCGGAATGGGCAGGCTTCCCGCCTGCCGGGTCAGCTGCGTCACCAGTGGCCCGGGTCCCGATTTGTCGTCCCCCGCGCCAAGGACCAGCACCCCGATCTCGGGGTCGTCCTTCAGCAGGCCCATGATCTGCGGCACGGCCTCGCCTTCGCGGATTTGCAGTTCAGGATCAACGCCTTGGCGGTCCCGCATCCATTTGGCGAAAACCTCGAAATGGGCATGGATCCGCTCGCGCGCCTCCTCCCGCATGATCTCTCCGACGCCGATCCAGTGGTTGAACTCGTCGGGCGGTATGATCGACAGAACGGCCACCCCGCCGCCGGTCTTGGAGGCGCGCATCGCCGCAAAGCGCATTGCGTTCAGACATTCCCGGCTATCGTCGAGAATGACCAGAAATTTACGCATCGTCCGCATCCTCACCTGAGCCCCGCAACAGAGCATGCCCGCCCGAACCCGCGCTGGCAACGCTCAACGGGGCAGGGCGCTCCGCAAGAGCTGTCCGCTTAGAAATTGCGCAATTATCACAAGGGCTTGCAAAAGCGCGGCATATCCCAAAAGCAGCGCGGTCACCGCCATGTCGCTCAGCCGGACGGTGGCGCGAAAGACCCGCGCCTTGCCAAGCACCGCAAACCGGCTGCGCGTCGCGGGCCCGGCCGCTTCGGCCACGCGCGCCAGCTTTGCAACATCTTCGGCGTTATCCACATGGCGCAACAGCACCATCCCTTCAGAGGCCGAGGTCGCCCGCACGACGCGCGCAAAATCGCCGCTGATCCGCTCCAGCCGCGCCAATTTCGCGGTGTCGAGAACCGCCTCCAAAGGCACAGCTCCGCTTGTATACGAGATCAGTTTCGACGGCTTCAGATCCACCCGCGCCGCATCCCCTAGAACCCTTGTGAATGAAGGGGTTAGCGTGCCCATCCGGCGCGCCATCCTCAGGCCCGCGGACCCTGCCTTGACCGTCACGCTCGACCCGCCCGAGACCAGAATAGCCGCTGTCGATCCCAGCCCGACCAACGCCAGAGAGACATCGAGCCTATCGACCTCTTCGCCGCGCAACGCAGTCATCCCGGCCCGCCGCAAAGCGTTAACGTCTCCCGCCGGACTAAGCTCGAAGGGAATTGCGCAAGCCGCGATCTGCGACAGCCGCTCGCAAGAAGTCATCTCGACCATGCAGGACCCGCAGGACAGCGCCGATTGCGTCCAGTGATCCGCCGCCTCAAGCTGTGCCAGCGCAGCCTCAACCGTCTGATCCGGAACGGAAATATCGAACTCCCACCTCAGCTCAAGCAACATCTCGATCCGGTCCACATCCGCATCGGCGACAGCCTCCTCAAGCCGGGGCGCCAGCCACTCCGCCGTCACCTCCCGCGCCATCATCCGCTCCAGCGCCAGGCTTAGCTCCTCCCCCGTCCGCTCCACGACAGGAGAGGTCAAAGGCGCGCTTCCCAGCACCCATAAAAATAAGGCCAGATTGCCTGCAAAAAGAAGGCTCCGCAGCCCTCGCGCCATGCCCGATCCCCTTGTTTTTCAACAAGGATAACAGATCAGGCCAATCCCGGCAAAGCGCGTCTAAAGTCGCCGCCGACCCCGGCGGATTTACCCGATCATCCCGACGATCTCGTAGGTCCGCTTGACCACCGGCGCCGCCAGCTCCCGCGCCCGCTCGGCCCCTCGGGCCAGGATCCGGTCGATCTCCGCACTGTCCTCGGCCAGCCGCCGCATTTCGCTGGAAATCGGAGAGATCACCTCCACCGCCAGATCCGCCAGCATCGGCTTGAACTCCGAAAACGGCTTGCCCCCGACCTCGTCCATGACCTCGGGCAACGTCCGGTCCGACAAGGCCGCATAAAGATCCACCAGGTTCCGAGCCTCCGCCCGCCCCTCCAAGCCATTTATATCAAAGGGCAAAGGCTCGGGATCGGTGCGCGCCTTGCGAAACTTCTGAGCGATTGCATCGGCATCATCGCTCATGTTGATGCGGCTCATATCGGACGGATCGCTCTTGGACATTTTCTTCGAGCCGTCCCGCAAACTCATCACCCGCGTCGCGGGCCCTTCGATCACGGGCTCGGTGACAGGAAAGAACTCGACACCGAAATCGTGATTGAACTTCGTCGCGATATCGCGCGTCAGCTCCAGATGCTGCTTCTGATCGTCCCCCACCGGCACATGGGTCGCGTGATAGACAAGGATATCGGCCGCCATCAGCGCCGGATAACCGAACAGCCCAAGCGAGGCATTTTCGGCATTCTTGCCCGCCTTGTCCTTCCACTGCGTCATCCGCTTCATCCAGCCCATCCGGGCCACGCAATTAAAGATCCAGGCCAGCTGCGTATGCTCCGGCACCTGCGACTGATTGAAAAGAATGGATTTCTCCGGATCGATCCCGGCCGCGATAAAGAACGCGCACAGCTCGCGCGTATTCTGTCGCAGCACCGCCGGATCCTGCCAAACCGTGATCGCATGCAGATCGACCATGCAATAGATCGTCTCGAACCGTCCCTCATCCTGCATCGTGACAAAGCGCTTCATCGCGCCCAGATAATTGCCAAGCGTCAGACCGCCCGACGGCTGGATCCCCGAGAAAACGCGGGGGGTAAAGGAGGCATCGGTCATGGAGGGCACGCTCGGTCTGGTCAAGGGGGCCGGGCTGGCTTACCCATGCCCCCGGTTCCCGTCAAGAAGGCCGCCCGATGTCCAACCTCAAAGCCGTCAATCCCCTGCCCGTCAGCGTGATCGTGCTGTTCTGCCTGATCGCAGGGATCGAGGTCATCCTCTCCATCGGCAGCATCGGGATCCTCGCCGGCCCCGAAGGGATCGGCTGGCGCAGCTGGGCCTTCCAGCAATTCACCCTGCCGCCGCAGCTTCTTGGGTTCATGGTGCAGACCGGCGATCTGAGCGCGTCCAACCTCATGCGCCTCATCACCTATCCCTTCATCCATGGCAGCTTTATCAGCACCGCCTTTGCCTGCGTCATCCTGCTCGCACTCGGCAAATTCGTCGGCGACGTCTTCTCAAGCGCTGCCGTCTTCGTCGTCTTCTTCACCTCCTCGATCCTGGCCGCGATAATCTATAGCGGCCTCGTCTGGACGCCCTATCCGCTCTTCGGCGCTTTCCCGGCCGTCTACGGCTTGATCGGCGCCTATACCTATATCCTCTGGGTCGGCCTCGCCGCGACAGGCGGCAACCAGATCGAGGCCTTCCGCCTCATCCTGCTGCTCGCCGGTCTCCAGATCGCCTTCAGCCTCTTCGGCACCTCGCCGCACTGGCTGGCCGATTTCGCGGGCTTCGGCGTCGGCTTCGCCGTGGCCCCGCTGGCCGCACCCGGCGGGATGAAGGCGCTGATGGCCCGGATCAAGCGGCGCTGACCCCTTCATCTGGCGATAAATATGCCGGGGGGTCCGGGGGGCAGCGCCCCCCGGCCGGTCGTCGCGCAAAAGCGCGGCGAAACCCCTCTCTCACCGCCGAAGGGCCCGCCGGAAGTCCGACAGCCGGAACGCTCCGAAAAGCTGCCCGGCCACGGCGTAGCTGACCATACCAATCGCAACCAGCACCGCCAGCGCCGCATAGCGCAGTCCGCCCATCCCAAAGAACGGCGTCATCGTCACCGATGCCGCCCAAAGGACAAGGCCCATAACGGCCGATGCCGCAAGGATCCGCCAGAACCGCCGCCGGAACCGCTCGTCCAGTGTCGCGGCCTCCCCCATTGACCGGGCGCCGCGCCAAAGCAGCACCACCATCGCCCAGCCCGCAATCGTCGTCCCGATCGCCGCCGCGATATAGCCCAGCGTTCCCGCGAGCCCGATGGCCAGGGCGGCATTCACCACCATCGCCGCCACCGCGTAATAGAAGGGCCGCTTGGTATCCTCGCGCGCAAAGAAAAGCGGTTGCAGCGTCTTTTGCATCACGAAGGCCGGCAGCCCCAGCCCGTAGACCGCGACCGCCAAGGCCGTCGCCGCCGTATCGTCGGCATCGAAGGCGCCCCGCCGGAACAGGACATCCACCAGCGGGATCGGGATCAGCACAAGCGCCACGGCCGCCGGGATCGTCAGCGCCAGACTGATCTCGCAGGCCCGGTTGAACGCATCGCGCCCGCCCGCCGTATCGCCTGCACCCAGCCGACGCGACAGATCCGGCAGCAGAACCACGCCGATGGCGATCCCGACCACACCCAGCGGCAACTGATAAAGCCGGTCCGCATAGTTCAGCCAGGCAATCGCCCCGTCGAAAAAGCTTGCCACCTGCCGCCCGACCAGCAGGTTGATTTGCACCACCCCGCCCGCCAAAGCCGCCGGAGCGGCGATAATCGCCAGCCGCTTCAGCTCGGGCGTCATGCGCGGCCTGCGGGGCCTCAGCTTCATACCCGCCCGGTCCGCCGCAACCCAGACCAGCGCCAGTTGCGCGATGCCCGCGATGGCCGCGCCCCACGCCAGCATCGTGCCGGTATGCAGACCCTCGACGGGCTCGGCCGCATCGATCACCACCGTCGCCGAGAGCCAGCCCGCCTCTGCGACCAGAAGCACGCTGACCAATATGACATTGAGCAGAACCGGCGCCGCCGCCGCCGCCGCGAACCGCCCCATCGCGTTCAGAACGCCCGAGAGCAAGGCGGCAAGCGAAATGAACAGGATATAGACGAAGGTGATCCGCCCGAAATCCACCGTCAGCCCGAACCGGACGTCTTCTGCAAAGCCGCTGGCGATCGCGTAGACCAAGGCCGGCATAAAGATCTGCGCCAGCACGGTAAAGACGATCAGGATCGTCACCAGACCCGACAGCGCATCGCGGGCAAAGTCCTCGGCGCCCTCGCCGGTCTCGAGCCGTTTGGAGAACATCGGCACGAAGGCCATGTTGAACGCGCCTTCGGCAAAGAACCGGCGGAACATGTTGGGCAGGGAGAACGCGATCAGAAACGCCTCGGCCACCGGTCCCGCGCCGAGCGTAGCCGCGATCATCACGTCGCGCACGAAGCCCAGGACACGGCTCAAGAGCGTCCAGATCCCGACGGTGAAGATGCTGCTCAGCAGGCGGATGGGCTTCAAGAAATCGCCCTTTCGGCGCCCGCTTCGATGGCCGCGCGCAGCTTCTTCTCAAGGCTCTTCTGCTTGGCCTCCGAGTGGTATTTCAACCCGAACATGTCCTTGACGTAGAATGTATCCACCACCTGCTCTCCATAGGTCGCGATGACCGCGCTAGAGATATAGACGTTCGCATTCGCAAGCGTTCGGGAGAGATCGTGCAGAAGTCCCGGGCGGTCGCGCGTGTCGACCTCGATGATCGTGTAGATATCCGACCCGTCATTGTCGAAGGCGATCGAGGTCGGCACCCGAAAGGCCCGCTCGCGCCGTTTCAGGCTGTCCTTGTCGCGGCCCGTCAGCGCCTCGCGCGCGACCAGCTCGCCCTTGAGCGTTCGGTCGATCATCTTGCGCAGACGCGGCAGCCGGTCGGCATCATAGGGCGTCTCGTTCGCATCCTGGATCCAGAAGGCAGCGGTCACGAACCCGTCCTTGGTGGTGAAGGTCCGCGCATCGACGATATTGGCCCCGACAAGCGCCAAAGCCCCCGTGATCCGCGCAAAGATCCCCGGATGATCGGCCATCGCAAAACAGGCCCGCGCCGCATCCCGGTCGTGATCGAGCGTCAGCTCCATCCGGACCTGATCCGTTCCGATCTCGCGCAGCAGATTGGCGAAATCCACATGCGCCGTCACGTGTAGACCCTGCCAATAGGGCGGATAATGCCGTGCGATCTCGGCCTTGATGTCTTTGGCGGGCCAGTCCTCCAACGCCTCGCGCAGTTTCTTCTTGGCCTCAGCGCCCCGTTCGGTGCGGTTGAGATCCTCCAGACCCGTCTCGAGGCCCCGCCGCGTCTGCCGGTAAAGCGCCCGGATCAGCACGGCCTTCCAGTTGTTCCACGTATCGGGCCCGACACCGCGAATGTCGCAAACCGTCAGTACTGTCAGCAGATCCAGCCGCTCGCGGGTCTGCACGGCTTTGGCGAAATCGCGCACCGTGCGCGGATCCGCGATATCCCGCTTTTGCGCCATATCCGACATCAGCAGATGATGCCGCACGAGCCATTCGACGGTTTCGGCATCCTTCTTCTTGAGCCCCAGCCGGGGCGCCACATCCCGTGCGATCCGCGCGCCCAGAACCGAATGATCCTCAGGCCGCCCCTTGCCGATGTCATGCAGCAGCAGCGCCACATAGAGCACCCGCCGGTTCACCCCCTCCTCGAGGATCCCGCTGGCCACGGGCAGCTCCTCGACCAGCTCCTTGCGCTCGATCTGGGCCAGTTGGCTGATGCACTGAATGGTATGCTCGTCGACGGTATAGCTGTGATACATGTTGAACTGCATCATCGCGACTATCGGCTCGAATTCCGGGATAAACGCCGCCAGCGCGCCCAGCTCGTTCATCCGTCTCAGACCGCGCTCGGGATTTCCGTGCTTGAGCATCATATCCATGAAGATCCGCCGCGCCTCGGGCATCGACCGGACCTCGGCATCGATCAGATCGAGATGCGCCGCGACAAGCCGCATCGAATTGGGGTGCAGCCAGGTCCCTGTCCGCAACGCCTCTTCGAAGACGCGCAGCATATTCAGCTTGTCGGCCAGAAACGCGTCCTCATCGGCGATCACAAGCCTGTTCTGCTCGATCGCGAAGGGCGCCCGCGCCTTTTTTCGCCGCTTGAAGATGCGGGTCAGCATCGGCTCGGTCTTGAGATGCGCGTCTTCCATCGCGACAAGGAAAATCCGCGTCAGATCCCCGACCGCCGTGGCATGCAGGAAATAATCCTGCATGAAATGCTCGACCCCGCGCCGGCCCGAATGATCGCGATAGCCCATCGCATCGGCCACCTCGACCTGCATGTCGAAGGTCAGCTGATCCATCGCCCGGTTCGTCAGCAGATGCAGATGACAGCGCACCGCCCAAAGGAACTCTTCGGCCTGCCGGAAGGTCTCAAACTCCTCGGCCGTGAAAAAGCCCAGCCCCACCAATTCGCGGGTATCGTTGACCCCGTTCACGTATTTCGCGATCCAGAAAAGCGATTGCAGATCGCGCAGCCCGCCCTTGCCCTCCTTGACATTGGGCTCGACCATATAGCGCTGCCCGCCTTGCCTGCGATGCCGCTCGGTCCGCTCCGCCAGCTTGGCCTCGACGAAATCGGCGGCCGTCGATCTGAAAAGATCGCTCCAGAGCCGCCGTTCGAGATCATTCGACGGCGCGGGATCACCGCCCAGGAACCGGTATTCCACAAGGCTGGTGCGGATCGTGTAATCCTCGCGCGCCAGCTTGAGGCACTCCTTCACCGTCCGGCTGGCATGGCCGACCTTCAGCTTGAGATCCCACAGGACATAAAGCATCTCCTCGATGATCGCCTCGGCCCGGGGCGTCATCGTCCGCTCGGTCAGGAACAGCAGGTCGACGTCGCTGTGCAGCGCCATCTCGCCGCGCCCATAGCCTCCGACCGCGATCATCGCGAGCGGTTCGGTCTTGGCCGAGGGCGGATGGATCCGGGTCGAGACCAGATCGAAGAGCGCCAGAACGATACGGTCGGTCAGCCAGGCATAGCTGCGCGTCGCCGGGCGCGAGGCGTGGGGCGCGGCGCGGAACGCCTTGGCGATGACGCCCAGCCCGCGCTGGCGCGCGGCCTTCAGGGCGGCGACGATCTGAGACCGGCGCGCGCCCTCGGGCGCGCTCGCGGCAATATCAAGGGCCACCGCGACGGCCTTGCTGTCATAGATCTCGCCGGCGGGGGCGATCAGGCCGGTTTCGGCCTGATCCTCTGGATCAGAAACCGGCGCCGCCGAATCTGGAAGGGGCTGGGTCAAGGATGACGACCTGATTGTTGCGCAGCTCGGCAACCGCGAGCGCCCTCTCATTAGTGCCATCGGGCCGCAAACGGAAGATGCCGCCCGTTCCCCTAAAGCCCGACCGTTGGGTCAGGGCCCGGCTGCTCAGCGCCTGCCGGTTGCCCGAGCTGATCAGCGCGCCAACCGCTGCGATCCCGTCATAGGCCAGCCCTGCAACCGGATGCGGGGATTGCCCATAGGCCGAGCGATAGCGCGCCTCGAACTGGTTCTGCGGCGACTGGTCCGGCACGGTAAAAAGCCCGCCCTGCAAGGCAGGCAAGGCCTGAAAGCGCGGCTCCGAGTTCCACCGCGTCAGCCCCACCAGTTGCACCGGAGCGCGCTCCCTGATGCCGGTCGAGATCAGCGACAGCTCGTCGCCCGGCACCGCCGTGGTAAAGACCGCCTGCGCGCCCGTGCTCTGGACGGCATTCGCGATCGGACCGGCCGCACTCTGGATACCGTTCTGCGACAGCGGATAGCTCTGAACGGCCGATACGGTCCCGCCATTCTGACGGATCGCGCCGACGATCGCATCGCGTCCGGTATTGCCCGGAACGGTATCGGCGTGGGCCACGACATAGCGCGAGACCCCCGTCCGTCGGCCATAGCGCACCAGCCGGTCGGCGGTGTTGCGGAAGGTCGGCCCAAGCACGAAGACATTGCCGCCCGCAATCGCCGTGTTGTTCGAGAAGGCCAGCACGTTGATGCCCTCATCGGCGACCGCGACACCGGCCGCATTGGCGGCTTCGGCAAAGAGCGGGCCCAGAATGATCTGCGCGCCCTCATCGACGGCGCGCTGGGCGGCGCTCGCGGCCGTGCCGGGGCGGCCGGCCGTGTTATAGACCTGAAGATCGATCCGCGCGCCGTTCAGATCCCTGATGGCAAGCCGCGCCGCGTTCTCCAGATTGCTGGCCAAAAGGGCATCCGTTCCGGACCCAGATCCGCCCGGCACCAGCAGCGCCACGCGCACCGGCGCGTTCGGATCGACAGCCCCACCGCCGCCCCCGGTTTCAAGCGGCGCACAGGCGGCGAGCCCGATCAGGACAAAGGCGGCAAAGAGGCGAAGCAGCATCTTGCGAGCTGTCTGGAAACGGGCAATCATGGGCGATCTCTCCTTGCAGGACCTGGCTGCGGCGCGCGCATCCGGCGACTTTTCACGCAGAGCGGATAATAAGCAAGAGGGCGGAGCGGTCGAGTCATGAATTACGGCACCAAGCCACTCTCCGCCGGGCTTTACCTTGTCGCAACGCCCATCGGAACCGCGCGGGACATCACGCTGCGCGCCCTCGACGTGCTGGCCAGCGCCGATGTGATTTCCTCCGAAGACACCCGCACGAGCCGCAAATTGATGGACATTCACGGCATCCCCCTGGGGGACCGCCCGCTCATCGCCTATCACGATCACAGCGCCGATGTGGTCCGCCAGCGCCTCCTGTCGCAGATTGCCGAGGGCCGCTCGGTTGCCTACATGTCCGAGGCCGGAACGCCGCTCATCGCCGATCCCGGCTTCGCCCTGGCCCGCGCCGCCGGCGAGGCGCGGCTGCCGGTCATCTCCGTTCCGGGCCCCTCTGCCGTTCTGGCCGCGCTGACGGTCGGCGGCCTTCCCACCGACCGCTTTTTCTTCGGAGGCTTTCTTCCGAACGCGAAGGCGGCCCGGCACACCGCCCTGACAGAGCTGTCGCCGGTCCCCGGAACGCTGGTCTTTTACGAAAGCCCAAAGCGGCTAAATGATATGTTAAGGGATGCGCGCGATACGTTAGGGGCGGATCGGCAGGCGGCGGTCTGCCGGGAGCTGACGAAAAAGTTCGAAGAGATCGCGCGCGGATCTCTGGGCGATCTTGCAGACCAGTTCTCGGACCGCTCCGTCAAGGGAGAGGTAGTCGTTCTGATCGACCGCGCTCGCCAATCGGCTGCCGACCCGGCCGAGATCGAGGCGGCGCTCCGCGAGGCGATGAAGACGCTGCGCATCAAGGATGCGGCCACGCTGGTCGCGGGAAGCTACGGATTGCCCAGGCGGGAGGTGTATCAGGCCGCTTTGGGACTGGAGAAAGACGAATGAACACGCAAAAGGCACATCGCGGCAAGACCTCTTACGCGGCAGGCGCCGCCGCCGAAGAGACGGTCGTGGCCCGCTATCGGCGCCGCGGCTGCGAGATCGCGGCGCGTCGCTGGCGCGGCAGCATCGGCGAGATCGACCTGATCCTGCGCGATCCGGCTCAGGACGGTCTCATCTTCGTGGAGGTCAAGAAAAGCCGCAGTTTCGACAGCGCCGTCGCCCGTGTCGGCGCGCGGCAGATGGAACGGATATGCGCGACCGCCAGCGAATTCGCGGGCAACGAGCCGCGCGGCCTGCTCACCGACATGCGCTTCGATGTGGCGCTGGTCGACGGGATTGGCGATGTCCGCATCCTCGAGAATGCGTTCGGCGAAGCCTAGACCATTGCCAGCGGCAGGCCGCTGCGCCATCTAGACCCAAACCCGGTCCCGGATGGAGAATGCCTGCAATGCCCCTCAAGATCGCCTTCCAGATGGACCCGATCGAAGCCGTCGATATCGAGGCCGACAGCAGCTTTCGCCTCGCCGAAGAGGCCCAGTTGCGCGGTCATGAGATCTTTACCTACACCCCCGATGCCCTCGCCTTCGAGGACGGAACGATCACCGCGACCGGACGGCCCACCATCCTGCGCCGCGAGCGCGGCAACCATGTCACGTTCGGCGAGGTGGAGCATCGCGCGCTGACCGAGTTCGACGTCGTTTGGCTGCGCCAGGATCCGCCCTTCGACATGGGCTATATCACCACGACCCATCTGCTGGACCGGCTCAGGGACCAGACCCTCGTCGTCAACGATCCTTTCTGGGTGCGCAACTTCCCCGAAAAGCTGCTCGTTCTCGACTTTCCGGACCTCATCCCCGCCACCACCATCGCCCGCGATCTGGCGACCCTGCGCCGCTTTCGCGAGCGTCACGGCGACATGATCCTCAAACCGCTCTACGGCAATGGGGGTGCGGGCGTCTTCAAGCTGGCCCGTGGCGACAGCAACCTCGCCTCGCTCCACGAGCTTTTCAGCGGCCTCAATTCCGAGCCGCTGATCGCCCAGCAGTTCCTCCCCGATGTCAGCAAGGGCGACAAGCGCATCATCCTCGTCGATGGCGCGCCCGTCGGGGCCATCAACCGCGTCCCCGCCTCGGGCGAGACGCGCTCGAACATGCATGTCGGCGGCCGCCCCGAACCCTCGAGCCTCACAGACCGCGACCGCGAGATCTGCGCAGCCATCGGCCCGCTTCTGAAGGAAAAGGGTCAGGTCTTCGTCGGCATCGACGTGATCGGCGACTACCTGACGGAGATCAATGTAACCTCCCCGACCGGCATCCAAGAGCTGGAACGCTTCGACAACGTCAATATCGCAGGCCAGATCTGGGACGCGATCGACCGCCGCCTCACGGCACGGCAGAGCTGACGCGGTAGCTCACCGCTTCGGCCACATGGGGCCTTCGCACGTTCTCTGAACCCGCCAGATCCGCAATTGTCCGCGCCACACGCAGCACCCGGTGATAGCCGCGGGCCGACAGCCCGAACCGCTCGGCCACCGTCGAGAGAAGCGCGCGCCCGTCCGCATCGGGCGTCGCCATCTCCTCCAAAGCGGTCCCTTCCAGATCCGCGTTCACGCGAACCCCGTCCAATCCGCCATACCGCGCCGCCTGCACATCGCGCGCCGTCGCGACCCGTGCCGCGATCACCTCCGACGGATCCCCGTCATCCGGCAGATCCAGATCGGCAAAGGCCACCGGCGGCACGTCCACCCTCAGATCGAACCGATCCATCAGCGGCCCCGAGATCTTGCCCATGTAATCTTCCCCGCAGCCCGGCACCCTTGCGCAGGCCCGCGCCGGATCGCTCAGATAACCGCAGCGGCAGGGATTTGCGGCTGCCACCAGCATGAACCGGCAGGGATAATGGATATGCGCATTGGCCCGCGCCACCATGACCTCTCCGGTTTCGATCGGCTGGCGCAGCGTCTCGAGTACCTGCCGGGGAAATTCGGGGAACTCGTCCAGAAACAGCACCCCGTTATGCGCCAGGCTGATCTCGCCGGGCTTCGCGCCGCGCCCGCCGCCGATGATCGCGGCCTGCGAGGCCGTGTGATGCGGATCGCGAAACGGACGCGCCCGGCTGATCCCGCCTTCATCCAGCAGCCCCGACAGCGAATGCACCATTGACGTCTCCAGCGCCTCGGCCGCCGTCAAAGGAGGCAGGATCCCGGGCAGCCGTTTGGCCATCATCGACTTGCCCGATCCCGGCGTTCCGATCAGCAGCGCATGGTGCCGCCCCGCCGCCGCGATCTCGAGCGCCCGTTTCGCGCGCTCCTGGCCTTTGACATCGCGCATGCAAGGCCCGGTCCGCTCCAGCGTCACCTCGCCCGGCTCGGCCGGGGTCAGCACCTGCTGCCCGGTGAAATGCCGCACGACCTCGCCCAGAGATCCCGCGCCGATCACCGCGCAGGCGCCCACCCAGGCGGCTTCGGGTCCGCAGGCGCGCGGACAGAGCAGCATCCGGTCCTCCTCGGCGGCGGCCATCGCAGCGGGCAAGGCTCCGATCACCGGCACCAGCGAGCCATCGAGCGACAGTTCTCCCAAGGCGACCGCGCCTGCGACATCCTCGCGCGGGAGAACATCGATCGCGGCCAAGAGCGCCAGGGCAATCGGCAGATCGAAATGCGAGCCATCCTTGGGCAGATCCGCGGGCGATAGGTTCACGGTGATCCGTTTGGCCGGCAGCGCGAGGTTCATCGCCGTCATCGCCGCGCGCACCCGCTCCTTGGCTTCGCTGACGGCCTTGTTGGGCAGTCCCACGATGGAAAAGGCCGGCATGCCGGGCGTGACCGCGCATTGCACCTCGACGAGGCGCGCTTCGACCCCCTCAAAGGCCACCGTATAGGCCAAGGCGGTCATCCCGTATCCTCCTTCTGCTATGGTTAACGGACCTAGCGCGAAGAGGGTTTAGGAATGGTAAACGCCAATAGGATCCATGGACGCCCGCAGGATCAGCCGGGCCAGTCGACCTGCGGATAGTTCCGCGCATACCACGGCAGATCCGGCCCTTCGGTCAGCGCCATCTCGCGCCAGGCCCGGAACGACGGCTCTTCCAGATGCGCGCGCACGTAAGCTGCCGCGCTCTCCGACACGTCCAGCCCATAGCCTGCAATCCGCGCGGCCACGGGTGCATAAAAGGCATCCGCCGCACTATACGCCCCGCAAAGCCACGGGCCACCGAACCGGTCCAGCGCATGATCCCAGATCCGCTCGAGCCGCCGCAGATCTGCGACCACGCCAGCCCCCGGATCCCAGTCGTGATAGGCGACCCGCAGGTTCATCGGGCAGATCTCGCGCAGCGCCCCGAACCCAGAATGCATCTCGGCGGCCAGCGACCGCGCAACGGCCCGGGCGGATGGATCCTCGGGCCAGACCTGTGGATGCGCCTCGGCCAGCGTTTCGGCGACGGCCAGCGAATCCCAAACGGCCGTTCCGTCCCCCAGCACCAGCGTCGGCACAGTCCGGGACGGGGCGGCCTTCGCCAGCTGCGCCTCCACATCCCGGCTCAGGAACGAAACATAAGAGATCTCGGCATCGATCTGCCATCGGTGAACAAGCAGCCAGGCCCGCAGGGACCAGCTCGAATAGGCGCGGTCGCCCAGAATAAGATGATAGCTCATCCGCCGATACTGCGCGGCGCGCCCTTGGGGCACAAACGAAAGATCGTGCGCCGCCTCATCGCGTTTCGTGATGGCTCAGGGCAGCCGGTTCACGAAGCCGACCGACCAGCCCGAGCCATGCCGCTCCAGCAGCGTGACCGAGAGCGGATCGATCTTCATGCGAAACGCCGCCTGCGCCGTCAGATCGAGCGCCCGCTGCACCTGCGTCAGGATCGCCCCGAAATGGCAGACGACGATCAGATCTTCCGCGCCGCGCTCCAGTTCTGTGTCGATCCCCGCCGTCACCCGTGCGGTCAGATCGTCCCAGCTCTCACCGCCTGGCGCGCGCACCGCTCCCGGCGTCTCCCAAAAGGCGCGGATCTCGCCCGGAGTCTCTGCATCGATTTCGGCGAAACTGCGATCCTCCCAGGCGCCGAAATGGATCTCCCTCAGCTCCTCCCGGTGGGACCTGCGCGCGCGTGTCCCGCCGATCCGGTCCGCCGTCGCAACGGCGCGGGACAGATCCGACGACACGACCTCCGCCGCTTCGGGCAAGGCCGCGCCCAGCCGATCCAAAGCCGCCGCATCGCTCAGATCGGCGGGCCGGTCCGTCCAGCCGATCATCGTCTTGGCATGGGTCGGTCCGTGACGCACCAGCCATACCCGGCTCATCAAAGCTGCCCTTTCAGCACCACCGGAAGCCCCGCCGTGACCATCACGACCAGATCCGCCTCGGCCGCGAGCCTCTGGTTTAGCCCGCCCTGCGCCCGCTGAAACCGTCGCCCCAGCGACGTCTCGGGGATGACACCGCCGCTCACATCGTTGCTAACGATCAGGACCGGCCCCCCATGGGCGCGCACCGCGCCCAGCACCGCTTCCTCAGCGTCCTCGTGATCCTCTTCGGCGAGCATCAGATTGGTCAGCCACAGCGTCGCGCAATCGACCAGAACCAGGGCCGCGTCCGGCGCGCTTAAGATCGCCTCCGCCAGCGCGATCGGCGCCTCGACCGTCGTCCATTCCGCGCCGCGCCGCTTTTTGTGATCAGAAATTCTTCCGCTTAGTTCGGCGTCTATAAATTGGGCAGTGGCCACGTAGATCTTTTGTTTTTCTGAGGCTTCCGCGAGCGCTTCGGCGAATACAGACTTGCCCGAGGCGGCCCCGCCTAGAACCAAAGTGAACTTTTGCAACGCCATCCACGCAACTTTATTGATCCAGCTGGGTTTGACCGTCGTAACATGAGTGTATCGCGAGTGATAGCGACGATGCGGTCATCACAGTGAGGATAGCCCATGGCATTCGATGGAACCTACGATCAATCCCTCTCCCGCCGCGCCATGAAGGCAGAGCTTCTGGACGCAGAGACAGAGCTGCGCTTGGCCTATGCCTGGCGCGACGAGCGCTGCGAAAAGTCGCTGCACCGCCTGATCACTGCCTATATGCGGCTGGCCATTTCGATGGCGGCAAAGTTCAAGCGCTACGGGGCACCGATGAACGACCTCATTCAGGAGGCCTCATTAGGCCTCATGAAGGCGGCCGACAAATTCGATCCCGATCGCGGCGTGCGCTTTTCGACCTATGCGGTCTGGTGGATCAAGGCGTCCATCCAGGATTACGTGATGCGCAACTGGTCCATGGTCCGCACCGGATCGACCTCGTCGCAGAAATCGCTCTTTTTCAACATGCGGCGCGTTCAGGCCCGTCTCGAGCGTGAAGCGGCGTCCTCGGGCGAGGCGCTGGATCGCCACCAGATGCGCCAGCTGATCGCGACCGAGGTCGGCGTGCCGCTTCATGATGTCGAGATGATGGAGGGGCGTCTTTCCGGTTCGGACTATTCGCTCAACGCCACGCAATCGACCGAGGATGAGGGCCGCGAATGGATCGACGCGCTTGAAGACGACAGTCAGCAGGCCGCCGAGAATGTCGAACACAGCCACGACACCGAATGCCTGCGCAACTGGCTCGTCACGGCGCTCTCCTCCCTGAACGAGCGCGAGCAATTCATCGTCCGCGAGCGCAAGCTGCGCGACGATCCCCGCACGCTCGAAAGCCTCGGCAACGAGCTTGGCCTGTCCAAGGAACGCGTCCGCCAGCTCGAGGCAGCGGCCTTCGGCAAGATGCGCAAGAACCTCGAAGGTCAATCGCGCGAGGTGCACCACTTCTTCGCTTAAAGCTTCAGGTCCAAAGATAGAAAAGGCCGCGTCCGGGACAGCTCGACGCGGTCTTTTTTCTGTCACGGTCTGATCGTTCCAAGGCTGTGAAGATATCTGAAATGCGAACCCACCATCCCTGCAAAGGTCGTCACGTTGTGATGTATGCCGTGAAGGTTCGCCGCCGCAGAGACCAGGTCGCTCAGCGCAGGATTGTGACAATGCGCGGCTTCGGGGAATAGGTGATGCGCCGTGTGAGCGTTCGATCCGCCCGACAAAACATTGGCCAGTCGGCTCTTTGGGGACCAGTCGACCGAGGTCAAAACCTGATGCTCGGCCCAGTCGTGCCCAATCCTGTCATCCTCCGGTGAAACGAACTCGGCCTCCTCGCTTAAATGCGATCCTGCAACGATGATGATGAAAAGAACCGACGCGATCCCGCTGAAAATCATATAGCCGACGATCAGCGCCCAGAAAGGCGGCTGCAAAATGACCCACGGCACGCCAAGTGTCAGTCCCGCATGTGCTACCTTTACCAACAGGAATTCCGCCGTCGCCCAGTCATTTCGGAATTCGTCCGGGTTCATGCGCCGCGCCATGGCGCGATGCCGCCAGTCATCGATCCATGCCAGATGCGCAAAGACCAGAACGTAAAGAAATGGCGCATATATCGCCTGATAGCGATGCCACCATCGTTGTTCGCCATAAGGCGAGAGCCGGATCAGGATCGATCCTTCACCGTCGATATCGTTGCCCTCCACGTTTGGAAAGACATGGTGCAGACGGATATGCCGCCATCGCCACAAATGTCCGGCGATCCCGAAAAACCCAAAGCCAAAAGTCAGCGCAATTCGATTGATCCAACCCTGCCGGGCCAGCGACCCGTGCGCCGCATCGTGACACAGCGTGGCCAGAACGAAAAAGGCGGCAAGTCCCACAAACGCGGCCCAAAGAAATCCAGACGGTCCCGAAGATGTCAAAAGTCCCGTTACAGCGGCGGCAAGCATTGCACACCAGGCGGCCGCGCGAAGCCACTGCCCGCGATTTGCGTATCGGCCAGTCGGAGTGTTGCGCAAATAATCAAGCCCGCCGCGCCGAAGATCATTTGAAAATGCACCGGGGTTTCTAAATTGAGGCATCGAAATCTCCGATAATTGAACATAGATCATGAACAATGTTCAGATACTGGCACGATAGGTGATCTGTCAAGTTGTCGTGATCTCGACATGCGGCGACCGGGATCTATTTCGCTTGAGGATGAGGATCGCCCTTACCCTTCTCGCCTTGGCATACGGCGCGCCGTCGGACGCAACACAGCCGCTCGATACGGCTCTCGCCGCGGCCAGAGACGCCGACATCATCGTCATCGGCGAATTCCACGACAATCCGGGCCACCACCAGACCCAGACCGCTCTGGTCGAGGCGATTCAACCCACCGCGATCATCTTCGAGATGCTGAACGACGATCAGGCCGCCCGCATCACGTCCGAGACGCCGCGCGACGCCGCCACGCTCGGCCCGCTCCTGAACTGGGAGGAAAGCGGCTGGCCCGACATCGCCTATTACGCGCCCATCATGGCCGCCGCGCCGGACGCGGCTATCGTCGGCACCGGCCCCCGCGACTGGACGCAGACCCCGAGTGGCGTTCTGATGGCCGCCCTGCCAGAGGGTGCCGGCCATTTCGGCTATGGCGACCCGCTCCCCGCCGATGAGCAGCAGGCCCGCGAGGCGCTCCAGGCCGAAGCGCATTGCGACATGCTCCCGCCGGAGCAGCTGCCGATGATGGTCGACATCCAGCGCCAGCGCGACGTGGTCTTCGCCGCCGCCACGCTCGACGCGCTGCTCAGATACGGCGCGCCCGTTGTGCTGATCACCGGCAACGGTCATGCCCGCACCGATTGGGGCGTGCCCGCCGCGCTGGCCAAAGCCGCGCCGAACACCGCTGTCCTCTCCATCGGGCAGACCGAAGAGGGTGCCGCCCCGTCCAGCCCCTTCGATCTGCACCTCGATGCGCCCGCGCCGGTCCGGGGCGATCCCTGCGACGCCTTCCGGTAAGCCCCATGGACGCCTGCCGCCGGACATCCTATCCCTGAGCCGAACGACAAGGGGCGCGCGATGCTGGGCGGCAAGCACATTCTTCTGATTATCGGCGGCGGGATCGCAGCCTATAAATCGCTCGATCTGATCCGGCAGCTGACCAAGGCGGGTGTGCGCGTCACCCCCGTCCTGACCCGCGCGGGGGCTCAGTTCGTCACCCCCCTCAGCGTCTCGGCCCTCGCGCAGTCCAAGGTCTATACCGACCTCTTCGATCTCACTGACGAGGCCGAGATGGGCCATATCGAGCTTTCGCGCGCCGCCGATCTCATCGTCGTCGCCCCCGCCACCGCCGATCTGATGGCCAAGATGGCAAACGGCCATGCGGACGATCTCGCCTCGACGCTCCTGATGGCCACCGACAAGCGCGTCCTCATCGCCCCCGCCATGAATGTCCGCATGTGGGACCACCCCGCCACCCGGCGCAACCTCGAAACCCTCCGCGCAGACGGCACCCTCGTTGCCGGTCCCAACGAGGGCGCCATGGCTTGCGGAGAGTTCGGCCCCGGCCGCATGTCCGAACCGGACGAAATCGCAACCGCCATCGAGACCGCCCTCTCTGAGGGCCCGCTCAAGGGCCGCCACATCCTCATCACCTCCGGCCCCACGCACGAGCCGATCGATCCCGTGCGCTATATCGCCAACCGCTCGTCCGGCCAGCAGGGCACCGCCATCGCCGAGGCTCTGGCCGGGCAGGGTGCCTCCGTCACCTTCATCACCGGCCCCGCCACGGCCCCCCGCCCGCAAGGCGTGCAGGTGATCGAGGTGGAAACCGCCGCTGACATGCTCAAGGCGACCGAAACGGCCCTGCCTGCCGATGTGGCGATCTTCGCGGCGGCGGTGGCCGACTACCGGGTCGAAAGTACCTCTGATCAAAAGATCAAGAAAACCGACAAAGGAGCACCTGAGATAAAGCTCACGCAAAATCCAGACATTCTTGCGCAAATCGCCAAACACGAAAACCGCCCAACCCTCGTCATCGGCTTCGCCGCCGAAACCCAGGATGTCGAGGCGTATGCGACTGCCAAAAGACAGCGCAAGGGCTGCGACTGGATCCTCGCCAATGACGTGTCCGCAGAAACTGGCATCATGGGCGGCAGCGAAAACCAGATCACCCTGATCTCCGAAGCAGGCTCAGAGCCATGGCCGCGCATGGGCAAACGTCAGGTCGCCGCCCAGCTCGCGGCCCGGATCGTCGAGGCGCTGAAGTGACAGAAGCAAGACCGGCGCTAGATCGGCTGCCATGACCCAGATCCCCCTTGCCTGGACCGACGAGGCCGACCAAAGCCTGCCGCTGCCCGCCTATCAGACGAACGGCGCGGCGGGCGCCGATCTGCGCGCCAACCTGCCAGAGGCGTCGCGGCGGACCGGCATCGCGCTCGCGCCCGGCGAACGCGCCTTGATCCCCACCGGCCTGCGGCTTGCGATCCCGGACGGATACGAGATTCAGATCCGCCCCCGCTCCGGACTGGCCCTGCGCCACGGCCTGATCCTGCCCAATGCGCCGGGGACGATCGACAGCGACTATCGCGGCCCGCTCGGAGTGATCGTCATGAATCTGGGGGGCGAGGTCTTCACGGTCGAACATGGCACGCGCATCGCCCAGATGGTGCTCGCCCCGGTCCTGCGCGCCTCTTTCGCGGTTTCGGACACGCTCGACGACACGCCGCGCGGCACCGGCGGCTTTGGCTCCACGGGCACGACATGATCGTCGTTCTGGTCATGGCCGGAACGCTCTGGGGCATCGGCGCCGCGATGGGCACGCCCAAAAAGGCCCGCTGGACCATGATCGGTCTGCTGCTGGTCGGCGTGCTGGCCATCCAGGTCGCGCTGCCCGATGGCCATCCCCTGCGCGAAGGCACCGGCCAATCGCCGGCCTTCTGGCTTCTGATCCTCGCCTTTGGCGGGCTCGTCTATCTCTACCGCGGCTGGCTGAACTCCGTGCGCAGCCGCGCGAACCTGACCGAACCTGTCCCCGACCCCCGCGCGCCCGCCCCGGTGCCGCAGGGCCCGTTCTCCGATCTCGAACTGCAACGCTATGCGCGCCACATCGCCTTGCGCGAAATCGGAGGACCCGGCCAGGTCGCGCTCAAAAGCGCCCGCGTTCTGGTGATCGGCGCAGGCGGGCTCGGCTCTCCGGCGCTGCAATATCTGGCCGCCGCGGGGGTGGGAGAGATCGGCCTCGTCGATGACGATCTGGTCGAGAACACCAACCTTCAGCGCCAGACCATCCACCGCGACGCCTCGATCGGCACGCCCAAGGTGTTTTCCGCCGCCGATACGATGGCCGCCCAGAACCCCTTCGTGACCGTCCGGCCCTACAATCGCCGCCTGACCGAAGAGATCGCGTCCGATCTCCTTGACGACTACGATCTCATCCTCGACGGCACCGACGATTTCGCGACCCGAGAGCTGGTCAACCGGGTCGCCGTCGCGCAGCGCAAGCCGCTTGTCGGTGCGGCCCTGACCCAATGGGAAGGCCAGATCAGCGTCTACGATCCGGCCCGGGGGGCGCCCTGCTATGCCTGCGTCTTTCCAGAGCGTCCCAATCCCGCGCTGGTGCCCACCTGCGCCGAAGCCGGCGTGCTCAGCCCGCTGCCCGGCGTTCTGGGCACGATGATGGCGGTCGAGGCGATCAAGATCCTGACCGGCGCGGGCAAACCCCTGCGCGGCCAGATGCTGCTTTACGATGCGCTTTGGGGCGAGACGCGCACGATCGCGGTCAAGCGCCGCGCCGATTGCTTGGTCTGCGGCGGCTGAGGCTTGCGCCCGGCGCGCCTGTCTTCATACTCACCGCCGCGTTCAATGAATCCCCGGAGAGCCCCCATGATCCGCCAGACCCTCGCTGCCCTCGCGCTGATGACCACGCCCGTTCTTGCCCAGGACGCCCTGCCGGATCTGGAGGGCCGGACCATCGCGGTCGTCACCGAAAACGCCTATCCGCCCCTGCAATTCATCGAGGCCGGATCGGGCGACGCCATCGGCTGGGAATACGACGCGATGGCCGAGATCGCCGAGCGCCTGAACCTGCAGGTCGAATACGAGAACATCTCGTGGGATGCGATGATCCCCGCTGTGGCCGAAGGTCAATACGATCTGGGGATGACCGGCATCACCATCCGCGAGGATCGCGCCGAGGTGGTGGACTTTTCCGATCCCTACATGCGCTCCGAAATGGTGATGCTGGTACGCGGCGACGAGGACCGGTTTTCCGATGCCGCCGGATTTGCCGCCGACGAGGATCTGCTGATGGCCGCCCAGCCCGGAACCACGCCGTTTTACGTGGGCGTCTACGACGTTCTGGACGGGAACGAGCAGACCCCCCGCATCCAGCTGTTCGAGACATTCGGCGCCGGAGTGCAGGCCCTGCGCGCGGGCGATGTCGATCTGGTCCTGACCGACGGGACCGCGGGAGCCGGATATGTCGCGGCCTCGGACGGCGCGCTCAAGATCGTGGGCGAAACGCTCGGGACCGAGGATTTCGGCTTCATCTTTCCCAAGGGCTCCGATCTGGTGGAGCCGATGAACGCGGCCATCGCTTCGATGCGCGAGGACGGCACGCTCGATGCGCTGAACACCAAGTGGTTTCTCGATTACAAGCTGGGCGAGTAAGATTTTTCGACGAAAAATCTTGTCTTAAAAATCTTCTGAAAGATTTTTACGTGGCAAATTTTTCTAGAAAAATTTGATGCCAGGCCGCACCGACACGCCCGATTTTCCGTGGTGGCTTCTTGCGATCATAGCGCTGGGAGCTACCGCCTGCTGGCGTATCGCCTCCGATCCTTTGGGCGCGCAGATCTTTGCGACGCTCTTCAAGGGCGTGCAGGTGACGCTTTTCGTCACCGCGGTCGGCTTCAGCCTGGCGTCGATCTTCGGGCTCCTTCTGGCGGTCGGACTGCTGTCGCGGTATCTCGTTCTGCGGCAGCTTGCGCGCTTTTATGTCGAGATCATTCGCGGTCTGCCGATTATTGTGCTGCTGCTTTACGTGGCCTTTGTCTTTGCTCCCGCGCTTGTGAGTCTGTGGAATGCCCTGCGCGAGGCCATCGGTTTGGATCCGATCCGGCCCCGCGATTTCTCGCTTTTGTGGCGGGCCATCATCGCGCTCACGATCGGCTATTCCGCTTTTCTGGCCGAGGTCTTTCGCGCCGGTCTTCAATCGATCGACAGGGGCCAGATCGAAGCGGCCGAGGCGCTGGGCCTGAACGGGCGCCAGCGGTTCCGCCATATCGTCTTCCCCCAGGCGATCCGGACCATCCTGCCGCCGCTTGGCAATGACTTTGTGGCGATGATCAAGGACAGCTCGCTTGTCTCGGTGCTCGGGGTTCTGGACGTCACCCAGCTTGGCAAGGTGACCGCGGCCGGCAACTTTCGCTATTTCGAAACCTACAACATCGTCGCGCTGATCTATCTGACGCTGACGATCACGCTGTCGATCCTGCTGCGCCAGTTGGAACATCGCCTCAGGCGGCGGGACAGGCGGTAGGCGCCGGACGCTCCGCGGGAGGTATTTTCGGCAAGATGAGGATCATTCGCTGGAAAGCCGGTCCCGGGCACTCTACCTGAAGGAAAAGGAGATCTGCGATGACCAATCCTCTTCTTGCCGACTGGGACACCCCGTTCGGACTTCCCCCTTTCGATAAAATCAGCGACGAGGATTTCGCTCCCGCCGTCGATCAGGCCCTGAGCGACAGCCGCGCCGAGATCGACCGCATCGCGGACAATCCCGAAGCGCCCGGTTTCGCCGATACCGTGGAGGCGCTCGAGACGGCGGGCCAGAGCCTCGACAAGGCGCTGTCGGCCTTCTACGCCGTGGCCTCCGCCGACAGCAATCCGGCGCGCGAGGCGCTGCAGCGGGACTTTGCGCCGAAGCTTTCGGCGCATTCGTCCGCCATCACCTCGAATCGCGCGCTCTTTGAGCGGATCGAGGCGCTTTGGCAGCAGCGCGACGAGCTTGATCTGACCGATGAGCAGCAGCGCCTGCTTTATCTGACGCGCCGCGGCTTCGTTCGCGCGGGCGCGCAGCTCGAGGGTCCGGCCTCGGACCGCCTGAAAGAGATCAAGAGCCGTCTGGCCACGTTGGGGACCGAATTTACCCAGAACCTGCTCGCCGACGAACGCGATTGGACCATGCCGCTCACCGAGGATCAGATGACGGGTTTGCCCGATTTCGTCCGCAGCGCTGCCCGCGCGGCCGGAGGCGAGGACGGCCCCGTCATCACGCTCTCGCGGTCGCTGATCGTGCCGTTTCTGCAATTCTCGGACCGCCGCGATTTGCGCGAGACCGCCTGGCGCGCCTGGACCTCTCGCGGGGCGAATGGCGGCGCAACCGACAACCGGGCGATTGCGGCCGAGATCCTCGAGCTCAGGCATGAGCGGGCGCAGCTTTTGGACTACGAGACCTTCGCCGATTACAAGCTCGAAACCGAGATGGCCGGCACGCCGCAGGCCGTGCGCGATCTGCTCATGCAGGTCTGGAACCCGGCCAAGGCCCAGGCGCTCGCCGATCAGGACAGGCTGACAAAGCGGCTCCATGCCGACGGCTTCGATGGCCCGCTTGAGCCGTGGGATTGGCGCTACTATTCCGAAAAGCGCCGCGCCGCCGAGCACGATCTCGATGAGGCCGAGCTCAAGCCCTACCTGCAACTGGACAACATGATCGAGGCGGTCTTCGACTGCGCGCACCGCCTCTTCGGGCTGGAATTCGAGGCGGTCGATGTCCCCCTCTACCACCCAGATTGCCGCGCCTGGAACGTGACCCGGAACGGAACGCATATGGCGCTTTTCATCGGCGACTACTTCGCCCGCCCGTCCAAGCGCTCGGGCGCCTGGTGCAGCACGATCCGCGATCAGCAGACCTTCACGGCCGAGATCCGTCCGACCGTCGTCAATGTCTGCAACTTCGCGAAGGGCGATCCGGCGCTGCTCTCCTTCGATGATGCGCGCACCTTGTTCCACGAATTCGGCCACGCGCTGCACCACATCCTGTCGAACGTCACCTATGAAAGCATGTCCGGCACCTCCGTCGCCCGCGATTTCGTCGAACTGCCCTCCCAGCTTTACGAGCATTGGCTGGAGGTCCCCGAGATCCTGCAAAAGCATGCGGTCCATGCCTCGACCGGCGAGCCGATGCCCGAGGATCTGCTCAAACGCCTCCTCGACGCCTCGACCTATGATATCGGCTTCCAGACGGTCGAATATCTCGCCTCCGCCCTCGTCGATTTGGGCTTTCACGACCGCGAGCCGCCCGCCGATCCGATGCAGCGTCAGGCGCAGATCCTCGAAGAGATCGGCCTGCCGCACGCCATCCCGATGCGCCACGCCACCCCGCATTTCGCCCATGTCTTTGCCGGCGACGGCTATTCGTCGGGCTATTACAGCTACATGTGGTCAGAGGTGATGGATGCCGACGCCTATGCCGCCTTCGAGGAGACGGGCGATCCCTTCGATCCCGACATGGCCAAGGCGCTCGAGGCGAACATCCTGTCCCAAGGCGGCAGCGACGAGGCCGAGGATCTCTATACCGCCTTCCGCGGCCGCCTTCCAGGGGTCGAGGCGCTATTGAAGGGCAGGGGGCTCGACAAGGCGGCCTAGGCCGCGGGTGGGTTGAGATCCTGCAAAAGCCGGCCATGGCGCTGCGTCTCCTGCACAAGCTGCCCGAAGGTGCGAAATCCCTTGCCCTCCAGAAGCGGCAGCAGCTTGGCCACCGCCTCCCCGGTGGCCCTGGCATCGCCGAGGGCGGTGTGGCGCAGATCCGGCGGGATCTCGACCGACAGCCGCGCGCAAAGCGCGTCGAGCGAGTGATCCTCATTCGTGCCAAAGACCACGGCAGAAAGCAGCACCGTATCCAGAACCGGATGATCCCACGTCACGCCGATCTCGCCCGCATGGCGCCGCAGCAGACCGATATCGAATGGCGCGTTATGCGCCACCAGCACCGCATCGCGCGCGAAATGGTGAAAGGCGCGCCCCACCTGCCGGATATCCGGCGCCTCGGCCACATCGGCATCGGTGACCTTGTGGATCCGGGTCGACGAGGCCGGGATCGGACGGCCCGGATTGACGTAGCTGTCCATCACCTCGCCCTCGACGAGCCGGCCGTTGAGCACCCGCACCGCCCCAAGCTGCACGATGGCATCCCGCGCCACGGAAAGGCCCGTCGTTTCGGTGTCGAAGGCGACAAAGCACAGATCGCTTAGGCCCATGTCGTTGATCTCCTTGGTTTCGGCCTTGGTCATCAGGTCGAAATCAAAGACCAGCGGGCGCGGCGCCGGACGTTCGATCCGGGGGGTCGGATCGTCTATAAAGATCATGTAGCCATCGCTTTGAAGCGCCCTCAGCCGGGCGTCAAAGGACTGCGCGCCGGTCGCATCGCGCAAGGTGACAGGCTTGTCGGTGGCCGCCGTGCTTAGCCCCTCCATCGCCTCCGTCAGGTCGTCCATATCGAAGTAGTCGCCGATCGGCGCCCTCAGGCGCGGCACGGCGATCCCCGACATCAGATCGGCTGCCTGCGTGTCGTAAAGCACGATCTCCAGCGCCGCATTCAGCAGGATCGTGGCCACCGGCGCTTCGGTCAGAACCGCCGTCAGCCGGTCGGTCTCTCCTTTCAGCCGCTCCGTCTCTCGCGCGATCCGGGTGGCCGTTTCGGTCACCGAGGCGCTTGCCGTCTGCGACAGGGCCTCGGCTGCGGGGGCCAGATCACCCAGATAGCGGGCGCCATGGGCGCTGATCGGGGCCTTCACTCCCGAATGCGCCCTCAGCCGCAAACCGGCCGACACGGCATTGATCGGCTTGGCGATATTCTCATCGAAAAGCAGCCAGATCCCGAGGACCACAGCCGTGTTCAGCAGGGCAAAGACGATAAACGCCGTCACGAAGGGCTGAACCGGCACAGCCTCCTCGGCCCGCGCCCATCCCAGCACCAGCGCCCCGCCGGCCAGCGCCGCCCCCCCGACCGCCAGACAGGCGAAGAAAAGGAAAACGCGCAATCGCAGACCCAGATGCGTGACCATGTCAGGTCTCGCAGACCAGCTTCAGAATTGGATCGTCGTCCGGCATCGCCTCCCACTCCGCATCGATCACCGCTCCGTCGCTGCCGAAAGTCGCCCCGTCGATCAACAGGGCCGAGCGGCCGACGGCGCAATCGAACAGCATCGGCGCCTGATTGACCGGTGACCAGCGGCCAAAGAAATAAAGATCCGCCAGCCGCTGCCCGGGCAGGTCGGCATGGCTGCGCGCCGTGCCCGTATCGACGGCAACAAAGCGTTTGGCGTAGGGCCAGACCTGCGTCCAGGGCCGCAGCCAGCTTTGCTCCTCCACGGTCATCGCCACGCTCACCCCCTCGGGCAGACGCTCGGCGGTGCGTTCAAACCACGTATACTCGTTCGAGATCGTCATCCCAAGCATTCCGAGCCCCGCCGCCACCGGCATCCCCCAACGGGGCAGGCGGCGGCCGGTCGCGATATTCAGCATCAGCGCGATCCCGGCGCAGGCGATCCCGGCAAAGATCACAGCGATCAATTCTACGAACATGGGCTCATCCTAACGCGCCTTTGCCCGAACCGGCAGCCGATTGCATCGTCTTGACCACCACGAAGGCATCGCGCAAATGGCTCCGTTCGAAATCAGAGAGCTGCGAGGGATCCATGTAATGGCTCGGCGCCTCCCCGACCTTGATCTGCGCGGTCTGGTGCGCCAGCCGCATCGTCGCGATCAGATCATAGGCATTCACCAGATCCTGGCCACCGGATGTCGACAGCACGCCCGCCGCGATCGCCGCCTCCAGCCGGGCCCGCGTGTTCACCGGCCGAAGCTGGCCCAGCAGCGCATAGACGCGGCCCAGATCGACGACCGGCACCACGCCCCGATGCTTGAGATCCAGACGATTGCGCTGATCGCCCGACCGGATCGTCGCCAGCCCGCGCAGCAGCCCCAGCGGCGGCTGATGCTTGAGCGAATTCGACACCATATGCGCGGTAAAAATCGAGTTTTGCGCCGCCCGGGCCAGCGTTTCGAGCTGAAGATCCTCCATCAGCGTCTCATCGCCGCCGATAGGCCGAAGATCGAACATCACCGAGGCGAGCATCTGCGCTTCTGGATCGGGCTTTTCGATCCAGCCCCGGAAATAGTCGCGCCAGACCCGCAGGGGCTGACACCAGCGCGGATTGGTCGCCATCATATCGCCAGGACAATAGAAATACCCGCAGACATCCAGCCCGTCGCTGACATATCTCGCCAGCGCCTGGAAGTAAGGCATATCCGCATCCGTCACCGCATCGGACAGGATCATGCAATTGTCCTGATCGGACACGCCGGTCTGCTCCTGCCGCCCCTGACTGCCGCAGGCCAGCCACAGATAGGGTACCGGCGGCGGGCCCAGCTCGTCTTCGGCCAGCGCCAAAAGCCGCCGCGTCGCGGTATCGGCAATGTCGGTGATCAGGCGCGTAACGACCTCGTGGCGATTGCCGGTCTCGACAAGCTGCACCAGCAGATCGGGGATATCGCCGGTCGCCCGTGCGATCTGCGCGGCGCTGCCCGCCTTGGCGACGCGCCCCACCAGATCCGCGGACGACATCGCCTGCGCCCGCGTCAGATCGGTCTGCGTGACGATTCCCAGCAAGCTTGGCCCGTCCACGATGGGCACATGGCCGATCCCCCGCTCCACCATCAGATGCAGCACATCCGTCACCAGCGCCTTGGGCCCCAGCGACAGAGGGTCCGCCGTCATGATGGTCGCGACCGCCGCCTCGGGATCGGCCCCTTCGGCGATCACCCGCCCGCTCATGTCGCGCAGCGTCACGATCCCGCGAAAAAGGCCGTCCTCGCTCACGCAGATCGACGAGATCCGCCGCTCGTGCATCATCGCGGCGGCCGCGCGGATCGGCGTCTGTGGCGTACATGTGAGCGGATCGCGGGTCATCAGTTGCTCGACCGGCAGCGTCGCCAGATCCGGCCCCGTGGCGCGCGGAGGACGCCGCCGGTCAAAGAACTTCGCCGCCGCATCATGCGCCTCGATCAGCGCGAAAAAGACCTCTGCGGGCACCAGGATCAGCGTCGCCTCGGCCGTCACGCGCGCCACGCGACTCGCCGCGTCCCCGCGCAAAAGCGCGCGCTCCCCAAAGGAATTGCGCGGCCCCAAAAGCGAAAGCTGCACGCCCGCCTCGTCGGTGATCTCCACCTCGCCGCTGGTGACGACATAAAGACCCGGAAGGTTGTCGCCGATGGCAAAGACCGTCTCTCCGGCGGCCAGGGTCATCGCCTCGCACAGCCGGGTCAGATCCGTCAGCGCCGCTTCGGGCAGACTGTCATAGGGATGCACAGAGGCAAGAAACTGGGCCAAGGGGGCCGGAAGGGGCATGGCGCGGGCCTCTTTGGAAGGATGCCCCGCCCGCAAACCTGCGGACGGGACGATATCGAACGCCTAGTGATCGACCGCTGTACCGGCCCCGCGCGGGACACGAACGCTCTCCACCAGATCCTTGATCTCCTGCGGCGTCTCCTTGGTCATACCCGAGACCACGAACGCCACTGCAAAGTTGACCGCCGCCCCGATCGCGCCGAACGAGGTCGACTGAACCGGACCAAGAAGCGGGTTGGCATCCGTGAACGTGTTGGTGTCCGGGATAAAGAACCAGCCCTTATGCAGGAAGATATAAAGCAGCGTCACCACCAGACCCGCCAGCATCCCCGCGACCGCGCCGACATTGTTGATGCGGGTCGAAAAGATCCCCATCATCAGCGCCGGAAAGATCGAGGCCGCCGCAAGACCGAAGGCCAGCGCCACCGTTTGCGCCGCAAAACCGGGCGGATTGAGCCCCAGCAGAACCGCCACCACAATCGCCGCCGCCATCGAGATCCGCGCCGCAAGCAGCTCGGATTTCTCCGACATGTTGGGCGTCAGCTGCCCTTTCAGCAGATCGTGCGACACTGCCGACGAGATCGCCAGCAGCAGACCCGCCGCCGTCGACAAGGCCGCCGCCAGACCGCCCGCCGCCACCAGTCCGATCACCCAGCCCGGAAGGTTGGCGATCTCGGGATTGGCCAGCACCAGGATATCGCGGTTGAAGTTGGTCAGCTCATTGCCTTCCCAACCATTGGCCGTAGCCCGCTCCTGAAGCTCTTCATTGGCGTCGTTGTAGTACTGGATCCGGCCATCGCCGTTCTTGTCTTCCCAGCCCAGAAGGCCGGTCTTCTGCCAGGTGGCCATCCAGGCATATTCGGGATCGCTCTCGATCTGCTCGACGCTGACCGCCTCGCCATCCGTGCCATTGGGCCACATCAGCTCCGAGATATTCAGCCGCGCCATCGCCCCCACGGCAGGCGCCGTCAGGTAAAGCAGCGCGATGAAGACCAGGGTCCAGCCCGCCGACCAGCGCGCATCCGACACGCGCGGCACCGTGAAGAACCGCATGATGACATGGGGCAGACCCGCCGTGCCGATCATCAGCGACAGCGTGAACAGAACCATGTTGATCGTCGATCCATGCGCCGCCGTATACTCGTTAAAGCCCAGATCCGTGACGATCTGATTGAGCTTGGCCAGCAGCGGCTCGCCCGAGGCGGTGTGCTCTCCAAAGAGACCCAGCGCCGGGACCGGCGTGCCGGTCAGTTGCAGCGAGATGAAGATCGCCGGGATCGTATAGGCCGTGATCAGCACGCAATACTGCGCCACCTGCGTATAGGTCACGCCCTTCATGCCGCCGAAGACCGCATAGGCAAAGACCACGCAGGCCCCGATCAGAAGACCCCAAAAGGCGTCGATCTCAAGGAACCGCCCGAACGCGATCCCCACCCCCTGCATCTGCCCGATCACATAGGTGATCGACGCGACCAGCAGGCAGATCACCGCCACCATGCGCGCCGTCGGCGAATAGAACCGGTCGCCGATGAATTCGGATACGGTGAACTTGCCGAACTTGCGCAGATAGGGCGCCAGAAGCAGCGCCAGCAGCACATAGCCACCCGTCCAGCCCATCAGGAAGGACGAGTTGTCATAGCCGGTAAACGCGATCAGACCGGCCATCGAGATAAACGACGCCGCCGACATCCAGTCCGCCGCCGTCGCCATTCCGTTGGTCACCGGATGCACGCCGCGCCCGGCCGCATAGAACTCCGCGGTCGACCCCGCCCGGGCCCAGACCGCGATCCCGATATAAAGCGCGAAGGACGCGCCCACGAAGAGCAAATTGAGTGTGAACTGATCCATCTTCTATTCCTCGTCCACGCCGTATTCACGGTCGAGCCTGTTCATCCGCCAGGCGTAAAAGAAGATCAGAACCAGAAAGACCAGGATCGATCCCTGCTGCGCGAACCAGAACCCCAGATCGGTCCCCCCGACCGAAATCCCCGCCAACAAAGGACGCAGGACAATCCCGAACCCGAACGACACCACCGCCCAGATCACCAGACTGATCAGGATAAGCCGCACATTTGCCGCCCAATACTCACGCGGATCTTTATTCTCGCTCATGGTCTGTCTCCTCCTTCGATAATCTCTCGAGCCAAGCCCGCACGCCGCCCAGGACCGCAATGCCGCCCAGGGATGCAGGCACGACCAACGGCGCCGCCGCTCCCGGCACCGCATCTGCAATCGCACTCATGCTGTCTGTCCTGCAATGGTCCCCACCCCGCCAGACCGACCGGACACCGCGCTCCTCACGAGGATGCCCGACCTCTTGCCTAGACCCTACACAGTCTGATGACGAAAGGAGTACCCCAAAGGTCTCCTTGACAAATTTTGTAAATTCATTCTCCAGCAACCGACGTCTGTCGTAAAGAACCTTTACAAAAGCCTGCTTTGAGCCGTCGCATTTGTATCGACCCAAGGGCAGCTCCGAGCCCCACGGACTTAACGCTGCAAATCGCGCTAACGGCTGCTTCGCGGCAGTGATATAACTTCCGTCTGTTTGATGGTCTCTAGTTCAGCGGTCGTTTTGCACTTGATTTGCGTGAGAGGCTAGCGGTTGGCCGGGTCTTCCATCGTGCTAACGCTACCCTGCCACACTGCTCGCTGCCAAGGGACGAAGCAGCTGCATACGCATCATCTGCCGCAGAGGGTCTCGCAAGCTGTCGGGAGCCCAGACAAGTGATTGAGACACGATTGAATGCTCCTCACCCTGTCATGGTGGGCTCGATTTTCGTTGCTTAGATTCTACAGGGACTTGTTCTTAAACACGCAAGGTGGGTATAAACTTTAGGTTGAAGAGTGCTTTGAAACCCGAGCTGTTGGAGAACAGAATGCGATACTTTTTGTCGATTGCTGCCGCCATGGTTGTTGCAGGTTGCGACATAGAACCGTCTGAGACGATGATCGCGCCGACTTCTAACGTGTCCGCTTCGTACCGGAGCGGGTTTGATGACGGGTGTCATTCGGGACGGCAGGCAGCGGGATCGCTTTTCGACCAGTTCCGCAAGGATCAAGTGCGGTTCAACTCGGATCGCGACTATGCGCAGGGCTGGTCTGATGCATTCCGCCAGTGCGAGACGCAAGAGGAGCAGCAACAGCGTGCGATCCGGTCGGCTCAGACAATCAGCGCGATCAACAACTCGCAGCAGCGCCGTTTCGACAATGTTCTAAGCGATGTTGATTTCTCTGGCGTGGCGGGTCTGACGGAGGCAGATCTACAGTGAACCCGGATCAACCATATGACTACATGAGGGTCCAATGATTGCTGATTTGACCTTCGGGCTCGTCGCGGGGGGGATCATCTTCGGCATCATGGGTCTGTTTCATCGAGCCGGCCTCTACAAGAGGCATATCGAAGGCGGTCCTAGATGGAACTGGTATCTCTTCGCCACAGCCGGTCTCGTCGTTTTCGTGCTCGAGATTTTCTGGCCGTAACAACTGTTTGCCAATTGCCAAGTGGAACGGACCTTCATACCTTCCGTAGCGACTTCGTTCTTTGTCCCGCAGACCCGACAATGCGTGCGACACTCGCCCATCAGATGACGCAACCCCACCGCGCTCTATCTCAATGGCTGTTCCTAACCCCGCGAGAAGGAATCGCCCCATGGCCAAGCGCCAGCGCAACGATCTGACGATCTACGACGATGTCGCCGCCAACTGGTGGTCCGACGACATCCGCTGGGTCCGCGCGCTCAAGAACATGGTGCCCGGGCGCCTCTCCTATTTCGACCGCTTCATCGACTGGCCCGGCAAGACGGTGCTGGATCTGGGCTGCGCCGGAGGCTTTCTGGCCGAAGCGCTCCACGACCGCGGCGCCAAGGTCACCGGCATCGACCCCGCGACCGAGGCGATTGCCGCCGCCCGCGCTCATGCCGAGGAAACTGGCAAGGACATCCGCTACGATACCGGCGTCGGAGAGGACCTGCCCTATGACGACGCCAGCTTCGACGCGGTCGCCTGCGTCGACGTGCTCGAACATGTCTCGGACCTCCACCAGGTCCTGGCCGAAGTCCACCGCGTCCTCAAACCCGGAGGCCTCTTCTTCTACGACACGATCAACCGCAATCCACTCTCCCGCCTTGCTGTCATCACCGTGGCCGAGGATATCCTGCGCCTCCTGCCCAAGGGCACCCACGATCCGGAGATGTTCATCACCCCGTCCGAACTGACCGCCGCGCTTGAAATGGCTGGCCTTGAGCCCGGAGACACCACCGGCCTCGGCCCCCGGGGCCTCACCAAACGGCTCGACCCAACCTTCGGGCGCCTGCCGCTCAAGACGATCATCTATATGGGCACCGCCCGGAAGGCTTAGGGTCAGGACCCATTGATTTCTGCTTAGTAGCGTGATTCACGGCTGGAAAACTGAGCGGTGAACATGTCTGAT
>CANNFE010000006.1 GCA_947503775.1 uncultured Paracoccaceae bacterium | reverse complement strand
ATACTTGTTCGTCGTCTTTGTCATGATGCTCCATCCTACTCAGGAGTTGGAGCCTCCGGCAAACCCGGCGCGGTTCAGATTGCAGCGGCTCGATTGCGTTGCGGCGTGCGCGCTCCAGTGTTGCGCCCCGAAGTTTCTTCCAGTTGTCGCTTGGCTTTTGCATCGGCTTAATCCCTTACCAGTTCGATCCATGTGTGAACGTCATCATCTCTGACCTCCCGCCCCTCGAGGTGGGACTGATACCAACGCGCGACGATGGCCCCGCGCTTCTCACTTTTGATTTTGATGTTTTCTTCGTTGAGGTGCTGATCAAGCGAGGTCTCAATCCGTTTCAAGGCTTCAAAGTCATGAGATGCACGGACAGTCTGCGTCCCGAGCAATATCCACGCGGCATCCACCTCAAACCGGTCTGCCATCGCCACAAGCGCCTCCACAGGAAGGCCTCGTTGGCCCTTTTCGTAGCTGTGATAAGCGCGATGTGAGACGCCAATCGCCTCCGCCATTGCCGTTTGCGTCAAGCCGACTTCGTTGCGCGCAATAGCGAGGCGCGCGCCCATAGAAGCGAAAACTGACCTATTGTCCTGCGGCATGCGAGGTTCCCACTGACGCAACCGTCATAACGAGCAAAACTGCACAAAATGACATTATTCCTGCCTTATTTCTATCTGAGCATGTCAAAAGGTGCGGAACAAGCGGTTCCATTCATATCCAGCAGTAGAGGCTGAAATTGCCCCAGGAACGTCTTCTCTCTCCCAAACAACTCAGCGAGATTGTCGGACTAAGCCCTGCGCAAATTCGCGCACTCATGAATACCGGGAAGCTGGAGTTCGTGGAGATATCATCGAAGACCAAGATGCTAACGATGAGCGGTTGGGAGCGGTTTCAGAAGAACGCGACCAAGGTCAAAAGGGGCCGAGGGTTCGGCCGCGAATTGATGGGGGTGTCAGGCCATGGCGACGACAAATCTCAATATTAACGTGGTGGATAAGCGCATGCTGAAACAGTCCGAAGCCGCGAGTTATGCCGGTTTGCCAGTCAAGCATTTTAAGGCCGCTTGCCCAGTACGCCCGGTGGAGTTGATACGAGGTGCACGTCTTTGGGATCGCCGGGACCTCGACCTCTGGATTGATGATGTGAAGTCAGGTTCCGTGACCGACACCCGCGAAACCATTCTAGACCGCCTTTGATGACGCAGGTGCGGGTCAAAGGGTTCAAGACTTTCAAGGACCGGCACGGCAAGCAGCGATGCTATCACCGCGAGACCGGCCACAAGGTTAACCTTGCCCGCGCGCCCATCGGTTCCGCAGAGTTTTTTGCCGAATGCGAAGCGATCCGCGCCATCGCTGAGGCACAGCGGAGCAAAGCTCCGAAGGCCGGAACGCTTGGCGGGTTTATCCAATCTTACTTTGAGACCGAGCACTTCCAAAACTTGGCCGAAGCCACGCGACGTGATTACCGAAAGTGTGCAGATTTCCTTGAGCCGATCCCCGACACGCCTATCCACTTGATCGACACTCCGCTGATCGCGGGCATTCACGACAAGGCAGCGAAGAAGATCGGCTGGCGACGGGCGAACATGGTGCGCACGCTTATGAGCGAAGTGTTTCGCTACAACATCCCGAAGGGGCTCATCTCAGCTAACTTCGCAAAGGATGTCATTCCCAAACGCCGCCCGCGCGACCGCATATATGCCAACCGCCCCTGGACCATCGAGGAGCGAGACACCGTCTTGGACAAGGCCAAGCCTCACGTGCGCGTCGCCCTTGCTTTGATGATGAACACCGGCCTCGATACATCCGATGCTTTGCGACTGCGGAAAGATCAGTTCGATGATGGAACGATCTGGGCTGCGCGCGGCAAGACCGGCGAAGAGGTCGCGATTCCGGTTAGTCCGACACTTCAAGCCGCACTTAACCGTATGCCAGACCATGGGGCTGAGACCGTGCTCTCCAATTCACGCGGCGAGGCGTGGACTTACAACGGCTTCTCTACCGTTTGGCACCGCTTCAAAACCGCCCTTGAGAATGAAGGCCTTATCGAAAAAGGCCTGACCCTCAAGGGCTTGCGGCACACTGTCGCCACGACTTTACGCGAAGCAGGCCTCGATGAACGCCGCATCGCGGACCTTCTGGGACAGAAAACACCCTCCATGGCGCGGCACTATTCCCGGTCCGCGAACCTTGCGGACAAGAACCGCGAGACCATGGCCGCACTGGAAGAAGAGAACCGAAGGCAGGCCAAAAGTGTCAAACCTTAGCGGAAAAGCGTCAAACCTGACCGAAACGAGGATCAGCCATGAGCAGAAAATACAGACATATCGCATTGTTAAGTGGTGCCCGGGGGCGGAATGCAGAAACCGCCAAAAATCAGCTAGTTAGCGCAAAGTGGGACACTCGAAAGTTCCATGGTTTTTCAGGGTTTTTCGGGAAAAGTGTCCCACCGAAAACGCCCGCTTGTCCGTCAGCAATGGACCATCACCACATATCCCCAGCCTGAACGAAAGCCGCCGCCCAGGGTGATGACCTGGACGGCGGGCGATCTGGCATTGACCGAAACGTCTTCACATACACCGGAGAGAGCACATGAAGAGCGCGGTATCTGAATACCACAAATCAAAGCCCCGTGGCAAGCCCACCTTCACCCTGGGCGATCTGAAGGACGCCCCGATCTGGGTGGCGTGGCGGGAGAACGGCGACGGGCGGAAGCTGCCCGTAAACCCGTCCACGGGGCGCGCGGCAAAGTCCGATAGCCCTGACACCTGGGGCAGCCGGAAAGCCGCGCACAAGCGCGCCCAAGGGCTTCCCAGGGCACGGGCTTCAGGCTTGGGCGTCATGTTCGCCCCCGTGCCCCAGACGCGCGGCTGGCGGCTCTGTGGCGTTGATCTAGACGGCTGCCTGGATGGTGACAAGCTGGCCCCCTGGGCGTCCGCCGTGGTCGACCGCTTCGCCAGCTACGCCGAACGGTCCCCCAGCGGCACGGGACTGCATGTCCTGTTCTTTTGTCGAGAGTCGGACATGGCCGCCTTGCGGGACGCGGGACTGGTGACGCCAAAGGGTGGCGCTGAATTCTCCCTGGGCGGTCACACCGAAATCGCCCTGTTCCTGGGCGGGCGGTATTTCACGGTCACCGAAGACCAGCTTGGCGACGTGTCGACCATCAGGCCCGTGAAGCGCGCCGATCTGGAATGGCTGGTCCGCGACCATGGCCCCGCCTTCAAGCGGCAGGCCGGAAAAACCAGTCCGAAGGGCGGCGACGAGTCGGGTTCTGGAGTCGGCTTCAAATTCCTTTGCGACCGATTCCGCGAAGGCTTGGGCGAAGAGGAAGCCCGCGATGAAATCGCCCAGGATGACGGTGACGCGGGCGCGTGGTGGCACCGCGCGGGCACCCGGCAACAGGATCGAACGCTTCAGAACGCCCATGCGCGGATCACCGGGGAAGGCGCGGAAATCATCGACCTGTTCGACAATCTGGACGACACCCAGACGGTCTATGATGACGACATTGAAGCCATCCTGGGCGGGACACTCGCGACCGGCGACATGGACTTCGACCTGGACGAAGACGGCGTGATCCGGGCCTTCACAGCGGCGCACAAGGATGAATTGCGGTTCGACCATGCGGCGGGAAGCTGGTTCCGGTTCGACGGGAATTCCTGGCGGCGTGAGGAAACGAAGCTGGCCCACCACTACGCCCGCAAGCTGGCAACGGACATGGCCGAAGACGATCCGGCGGCCAAAGCGCTTCGCAAGGTCAACGTTTGGGAAGCCATCGAACGGGGCGCGCGGACGGTTCGGGAATTCGTGGCCACGGCGGCGGACTGGAACCGCGACCCGTGGCTTCTGGGGACGCCCACGGGCACCGTCGATCTATGCACTGGCACCCTTCGCCCCGGCAACCCGGCGGACCATGTGTCTCGTCTGACCGCCGCCGCGCCGGTGCCCCTGGATCGGTTCGACCCGGCGCGAGACTGCCCCCGGTGGCTGGCCTTCCTGGACGAAGCTCTGGGCGGTGATGCTGAAGCCGTCCGCTTCCTTCGCATGTGGGGCGGCTATTCCCTGACCGGCATGACGAAGGAACACGCGCTGGTCTTCGTCTACGGCCCCGGCGGTTCCGGCAAGTCGACGGCGATCAATACCATGGCCGACATCCTGGGCGAATACGCGATCAACGTGGCGACCTCGACTCTGACGGCGGCGAAGCATGACGCGCACCCCGAAGAGATTGCCCGTCTGGACGGCGCACGACTGGCCTGGGCGTCTGAAACCGAAAAGGGACGGGCGTGGGCAGAGAACCGTATCAAGGCGCTCACGGGCGGCGACAAGATCACGGCGCGCTTCATGCGCCAGAACAGCTTCGAATTCACACCCCAAATGAAGCTGGTGATCGTCGGGAATAACGCGCCGACCCTGACCAGCGTGGACGAAGCCGTGAAGCGGCGCTTCATCATCCTACCCTTCGACCATCCCCCGAAGTCGAAGGACACCGATCTGCCCGCGAAGCTAAAGGCGGAATGGCCGGGTATTCTGTCTTGGATGATCGAAGGGTGTCTGGACTGGCAGGCTCACGGGCTGGTCAGACCTGAAGTCGCCCAGCGGGCAACAGACGCCTACTTCGCGGAACAGGACATCTTCGCCCAGTGGATTGAGGAATGCTGCACGACTGGAAAGCACGACGCTGACACGACGGCGAACCTCTGGGACTCGTGGAGCACCTACGCTTTCGAGAACGGGGAACACCCCGGAACGAAGGCCCGGAGTTTTCCAGAGACGCTTTCGCAGCGAGGGTTTGAGGCGATCAAAAACAGATACGGCATCCGGGGGCGCGGTTATCTGGGCATTCGCGTAGCAATGGAGGACTTCACCGATGACTTTGAAATCCTCTAAGCCACTGGAATCCCAAGAAGTGAGACATGTGGGACATGTCGTCCGGTTTATCGCCTACGCGCGCGCGAACAACACACAGAAGACCCCACTAGGGACGGAACCGGAAGACCTGTCCCACCTGTCCCAAGGGTCCTTCCTGGGCGTGGCGCGTTGCGGGGGGCGCGGAGCCCCGGTTCTTCACGCTTTCCAGAAATTCTGGAATCGGGAATCCAACTTCAGCGTTCCAGAAACTCTGGAATTTCTAGAAATCCTTGAATTGGGGGAACGGCATGACCGCCTATGACCCGGAAATCGAAGCCATCCTTGGTGGCGGCGTGGAACCCCACCTGGGCGACACCGTGACCGCCGCCGAATTGTCGGAATGGCTGAACCTGTCCACGGCTCGGATTCACGCGCTGGCCCGTCAAGGCGTCATCCCCAGGACGGACGGGCGCTTCGATCTGCAAGCCGCCGTCCGCGCCTATGTCGAACACCTGCGCGTCGGGCAGCGGGGGCGGCAATCGACCGACCCGGACTTGAACGCCGAAAAGCTGCGGTTGGCCCGCGCCAATGCGGAGAAGATCGAACTGGCGAACGCCAAGACCCGCGCCGCGCTGGTCCCTGTCGCCGAAGTCGAATCCGCGTGGGCGCATGTCCTGCGCGACGTACGCGCCGCTATGCTGGCAATCCCGGCCCGCGTTCAACAGCGACTTGGGCACCTGACCGCCCATGACGTGCAAATGATCGACCGCGAAGTCCGCGACGCATTGGAGGAGGCCAGCCGTGACGACTGACACCCTGACCGCAGCCCGTGGGCGCGCCCTGGCCGCGCTGAAGCCGCCGCCGCGCATGTCGCTGGCCGCATGGATGGAAGCCGAAATGCGACTGCCTGAAGGCGTGTCTGCCCTACCTGGGCGCGTAACCCTCTGGCCGTATCAACGGGGCATCGCGGACGCTATCAGCGACCCGCTGGTGGAGCGCGTGACGCTGGTGAAGCCCGTTCGCGTCGGGTTCACCACGCTACTGACCGGCGCGCTTGCGTCCTATGTCGCGAATGAGCCGTCGCCGATCCTCGCCCTTCTGCCAACTGAAGCCGACGCGCGCGACTATGTGGTGTCCGACCTGGAACCGATCTTCGACGCTACGCCCACCCTGCGCGGGCTCATATCCGGCGACGCCGACGAGTCCGGGCGGTCTACGCTTCTGTCGCGACGCTTCCCCGGCGGATCGCTGAAGATCGTCGCTGCCAAGAGCCCGCGCAACCTGCGGCGACACAACGTCCGAATTCTGCTTATCGACGAAGCCGACGCCATGGAACCGTCCGCCGAAGGAAGCCCGATCACCTTGGCCGAACGCCGCACCCTGTCCTTCGCCAACCGCAAGATCATCCTGGGATCGACTCCGACGCTCATGGACACTTCGAACGTGTTGCGGTCCTACGCCCAGTCCGACCAGCGCGTGTTCGAAGTCCCATGCCCGGAATGTGGGGCCATGACTGAAATCCAATGGCGGCATATCGAATGGCAGCCCGACCAACCCCAGGCCGCCGCCTTCCGCTGCCCGCATTGCGAAGAACTGATCGAAGAGCGGCACAAGGCGGGCATGGTCGACAACGGAGCGTGGCGCGCGATGCGGCCCGAAGTCGAAGGCCATGCGGGCTTCCGGCTCAACGCCCTGGTGTCGACGCTGGCGAATGCGTCCTGGGGCAAGCTGGCGGCGGAGTTTCTGGCAGCCAAGGGGCACCCGGACCAGCTTCAGACCTTTGTGAACACGATCTTGGCGGAAGGCTGGCGTGAGGCCGCCGAAGAGATCGACGAAGCCGCCCTGGCCGCGCGCCGTGAACGGTTCGGGCTGGACGCGCTGCCCCCGGACGTGCTGGTCCTGACTGCGGGTGTCGACGTGCAGCGGGACCGCTTAGAAATCGTGATCTTGGGGCACGGCAAGACCGATTACTTCGTCTTGGCGCAACACGTTATCTGGGGCAGCCCCCATGAAGATCACACCTGGGCGGAACTGGACGACTACTTGCGCGGGCAATGGCCGCACCCCGGCGGCGGGACCTTGCACCTCGACGCCGTGGCAATCGACGCGGGCGACGGTGAGACCATGGATTCGGTTCTGTCTTTCTGTCGTCCGCGCTTCGCCCGTCGCGTGGTCGCAATCAAGGGCGCGGGCGGCGCGCGTCCGTCGATCAAGGCGTCCGAAACGAAGGGCAGCCGCCTCTTCATCTTGGGCGTCGACGGACTGAAGGCCACTCTAGCGTCGCACCTGTCGCGGGGCCGCACCGTCCGCTTCAGCGATAGCCTGGAAGATCGGTTTTTCGAAGAACTCGCCAGCGAACGGCGGCTGGTCCGCTACAAGCGCGGTGCGCCCGTGCGCGTCTGGGAACGGATCACGGGGCGACGGGCCGAGTCCCTCGACTGCATGGTCTACGCGCTCGCCGTGCGCCCGCTGGTGGGCGTCGATCTGGAACGGCGGGAAGCGGAAGTCTCGACAAAAGCCGCGCCCCAAAAGAATCCACCCGTGGTAAGGTCAGCTTGGATGAATCGCTGACAGCGTTTTCGAAACATTTGAGGGTGGCAATGACGAAAAGCAGATACGAAGAACTTCAGGACCTGACGAACAATTACGGGAAAGAAACCATGGTTTTCTATCGGAAGGTGAAAGACATAGGCCCGCAGATCGTCAAGGAATACATATCATATCTGGGTGGTCCAAAGACGGCTGCGAACGCGGTCCCCCCGGATGGAAATTTTGAACCGCGCGGCTGCTACCGTGGTGAAGCCTTCGACAGTCACGGGCGGGGCACGATCTATCTTGATCCTATTCGGATGGGCGTCTGCACAGAAATCGGGAATACGTCTGACCGTGGCGCGACCTGGGTTCGCACAGTTTTGGAATTTCACCCTTCCGGTGGAGGCGTTCGGCTTACTATCGGCAACCGTGAACAGCAAATTCATATCGGCGAAAGCGCGGTAGGCGTCATGTCTGAAATTTGCGAGGCGATTTACCTAGACGCCCGTGAAGCCTTTTCACTTGAATTGGATGAAGCGCAGGGGCGTTCCCGAATTGGTTTCATTTCAGGAAGGGATTGAGCATGGGCCAAGAATTGAAAATCGGGGACCAAGTGACTTTCGGTAACGAGCCTAAGGCGCTTGTGATCGTGAAGATCGACGAAAAGGGAATCCACTGCCAGATTCCCGGCGCTGGCGGGAAGATCGTGGTCCACAAGGCTGAAGACCTGAAGAACCATGGGAATCCTGGGCCAATGCGCCCTGTATTTTAGTCGGTCCACCCCTTAGGCGGGGACTTGTCCAGATAGGCTTCCGCGTCGCCGATGTGATCGGCCCACCATACTTCGAAGCCGTCTTCACGGATCATGCGGTATCTAGGCACCCCATTTTTGGGATTTGGGCGCGTTCGAAAGAACAGGCCGCGACGGCGGGCTTTGTAGTAAACGCGGGCCTTCGCCCTCTCATAGTCGCTTCTGTGCATGGGGTTTCCAACTTGCTGGGGGCGACTTGCGCCGCCCCCAGCGTCTACCGAGATGGACGCGCGGACATCACACCGCGCATCTTCAATATGGACTCGACTCTCGACATTGTCTAGAGTATATAGCAGATCACGCCAACGAATTTGGAGATTTGCAAATGACCGACGCCGCTGAACCGCTCTTCATGCACGACGAACCTGGGGGGCGCTATAGCGTGTCCCAAGTCGCCGAACTTATCACCCGACCCTACAACACCGAGGCTGCCGTCAAGACTGCGATGGCGCAGGTGCGGAACTTCGTATCGCAGGGCTTGCTTCACGTTCGGGATAAGAAGGGCAGCGGGCGAACGGCTCACAATCTCTTCGCCCCTTCCGACGTGATCGTGGCGAAAGTCCTTCGGACCCTCACGCAATTCGGCGTGGCGGATCGTGAGACGCTCCGGGTTGCGTCGCTGCGATGCTACGCATTCGACGGCAATCCAGAATTCCCCACCGCCGCCCACCCCGTTACCACCGCGATTGTTTACTACTACAAAAGCGGAAAGGACCGCGCTTATTGGACGTTCCAACTCGACGTTTTCACTGATGCGGATGGAAACCGTCAGTTTCTCGCGAATCTTTACGACCCCGAACGCTTCGATGTGGAGCGGAACCCTGCCATGGAACTTGGCGGCACAATCACCATCCCCATTTGGCAGTGGTTTCCGGCGATCATCGGTCCACACCCTGACGACACCAAGGGCATGAACTGACCATGGCCCTGCGTCTTCGCCTTCCGAAACTGTTTCGGACCAGCGCCCCCGTTGCCCGTCGCATGATCGACGCGGCGGCGGGTGGGCGGCGTGGTGGGGGCATGGGCACCTTTGGCCCGATCAACCCGGAAGTGTCGGCGGGGGCCACGCTCACACGTTCCCGCGCGCGCTATCTGGCGAATAACAATCCTTGGCTATCGAACGGCGTCGACAACTGGGCGGCGGCTCTGGTGGGGGCAGGTATCCGCCCCATGCCCCGCGCCGATGACGCCGACACTCGACGCGCCGCCAGCCGGTCTTTCGAGTCGTGGGCGGATGACGCCGACGCGGCGGGACGGACAGACTTCTGGGGCCTTCAGCGCGACATTGCCCGTCACCTGATCGTCGACGGCGAAGCTCTGGTCTTGATCCATGACGACGCGGACGGGATCACCCTTCAGACCGTTTCCCCAGAACAACTGGACGAAGCGAAGACCGTGGAACTGGGCGGCGGGCGGCTGATCGTGTCGGGTGTAGAGTTTGACGCCCAGGGACGCCGTGTCGCCTACTGGATTCTGCCCCACCGACCCCATGCCACCTTTACCGACTACGCGCCGTCGATCCGCTTCGACGCCGCCGACGTGCTGCACATCATGCGCCCCCTAGGCGCGGGGCAGGTGCGCGGACTGTCATGGCTGGCCCCGGCGGTCCTGTCGGCGTCCGAACTGGACCAGCTTATGGACGCCCTTCTGGTGGGGGCGAAGACCAGCGCCATGTTCGCAGGTTTCCTGACCGACATGAACGCCACGGGCTCAATCCCCTTCGACGGGGACCAGACGGGCGGGATCATGGACACCGGCCTGGAACCCGGCACCCTGAAGGTGCTGCCCGCTGGCGTCGACGTGAAGTTTTCGGCCCCGGATGCTGCCAAGGACTCGCCCGCCTTCCTGCGGATGAACCTGCAAGCCCTGGCGGCGGCTCTGGGACTGCCCGAACACCTTCTGTCCGGGGACCTGACCAACGCGAACTATTCCAGCCTTCGGGCGGGCCTGCTGCCCTTCCGGGCGCGGGTAGAGCAAGCCCAATACGGAACACTGGTTCCGCAATTCCTGCGCCCCATCTGGCGGCGTTGGCTGGTGTCTGAAGTCCTGTCTGGGCGTCTCGACCTGACCCCCGATCTTGCCGCCGAGTGGATCATGCCCCGCCCGATGCAAGTCGACCCCCAGAAGGACTTGGCAGCGGTCAAAGAGGCGCTGGCCCTGGGGCTGACCAGCCGCACCCGCGCCGTGAACGAACTGGGCTGGAACGCAGACGATCTGGACGCGGAAATCGCCGCCGACCGTGCGCGCGAAGCCGACCTTGGCCTGGCCTTCGGGTCCCCGAACGAAGCGGAGTCCGGCGATGACGACTGACACCCTCACACGCGCCGCACCGACGCGCCCAAACACCTGGGACGCAGACACGCGAACGGTTTCGGCGGTCATCGCCACGCCGTCCCCCGTGCGCCGCCGCGACGCGCGCGGCCCGTTCCTCGAAATCCTGACGGCGGACACGCTGGACCTGTCCGCGTCGCAAGGCTTGCCCGTTCTCGACTCACATCGAACCGCGTCGGTTCGCGACCAGCTTGGGCGGGTTCGGTCCATCGCTTCCGAAGGCGAAGCGGTCATCGCCGTTCTGGAGATCACGTCCGCCGAAGATGCTGCCCCCGTTGTGCAGCGGATCGCGGACGGGACGGTGACGGGGGTGTCCATCGGATACCGCGTCGCCGGATGGACCGAAAAACAGACCCCAGCGGGGCGGGTGAAGAGCCCCACCGCCTGGACCATCACCGAAGTCACCCTGACCTCGAACCCGGCGGACCCGTCCGCCCGTCTGCGGCACAAAGAGGAGTCCCCCATGCCTGACGATATTCTCGAAACCGAAACCGTTTCGCCTGAAGCGGCGGAACAGACCCGGCGCACCGATATTCGCGCGCTGGTCCGCTCTGCCAATCTGGACGCCCAGGTGGCGGACGACCTGATCGACGCGGGCGCGGACATCACGCGCGCAAAGGCGGAAATCTTCGACGCCGTGCAGGACCGACGCCGTGCGGCCCCGATCATCCGGTCCCATGCCCCGGCAAACGACGACCCGGCGACGATCACCCGCCGCCAGTCCGACGCTTTGGCGTTCCGCATGGGCGCGGGCGGCGACCCCGCCGACGATGTGCGGCCCTTCCTGAACCTGTCTCTTCGGGACATGGCTGTCGACGCTCTGACCCGTTCCGGCGTGTCCACGCGCGGCATGTCCGCCGACGAAGTGTTCACGCGGGCCGGGGAACACACCACCAGCGACTTCCCCCTGACCGTGAGCAACGCCATGGGCAAGGTCGCGCTGGACACCTACCGCGCCGCCGAGTCGCCCCTGAAGGCGCTCTGTCGCCAGCGGACGCTTCCGAACTTCAAGGATTCCACGTCCATTCGCCTGGGTGAAATGGGCCGTCTGGAGGAACTGGCCGAGTCCGGTGAGATCACCCACACCAGCCGCGCGGAAAATGGCGAAACCATGCGTCTGAAGACCTTCGCGCGCGGCGTGACCGTATCCCGCAAGCTGATGATCGACGATGATCTGGGGCTTTTGGGGGACATGACCGCCGCCCTGGGCGAAGCAGCCGCCCAGACGGAAGCTGACATCCTTGTGGACCTTCTGACCGGCAACCCCGATCTGTCAGACGGCACGGCGGTCTTCGACGCCAGCCGCGACAACATCGGCACGGCAAGCGCCCCGGACGTGGACGCCCTGACCGAAGCGCGCCTTGCCATGCGGACCCGCAAGGGCCTGGACGGCAAGACGATCATCGCCGCCGCGCCCCGCTATGTGCTGGTGGGGGCCGATCTGGAAACCGAAGCCGAACGTGTGCTGGCGTCGATCCAGCCCTCCACCACGGGCGACGTGAATCCCTTCGGCGGCAAGCTCACGCTTCTGGTGGAGCCCCGGCTTCCGGTGGGGACGTGGTATGTCTTCGCGGACCCGGCGCGGCTGGCGGCGATGCAATACGCCTACCTGTCGTCCGCCCAGGGCGTCCAGATTCAGCGGACGGAAGCCTGGGACACCCTGGGCATGAAGTATCGCGCTTTTCTGGACTTCGGCGCGGGCTGGCTGGACTGGCGCGGCGCGCACCAGATTCCGGCGGTCTGACCCATGGCCGTCCTGACCACACAAGAGCGGCTGGAAGAGGCCCAAGAGGCGCTTCACCAGCTTCTGACGGGGACGCAAGCCGTCTCCGTCACGGACCAGAACGGCGAAAAGATCGAATACCGGCCCGTCAGCCGCGCCGATCTTCAGCGGTATGTGGCGGACCTCGAAGCCCAAGTCGCGGGGGCACGAAAGCCCCCGCACACCATCACCTTCAGAACCTCGAAAGGACTCTGACATGCGAAACTTCGTCCATATCGGCGACAACGTGACCATTCCCGCCCCGACAACCGTGACCAGCGGCGAAGCCGTCAAGGTGGGCTCACTCTTCGGCATTGCGTCGACCGACGCCCTGACCGGGGAAGCCCTGACAATCTCGACCACGGGCGTTTTTGATCTGCCCAAGGTAGCCGCCGACGCAATCGACGTTGGCGCGCCGATCTACTGGCGGTCCAGCGACGGGCTGGTCACGACCACGGCTTCCGGCAACACGAAGATCGGCGTGGCCGTGTCCGACGCGGGCAACCCGTCTGGCAGCGTCCGCGTCCGCCTCAACGGCGCGTTCTAAGCGGGGACCAGTGAGCCGCGTTGAACATACCCAAGGCCAGACACCGGCAGTCCTTCCGCCCACGCGGCGGGGCCTGTCGCGTGTCCTGGCGGCGGGCTATGTCGGAGTCGGCCCTACCAAATTCGACGAAATGGTTTCGGATGGACGTATGCCCAAGCCTAAGCGGATCGACGGGCGGAAAGTCTGGGACGTTCGCGCACTGGATCAATTTTTCGAAGCCTTGCCGAGTGACGGCGAGATAGACGACAATCCCTGGGACGATTGAAAATGACCGGGGATTCCATGAAAATACGCTTGAAATACGTTGTCGAAGACGTGGACCGCCACGGCAATGTTCGTCTGTATTTCCGGCGACATGGCAAGAAAATCAGACTTCCCAGCCCTATCGGTTCGCCGGAATTTCTGGCGGCCTTCAAAGTAGCCTGCGCGGGCGAATCAAAGGCCAAGTCCGCGCCCACGGTGGGGCAACTGGTCCCCGGATCGGTGCGTTTCCTTTGCGCCGAATACTACAAATCGGCCATGTTCTGTGAATTGGACCCGCGCACACAAAGGGTTCGCCGGGGCATCCTGGACCGCTTTTGTCAGCACAAGAACGACGGCGACAAGCCCTTCGCCCTGCTACAGCCAAAGCACATCCGAGCGCGACGTGACGAAATGATGGACCGCCCCGAAGCTGCTAACGGAATGGTGAAGGCGCTTCGCCAACTTTACAAATTCGCCGTCCGCTATGATCTGCACGACCGGAATCCGGCCACGGAAATCGAATACTTGAGCCCGAAGAACGCCGATGGATTCCATTCCTGGACCTTGGCCGAAATCGAGAAATACGAAGAGACGCATCCGGTGGGTAGCATGGCACGGCTGGCGCTCGCCCTTGCGCTCTACACGGGGCAGCGCCGTTCCGATCTGGTGCAGCTTGGGAAACAGCATGTTCGCGATGGGTGGCTGATCTTCACGCAGCACAAGAACCGGAACCGCTCACCCGTCCGCCAAGAAATCCCGATCATCCCCGATCTTCAGCGGATCATCGACGCCAGCCCGACCGGGGACCTGACCTTCATGGTGACGGCTTTCAAGCGGCCTTTCACGTCGAACGGTTTCGGCAATCGCTTCCGCAAGTGGTGTGATGAAGCGGGCCTGCCCCAGTGTTCCGTCCATGGGCTGCGCAAGGCAGCCGCCGCACGACTGGCGGAACAGGGCTGCACCGAATTCGAGATCATGGCCATCACCGGGCACCGGACCTCGAAAGAAGTCACCAGATACACCCGCGCCGCCAGTCAAAAGACCCGCGCCGAAAGCGCCCTGAAGCGCATGACGGCGGAACGTAAGTAGGACAAAAGTGTCCCACTTTTCGACGTGGTGGCAAACGGTGGGACAAAATCGCCGCCTAAGCCATTGAAAACAAAGGACGGAAGAAATGAATGGTGCCCGGGGGCGGAATCGAACCACCGACACGAGGATTTTCAATCCACTGCTCTACCCCTGAGCTACCCGGGCGCCGGGGCGAGAGGCCGTCTGGCCGCTCGCGGAGCGAAAAGGTCAAAGGGTCCTTTTCCTCCAGGGTCTGCGCCTTCTAGAAGAGGTGCGCGAGGGTGTCCAGCGCATTTAGTGGGTCTTGCGATCCGTGTCTTCCCAAAGCGCTTTTTCGATCTCTTCTTCGTCGGGCGGCTCAGCCGAGGGGACGCGGTAAGCTCCTGTCATCCAGCGCCCCAGATCAAGGTCCGCGCAGCGGCGTGAACAGAACGGGCGGTACTCGGCAGACGGTGCTTTTTCGCAGATCGGACAGGCCATCAGACTATCTCCGGCAGATCGAGCGGGCGTCGCTCACGCTTTCTTTGCAGCTCATAATGCCCAAGCGGCGTCCAGCCGACCAGTGCGGTTTCGATCGGATCAGATCGAAGGGAGGCGCGCAGGGCGCTTTCCACTTGGCGCCGCTGGGCCTTGCTCATGGGCGCAAAATCAACGGTGATCTGCCCGCCAAGACCGCGAAGGCGCAGCGCATGCGGCAAGGAGCGCGCGGCGGCCAGATTGGCCTTGAGACCGGCGGCGGGCGAGCCGTCGGAACCCGTATTCACGTCCACGGCGACAAGCGCGCGGGTCGGCTCGATGAACATGTGGCCGCCATCAAGCGCAACATACGCGTGCCGCAGCGTGTCCAATGCATCAAGAACGCCGTGATCGTGAAATCCGTTCGGCTCTGTCACGATCTGGGCGGGCGCGGTCCAATCCCGCCAGGCAAGCGCATGGGGACCGTCCCCTTCGGTCAGCGCCTCGGGGTCCGCACCGCCGGCATCTGCCAGAACGGCCGCAGCCAGATCGGCCATGGCTTGGATATCCTCGATCAGATCCTCTTCGCCCGCCTCCGTTGCGGCAGATCGCAGGATCAGCCCGCCCGGCCCTTCGAACGTGTCATGGGCGATCTCCAGCAGACGCACGCGCGCGTCCTCGTCGCGGATCTGGCGGCTCACATTGATGCCCTCGGCGCCTGGAGTGACGATGGCGAAGCGGCTTTTGAAGATCAGCCGGGTTGTGACGGGAACCGCTTTGCCCGGCTCGCTGTAGCCGGTCACCTGAACGAGCAGCGGCTGACCGGGCGCAAGACCCTTGGCCTGCCGCAGGAACCCCGTTCCATCCGGCAAGCGCACCATCATGCCGCCCTGCCCTTTCAGCGGCCGGTCCGCAATCGCGCGGTAGATCGCACCGGGTCGAGGATCGTCGGGGCTGTCGATCAGAAGATCATCGAGCCTGCCATCGACCATCATCGCGGCCGCTTCGCGGCCCGCCAGATGATCCAGAACGATGACGCGTCCTTTCACCGGATCACTCCGGCCGCGCGCAGCAGGTTCGCGGTTTCCGCGAGCGGCAGCCCCACCACTCCGGTGAACGATCCGTTGATCCAGGGAATGAAGGCCCCTGCCGGTCCCTGAATGGCATATCCCCCCGCCTTGCCTTGCCAATCGCCGCTCTCGAGATAGCCGTTCAATTCGGTGTCCGAGAGGCGTTTCATCTTGACGGCGGTCACGACGCTTTTCTGCCAGATCCGCTCGGCCGAGCGAACAGCGACGGCTGTGATCACATCGTGGCGCCGCCCCATCAGTTTGACCAGAAACTCCGCGGCCTCTGCCGCGTCGGCGGGTTTGCCGAAGATCCGGCGCCCCAGGGCGACGGTCGTATCAGCGCAGAGCACGACCTCGTCCGCGCCCGCTTGGACGGCGCGCACCTTTTCCAGAGCCATGCGGTCACAATAAGGACGCGGCAGTTCGGCCGCGTTAGGTGTTTCGTCGATATCCGGTGGGCGCACGGCGTCAGGGACGACACCGATCTGCGCCAAAAGCTCCAGCCGCCGCGGCGAGCCGGACCCTAAAACAAGCCGCACAGGCTTATTTGAAGCGATAGTTGATCCGACCCTTGGTCAGATCGTAAGGGGTCATCTCGACTTGAACCTTGTCGCCTGCGAGAACTCGGATGCGGTTCTTGCGCATCTTGCCTGCCGTATGTGCGATGATCTCATGGCCGTTTTCCAGCTCGACCCTGAACGTCGCATTCGGCAGGAGTTCCTTTACGACGCCTGGAAATTCGAGCAGTTCTTCCTTGGCCATGGTCTCTCCTTGTCAACATCCCGCCTGACGATGCGGGACGCGGCACTAAATGCGCCGCGCGCCTTCGGTTTTCAAGGGAAAACTCAAGGCGTCTTTGCGCATGTTGCAATGCAACCCGATCAGGGCGCCATGCGTTGCCCCGGACGATGACAGATGCCCCTCTCATTTTGCCCTCGGAGCGCTTTCTGGACCTGCCGGTCGGCACGGGCCGCAAGGTCGGGATCGAAATTGAGATGGGCGGGCTGACCGAAGACGAGGTCGCGGAGGTTCTGATCGATCAGCTTGGCGGCAAGACAGAGCGGACAAGCACTGTGGCGCTGAAGCTGACCGGGACGGAGCTGGGGCAGATCAAGATCTATCTGGACACGGCGTGGCGCGGCAAGGCTGATACGGCGCTCCTTGGATCCCTTCTGGATATGGCGCGCAAGATCGTACCGGTCGAGATTGTGACAGAGCCGCTGTCGCTGGATGATCTGCCGCGCCTCGATACATGCCGGGCGGCCCTTCGCGAAGCCGGTGCAATCGGAAGCCGAAACGGCTTCCTGCTGGGATGGGGTGTTCATCTCAATGTCGAGACGACGGGAGCGGACACCTCAGATATCCTTCCTGTGCTGACGGCGTTCGCCCTTTGCGACGATGTCATCCGCGCGCAAAACTGGATCGATCCCTCGCGCAGGATCGTGCCCTTCATCGATCCCTATCCGCGCCGTTTCATCGATACCCTCGCCGAGCAGGACAGATTTCAGATGGATGAGCTGATCGACCTTTATCTGGAGCATAATCCGACGCGAAACCGGGCGCTGGATATGCTGCCGGTCTTCGCCCATATCAATCCAGACCGGACCCGTGCGGGCCTGTCGCGTGACGAAAAGGTCAGCGCCCGCCCTGCCTATCACTACCGTCTTCCAGATAGCCGCATCGACGAGGCGAACTGGACGCTTGCGCTGGAATGGAACCGTTGGGTTCTGATCGAGCGGATCGCTGCGGATATCGACCTGCTGGAGCTGATACGCGAGGATTGGCAGGACCACCGGGCGCATTGGACAACGCTTCGAACGGATTGGCCGGACCGCGTTCTGGCGCGCCTGGAAGAAGCGGGAACCCTGGACGATCTTGAGGAGGTTGCATGAAACCCATCATCGGCGTGACCGTGTCCCAGCGATCCGGCTGGCGTATCTTTCCGCTTGTCGCTTTCAATGTCTGGCTTGCCGGAGGCCGCGCCGTTCGTTGGCAATCGGATCGCGAGATCGACGTGGATGCCGTCGATGGCGTGATCGTGGGCGGAGGAGATGATATCTCACCGGATCTCTACGGTTCAGAACTCGTGACCTCTGCGCGGCTCGATCCAGCACGCGATGCCCTCGAAAAGCAGATCATCGAACATGCCTGGACGTCCAATACGCCCCTTCTGGGGATCTGCCGGGGCAGTCAGATGCTCAATGTGGTCCTGGGCGGCGATCTGGATCAGGACGCCTACAAGACCTTCGGGTCGCGCAAGTACAAGACCGTCCTGCCCCGCAAGACGGTCACTGTCGAAGATGGAACCCGGCTCGCGGGACTTGTCGGACCCGCTCCGATGAAGGTGAACGCGCTGCATTCGCAAGCCGTCAACACGCTCGGTCGCGGCCTTCGGGTCGCCGCCCGCGACGAGGGCGGCATGATCCAAGGGATCGAGCGGATCCGCGATCCGTTCATGCTGGGCGTTCAATGGCATCCCGAACACCTATTTTACGCACGCCGGCAACGCCGGATCTTTGCAGCGCTGGTCGAGGCGGCATCGGCCTATCGCGAAGATCGCAGCCAGATCGACGGCGTCGATATTGCCGTTGCCCAAAGCTGAGGGAACAAGCGCCGCGCGTTGACCCGCTATCGGCGGGGATCGCAAAATATGTTAAAATTATGTCGGAACGTTTGACGTCGTAGATCTGTTTGCGGGCATCACCTTTCAACAAAAGGATATGCTATGACACTTCGTCGCCTCCTTCTCTCAACCGCGCTGACCGTTCCGATGGCGGCAGTGCCTGCCTTTGCTCAGCAGGAGCAGGTTTGCCAGGATCTCATGCAGATCGCCGAAAACGGGTTCCCCGAGAATAGCGAACGCACGCCCGATGACGTGCTGCGTATCGCCCAGTCCGACGTCGCCGCCGATTGCGAAGTCGTGCTGGTCGAAGTGACGGCTCTCGTCGAAGCGGAAGCCCAGACCGAAACGATGGACACGGATGCGGCCCGCCTCGCAGAGACCGATCAGCTGACCGTCACGCTTGAGGACGAGCGCGTCGTCGAGGGGATGGTCTTTCTCGAGCAGGACGCTCCACAGGTCGATATCGAGCAGGGCGACACCGAAGTTGTGATCTCCTCCGCCGAGCCCGCCGTCACGGTCGAAGAGCAAGGGGCTGAGATCCTCGTCCGCCAGCAGGCGCCCGAGATCAATGTCGAGATGCCGCAGCCGACGATCACCATCACGCAGGCCGCGCCCGAGATCATCATTACGATGCCCGAGCCCGGTGTGAACGTGGCCTCCGCCCGTCCTGAGGTCGAGATCCGTCAGGCCGAGCCGCAGATCACCGTCAATCAGGCACCGCCGACCGTGAACCTTGAACTGCGCACCGCTAATAACGCCGAAGGCAGCCAGGGTATTCAGGTGCAGGATGGCGCGTCTGGCGAGACCTATGCCGCAGGTGAGGTGCGCGAGCCGCGTGCGACAACCAACGCACAGATCAACATGGCCACGAGCGATCCGACCGTGATCTACGAAGAGACCGAGACCGAAGGTCAGGGCAACGTGCAGATCACCCGCGCCGAGCCAAGCGTCACCTTCGAGGCCGCTGAACCGAACGTCCAGTTCAGCTCTACCGGTGAGCCGACCGTCAATTTCGAGCAACAAGGCGACATCATCGTCACCATGCGCGACTTCGGCGAAGGCGACAGCAGCGAAGCCGAAATGCAGCAGGCCAATGCGACCGAAACCGACGCAGCGCCGCTGATGACGGACGGCCAGACAGAAACGGCAGAAGCCGGTCAGCTGATCACCGAAGGCGACGCTGAGACGGCCGAAGCCGACACAACTACGATGCAGACCGAAGAGACCGAAATGGTCGCCGAAGGTCCGACCATCGAGCGTGAGGGCTATCAGACCATCCCCGCGACCGAGATCGAAGTCAGCACGCTGACCGGCGCCTCGGTCTTTGACATCAATGACGAAAATATCGGTGAAATCGGCGAGCTTGTTCTGAGCAATGCCGGTGATCTTGACCGCGCGATCGTCGATGTCGGCGGCTTCCTGGGCCTCGGCGAAAAGCCCGTAGCGGTTGAGGCAGGCCAGATGGCCTTCCTGCGCAACGAAGACGGCGGCGACCTGCGCGTCTATGTCGATGCGAGCCGCGAAGAGCTTGAATCGCAGCCAAGCTACGAAGGTCAGTAAGTGATCTAAACTCTGTCAAAGGGTCGCTCTTCGGAGCGGCCCTTTTTCATTTAGCTCTCGGGCTTTATCCAGCGATCCTCAAGCCGTTTCAGGATCTGGTCGCGGCTTTGCCGATAGCTTCTTAGCTTGTCTTCCCGCCGGTCGCCGAGACCCGACGGATCGAGGATCGGCCAGTATTCGACCTCGACGTGATGGCTGCGCGTCAGATCCAGCGCCCGACGCTGGCTGGCGGGGGATAGCGCGATGACCGTGTCGAACGAGCTGAGATCATCGCCCCACTGCTCCATTTCGTCGAAGCTGCGCGAGCGATGGCGCGACAGCTCGACCCCAATCTCCTCGCAGACCGCGACGGCAAATCCATCGATCTCCATATCGTTGAAGACCCCTGCCGACTGGATGTAACAGCTCGTGCCATAGAGCTTTTTCATGATGCCTTCGGCCATGGGCGAGCGGATGGAATTGTGATCGCAGCAGAAAAGGACCGATTGGGGAAGCTGCCGTTTCACCCTCAGCCCCCGAAGTGCAGGACGCAGATCAGGGTAAAAAGCCGCCGCGCCGTATCCTCATCGACCTTGGCTTTCCCTTCCAGCCGCTCCTGAAGGATGCGCGCGCCTTCATTGTGGATCCCGCGCCTGGCCATATCGATGGTTTCGATCTGGCTGGGCGGCAGCGTCTTGACCGCCTCGAAGTAACTCTCGCAGATCTGGAAATAGTCCTTCACCACCTGCCGGAACGGGCCCAGCGACAGGTGAAAGGCACCCGCCGGAGCTCCGCCTTCATCGGAAAGATCAAAGACCAGGCGCTGATCGCGGATTGCAAGTCCCATCCGGTAAGGCCCCGGATGCACCTCTCTGCCGTCCCGCCCGATCAGGGCAAAACTGTTGTTTTCCAGCAGATCGAAGATCGCGACCTGCCGCTCCTGCTCGATCTCGGGCGTCGGCGGCGGCAGCGCCTTGTCATCGAGCGCGATATCGACAAGCCGGCTCATCGGTTCACCCTGTCGAGCCGCGCGCGCACGCTCAGCCCGTGGGCCTCCAGGCTTTCGGACTGCGCCAGTCTCTCCGCCGCCGGTCCGATGGCGCCAAGGCTTTCCGGCGTCATTCGCGCCAATGTCGTTCGCTTGAGGAAATCGAGCACGGACAGACCGCTGGAAAAGCGCGCCGATCGCGCGGTGGGCAAGACATGGTTTGGACCGCCGACATAATCCCCGACGGCTTCGGGCGTCCACGATCCGATGAAGATCGCGCCCGCATGGGTGATCCGCTCGGCGAGCGCATCGGGATCCTCGACGCAGAGCTCAAGATGCTCCGGCGCGATCCGGTCCGAGAGCCGGGCCGCCTCCTCAAGATCGCGCACGACGATGATCGCCCCGAAATCGCGCCAACTGGCCCCCGCAATCGCCCTGCGCTGCAGGGTCTTCAGATGCCGATCCACCGCGGCGCCCACGGCCTTCCCCAAGGCTGCGTCGGTCGTGATCAGGATCGATTGCGCGCTCTCGTCATGTTCGGCCTGGCTCAACAGATCGAGCGCGATCCAGTCCGCATCGGCGGTCTCATCGGCAATCACCAGCACTTCGGACGGCCCGGCAATCATGTCGATCCCGACCTTGCCGAAGACACGCCGCTTGGCCGCAGCCACATAGGCGTTGCCCGGCCCGGTGATCTTATCGACCGCCCGGACGGTCTGGGTGCCATAGGCCAGCGCTGCAATCGCCTGCGCGCCGCCCATCCGGTACACCGTCTCGACCCCCGAGATCCGCGCCGCCGCCAGAACCAGCGGATTGACCGCGCCATCGGGCGTCGGGCAGCACATTGCAACGCGCGCAACGCCAGCGACCCGCGCCGGGATCGCATTCATCAAGACGCTCGAGGGATAGCTCGCCAGCCCCCCCGGCACATAGAGGCCAGCCGCATCCACAGCGCCCCATCGCCAACCCAGCCGCGCGCCCGTGTCATCCACCCAGCTTTCGTTTGGGGGCATCTGCCGTCCGTGATAGGCCTCGATCCGCTCTGCGGCCAGATCAAGCGCCGCGCGATCCTCTTTGCCGACCTTGGCCACTTCGGCGTCGATCTCGGCCGGCGTGAAGGCGAGCGTTGCGGAGGTCAGATCGAGCCGATCGAATTTCAAGGTCAGCTCGATCACAGCCGCGTCACCGCGCGCGCGCACATCGGCGATGATCGCCGCGACAGCATCATCGACATCGGGGCTGTCCTCGCGCTTGGCGGTCAGCAGCCCGGTAAAGGCAGTCTCGAAGTCAGGGGCGTCGGCGTAAAGAAACTGAGGCATGATCCGCTCTTACCCGCGCGCCATCGGCGGCTCAAGGCGCGCCTTGCGTCAGCGTCAGCACATAGAAATGATCGTCCTGCCACCGATCCCCTAGCCTGACGGCGCGGGGCACGCGACCTTGCCACTTGAAACCGTAGCGTTCGTAGAACCGGATCGCGCGCGTGTTGTCTTCGGCGACATAAAGCTCGAGCTGAAGAAAATCACGTTCTCTCGCCTCTTGAATGACGCAGTCGAACAAGACCCGCGAGACAGCTGCCCTGCGATGGTCGGGCCTGGCGTAGAAAGCACCGATCTCGGCCCTGTGACGGCAAGCCGTCCGTTTGTGCGGGATGAAGGCGACGACCGCCGCCAATTCAGCCTTGGCAAACGCGCCGCGGATGGTGCCAGCGGTCAGAAAGTCGGCAACGTCTTCATCCGTCCGCGCCCGCTCTTCCGCGTAGGTCGTCAGAAAGGCTTCGGGAACAGTCTCGAGCGCCTCCAGCCGGATCGAGCGCCAGTCCGCAAGATCCTCCGGCCCGAGCGTCCGGATCTCAAACGTCATGCTCCGGCGCCTTCCGGGAGGGCGCGCGATAAGGCCGCGTCACGTCGCGCAGCAGCACTTCAAGCGCCTCGACCTCGATCCGGATCGCACCGTCCCCGGCCAATGTCAGGAGAACCGCGCCTGTCCCATCCGCGCCCGGCTCGAACTCGATCGTCAAAAGCGACAGGATCGTATCGGCATCTCTCACCACACCTTGGGAGGCGACGCCGGTCACATCCTCGAATGCAAGAACGGCCTGCACCCGCTCAAAATCGCGGCCGCGCCGTTCGGCAGCCGGTTTATCTTCCCAGCGGAACCGATTGAGAAGGATGGCAAAACGCCGCTCGGACGCCTTCCAGAGCATTTCCTCGGCTGGAAAGACGGCGTCCTGCAAAAGCGAGGAGATGACTTCCAGATCCCCGCTGTCCCGCGCCACAAGCCTAAGCGGTTTTTCGGCACCGTCGGCAAAACTCGCATCCGTCATTCACTGATCCGTTCGATATCCGCCCCCAGGGCCCCCAGCTTGCGCTCTACATTCTCGTATCCGCGATCCAGATGATAGACCCGGTTCACGCGGGTTTCCCCCTCTGCCGCGAGACCGGCGAGGATCAGCGACACCGATGCCCTGAGATCCGTCGCCATGACCGGCGCGCCGCGCAGGTTGTCGACCCCCGTGACCTTGGCCGTGCCTCCGCGCACATCGATCTTGGCTCCCATCCGCTGAAGCTCGGGCGCATGCATGAACCGGTTCTCGAAGATCTTCTCTTCCAGCGTGCTGGTCCCCTCGGCAAGGCAAAGCATCGCCATCATCTGCGCCTGAAGGTCCGTCGGAAAGCCAGGAAACGGCTCGGTCGTGACATCGACGGCGCGGACGCGTCCGTTGGCGCGTGCAACTTTGAGACCGTGCTCCGTCTCGGTCACCTCGAGCCCGGCGGCGCGGATCTTGTCGACGAAGGCTTCGACCAGCTCGATCCGCCCGCCCAGGCATTCGACTTCCCCGCCCGCAAAGGCGGGCGCCAGCATGTAGGTTCCAAGCTCGATCCGGTCCGTGACGACCTGGTGGGTCGCCCCATGAAGCCGGTCGACCCCCTGCACGGTGATCGTCGAGCTTCCCTCGCCGTCGATCTGGGCCCCCATCGCGCGAAGGCATCGGGCCAGATCGACGATTTCCGGCTCGCGCGCGGCGTTCTCGATGACCGACGTTCCCTTGGCCAGGGTCGCGGCCATCAGGATATTCTCGGTCGCGCCGACGCTGGCAAAGGCAAGCTGCACGCGCCCTCCTTTCAGCCCGCCCGCCGCCTTGGCGTGAACATAGCCGTCCTCGAGATCCAGCGTCGCGCCCAAGGCTTCAAGCCCAGACAGATGCAAATCCACAGGACGCGCGCCAATCGCGCATCCCCCCGGCAAAGAGACGGTGGCCTCGCCAAACCGGGCCAATAACGGCCCCAGAACCAGAATAGAGGCGCGCATCTTCCGAACGATGTCGTATTCGGCGCGCGTGCTCGTGATATCGTGCGAGGACATCGCCAGAACCTTACCGTCCTGCATAGACGTCACTTCGGCCCCGAGCGATTCCAGCAGTGTCGACATCGTCTTGATATCGCTCAGACGCGGCGCATTGGTCAGCGTCAGGGGCTCCTCGCTGAGCAGCGTCGCCGGCATCAGCGTCAGACAGGCATTCTTGGCCCCTGCGATCGGAATTTGCCCCGACAGGCTCTTGCCGCCGCGTACCAGTATCGAATCCATGTCTGTTTATCCTTCGTCCTGCTCTTGCCCATCGCCTCTTGCACGCTTTTGGGCCTTCCGGCGCGCAAGATTGGCCTTGAGAGCAGCCTTCAGCCGCGCCTCACGGTCCGTTTCAGTCGCCTTGGCCGGCTCTTGGCTGGCGGACGCTTTATTTGACGAACTCTTCTGGCTCATGAAAGGTCCCTATCAAGCGGGCCAAAAAGCGTCCAGTCAGGGCTTGCGCGGTTGATCTATTGGAGGTAGGTCCCCGCACCGATGCTGCTGTAGCTCAGAGGTAGAGCACTCCCTTGGTAAGGGAGAGGTCGAGAGTTCAATTCTCTCCAGCAGCACCAGAGATTTCATCCCATCAGATGCGCGTCGACCGACGGCGATCGAGCGGATAAATCAGGGTCATCAGCAAGCGAATCCACGGGCTGACGGGCGAAGAGATAACGGCTTGGATGCTGCGGGGCGGATAGAGTTCGGCAACGCCCTCGGCTCAGGACCGGCCGACTGTCTTCTATGAAGATGGCCAAGCCTCCTGAGATGCGCCCCCCCCTTATGGTAGCCGTTTTTCGTCCGGAGGCTCGTGAAGGCGCCTCCTCCGCGCGCTCCGCATCGGGCCGTTCGCCGCGTTGACATTCCGCCTGAACCCGTCGACGTTGGAAGGTGCAACAGGGGCATCCGGCATCGGCCGGGTTGAGACGTACCCTTGGAACCTGACCCGGCTCATACCGGCGGAGGAAGTTGCGCGACGATCGGCGTGATCCATGCCGTCCCGCGTCCTCCGTTCAAAGATGGAGGACCACACATGATCCAACCCTCCCGGCACTTGGATGCCATGCGCGCTGCGACCCCGCTGGTGCAGAACATCACCAATTTCGTCGCAATGAACGTGATGGCCAATGTCATGCTCGCTGCAGGGGCCTCTCCTGCCATGGTCCATGCGCGCGAGGAGGTGGAGGAGTTTGCCGGTCTGGCCTCGGCGGTGACGATCAATATCGGCACGCTCGATACCGAATGGGCCGACTGCATGGTTCTGGCGGCCAGCACGGCAGGACAGCGTGGCCGTCCCTGGGTGCTCGATCCCGTGGCGCTGGGCGCCACGGCGCTTCGCCGAACGGTCGGTGCGCGGCTGCTGGATCTGTCCCCGACGATCATCCGTGCCAACGCATCCGAGATCCTGGCCCTCTCAGGCGCCGCCGCGCAGGGCCGGGGCGCGGATGCGACCGACGCGGTGGCCGTAGCCGAAGAGGGCGCGCTTGATCTGGCGCGCCGGTCGGGCGCGGTTGTTGCCGTGACCGGCCCGGTGGACTTCGTCACAGATGGCAGGCGGTCGGCTCGCCTTTCGAACGGCGATCCGATGATGCCGTGCGTGACCGCTCTGGGCTGCGCGCTCACGGGCGTGGTCGGCGCCTTCGCTGCAGCTGCGCCCGCCTTTGAAGGCACCGTCGCCGCGCTGGCCTATTACGGCGTGGCAGGCGAGGTTGCCGCCCGCCAAGCGGATGGGCCGGGCAGCTTTCAGGTCGCCTTTCTCGACGCGTTGCACAGCTTGCGCGGGCCGGACATCGACGCCATGGCCCGGATCGAAGCGGCATGATCCCGCCTCTGTGTTTCATTACGGATGCGGACGCACCGCTGCCCGTCCCCGAGCAGGCCGAACGGGCCGCGCGCGGCGGTGCGGGGTGGATCCAGCTGCGCCACAAGACGCTGGACGACCGGTCCTTCGCGGCGTTGGCCCGCACGGTCGCGGCCCGGATCGCCCCCTTTGGCGCACGACTCATCGTCAACGACCGCATCGAGGTTGCGCGGGCTGTCGGCGCCCATGGCCTCCATATCGGCCAGTCCGATGGCGATCCGCGCGCGGCCCGCGCCCGCATCGGACCCGAGGCCGTGCTTGGCCTCTCGGTCGAGGCCGAAGACCAGCTTGCCGCCATCCCGCCCGATTGCATCGACTATCTGGGCGTGGGCCCTGTCCGAAAGACCGCCTCCAAAGCCGATCATGCGCCCCCCCTCGGGCTTGGCGGCCTCGCCCGGATCGTCCGCGCCGCGGGCCTGCCCTGTCTTGCGATCGGCGGGCTCTCGGCCTCCGACACGGCTGCCCTGAAAGCGGCGGGCTGCGCCGGGCTCGCCGTCGTCTCAGCCATCTCGCGGGCCGCCGATCCCAAAGCCGCCGCCCGCATTCTGCTTACCGAATGGAGCCATGCATGATCCCCAACATCCTCTCAATCGCCGGCTCTGATCCCTCGGGCGGCGCCGGTATTCAGGCCGATATCAAGGCGATCTCGGCCAATGGCGGCTATGCGATGGCAGCGCTCACCGCATTGACGGCCCAGAATACGCGCGGCGTCAGCGCGGTGCAGATGGTCGAGCCCCGGATGGTCCTCGCCCAGATCGCGGCCATCCGCGCGGATATCCGCATCGATGCGATCAAGATCGGGATGTTGGGCAATGCCGCAACCATTGATGCTGTTGCCGAGGCGCTGGACGGGCTGGAGGCGCCTGTGATCCTAGACCCGGTCATGGTGGCCAAGGGGGGCGACCGGCTGCTGGCGCCAGAGGCTGTCGAGGCGTTGCGCACACGCCTCTTGCCCCGCGCCGCGATCCTGACACCGAACCTGCCCGAAGCCGCGGATCTGCTCGGCGTCGCAGAGGCTGCCGACATCTCAGCCATGCGCGATCAGGGCGCAAAGCTGCTCGAGGCCGGCTGCGGCGCCATCCTGATCAAAGGCGGACATCTTGCGGGTCCGGCCACCGATCTTCTGATCGAGCCCGAGGGCGTCACCGAACTGACCGCGCCCCGCATCGAGACGCGCAACACGCATGGCACAGGCTGTTCGCTGTCCTCGGCGCTCGCCGCGCGGGTCGGCGCGGGCGACGCGCCGCCGGTCGCCGCCCGCCGGGCCAAGGCGTTCGTCGCCGGCGCCATTGCGGCTGCGGACCACCTGACGGTCGGGGGCGGCCACGGCCCCATCCATCATTTCCATGACCATCACCCAAAGGATCCCTCATGAGCTTTACCGAAGAGACTTGGGCTCGGACAGCCCCGCTGCAGAAGGCAATCCTGACGATGCCGTTCAATGCGGAACTGGCGGCGGGCACCCTGCCGGAGGCGACGTTTCAAGGCTATATCGTTCAGGATGCGCACTACCTCGAAGGGTTCGCCCGCGCGCTTGCCATGACGGCATCCCGCGCGCCGCACTCTCCTGACATCGCGCAACTGGCCGGATCGGCGAACGGCGCGATCGCGGTCGAACGGCAGTTGCACGGCGACTACATGGCACGCTTCGGCATCTCGCCCGAGACCTTTGCCGCAACGCCGCCCTCTCGCGCCTGCGATCACTATGTGTCGTTCCTGATCCGATCGGCCGCTGTCGATCCCTTCCCCGTCGCGGTCGCGGCTTTGTTGCCGTGTTTCTGGATCTATCACCGCGTCGGGCAATTCATTCACGCAACCGCCGCGGCAGACCACCCCTATCGCGCCTGGATCGAAACCTATGCCAGCGAGGACTTCGAGACCTCAGTGCAGGCGATGCTCGACCTCACCGACCGGCTCGGCGAGAGCGCGGATCAAACCCTCCGCCCGGCCATGCACGCGGCGTTTGCCCGGTCAAGCTGGCATGAATGGATGTTCTGGCACAGTGCGCATCACCAGGCCGGATGGGACGAGCCGCCGATGATCGAGGGCGATATGCCGGCTGAACCGGAAACCGTCGAAATCAGGTCCCCGTCCGGCTGACCGGCGGATGACGGCTCTCGCAAAGGCCATTTGGCGGCGCTCCCGAAACCGGCCGCTGGCCTGCCGCGCTAGACGATCCGGCCCGCCTCGAGCCGCACGGTCCGGTCCATCCGCGCCGCCAGTTCCAGGTTGTGGGTCGCGATCACCGCCGCGAGGCCGGTCTCGCGTACCAGATCCATCAGCACGCCAAAGACGACATCCGATGTGCCGGGATCCAGATTGCCCGTCGGCTCGTCCGCCAAAAGCAGGCCTGGTTCATTCGCGAGGGCTCTGCAAAACGCCACGCGCTGCTGCTCGCCGCCCGAGAGCGCCGCGGGCCGGTGATCCGCCCGCGCCTCAAGCCCGACCCGCTCTAGCAGATCGCGGCCTCGCGCCTCGGCTGCGTCCGCCGCAACCCCGTTCGCAAGCTGAGGCAGCACGATATTCTCGAGCGCGTCAAATTCCGGGAGCAGGTGGTGAAACTGATAGATGAACCCCACCTGCCCGCGCCGCATCGTGGTTCGCCGCCGGTCGCCGAGCGATGTGACATCCTGCCCCCCGATCGCGACCGACCCGCCATCCGCGCTGTCAAGCAATCCCGCGATATGCAGCAAGGTCGATTTGCCCGCCCCGGACGGAGCGACCAGCGCCACGACCTCGCCCGCCGCCACGCTGAGAGAAACGCCTTGCAAGACATTGATCTCGGAAGGTTTTCCCGAATTGTAGGTTTTTGTGATCCCATCCAGATCCAGCGCCGCTTCACTCATACCGAAGCGCCTCGACCGGGTTCATGCGCGCCGCCCGACGTGCCGGGAAATAGGTGATCGTCCAGCTCAGCCCCAGCGACAGCGCCACCGCCGACAACACATCCTCCAGATGCAGCTCTGCCGGCAGGTTGTAGATGCCGCGGATCGACGGATCCCAGACCCCACCCCCCGCGATGTAGTTCACCGCCGAGAAGATCGGATCGATATAGATCGCGAACAGGCATCCCAGGATCACGCCGCAGACCGTCCCGATCGTTCCGATACTGGCCCCGCAAAGGAAAAAGACCCTCAAGACAGAGCCTTGTGTCAATCCCATGGTCCGCAGGATCCCGATATCGCGCCCCTTGTTCTTGACCAGCATGATCAGCCCCGAAATGATGTTCATCGACGCGATCAGAACGAGGATCGACAGGATCACGAACATCACGTTGTCTTCGACCGCCAGCGCCCGAAGGAAGGACGAATAGGCCTCGCGCCAGGTAAAGATCTGCCCCTGGGGGCCAAGCGCTTCCATCAGGGACGGACGCAGCGTATCGATCTCCTCGGGCGCCTCGACCATCACCTCGATCTCGTCGACCCGTCCTTCGCGGTTGAACATGCTCTGCGCCGCGGCAAGGGGCATGTAGACCCGGGTGCGATCGATATCGTACCGGCCCGCACTGAAGATGAAGACGACCTCGTAAAAGTTCCGCCTCAGCCCCCGGCCCATCGGTGTGATCGGCCCGGTATTCGACACCAGCTCGATCCGGTCGCCCAGCCGCAGGCCGAGTTCGGCGGCAATCCCGCTTCCGATTGCGACACCTTCGTCATATCGGTCCAGATCGCCGCGCGAGGTAATCGGATCGACGATCCGGGGGATGTCGCTCAAATCCTCTCCAGTCATCCCGAAGACCTGAACAAAGGTGCTTTCCTGCAAGTGATTGGCCATCACCTCGCCTTTGACGACCGGGGCGGCCCGGATCACGCCCGGCACCTCGGTCAGTTGCCCGGCCCGCGCCTCGTAGTCGGAAATGGTCCGGTCCAGCGCCCCGGCGGCATCGACCACGGGGATATTGTAGACGCTCACATGGGCGTTCGCACCAAGGATCGTTCCGACGAATTCCGAACGAAATCCGGATCTTACGGCCAGCACCGCGATCAGGGCAAAGACCGCCAGCGTGATCCCGATCAGGCTGATCCACGTCATGGTCGACACGCCCCCTTCGGCGCGGCGGGCGCGAATGTATCGCCACGCGATCATCCATTCGAATCGCGAAAAAGGAGGAGGACTGCCTGACATAAAGATGCTCTGCTTGGTCTTTTTGTTGCGCGGACCGTGCGCCCTTGGCCTCGCGGCGTCAAGCGACAGAGCGGCCTGCCGCCGCGTTGCCGAGGATCAAACCTCCGCTATCATCTTTGTGGCGAGGCGCTTCAACGGTGAGGCGTCAATTCACGTCATGACGGAGATCCCGATGACGCGCCGCCCGCTTTCCCACCCCGCCGCTAAGCTTTTTGCCTCCGAACACAAGGAGGGGCATCTGTCGCGCCGCGAGTTTCTGACCCGCGCGACCGCGCTTGGCCTGACCTCGACCGCCGCCTATGGCCTTCTTGGCTTGCAAAGCCCAGCCCGTGCAGAGGCACACGCCCAGAACGGCGGGACGCTGCGCATCCAGCAGGATGTTCGCGCCCTCAAGGATCCGCGCACCTATGACTGGCCTCAGATGTCGAATTACACGCGCGGCTGGCTTGAATATCTCGTTGAGTATCAGCGCGATGGTACCATTCGCGGTATGCTCCTCGAAAGCTGGGAGGTGAATGACGATGCCACCGAGTACACGCTGAACGTCCGCCCTGGCGTGACCTGGAACGACGGGAGCGACTTCACCGCCGAGGACGTCGCCTTCAATATCACCCGCTGGTGCGACATGGCGGTCGAGGGCAATTCCATGGCCTCGCGCATGGCGTCGCTGATCGACAGCGAGACCGGAACCCTCCTCGACGGGGCCATTGAGGTTGTCGATCCAACGACGCTCATTCTGCGCCCGGGCACGGCCGACATCACCTTGATTGCCGGTTTCTCGGACTACCCGGCCGCCATCGTCCCGCAAAGTTTCTCCGGCGACGATCCGCTCGCTAATCCCGTCGGAACCGGACCCTACCTGCCCGGCGAGTATACTGTCGGCATCGAGGCGGTCCTGCTCAAGAACACCGATCACGACTGGTGGGGCGCCCGCACCGAAGGCTATGGCGGCGCCTTTCTCGACGAGATCCGCTTCGTCGATCTGGGCACCGATCAGGCCGCCCATTTCGCCGCTGCCGATGCGGGCGAGGTCGATATGGTCTACGAGAGCCTCGGCGAATTCGTAGAGCTGATGGACACGATCGAATGGACCAGATCCGAAGCCGTGACCGCAAACACCCTTTGCATCCGGACCAACCAGACAGCCGAAGTGGGCGGGCAGACCCCTTATGCCGACCCCCGCGTGCGCCGGGCGCTCGCCATGGCGGTCGACAACTCGATCTGTCTCGAATTGGGGTATGCGGGTCTGGGCGAGGTCGCCAACAACTTCCATGTCTGCCCGATCCATCCTGAATATGCCGATGTCGAGCGGCTGCCTTACGATCCCGCTCAGGCGCTCGCTCTCATGGAAGAGGCTGGCATGGCCGATTTCGAGCATGAGCTGATCTCTATCGACGACAATTGGCGGCGCGACACGTCAGACAGCGTCGCCGCTCAACTTCGCGATGCCGGGATCAACGTGACGCGAACGATCCTTCCGGGGGCAACCTTCTGGAACGACTGGACGAAATACCCGTTCTCGACCACCGACTGGGCACAGCGACCGCTGGGAGTGCAGGTTCTGGCGCTGGCCTACAGATCCGGCGAAGCCTGGAACGAAAGCGGGTTCTCCAATCCCGACTTCGACGCCAAGCTGAACGAGGCGATGGCCATCTCGGATGCCGATACCCGCCGCGAGATCATGGCCGAGATCCAGACGATCCTGCTTGAGGAGGGCGTCGTCATTCAGCCCTACTGGCGCTCGATCTATCGCCACGCGGCACCGAACGTGGTCGGAGCCGACGCGCATCCGACCTTCGAGATCCATGTCTACAAGCTGGGTCTGGCCGCCTGAGGCGGCACAGATCCGGCTTTACACGTTGGAGTAAATCGACCCGATCCGCTCGAGCGCCTGCTCGGGCGGCATCTCCTCGCTCTCGCCGGTCCGGCGAGAAGTCAGCTCGACCACCCCGTTCTTGAGGCCTCGCGGACCGACGGTGATCCGCCACGGCAAGCCGATCAGATCCATCGTCGCGAACTTGCCCCCGGCCCGCTCGTCGCGGTCGTCGTAAAGCGGCTCGAGCCCCAGTGCCGTGAGCCCGGCATAGAGGCTTTCGCAGGCCGCATCGGCCTCGGCATCGCCTTGCTTGAGATTGACGATCCCGCAATGGAACGGCGTGACGCCTTCGGGCCAGATGATCCCCTTGTCGTCATGGGAGGCCTCGATGATCGCCCCGACCAGACGCGACACCCCGATCCCGTGAGAGCCCATATGAACCGGCACCGGTTTGCCGTCCGGCCCTTGCACGGTGGCGCCCATCGGCTCGGAATACTTAGTGCCGAAATAGAAGATCTGACCGACCTCGATCCCGCGCGCCTCGCGGCGATGCGCCTCGGGCACGGCCTCTTCGAAATCCGCAGCGTTGTGGGTGTCATCTGTGCGGGCATAAAGCTCGGTGAATTCATCCAGCACGCCGCGGCACTGATCGACGCTATCGTAGTCGATCTCGCGCGATCCAAGGCGGATATCCTCAATCCGCGCATCGTAGAACACGCCGCTTTCGCCGGTATCGGCCAGAACAAGGAATTCATGCGTGTAATCGCCGCCGATCGGACCACCTTCGGCCTTCATCGGGATCGCCTGAAGGCCCATCCGCTCATAGGTCCGCAGATAGCTGACCAGATGCCGGTTATAGGCGTGATGCGCCGCAGCCTCATCAAGATCGAAGTTGTAGCCGTCCTTCATGTAGAACTCGCGGCCCCGCATGACGCCGAAGCGCGGGCGCATCTCGTCGCGGAATTTCCACTGGATATGGTAAAGCGTCAGCGGCAGATCCTTGTAGCTGGCCACCGAGCCGCGGAAGATATCCGTGATCATCTCCTCGTTCGTGGGCCCGAACAGCATATCGCGATCATGCCGATCCCGGACCCGCAGCATCTCGGGGCCGTAGGCATTGTAGCGGCCGCTCTCCTGCCACAGATCGGCAGGCTGGATCGTCGGCATCAGGACCGGAATATGGCCCGCGCGCTGCTGCTCTTCATGCACGATCTGCTCGATCCGCTTGAGCACCTTGAACCCCAAGGGCAGCCACGAATAGATCCCCGCCGCCTGCTGGCGGATCATCCCCGCCCGGAGCATCAGCCGGTGCGAGGCGATTTGCGCATCGGCAGGTGTTTCCTTGAGAACGGGCAGAAAATAGCGGCTCAAACGCATCGTCAGGGCTTCCTCACATCGGGTGCCGTTCGGCTTTAGCGGCGGCGGATCGCCCGGGCAAGCCGCATCGCCCGCAAAGGCGCAAAACAAGAAAGCGCCTGCCGGTCCTTGAATAGAACCCGATCATGGGCAATGTCTTTAAGAACGTCAGAGAAGGACACTCATGGCCCTACCTGTCAGCCATCAAGCCCGATACTGGGGCATCGCTGCGGTGATCTTTCTGATCACGCTTTATCTGCTGGGCGATGTGATCCTGCCCTTCGTTCTGGGCGGAGCGATTGCCTACCTGCTCGATCCGATTGCCGACCGGCTCGAACGTCTGGGCCTCAGCCGTGTCGGATCGGTGGTCGTCATCACCATCGGCGTCGTTCTGATCTTCACGATCCTGATCCTCGCGGTGGTGCCGCTTCTTCTCGATCAGATCCCCCGCGCGGTCGGCGCGATCCGGAATTTCCTCGACGACCCCCAAGGACGGCTTGCCGCCAGCTATCCCGCATTTTTCGGCGAAAACGGCCGGTTCGCCGATTTCCTGGCTCCCGATGGCGCCGCGGCGGAATATTTTCAGCAGATCGGCGAGGCGATCCAAAGCCGCGCGGGCCAGCTTCTCAACGGTCTGGCCGGCGCGGCGGGCGGTTTCGTGAACATCCTCGTTCTCTTCGTTCTGGTGCCCTTCATCACCTTTTATCTGCTGCTCGACTGGGACCGGATGGTCGCCCGCATCGACGAGCTTCTGCCCCGCGATCATGCGCCCACGATCCGCCAGATCTTCGCCGATATCGACAAGACGCTCGCCGGGTTCCTGCGCGGGCAGGGCCTCGTCTGCGTCATCTTGGGCGTCTACTATGCCATCGCCCTCGCCCTTGTCGGTCTCAATTTCGGTGTCCTGATCGGCCTTCTGGCCGGCTTTATCAGCTTCATTCCTTACGTCGGCGCAATCGTCGGCGGCGTGCTCGCCATCGGTGTCGCGCTTTTTCAATTCTGGGGAGAATGGTGGTGGATCGTCGCCGTCTGGGCGATCTTCCAGTCCGGCCAGTTCGTCGAGGGCAATATCCTGACGCCCAACCTGGTCGGCAGCAGCGTCGGTCTGCACCCGGTTTGGCTCATCTTCGCCCTCTCGGTCTTTGGTGCGCTCTTTGGCTTTGTCGGCCTGCTCGTCGCGGTGCCTGTCGCCGCGATGATCGGCGTCGTCGCCCGCTTCGCTATCGACCGCTATAAATCAAGCAAGCTCTATTGGGGCTTCTCGCCGCCCGACCGCGTCCCCGAACCGGCACCGGTCGATCCCCAGCCCGAAGGCGAGGCTCAGGCCCCCGGCGAAACGACCTGAGCCATGTCCCACCAGCTAAGCTTCCCCTTGCCCGACCGCAGCGCCCGTCAGGCAAGCGACTATTTCGTATCCGCCGCCAACGAGATCGCCCACCGCGCGGTCATGGATCCGGCAAGCTGGCCCGACGGGCGGCTGGCCCTGATCGGACCTGCGGGCTCCGGCAAAAGCCATCTCGCGCAGGTCATTGCCGCGCGGGAGAGCGCCCTGATGCTTTCGGCCGCCGATCTGAAGGTCGATATCGACGCCCTGCCGGAGGCGGACATGATCATCCTCGACGATCTGGGCCGAAGCCTTGACCCGGCCGCCGAACAGCACCTTTTCCATCTTTACAACCATCTGGCCAATGGCGCGGGAAGGCTTCTCTTGATTGCCCGAACCCCGCCCAGCACATGGCCCGTCGATCTGCCCGATCTGGCCAGCCGGATGAAATCGGTCACGCCGGTCCGGATTGAGGATCCCGATGACGCGCTTTTGCGCGCCCTTCTCACCAAGCTCTTCCAGGACCGCCAGCTCAATCCTCCCCCCCAGGTGATCGAACGTCTGGCGGCCCGTATCGAACGCTCTTTCGCAGCCGCCCAGCAAATCGTCAGCCTTATCGATCAAGAGGCCCTCGCCCAAAGCCGGGAGATCACCTGGCCTTTCGCGCGCGCGCTTCTTGAGGACGGCGCGCCAGAAGCATGATATCGATCAGGAAATCTGTCACCACCTTGTCACGCCAACACGCCAGAACACCTGCATGACCCAAGCTGATTTTCTCAAGGCGGACTTCCCCGCCCCGACCCCGCTCGATGCAGATCTCGCAGGCCCGTCACGCTTTTTCAATCGGGAGCTGTCATGGCTCGGCTTCAACTGGCGCGTTCTGGAAGAAGCCGAAAACCCCCGCGTGCCGCTTCTCGAACGGCTGCGGTTCCTCTCGATCTCTGCCGCCAATCTTGACGAGTTCTACACCGTCCGCGTCGCCGGCCTGCGCGAGCTGAAACTTTCGGGAAACACCACCCCCGCGGCAGATGGTCTTAGCCCCGCCGAACAACTCATCCTCATCGACCGCGATGCCCGCCAGCTCATGGCCCGGCAGCAGACCGTCTTCGAAACCCTCGCCGAAGAGATGGAAACGCAAGGCATCGCCATCTGCGCCCCGGATGATCTGACGGACGAGGATAAAGAGGTTCTCTCCGAATACTTCCTCAATCAGGTCTTCCCCGTCCTGTCCCCTCTGGCGATCGATCCCGCGCATCCCTTCCCGTTCCTGCCGAACGAAGGGTTCACGCTTGCGCTCGAGCTTAAGCGCCGCAAGGACGACCAGCCGCTGCGCGCGCTTCTTCCCATCCCGCAGCAGATCGACCGCTTCATCCGGCTGCCGCAGACCGAGAGCTTGCGGTTTCTGAGGCTCGAGGACCTGCTTTTATTGCATATCGACCGGCTCTTTCCCGGGCACAAGATCAAGGGCCACTGCATGTTCCGCATCCTGCGCGACAGCGATCTGGAACTCGAGGAGGAAGCCGAAGATCTCGTTCGCGAATTCGAGGTTGCCCTCAAACGCCGCCGCCGCGGCGACGTCGTCCGCATGAAGATCTCCGTCGGCGCCCCGGACGCGCTCAAGGCTCTGATCATGGAAGAGCTGCACGTCACCGAAGACGAGGTGGTCGAGGTCGACGGCATGATCGGTGCCACGGACCTGTCCGAGCTTGTCCTAGATGAACGACCCGATCTGCTCTGGCCCTCTTTCACTCCCCGCATACCAGAACGGGTGCAGGACCATGACGGCGACATGTTCGCGGCGATCCGCCAAAAGGACATGCTGCTGCATCACCCCTACGAAACCTTCGACATGGTGGTCCGCTTCCTGCAACAGGCCGCCCGCGATCCCGATGTCGTCGCGATCAAGCAGACGCTCTACCGCACGTCCAAGCAGTCTCCCATCGTCGAGGCGCTTTGCGAAGCGGCCGAAGACGGCAAATCCGTCACCGCCCTGGTCGAGCTGAAGGCCCGCTTCGACGAGGCCGCCAATATCCGTCAGTCCCGCAGGCTGGAACGCGCGGGCGCGCACGTGGTCTACGGTTTCCTGAACTACAAGACCCACGCCAAGATGAGCACCGTGGTCCGTCGGGAGGGTGACCGGCTTGTGACCTACAGCCATTTCGGGACCGGCAACTATCATCCGCTCACGGCGCGCATCTATACCGACCTCTCGCTCTTTACGACCGATCCGGCGCTGGGCCGCGATGCGGGCAAGGTCTTCAACTATCTCTCGGGCTATGCCGCCCCCGAAGAGCTCGAGAATATCTCGATCTCGCCCCGCGAGCTCAAGAAGACCCTGCTCAAGCGGATCGAGGAAGAGGCAGGCTTCGCCGCCGATGGCAAGCCTGCAATGATCTGGGCCAAGATGAACTCCGTGATCGAGGCGGATGTGATCGATGCGCTTTATGCCGCCTCTCAGGCGGGCGTAAAGATCAGCCTTGTCGTGCGCGGCATCTGCGGCCTGCGTCCGGGGATCAAGGGGCTGAGCGAGAACATCCGCGTCAAATCCGTGGTCGGCCGCTTTCTGGAACACAGCCGCATCGTCTGCTTTGGCGCGGGCCATGGGCTGCCGCACAAGAATGCCCGCGTCTATATCAGCTCTGCCGACTGGATGGGCCGTAACCTCAACCGCCGCGTCGAAACGCTAGTCGAGGCGACGAACCCGACCGTCAAAGCCCAGATCGTCAGCCAGATCATGGCCGCCAATCTGGCCGATGTCGCGCAAAGCTGGGTCATGGGGCCGGATGGAAAGTTCACCCGCGCCGAAACTCCTGCGGATGGCTTCGCGTTCAACTGCCACAGGTTCTTCATGGAGAACCCTTCGCTGTCTGGTCGCGGCTCTGCCGGGGCGTCGGACGTGCCCAAACTGACCCATACCGAGGACTGACCTTGAACGAAACCGCGCCTGACTTCGGCCCGTTCGGGCGCCCGCTCTTCGACAGCCCAGAAGCGCGCGCTCTCTCCCGGGTCGGTGTCGTCGATGTCGGATCGAACTCTGTCCGCCTCGTCGTTTTCGATGGCGCGGCGCGAAGCCCCGCATACTTCTACAATGAAAAGATCATGTGCGCGCTGGGCGCGCATATATCGGAAACCGGCCGGCTCAACCCCGAAGGGCGGGTGCGCGCGCTGTCAGCCATGCGCCGGTTTCGCGCCTTGGCCGACGGGATGGGCATCTCTCCTCTGACGGCCGTGGCCACTGCCGCTGTGCGCGAGGCAGAGGATGGCGCCGAATTCCGCGCCGAGATCGAGGCAGAGACCGGCATCAAGCTCTGGGTGATCGACGGCACCGAAGAGGCGCGCTTGTCCGCGCAGGGCGTCCTCCTGGGCTGGCCCGGCTCCTACGGTCTGGTCTGCGATATCGGCGGCTCCTCGATGGAACTGGCCGAGCTTGATGAAGGCCGTGTCGGGCGCCGCATGACCTCGAAACTCGGCCCGCTCCGTCTCGCCGACATCAAGGGCGGCAAGGCCGGACGCAAGCGCCACATTCGCGAGCAGATCGATACGCTCCACGCCAATATGGGCTCGTCCGACAAGCGTCTGTTTCTCGTCGGCGGCTCATGGCGCGCCTTTGCCCGCATCGATATGGAACGCCGCGGCTACCCGCTCACCGTTCTGCATGAATACCGCATGACGGCCACCGCGATCCGCGACACCGCGAAGATGATCGAGGAAAGCGATCTGAACGAGCTGCGCGGCCGCTGCGGCATCTCCGAGGCCCGCATGTCGCTGATCCCGCTGGCCGCCCCTGTCCTCAAGCAGCTGGTGCGCACCTTCAAACCCAAGGATATCACCGTCTCAAGCTACGGGATCCGCGAAGGCATGCTTTACGAGGAGATGCCCTCCCAGCTACGCAGCCGCGATCCCCTGATCGAAGCTTGCCGCTTTGCTGAAGCCAAGGATGCCCGTGTCCCCGGCTTCGGCCGGACGCTCTATTCCTTTATCAAGCCGCTCTTTAACAGCGCGTCTCCTGCCAAGAAGCGGCTGATCCGGGCGGCCTGCCTGCTGCACGATGTCAGTTGGCGCGCCCATCCCGATTACCGGCACGAGGTCTGTTTCGATCTCGCGACCCGCGCCAATCTGGGCGGGCTCAAACATTCCGAACGGATCTGGCTCGGCCTTGCGCTCTTTCACCGCTACAAGAGCAACCGCATCGGAACCCGCTTCGAACATCTCTACGATCTGATCCCGGAAGAGGCCCAGACAGAAGCCGAAATCGTCGGCAAGGCCATGCGGTTCGGCGCCATGCTTTGGCAGCAGACCGATGCACAGATCGGCCAGCTGCGCTTTTATCCCAAGAAGAAAAAGCTGGACCTGATCCTGTCGACCGAGGCCGCACCGCTTTTCGGAGAGGTCGCCGAAGCCCGGTTCTCGTCGCTGGCGAGCATTCTGGGCGCCGAAACCGAGGTCAGATACCGCAGACAGCTTTAGATCTCGATCTCTCCATCCAGATCGAGCGTCGGCGCGTCGGGTTTTCGGGGGATCAGAATATCGCCGTTGGGCAGGATCTCGGGCGGGCCGTAATTCGTCATATCGTCGATCTGCCCCATCAGATCGGCCAGCGCCGGTCCCATCTCGTTCATCAGCTGCCGAAGCTGCGGTCCCATATCCTCCGCAAGGCCTTCAAGCTGCTCGAGCGCGGGCGCCATTTCCTGGCGCAACCCGTCGAAGAACAGCTTGGCCCCTTCCTCCATCAGGCTGAAACCACGCTCCTCCTCGACCTCCTGTGCAAGCACCGGAGATGTAAGGCCCAAAGCCAGAACGACTGCAAGAAACTGTTTCATCTTAGATCACCGCATCTATCCAATGACCTGAAATATAGTCACCTTTGCCTCTCACCCCAACCCCCAAGGTCCAGATCGAGCGTGACGGGGAAATGATCGGAGGCTGCCAGAAGCGCCTCGCGCAGCGCGTCATCGCTCCAGCACGCCGGATCCTCGAAAGGATGCCAGATGCGCCAGACCGGATCGCAAGCCGCAAGATCGGGCGAGATCATGATGTAATCAAGCAGCGCCTGAAGATACCGCTTTTCGGCATCGATCCAGAAGCGCGCGGTGGTCCTGACCGCGCCGAGCCGCCGGCTGAGCGCCTGCCGCGCATGCGGATCGGCCATCTGAACCGTGTCGCCCTCTCCCAGCACGATCTCGACGCCAGAGCGACCAAACAGGCTTTCATAGGCGTCGAGCCCCGGCCCATCGTTGAAATCCCCCAGGATGATCAGGGGCTCCCCCGTCTCCAGATGTTGATCGGCACGCCGCCGGATCCAGATGCATTGCGCGAGCTGTTTGCGCCGGTTGGCGATGGCTCGCGCCATCGCAGCATCGCCCGTCTCGCCGCTGCGTCCGCCCTTGGATTTGGCATGCACGCCGATCAGTCGCAGAACCGGCCCGCCCCGCACCTCAAAGGCGACCTCCAGGGGCGGCTTGGAAAACCGCATCTGTTCGGGCGCCGCATCGACATCAAGATCATAGCGCAGCACCTGATCGAACCGCGGCGCCCCGCCCCGCCCATGCTTGCCTGTCATCTCGCCCAACGGATCATGCCGCCCCGCCCCGATATCGGGATCGTAGAGCAGGATGATCTCCTGCTTGGTTTCGCTCTGAAATCCCAAAAGTGCCTTGCGCGCCCGCAATCCGAACCGCTCGGCAAAGGTCTCGAGCGCGCGCACGCCCGACCGTTTCCGGCTGCTGTCGGGCGCTTCGATGACCATCACCGCATCCGCGTCGAGCGCCTGAAAGACGTGTCCTAAGGCCTCAAGCTGCGCACGGCGCGACACGCCATAACGCCCGGCCCGTTCGTCATCGTCCCAGGGCTGACCGTCATCGTCAAAGAGCGTCCAGAACCACTCGACATTATAGGTGGCGATCCTCACGCGCGCCCTTCGGAGACAGCCTCCCAGGCACGGTTGACGGCGATCATCCGGCGCTCGGCGATCTTGACCGCCTCCTCGGGCACGCCCCGCGCGATCATCGCATCGGGATGCGTCTCGCGCACAAGGGCCCGCCAGGCATCGCGCGCCTCGTCCAGCGTGGCCTCGGGACCGATCCCCAGAACGTCCCGCGGATCAGGCTCTGCATTCGGGACAAAACGCAGGCGCACCTGATTGAAACAGCGAGCCTCGATCTCAAAGATCTCTGCCACGCGCTCGAGAAACAACTCCTCGTTGGGATGATACTCCCCATCGGCCATCGCGATATGAAAAAGCCCCTCGATCAGATCGACCAAAGCCTGCTCGTTGCCGCCGCGGAACATCTTGTGGATCCGGCGCGCATAATCCTCGAACCCCGACACATCCTTGCGGGCAAGATCAAAGACCCGTCCCGCATTTTCCTCGTCCTCGGCGGCGATATGGAACACCTCCCGAAAGGCCGTCACCTCGTCGCGTGTGACCCGTCCATCGGCCTTGGCCATCTTGGCCCCCAGCCCGATCACCGCAATGGTGAACCCCACCGATTGCTCGGGCGGAGAGTTCAGCCGCTCAAAGATCGAGGACAGGCTCTCTCCCGACCGCAGAGCGGTCAAAACCTCGATGATGCGGCTCCAGATCGACATGGCTCATCTCTTACCCCTGGCCGCAGGCAAAGGTCGAGGTTTTACCTCATCCGGCCTCGATCACCGCAAGATCCGCATAGACGCGCCAGTCGTGGATCTTCCCGTTCCGGAACCGGTAGATATCCGTGCAAGGCAGATCGATCCGCGCGCCGTCCCCGACCCGCTCGAAATGCGAGATCACCTCGATCAGCGCCGTCTCATCCTCTTCGATCTGCCAACAGAGCGTGTGGCCGACCCAGCGCACGCTTTGCGCCTGATGCTCCATGTAGCCGCGAATGCCATCCACGCCGATCACCGGCGGGCGCGCGCCGACACGGTAGCGGACATCGGGCGTAAAGAACGCCGCCCCCGCCTGCCAGTCTCCGGCCCCAAGCCGCCGCTCCATCTCGGCGACTGTCTCGATCAAGGTCACTCCGCCGCCTCGGGCCGGGCCGTGCGGATCAGTTTGAGGATATCCTGCGCCGCTTCGGGAATATTCGTCCCCGGTCCAAAGATCGCCTTCACCCCCGCCTCATAAAGGAACCGGTAGTCCTGCTGCGGAATGACCCCGCCGCAGATCACAAGGATATCGCCTGCCCCCTGCGCGTCCAGCGCCTTGACGAGCTTGGGCGCCAGCGTCTTGTGACCGGCGGCCTGCGACGAGATCCCGATCACATGCACATCGTTGTCGATGGCATCCTGCGCCGCCTCTTCCGGCGTCTGGAACAGGGGCCCGACATCCACGTCAAACCCGATATCGGCAAAGGCGGTCGCGATCACCTTGGCGCCCCGGTCATGCCCATCCTGGCCCATCTTGACAACCAGCATCCGGGGCCTGCGCCCCTCATCCTCGGCGAATTGCTCGACCGCCGTCTGGATCGCGGCAAAACCCTCATCGCCCTCATAGGCGGCCCCGTAGACCCCTGCCAATGTCTTCACCTCCGCCCGGTGGCGCCCAAAGACACCTTCCATCGCCATCGAAATCTCGCCGACCGTCGCCCGCGCCCGCGCCGCCTCGACCGCCGCCTCCAGCAGGTTGCCGCCCTCTGCTGCCCGCCGTCCCAGCTCCAGCAGAGCCGCATCGCAAGTCGCCTGATCACGTTCCGCTTTGATCCGGTCTAGCCGGGCGATCTGGCTCTCTCTTACCTTGTCATTGTCGATATCGAGGATGTCGATCTCGTCCTCTTTCTCAAGCCGGTACTTGTTGACCCCGACAATTACCTCGTCGCCCCGGTCGATCATCGCCTGCCGCCGGGCGGCCGTTTCTTCGATGCGCAGCTTCGGCATGCCCGAGGCGACAGCCTTGGTCATGCCGCCCATCTCCTCGACCTCCTCTATCAGCGCCCAGGCGGCCTCGGCCAGATCGGCCGTCAGCTTCTCGACGTAATAGGAGCCCGCAAGCGGATCGACGACATTGGTGACACCCGTTTCCTCTTGCAGGATCAGCTGCGTATTGCGCGCGATGCGCGAGGAGAACTCCGTCGGCAGCGCCATCGCCTCGTCGAAGGAGTTCGTATGCAGCGACTGCGTTCCCCCCAAAACCGCGCTCATCGCCTCGAATGCCGTGCGCACGACGTTGTTGTAGGGATCCTGCTCCTGCAGGCTCACCCCCGACGTCTGGCAATGGGTCCGCAGCATCATCGACCGGGGGCTCTTCGGCTCGAACTCCTCCATGATCCGGTACCAGAGCAAACGCGCCGCGCGCAGCTTTGCCGCTTCCATGAAAAAGTTCATCCCGATGGCGAAGAAGAACGACAACCGCCCCGCGAACTTGTCGACATCCATGCCGCGCGCGATCGCGGTGCGCACATATTCGCGGCCGTCCGCCAGCGTGAAGGCCAGCTCCTGAACCAGGTTCGCGCCCGCCTCCTGCATGTGATAGCCGCTGATCGAGATCGAGTTGAACTTCGGCATCTCGGCCGAGGTATATTCGATGATATCCGCGATGATCCGCATCGAGGGTTCGGGCGGGTAGACATAGGTGTTGCGGACCATGAACTCCTTGAGAATGTCGTTCTGAATGGTCCCCGACAGGGCCGCACGGTCCACGCCCTGTTCTTCTCCGGCGACGATGAAGGAGGCCAGAACCGGGATCACCGCCCCGTTCATCGTCATCGAAACACTGACTTCGCCCAAGGGGATCCCGTCAAAGAGGATCTTCATATCCTCCACGGAATCGATGGCCACACCCGCCTTGCCGACATCGCCCTCGACTCGCGCGTGATCGCTGTCATAGCCGCGATGCGTCGCCAGATCGAAAGCGACACTCACGCCCTGCTGCCCGGCGGCCAGCGCCTTTCGATAGAAGGCATTCGACTCTTCGGCTGTCGAGAACCCCGCATATTGCCGGATCGTCCAGGGTCGGCCCGCATACATCGTCGCCTTCACGCCTCGCGTGAAGGGTGCCTCCCCCGGAATGGAGCCCAGATGATCCAGCCCCTCCAGATCCTCAGCGGCGTAGACCGGAGCCACATCGATCCCTTCGAGGGTCTTCCATGTCAGATCCTCGACAGAGCGGTTCTTCAGTTCCTTGGCCGCGACCTCGGCCCACTCATCCTTGCGTCCCATTACCGGTCCCTCCGAGCTGATCCGGCCACCTTGGCCCCGTTCAGCTGATCATATTCCAAATAACTGTCTCGTGTCCTGATGCAGAGACCCTTCGCAAATCCAGACGGTCCAACTATATCTGCGGTAACAGGAGACCTCATGACCTTATTTCCGATCCGTGCCGCGCTCGCCGTGACCGCAGCCGTCCTCACAGCACCCGTCGCGGTTGCTGAGGAAACTGTCCAAACGCCCGTCGTTCTTGGCCCTGTCGAGCAATGGCAGGCCGACCCGACCGTGATGCTCGAAGCGGTCGATGTCACGCTCGACGATTTTCTGTGGCTCGCGCGCCCGGTCGTCGTCTTCGCCGACACCCCGAACGATCCCCGCTTCCAGACCCAGATCGAGCTTCTGGCCGCCCGGATGGAAGATCTGGCCGAACGCGATGTCGTCGTTCTGACCGATACCGATCCCGAAGCGTTCTCCTCCCTGCGCGAGCAGCTGCGCCCCCGCGGCTTCATGCTTGTCGTGCTGGGAAAGGATGGCGGCGTGAAACTGCGCAAACCGGTGCCCTGGGATGTGCGGGAGCTGTCGCGCTCCATCGACAAGATGCCCCTGCGCGAGCAGGAAATCCGCGATCGCCGGGCCCTGAACCAGTAAAGTTCATTGAATCCTAACCTGTTGCAGCCTATATCTCGATCAGGAGGACCAAAGATGTCAGATCGCCAACAACCTGCCCCTGTCCATCTGCCATATACACCCATTCCCGTCACGGGTCGGACCGGTCCGCGTCCTGAGGGGTATTAACCTTACCGGACCCAGTACCCAACACTGGGGACTGCGACGCACGATCCGTTTCCTCCGAAGTCCCTAATTCGTCACGCGACACCGCCGCAACGCGTTGCGCTTCAAGTCTTTTTGCTTCTGCCTCTGCGGTTTTCTCGCGGAGCTCCTGCTCAAACTTCTCCGCCTCCTCCTTGCCCTTCTTAGCGTAGATATCGATCATCCGAAGCGCGTGATTGCCGAACGCGAAAGCTTGCACCTTCATTTCGGTCAGATCCTCGTAAAGCCGCACCTGACGCTCGACCGGCAGCTGCGCGAACGTTTTTCCTCTTAGATCTTCGGTCACATCCCCCATCACCTGAAGCTGCGCGTAATAAGCGACCACCGCATCGATTGTCGTGCGCGGCAGGATATGGATCTCGTCGATGATCGAGGCATAGACCTGATCTTTCCGGTCGCGCACCACGAACGGAACGTAGGACCGCCCCCGATTGGCCTCGTCGCGCATCCGCTGCACGACAAGGCCTGACTGCGCACGCAGCATCTCGGCGCTGCCCAATGTCTGCAGATTGGCGCCAATCTCGGCAAAAAGCGCCCGGTGCACATCCCGCAACCGCTCTTTGCGCATTCGGCTGCTGCGCCGCCGGTTCTGCCGACCATTGACGATCCATCCGACAGCGACGAAAAGGCCCGCGATCACCGCCTGCCAAATGCGCGGATCGACCCCCTGAAACCAGATCCATATCGCTGTCAGACCGCTCACTCGAACTCCATGATCACATCATCAACCGCAAGGCTCGCCCCCGGCTCGGCATTGATCTTGGCCACCGTTCCGCGACGTTCGGCGCGCAGGATATTCTCCATCTTCATCGCCTCGACCGTACACAGCGCCTGCCCTTCCTGAACCTCCTCGCCCTCGGCCACGTCGATCTTTACGACAAGTCCGGGCATCGGACACAAAAGCAGCTTGGATGTATCGGGCGCTTCCTTTTCGATCATATGCGCCATCATCGCGTTCTGACGCGGATGCAGCACCTTCACGTTCAGATCCGCCCCGCGCGACCGGATCCGGAACCCGTTCGTGACGCGCTCCACCTTCAAGACAAGCGCCGCGCCATCCACATCGAGCCGCGCCAGCGTATCGCCCGGCCTCCAGTCGCTTTCCACACGATGCGCCGCACCGTCCTCGAACCGCACCGTCGCGCCCTTCGGATCCGCCTCGATGACGACCGGCCAGACATGGCCGCCGATCCGCACCACCCAGTCCGCGCCCACCTTGCGCTCGTGATTGCTCATCCGGCCCGAAATGCGCGCCCGCCGGATCTCTGCCACCCGGTGCATCGCCGCCGCCGAAGCCGCGATCCGCCTCAGGTCCTTCTCCGGCAGATCGACGGCGCCGAAGCCGTCGGGATATTCCTCGGCGATGAACGCCGTTGTGATATCGCCGCTGACAAAGCGCGGATGATCCATCACCGCGCTGAGAAATGGAAGGTTGTGTCCGATCCCCTCCAGCTCGAACGTATCGAGCGCGATCCGCATCTCCTCGATCGCCTCCGCCCGGGTCGGAGCCCAGGTGCAGAGCTTTGCGATCATCGGATCGTAATACATCGAGATCTCGCCGCCCTCGAAGACGCCGGTATCGTTGCGCACGACGCGCGTCTCCTCCGCGATCTCCTGGGGCGGCCGATACCGCACCAGCCGCCCGATCGACGGCAGGAAGTTCCGATACGGATCTTCTGCATAAAGCCGGCTCTCGATGGCCCAACCGTTCAGGGTCACGTCGTCCTGCCCAAAGGACAGCGTCTCCCCCGCCTCGACCCGGATCATCTGCTCCACCAGATCGATGCCCGTGATCAGCTCCGTCACCGGATGCTCGACCTGCAGCCGGGTGTTCATCTCCAGGAAATAGAAGTTCTTCTCCCCATCGACGATAAACTCCACCGTCCCCGCGCTGCGATAGCCCACTGCATCGGCCAGCGCGCAGGCCTGCTCGCCCATTGCCTTGCGCGTCGCCTCGTCCAGAAACGGCGACGGCGCTTCCTCGATCACCTTCTGGTTTCTGCGCTGGATCGAACATTCCCGCTCGCCCAGATAAAGCGTCCTGCCCTGCCCGTCTGAGAGCACCTGAATTTCGATATGCCGCGGCTGGGTGACGAACTTCTCGATAAACATCCGGTCATCGCCAAAGCTGGCTGCCGCCTCGTTCTTGGAGGCCTGAAAGCCTTCGCGCACTTCGCTTTCGTCCCAGGCGATCCGCATCCCCTTGCCGCCGCCGCCCGCACTGGCCTTGAGCATTACCGGATAACCGATCTCGCCCGAGATCCGGATCGCTTCCTCCGCATCCTCGATCAGCCCCATATGGCCCGGAACCGTCGACACGCCCGCCTCCGCCGCGATCTTCTTCGAGGTGATCTTGTCGCCCATCTTCTCGATCGCGCCCGCAGGCGGCCCGATAAAGGCCACCCCTTCCGCCTCGAGCGCTTCGGCAAAAGCCTTGTTCTCGCTCAGAAACCCATATCCGGGATGGACCGCCTCGGCGCCCGAGGACCGGATCGCCTCCATCACCTTATCGATCACGATATAGGACTGATTGGCAGGCGCCGGTCCGATATGCACGGCCTCATCGGCCATCTTCACATGCAGGGCATGCCGGTCCGCATCCGAATAGATCGCGACGGTGGCGATCCCCATTTTCTTGGCTGTCTTGATGACACGGCAGGCGATCTCGCCCCGGTTCGCAATCAGGATCTTCTTGAACATGGTTCCCCTCAAACCGGCGTGCCATTCGCACGAAAAAAGCGCAACTCAACCAAAAAGAGAGTCGCGCGGCAGACGAATCGCCAAAGAAAAACCGCCCGGACGCAGACGTCCGAGCGGTTCAATTGTCGATTTTCGATAGATTTAGCGGCAGATGCCTGCGTCGTCGCAGAAGACGCCGGCAAGACCGCCAACGGCTGCGCCGGTTGCAACATCGTTGTCCGTTGCGTCAGCGACGACCGCACCGGCAGCTGCGCCAATGACCGCGCGCTCGGTGTCGTTATCGCCGATGCCACTGCCTGCACAGGCGGACAGCGAAAGCGCTGCAAACCCCGCGAATGCGACTTTTGTAAGGGATACCATGACTCTGCTCCTGTTTTTTTCCATTTGGCCACCTCCCGCGCTCCTATGCATGGACTGCGAACCAAACTTGGGCTGAATAAAGCACGTTCGCGCCAGAACGGAAGAGCCAGGGGGCTGTTATTCGATATCACGCGAAGAATGGCCGATCTTTGCCGACCGACCGCCCAAAGGATTGGAGGCGACCCAACCTTAATCTGGTTGAATCGCCTCCTAGGGGAAGGGTAACGGTTTTGACAATTTGCAGATGCAGGCTTGCTGGAACCTGCAGCTACCCTAGAACCGTCGCACAGCGACTTGATCATTGCAAAGGATAGATCTTTGCGGTTCTTAAAGTAGGCTGATTCCCGCCTAGATTGTATTGGGGGCTCTTGTATACAAGGTGGCATCAGATGTCGCCTTCATGATCAAAAGCCTCTGGAAAGCTGATCCGGGCGCGGGCTTCGTTGATCTTTAGCAGCGAATCGTAGCGTGCCGGATCGAACGGATCCTCTGCCGGCACGACCTCACGGCCGAAAAGCCAGGACAACCGCCCCGCATCCAGGTTGCCTCGCTCAAAGGGCTCTGTTCCGAACTGTGCCCAAAGGGCTGCCATGAAGCCTGCATCCGCCCGGCGGTCGGCCGGCTTGCGGTCCGCATACCGCTCTCGTGCGACAAGCGTGGTCGCGCCCCCCTTGTTCTCGCGGCGAAGCGTGAACTGAAAATCCGTTCCCGGAAGGCGCCCGGGAAAGCCGCGATGCTTGAACATCAGAACGGCTCCCAAAGGCATGTGGCATCCTCGATCGCAAAGGCCTCGAAGAACTGGATCGCATCGGGAACCGTCTCTCCGAACGGGGTTTCCCGATCCGACAGGGAAATGACGACCTTCTCCGCCTTCCAGCCGTTCGCGGCAAGCGCAGGCAGCGCATAGACCGAACACAGATGCGGAAAATCCCGCTCCATATCCGTGAAACTCAGACCCGCCGTCCCGATAGAAGGGGCAAGGAACCGGAACCGCGCAACCTTCGTCTCCGGCTCGAGCACCAGATCAAAAAGCATCACCTCCTGCCCGGACGGCACATCCAGCACCGCCTGCTCGGCCACCGCTGCCGACGACAGAGCAGCGGCAAGGCCAACGGCTAGCCGCGCAACGCCTCGATAAGCTCGTCTTTCGTCATGTCTGACCGCCCGTCGATATCCAGTTCCTGCGCCCGATCGTAAAGCGCGTCCTTGCTCCACTCCTCGTAGGGCGGCTGCTTGCCCCCCTTCTTCGACGGCTCCATGTTGTCGTTCGCCTGCGCATTCGCGATCGCCGCGGCTTTCTGCTTGGACATGCCGTTCTCGCGAAGGCTCTCGTAGGTTTCGTCGTCCTTGATGGACGGTCCGTGATCCTTGGTCATCGGCTGCTCCAGCTCGCTTCGGTCCAGGCGAAACGAAAGGGCCGCCGCGCCGGTTCCCTCCACCCGAAGGCGGTTCGGACACGGCCCTGGTGCCGCTGCCAGACAAAGCGCGTCTAAAGCGGAATATTGTCATGCTTCTTCCACGGGTTCTTAAGCTGCTTGCCGCGAAGCGAGGCAAAGGCCCGGCAGACCCGCCGCCGCGTCGAATGCGGCAGGATCACCTCGTCGATAAACCCCTTCTCGGCCGCCACGAACGGATTTGCGAACCGGGTCTCGTAATCCTTCGTCCGCTCCCCGATCTTCTCGGCATCCGCCAACTCCGAGCGATAGAGGATCTCCACAGCGCCCTTCGCTCCCATCACGGCGATCTCCGCCGTGGGCCAGGCATAGTTGAAATCGCCCCGCAAATGCTTTGAGCTCATCACGTCGTAGGCTCCGCCATAGGCCTTGCGCGTGATCACCGTGACCTTGGGAACCGTTGCCTCCCCATAGGCAAAGAGCAGCTTCGCCCCATGCTTGATGACCCCGCCATATTCCTGGCCCGTCCCCGGCAGGAACCCCGGCACATCCACAAGCGTCAGGATCGGGATCTCGAACGCGTCGCAAAACCGCACGAACCGCGCCGCCTTTCGGCTGCTGTCGATATCAAGGCACCCGGCCAGAACCATCGGCTGGTTCGCGACAACGCCGACGGTCTGCCCCTCCATCCGGATAAATCCGGTCAGGATGTTCTTGGCAAACTCCTGCTGTATCTCGTAAAAATCCCCCTCATCGGCGATCTTCAGGATCAGCTCTCTCATGTCATAGGGCGTGTTCGCGTTGTCCGGCACCAGCGTATCGAGGCTGTCATCCACCCGCGCCGGATCGTCAAAGAACGGCCGCGTCGGAGGCGCCTCCCGGTTCGACAAGGGCAGGAAATCGACGAGCCGACGCACTTCGGTCAGCGCCTCGATATCGTTCTCGAACGCCCCGTCCGCGACCGAACTTTTGCGCATATGCGTCACCGCTCCGCCCAGCTCTTCGGCCGTCACCACCTCGTTCGTGACGGTCTTGACCACGTCCGGGCCGGTCACGAACATGTAAGACGTGTCCTTCACCATAAAGATGAAATCCGTCATCGCAGGCGAATAGACCGCCCCGCCCGCACAGGGGCCCATGATCACCGAGATCTGCGGCACCACGCCCGAGGCCATGACATTGCGCTGAAAGACCTCCGCATAGCCCGCAAGGCTCGCGACCCCTTCCTGAATGCGCGCGCCGCCTGAATCGTTCAGCCCGATCACGGGCGCCCCGTTCTGAACGGCCATATCCATGATCTTGCAGATCTTCTCGGCATGGGTCTCGCTCAGCGAGCCGCCGAAAACCGTGAAATCCTGCGAAAAGACATAGACCATCCGGCCGTTGATCGTCCCCCATCCGGTCACGACCCCATCGCCCGAAGGGCGGCTCTCGGCCATGCCGAAATCGGTCGCCCGGTGCGCCACGAACATGTCGAACTCTTCGAACGAGCCTTCATCGAGAAGAAGATCAATCCGTTCACGGGCCGTTAATTTGCCTTTGGCATGCTGGGCATCGATCCGCTTCTGACCGCCCCCTAGCCGCGCGATATCCCGGCGCGCCTCCAATTCTTCAAGGATCGTGGTCATGGGTCCTCCGCCGTCGATATCTCAGTACCCTAGCAACAGGACCCAAGAGGCAAAAGCACGATCCAGCAAATTTGCATAGGACTGCAAAGCGCCTTGCGCTGCTTTGCAAATCTGCAAAGTGCTCCGATGCATGGACAGGCCCGACTTTCGCCGCTACCTCCCTTCAATGACGAATTTCCCGAAAACCCGCTTTCTCGACCCGACCACACCGCCTCACATCGTGACCTTGGTGCTCGTGGTCGGTCTTGGCGCGCTGTCGATGAGCGTCTTTCTCCCCTCGCTCAAGGCGATGGCGGAGTATTTCGACACGAGCTACGCGATCATGCAGATCTCCGTCTCGGGCTATCTGGCGGGAACGGCCCTTCTGCAGATCTTCATCGGACCGATCGCCGATCGCTATGGCAGGCGGCCCGTTCTTCTCGTCTCGATTGCGATCTTCTGTCTTGCCACGCTCGGCACGCTGTTCGCCCCAACGGTCGGCGTCTTTCTCTTCTTCCGCATCGTGCAAGGCATCATCGCGACAGGCATGGTCCTGGGCCGCGCCGTCGTGCGCGACATGGTCCCCCAGGATCAGGCGGCCTCGATGATCGGTTATGTGACGATGGGCATGGCCCTCGTGCCGATGATCGGCCCGATGATCGGCGGCGGGCTGGACGAGCTCTTTGGCTGGCACGCCGCCTTTACCTTCCTGCTCCTCTGCGGCCTTGGCGTCTTCTGGCTTGTCTGGCGCGATCTTGGCGAAACGGTGCGCGGCGGCGGGATGAGCTTTGCAGACCAGATCCGCACCTACCCCGAACTGCTCAGCAGCCCCCGCTTCTGGGGCTACGCGCTTTGCGCGGCCTTCGGTTCGGGCGCGTTCTTTGCCTTTCTCGGCGGATCGTCCTTCGTCGCGGATACGGTCTTCGGCCTCTCGCCCTTCTGGGCCGGCTTCGCCTTTGGCGCGCCCGCCATCGGATATGCTGCGGGCAACTATCTGTCGGGGCGCTATTCCGTGCGCTTCGGCATCAACCAGATGATCCTTTCGGGCACTATCATCACCCTCATCGGGCTGGGTATCTCATTGCTGCTGGCCATCGGCGGTCTGTCGACGCCAAGCCTCTTTTTCGGCTTCTGCACGCTTCTCGGGCTCGGCAATGGGATGATGCTTCCCAATGCGACCGCAGGCCTTCTGTCGGTCCGCCCTCACCTGGCGGGCGGCGCTTCCGGTCTGGGCAGCGCGATGATGGTCGGCGGCGGCGCCCTGCTCTCTGCGCTGGCCGGGCTCGTCCTCACCGAAGAGGCCGGAACCATCCCCCTTCAGGCCATCATGTTCGGCACGACATTTTGCAGCCTTCTGTCCATCCTCTTCGTCCTGCGGCGCGAACGGCGACTTGATCCCTCCGCTTTGCAAAGCTAAGGCTTTGCAAATTTGCAATTGCCGGAGCCGACATTGGCCGTTCAAAAGCACTATGCGGGCGCCAAACTGCGCGAGATCCGCACAAGGGCCGACCTGACGCAGCGCGTCTTTGCAGACCGTCTGGGCGTCTCGCTCCCCTATCTCAACCAGATGGAGAACAACAATCGCCCGGTCAGCGCGACGGTCCTCCTTGCCCTGGCGCGCGAATTCAAGTTCGACGTCAACGAGTTGCAAGGCAGCGACGAAGCCCGCCATCTCAGCGATCTGAGGGAAGCGCTGAAAGATCCCGTCTTCGGTGATGCCCCGATATCGACCGCAGAGCTTCGCCTCGCCGTCGCCAACGCCCCCAGCCTCGTGCGCAGCCTGATCCAGCTTCATGGCAGCTACCGGCAAACCCATGATCGCCTCGCCGCCCTCGATCAGACCCTCGGGCTCGAGGAAACCCGCCCCGATCTCTCCCCGTGGGAGGAGGTCCGCGACTTCTTTCACTACCGCGACAACTACATCGACACGATCGACCGCGCCGCCGAAACCTTTGCCGCGACCGCGCCCGATCTGGCCTCGGCCATCGACGCCTGCCTGCGCCGGAATGCCATCTCGGTCTCGCTTGAGGATCTGGACGGGTTGCGTGCCTATGATCCCGGCCGCCGCACTCTGACCCTCTCGTCCCGCTCCAGCCCCGCGACCCGGCGCTTCCAGACCCTCCTTCAGATCGCGCTCATCGCCCATCGGGACCTGCTGGAGGACACGCTCGATCAGGCCCGCTTTCAAACCCACGAGGCGCGCGAGATTGCCCGCATCGGTCTGGCCAATCACTTCGCCGGGGCGGCGATGATGCCCTACCGCACCTTTCTCGATGCCGCCCGCGAGACACGGCATGATCTGGAACGGCTCGCCGATCGCTTCGATGCCTCGATCGAGCAGATCGCGCACCGCCTCTCGACCCTGCAGCGACCGGGTGCCAAGGGCGTGCCCTTCTTTTTTGTGCGCGTCGATCAGGCCGGCACGATCACCAAACGCCACTCAGCGACACAGCTTCACTTCGCCCGGTTCGGCGGCGCCTGCCCGCTTTGGAACGTGCACCGCGCTTTCGAGACCCCGGGCCGCTTCCTGCGGCAGCTCGCCGAAACGCCGGATGGCACGCGGTATCTGTCCATCGCGCGCGATGTCTCCAAACCGGGCGGCGCCTTCACCGCGCCGATCCGCCGCTATGCCATCGCCCTGGGTTGCGAGCTACGCCATGCCTCGGATCTGATCTATTCGGACGGGCTTGATCTGGGCAACTCCGCCGCGTTCGAGCCGATCGGCATCTCCTGCCGGATCTGCGAGCGCACCGACTGCCACCAGCGCGCCGTCCCCCCGCTCGAACACCGGCTCGATGTCGATCCCAACCAGCGCGGGGTACTGCCCTACCGGATCGCCTTGCCGCGCCAGACAAGGCTCTGACGGTTCAGCGCCACCAGATCCGCCTCTCCTGCCAGCACGGCCCGGCCAAGCGCGATCGCAGCCGTCAGAACCTCATCGGGGGCATGCGCATAGGCCGGACGTTTGGCGATATGATCGTACCAGACGCCCCCGCAGGCCGCATCGAGCAAGATGCGCTGAAAGCAATGATCGAACCGAACCGGCCAATCCCGCGTCGCCGCCGCCGGCAGCGTCTCTCGCGTCAGCGTCAGCCACTGCGCCTCGAGCGCCGAGCGCCTTGTCATCGCGGCAGCGGGGCGGCCACCGCCGCCGCCCGGCCCCGCGCCAGCGCCTCGCGCCAGGCCAGCACGCTCACCGATCCCATGATGACCCCGCCGCCGATCAGAACCCACAGGTCCATCGCCTCGGCAAAGACGAAGGCGCCCAGAAGGGTCGCCCAGATCAGCTGAAGGAACGTCACCGGCTGCGTGACGCTCACCGGGGCGGCGGCAAAGGCGAGCGTCATGGTCGTATGTCCGGCGGTGGCAAGGCAGGCCACCAGAAAGAGCCACGCCAGGGCGATCCCGTCCACCGGCACCCAGACCGCCCAGGCGAACGGAGCCAACCCGATCGTCACCGTGATCGACAGCATCGCGACGATCACGCTGGCCTCGATCTGGGACGACATCTGCTTTGCAATCAGATAGCCTGCCGCAAAGAGGATGGCGGTGAACAGCATCGCAATATGCCCCATCTCGATCTCCCGCATTCCGGGTCGCAGGATGATCAGCGCGCCGATCAGCGCCACGATCACTGCAAGGATCCGCCGCATCTGCAAACGCTCGCCCAGAAACAGGGCCGCGCCAAGCGTCACATAGACCGGCGAAAGATAATTCATCGCCGTCACCTCGGCGATCGGGATCTGCGTCATCGCAAAGAACCATAGGATCACCGCCCCGGTATGGGCTGCCCCGCGTAGCGCGAAAAGACCGACCTGACGCCTATTCAGCCGCACTCGGATCAAGCGCCCGATCAGCGGAACAAGAAAGACGAGCCCCAAAACATACCGCAAAAACGCCGCCTGCGCGGGCGGAACAGCATCGCCCAGATGTTTGACGACGGCCGTGACCCCGACGAAAAGAAGCCCGGTCACGGCCATCCAGAAAATGCCTCGAACGGGCTGATCTGCTTGCATCTGCGCCATACCTGTTCCGGTGACAGGTCAGGCCGGGCGACGCAACCCGCCCACCTCGGCCCGGGCCAGCCCCTGCCGTAGCAAAAGCCAGCCAAGAGGCACGGTCCATCCCATCGTGATCAGACCCAGAACCCGCTCCCAAAGACCATCATACGAGGTCGGCAGCAGGAAAAAGATCGGTGCGGCAACAGCCCAGGCAATGGCAGAGATCCGGAACGCCCAAAGATATCCCTTCGAGATACGCCCCGCCCCCTGCGCCATGATCCAGGGCCCGGCGGCATAAAGCACGCCCATCGCGTAGACGAGATACATGTGGATCACGACCCCTTCGTTGTCGCCATCGCCATACTCGTTGCGCACCCCGACCAGCGTGACGACAAGCGCAAGAATGACAAGGATCAGCATGCCCCCGCTCCAGCCGAACTGTCCCAGATGCAAATGCGCGGCCCCCAGTGATAGGGCAATCAGACTGGCCGCGTAAAGATACAGCGCCACATCCATGACGATCTCGCCTTCGCCTGCGGCCATGTCGCTGATCGTATCGGCGATCCAATCGTAATTCGGTACAAAAAGCGGCCCGATCAGCGTGCCGATGATCAGCGCAAGCGACCCAAACAGCCCCGCTAGCCCCAGCCCGATTAACAGCGCCGGGCGATCTTCATGGGTCTGGGGGCGATGCGTGTCCATGCCGCAAGAACAGGCGGCCCGACGCAAAGGTTCCGGCGCGGCCTAAAGCTGCGCCATGACCTCGTCGCTGGCTTCGAAATTCGTCGTCACGGACTGGATGTCGTCGTCATCTTCCAGCGCGTCGACCAGCTTCATCAGCTTTTCCATCCCCTCAAGGTCCAGCTCGGTCGTCGTCGTCGGCTGCCAGACCAGCTTGGTGCTGTCGCTTTCGCCCAGCTCCGCCTCAAGCGCGGTGGAGACATCGTTCAGATCGGTATCGGCGCAGAGGATCACATGCCCCTCCTCCGAGCTCTCGACATCCTCCGCCCCGGCCTCGATCGCGGCCATCATGACGGTATCGGCATCACCGACATCAGCGGGATAAACCACCTGCCCCTTGCGCTCGAACATGAACCCAACCGATCCCGTCTCTCCCAGATTGCCGCCGTTCTTCGAAAAGGTGGAGCGCACGGTCGACGCAGTCCGGTTGCGGTTGTCGGTCATCGCCTCGACGATGACAGCCACTCCGCCGGGCCCATACCCCTCATATCGGATCTCGTCGTAGTTCTCGGCATCGCCGCCTTGCGATTTCTTGATGGCCCGATCGATGACGTCCTTTGGGACCGACTGGCTCTTGGCTTCCTTTACCGCAAGGCGCAGGCGCGGGTTCTTGTCCGGGTCGGGATCGCCCATCTTGGCAGCCACGGTGATCTCCTTGGCCAGCTTCGAAAAGAGCTTCGAGCGCGCGGCGTCCTGCCGCCCTTTGCGGTGCTGGATATTCGCCCATTTGGAGTGGCCTGCCATCGGTTGGTCCTCGTCGTGTCGGATGCGGAGCCGTCTATAGGCCAGCGCGGCGCCCAAGGGCAATCCCGCGCGGCGCCTAAAGCGGCCAGATGAACGGGATCGCCGCCGAAGCCAGAATACCCACACTCAGGTTCAGCGGCACGCCGACCTTCAGGAAATCGGTGAACTTGTAGCCTCCCGGGCCATAGACCAGCATGTTCGTCTGATATCCGATCGGGGTCGCGAAACTTGCGGAAGCCGCCATCATCACGGCCACGACCAGCGCACGTGGATCGTATCCAAGCGCGGTCGCCAGCCCGATAGCGATCGGCGTGACGACAACGGCGACGGCGTTGTTCGATACAAGCTCGGTCAGCACGCTTGTCAGCAGGTAGATTGCCCAGATCACAAAGAACGGTGGCAACCCCGTCAGAAGCGGCGCAACCGCAGTCACGACCAGTTCGACCGCGCCGGAAGCCTGCAAGGCGGCCCCAACGCCCAGCATTGCAAAGATCAGGACCAGAAGCCGCCCATCGATGAAAGAGAACGCCTCGTCGGCGTCGATGCAGCGCGTCACCAGAACGAAGGTCACCGCCACGATGCTCAGCAGCAGAATGGGCGCGACGCCCAGGGCGGCCAAGGCCACAATGCCGAGGATCGCCACGATGGCCAATGGTGCATGCGTGCGGCGGAAGGCCTTGGCGGAAGGATGCGAGACATCCACCAGATCCATATCCGCGGCCAGCCTCTGAATATCTTCGGGCGCCCCTTCCAGCAAAAGCGTATCGCCCACCCGGACCGTCAGCTCGTCCAGCTGCAGCCCGATATTCTGGTTCCGGCGATGGACCGCCAGCGTGTAGACGCCGTATCGCCGCCTTAGACGCAGATCGCCCAGTTTACGCCCGACCATCTTGCAACCAGGCGTGATCAGAACCTCCACGGTTGAGGTTTCGACCGCCGACACCTGATCGACCCGCCGCAATGACTTGTCGTTTTGCAGGCTCAAAAGCTCTGTCATCGCCGTACGCAGAACCACACGGTCGCCAACAGCCAGCTCGACCCCTTCGAGGTTGCGCCGCAATGAAGCGTCGCCTCGAACCACGTCGACAAGACGGACCCCGTCCCGCTTGAAAAGCTGCACGCCCGTGACCTCGCGCCCAATCAGATTGCTGTCCGGCGGGATCACTGCCTCGGTGAAGAACCGCATCTTTGACCGGTCTGACAACAGGTTCGCCATGCTATCCCGATCGGGTAGCAAAAAAGGCGCAACGAACCGAAGATAAAGCATCCCCCAAGCAACGACGATCAGACCCAGCGGCGTGACCTCAAAGATGGTGAACGCCTCCAGCCCATTTGAACGCGCAACCCCGTCGACCAGCAGGTTCGTCGATGTGCCGATTAAGGTGAGCGTGCCGCCCATGATCGCCGCATAAGACAGCGGGATCAGCAGCTTGGAGGCCGACCGACCCAAGGTGCGCGCGATCTGCACAAAGATGGGGATCATCACGACAACCACAGGTGTATTCGACACGATGGCCGAGGACGACACGACAAAGGCCTGCAATCCGCCCAATGCCAGTTTGGGCCGTGTCTTGACCTGCCGGTCCGCCAGCTTTGTCAACGCATCGAGCGATCCGGTGCGCACCAGCGCTCCCATGACGACGAACATCGCCGCAATCGTCCAGGGCGCCGGGTTGGACAGCATCGACAACGCGTCTTCATAAGGCAGGATGCCGAAGACCAGCAGCAGCGACACACCGCTCAATGCGGTCACCTCCGCTGGAAAGACCTCGCGCAGGAAGAGCAGAAACATCAGGACGACAACGCCAAGCGCGATATAAGGCTCGGCGGCCGGAGGCAGGCCAATAAGATCAAGCACAGTCGGTCACCAGCCATTCATCGAAAAATCGCGCCACAATCGCGCGCAGTCGGGCCAAGGTCCAGCGCAGATCCGCATCAGACCGACGCCGGTGACAATTCTCCGCCATCGCGGATCATGTGAACCTCGATCGCCTTGCCCGTCCGGTCGTCAGTGACGGCCAGAAGGCCGGACAAGGTCGCCTCCCCATTGGCAGGCGTGAAACGCCCCTTGCTCATACCGGTGACGAACCGCCGCAAAGGCTCTGCCGGCTCCATCCCGATCACCGAGCGATAGTCGCCGCACATGCCAGCATCCGTCTGATAGGCCGTCCCGCCCGGCAGGATCATCGCATCCGCCGTCGGCACATGCGTATGCGTGCCAACCACCATGCTTGCCTTGCCATCGCAGAAATGCCCCATCGCCATTTTCTCCGAGGTTGCCTCGCAATGCATGTCGATCAGACTCGCCTGCGCCTGCCCGCCCAGAGGATGAGTGCGCAAAACCGCATCGATCGCCGAGAACGGATCGTCAAAGGCCCGCTTCATGAAAACCTGCCCCAGAACCTGCGCCACCAGAACCTTGCGCCCGCCCCGCGCCTCGAAAAGGCGCGCGCCCCGCCCGGGCGCCACCTTGGAAAAGTTCAGTGGGCGCAGGATCCGCGGCTCGCTTTCGATGAAACACAGCATGTCCTTTTGATCGAAGGCATGATCGCCCAGCGTCAGACAATCGGCGCCCGCCTCCAGCAGCAGCTTGGCGTGATCGGCGCTCAGTCCCATCCCGCCGGTCGCGTTCTCTGCGTTGACGACAACGAAATCGGCCCGCAGCCGCTCCCGCAGCGCCGCAAGTCGCCCGGTGATGGCCGACCGCCCGGACCGGCCCATGACGTCTCCGAGGAAAAGCAATCTCATCAGAGGGGCGTAGGCGGCAGCGCCCGCGAAAACAAGCGCCAGATCGACGCGCGTCCGCCAACCGCGCCGCTTTGGACGAGGGTCGCGCTCACGGAACGATCACCTCCCGCTCCGTTATGATCATATCGAGCGGCGCATCCGTCGGCTCGGTCGGCACGGCGGTCACCTCCTGCGCCGCATAGGCGAACCCCACGGCCAGACAGGCACCATCCGCGCGTAAAGCCGCCAGCGTCCGGTCATAGTATCCTCCGCCATAGCCAAGCCGCGCGCCCGTCCGGTCAAAGGCCAGGAGCGGTACGATCAGGATCTCGGGCCTCATCCAGTCGCCCTCTTGCGGCACGGGCACGCCGAAAGGCCCCTCCACCAAGGCGCCCTCCGGCGACCATGCGCGGAATTGCAGCGGCTGCGCCTCCCCTGCGATCACGGGCACACCCACCGGCCCCCAGGCGACCGCTTCGGCCATCGCGGGCACCGGGTCAATCTCGGTCCGGATCGGCAGATAGCCCGAGACGGCAACGCCCCGATGACCCGCCAAAAGCTCGGAGAGCCGCCCCGCCGCGCCCACGGGCGCCGCCTCATGCGCGGCCTTGCGCCGGGCAAAGGCCGCCTTGCGCATCGCCTCCTTGCTCACAGCAGCATCACCACGGCCAACCCGAGGAACGCGAAGAACCCAACGACATCCGTCACCGTGGTCACGAAGGCCCCCGAGGCCAAAGCCGGATCGACCCTCAGCTTTTCAAGGATCACCGGGATCACCGTTCCGGCCAGCCCGGCGGCGACCATGTTGATCACCATGGCAAGCGCGATCACGACGCCCAGCATCGGAGAGCCGAACCAAATCACCCCGACGATGCCCATGATCACGGCAAAGATCACACCGTTAACCAGCCCCACCCCGACCTCCCGCCGGATCACGCGCCACACATTCGATCCGGTCAGATCCTTGGTCGCGATCGAGCGCACCGCGACGGTCAGCGATTGCGTCCCCGCATTCCCGCCCATCGAGGCGACGATCGGCATCAGCACCGCCAAAGCCACGATCTGCTGGAGCGCCATCTCGAATTGCGCGATCACGAGGCTCGCCAGAATCGCCGTCACGAGATTCACCGCCAGCCAGGGCAGCCTCTGGCGCGTCGTGTTGATCACCCGGTCGGTCAGCGACCCCTCGCCCACACCGGCCAGACGCAGAATGTCCTCCTCATGCTCCTCATCAAGGACCGCCATCGCGTCATCGATGGTGATGACCCCCACCAGACGGCCATCGTCATCCACGACCGGCGCGGAAATCAGGTGATACTGATTGAAGGCGTAAGCCACCTCGCCTTCGTCCTGAACCGCAGGAATGATCCGAAAGCTGTCCTCCACAAGATCGCGAAGCGGAACCTCCCGGCGCGATCCCAACAGACGGCCCAGCGTGACATAACCCACAGGTTTCATGCGCGGATCGATCAGGATCACGTGGTAGAACTGATCGGGCAGATCCTCCTCGCCGCGCAGATAGTCGATCGTCTCGCCCACCGTCCAATGCTCGGGCGCGCGCACCGTCTCGGCCTGCATCAGGCGTCCGGCGCTTTCCTCCGGCCAGGCCAGCGCCGTCTCGACCGCCTGCCGGTCCATCGTCCCGAGCGCATCGAGAACCGCTTCCTGCTGTTCGTCGCCCAGATCCTCGACCAGATCGACGACATCGTCGCTTTCCAGATCGCGCACCGCCGAGGCCAGCGCATCGGGCGTGAGCTGATCGATCACATCCTCGCGCAGGCTCTCCTTGAGCTCCGACAGAACCTCGCCGTCAAAGCCGCTCTTCCACAGATCCAGAAGCTCCGCGCGCGGCTTGTCCTCGATCTGCTCAAGAAGGTCGGCCACATCGGCAGGGTGCAGCGGCTCAAGCAGGCTCGCCAGCTGCTGCTCATCGCCGGTATCGACCGCGGAAAGGATCTTCTGAACCTTTTTCGCCTCTAGGGCATAGCCGTCGGCGTCACCCTCGATCTCGATCGTCTCATCCGTCATCGAAGGTCTCCTTCAAGCCGCCCGGCGCACCATACGCAGACCCGCCTCCCCGGCAAGCCGCATGTGATTTACCCCGCCTGAACTCCGACCTAGGGTGCGGCCATGTCCAGTCATCTCCTTCTCGGCCAGATCCTCCACTTCGAGGACACGCCCATGGCGGCCCCGCCCGAAGCCGCCGCCCATCACGATCCGCGCGGCGCGCTCCTGATCGAGAACGGCACGATTGCCGCCATCGGCTCTGCCAAGGACCTGCGCGATGCGCATCCGCAGGCGACGATCACCGATTATGGCGACGCTCTGATCTCTCCCGGCTTCGTCGATGCCCACATGCACTATCCCCAGACACGCATTATCGCGAGCTGGGGCAAACGCCTGATCGACTGGCTCAACACCTATACCTTCCCCGAGGAAATAAAGTTCGGCGATCCCGCCTATGCCAGCGCCGTCGCGGCCCTCACGCTGGATCTTGCGCTTCAGAACGGAACGACCACGCTCGCCAGCTACTGCACGATCCACCCGCAAAGCGTCGAGGCTCTCTTTACCGAGGCCGCCCGCCGCGACATGCGCATCGTCGCGGGCAAGACCTGCATGGACCGCAACGCTCCGACGGGCCTGCAGGACACGCCGCAATCGGCCCATGACGACAGCCTCGCCCTGATCGAGCGCTGGCATGGCAAGGGTCGCGCGCAGTATGCGATCACGCCGCGCTTTTCACCCACCTCAACCCGCGAGCAGCTCGAGGCGCTCGGCGCCCTCTGGTCCGCCAACCCGACCTGCCTGATGCAAACCCATCTCAGCGAACAGACCGACGAGATCGCATGGGTCCGGGACCTCTTCCCCGAAGCCCGCGATTACCTCGACACCTACGAGGCGGCGGGCCTTTTGGGCGCGCGCGGGATCTATGGCCACGCCATCCACCTTGAGCCGCGAGAAATCGATCGCCTGACCGAAACCGGCGCGGCCATCGCCCATTGCCCGACCTCGAACACCTTCATCGGCTCGGGCCTCTTCGATCTGGCAGGTCTCTCGGCGCGCGGCATCCCCGTCGGCCTTGCGACCGATACCGGCGGCGGCTCGTCCTTTTCCATGCTGCGCACCATGGCCGCGACCTACGAGATCGCGCAATTGCGAGGCACTGCGCTTCATCCGGCGCAGCTTCTTTGGCTGGCCACCGCAGGCGGCGCCCGGGCGCTGCACCTTCAGGACCGGATCGGAACGCTCGCCCCAGGCTACGAGGCGGACCTCACGATCCTCGATCTTGCCTCCACGCCCGCTATCGCCCAGCGCACCGATCGGGCCGAGAGCATCTGGGAGGCGCTCTTTCCGACGCTCATGATGGGCGACGACCGCGCCATCCGCGACGTCTGGGTCGCGGGTAGGCGGGTCAGCAGGGCTGCGGCTGCGCCATGACCAGAACCCAGTTCCCCGAGTTTTGCGCCAGACCATAGCGCGTCACACGGCGGTTCTGCATAAGCCGACGATGGCTCGGTGAATTCTCCCAGGCGCTAAAGATCTGCGCTTCGCTGAACGATCCCTTCCCGAGGTTCTCGGCCGTATAGCACGGGCTGAACCCGGCTCTTTTCACTCGGTCGCTCGGCTTGGTGCCGTCGCTTCCGCGATGCGCGAAAAAGCCGTTGCGCGCCATATCGGCGGCATGCCTGCGGGCCGCGGCCGTCAGACGGCTGTCGGTGCGCACGGCAGGCAGTCCCCGCGCCGACCGGAAGGTCTGAAACCGCGCCGCAAAGGATGCCGATCCGGGCGAGGCGGCCGGGATCCGGTCCAGCACCGTCACTTCGGTGCCCGACGCACCGCGCCCCACCGTCTCGACCGGTGTACACGAAATGGCAGCCATCAGGCTCAGAATGCAGAAAATACGGATCATTGATCTTATGTCCCAATTTGAACGTCTTGCGCGACCAGAGCCGCGAGACTTCATCGCTGGTGTGGCAAAAGACGATCAAAAATGAGGCGCCGCGCACAACTTTATCAAGAATGCACAGGATACCGATCATCTTTCCGCCGATCCGGCGGAAACCGGCGGCGATCCCCCGCCGCGCCCGGCCTCAGTCGGGCCCGATCAGATCGCGCGCCGCCTCCAGGATCTGCGGACACGACGCGGCAATCGCGCGCCCGCCGCCCGACGCATCGCCGCCCTCCCAGGAGGAAACAACGCCCCCCGCCGCTTCGATCACGGCGATGGGCGCCTGAATGTCATAGGCGTTCAGCCCCGCCTCGATCACCAGATCGATCTGCCCCGCCGCCAAAAGCGCATAGGCATAGCAATCCATCCCATAGCGGGTCAGCTGAACCTGCGCCGCAACGCGCCCGAAGGCAGCCCGCTCCTCCTCCGTTCCGACCTCCGGAAAAGTCGTGAAGAGGATCGCCTCGCTCAGGGGCCGCGGCGCGCGCACCGCAATCGGCCCGGTGCCATGCGGGCCCGCCAGCACCGCCTGACCGGAGCCGCCCTCGAACCGCTCGCCGATATAAGGCTGATCGATCAGCCCATAGATCGGCCCGCTCTCGTCAGAAAGCGCGATCAGCACGCCCCAGGTCGGCGTACCCGCCAGATAGCCGCGCGTGCCGTCGATCGGATCCAGAACCCAGGTCAGACCGCTCGATCCGGCCTGCGCCCCGCGCTCTTCGCCCAGAATGCCGTCCTCGGGACGCCGTTCCCGCAGGATCGCGCGCATCGCATCTTCGGCGGCGCGGTCGGCGACGGTCACGGGATCGAAGCCCGCCGCCTCCTTGTTGTCTGCCGCCAGCCCCGCCGCCCGAAAGTGGCGTAGGGTCTGAACCCGCGCCGCATCCGCCAGCGCATGGGCCACCGCCACAAGCTCTGCGGCATCGGCGCGCGCCTCAAGCCGGTTGCGATCTGTCATGAAGGGACCGTCAGGCTGCCCGGCCCAAAACCCGCGCCAGCTCAAAGAGCTGCCGCCTCTGGTTTTCGGGGATCGCGTAATACGACCGCACCAGCTCCAGCGCTTCTTTGTCCATCAGGATATCGGTCGGCGCGTCTCCCGTCTCGTCAGGACAGCTGGCCGTGGCCAGCCCATCGAAAAAGAACGACACGTCCACCTCCAGCGACTGGGCAATGTCCCAAAGCCGGGACGCGCTGACGCGGTTCGCGCCGGTCTCGTATTTCTGGATCTGTTGGAACTTGATCCCGACCCGCTCGGCCAGTTGCTGCTGAGTCATCCCGGCCGTCCACCGACGGTGTCTGATTCGTTTCCCAACATGCACATCAACCGGGTGCTTCATTTACGTTCTCCAATACATTCTTTCATTCGCTGGCCGGGATGTGCCCAAGGCATCCCTTGAAATTCCAGCTCGAGGCTTATCCGTCGCGGCCACAAAAAACCGAACGAAAACGAAAGCCCCCCACACGGCGCGTAACTTAAGTCAATTGTCTTGGCTCCGCCAGCCCAGATCGCTTTCGCTCACCGCAGGGACAAGATATCGAAAGCCGAGCTCAACTAGGACATGCTATGCACGCTTTTCTCGTCTCCTCCTTCGATGACCCGCCCCGCTATACCGAGGTTCCGCGCCCGGACCCCGCTCCGGGCGAGGTCCTGATCGAAATCGAGGCCTGCGCGCTCAATTTCGCCGACCTTCTGATGGCCAAGGGCACCTATCAGGACACGCCCAAGCTGCCCTTTGCCCTCGGGATGGAGGTGGCAGGCCGCGTCATCGCACACGGGGACGGCGTGACCGCGCCCGCCATCGGCGCCCGCGTTGCGGTCTTCGGCGGCTCCGGCGGTCTGGCCGAATACGGCGTCTTCCCGGCGGCCAGCTGCATTTCCCTGCCCGATCAGATCCCCTCGGACATCGCCGCCGGACTGATCGTCGCCTATGGCACAAGCCATCTGGCCCTGACGCGGCGCGCACAGCTGCAAAAAGGCGAGACGCTTCTGGTTCTGGGCGCGGCAGGCGGCGTCGGCCTCACCGCGGTCGAGCTGGGCAAGGCGATGGGCGCGACCGTCATCGCCGTCGCCCGGGGCGCCTCAAAGCTCGAGATCGCGCGCCAGGCCGGGGCCGATCACCTCATCGACAGCGACACCGACGATATCAAGGCGGCGGTCAAGGCGCTCGGCGGCGCCGATGTCGTTTACGATCCGGTCGGAGGAGACCTCTTCAAGCCCGCTTTCAGCGCCTGCAAGCCCGAGGCGCGCTATATCCTGATCGGTTTCGCCAGCGGAGACGTGCCAAAGCCCCGCGCCAATGTCCTTCTGGTCAAGAACATCACGCTGATCGGCTTTTACTGGGGCGGCTACATGGCCTTCAACGTCGAGGTGCTCAAATCCAGCCTGAACGAGATCATGACCTGGCACGGCGAAGGCCGGATTAGACCCCATATCAGCCACCACGTCCCGCTCGAAAAGGCCAGCGAAGCGCTCGATCTGCTGCGCACCCGTCAGGCCACCGGCAAGGTCGTCGTCACCGTCACGCGGTAAGCTGCACCATCTCGTCCGAGCTTGCCTCGGCCCGGTAGGTCGTCCGGATCATGTCGCGAAGTGCGCCCGAAACGGTGGCGTTCGATCGCTGCATGTAAAGGACGATCTGTGTCCGGCCCGGATCGGGCAAGGCGCCGTCGTGATGGATCGGCGCGGTCTGGCGCGGATAGACGCCCTTGATCGCCGCATGGATCGCCAGATCGGCGCTGACCACCGCCTCGACCGCATTGTCCATATCGGAGTCCACGATCATCTCCCAATCGAACTGCGCCTCGTCCATCCGGCGCAGGACACCCGCGCGGAAGATGCAGTTCTTGCAGAACGCGACCGGCAGCGGGCGCTGCTTCCAGGCGCTCCCGCTGATGGCGCCGATCCAGACCAGCGGAAGCTGCACCAGCGCCTCGCCGCCCGGCCCCGGCTGCTCTTCGGTCGTCAGGATCGCATCGCACTCGCCGCGCCCGAACATCTCGCGCAGCCGCGTCGTGGGCGCCGAGACCAGCCGCATGCGCATGCGCGGAAACTCCGAGGCGAACCGGCGCAGGATCGGCGGAATATAGGGGTAGATAATGTCATGGGGCACGCCCAGAACGATCTCGCCCTCGAATTCGTTCGCCGTCAGCCGCCCCCAGGCCTCGTCGTTCAGATCGATCATCCGCCGCGCGTAACTCAAAAGCTGCTCGCCTTCCGCGGTCAGCGCCACGCTGCGGGCACTCCGGTCGATCAGCGAAATCCCGAGCGACTCCTCGAGCCGCTTGAGCTGCATCGACACCGCCGACTGCGTCAGGTGCAAAAAGCCCGCCGCCTTGGTCACACCGCCGGTATCGGCAACCGCCACGAAAGACCGCAGCGCCGTAATGTCCAGATTTCGGGGCATATCACAATTCCTGATGCATTATCGATCAAACATTCATTTTCAACATGCCGCATCTGCATCTAGATATCAAGCAACCTGATACGACGGCCGATTTAGTTCACGCTTTGGAAAGGAAGCTCTCATGTTTGCCGCTCACTACCCCACCTCCACCCGCACCGCCGTTCCGCACCGCATTTCGCTGCTCTCGCTCATCGCCAGGATGATCCGCGTCCGCTCCGAACGCATCGCCCTGTCAAAGCTGGACAGAGCGGCCCTCGCGGATCTCGGTCTGACCCACGACGAGGCACTCAAAGAAGCAAACCGCCCGCTCTGGGACCTACCGAACGCGCGATAAGCGTCAAAATGCCCGGAATTTGAGACCGTTTCACCCCCGGAACCTCTTGAATTCCGGGCCGATCCATCCAATCTTTCGATAGAAGTTCCGCAGCCGTCGTTGCGGGATCCATTTCAGTTTGGAGGATACGCATCCGATGGAAGAGTATGTGAAGGCCCGGTCAACGGCCGGGATCCGCTCGGAAGAAATTGACGCCGGGCTTCGCGCTCACATGAATAAGGTCTACGGCACGATGTCCGTGGGCATGGTCATTACGGCTCTTGCCGCTTGGGCCCTTTCAGGCCTGGCAACTGTCGAGACAGAAGCAGGTACACTGCTTACACCACTTGGTGAGGCTTTGTATAACAGCCCGCTTCGCTGGGTTATCATGTTCGCCCCGCTGATCTTCGTTTTCGGCTTTGGCGCCATGATCAATCGGATGTCGGCCGCGACGGCGCAGCTTGTGTTCTACGCGTTCGCTGCTGTCATGGGCGTGTCGATTAGTTGGATCTTTCTCGTGTTCACATCGTTCTCGATCGTGCAGGTCTTCCTGATCACGGCGATCGCCTTCGCGGGCCTGTCGCTCTGGGGCTATACGACAAAAAAGGATATCTCGGGCTGGAGATCTTTCCTAATCATGGGCGTGATCGGACTTATCGTCGCGATGGTCGTCAACATCTTCCTGCAATCGCCCGCGATCATGTTCGCGATCTCGATCCTGGGTGTGCTGATCTTCGCCGGTCTGACCGCCTGTGATACGCAGAACATCAAGAACACCTATCTTCAGCACGCGTTCGCTGGCGATCAGGAGTGGCTCGGCAAAGCCGCCATCATGGGCGCGCTGAACCTCTACCTCGACTTCATCAACATGTTCATGTTCCTGCTGCAGCTCTTCGGCAGCCGCGAATAAGCAGGCAGAGCGTCACGCAAGAGAAAGGGCCGGTCATTGACCGGCCCTTTGTCATTTCAAAGCCCGGATCATCCGAACCGCCGGAAACCCGATCCCAGGCCGCAGCGGCATCTCGACCTCCTCCAGCGCGGTAAAGCCCTGCGCCTCGTAGAAGGGCACAGCGCTGCGCGTGCTCATCGCCGCCAGCCGCCGAACCCCCAGCGCCCCGGCCTGGCGGACGACCTGCTCCATCAGCGACCGCCCGATCCCGCGCCGCGCCCTGCCGTGATCGACCACAAAATGGCGGATATGCCCGGTCTGGCGCTGGCGCTCCCCGTCATGGGGATCCGTCAGGCTCCACCCGCCGGCGCCCACCAAAGCGCCCTCCTCTTCCTGGGCCACGAAATAGGTCCCCGACCGCAACAGCCCCGGCTGCGCCCGTGCGATCAGCGGCACGGCCGTCACCATCACCGAGGGCGGATAATCGTCCTTGAGGAGAACCGGAAAGCTGCGCGCCATCATCAGATCCAGCGCCCCCAGATCGTCGCGCCGCGCGGGCCGGATCGTCAGCGTCTGGGCCATACCGCGCCTCCAAAGACGCAAAAGGCCGCGCCAGGTTCACCCTGCGCGGCCCATGCCGGAACGGATAAGGCAGATCCTACTTGATCTTGCCTTCCTTGTATTCGACATGCTTGCGCACGACCGGATCGTATTTCCGGACCGTCATCTTTTCCGTCATCGTCCGTGCGTTCTTCTTGGTCACGTAAAAGTGGCCCGTGCCCGCGGTCGAATTCAGACGGATCTTGATCGTCGTCGGTTTCGCCATGATCTCTCGCTCTTCTTCCCTTCGCGCAACCGCGACAAGGGCGTGTCATCTCGTGAAGCCCGCGTTTTAGCGATAGGACCTTGGCTGTCAACCGCAAAGCCCGCTCAAAGATCCGGCGCGCGCGCCACCAGCAGAACGGATTCCGTCTGCCCGTCCAGATTGATGATCGGCGACAATGTCAGATCCCACCGGCGGCGGTCCCCGCCCGATGTGGTGCGCGCCGCATTCAGCTTCACCAGCTGCCCCGACAGCGCCTGATCGAACCCCGCCTGCAGGCCCGCCCGCTCGTCCTCGGGCCAGATGTCCCACCATTTGCGGCCCGTCACGGTCTCGGACGTATCAAGATCCATGAGCGTCCGCCCGGTCTGGTTCAGAAACCCGACGCGGCCATTCGAATTGAGAATGGCCACCGCATCCGGACAGGCCCGCAGAAAGGCCAGCGTGAACGCAGGCGCGGCAGAGCCGATGACCTCAACGGCATGGGCATCGGGTTCGATGTCCTTAATCGATTGCTTGGTCATAATCATATCCCCGAAAGCAGACTGTCCCCACGGCCTGCCCTACGACTCAAGGGAACGCGCTAACCGCCGGAAATGCAATGGCATAAACTGTTCTGGTTTAATTTGACGCGGATGGCCTGTAAGCCGGATTCTGTCCACGGATCGCTCCGCTGGATGATCATTCATCTTGGGCGCCCGTTGCCGAACACCCTCTAGCTGCCAACCCGGACCCCTTGGGCTAAAGCATCCCTGCCCGAAGGCGCGAGGTCCCTATTTGGCATTGCTCCCGGTGGGGCTTGCCGTGCCGGTCCGGTTGCCCGTCCCGCGGTGGGCTCTTACCCCACCGTTTCACCCTTGCCCGAAAAGGATCCGGGCGGTCTGATTTCTGTGGCGCTGTCCCTCGGGTTGCCCCGGCCGGGCGTTACCCGGCACCGTTGCTTTATGGAGTCCGGACTTTCCTCGAACGGTCTCCCGCCCGCGATCATCCGGCCATCCGCGCGCTGCCGCAGCTAATGCGCGCAGCCTAGCCCGTCAATGCCGAAGCGCCGGGGCCGGGATATCTCTGGGCCAGATCCGCCATGAGCCCGCTATCCCGCGGATCCGGAGGCCCCGTAAACCAAGGGCGAAACCGCAGCCGCACCGCCTTCAAAAGCGCCGCCTCGTCGATCATGTCCACCGGATAGCCGAACCGCGCCGCCGCCTCCAGGAACGCGGCCGGATCGCCCTGCCCGGCCTCGGGCCAGACCGACAGACCCTCGAAGGCCAGCCTGCGCCAGTCGAACCGCGCCCCGGGGTCGACTTTGCGATGCGGCGCCATATCCGAATGCCCGATCACCGCCTCCGGACCAAGATCGTGCCGCATCAGGATCTCTCCCAGCAGCCCCGTCAGTGCCGCCATCTGCGGCTCGGCAAAGGGCTGCGCGCCATCATTGGTCAGCTCGATCCCGATCGAGGCCGAATTCACATCCGTCACCGCGCCCCAACGCCCCTGCCCCGCATGCCAGGCGCGCTGATCCTCGGCCACCAATGCCTCGCAAAGCCCGGTTTCCGAAATCAGATAATGCGCCGACACCTCGGCATCCGGATCGCAAAGCCGGGCGCGCGCCGCGGCATGGCTCTCCATCCCGGTGAAATGCAAAACGACGAGAGAGACGGCCGCCCCTTCCCGGCGCGGCCCAAAATTAGGAGACAGGCTCAGTTCGAGACAGCCCGCCGATAGGGCGCCGGATCCCAGGCGCAGGCGAAGCCATCCCCATCGGGATCCACCCCAAGCCGGTCCCGCTCCGGACCGCCAGCGGCCAGAAACGCCCGCTGCGCCTGATCGGCCGACAGATACTCCGCGCAGGCCCGCTGCTGTTTGCGCTCACCCGATAAAGCCGAGCGTGAATAGACCGCCTGCCCCTTTGCATGGCTGGTGCTGACCGCGAATTCCACGATATTCGGCCCCGCCGATCCGCGCCGCTCGGGCACGGCGGTCGGCTGGATCACCCGGTAGGCCGCCGCCTGCCGCGCAAGCCGGTCCGCATCGCTCTCGATCGTCTCGCGGTTCGAGACCGCGCCGAAATCCTGCTCATCCGAAATCCCGGTCGAGGCGATGGCGACATCGCCCTGCACCGTCGACCGGCCCCGGCCTGCGCCCAGCGCATCCCGGTCGGCCCCGCCGGACACCCCGATCCCGGCCGCGGCCAGATCGCTCGACGGAATCGCAGCGCCGCCCGCAGGCGATCCGGGCGCCGGCAACGGCAGCACCGTCTGGGGCCCGCGCACGCGCTGCCCCCGCAATTCCGCCTCGCGGGCCAGCCGCTGGCTTTCGTAATCCTGATAGTCGTTAAACCCCACACCCGTGGACCGGGTCGCCGGGGTGGTCGTGCATCCAGCAAGCACCAACGCCACCAGACTGACCGCAAATATCTGTTTCATAACCGCGCCTGCTCCGCTTCCGTTCAACCTGCCGCGCATGGCAATTTGATCGAGATTACCACCAGCGTGACGGCTTTTCCACAAAACCGGCGGATCGCTCAAGACAATAAGCCGTGTTCAGCAGGTCGCCCTCCTCCCATGGACGCCCGATCAGCTGCAGCCCAAGGGGAAGCCCTTTGGAATCAAGCCCCGCAGGCACAGCGATCCCAGGCAGCCCTGCCAGATTGACTGTGACCGTAAAGACATCGTTGAGGTACATCTGCACCGGATCGTCAAAGGTCTGCCCCAGCTCGAACGCCGCCGAAGGCGTCGCGGGCGTCAGGATCGTGTCGATCCCACTGTCGAATGCCTGTTCGAAATCGCGCTTGATCAGCGTGCGCACCTTGCGCGCACGATTGTAATAGGCGTCGTAAAAACCCGCCGACAGCACATAGGTCCCGACCATCACCCGCCGCTTGACCTCATCCCCGAACCCCTCGGCGCGGGTCTTTTCGTACATCTCGGTGATCCCGTCGCCTTGGGACAGCTTGGCCCGATGTCCGAACCGCACCCCATCATAGCGCGCCAGATTGGACGACGCTTCGGCAGGCGCGATCACATAATAGGCGGGCAGCGCGTATTTCGTATGCGGTAGCGAGATATCGCGCAACTCCGCGCCCGCATCGCGCAGCATCTCCTTGCCGCGCGTCCACAGATCCTCGATCTCCTGCGGCATCCCCTCCATCCGGTATTCCTTGGGGATCCCTACGATCTTGCCCCGGATGTCGCCGGTCAGGGCCGCCTCGAAATCCGGCACCGCCAGATCGGCCGAGGTCGAATCCATCGGATCATGCCCCGCCATCGCGCCCAGCATGATCGCCGCATCGCGCACATCCTTGGTCATCGGCCCCGCCTGATCGAGGCTCGAGGCAAAGGCCACGATCCCCCAGCGCGAGCACCGCCCATAGGTCGGCTTCAGCCCTGTGATCCCGACAAACGCCGCCGGCTGCCGGATCGAACCGCCCGTATCGGTGCCCGTCGCGCCCAGACACAGCCGCGCCGCCACGGCAGAGGCCGACCCACCCGACGATCCGCCCGGCGTCAGCGCCGCCTCCGAATTGCCCGCGCGCCAAGGGTTCACCGCATTGCCATAGGTCGAGGTCTCGTTGGAGGAGCCCATGGCGAACTCGTCCATGTTCAGCTTGCCCAGCATCACCGCGCCCGCCTCGAAGAGCTGGCGTGTCACGGTGCTTTCATATTCCGGCTTGAACCCGTTTAGGATCGCCGATCCCGCCTGACTGGCGACCCCCTTGGTGCAAAAGAGATCCTTGATCCCCAGCGGGATCCCGCACAGATCCGGCGCAGCCCCGGCCTTCAGCCGCGCATCGGCTGCCGCCGCCTGCTCGCGCGCAATCTCAGGCGTTTTGTGCACGAACGCGTTCAGCTTGCCTGACCCTTCAACCGCCTCAAGGCAGGCCTCGGTCAACTCGCCCGCGCTCAGATCCCCCGCGCGCAGCTTGCCCCGCGCTTCGGCAATCGTCAGATCCGTCAGATCGCTCATTCCACCACCTTCGGCACCGCAAAGAACCCTTCCCGCGCATCGGGCGCATTGGCCAGAACCGCAGCTTGCTGACCGCCATCCGTCACCACATCCTCGCGCCGCTTGAGCCGCTGCGGCGTCACCGACGTCATCGGCTCGACCCCCTCGACATCCACTTCCTCAAGCTGCTCGATGAACTCGAGAATGGCCGAGAATTCACCCGCCAGCGCAGGCAGATCCTCGTCCTCGACCCGGATCCGGGCCAGCTTGGCCACGCGGCGGGCCGTTTCGGTATCGATGGACATGGGCGCTCCTTCGGCGGGACTGCGGCGCCCGATCTACCCCCGCGCCTCGCCTGCCGCAAGCCTGTGACGGCGGTAAACCTCGATCATGATCCCCAGCATCAGCCCGTTGAGCAGATGCCACCAGTAATGCGTGCCCATCGGCAGCATATCGCAGGCAAGCTCGTCGATGGACCGAAGCGTAATCGACAGCGTCAGGATCGCGCCCCCGACGATAAAGCCCTGAGCGGTCGCAAGATCTCTCCGCCAAAGCCCGATCCCATAAACAAAGAGCAGGATCGGCACCGTCCAGTAGAAATTCGAAATCGCAAAGAACCCGTTCTGGTTCGCGGCCCAGACTACGGCCGCGGCATAGGGAAAGAACAGAAAAACCGCGATCAGCGCCTGCCACACCTTCAGGTTCAGCACATGCCAATGGACAAGGAAAAGATAGACAAGGATGAAGATCCCGATCGGGATCGTGTCGGCCAGCGCCGCCCAGAGTGTCGCATGGGTGTGAAAGAGGAAACTCCCGACCCCGATCGCAAACAGAACGACGCACAGAATGCGCCCCCAAAGCAATCCGGCCGTCCGGCGCCACATCCAGATCGCCGCGATGATGAAGGCGGCATTCGTGACCGCATTGACCGGCTCGCTCCAAAAGGTGAAATCCACCCGCTCGCAATAGCCGTCGACCTGACGCATCAATTCTTCCATGGGCGGCACGTTATCCACCGCGCGGCCAAGCGCAAGCGGCCGTAGGCAGCGCTGGCCCTGCGCGCCCGCGCCATGGTAAAGAGGCGACAAACCCAGCGGAGGACCCATGCAGATCATCTGGCTCGGCCATTCCGGCTTTCGTATCGAGATCGAGGATCAGGTGCTCCTCGTGGACCCCTGGCTTGGCGGCAATCCGACCTTTCCCGATGACAAGCGGTCCGAGGCGATTGCGGATGCGAGCGCCATCCTGCTGACCCATGGCCATTTCGACCACGCCGCCGATATCGAGGGGATCGTCAAAGACACCGGCGCCCACCTTTACGCGATGGTCGAACTGGCCGGCATCCTCGAGCATCGCGGCTTTCAGACAACCGGCTTCAACTTCGGCGGCACGGTTGCGATCGGCGCGACAACGGTCACGATGGTCCGCGCCGCGCATTCCTCGACGATCGAGCTTGACGGACGCCTGCTTCCGGCAGGCGATCCCGCAGGCTTCATCCTGCGCGGCGAAGGCCACACGATCTATATCTCGGGCGATACCGATGTCATGGCGGATATGGGCGTCATCGCAGAACGGTACGCGCCCGATATCGGCATCCTGTGCTGCGGCGGGCATTTCACGATGGACATGGCCGGCGCCGCCTTCGCCGCAAAGAAGTACTTCAATTTCAAGACGGTCATCCCCTGCCACTACAAGACGTTCCCGCTTCTCGCCCAAAGCGCCCAGCCGCTTGTCGACGCGCTTCCCGACATCGACGTCATCGAACCCCAGGTTCTTGCACCTATCGAAATCTAGTGCCTCGCCGTCCCGGACTTGATCCGGGACCTCTCCCTCAACCAGCGGTCACGCAAGATCAGGCCTCGGCGTGACCCTCCCTCATCGCTTATAAGCAAAGAACCCCTTCAAAAGCGCCTCAGCCTCCTCTGCCGCGATCCCGTCGATAACTTCGGGCCGGTGATGGCTCTGCGGCTGCTCGAAAATCCGCGCCCCATGCGCCACGCCCCCCGATTTGGGATCGGACGCCCCATAGATCAGCCGCCCGATCCGCGCCGCCGCGATGGCCGCCGCGCACATCGCGCAAGGCTCCAGCGTGACCGTCAGCACATAGCCCGGCAGACGTTCGCTCCCTGCTTCGGCGCAGGCCGCGCGCAAAACCAGAATCTCGGCATGGGCGGTCGGATCGTTCAGCTCCCGCGTCCGGTTGCCGGCCTGCGCCACGATCCGCCCGGACGGATCGGCAAGGACCGCGCCCACCGGCACCTCTCCGCGCTTGGCCGCCGCCCGCGCCTCGTCCAGTGCGATCTGCATGTCGCTGCGAAAACTCATCGGCCCTTCATGCCCGCATGCCCGGCAAAGCGCCACCGCTTGCAGCACGCGCCCGGGCAGACTACCCCCGCACCATGACCGACACGCCCCCACCCGGAGACCGCATCGCCAAAGTGCTCAGCCGCGCCGGTATCGCCTCGCGCCGCGAGGCCGAGCGTATGATCGAGGCGGGCCGCATCCGCGTGAACGGCAAGCTGATCGACAGCCCCGCGCTCAACGTGACGGGCACCGACAAGATCCTCGTCGACGGCGCTCCGCTGAAAACGCCCGACGCCCCGCGCATCTGGCTTTACCACAAACCCGCAGGCCTCGTGACCACCGAACGCGACGAGCAGGGCCGCGAGACGGTCTTCGATGCCCTCCCCAAGGAGATGCCCCGCGTCATGAGCGTCGGCCGCCTCGATCTCAACTCCGAGGGCCTCCTCCTTTTGACCAATGACGGCGCGCTCAAACGCAAGATGGAGCTGCCCGCCACCGGCTGGCTGCGCCGCTACCGCGTCCGCATCAAGGGCAGCCTGAGCGAGGCCAAGCTAGACGATCTGCGCGGCGGCCTCACCATCGACGGCACCGACTATCAGCCGATGCAGGCCAGCTTCGACCGCCAGCAGGGCGCCAATGCCTGGCTCACGATCGGCCTGCGCGAAGGCAAGAACCGCGAGATCCGCCGCACGATGGAGGCGCTCGGCGTCACCGTGAACCGCCTCATCCGCATCAGCTACGGGCCCTTCCAGCTAGGCAAACTGCGCAGCGGCGCGGTCGAGGAAGTGCGCCAGCGCATCGTTCGCGATCAACTCGGCCTCGGCCCGCCGCCGCCTTCCCCGGGCAAGCCCAAAGTGCAGCGCCGCCGCCGCTAGGCGGCCCCTCTTCCGGAAAACCTGACCCGCACTCGTAAAACACGAAAGATGCCTCTAAGTAGAAGGGCGAAAGGGGCACTATGGCACGACTTATCCTGTTTCTGCTGGCGATCTGTCTTATCGCCGCTACAGTCACGATGATCGCGTCGGCACTGCGCCCGGTTGTCGACGCATCGCAAGGGGGGCCCATGTCGAGTCAGTTCCGCAAGATTGCTTATCTGGCACTGTTTCTTTTGATGATGGGCCTGACCACCGGGCTGCTTGGAGGGCTCTGATGGCGCGGCGCTACGGTGGCAAATTCTCCCCCGGCAGCGAAGAGACCGGCCAGGCCGCGCCGCAATTCGACCGCGGCGTCGATCCGGCGGGCGCGCGCACCAATCTGCTGTTCCTGCCTGCTGTCGCCATCGTCTTCACCTCGCTGACAGACGGCCCCGTCTCGCTTGCCACAGGCCTCGCCGCAGGCGGGATCCTGACGCTGGCCGCCTGGCTTGTCCGCGATGGCCTGCGCGCAGAGGCGGAATACAACGCCCGCGCCGTGGCCCGCCGCCCGGCCATTCCGCGCAAGATCTTCGCCTCCGTGCTCACGGGTCTTGGCATCGCGCTCGCCGCTTATAGCAAGGAGGCCGGGATCGTCGGATCGATCCTTTACGGGCTCGCCGCAGGCGGCCTGCATACCGCCGCTTTCGGTCTCGACCCCCTGCGCAACAAGCGGATCGAGGGGGTCGACACCTTCCAGCAGGACCGCGTCGCCAAGGTCGTGGACGAAGCCGAGGCGCATCTCGATCAGATGCGCGCCGCGATCGAAGCGCTGCGCGACCGCCGCCTGACCGAACGCGTCGCCCGCTTTCAGGCCGCCGCCCGCAAGATGATCCGCACGGTCGAGGAAGATCCCCGTGATCTGTCCGGCGCGCGCAAGTTCCTCGGCGTTTACCTTCTGGGCGCGCGCGATGCCTCCGCCAAGTTCGCGCAGCTTTACGCGCGCACCAAGGACAAGGAGGCGCGCGCCGACTACGAGACGCTGCTCGACGATCTTGAGGGGAATTTCGCCCAAAGGACCGAAAAGATGCTGCTTGATGATCGCAGCGATATGGATATCGAGATTAAGGTGCTGCGCGACCGCCTGCAGCGCGAAGGGGCGCTCGCCCGCAATCAGGAGAATTGAGCCATGTCCGACACCGTCCGTCAGCAGGCCGAGGCCGAGACTGAAACCGTCACCAAGATCGCCGCCGTGACGCTGCCCGAACCGGCCCCCGCGCAGGACATCGTCACGCTGGACGAGGCCGATCCGGCCGCCAGCGCCGAGATCCGCCGCCGCATGGACGAGCTCGACATGAGCCAGACGAATTCCATCGTCTCCTTCGGCTCCGCCGCCCAGGCCGAATTGCAACAAATCAGCCAGGCAATGCTGACAGACGTCAAGAACAAGGATGTCGGCCCGGCGGGCAATTCCCTGCGCGATATCGTGTCGACCATCCGCGGCTTCTCGGTCGAAGAACTGGATCCCAACCGCAAGCGCTCCTGGTGGGAAAAACTGCTCGGCAAATCCAAACCGGTGGCCGAGTTCATGGCCCGGTTCGAGGATGTGCAGGGCCAGATCGACCGAATCACCGACGATCTGCTCAAGCACGAACATGTCCTGCTCAAGGATATCGAATCGCTCGATCAGCTTTATGAAAAGACCCTCGCCTTCTATGACGAGCTGGCGCTTTACATCGCGGCCGGCGAGGCAAAGCTGAAGGAGCTCGACGGCACGCTCATCCCCGCCAAGGAAAAAGAAGTCGATGCCGCTCCCGAAGACCAGGCCGTCATGGAGGCGCAGGAGCTGCGCGATCTGCGCGCCGCACGCGACGATCTGGAGCGGCGCGTTCACGATCTCAAGCTGACGCGGCAGGTCACGATGCAATCGCTGCCCTCGATCCGGCTGGTTCAGGAAAACGACAAATCGCTCGTCACCAAGATCAATTCGACCCTCGTCAACACCGTTCCGCTTTGGGAAACGCAACTGGCCCAGGCGGTCACGATCCAGCGTTCCGCCGATGCCGCCGCCGCGGTGCGCGACGCCAACGATCTGACGAACGAGCTTTTGACGGCCAATGCCAAGAACCTGCGCGACAGCAACAAGATCATCCGCGAAGAGATGGAGCGCGGCGTCTTCGACATCGAGGCCGTCAAACAGGCCAATTCCGATCTGATCGCGACGATCAACGAAAGCCTGCAGATCGCCGACGAAGGTAAGGCCAAGCGCGCCGCCGCCGAAGAGGAGCTTCAGAAGATGGAGCACGAGCTCAAGGAAACGCTCGCCTCGGCCAAGGCCCGCAAGGACGGGATCGGCGATACGGCTGGCAGGTCGGTCTGATCCCTTGCCCAAGGCCCGCGTCTTTTTCTCCCTCGCGATGATCGCGGGCCTTGCCGCCTGCGATCTGATCGCGCCGGCCCCACCGGCGGATCCCAAGCCGCCGGCCTCGCAGCCCGCACCGCCCCCCTCGCCACGCCAGCCGCCCCCTCCGACGCTCGACAAGGATGCGCAGATCTATTTCAAGCGGCTTCAGGACGGCCTGCTCGTTCAGGGCCTTTTGCGTCAGGATGGCGGCGGCCCCGACACGCCCTATACCGCGCGCGAGCTGGCCCGCAACTTCATCCAGATCGCGCTTTACGACGAATACCGCACCGAAGCGGATGTCCTCGTCCCCGAAGCGACCGAGAGCGTTCTACGCCGCTGGACGCAGCCCGTTCGGATCGGCATCGAATATGGCGCTGCCGTTCCGGCGGCCCAGCGCGCGGAAGACAGTGCCTTTGTCGCCCGTTTCGCGGTTCGTCTCGCTCGGCTGACCAAGCATCCCGTATCGGTCGCCCCGGCGGCTGCGAATTTTCATGTCCTCATCCTCGACGAGACGTCGCGCCAGGCCATCGCCCCGCGTCTGCGCCGTCTGGCGCCCGGGATCAGCGAAACGGTCGTGCGCGAAATCGTCTCTCTGCCCCGAACGACCCTCTGTCTGGTGGTCGCCTTCCCGAACGGTCCCGAACCCTCGACCTATTCCAAGGCGATCGCGATCGTCCGCGCCGAACATCCAGAGCTGATCCGAAAGGGCTGCATTCAGGAAGAATTGGCCCAGGGCATGGGTCTTGCCAATGACAGCCCGCAAGCCCGCCCATCGATCTTTAACGACGACGAGGAATTCGCCCGATTGACGAGCCATGACGAGCAGCTTCTCCAGATGCTCTACGATCCGCGCATGCGCCCGGGCATGACCGTGGCCGAGGCCGAACCGGTCGCGCGGGTGATCGCCCGCGAGCTGACGGGCGAAGGCGACAGCTAGGGCCAGCAACACGCAAATGCGCAAGACAAAACTCATAAGCGCCCGCTTATATGTCCCATCACCACCACCGAACCGCACCGACCTCATTGGTCTCGTTTTCCCTACAATCCAAATCTCAAGGATCGTTTTAGCGGCAGGATCTTAAACAATCGTAACTTGCCGCCACAATTGCCTCCTCCGCCATGCCGACCGGATGCCGCCCGGATGCCGACAGCCCGATCCGGCCTTGTAACGCGGATCATCACGGGCCACGTTACAGTCAACTTTCTCCCGTCAGGAGCCCTGCCCGATGCCCATCTTCGACTTCCTCAAAGGCCAGTTCATCGACGTCATCCACTGGACGGATGATACAAGGGATACAATGGTTTGGCGGTTCGAACGCGAGGGGCACGAGATCAAATACGGCGCCAAGCTGACGGTGCGCGAAGGTCAGGCCGCCGTCTTCGTCCACGAGGGCCAGCTCGCCGACGTCTTCACCCCCGGTCTCTACATGCTCGAGACCAACAACATGCCGATCATGACCACCCTCCAGCACTGGGATCACGGCTTCAAATCTCCTTTCAAATCAGAGATTTACTTCGTCAACACGACCCGTTTCACCAATCTGAAATGGGGCACGAAAAACCCGATCATGGCGCGCGATCCCGAGTTCGGCCCGGTCCGTCTGCGCGCTTTTGGAACCTACGCCGTCCGCGTCGTCGACCCGGCAAAATTCCTTACCGAGATCGTCGGCACCGACGGCGAATTTACCATGGACGAGATCAGCTTTCAGCTGAGGAACATCATCGTTCAGGAGTTCTCCCGCGCCCTCGCCGGCTCCGGCATTCCCGTCCTCGACATGGCCGCCAATACCCGCGATCTGGGCAAAATCATCGCCGAGGCCATCAGCCCCGTGATCGAAAGCTACGGCGTCACGCTTCCGGAATTATATATCGAAAACATCAGCTTGCCGCCCGCGGTTGAACAAGCTCTCGACAAACGAACCTCTGTCGGGATCGCAGGGGACCTCAACCGTTTCACTCAATATTCCCAAGCCGAGGCGATGACGAAAGCCGCAGAACAAGGCGGCGACAGCGGCATGGGCGCGGGCCTTGGCATGGGGATGGGCATGGCGATGGCCAACCAGATGTCGCGCGGCCCATGGGGCGGTCAACCCTCCGCGGCGCCGCCTCCTCCGCCGGTCGAACATGTCTGGCACGTGGCCAAGGGGGGCGAGACCAAGGGCCCGTTTTCAAAGGCGGATCTTGGCAAGATGGCCGCCGATGGGAGCCTCTCGCGTGAAACCTTTGTCTGGACGCAAGGCCAGGATGGCTGGCTGAAGGCAGAGGATGTCCGCGAGCTTGCGCAGCTTTTCACCGTCATGCCGCCGCCCCCTCCGCCTGCATCGTAACTGGCTGGCCCTGAACGAAAAACTCGCCCGGAAAGCGCTACGATGTCAAACGTCGAGACCGCCCCGCCCCTCGAGCAACACCGCTTTCCTTGCGACAATTGCGGATCGGATTTTCGCTTCGATCCCGATACCGGGCGGCTGACCTGCGATCATTGCGGCAACACCTCCCATATCGAAGGGCTTGGCCGGACCACACATGCCCTCGCCGAGCTTGACTTCGAAAAGGCCCTCGCCAACCCGGTCGCAGAGGCCCAGATCGAGGAAACCCGCGTCGCCAAATGCCCCAATTGCAGCGCCGAGATCGAGTTCGATCCGGCCATCCACGCCATCGAATGCCCGTTCTGCGCAACCCCGGTCGTCACCGATACCGGGGCGCATCGTCATATCAAACCGCAAGGTGTCTTGCCCTTCGCACTGGATGAGCAGACCGCGCGCAAGGCGATGACCGACTGGCTTGGAAAGCTCTGGTTCGCGCCAAACGGCCTTCAGGACTATGCGCGAAAAGGACGTGCGATGTCAGGGATTTACGTGCCCTATTGGACATTCGACGCGCAGACCCGCTCCTCCTATCGCGGTGAGCAGGGCAACGATTACTACGAAACCCGAACCGTCATGCGCGACGGAAAGCGGCAACAGGTGCAGGTCCGCAAGACCCGCTGGCGCTCGGTTTCGGGCCGGGTGGCGCGCGCCTTTGACGACGTGCTCGTGTTCGCCTCCAAGGCGCTGCCCCGGCGCTATACCGAAGGGCTCGAGCCGTGGGATCTGTCCATGCTCGAACCCTACCAGCCCGAATTTCTCGCCGGATTCCGGGCCGAAGGCTATCAGGTCGATCTGGAAAGCGGCTTCGGCCTCGCCCGCGCAATCATGGACCGGGTGATCGAGCGGGATGTGAAATTCGACATCGGCGGCGACCGCCAGCGGGTCCATTCCATCGACACGCAGATCGGCGGCGTGACCTTCAAGCATATTCTCTTGCCCGTCTGGCTTGCGGCGTACAAATATCGCGGCAAAACCTATCGTTTCGTTGTGAACGGCCATACCGGCCGCGTTCAGGGAGAGCGCCCTTGGTCCAAATGGAAGATCGCCATCGCCGTGATTGTCGGCCTGATAATCGCTGGAGTGATCGGCGCTGTTGCAGCCACGCAGGGGTAATCTCGTGATCCTGTGCTGCGGCGAAGCCCTGATCGACATGCTCCCCCGGCAAACCCAAGACGGCGTGCCGGCCTTCGCCCCCCATGCGGGCGGTGCGGTCTTCAACACCGCGATCGCTCTGGGCCGCCTCGGGGCGCAAACGGCGTTTTTCAGCGGGATCAGCACGGATTTCTTCGGCGATATGCTTCGGGATGGCCTGACCGCATCAAACGTCGAGACCAGCGCCGTCGCCGTCTCGGACCGCCCCACAACGCTGGCCTTCGTGCAACTGACGGACGGACAGGCCAGCTATGCCTTCTATGACGAGGCGACCGCCGGGCGCTTGCTGTCCACAGACGATCTGCCCGAAACCGATGCAAATGCCCTCTTCTTCGGTGGGATCAGCCTGGCCACCGATCCCTGCGGCGCGGCCTACGAGGCGCTCATGCTGCAAGAGACCTCCCGCGCCGTCACGATGATCGATCCCAATATCCGTCCCGGCTTTGTCACGGACGAGACGGCCTACCGCACACGGATCACCCGGATGATCGCGGCCGCCGACATCGTAAAGGTCTCGGACGACGACCTCCACTGGCTCGAAGGGGACGGTGCTCTTCCAGACCTTGCGCGCGCCCTGCTTGAGCGGGGCCCGCGTCTTGTCGCCATTACCCAAGGGGCAGAGGGCGTTTCGGGCTATACCCGAACGCACGAGGTCCGGGTCGAGGCCACAGAAGTCGAGGTCGTCGATACGGTCGGCGCGGGCGACACGTTCAACGCGGGCCTCCTGGCCTCCCTCGACCGCGCGGGCCTGCTGAACGACGCTGCCCTGAAGGCTCTGACCGAGGATCAGATCCGCGATGCCCTGACCCTGGGAAGCCGCGCCGCCGCCATCACGGTCTCGCGGGCCGGGGCCAACCCGCCTTGGGCCAAAGAGCTGTGAGAGCGCTTGTCCAGCGGGTCAGCCGAGCCTCCGTCCAGATCGAAGGCGCCACGATCGGCGAGATCGGCCATGGCCTTCTCATCCTTGTCTGCGCCATGCAGGGCGATACAGAAGAGGATGCAGATGCGCTCGCCGCCAAGATCGCCAAGCTTCGCATCTTTCGAGACGAGAACGGTCGGATGAACAGATCCCTCACCGATATCGGCGGGGCCGCGCTCGTTGTCAGCCAGTTCACCCTCGCCGCTGATACCTCCCGCGGCAACCGCCCCGGCTTTTCCCAAGCCGCCGCGCCGGAGGATGGAAACCGTCTTTATCTGAGATTTGCCAAGGCGCTATCCGATTTGGGCTGTCCTGTCGCGACGGGCCGCTTTGGTGCGGACATGGCCGTTCACCTTGTCAACGATGGCCCCGTCACCATCTGGCTTGACAGCGCATAAAAGAAGGGCCCGGACGATCCGGACCCTTGATTTTGGCAGGAGGCGTACTTCAGGCGTCTGCCATCCACTTGTCGACTTCCTCGCGCGCCTCTTCTTTGGATTTGCCGTATTTCTGCTGAATAAGGCCTTCCATCTGCTCGCGATCGCCTTGGGCCTGATCCAGCTCATCGTCGGTCAGTTCGCCCCAGCGTTCCTGTGCCTTGCCCTTCATCTGTTTCCATTGACCTTGGATTTGGTCCCAGTTCATCGATAATCTCCTCTTCTTCGAGTGTCGTGATTGCACAGGATCAATGCACCCGGGCCGCTATTTGTTTCGATAAATCGGGAACCTGAGCGAGTTTTTTCCACTTGTTCTGAAAAGGATTTCAAATGCCGGATCATCCGCTCAGACCCTTTATGTTGCCGATCCTCACGGCGATCGCGGTTGCGACGGCATTTTATGTCGCGTCCGAGATTTTTGCGCCCGTGACGCTCGCCCTCGTCTTCGGCGTGGTTCTCGCCCCAATCTCCCGGGTCTTCGTCCGTTTCGGCTTGCCGAACGTTCTGGCCGCATTCGCGACGCTGGCCCTCTTTCTTACGGTTGTAGCGACTCTCTTCACGGCACTCAGCCCCATCGTCGATCTGGCGATCAACAGCGCGCCCGATGTCTGGGAAGAGATGAAAACATTCGTCAACGACATCCAAAGCGCGATCGAGGGCATCGATCAGGTTGCAAGCGATGTCTCCGCTGCCGTGAGCAGTAGCGGGATGGCAGGCAGCGCAGGCGGCTCGAACTTCGTGATGCCCAGTCTCACCGACCTTCTGGCCTTCGCGCCAACCATCGGCGCTCAGCTTCTGATCTTCGTCGGCACGCTCTACTTTTTCCTGCTGGGCCGCGAGGATATCTACGACAAGGCCGCCCGCACCCTGCCCCACCTGCCAGAGGGCGCTCTCGAGACGGCCGAACAGGACGTCTCCCGATATTTCCTCACAATCACGGTCATCTACGCGATCTTCGCAACCATCGTGACTGGCTATTTGCACCTCATCGGTCTGCCCGCAGCACTGCTCTGGGGCAGCCTCGCCTTCCTGCTGAACTTCATCCTCTATCTCGGTCCGATCCTCTTGGCCTGCAGCCTTCTGATCGCCGGGGTCGTCGCCTTCGACGGGATCTACGCGATCCTGCCCGCAGCGGGATATCTGCTCATGAACATGACCGAAGGCCAGTTCGTCACCCCGCAACTGATCGGGCGCAGCATGTCGATCAATCCGATGCTGGTCTTTCTCAGTCTCGTTTTCTGGCTCTGGCTCTGGGGGCCGGTCGGCGCGATCATCGCCATTCCGATCCTTGTCTGGTCACTCGCCCTGCGCAACGAGCGGCAGCAGGAAATAGCCGAACCGCAGGACCTCCAGAAAGCGGCCTAGCGCTAGACCATCTCTTCGGGAACGATCGGAAGCGCACGGCCAAAGCGGCGCGCCGCCCCGATGGAATAGGGCAGGATGAACCCTTCACGGTTCTCGGGATATTGTCCCAGATTGTCTTCCGCCAGCGCGCGCCAGGCCTTGACCACATCCGCCCCGCTAAAGAATTTCTGACCCGGCTCGGCTGGCAGCCAGTGCCTGAAACACTTGTCCCGAACCATCCGGACCTGCTCGGGGTCGCTGACCTCGACCCCCGCTTCGGTGTCCCAATAGAGGCTGCGCCCATTGAGGTTGGCGGATGACACAATCGCCGCCGTGTCATCAAAGACCGAAACCTTGGCATGCACATAGACGATCGGGGCCTCTCCCAGACGCTTGGGGCCTTCATCCTCCCCATCGCGGCGGCGTGGCTGCGCGGGCGAGCCGATAAAGAAGCGCTCGCCGAAGGCATCCCTGACCATCTCGACGCAGCGGGCCTGCAAATGCTCTCCCAGCCTCTGATCGCTCGACTTCAGCCCGTCGAATGCAATCTCTTCGGGAACCGCCGGCACGACCATCAACAGCTTCAGATCCGGATTGGCCATGGCCGCCTCGGCAAGCTGATGCGCCAGACGGCGATCGCGGAAAAACTGGGTCTCAAGATAGATCAGATCGCGCGCCTCGCGGACATGCCGCTTATGCGCCTCCGCCACTTCCGACAGAACCGGCCGCGGTCCCATCGCCAGCACAGGCCGCTTGCGCTTTGCCGACAGCGTTCGAAGCAGCCCGCGCGGCATCGATGGCGGGGTGGTCCCTTCGACGACGTTCAGAAAGCTGCCCAGATGATCATGCGCTGCAACCGCCAGATCCCCCTCCATCGACAGCTGGACGTCATGCCAGGTCTGCTGTGCAAGCCGGTCATGTTCGGGCGTGTCGAACCGGCGATCGTCCAGATCCAGACCGCCGATATAAAGCGCCCGTCGATCGAAAACGGCCAGCTTCTGATGGTGCGTCGCCGGATGCAGAACCGGGATCATCCACCGCTTGAGACGCCAGTGCTCCCCGTCCTTTTCGGCAAGACGCGCAACCAAAGGGATCCGCATCATCGCCTCGTCCCGCTTTTCCGGGTCGCGATCGTTGATCTCCTCGATTACCGGCTTGAGGGTGCTACGGATCTTGGGCCAAAGGACGAGACGCGGCAAAAGCCCGACCTCGGCGGGATGCTGCGCGGCCCTCACGGTGAGGTTCTGCGGCGCCCCCGCGGCTTCGGCGGCCGCGTAAAGCGCCCGCAGGCTGTTCCAGGTCTGCCGGTGCAAGCCGATCCGGCCCACTGGATCGAAATCGGAGATGACAATCCGGATCCCGACGCCCCGCGCAAGCGTATGGGCGATCAGGTCAAACCAAGTCTCCCCGATCTCAAGCGCCGCCTCGGACCGCAGTTTGGCGAAGGGATCGAATATGCGAAAACAGGCCCGGATCTCGTGACGCGCCTGTAAAAACAGCCGCTCCATCTCCGGATAGGCCTCTTGTGCGGTCAGAAGAACCTTAAGATTGCGCAGGACCGGGGGCGCGGGCGTCTTGAGTTGCATCAGACCTCTTCACGATATTCAGGCTCGAAATCCTCGACATTGAACCGTGATACAACCCGATAAACACCATCCTGCTGCGTGATATCCGTCTTTGCCCTCAACTGCATTGAAAATGCCCGGATCAGTTGCGATCCAAATCCCGACATCTCGCCCTCTTTGGTCTCCATGCTCAACGGGCCAAGCGAGTTGGAAATCTCTAAAAGCGCCTGACCCGGCGCCTCGAGGACGAACCGAACCTTCACCCAAGGTGTCTCATCGCCTTCGGCATCGGCATATTTGAACGCGTTGATTGCCGTCTCCGTCAGAAACAAAGACAGCGGCACCGCCTGATCGGGGAACATCACGATCGCATCGATATCGAATTGCAGATCGATCCTCTGATCCGGCGTCGTGCCCAGTCGGGCCGTCTGAGTGACCAGATCCCGCACTAGATAGCCCGCATCCAGCTTATCGAGGTTCTCGGTCTGGTAAAGCTTGCGGTGCACCGTGGCCAAGCTCTGCACCCGGTCCTGCAACCGGCTCAGGATCTGCCGCGTTTCGCTGTTCGTCGTCTTGCGAAGCTGCATGTTCATGATCGACGAGATTAGCTGAAGGTTGTTCTTGACCCGGTGATGCACCTCCTTGAGCAGCACATCCTTTTCCTTGATCGCCCCTTCCAGCTTGGCCTCGTCATAGATCACATCCTCGGCCATCCGGTGGAAATCCCGCTCGATCGCGGTCAGCTCCCCAGAGAGCAGATGGCCATTGTCCACAAACGGGCTGCGCCGGTCCAAGGCAAAGAGGCGGATCCCGTCGCTCAGATTGCGGATCTGCCGAACGACCAGGCGATCGAGCGCGAAATAGGCGACGATCAGGCTCGCGACCCACATGAAGATCGGAAACAGGCTCGGCGGGATCGCAAAGCTAAGCTGACGGGCCGCGGGCGTATCGGAATCCCAAACGGCCAACGCCGTCAGCACATCCGGGATCAGCGTCGAGCTGCCATAGATATAGGGCGCGCCATTCATGGCAGAGCCCTGAAAGACCCCGGCCGGCTCCGTTGCGATGCGCGCCAGATCACGCTCCGCAGGCCGCTCCTCCTGGGCAATCTCAAAGCCGGAACTTGCGCTGACGATCTCTCCACGGCTGTTCAAAAGCAGAATATTCCGCGGCCGATCATCCGCGCGGCCGGGCAGGTCAGCGGCGAGGCGCTCATGCGGGATCGAGATCGAGATGAAGCCATAAAACTCCCCGTCAAGACGGATCGGCTCGGACACGATCAGAACCGACTCCCCCGACAAGGGACCGGCGCGATTGACCATGACGGACGGCGTCCGCTCGGACATGGAGGCGTCGAAGTTGTCGTAAACTGTCGCGTCAAAAGCCTCCCCCAACGAGCTGCAGGTCACCTGACCATCGGGCGGAATGAAGGCCACGAAGGCGTAGATCGGCGTGATCGAAACGATCCGCTCAAGAAAGGCGCTGCATTCTCCGGGATTGTCCTGCAGATCGACCGCGGTCGCTCCGATCACGAGCGCCGCGCCAAACGCCGCCTGGATCGGCGCGTGCTGCCCCCCGGCGGCGCGTTCGCTCAGCGCCAGAATGTTCTGCTGCGACTTTTCCTCGACGCGGGTGGTCACCTCCTGCGTCTGAAGCACGGCAATCAGGCCGATCGGCAAAAGCACGATCGACAGCAGCGCAAGAATGCGAAAGCCGAGGCTCTGATGCCACGCCCAGTCGTACCGTGTCGAAAACATTACCGCGTGACAGAGGTATTCATCGCAACGACCGCAAGCGTGGCTTCATCGGTCATCTCGAAATTGGTGTTCCCGTTCAGGTCAAGCAGCGCCGAAAGGTGATTTCGCGCCCGGTTGACCCGGCTCTTGATCGTGCCGACCGCGACCCCGCAGGTCAAAGCGGCCTCTTCGTAAGAAAACCCGGATGCCCCAACCAGGATAAGCGCCTCGCGCTGCTCGATCGGCAGCTTGCTCAGCGCTTTTTCGAAGTCGCGCATCTGAAGGCGACCGTCATGGGATGGCTTTTCGGAAAGCCGCGCGGAAAAGACACCATCGGTATCGGCGACCTCGCGCTTCACCTTGCGGTAGCTTGAATAGAACGTGTTGCGCAGAATGGTAAATAGCCAGGCGCGCATATTAGTGCCAGGCTCGAACTTGTCGATATTGGTCCAGGCTTTCACGATCGTGTCCTGCACAATGTCGTCCGCCTTGGCCCAATCCTTTGTCAGCGACATCGCGAAGGCCCGCATGGGTTTGAGATGCTCGACGATCTCCTCTCTGGGATCGGCATGCAGCGTGGCGGTCTGCTCTGATCTGCGTGGTGACGCGACACTCATGATTTGTCCTCCGGTGTCGATTCGGCCTCTTTATCCTTTAGCTGGCGCATAAGCAGATCGAACCGATCTGGAACGTCCGCGTCGGAATAGGTGCCATAAACTTGTTTAAGACCATCCTGGATCTGCTTGCGGGCATGGGCCCGGTCCCTATCCTGCGCCATTTCGTCCTTTAACTTCGTTAATTGCTGTACCAAGGCTTGGAACCAACACCCCTCAGATGCATTTTGGTTCCATATAAGTTCAAAAAGGACAGGCTAGAATGAGCACCCCGCAAGACGCGACGCCACTGACGACCCACATTGGCGCCGAATTGCCCTACCTGCGGCGCTATGGCCGCGCTCTCACCGGAAGCCAGAAAAGCGGCGATGCCTATGCCGCAGCGACGCTCGAGGCGATCCTCGAGGATACCTCCGCGTTCGAAGGCGACATCACACCCAAAACCGCTCTCTTTCGGGTGTTTCACTCCATTTGGGACAGCTCAGGTGCCCGGATCGAGGATGAAGCCGACGGCCTCGAAGCCAAGGCTCAGGCGCATCTGAACCGCCTGACGAAAAACACCCGGGAAGCGCTGCTTCTCAGATCGCTCGAAGATTTCCCCCCCGCCGATGTCGCCACGATCATGCAGCTCGACATCTCCGAGATCGAGCATCTTCTTTCGATCGCCGAACAAGAACTCTCCGATGCGATCCGAGGGCGGATCCTCATCATCGAAGACGAGGCAATCATCGCCATGGATCTCGAGGCGCTGGTCAAAGGCATGGGCCACGATGTTGTCGGACTGGCTCAGACCCGCACCGAGGCCGTCGAAATGGGCAAGAAGGAACGCCCCGATCTGATCCTCGCCGACATTCACCTGGCCGACAAATCCTCCGGCATCGACGCCGTCAACGATCTGCTCGGCCACTTCGGCGAGATCCCGGTCATCTTCATCACCGCCTATCCCGAGCGGCTGCTGACCGGCGAACGTCCGGAGCCGGCGTTCCTCATCTCCAAGCCCTATGTCGAGGATCAGGTCCGCTCTGCGGTGGGTCAGGCCATGTTTTTCTCATCGACCGAAACTCTTAAGGCCTGAGACATGGAACTTTGGGGACGGCCCGCCCGTTCCTGAAGTAACCCACATGGATGGAGGACGATATGGCCCAGACGGCAACCAACACAGCGACCCCGATCAAGCCTGCCGAGACGTCGGACAAGACGGATCTGAACAAGCAGATCGAACTTCTTCAGCGCGACCTCGGCACGCTGGCCGAAACGACGCTCACCCAACTCGATCATCTCCAGACGGAGGGACGTGCGCGCGCCAAAAATCTAAGCGAACAGACCAATGAATTCGTTCGCACCCAACCTGCCGCAGCGCTTGCGATCGTGGCAGGGATCGGATTTCTCGCCGGCTGGATGAGCCGCAAGTAGGGATCAGATCTGCGCCATCGCGGTGCGGATCATACCTGTCGTAAAAGGCCGCGGTACGAACACCCAGTTCGTCGCGGCCTTTTCTTTTGAAACCTGCCGGTCGTCCAGCACGACGATCCGTCCGCCGATCTCAGCAATCCGCTGCGGCAAGCTCGAGCTCGAGATTTCATCCGGCGCAAGGCTCAGAAAAGCCGCCCTCAGCGATGTCAGCCGGGCTGCATGGGCCTCCGCCTCTTCGACGGTTCCGCAAATAAAGATCTCCGGCTGCGTCTCGATCTCGGTCAGCAGCTCGCTCAGATCCTGCCCAACGATAAGATCCCGTTCCACAATGAGAAATGACTTGGACATAGTGACGCCCCCCTACGAAGCGTGAGACGGACATGGAACGGATCGCGAGGCTTTGCATTTAACTACGACATAAAAACAACGAAGTGGCGTCATGTCGACGAAGTGTAAAGAGTGCCCGCTCAGATCCCGCGACATCTTCACGAAGATGACCGTGGAAGAGGTCCGCTTCACCCAGAAATTCAAAAAGGGCGAGTTAATCATCGATCCGGGCACACCCCTGCTCATGGAAGGCTCCGGAAGCCCGCAGCTTTATACCGTCCTCGAGGGGATGGGCATACGTTACATGACACTCGAAAACGGCCGCCGCCAGGTCGTCAACTTCGTGTTTCCCGGCGACTTCCTCGGCTTGCAAGCCGGCATCATGAAAGAGATGCACCACTCGGTCGACGCGGTCTCGGCCATGACGCTCTGCGTTTTCGATCGCAACGAACTTTGGTCGTTCTTTCGCACCCATCCCGAACGCGCCTTCGATCTGACCTGGCTGGCCGCCGTCGAAGAGCATTTCCTCGGCGAAGCGCTCGCCTCCCTCGGCCAGCGTAGCGCGACCGATCGCATCATCTGGGCCTTCCTTCGCATCTTTCAGCGCGGAACGGCCCTCGGTCTTGTGGAGAACGACACGATGCCGCTCCCCTTCCGTCAACAGGATCTGGCCGACGCCCTGGGGCTGTCGCTCGTTCACACCAACAAGACGCTCGCGCGCCTGCGCGACCGGCAACTCGCCGCCTGGAGGGACGGCAGCCTGACCATCCGCGATATCGACAGGCTGGCCGAAGAAGGTCACATCCAGCCCGACCCCCTCCCGCAGCGGCCGCTCTTCTGATGTCGGATCGTGATCTGACGAAAGGCCCGATCTGGCGGGCCCTCGCTTCGGTGTCCGCTCCGATGTCGCTCGGTATCCTAGCCGTACTCAGCGTCGGCATCGTCGATGCCTACTTCCTCGGCCAGCTCGGCGGAGCGCCGCTGGCCGCGGTCGGCTTCCTCTATCCCGTCGCCACCGCGATCACGTCGCTCTCCATCGGCCTTTCCGCTGGCGCCAACACCGCGGTCTCGCAGGCCATCGGACGCGGCGATGACGACAGCGTGCATCGCCGTCTGGCCTTGCACGCCTTCGGGCTTGGCGCGGGGCTGTCACTGGCTGTTGCCCTTCTCTTCTGGCTCGGATCTGACTGGCTCTTCTCCGTCATGGGCGCCTCAGACGAGGTCCTCAAGGAAATCGGCGAATACGCCCCATGGTGGGCGCTCTCCTTCCCGTTTCTCGTCGTGATGATGATCACCAACGCCGTCTTCCGCGCCCATGGCGACGGGGCGACCTCCGCCGTCACGATGATCTTCTCGGCCCTCGTCAATATGGCGCTCACGCCGGTCCTGATCTTCGGCTGGTGGATCTTCCCAGAGCTTGCGACCGAAGGCGCGGGCCTTGCAACCTTCATCGGCCGGGCCGTCGCCGCGATCGCCGCCGTGGGCTATGCGATCTGGCGCGGGCTTCTCATCTTTCGCTGCCAGCCCTTCGCGAACATCCCCAAATCGATCAAAGAGATTGGCAGCGTGGGCCTGCCCGCCGCCTTTTCCAACGCGATCAATCCCGCGGGAATGGCCGCCGTCACCGCCGCCGTCGCCACGCTCGGAGAGGCCGCCGTCGGAGGCTTCGGCGCAGCAACGCGGGTGCAATCGGTCGCCATCGTCGCCCTTCTCGCGCTTTCCTCGGGGATCGGCCCGGTCGTGGGCCAGAACTGGGGCGCCAAAGAGCACGATCGCGCCCGCAAGGCCGTCCGCCAATCCTGGATCTTCTGTTTGGCCTACGGCCTCGCAATCGCCGCGCTCCTGACCGTCTTTGCCGGACCGATCTCTTCGGCCATGGCCTCGAACGAGGAGGCGGCAGGCTATGCCGCCCAATATCTGAGCATCGTCAGCTGGAGCTTTGTCGGCTACGGCGTCATCATCACCGCCAATGCCGCGATGAACGCCCGCTCCAAAGCCGTGTGGTCGATGGGCCTCAGCCTCTCGCGCATCCTCGTCTTCTATCTGCCACTCGCCTGGATCGGCGTCATGCTGATGGGGTATCCGGGGATCCTCGCCGCTGCGGTCATCGCGAATCTCGCAGCAATCTACGGCTCTTTCGTTGCGGCCCGGGCAACCGACCTGCTTGAAACCGATGCCGCTGTCATCAAGGGACCCGCGCAGCGGATCTCGGGCTAGGGCGCCAGAAACGCCAACAGCTCTGCCTCACCTGCCCGCAGACCGGCACGGCCATCCGGCGACAGGGCCCCAAGGCGCCCGGCCCGCTCGGCATCCGTCATCTCCGACAGCGCGATCACGTCGGGATGAATATAGCTGCTCCGCGCAATCGTCGGCGTATTGTGCAACTGCTCTGCCGCCGCCTCTGTCATCGCCTTGATCGTCAGCGGTCCTGCCTCGGCCGCCAGCGCCACACGGAACGCCTCTCGCGTCCCGTTCCACGTCCGAAACGTCTTGGCGGACACGCCCTCCCCGCAGACATCCCGCAAGAACCCGTTGACTTGCTCGGACCGGACCGACCGAGACGCGCCCTGATCATCGGTCCACCCGATCAGATCCGCCCCGGGCAGATCCGCCGTCTTTTCCAAAGCAGATTGAAGCGCATCCCCGTGCAGCACTTTCGAAATCGTCTGCCCGCCCTTCGCAGCATAGGTCAGATCGATCTGCCCGTCACCAAAGGTCGCATGCCGCGTTCGCAGCGTCGTCGCTCCATAGGTGCCGTTCTCGTCCCGATAATCGGGATGCCCAAGCCTGAGCGAGGCGCGATCGAGCAGCGCCAGGATCGCCGCAAGCGCAAGATCTTCGCTGCCCTTTGGCTCTTTCAGGCCTTCGGCGATCCGGCGCCTCAACCGCGGCAGCATCGTTCCGAAATGAGCGAGCCCCTCGTATTTGCGTGCGGCCTGCGCGGCCGCCCAGCTCTGGTGATAAAGATACTGTTTGCGCGTCCGATCATCCCGCCCGGTCGCCTGAAGATGTCCGTTCGCGAGCGGGCAGATCCAGACATCACCGTAGGCGGGCGGCACCCCGATCGCCTCGATCCGCTTGCGTTCGGCGGCATCGTCGATCCCCGTGCCATCGGGCGCAACATACTGAAATCCGCGACCCCGCCCCTTGCGGCGGATCCCCGGCTCGCTGTCGGGGTAATAGATCAGGTCCAGGTCAGGCGGCGTCATCGACGGTCAGATGGGAAAGCAGGCGCTGCTCGATCAGATCGAAAGACTGCCCGGACAGATCGACGGCGACGGCCTTCATCACCTTGTTCTTCAGCGACAGCGGCATAGCGTCCCGTAGGATTTCGAGCGTCGGCTCGGGGGCCGCAATCAAGAGCTCTTCGAACTGATCCTGAGTATCGGCATCCCGCAGCAATTCTATCAATCCAGAGGCCTCTTCTCCAAGTAGGAGCGGTTCGCCCGATGCCAGATCGTCATCGGCCTTCACGGCCTCTTCGAAAGCGGCCTGAGACAGACCGCCCCCGATCATGTCGCGCGGGATCTGTTTGAGATGGCACTCCTCGCCCTCGCCGAGATTTATGAAAATCTCGGCATCCGAGGTGCCCGCCACGACAACCCAGATCCCGTGCGGAAGACGTGTCACGCCTTAGACAGCTCGCTGCCGGACTTGAGGACCTCGTCCCCGTCATCCTGTTCGATCTTGTAGGCCGGCTCATCATCGCTCGCATCGCGGGTCACTTCGGTGCCATCGATCTTGAGCGTGATCTTCTGAGTGTATTTCTTCTGCACAGTCCCGGTCCCGGTCCCGTTGCCCCAGTTCCACTCGACCTTGTCGCCTTCACTATAGTCGCTCATCACATCACTCCTTGGTCTTGTTTGCTCCTGCAAATGCCCGAGCGATGAAGCAGGTTCCCTAGACCCGGCCCACCTTGATCCGAATCTCGTCCTTGACCTGCCCCCAGGCGAGCATCGCAAAGATCACCGTCCCGCCCACGACGTTGCCAAGAAAGACGGGCAGGAAGAACCCAAAGATCGCACCCACTGCGCCCAGCTCGCCGATCCAGATCAGGAACGCCATCTCGACCGATCCCGCGACGATATGGGTGAAATCCCCCGCCGCGATCAGCCAGGTAAAGGCGAAGATTGTGAAAAACGCGTTATCCGTCTGCGGCAGCATCCACACGATGGCCGCCACCAGGATCCCGGCCGGAATACCCCGCGCAAAGCCTTGCAACGGCGGCATTCCCGTCGCGTGATGCGACAGCTCGGTAAAGGCCGGGAGGATCTCGGGCGGGATCGCAGGCGTGAACGCATAGACCGCCGCAATCCCGAAGGCGCCGACGACATTGGCGCCCAGCACGATGCCCCAAAGCCGCGCGATCCTGAGGACCATTTTGCCGCTGAAATCCACCATCAGCGGCAGAACCGTCGTGATCGTATTCTCGGTGAAAAGCTGCATCCGGCCCAGGATCACCAGCAGGAAACCAAACGTATATCCGATATTCTCGATAAGATAGCTCGGCGGCGCATCGGGCAGATAGGTCCGCAGGATCGCTTCGGCCAGAACTGAGAAAGAGATCAGGATCCCCGCCCCGATCCCCGACCAAACCAGCGACCGCCAGGGCCGCGCAAGCTCTTCCTCGCCGTCGCGTCGGATCACCTCGTAGACAAGCTTCGAAGTCAGCTTGGCCGCCTCTTCGACAGACTTCTCTTCGGCCTTTTCCTCGAGCTCGCGCTCTTCCTCGGTCTTGGTGTCCTCGTCCAGCACGGGCAATCCTCACGTTCAACGCTAGCTAAAGCGTTGAAGACGCGATCAGTTCCCTCAGGCCGCGTTCCGTTGCAGCTTGACCGCCTCGCTGCGCGCCAGCCGGATCAGGTGCGCCATGAAGGGTTTCGTCGTCTCATCGGTCCGGGTCGCGGCATAAAGGCGGCGCGTGATACCGTCCCGCGTCAGCGGGCGCGTGATGTAATCGCCGCTCGTGCGCGCCTCGCGCAGAACCCAGTCCGGCAGAACCGACACCCCCCGCCCCGAGGCGACGAGGATCAGGATCATCGCCGTCAGCTCCACCTGCCGGATCGCGGCAGGCTCAACGCTTGCAGGCATCAAAAGCTGGCTGAAGACGTCCAGCCGCGAGCGCTCCACCGGGTAGGTGATCAGCGTCTGACCCCTGAAAGCGCCCGCCTCTACAAAGTCCTTCGCCGCCAAAGGATGGCTCTCGGCGGCGACGAAAACCGGCTCGTAGTCGAAAAGCGGAGTGAAATCGACCCCCTCCAGCTCTTCGGGATCGGACGAGACGACCAGATCGACCTCCTCCTTCTGCAAAGCCGGCAAAGCCCCGAAGGCCAGCCCGGGCCGGATATCGATATCGACATCCGGCCAGTTCTTCCGGAACGCGTCGAGCACGGGAAACAGCCATTCGAAACAGGCGTGGCATTCGATCGCGATATGCAGCCGTCCGGCCCGCCCCGTCTCGAGCCCGGCAAACTCGGCCTCCAGCGCGGCCACCTCCGGCAGGATCCGCTCGGCCGCCGCCAGCAGCTTGAGCCCCGCCGCCGACAGCTTCAGCGGCTTGGAGCGGCGCACGAACAGCTCCACCCCCGCCTGCGCCTCGATCCCCTTGACCTGATGCGACAGGGCCGATTGCGTCAGCCCCAGCCGCTCGGCCGCGCGGGCAAGGCCGCCCGTCTCGTGAATGGCCTGGATCGTCCTCAGATGGCGAAACTCGATATGCAAATCTGCCTCATCTTCAAAGTGAGAATTATGAAATTGTCTCACGCAGATGGAATTGAAACAAGAGCCGCATGCAAGGAGTTGCCCTGACATGCCGCGCCCATCCGTCTCTTTCGAAGTCTTTCCGCCCCGCTCCGACAAAGGGCGCGACGCGCTATTCACCGCAGCGGACAAGTTCGCAAAGGCCGATCCCGATTTCATCTCCGTGACCTACGGCGCGGGCGGATCGACCCGCACCGACAGCGTGGACACGGCCGCCACCCTCAAGGGCAGGACCGGGATCCCGATCACCGGCCATCTGACCTGCGCGGGCCAGTCGCGCGACGAGGTACTCGAGACCGCAGAGGCCTACCGCACCGCCGGGATCACCCGCATCCTTGCCCTGCGCGGCGATCCCACGGACGGCGCCGAGAGCTACGCGCCCCACCCGGGCGGCTTTGCCACAAGCTGCGATCTGATCGAGGCGCTGGCCAGCCGCGGCTTCGATGTGACCGTCGCCGCCTATCCCGATCCTCACCCGGACAGCCGCGGGCCCGCCCTGGATCTCGACTGGCTCAAGCGCAAGCAGGACGCCGGTGCGACAGCCGCGATCACCCAGTTCTCCTTCTTGCCCGAACGCTATCTGCGCCTGCGCGATGCCGCCGCCTCCGCCGGTCTGACGCTGCCCCTGATCGCGGGCATCCTTCCGGTCAAGGACTGGGACAAGGCACGCCGCTTCGCCAAATCCTGCGGCGCGCCAATTCCGCTCGAATTGGAACAGGCCTTTGACACCGCAGACCGCCACGACCGCGCCCGCCTTTTCGCGCTCACCCAGGCGACCGAGCTTTGCACCGAACTTGTCTCGAACGGCCTGACCGATCTGCATTTCTACACGCTCAACAGCGCCGATCTCACGCTCGACATCTGCACGGCCCTCGGTGCCGCGCCCCGCCGGGATCCCTTGTCAAACGCCGCCTGACCGTGCAGCGTCCGGGCCAATCCCGGAGGCTCAGATGTTACACGCCAGAACGCCCGCAGACCTGCCAGACCCCGAGATCCTGCGCACGATGTCGGGCCTTGAATTCATGCTAGCCATCCGCGACGGCACGCTGCCCGGCCCCCCGATCGGAGCGCGCCTGAACTATCGCCTCGATCAGGTCGAGGACGGTCGCATCACCTTTCGCGGAACGCCCGGCTTTGACATGACCAATCCGCTCGGAACGGTCCATGGCGGCTGGTACGGCACGCTTCTCGACAGCTGCATGGCCTGCGCGATCATGACCAAGATCCCGGCGGGCACGACCTACACGACGCTCGAATACAAGATCAACATCACCCGCAGCATCCCGCTGAACACCGAGATCATCGCCGAAGGTCTCGTCTCCCATGCGGGCCGCTCCACTGGCGTCGCAACCGGAGAGATCCGGGACCCGAAAGGAAAGCTCTACGCCACAGGCTCCACCACCTGCATCATCCTGCCGCTGCCGCCAAAGGCCTAATCAGCCAGAACCAGCCCGATCTCGGGCGCCTGCTGCGCCGCCTCGTGCAGGCGCTCGGACGGATCGCGCCCCACAACCCGGCGCCTGCGCCACAGGAACAGTTTCGACCAGCCGCGCCACGCTCCGATCGACGGCGCGCTGGCATCCTCGACATAACGCGCGCGCCACCCCTCGGGCAGATCCAGCCCGCATCTTTCCAGTCGCGAGACGATCCAGACAAACGCGATATTGGCCAAAGGCCGCGCCTCCAGATACCCGCCAAGCTGTCCGCCGACATCCCCGTGCGTTCCGCGAAACCAGACCTGCTCCATCTGCCCGGACCAGGCCGGATCACAGCGCCACATCACGGGCGCATAGGCCATCCGCCGCTCCTCCAGCGCCAGCGCGTGAAAGCCATGCCGGATCGCCGGGCCCAGCGCATGATTGTGAAACGCATGTTTCTCTGGGAGAAACCGCCACAGCAGCGGCACCCTTAATCCCAACGCCTTCACGGTATCCCAGACCGCCACCGCTTCGATCTCCACCGTGTCGTGACAATGGCGCGCGGCAAAGACCGCCGCCGCCTCGCTGTCCGGGCTGGCCTGATAATGGCGGTAGACCTCGCGGATATTGCGCTCGGTCGCGTCCTCGGCTCGCAAAAGGCCAATCCGGTCGATCACCCCTGCCAGCGACCGCACCGCATAGGCGCCGCGCGAGAACCCGACGAGAAAGATCAGATCACCGGGCCGATAGCGCGAGGCCAGAACACCGTAGGCCCTCTGGATCTGCCGGTTGATCCCGCGCCCTGCGATCACATCCCAGGTCCTTGACCAGTCGCGCCATTGGATCCCGGCCTCGTAATAGACCGTCAGCCCCAGACGCGGCCCCTGTTCCGAAAGCAGCTTGTAAAGCAGCCCCGCATTCGTCTCATGCCCGTCCTCCAGCGACGACATCGTCCCATCGAGGATGATCACATGCGAATGCCGCCCCCGCGTGGCGCTAAGCTGGCCGCCCTCCCGTTTCGGAGCGCGCCCGACCAGTCCAAGAAGCCAGTCACGCAGCCGCACGCGATCCCTCTTTCAGCATCTCCCAGACCCTCAGCGGCGTGAATGGCATGTCGACCCGCTCGATCCCGAGATCCCAGACCGCATCCTGCACCGCATTGGCCACAGCCGCCAAAGCGCCGACCGTTCCGGCCTCGCCGCAGCCCTTCATGCCCATCGGATTGGCCGTCGACGGGACGGCTTCGGTCGTAAAGGCGATGAACGGCAGATCATTGGCCCGCGGCATCCCGTAATCCATGAAGGTCGCCGTCAAAAGCTGCCCGTCCTCATCATAGACCACCCGCTCGTTCCAGGCCTGACCAATCCCCTGCGCGACCCCGCCATGCACCTGCCCTTCGGCCAGCATCGGGTTGAGAAGATTGCCGAAATCGTCCGTCACCGTATAGCGCACGACATCCATCCAGCCGGTCGCCGGATCGATCTCCACCTCGGCCACATGCGCCCCGTTGGGATAAGAGCGCCCCGGAAGCTGCGCCCGCGCATGGTGATCGAGCAGATCGTCCCGACCCGCCTGCCGCGCCATCTCGGCCGCCTCCAGCATCGTCGGCGCGACGTTCGATCCCGCAATCCGGAACCGCTCGTCGTCAAAGCTGACATCCTCGGCCGGGGCATCCTCGCGCTCGGCCAGAAACGCCCCGAAGGCCTCGACCATCACGGCCACCGTCGCTAGCGTCGCATTGGCCTGAACCGTCGCCGACCGCGACCCGCCGGTGCCGCCCCCCTTCGCAATGATGTCGCTGTCGCCTTGCACGACGCGGATCTTGTCCATCGGAATGCCCGACTGATCCGCAAGGAAATGCGCGAATACCGTCTCGTGTCCCTGCCCGTTCGACTGCGTGCCGACATGGATCTCGGCCCCGCCGTCTTCGGTAAAGACGACCCGCGCCCCTTCAGAGGGATCGCCCAGAATGCTCTCGATGTAATAGCACAGCCCCATACCGCGCAGCTTGCCCTCCGCCTCCGAGGCCGCCTTGCGCGCGGCAAATCCGGCCCGGTCCGCCTCTCCGGCCACCCGGTCTAGCAGGCGTGGAAAATCACCCACATCGTAAGTCTCGCCCGTCGCGCTCACATAGGGAAACTGCCCCGGCGCGATGAAGTTCTTGCGCCGCAGCTCCCAGGGATCGACGCCCAGCTGCCGCGCCGCATGGTCCATCACCCGTTCAAGCACATAGATCGCCTCGGGCCGCCCGGCGCCCCGATAGGCGTCGACCTGCGTGGTGTTGGTAAAGATCCCCTTCACCCCCAGCCAGGTCGTCTGAACATCATAGACCCCCATCAGAACCTTCGCGAAAAGCTCCGACTGGATGAACTGCGCATAGCCGCTGTTATAGGCGCCCAGATTGCACACCGTCTCGACCTTGTAGGCTGTGATCCGCTGATCCGCGTCAAAGCCAAGCTCCGCGACCGAGACCAGATCGCGCCCGGCATTGTCGCTCAGCATCGACTCGGTGCGCTCGCCCATCCACCGGACGGGCCGCCCCAGCGCGCGGGCGGCAATCGCCACCAGGAACATCTCGGGATAGCCCATCGCCTTCATGCCAAAGCCGCCGCCGGTATCGGGGTTCGTCACCCGCACATCCTCCGGCGCCATCCCCAGCATCCGCGCGATATCGCCCTTGGGCCCCCAGACGCCCTGCCCGTTGACGGCGACATGCAGCCGCCCGCCTTCCATCATTTCGGCAAAACACCCCCGCGGCTCCATCGAATTGACGATGATCCGGTTATCCTCGATCTCGAGCCGCACGCGATGGCTCGCCGCCTCCAAAGCGGCGTCGACCGCGTCGCGATCGCCCTTGCTCCACTCGAAGGCAACATTCCCGGGGGCCTCCTCGTGCAGAACCGGCCCGCCTGCCGCGACATCCACATGCGCCTCCAGGCTCTCGAGATCCAGTTCGATCAGCTCGGCGGCATCCTTGGCCGCCATCAGGCTCTCGGCGACAATGAACGCGACCGGCTCGCCCACGAACCGCACTCGCCCCTCGGCCAACAATGGCCGCTTGGGCGACGCCCCTTTCGAGCCATCGGCATTGTCGATGATCGAGGCGCGCATGCCGTCTGTCACGCCAAGCTCCGCCAGATCGGCCGAAGTCAGCACCAGATGCACCCCCTCCGCCTCCCGCGCGGCCGCGACGTCTAGCCCAGCAATCTCGGCATGCGCCTCATTCGACCGCAGCACATAGCCGTGCAGCGCCCCCGCCGGCGCGATATCGTCCACATAAGCGCCCTGCCCAGTCAGGAACCGAAGATCCTCGACCCGTCTGACCGACTGGCTCTTGCCGAACTTTTCCATGGCGCCCTGCCCCTTTGCATTCCGATCTCCTGCGCAACCTATCTGTCGCGCGAGAGGTGTCCAGCCAAGGTTATCCACCAAGCCCTTCGATCCGGTGAACGCAAGGCGGTCAGTCCTCCGTCGAGACCGCCGGAATGCGGCTTTCATCCAGCCGCCGGGGGCCGACATCGCCCTCCCACCAAGTCCGGCTCCCAAGCCGAAACAGCCTAGGGTCAGGACCCATTAATCCGGCACCGCTGGCGCCGAATCCGCGAAATATCAGTGGTTTGGATCGCGCCAGGAAGGGTGGCCCCCTTTCCAAGCGATCCAAGCCGCTGAGATGAAGCGGATTTGGCGTCCCAAGGGATTTGACGGATTTTCAGCCTGACGGCTTCATAGACGCTTGAAATAGAACCACTATTCCTGCGCGCCTATTCATTGTCAGACAGAAAATCTGTCAAACCAGCGGCGCAGGATTAATGGGTCCTGACCCTAAGCCGATCGCCCGTTTTATAACGGTGGTAGACGTAATGCGGGATATTCCCGTGCGAGCCGGAATAGCCGTCTTCCGTCATCCAAGAAAACCAGCCCCGCCCGGGCACGGACCGGCCGTTCACCGTCCGCGTCGATATGCGCATCGACGTGATGCGGCCTTCGACCTCCTCGCCCAGCCGCCGCGCCCGAATGGCGCGGATCACCTGACCTCCGCGAAAGGCCAGAAGCGACGCGATCACAAGGGTCAGGGCAAAGAGGATCCAGCGGAACCCGATCTCCGCCCGCCGGCTGCTGCCTACGTTGATCTCGACCTGCCTCGGCTTGCTGGCCAGATATCGGATTTCGAACGTCTCCCCTTCGGCATAAGGCCAAGGCACGCTCCGGTTCGAGCTTTTCTCGATCCGTTCCCCGTCCACCTCATAGGTGAAGCGCATCGTGTGTGTGGTCTCCCATTCATCATCGCTGTTGCGCGTGCGAGAGACCTCGAAAGACTGCGCCTCTGCGATGGTCAGCCTGCCCTCCCGCTCGAACTGCCCCGCCGAAACCGAAGCGAGCAGCCAAATGGCGAAGAAGAAGAGATAGAGAAAAACCGGCCCCCAAAAGACCATCCCCCTCGGCTGCTGCTCCCGCCAAAGCGTCCACGCGCTCTTGGGGTGATCCACACTATGCTTGTCCGGTCCGTCCCGCATCCTGATCTCCCCGCTCGTCCGGCAAGACTATCCGGCAAAGACGGCGCGTCCAATCACACTCTATCGGCAGAGACCGGATCCTGGATCTGGGCTAACTCAGGCGAATGACTGAGGTTAATCAAAAGCCCCATTGGTTCTAAATCTAAGTAAAACATGAATTTTACAAAATCGTTACAGGAAGACTCAATTCTTACTTATAATTATTAGAAATCAATTAGAGAAAAGGTGCATGCGCACCAACGCGCGCATGCAGGTCATTTTATGCCAAAGAGTATTATTCGAAGATAAAGTCGTTCGAGCTCAATTGCCCGACCGTCGTATCTTCGATGCGAAGCGTTCCCGCATAAGGACCGCTGGCAACGGTGATCACCACGTCATCTCCAACCTGCGTCGCCGCCTCACGGACATCACGCGCGTTCGAGAAGCCGGTATCGTCCCGATCGATGAGAATATCGTCGATCCCGTCCTGAAAATCGGTGATCACATCGTTCCCCGACGACAGCTCAAAGACGTCGGCACCCGCGCCTCCACTCATCACGTCGTTGCCGCGACCGCCATCGAGAAGATCCCGTCCGGCATCCCCGAACATGCGGTCGTTCCCGGTGCCGCCATCCAGCTCGTCATTGCCAGATTTGCCACGCATGAAGTCGTTTCCGCTCTCGCCGTCCAGATCATCGTTGCCGCCGCCGCCGAAGATCGCGTCGTTACCGCTGCCGCCATCGATCTCGTCATTGCCTTCCTGTCCGCGCAGCTCGTCATTGCCCGCTCCGCCATCGATCTCGTCGTCACCACCGAAGGCGAAGATCCGATCGTTGCCGCCGAACCCGTCGATATCCTCTCGACCGGTGGTGCCAAGCAGCAGATCAGGACCGGACGTGCCTTCGATCTCCCGGATCGCGGACAGGGCCGCCTCAAAGAAATCATCGTTGGACCAGTCGGAGAAATTTGTCGTAGAGCTCATTCTTTTAACCTTTCCATTCATATGGGCGCAAAACAACCGGCGAAATGCAGACAGCATTTCGGTTAAGACAAGCGTTTTGCATTTCAGGGTAAGACCAAGGCACTGGCTAGGCTACAATCCCGATATCTTGACTATTTCCGTCAGTTCAAGGCGGCGCTCTGGGAATTTGCCCAACCGGCAAATACAATGCGCGACCTGCCGCCAGAAATAGAAAAAATCGGCATGAGATTGCCCATTTAATTGAACCGGCAAAAATACGCGAAACCGGCCAAGGCGCCTGCGCATTCGGTCAAAGGCCAGGACGGGCAGATCCCCTCATCCCTCTTTCCCTCCGCGCTCCGCTTCGCTATGCCGCCTCCGACCCGGAGGACAGACATGCCGCTCGAAAAGACCTTCAACGCAGCTGAGGCCGAACCGCGCATCGCCGACGCCTGGGAGGCCGCCGGGGCCTTCAAGGCCGGCGCCAATGCGAGGCCCGGCGCCGATCCCTTCTGCATCCTCCTGCCGCCCCCCAACGTGACCGGCTTTCTGCATGCGGGCCACGCCTTCAACCACACGCTGATGGACATCCTCACCCGCTGGCACCGGATGCGTGGCGACGACACGCTCTGGCAACCCGGCCTCGACCATGCCGGCATCGCCACGCAGCTTGTCGTCGAACGCCAGCTCAAGGAACAGGGCAACATCCGCCGCCAGGACATGAGCCGCGAGGATTTCGTCGCACGCGTCTGGGAGTGGAAGGAAACCTCCGGCGGCGGCATAGTCCAGCAGGACCGCCGCCTGGGCGCCTCCATGGACTGGTCGCGCGAAGCCTTCACCATGGACGACCGCTTCCACGACGCCGTCATTAAGGTCTTCGTCGATATGTACGAGAAGGGCCTGATCTATCGCGGCAAGCGCCTCGTCAACTGGGACCCCCATTTCGAAACCGCGATCTCCGATCTCGAGGTCGAGAACAAGGAAGTGCCGGGCCAGATGTGGCACTTTAAATACCCGCTCGCAGGCGGCCAGACCTATACCTATACCGAAAAGGATGAGGACGGCACGGTCTTCTTCGAGGAGGTCCGCGACTACATCTCCATCGCCACGACCCGTCCCGAAACGATGCTCGGAGACGGCGCCGTCGCCGTCCACCCGGACGATCCGCGCTACGCCCCGATCGTCGGCAAGCTTTGCGAGATCCCCGTCGGCCCCAAGGAGCACCGCCGCCTGATCCCGATCATCACCGACGCCTATCCCGACCCTGATTTCGGCTCCGGCGCCGTCAAGATCACCGGCGCCCATGACTTCAACGACTACGAGGTCGCCAAACGCGGCGGCATCCCGATGTACCGCCTGATGGATACCAAAGGCGCGATGCGCGCCGATGGCACCCCCTATGCCGAAACCGCGCGCCGCGCGCAGGATATCGCGAACGGAGAGGACTTCACCGAAGCCGAGGCCGACACACTCAACCTCGTCCCCGACGATTTGCGCGGTCTCGACCGTTTTGAGGCCCGCGCCAAGGTTGTCGAGCAAATTACCTCCGAAGGCCTTGCCGTCATGGTCCCGCCGACCGATCCGCGCCTCGGCAAAACCTCTGCGCCGCCCGCTCCCGAAGAAGGCGGAGAGCTGCGCCTCGACCAGCTCGTCCCGCTCATTGAGGCCAAACCGATCATGCAGCCCTTCGGCGACCGCTCAAAGGTCGTCATCGAGCCGATGCTGACCGATCAATGGTTCGTTGACACCAAGCAGATCGTCGGCCCCGCCCTCGACGCCGTCCGGTCGGGAGAGGTCAAGATCATTCCCGAAAGTGGCGAGAAGACCTACTACCACTGGCTGGAAAACATCGAGCCCTGGTGCATCTCCCGCCAACTCTGGTGGGGCCACCGCATTCCGGTTTGGTTCGGCCCAACCAAGACTTCAAATGGAGAACTCGATTTTTCCAATCAAAGGGAGTTCTGCGCCCCAACAGAGGCAGAAGCGCTTGATAAAGCAGCCGACTACTATAGCCCCGACTTTGAAGTAAAAGTTAGCGATCTTAGTGAGTTTTTATCAAAAACCGATGGCGTTCGCAGGCCAGCGATCACAGGCATGGGCCAACATGTCAGTGTCCTAAGCCACAATCCGCGCGATGGAGAAAGCTATGCACTAATAGCTCGCGACCCCGACGTCCTAGACACTTGGTTCTCCTCCGGCCTCTGGCCCATCGGCACCCTCGGCTGGCCGGATACCGAAGACCCGGCCTATCAGAAATACTTCCCGACCTCCGTCCTCGTCACCGGTCAGGACATCCTCTTCTTCTGGGTCGCCCGGATGATGATGATGCAATTCGCAGTCGTAGGGCAGAAACCTTTCGAAACGGTTTATCTCCACGGCCTCGTCCGCGACGCCAAGGGGCAGAAGATGTCGAAATCCATCGGCAATGTCGTCGACCCGATCGAGCTGATCGACAAATACGGCGCCGATGCCGTCCGCTTCAACATGGCGGCCATCGCCACGCAGACCGGCACGATCAAGCTCGATGAGAAACGCATCGAGGGCTACCGCAACTTCACGACCAAGATCTGGAACGCGTTTCGATTCGCCGAGATGAACGAGGTCTTCGAGAGCCGCCACAATTCCCCCGACGGGATGCCGACGGCACTCCGACCGGATGCCGCACCGAAAGAAACCGTTAACAAATGGATCCTCGAAGAGCTCAATCAGGCGATTGAAGAGACCGACCGGTGCCTTAAGGAGTACCGCTTCAACGATGCCGCTAACGGTTTGTACACCTTTGTCTGGGGCCGCGTCTGCGACTGGTATATCGAGTTTTCCAAACCGCTCCTGCAAGGCGATGACGCCGAAAAACGAGCGGAAACCCAAGGGGTTATGGCCCAGCTCCTCGATACCTGCCTGATCCTGCTGCACCCGTTCATGCCTTTCGTCACCGAAGAGCTCTGGGCCGCAACCGGCAACCGCCCCGAGATGCTCGCGACCACCGACTGGCCGCAAATTATTGAGATTCAAGGCGAATCTGCCATGGCCGAGATGTCCTGGGTCATTACCCTGATCGAGAACATCCGCTCGGCCCGCGCGCAACTTAACGTTCCGGCCAAGCTCGACGTGCCTTTGATCAGCGTCGAGGAAGACGCGCGCGCGACCTCTGCCTGGACAAGAAATCAAAGCCTGATCAAGCGCTTGGCGAAAACAGTTGATCTCACTTATGGATCGCCTCCCAAGGGCGCGATCACCGTCGCAGCGCCCGGCGCGACCTTCGCCATGCCCGTTGCCGACCTGATCGATGTGGAGGCCGAGAAGGCCCGTCTCGACAAATCGCTTCAAAAGCTCGGCAAAGAAATCGGCGGTCTCGAAGGGCGGCTCAAGAATCCCAAATTTGCCCAAAGCGCACCCCCCGAAGTCGTTGAAGAGACACAAGGAAACCTGCGCGCCCGGCAAGAGGAACAGGCCAAGCTGCAGGAGGCCCGCGACCGCCTGAACGAGATCGAATAGGCCGAGCGTTGCGCGGACCCGCGCCCCATCCGGTCCCGCGCGCGCCTCGTACGAAAAATTAAGGTGCCAGCGCCAGAATTTCGCCTATCCTAAATTCTGTTCAGCCCAAGAGACGCGCCATGCAAAACGATCCCATAGGCTCCGCCCCCGACTACACCAACGCCTTTCTGGCGATGTCAGGCCTGATCCTCTTCATGACGTTCTTCGTGATGGCCGCCGCGCTTGGCTATCTCTGGGTCTTCCTGACGGCCTTCGGGCTCAACAAGGTCATTGGCTGGGTCGGTCGCAAGACCTAGAGGCCGATCAGCGCGCTCGATGCGGCATCGAGCGCGCCGCCGCCATGCGGGATCTGCAAGGCGCTCAACCCAGTCTCGATACAGCCCAGAACACCCAGCACCATATGAGCATTCACATGCCCCATATGCCCGATCCGGAACCAGGCCGAGGCCGGCTCCCGCCCCAGCCCGATCCCGAGCGTCACGCCCATCTCGAACTCCATGAACTCGCGCAGCCGGTCCCCGTTCTCCGCCCCGATCCCGACGCTTGTCACAGCCCAGGACCGGGCAGAGATATCCTTTACGTTCAAATGCATAGGCCCCTCGACGGCCCAGGCCTCCCCCGCTGCCCAGACCGCGCCAGCCAGCCTTTCATGCCGCCGCCAGACCGCCTCGAGCCCCTCCTCGAAGATCATATCGAGCGCTTCTCTCAGCCCATAGATATGATGCGTCGGCGCCGTCCCATCGAAGAATTCATAGTAGTAACTCGGCTCCGTCCGCGGCCGCCAATCCCAGTAATGCGTGACATTCTCGGCCGTCTCGCGCGCCGCATCGGCCTTGTCGTTGAAGAACACAAAGCCCATCCCCGGCGGCGTCATCAGCCCCTTCTGGCAGCCGGTCACCGTCACATCGACACCCCAGTCGTCCATCTCGAACCGGTCGCAGGCCAGCGACGCGATGCAATCGCACATCAAAAGCGCCGAATGTCCGGCCGCATCAATGGCTTGCCGGATGGAACCGACATCGCTTTTGACGCTGGTGGACGTGTCCACAAAGACCGACAGAACCGCCTTGATTCGCCCCTCGGTATCCGCCCGCAACGCCGCCTCGATGCGCGCAGGATCCACGTCCCGCTCCTGCCCGAATTCCAGAAGCTCGATCTTCAGACCCAGCGATGTCGCAATCGCCGACCAGCCATGGGCGAACCGCCCCGTAGCCAGCACCAGCACCACATCCCCCGGCGAGGTGACATTGGCCAGGGCCGCCTCCCAGACGCCATGCCCGTTCGAGATATAAAGAGCGACCTGCCCCTCGGTCCGCGCCACCCGCTTGAGATCGGGCAAAAGCGAGTGCGTCACGTCATGCAGCTCGCCGGTATAGATATTGGGCGCGGCCCGATGCATCGCCCGCAGAACACGATCCGGGATGACCGACGGGCCGGGGATCGCAAGGTAGGATCGGCCATGGGCAAGGCTCATCACAGGCTCCTTCGGGACGAACAGATCGCCGTCATTCCTATCCGCTTCGCCGCCCGGGTCAATCACCCGTTCAGAAAAGGACCGCTCGGAAATCGTTGACGTTCGTATGCGTCGGCCCAACCGTCAAGAGGCGCCCGGCCTGATCAAAAAAGGCCGCCGCATCATGGGCTTGCAGATGCTTTTGCATAAGGCCGGATGGCGCCTCGTCCCCCGCCAGCCACACACCTCCGGCATGGGGTCCCATCCCGTCGATCCCATCCGTATCCGCAGCGAGCGCCGAGACCGAGTGCGGCGCGTGCAGGGCAAAAGACAGGAGAAACTCCACGTTCCGCCCGCCCCAGCCGGGATCCGTGCCAAGCGTCACGGTCGTCTCTCCCCCAGACAGCAGAACGGTCCCGCCGCCCTCGCCAGCCTTGATCCGCGCGGCGACATCCTTGGCCATCTGCCGCCCGACCTCGCGCGCCTCCCCCTCGATCGCATCGCCCCGAATGACAGGCCTAAGCCCTGCCTCCTCGGCGACCTTCGCGGCGGCGGTCAGAGAGATCATCGGCGTCGCGATCAGCCGGTAATCCTGCTGAAAACACGCGTGTTCAGGCTCCGGCAAGGGCCCCGCCCGCTCCAGCTTGGCCAGCAATGGCGGCGGGATCAGACCCTCCAGATCGGGCAGATCGGTCTCTTGGCCCCGGCTCGGGACCGTCGGCCCTGATGCAATCGCGTCGGGATGATCCCCGGGCACGTCGCTGATCGCCAATGTCAGATGCGAGGCCGGATGCGCCGCCAAGGCCAGCCGTCCACCCTTCACCTTCGAGGCCCGTTTGCGCAGCACGTTCATCCGCTCGATCGGCAATCCAGAGGCCAGCAGCGCCCCATTCAAAGCTTGCTTCTCGGCCAGATCCCACCCCTCGGCCGGAGCACATAAAAGCGATGACCCCCCGCCCGATATCAGGAAAAGCGCGAAATCGTCCGGCCCCAATGACGCTGCCAAATCGAGGATCCGCGCGGTCGCCGCCAGACCTGCCGCATCCGGCACGGGATGGGCGGCCTCGACCAGCTCGATGGACCGGGTCGGCAGCCGCGTCCCATAAGGCACGACGATCAGCCCCTCGCACGGCCCCCACTGAGCCTCCACCGCCTGCGCCATGCGCGCCCCGGCTTTTCCGGCACCAAGCACGACCACACGCCCAGGCGGACGATCCGGAAGATTGGCGGACAAAGAGGCAGCCGGATCGGCGGCAGCAACAGCCGCCTCGAAAAGGCGGCGCAGAAGATCGGCGTGATCCGCGTGGGTCTCGGGCATTGCGACATCTTCCAAATCAGTTCGTCGACTGGACCATCGGATGCCCGCGACGAACTGGCAAGCCAGGCATGGACTATCAACAAAACGCATAGGGAATGCGCAAATTCAGCAGGTTCACTCATCTCCTTAAGATAGAAACTCATAGGCCCTGCGCCGCATAGACGAAAGCAGAACAAATCTCGTAATGCGTTGTTTCAAGGCGACTATTCGAGATCTGCCCATACGATGTGCAGCCGCCAGAGACACCGGCCTTACCCTACGATGTCGCTTGAACATTCGGGCATCCCGCCGAAAGATGTTAACACAACGTTCATAAAAGGAGGGTTCGGCACCACCGAACCCCGCCTCAACCGGGAGATTACGCTACATGAAACGCAGAACCCTTCTCGCTTTGTCCACATCGCTTCTCGTTGCCGCCGGCCCGCTCTGGGCGCAGATGACGGAACATCCCGAAACGGGCGAAGCGCTGGCCGAGAACCAGACGTTCAGCTACCGGCTGCTGGACCAGTTCCCGACGCTCGATCCCGCCCTGAACGAAGAGACCGCTGGCTTTCACGCCATCCGCCAGCTCTTCGAAGCGCTCGTGAGCCAGGATGCCGACGGCAACATCATCCCCGGCGTCGCCGAAAGCTGGGAGAACGAGGACTACACCAAGTGGACCTTCACGTTGCGTCAGGATGCCCGATGGTCCAACGGCGATCCGGTCACGGCCAATGACTTCATCTATTCCTGGCAGCGGGCCGTGAACCCAGAGACCGCATCACCATATGCCTGGTATATCGAGCTATCCTCGATCGAAAACGCGGCCGAGATCCTCGCCGGAGAGGCCGATCCGTCCACGCTGGGCGCAACTGCTGTCGACGACTACACGATCGAGGTGAACCTCACCCAGCCGCTCCCGTTCTTTCCCTCGATCGTCACCTACGCGACATTCATGCCGGTCCATCAGGCCACCGTCGAAGAGCATGGCGACAACTGGACCGATCCGGCCAATATGGTGTCGAACGGCGCCTACCGCCTCGAGGAAGTCGCCCTCAACGAATTCTGGTCCGCCAGCAAGAATCCCGAATACTGGGACGCGGACAGCGTCATAATCGAAGAGATCACCGGTCTTATCATCAATGACGTGAACCAGGCTCTCACCCGCTGGGAGGCCGACGAATATGACCATCTCGAACCTCTGCCCGCCGGGGCCTTCCCGCGCCTGCAAGAGCAGTATCCGGACGAGGCGGCCTCGATCTCGCGGCTCTGCTCTTACTACTACCAGTTCAACCAGCGGCCCGATGCCCATCCGGCGCTGCAGAACCCGGACGTGCGTCGCGCCCTCAGCCTGGCTGTCGACCGGGACGTCATCGTCAATCAGATCCTCCAGGGCGGCCAACTTCCGGCCTATAACTTCATTCATGCGGACACAGCGGGTTTCGAAGTGCCCGAAATCGACTATGCCAGCATGACCCAGGCCGAACGGGATGCCGAAGCGGCAGAACTCATGGCCGCTGCAGGGTTCGGTCCGGACGGCGAAGCGCTTGAGTTCGAACTGATCTACAACACCTCCGAAAGCCACAAGCAGATCGCGACCGTCATCAGCCAGATGTGGAAGCAAAAGCTGGGCGTTGATATCTCACTCACCAACTACGAATGGTCGACCTATCTTGACCTGCGGAAGGCCGGAAACTTCGACCTCGCCCGCTCAGGCTGGTGCGCCGACTACAACGAAGGCTCGACCTTCACCAAGATCCTTCGCACCGACCACGAGAACAACGATGGCAAGTATTCCAACCCCGAGATCGACACGATCCTGGACACGGTTCTGACCTCGGATGATCCCAATGCAGGCTACGCCGAGATCGAACAGATCCTGTCGGCCGATATGGGGATCCTTCCGATCTACCACTACGCCAACACCTTCCTGCTCGACAGTACGATCAAGGGCTGGCCTTATAACAACGCCGAAAACAACTGGTACGTAAAGGACTTCTACCGCGTCGCGGAAGAGTGATCCGCTTCTCCCAGTGCGCCCCGGCCTTGTGCCGGGGCCTCTGCCTTTCTCCCGCGCAAGCATGCCGGGGCCTAATCTCAAATCGCTATCGCATAGCCCAAGCCCACCTTGATGGAGGGGTGCCATGCTGACCTACATCCTCCGACGCCTTGCTGTGGCGATCCCGACGCTGCTTTTGTTGATCATCTTTTCCTTCATCCTGATGGAGGCCGCCCCCGGCAGCCCCTTCGATACTGAACGCGGCGTACCGCCCGCGGTGCTCGCCAATCTCGAGGCGAAATACGGGCTGGACCGCCCGATGATCGAGCGGATGGGTATCTATATCTGGAATGTCGTCACCCAGTTCGACTTCGGCCCCTCCTTCACCTATACCAACCGCAGCGTGAACGACATAATCGCCCAGGGCTTTCCCGTCACGCTCACCTACGGAACCTATGCGTTCATCGTCGCCGTCCTCGTCGGCGGAGCCCTCGGGATCGCGGCCGCGATCTATCACAATTCATGGCTCGACTATCTGGCCGTCGGCATCTCGATCGGCGCGCAGGTCCTGCCGAACTTCGTCATGGCGCCGATCCTGGTGCTGATCTTCACGCTCTGGCTCGACTGGCTGCCAGGCGGGGGCTGGCGCGGCGGGCAGGCCCAATACGTCATCATGCCGGTCATCGCCCTCTCGACCTCCTATATGGCCTCGATCGCACGGCTGACCCGATCCTCGATGCTTGAAGTGCTCAATGCGGGCTTCATCCGCACCGCGAGGGCCAAGGGCCTGCCGATGCGCCGCGTGATCTTTCGGCACGCGCTCAAGCCTGCGCTTTTGCCAGTGATCTCGTATCTCGGCCCCGCCTTCGTCGGCATGATCACCGGCTCGGTGGTCATCGACGTGATCTTCTCGACCGGCGGGATCGGTCAGTTCTTCGTCAACTCCGCGCTGGCCCGCGACTATTCGGTCATCATGGGGATCACGATCCTCGTCGGTGCGCTTACGATCTTCTTCAACCTCGTGGTCGATGTCCTCTACGCGTGGATCGACCCGAAAATCCGGTATTGAGGAGACGCCCATGACGACCCTCGACCTCGATCCCCAGACGCCGGCCGCCGAACTCAAGGGCCGCTCGCTCTGGCAGGATGCGCGCAACAGGTTCTTTCAAAACCGCGCGGCCCTCGTCTCCATGCCGATCCTCATCTTCGTGGTGCTCTTCGCCGCATTCGGCCAGTACTTCGCGCAATGGTCGAACGAGGAAATCGACTGGTCCATGCTCGGCCAGTTCGAAACCATCGGTGGCCCCTCGATCGAGAACGGCCATTACTTCGGCGTCGATGAAACGGGTCGCGATATCTTTGCCCGCACCGTTCAGGGCACGCGTATCTCGCTCATGATCGGCGTGATCGGCGCGCTCGTCTCCGTGGTGGTCGGCACGATCTATGGGGCCGTCGCGGGCTATATCGGCGGCAAGACCGACCAGATCATGATGCGCATCGTCGATGTGATGATGTCGATCCCCTACATGTTCGTGCTGATCCTGCTCCTCGTCGTCTTCGGGCGGTCTATGTTCATGCTCTTTGTCGGGATCGGGCTGATCTCCTGGCTCGACATGGCCCGGATCGTCCGCGGCCAGACGCTCAGCATCAAGAACAAGGAATTTGTCGAGGCCGCCATCGCCACGGGCGTGAAGACCCGCGTCATCATCTTTAGGCATATCGTGCCCAACCTTCTGGGTGTCGTGATCGTCTATGCCACGCTTCTTGTGCCGTCGATGATCATCTTCGAAAGCTTCATCAGCTTTCTGGGCCTCGGCGTGCAGGAACCCGCGACAAGCTGGGGCGCGCTCATCAACTCCGGGACCGACCACATGCGCACGGCGCCGTGGAAGCTTTACTTCCCGCTCGCCTTTTTTGTCGTCACGCTCTTTGCCCTGTTCTTTATTGGCGATGGTCTGCGCGACGCCCTCGACCCCAAGGATCGCTGACCGATGACGCTTCTGGATATCGACAACCTCGGAGTGACCTTCGACACGGCCGATGGCGACGTGCATGCGGTCAACGGCCTGTCGCTCAAGATCAATGAAGGGGAATCCCTCGCCATCGTAGGCGAAAGCGGATCGGGCAAAAGCCAAAGCGCCTTTGCCGTCATGGGACTTCTGGCCAAGAACGGACGCGCCACCGGATCGGTCAAGCTCGACGGCTCCGAAACCCTCGGCTTGCCAGAGCGAAAGCTCAACCGGATCCGGGCCGAACAGATCGCGATGATCTTTCAGGATCCGATGACCTCGCTCAATCCCTATCTCAAGATCGGCGCGCAGATGCGCGAGGTGCTGACGCTGCACAAGGGGATGTCCAGCAAAGAGGCCGATGCCGAAAGCATCCAGATGCTCGACGCCGTCCGCATTCCCGATGCCGCCGGGCGGCTGAACATGTATCCACACGAATTTTCGGGCGGCATGCGCCAACGCATCATGATCGCCATCTCGCTTCTCTGCCGCCCGCGCCTTCTGATCGCCGACGAGCCGACGACGGCCCTCGACGTGACCGTGCAGGCCCAGATCATGACGCTGCTCGGTGAGATCCAGAAGGAGTTCGGCACTGCCCTGATCCTGATCACCCACGATCTCGGCATCGTCGCCGACGCCTGCGAGCGCACGATCGTCCTTTATGGCGGCCGGGTCATGGAGCAGGGCCCGACCGACGCTCTTTTTGCCAAGCCGACCCATCCCTACACGCTTGGCCTCCTCAAGGCCGTCCCGCGCCTCGATATCGATCAGGACGAGCTTGAGACGATCCCGGGCGAGCCCCCCGACATGTCCCGCCTGCCCGCAGGCTGCCCGTTCTGCCCGCGCTGCGGATTCTCCAAACCCCGATGTTCGACAACCCAGCCAGAGCTTCGCCTCGAAGGCCAGCTTCGCCGCGCATGCCACGCCGATGTCGCGGAGGTCGCCGCATGACCCTTCTGTCCGTTCGCAACCTCTCCGTCACCTTCGACGTCATGCCCCGCGGCGCCTGGCCCTGGACCAAACCGAACAAGCTGCAGGCCGTCACCGACGTCTCCTTCGATCTTGCGGCCGGCGAGACATTGGGCATCGTCGGCGAAAGCGGCTCGGGCAAATCCACGCTGGCCCGTGCCATCATCGGAACGGTGCCCGCCGCCTCCGGAGAGGTGATCTGGGAAGATACTGACCTGACCAAGATGTCGCCCCGCGACCGGCGCGCCCACCGGCGCGAGACCCAGATGATCTTTCAGGATCCGCTCGCCGCGCTCAATCCCCGGATGCCGGTGGGAGAGATCATCGCCGAGCCGCTCCTGACCCACTATCCGCAGACGTCGAAGAAAGAGGCCCGCACCAAGGTCGGCGAGATGATGGAGAGGGTCGGTCTTCTGCCCAACCTGCTCAACCGCTATCCGCACGAATTTTCCGGCGGCCAGTGCCAGCGGATCGGCATCGCCCGCGCGCTGATCCTGTCGCCCCGGCTCATCGTCTGCGACGAGCCTGTCTCGGCCCTCGATGTCAGCGTGCAGGCGCAGGTGGTCAATCTGCTCAAACGGATCCAGCGCGAGATGGGGCTGTCGATGATCTTCATCGCCCATGACCTCAGCGTCGTGAAACATATCTCGGACCGGACACTAGTGATGTATCTGGGCCGCCAGATGGAGCGTGCGGATGCCCGCGCCATCGTCCGCCATCCCCATCATCCCTATACCCGCGCCCTCATCGCCTCCGCGCCGATCCCCGATCCGGTGCGCGAAAAGGCCCGTCACCGCCCCGTGCTCGAGGGCGAGCTGCCTTCTCCCCTCGATCCGCCTTCAGGCTGCGTCTTCCGTACGCGCTGCCCAATCGCCCGACCCGCCTGCGCCGAAGAGCGTCCCCCGCTGGTCGAGATCCGCCCTCAGCACGTGGTCGCCTGCCCCTATCACGACGAGCAGGAACCCTATCAGATCCTGCCCGCCGAGACCGAGCTTGCCTAGCGAGCGTCGGAAAGGCTCTGCCCGATCCTCATCAGCCTGACCGCTTCGGCCCGATACCCGAACGGATCCTCGCCCCGCGCGCCCTGCGCCAGCGCAATCGCCTCTTCCCAGCCCCAATCGCCGAGATAGCGCGCCTCCGTCAGAAGCTGCCCGAACCCGGCAATCGCAACGGCAAAGCGCACATCCTCGCTCGCCTCCTGCGGTGCCGCCGGGATCGGCATCTCCAGCAGCGCGCTCTGCGCCGCGCCCGGCGCCTTGTAGCGCAGCTTGAGATATCCCAGCTCATCCCGCGGCCCCGACACCACCGTCTCGGCGCTCTCTTCGGCCCCATACCGCAGCGGCTCATTGCGGATAGCCGGGCTGCCCACCGGCGTCACCTCGTAGATCGCCGTCACCGTATGACCCGACCCGATCTCTCCGGCATCGACGGCGTCGTTGTTGAAGTCTTGCCGCGCCAGCCCGCGCGTCTCATAGCCCAGCAGCCGGTATTCCTGCACGACCGCCGGATTGAACTCGACCTGCACCTTCACATCATCCGCGATGGGAAAGAGAGCGCCCGTCAGTTGCTCGACGAGCACCTTCTGCGCTTCGGCCACCGTATCGATATAGGCCGCCGTCCCGTTTCCGTTCTGCGCCAGCGCCTGCATCGTCGCATCGTCCAGATTGCCGCGCCCGAAGCCCAGCACCGACAGATACGTGCCCTCGCCGCGCCGCTCGCCGACATAGCGCGCCAGCGCGCCCGGATCGCTCGGCCCGACGTTGAAGTCACCATCGGTCGCCAAAAGGATCCGGGAGACATCGCCCTTCTCAGACATCTGCGCCGCCAGCGCATAGGCCTGCTCCAATCCGGCCTGCCCCGCCGTGCCGCCGCGCGGCTGAAGCCCGTCCAGCGCCGTCAGGATCTGTGCCCGCGCTTCGGCCCGTGTCGGCTCGAGCACGACACCCGCATTGCCCGCATAGGCCACGATCGCGATTTCGTCCTCCGGCCGCAGCCGGTCCAGCATCAACGGCAACGCCTGCTTGAGCAGCGGCAGCTTGTTCGGCTGAGCCATGGATCCCGATGTATCGACCAGCAGGACAAGGTTCAGAGGCGGGCGCGCATCGGCCTCCAGGATCTGCCCCTGAAGCCCGATATGGACAAGCTGCGTGCCCTCGTTCCACGGCGTCTCCAGCACCGTCACCAACGGCCGGAACGGCGCCTCGCCCGCACTCGGAGCAGGATAGTCGTAGGGGAAATAGTTGATCATCTCCTCAAGCCGCACCGCGCCCTCGGGCGGCAGAACTCCCGCCATCAGCGAGGACCGGACAATCCCATAGCTCGCCGTATCGACCTCGACCGAAAAGGTGGAGACAGGTTCGCTCGCGACAGTCTTGAGCGAGGACGCATCGAACTGTGGGAACGCCTCCGCCGACCGGGGCGCGATCCACGGCGCGACGGTGAGCTCCGTCTCAGCGCCGCGCCGTATAATCATCCGTTCCACGCTCGTCGTACCGCCGAACTCTTGCTGGGACGGCGCACGAGTGATCATCCGCTGCGGTGAGACCGGCGCCACGGATGGCGCGATCTCGACATCTTCCACGAGCATCTCGGGGGCGACCGACGTCGTCGCGGACATCTCATCATCTCGCGCGGTCTCCTCGGCCACTAGGGGCGCCGGAGGCTCAGCGGGAGTCGCAGACGGCTCCGGCGTCACAGGTTCAGGCGCGACAGGAACGGTCGGAACCGGAGCGGGCGCAGAAGAGATCTCAGCACTCCCCCCCAAATCCACAGAAGGCGTCAGTTCGACCTCCCCCGTCAGCCTGTCGGGGCCGGTCAAGGACGGATCGGTCATCAGAGGCGTCACCACAACGACGCCAATCGTCAAAGCCGCAATCGATCCGGTCGCAGCCAGCGCCGCGCGCGAAGAGAGAAAGTTTGAAACCATGTGCATTATCCCTGTCTGTCCCGCCGCACCTTGCGGACGGTCAGAGTTGAGACGCGCCTCGGTCTGAGATTCTTGGAGCCGGTCGAATTCTTCCATGGCCAGACGCATCGCAGCGCCTTTGGCCTCGGCCCCCGGCTTGCCAGAGGTCCTCTGCAACGCGGATTTGAGATGCTCGAAATCGTCACTCATGCCAGATCCTCCGCGACCGCCACAGCCCGCAGTCGCCGTTTCACTTCACTCATCCGCCAGGCGACCGTGCCTTCCGATATCCCCAGAACCTCCGCCGCCGCCGCCTGCGTCAGTTCTTCGCCCAGGATCAGGGCCACCGTATCGCGCAGATCCTCGGGCAAATGCGACATCGTCTCGGCCAGCCACGCCTTGCTGGCCTCCGCTTCGGACATCTCGGCCTGCCGGGCGATCTCCCAGTCGCCCCACCCCGCACTCGCCCTGGACCGGCTCGTCTCGCGCCTGCGCCAGTCATGCACCGCATTGACGACGACCCGGTAGAGCCATGTGCGAAACCGCGCCCGCTTCTCGAATCCCGAAAGCTTTCCGGCCAGACCGATGCAGATATCCTGGGCCAGATCTTCGGCCACGTGACGATGCCCGGTCAGACGCAGGATCAGCCCGAAGATCATATCGTAATGCCGCTCGAGCAGCAGCGCGAACGCCTCGCGATCTCCCAGACCCGCGGCGCAGGCCAAATCCTCGTCAGCGGTTTCCATTCGCATCACATCCGTTTGACGCGCGCGGGATGTCGATCCTTGGGACGGCCCCCGCTTTTTCTTTTCCCGTCAGAACAGGCGGCTTACTTCTTCCACTTCACACCCCGGAAAATCCGGTCGGTCACGATGTTATCCTTGTAGCGCGCGATCAGCGATACCATCGCATCCATCTCGACCTCATCCAGGAAATTCGGCTCCAGCCCCAGATCCAGCAGCCCGGTATGGGTCGGGTTGTAATGGTGCTCTTCCATCTCCTTGCGCGGATTGGGCAGGTTCTCGATCTTGACGTCATAGCCCAACCGCTGGCCCGAGGCCTGCACCCGGTCCGCCAGATCGTTGACGCTAAACGTTTCCACGAACTGGTTGAAGATCCGCAGCTCGCCCGGGTCGGCGGGCGTCTCCACGGCCAGTTGAACGCATTGCAGCGCATCGCGCAGATGCAGATAGCCCCGCGTCTGCCCGCCCTTGCCGTAGACCGTCAGCGGATAGCCCGCCACCGCCTGCACCATGAACCGGTTCAGCACCGTGCCAAAGATCTCGTCATAGTTCAGGAACGAGTAAAGCCGCGCATCCTCGCCGCTTTCATTCGTCGCCAGCCCGTAAACCGGCCCCTGCATCAGATCGGTGACGCGAAGCCCCCAGACCCGCACATAAAACCACAGCAGATCCGTATCGAGCACCTTGGTCGTGTGATAAAGCGATCCGGCCGCGCGCGGGAAGAGGAACTTGTCCTTGCGTCCCTTGTGGTCGATCTCGATCCAGCCTTCCTCGATGTCGATATTGGGCGTTCCGTATTCGCCCATCGTCCCCAGCTTCACCAGATGCGCATCGGGGGTGTAGGCATTCATCGCCTGAATGACGTTGAACGTGACCCCCAGATTGTTGCGCAGCGTCAGATCCGCCGCCCGCCGGTCGATCATCGAATAGGGGGCCGAGGGTTGCTCGGCATAGTGGATGATCGTCTCGGGTTTGAAGCTCTCAAAGACGCCCGAGATGAAATCCCAGTCATCCAAGTCGCCGATCTCGACCCCGACCGTCTTGCCCGAACTCTCCTCCCAGATCCGCGCCCGCTCATGCAGGTTCGGCACCTCGAAAAGCGCCTCGCTGTCAGTCTCGCGCATCAGATTGCGCCGCATGTAATTGTCGGTGACCAAAACCTCGTGGCCCGCCGCAGACAGCTTCATCGCCGTCGGCCATCCGATATAGCCGTCTCCGCCTAGGATAAGTACGCGCAAGGGATTTCCTTTCAGTCCGCTATGTCAGGGACGCTCTGAGATGGGAGGGAAGGACATCGGGCTCGCCCAGCAGATCCCGGATCTCATCCTGGCTCATCACCGCCTCCCGGTCCGAATGATAGACCCGGTCCGACGGCGCAAGCTGCATATCCTCATAGACATATTGCTTGCGCTGCTCCTCGGTATGACCCGCCGGAAGGACGATCAGAAACTTCTCGCTTTCCAGAAGCCGCCCGCTTTCCTCGTCGGTGCTCAGCTCTTCCCACAGCTTTTCGCCCGGGCGCGGCTGAGTGAACGTGATCTTGATATCGCCGGGCTCTCGATCGGTGACGGGGGCCAAAAGATCAATCATCGACTGCGCCAGATCGGTGATCTTCAGAACCGGCATCTTGGTGATGAACACCTCGCCGCCCTTGGCCAGCGCCATGCTCTCGATCACCAGATCGGCCGATTGCTCCATCGTCATGACGAACCGCGTCATCCGCTCGTCGGTCACGGTCACCGGCCCGCCCGCCTCGATCTGATGACTGAACAGCGGAACCACCGACCCGCGCGAGCCCAGAACGTTCCCGAACCGGGTACAGGCAAAGGCCGTCCGGCTCTCGGAATTGCGCAGAAAATTCATCGCCGTAAACAGCCGCTCGCCCATCAGCTTGGAAGTGCCCATCACGTTGGTCGGGTTCACCGCCTTGTCGGACGAGGTGAAGATCACCTTCTCAAGCCCATTGGCCAGCGCCACGCGCCCCACGATCTCGCAGCCCAGAATGTTGACGTTGATGGCGGAAAACGGACTGCGCTCGCAGGAGGGGACATGTTTCAGCGCCGCCGCATGAAAGCACAGATCCATATTCGAGAACGTCCGCTGCATTTCGCGCTCGTCGCAGATATCGCAATGGAAGAACTCGATCCGCGGCTCGCCTGCATAGATGCCTTCCATATCGAAAAGGCCGCTTTCGTTGTTATCGACAACCCGCACGAGCGCCACGTCGAACCGCAAAAGCTGCCGGACAACCTCCCGCCCGACAGAGCCGACACCTCCGGTTACAATGACTTTCTTGTCTCTAAAGTAGTCTTCAATATTCTTCATGCTGCCTTGCATCGATGCCCGATGCGCCCCGCTTCACCAAATTATCGTTGATCCTCTACTTCGATGCGTCCAGAAGCAAAAGCCTTGAGATGTGTTGCACCAGGGCCGTACCGGATCCCCGGTGCCGCGCGATGAACAGACCTGGCGGTCAAGTCAGACTCTAGCGGCATGGTTGAAAGCCCGCATCTCGCACGATAGGTGACGTTATGGACCAGAAGACAGACTTTAGTGTAGCCCTGGCGGCCGAAGATGCAGGTCAGCCTTGGTTTCATCATACATTCGATGTCACGCCAGGCCGCCCCCACGAGCTTCGTCTGCGCCTGATCGATCGGCAGAAAGCCGCCGGTCAGGATCTCGTCTATGCAGGCGCAAAGATCTTGTTCACCGATGCCAAAGGACAGGAAATCCAGCTTCAGACCTGCGGGGGCCATCTTCAGATCCCAGATCTCGACCCCCTGAAGATCGAGGTTCTTGCCGGCTTCGATGGCTCGGATCACCACCGGGCTGCGGGGTTGTGCTGCAGATACTTCATTCCGCCACCCCGAGCCGTATATGCACACCTTATAGTTGAGTGGCCGCAAGATCAGATCGATTTTCTCGACTGCAATCCGATGGCCGTCAACTGGATCAAGGACGGCCAGCAAGTCATTAACTCCGTCCGGACGTCGTCTCGGTTCAGGCAGACATTCGTCCAAGACATCGCCTCGGTCCCACCCGAAAAAGCCGACAGCTTGACCGATATCATCCGGATTCCCGTCAATCAGATGACGGCCATCGTCGATCAGTTCAAACCGGCCGGAGACTGGGAGCCCGTCCTCAGTAGGCTCGACGGGCTCGTGGACGGGGAGGCTGAAGACGCCGGTCAAAGACGCAAACGACTTGGGGCTCAAACCCGCAAAAGGCTGGCCATCAGCTTTGTCGGATCCGACCGCGGCTTCGCGCGCCTGTCCTGTCTCGCAGATCTCTATCTCATTCGCGAAGCCGAATTCGAACAGCAGCTTGGCCTCGCCGGATTTGACCGTCTCATCATCGAAACGACGACCGAACCGCTCTGCGGTGAATGGCGACATCAGCTCTCCACCCTCTCCGGCACGCTCACGCCAAAGGGGCAGGCCCTTTGCGCCTCAGCCAAGGCGCAGGGCGTCCCGATCTGTCTTTTCGTCACGTCCGGACCGATGGAGTTCTATCTTTGGCGGGATTTTGCAAAGATAGCCGATACCGTCATTATCGAAGGCGTCGAGAAGGACTGGTCCGGCACCGACCTCTTCGGCATCAAACCCACCTTCATCAGACCCGCGACAGAGCCTGCGGCAAACCCAGCCCTTCGCGGAACGGATGCGGATCTTAGGCTGCTTGTCCCCACCGCTTCGGATGTCTTCAATGATCCCGAATTCGCGGGCTTTCTTCAGGATCAGACCTCCTACGACACGCTTTTTACCGAATATCACTATGATTTCGTCGCCCGTCCCCTGAAAGAGCGCCTACCAGAGGCGCCCTTCCACGCCGCCCGCGCCCTCTACCACACCCGCATGACAAAGCTGATGCAGGAAAGCCGCCTCGTTCTGGTGCCGGGATCCTCTCTGCGATCTAACGAGCAACTCCTCGCCCTTCTCCTCGATGCTATCTCCTGCGGCAGTATCCCGATCCTCTTCGGCGCGACATCCCTCGATCACCCGATCATCGACAGCCTCGAGCAGGTCTACGACATCAGCGAGCTTCAGGAGCTTCAGCGGATCTACCGGGTGCAATGGCATTGGGAAGACCGCTGGCGCTCTCTTTTCCGGAAGGTCTGCGAGGATCACGTCTGGAAAAGCGAAGACCGGACCGCCCTTCTTGGTGAGGACCCGTTCGGTCCCGATCACGACACCCCACTCATGACCGCGATCATCGTCTCGAAACGGCCCCAACTCGTCGCCTCCTGCATCGAGGCGTTTCGAAGACAGACCGCCGCTCGCAAAGAACTCATCATCGTGCTCAACATGAGCACTAAACCCGAGGATCTCCCGCCGCTCGCTGAAAACGAGCATGTGTTCCAGCTCCCGCCCAACTGCACGGTCGGTCAATGTCTCAATGCGGCCATCGCAGAAGCGACCGGTCGGTACTGGACAAAGATGGACGATGACGATTTCTACATCGATACCTATCTCGCAGATCTGCGGGCCTATTTTCGCGCCACGCAAGCGGACTGTCTTGGCCGCCAAGCCGTTTACTTCTACTTCGATGGCCCCAAACAGTCTCTCGCGCGCGATTTTCTGGCAAGGCGCTGTTTCAGGCTGGCCCGCGCCGGCAACTACCTCTCGGGCGCGACACTTTCCGGCGACAAGGCCGCTCCGTCCCCCGAATTCTCGGACAGGTTTCGCAATGCAGCGGATTCGAGCTGGGTCGAAACCGCACATGACGAAGGCTACCGCGTCATAAGTTTCGACAGCAGTTCCCTGACCGTCTTCCGCAACGCGGACGAGCGGTTCCACACCTGGAAGATGCCCGACCTGCAAAACGGACCGAGACGCCTATCAGAACTGGGGTCAGGAAATATCCATAAGGTGCTCAATGGATCCGCAGACAGTTCCCCGGTTTGAAAACGCAACCGTTGCCTGCATGGCGACGTATCCCGGCCGGTTCGATATCCTTGAACGGTCTGTCCGCTCGATTGCGGACCAGGTCGATCACCTTTTCATCTATGTGAACAACACACTGGACGGCCTTCCGGACCTGACGGCCTTTGCGAATGTCACGATCCTCGATGCCGCCCATCACAAGGGGAACATCTCGGCCAACGGAAAGGTCTATCCGACCCGGTACGCGAGCGACTGCCTGATCTTCACGCTTGACGACGACTTCATCTATCCGCCGGACTATGTCGCGAGGCTCCAGAAGATCTTTGACCTCTGCCAGAACAGATGCTGCGTTGCCGTGCATGGCTGCATCCTGCCCCCGGAGCCGGAATGGTATTACGACAGAGCAGCCGTCTTCACGAGCTATGAGGCTCTCGGCAAGACCCAACTGATCAATCTTGCAGGCAGCGGAACATTCGCCTTTCACCAATCGACCCTCGATTGCACCTTCTCGCGGTTCGAGCCGGACGTGCAGGTTGATCTTGTCTTCAGCCGCCTCGCACAAGAACAGCGCCTGCCCATCTGGTGCCCCAGTCGCCCTCAAAACTGGCTCATCCCCCTCGACAAAGAGGGCCTGATGCAGACCATGGCGCAAACACTGACCCATCACACCTATGAAGCCCGCAAGATCGATTGGTCCTTCCGGACCTATCTGCAGATCGCAGACGAGGCTCTCGAAAAGACCGGCAAATCGCGCCCGGAGCTTTATTCGGAGCTCGACCTGAGCCAAGCGCTCATCTCGTCATTTGAAACTCAAGACGCGCCAGCGGTCTGGCGAACGAGCAGGAAAAACTTCATTGCCCGAAAGAGATACCTCAAGCTCCTTGCCAGCGCATAACCCAGCTGGCCTCCAGAAGTGGACCAAAGAATGACCAAGAGCGCCCAAGACGAGCCGAATGATCAAAACGCAAACCCCGCCAGCTATCTCGGCCCGGACGATAGCGGCGAATGGTCCCGCGAGGCCTACCGCGCCGTCATGGCCGAAAGAGACGCACTGTCCATACGCCATAGCGAAATGAAGGCCCTCAACGTCGAAAAGCAAAGAGCACTAGAAGAGCTTAAAAGAGCGAACAAACGCGCACTCAAAAAGGAGCCTGAACGTCGGGATCATTCGCACGAGGTACGACAGGCTTCTGAATACACACAGAAATTGATCAAGTCCTCCGCAAGATGGCGTCTGGGAAACTTCCTGATCAACCTCGTCCAGGTCCCTGCGCAAAACGTGAGCCGCCTCCTGAAGCGCGAACCTTAGGGTTTTCTCTCAGACCTTCTTGGGAAGATGATGAATAGGCAAACCGGCTTTGCAAAGATAGAAGAAAGACCGTTCGTCTGAAACGCAGTCAGCACATCAAGACTTCGGCTCTAAAAGCAGCCGACTGATCTCGCTAATTTCAAATTTCAACATCTGAGCAAATCGACCCCATCCAGATGATCGACCTTTAGCTTCAGGCTTTCGTGTTCGTCCGATTGGACCCGTCACCAGTTCAATTAGATCGGGCCACAGATACTTTGTCGCCTGACGTAACATTGGAACTGGTTGTGATAAAGCCCACTCTCCTCGTTCTCCCACTGCCGCTGAAGCGGATCGGACAAGAGGCAGCCGGGTGGTCGTCATTGGCCGCCCGTAGCTCCGGCTCGGCCTTACCCCCCAAAGGCCGGGATCGGCGCTATGGCAAACCGCTGGTCCTTACGGTAGATCCGCTCGTTCGCACCGGCGACATGGCTCTACTGCCGAGCGCCATCTGCTAGCCGGCGTGGGCAGAGATGGACTCCGGTCTTACCTAGCGACCACAACAATAAAACCGATCTTGTTACAATTGGCCCTAATTCGCCTCTTCAAGGCTTTGAGCCAGGTCAAAGAAATGAAAGCAACCATCTCCGACAGAGAGCCTACAGCTTCATATTATAGCTTGTAAAAAACGGAGCAATTATGATGAACGTAAAGCCTAAAGAAATTCCTCCTGTAGCCAAGAAACCCTCTGCTTCATCGCTCGATAGACCATATCTGATACATTAAATTCATCAAGATTCAATAAAAAATTTCTCATATCGACTCCCATTTTTTCTTCCGAAAAATCAAAAAACTCGGTCGTAAATATCGAAAAATACTTATATAGTAAATCATAATCCTCAGGCTTTGGGTTTAGGTTCGAGCATATATCATTGTCTACAGAGAGAGCAGACAAGTAATCTTTCAAAAGCCAGCCGACATAAAGTCCTTCGCAGAAAGCAAGAGATAGCCTTTCAGATACATTAATCATAAAAACTCTATTATTTTCGACACCATCAGAAACAGCAAGCAAGGATTTCTCTCCAAAGAGAGAAAGACGATTGGGCGGACGGACCTGAAACCCAGTTACCCTATGTTCTAAAAAAATACTTGCGTTCGACTGAGCAGTTGAATCATCTAGGTCAACTTGGACTTGGCCTAGCCTCTCCGGGATATGGAGCTGAAAAAATTTGAGAAAAAAATCGCCATCATCAAATCGAAAATAATCCGATGCATCAGTCAAGTAGGTCTCAGACCCTATAGTTCCCACGCAAGAGTCAGCTAAGCTCGAAACTGGCCACGAAGACAGATATAGTCCATTTTTATCAATACAAAGATATGGTACAAGCGAATTGCTTCGAACGGTCGCCGCTATCGGAACATCTTTTGCAATCTCAAAGGTCATAACCCGTCTATCGGAGTAGCTGGCGGAAAAGTTGTCCCATCGGGTCTAGGTATTTCGCCGTTTGTGATCATATCTGCCGTTACAGGCATACCCGGGTCAGTTGGAGATCCGCCAAAGATGGCAGCACCGCTGTCTCCTCGAGGTCCATCAGGGCCGTAGCTTGTAAGAACCTGCCCCTTGATCGAGCCTGAGTCATTACCATGAGTAATCACGACGTTTTCACCTTTGTGGAACATTAAGTTCCCATTGTCAGCGGTATAGACGCCATCCGGATTAGACAAGATGTTTGCCTCTACATTGTCGGGCAACCGACCATGGTAATCGGGAGCTCGCCGAACTTTGCCCTTTCGAGCTCGATCAATGACCCTTCCAGCAAGTCTTCGCGGACACCCCGCCAACCCCAACGGATCGACCCACCCGTTCGGGTCCGCCACATATCCCTGAGGCCGCACCCCGCCCGCCAGCCCGATGGGATCGGGCGACAGATACTGTGTCGCCTCCGGATCGTAGTAGCGGAACCGGTTGTAATGAAGCCCGCTCTCTTCGTCCTCCCACTGTCCCTGGAACCGGATTGCACACGAGGCAGGCGGCCGGTCGTCGTTGGCCACCGGCACGTCCGGCTCCACACGGCCCCAGAGCCCGGGATCCGCGCGCCACACCACCCGCTGGCCATCCTCCGAAAAGAGCTCCCGCGGCGTGCCCAGATGGTCGGTCGTCACGTACCACAGCTCTTCTCCCGAGACCTTGGCCACCGGAATGAAGCTGCCCGGCTCGTAGATCCACGCCTCTGCATGATTCCAAGCGAACATTCAATTCAATTAAAACTTGATCGAACCTGTATAAACTGAAACCATATTTCTTCCGCATTACTCAACCAATGCAAAGATGCGCGAACTACAGCTAACCTATTGGAACAAATAAATCCTCTGCCGAAACAAGATCCCTTATCCCCTTATCGTATGTACTCTTCAATAATTTAGATAAGTGGAAGAGATTAGAAACCCAAAATACTTCATACCCTTCAGCAAAATCCGCCACGTTCCACTCAAAGTCCCGCCTAATATTCTTAGCCTTGACTGAATATTTCTCCACACGGAAAATCCAAGAGCTGTCTCCGACATCCTCAAACCCCTTTAGAGCCCTAACTCGTTCATCATCCTCAAAGCCACGTTCCTGAAGGACCGTGATAGCCTCAACGGAAAACTCATTTATCGTAATAACAATATAGCAATCAGTTCTACTATCATAGATCTCCAGATACCTCTGAGACTTAGACAAAAGAGGTATTGCGTTTAACTTAGTCGACTTCAGATCACTAGTCATAAAATACTCGAATAATCTTACCATCCCAACCATGAATCTGAAGGTGAGAACCTTCGGCAGCATGATCTCCCTTAGCTGCATTTGGATTGTATTCATCCCAATGATAGGTTCCATTACGACCTTTAGGCCCGCGGTCGACACCAGTCTCGCTGGGAAGTAATTGACTTCCTCGCATATCATAATCCGTATCAGTTGTATTTTTCCAAGCCCCGGGCTGATCAGGGCCAGTAGTATAGTGCCGGAGAATCTCCTCCGCCTCGGCTCTATTCTTTGCTCTTACTGAGGCACGTTTTCTGGTGCTTAGCTGATGATCTATATCCCGGATCTTTGGACATGCCGCCAACCCCAACGGATCGACCCACCCGTTCGGGTCCGCCACATAGCCCTGAGGCCGCACCCCGCCCGCCAGCCCGATGGGATCGGGCGACAGGTACTGTGTCGCCTCCGGGTCGTAGTAGCGGAACCGATTATAATGCAGCCCGCTCTCCTCGTCCTCCCACTGTCCCTGGAACCGGATTGCACACAAGGCAGGCGGCCGGTCGTCGTTGGCCACCGGCACATCCGGCTCCACCCGGCCCCAAAGCCCGGGATCGGCGCGCCAGACCACCGTTTGGCCGTCCTCGGAGAAGAGCTCGCGCGGCGTCCCCAGATGGTCGGTCGTCACATACCAAAGCGCCTCCCCCGCCACCTTGGCCACCGGGATGAAGCTGCCGGGCTCGTAGATCCACGCCTCCGCCTCGTCCCAGGCGACGGTGCCGTCCGCTTAGACCGGCGTATCGGCGACGATCTGATCACCGTTCCATAAAGATACTCATTTTTCGGCCTTCAAAAAGACTTGAAGCGCGGCTCTGTCAGAGTTCCAGAAGCGGAAAACGGCATATCCCCATGTCACTCCTGTGGTGGCAAAGAATGATTGCCCATCACGTTGCGCAAAACTCTTTGCGATAGCCTCAGAAGACTTAGATGGCTGCACAATGTACCAGAGATCATCACGACGCGTGAGCGGATCTTCTACATCGGAATACGATACGTCCACCGCATAGGAGCGAAAATCTTCCATATCGAAATGGGATAAAATATGGGCCTTTTCAGACAGCTTCTCGATTTGTGCATCTGCCTTACGGCCTCGCAACGCACCGAGAGCAGTGAACCATACTAGAACCGGCACAACGATTTTTGGGCGATAATCGAGTTCCATTTCACCGGCGATGACTTCCGATAGAGTCCCATGTAAACTATCACGTCCATGCTCGGAAAGCGTAAGCCCGTAATCTGGAAGAAACGTCTCGTCCATCACTCAAAATCGAAGTGTTGATTGTCGGGGCCGTTGAAATGTTTTCCACGATTTTGAGATGGGTCATCTGGGTAAACATGAGGTGGATCTTCTCTGATCACCACCTCGTTTCCATCGATATCTTTGAAAACATATTCTTTCAGCCCTTTGTTAGGTCGACCGTTACGGTCCAGTGAAGGTCGTACTTCGATAGGATGTTGTGTCACGGGTACATTATTGTGACGTTTCGCAGCGCGCAACGCTCCGCGCCGTCCCGCTCCTTCCGGGGCAAGATTTGGTGGTCTACACCCCGCCAACCCCAGCGGATCCACCCACCCGTTCGGATCGGCCACATACCCCTGAGGTCGCACGCCCCCCAGCCCGATCGGGTCCGGCGACAGGTATTGCGTCGCCTCCGGATCGTAGTACCGGAACCGATTGTAGTGAAGCCCGCTTTCCTCGTCCTCCCACCGCCCCTGGAACCGGATCGCATACGAGGCGGTCGGTCGGTCGTCATTGGCCACCGGCACGTCCGGCTCGAACCGGCGGCCCGCCACCACTTTGAGCCGGCGCATCCCGCGACCCAGCGCTTCGTCGCCGTAGCGCCAGACCGATCCGTCGGGCGTCTCCGGATTAGTATTATTAAACGGACCTTAGGCCTTCGTAGCCTAAATCATCTAAATTTCTATTCGCCAGTATTTCTGACTGAACCCTCATTGTGTCCACCGATAGGCCGCAGAACAATACCATTATTGGACATTTCAGCCGCCCCAGAAGTGTAGCGAATACTCTTAGAAAGACTCTCCGCGCCGGTCTTTGGATTTCGAAACATTACACCAGCGCTAGTATTCTTCTTCAACTCGCGACTTACGACACTCGCCGCGGAAGATAAACCCTCATTATCAGATCCATAAAAAACAACATGACTCTCGAACAGACCGTCTTTTTTCCCAATAACACCGTTCTTACCACATCTCATTATTATGCATCTCTCTTCGAGCTCACGCTCTTCCACCTTAGAGATATCAAGATCTTGACCAGGAACGTAAAAAAATAATCTCCTCACCCCAACTATCTCGGCCTTATCCTTGAGGCCAAAAGACATGTCTCCATTCACCATCTGCACCACAACGCTAAGTTCGGCAGACTTGAGAAAAAGAAGAGTCAGATCATACAGCTCTGGGAGAGTAGCAAAAAACTGGATTGAATACTTCTTCATGACTAAGCTCTACAAGTTATAGGGGACAAATTCCATAGGAATACCGGCTCCCTCAAGATCCTCTATCGCCTCAGCTTCTCGCTTGATCGGATCTCCCCGCCCAACTCGCGACTTACCTCGACCGAGCTTTGCTTTGCCAACATTTATACCTCGAACCTCTCCTGTTGGAATATCTTCGTATAGAACATCAGCGCGTCGGTTTGGCTTGTGGCCTCCAGGGGTGGGAGTCACAATTTCTTGGCCTCCGCGACCTCCACCAGCAATGAGTCGCTTTGTGGGGTCTGCTCGAATATCGTCTCCGATTTCTCTGATCTTGCGATTGTGAGGCGCATTTTGATCCGTTTTCGGACCGCGCTTCTTTTCCGCAGACCGCCCAAGCGTATCAACGCGACCTGCACGAGGATTAGATGCTCCCTTACACCCCGCCAACCCCAGCGGATCCACCCACCCGTTCGGATCGGCCACATACCCCTGAGGCCGCACTCCTCCGGCCAGCCCGATCGGGTCCGGCGACAGGTATTGCGTCGCCTCGGGATCGTAGTACCGGAACCGGTTGTAATGGAGCCCGCTCTCCTCGTCCTCCCACTGTCCCTGAAACCGGATCGCACACGAGGCAGGGGGCCGGTCGTCGTTGGCCACCGGAACGTCCGGCTCCACCCGGCCCCAAAGCCCGGGATCGGCGCGCCACATCACCCGCTGGCCGTCCTCCGAGAAGAGCTCTCGCGGCGTCCCCAGATGATCGGTCGTCACGTACCACAGGTCGTCTCCCGAGACCTTGGCCACCGGGATGAAGCTGCCCGGCTCGTAGATCCACGCCTCCGCCTCGTCCCAGGCGATGGTGCCGTCCGCATAGACCGGCGCGTCGGCCACGATCTGATCGCCGTCCCATTGATAGGCGCGGCCCGCGCCCGGCGGCAGATAGCCCGGCGCATCCGGCTCGTCCCGGCGACCGGCCAACAGTTTGAGCCGGCGCACACGGCGGCCCAGCGCATCATAGCCATAGCGCCAGACCGACCCGTCCGGCGTCTCAAGCCGCACGAGGCGGTCCTCGCCGTTCCACTCCATCTGCCAGATCTTCGGACGAAAGCCCGGCTCGTCCACCCGCTTCTGGATCACACGGCCGCAAGCGTCATGCACATAGGACACCCGTCCCCGCTGACGCACGCGCCCTCCGGCCGCCTGCGCGACGGGTGTGAAACCCTGTGGATCGCGGATCGCGGTGATGTTGCGGCAGGGATCGTAGTCAAACCCCGTACGGCCCGTCTCGACCCCATGGCGGTCGAGACGCTGCGCCAGGTTGACCTGACCGCGCGCGTCATAGGCATAGCGGGTTTCACCCCAATGCTTGTCTGCCAGACGGATCGCGCGGCCCGCCCTGTCCCAGTCATAACTGCGATGGGTGCGCGAGGCCGATCCGCCCAAAGCGTCATAGCGGGTCGAGATCGACAGCATCCCGCGCCGCGCCTCGTCCGGCAGCGCTTCGATAGGCCCCGCCATCTGCGTCTTGAGCCGACCCGCAGGCGTATAACCCTGCGCCAGAGCGAAACCCTCGGCGCTCTGGCGCAGCACTTCGGCGCCGCGCGCATCACGCTGGAACGTCAGCGGCGCGTGCCCGGCGATCCGCAGCTCCTCGGGCAGGCCCGCCTTGCTGTAACCGGTGACCAGCGGCAGGACATCCCCGCTCCGCTCGGTCCGGCGCGAGGCGCTGTCCGCATAGCTCGAGACAATCTCGCGGCCATCGACCCGCTCGGCGACCATGCGGCCCAGAGCGTCGTAGTCGTATTCGACCCGCGCCTCAGCGTTTTCCGCCAATGTCATCAGCCCGCGCGCGTCATACTCGAACCGAGTGATCAGCGGCCCGTCCGGATGCCCCACCTGCATCTCGATCAGATCGCCGCGCGGCGAGTAGCTATAGCGCGTCTCGGTTCCGTCCGGCGCGAACTTCGCGACCACCCGCGACGCCGCATCGCGCAGATAACGCGTCACCAGACCCGAGAAATCCCGCTCCGAGACCAGAGCGCCCACTGCGTCATACCTGTATTCGTAGCGCTCGCCCGCCGCGTTCACCACGGCGGTGAGCCGCATCTCGCTGTCGTGCTCGAGGCGCAGGCTATGGCCCGCCGCGTCGGTCACGCTGAGCGGTAGATCGAACGCGCCAAAGCTGAACCGCCGTGTCTGCCCCTCCCCATCGGTGAGGCTGGCCAGCTGTCCTTCGCCGTCCCAGCTCATCCGCTGGGTGCTGCCATCGGGCAGAGTGATCTCGCGGACCGCGCCGCGCGGGTTGTCCGGGCCGCGCGCCAGATCATACCGGGTGACGCTTCCGGCGGCATCCTCGACCAGCGTCAGACGCCCCTCAAGATCGTAGCGCATCCGCTCTTCATGACCGTCGGCCGATGTGCGCATCCGCGGGCGCATCAGAGCGTCGTAATAGATCCGCTCCTGACGGCTGCCAGGCATGTCGATGCGCAGAACCTCGCCCTTTTCCCCGCGCCGCAAGGAGGTCACACCGCCCAGCGGATCCGTCACCGCCGCCAGATTGCCATCCCCGTCATAAAGAAAGCTCTGCGTGGCTCCCGATGCATCCGTCTGCTCGGTCAGAAGGCCGTTGTCGTCATAGCCCCACGATTGCGTGGCGCCATCGGCATCGGTCACAGAGGTCACAAAGCCCAGATCGCTGTAAGCGTAGCTCACCTCGGCCCCCAGCGGATTGACCCGCTTCACGACGTTGAACCGCGCATCCCACTCGGTCAGCCAGACCTCACCGGCCTCGTCGACTTCCTTCCAGACCAGACCGTCGGCATCGTAATGGAAAAGGCTCCGGTCGCCGTTCGAATTAAAGACCTCGGTCCGCCCATTCTCGGGATCGTGGATCAACCGGACCGCCATATGACCGCTCGTCGACCAAGACCGCACGATCCGGTCCGTCGCGTCATATTCGTAGAAGACCTCGGTCGCATTGGTATCCGCCCAGCGCGAGACCCGCCCCTTCGCATCGTAGCTGTAGTAAAGCGTTCCCATCTGGGACGAGCGCGCCTCTTTCAGCCGCCCCGCGCCGGTATAGTCCCACGCGAAGGTGCAATCGCCCTGCTCGTGATCGCGCAGGCTCGCCTCGCGGATCAGCCCCTCGTGGCTGATGACATCCAGAATGAACCCGTCCGAATGCGAGACCCGAACCAGATCGGCGCCATCATACTGAAAGGCGATCCGGTTGCCATTGCGGTCCTCAATCGCCGAAAGCAGGATCCGCCCCTCAATCCGGTGATCGAAGACATGAAAAATCTGCTCGGCGCGATCGTAAAGGAAGATCTCACCATCCTTGCGGCCCATTAGCTCAAGATGGGGCACTCGGGTGTGACCTGAATCGATCTCGTCGAACGGCGTGTGGAACGTAACGATACGCCCTTCTTCATCTTGATAGAGAGCGGTCTCTCCATCCAGCCTAAGATTCCGCGCCCATGTCCCGGCCCAATCCCGACCAATAAGCCCAAAAGCTCCCTTTCGATAAGTCCTGGTGAATTCGAGAGGAATCGTACCGGGAATGTAGATATCCGTTCTCGTATCGAGAAGTTGTCCACTCGCGACATCAATTGGATCGCCGCACTTTCGGCAGAAGCGATCGAGAAGACCGTCAATCTTGTTGGACAAGTTCTGATGACGATCCCGACTCCGACCACCACGAGGATTTCGCGGGATCGGAAGAAGATCGAGGAGAAACACGCCCATTCGCGTGCCCCGCTCCAGCCATCCTCCGTCAATATCGAGGACATCGGGATGCGTATCCATGTCGATGGCGATCGACTTGCATCCGGCATTGATCGTCCCGTTGCAGGTCGTCTTGTGACCGATCCGTGCAATCGCCCTGTTGTTCGCGAAAACGGTCTCGCACCCCTCCGCGATCGCCTGAGGTCCAGAATGCAGGCTGCAGACAACCGGGTCCATGAACCGTGCGACCGGCCTGTTCTGAAAGAACACATCTTTCGATCCAAGCGCGATCTTTCCGTAATCCGTGCCATACTGACCCGCCGCCGACGCGAAGCCCATGCCAAGCCCGGCGACAGCGCCCGCCGCGGCCAGAGCGACCAGACCGACGCCGCATGTCGCCACGATCGCAACCGCCGCGACAGCACCCAACGCGATCGCGCCCAGCGTCGCCCATGGGCTTGGATGGGCAATGGGGTCCTCAAAGCATGCGGGCATTTCCCCGTCCTCGGGAAGCCTGCTGAACCCGGGAATGAGAGGCATGATGGCATCACCAAGAGCGTTCCCGACAGCGAAGCCCAACGCACCACCGGCCATCCCGACGCCGATGCTGGCGGCAGCAAGACCGCCGCCAGCGATCGCTCCGGCCGTAAAGGTTCCGCCCGCGGCAACCGTCGACATTCCGCCTGCAACGGCACCATAACCGACGGTCCCCACCATAAGCGCATTCCCGAACGCCTGGCTCTCGGTCACCGCGAGGGCGTCGTCGATCGTCCGCTCGGTCGCTGTGCGGGTATACTGGCTGTCGATGACGTTTCGGTTCTGCTGGCCAAGATCGGCCCCGTTGGCACGGCGTCCCGCACTGCGCGCCGCCGTGTCATTGTAGCCGACCGGATTGACGCGAGGCCCGACCATCTAGGCCTCCGGCTCGGACAGCTGAAGCGATTGAAGGATCCGGCGGACCTCCGCCTTTTGATTGTCGCTCATCTTACCGGGCATCGATGCCGTAAAGACCAAAGCATGCGACGGGCCTTGAACCGTCGTAATGATCTGATGCATCGGCCCCTGCTTGGCCGTCCACGTGCATTCCATCTCGACCGCGTCCCGACCCGAAACTGAAAGCGCGGACTGCGCATGAACGGTAAAATCGGTCAGCGCGTCGCTCGCTTTCTCGATCTCGCCGGTCACGTATTCGGAAAACTCCATGCCCCACGGAACATCGTCACGGGTGATCGAAAACGACAGCCCGGGTTCCGAGGTGGTCGTGCTTGAAATGATGTTTACGGTCTGATCGGTCCAAGTCGACGGAAAGTCGATTTGTCCTTCGTTAAAAACGTACATGAGAATTCACCCAGCGGTGTCTTTGTTCAAATGGATAGCCGTCGCAAGCTGATCGATGATGTCCTCCGTCAGCGTGATCCTCGAGCCTTTGAAGTCGAGCACGATCGCTGTCTTGGTCATCTCGATTGTGCCGTCCCCCACCTTGAGGACGATCTTTTCGCCCGCCTCCATCGAAATCAGGTCATCGGCTTCAGACTTGATCTCTCCGGGTGCGCCAGCCGCGCCTTTGCCTTTCTTGGCCTCGGTCCTTACAGTGTTCGCAACCAGGCTCCGCGTCTTCGCGACGTCCTCGCTCAAATTGCCCGAGACGATCTCCTTTGCCTCGTCGCCGGTCTGCAGCTTCACCTGACGATTGCCGTCCCTGAGAAACGTGCTCTCGTTGTCGAGGATCACCCGGTTGAGGTCCTTCTGGGCGTGCACGAAAATCTCCTCGCGGCCCGACTGGTCCTCGAAGGTCATCTCGTTGAACCCTTCGCCCTCATGGCTCTTGGTCTTGAACCCGCTTTTCGTCTTGGCCGCAGGCAGCCCCTGCGCGGGCATGTTCTTGGAGTTGTAGACGCAGCCCGTCACGATCGGCTTGTCTGGATCGCCGTCCAGGAACTCGACCACGACCTCCATGCCGATGCGCGGGATCACCATGCCGCCCCAACCGCCATGGGCCCAGTTCTGGCTCACCCGGCAGCGCATCGACTTGGCGCCTTCCAGATCCCAGTGAAACTGCACGAGGATCCGCCCGAACTCATCGCAATCGATCTCGCCTTCGCCCACGACCTTGGCCGTCTGCGGACCCTGAACCGTCGGCATGGGCGTCTTGCGCCGCGGCGCCAGCGGAGCCGTCGCCGGCATCAGCGTATAGGTGCCGCGATAGGGCTGCTCGTCGGCCTCCCCGCCCGATCCGTAATTCTCGCCCTCAAAAAGGTGGCTCGCCGCCAGACAAAGATAGGGCTGCGGCACCGCCCCCGGCGCAGCATCGCCGGTCAGCATCACGGTCATCCCGGCGCGCAGCGACATGCAGTTGCCCTCGGCCTTATGGCGCGCATCCCGTCCCCGCTCCTGCGCCGTGCGCAAGGCGGCCACATCCTTGCCCTGCGACTGATCGAGGTAATCGCCCGGATAATCGAAGCTCTCGATCTGCCCCATCGCATGGGCCGCATCCCCGATGCGGTCGACCTCCATCGCGGCCGTCGGCGCCTTGAAGTTGTAATCGATCAGCCGAACCGCACCCGTCGTCATGTTGCGCTCGGGCTTCCAGCTCCAGAAATGTTCTTCATCGGCAAGGTAATGGCCATCCGCCCCCTTGTAGGGCCGGGCGCCACCCGCGATCGGCTGATGCTCCTCGATCGCATCCGTGAGCACCATCGTATGGCTGCCCTCGGCATGGGTGAAATGATAGCTGATCCCAAACCGCTCCATCATACGAGTCGCAAAGCTCAGATCGTCCTCGCGGTACTGCACCACATATTCGATCGGCGCGTAATCCCGGGTCAGCCGGTTCTCCAGATGCGGATCGCCCAGACCCGCATAGGTCGAAAGCAGCTCCTCAAGGATCTCCACCACGCTCTTTTCGTGAAAGATCCGCTGGTTGCGCCTGCGGCTCGCCAGCCACGCCCAGGGCCGCAGCGTCAGATCGTAGCGCACGCCGTTCTTGGCCGATCCAAGACATTGCATCTTGGTGACGATTCCGTCGAACCACTGCGCGCCATGCGCGAGCGACTGGATCTCGACGCTGGCATGGGTGCCGATCACCGCATCGAAATCGACCTCGGGATCCGTCGACAGGGCCTCGACGCGATACTCATAAGGTGTGTTGACCTTGTCGGTCCCGTCAAAGCGCGTCAGGACAAGCGCTTCCGGTCCCAGAGATGTCAAAAGACGCCCCAGACGGGCATCCTGCTTGAAAATCGTGTTCATGGGTAAACCCCAGAAAGAATCGATGAAATACGATAGGGTCTACCGTACCGTCTCGCGCCCGCCGCGCAAGTCCGCAGAGAGCAAGGAAATCCGGACCTTTTGCGCCCGTGTCACAGAAGCGGCAAGCCGCCGCTACTGCGCGGCAACCGCCAGATCGCCCGGAGCATCGTCAACCTTGGGTTCATCCTGCCCCGAGGCCTCGGCCTTCCGCTCGCGGCGGAAATAGGTCTGGTAAAAGACCGGCACCCCCACCAGCGTCAGGATCGTCGCAAAACCCAAACCGCCCATGATCGTGACCGCCATCGCCGCAAAGAACGCGTCCCAGAGCAGCGGTACCATCCCCAGGATCGTCGTGCCCGCCGCCAGAACGACGGGCCTCAGACGGCTGGTCGAGGCCACGACGATGGCCTCCGATTGCGGCTTGCCGGTCTCCTTTTCGGCGTCGATCTCCTCGACCAGAACGATGGCGTTCTTGATCAGCATCCCCGACAGGCTCAAGAGCCCCAGGAGCGCAGTAAAGCTGAACGGCAATCCGGTGAAGAGAAGCCCCAAAGCCACACCGTTGACCGCCATCGGCACGATCGTCCAGATCACCGCCGCCTGCCGCAGCTTGCCGAAAAGCAGGATCGTGATCAGCAGCATCGTTCCGAAACTCAGCGGCATCTGTCGGCCCAGCGACGCCTGCGCCTCGCCCGCGCTTTCGAACTCCCCGCCCCATTCCATCGTATAGCCCTGCGGCAGCTCGATCGCCTCGATCTGGGGACGAACCTCCGCAAAGGCCGTCGGCGGCGTCACCCCGTCGATCACATTGGCCTGAACCGAAATCGTTGGCACGCGGTCCCTGCGCTCGATCAGCGTGTCGCGCGCCAGCACCTCGAAGCCGTCCACCACCTGCTCCAGCGGCAGGTAATCCTGCGTCGCAGGCGACCAGACCAGTTGGTCGCGCAGCTCTCCATCGGCGACATCGCTGCGCGGCGCGCGCAGGACGATCGGGATCAGCCGGTCGCGCTCGCGATAGCTGCCCGCCTGCACGCCATCGGTGGCCAGCGCAATCGTGGTCGCGACGTCCGACCGGGAAATCCCGACCGCCTGCGCGCGATCCTCGGCCAGGATCGGCCGCGTCACCAGTTCCCGCTCGCGCCAATCGATCCGCTCCGTATGCAAAAGCGGCGTCGCATCGAGCAGCACAGCCTCCGCCTCTGCGGCCAACTCTCTAAGCACGTTGGGATCGGGGCCCGAGAACCGCGCTTCGACATCGGCGCCGACCGCCGGCCCATAGATGATCTGCTCGGACCGCGTCTCGGCCCACGGCGCAGCCTCTGCAGCAAAGACATCCAGATCCCGCTTGAGCGGCCCGATCGCCTCGAAGCTGCTTGCCCGGATGACGATCTGCCCGACAGAGCTGTCCAGCGGCAGCGGATCGTAGGTCAGGATGAACCGCGTCACGCCCTGCCCCGCCACCGACGTCACCGAGACGACATCGTCCCGCTCGATCAGCCAGTCCTCGATCACGGCCAGATCGCGCGAGGTGTCATGGATCGACGTGCCCTGCGCCCCTTTGTAGTTGAGATAGAAGATTGGCGTATTGGCCGAGGGAAAGAACTGCTGCGTGACCATCGAAAAGGCAAAGACGCAAGCCACCGTCGTGCCGATCAGCCCAGCAATCACCAGCCAGCGCACCTTGAGCGCCCCGCGCACCAGCGCGCCATAGCCGCGAAAGATCGGCCCGCCATAGGGATCCTCCCCGCTTTCGGCATCGCCCTGCTTGAAGAGGTATTTCGACAGAAGCGGCGTCACCGTGATCGCTAGGATCCAGCTCAGCGTCAGCGAGATCGCGATCACGGCAAACAGCGAGAACAGGAACTCGCCCGAGGCATCCGGGCTCAGCCCGATCCCGGCAAAGGCCATGATCCCGATCACCGTCGCGCCCAAAAGAGGGATCTGAACGCGCCCCGCCACCTTGTCGGCAGCCTCTCCGGCGGTCTTGCCGCGCTTCATCTCGGTCTGGATCCCTTCGGCGACCACGATAGCGTTATCGACCAGCATCCCCATGGCGATGATCAGCGCGCCCAGACTGATCCGCTCGACCTTCACGTCGAAGATATTCATGAAAAAGAACGTGGCCATCACCGTCAGCAACAAGGACGCCCCAACCACGACCGCCGCGCGCCATCCCATGAAAAGCGCAAGCACCCCGATCACCACGCTGACCGACAGCGCAAGGCTCAAAAGGAACCCCGAATTGGCCTCGTCCACGACCCGGTGCTGCTCGTAGACCGGGTTCACTTCCACCCCCAGCGGCAGATCCGCCTTGAGTGTATCCAGCTTCTCCTCGACCGCTTGGCCCACGGTCACGATGTTGCGGCTCGTTAATCCCGCAATCCCGATGGTGAAGGCCGAAACGCCATCATGGCGAATGATCGTCTCGGGCGTCTCGACCCGCTCGCGGCGCACTTCGGCGATATCGAGAAGGTTCAGAACCTCGCCGCCCACGCCGAAACTCAGACCCGCGATCTCAGAGACGCTGTCATCGCCGGACGGCGCATCGACCGTCAGATCCCGCCCGCCCGAGGGCGCTGTGCCCGTCGGCACCACAGAGTTGGCGCCCGATATCGCGTTGAGGATCAAGGCCGGATCGACGCCCAGATTGGCCAGATCGCGGCTCGCCGCCTCCACATAGATCGCCTCTTCGGGCAGCCCCAAAAGCTGCGCATTCGCCACGCCATCGACCGCCAGAAGCTCGCGCCTGAGATAGGTCGCGATCTCCCAGATCTCTGCATCGCTGAACCCCTCGGCCGTCACCGCATAGTAGATGCCGAAGACGTCACCGAAATCATCGTTGACGGTCGATGGCAGCGCCCCCTCCGGAAGCGAGGCCGCAGCATCGGCGACCCGATCCCGCAGATCATCCCAGACCTGCGGCAGCTCGTCCCCGTCGAATGTATCGCGCACCTCGACCTCGACGACGGACACGCCCGGCACATTGCGCGAGGTGACCTCCTTGATCTCGTCCATCCGCTGAACCTCGGCCTCGATCACCTCCGAAATCTCGGTGGCAACCTCCGCCGCGGACGCGCCGGGATAGGGCGTGATGACCAGCGCCGATTTCAGCGTGAAAACCGGATCTTCCAGCTTGCCGACCGAGATATATCCTGACGCGCCGCCGAAGATGCAAAAGACAATCAAAAGCCATGTGTAAAGCGGCTTCTCGATGGAAAAACGAGCGATCTTCACGGCGCCTTACTCCTCGACCGTCAGGCCGGTATAGGGCCTGACCCGCTGCCCCTCGCGCAGCAGATGCCCGCCCGCCGCGACGATCTGTACGCCATAGGGCAGCCCGCTCACCGTCAGATCGGTGCCGCTGATCGACGTGACCTGCACCTCTCGGGCGCGCACCACGCCGCCGGTCTGATCGTCCGGCTCGTAGATCATCACCCGCGCCGCGCGGTCGGCTCCGGGCAACAGCGCCGTGGCAGGCAGCGGAATGCCCGCCTCCGCATCGATATCGGTCCGGGCGATCACGGTCATCGTCGCGCCGGGGATCAGCGTCGCGATGTCCAGCTCCGGCAGGCGCAACGTCACCAGAAACGTCTGCCCCACAGATCCGGTCTGGGCGTCGAACTCCACCAGCTCGAGCGGAATGGGATCGGTCATCTGCGGCAGCAGCCCGTAGAACTGCACCGATTGCGGACCGGCCGCGCGCTGAAACAACCGCTCGGGCACGTCGATCTCGACCCGGATCTGGGACATGTCGTGCAGCCGAAGGATCGGCACACCGGCCTGCACATTCGAATATTGCGCCGTCAGCCGCGAGGCGACCAGCCCCGTGAACGGCGCCGTCAGCGTTGCATCCGACAGGGCCTCCCGCGCATTGCGAAGCGCGACCCGCGCCAGATCCCGCGCCGTGCGCGCATCATCCGCCTGCACCTGGCTGGCAACGTTCTGCTGGGCCAGCTGGGACGCGCGCTCATAATCCCGCTCGGCCTGAGCCAGGGCCAGCTCCGCCTCCTCCACCGCCCGCTCGAAGGTGCCGTATTCCAGGTGCGCCAACAGCGCGCCCTCTTCAATCGTCTCGCCCTCGACGACCGGGAACTCCACCAAAAGCCCCCCCACCTCGAAACTCAGATCGACCGTCTCGCGCGCCGCGATTCGCCCGAAAAAGCTCCGCTCCGCCGACGAGGCCGCAGGCGTCGCCTCGACCAGCTTGACCGCCGGGATCGGCAACGTCACACCGGACGGCCCGACCTCCTCCTGCGCCAGAGCAGCCGCTCCCGCAAGGCAAATGAGAGAGGCGGCACAGCACCGCAAGAGCTTGAAACGAGGCATGAATACTCTCCTTGAAAAACGGAGCGGCTGCACCGGGACCCAGTCGATCACGCGCCTTAAAGTAGTGTTACAAGGCTCGGATCAACCCATAAAACGCAGGCGGATCGTCATTGCTGACAGCCCGCGTCACCCTCCTGCCAGTCTCATGACATCCCTCAGACCCGACAGAATCCGAAAGTCCGAGCCGTTGGAAATTGACAAACCTGAGCGATTCACTCAAGAATAAGATCGATCCCAGCCACACCTCTCCTAGCCCCGGATCCCCATTCAGCCGGAGACATGTCATGATCGTGCAGAAAATCCCGATGCCCCCCGAACAAAAGACCGGCGCCCCGGTCCAATGCGCCGCCTATGATGCGCGCAAACTGATCCCTGACGGCGTGCAGACGACAATCCAGCTCGACGAAAAGACCTACGTCCTGCGCATCACCCGCGCCGGCAAGCTGATCCTGACGAAATGACCCATTACGCTCCGCTTCAGCTGCACGGCGCCGCGCCCGTCCTGACCGGGATCGACCCCTTTCAGGCCCGCATCGTCACCCATATGCGCTGGTGGAGCGATGGCGCCGCAGGTCAGCAGATGGTCCGCCTCGATTATCGGACCGCCCTTTGCGCCGCCGACACCGAAGAGGCGGTCGGCCTTCTCGATGCGGTTATCTCGATGGTCGGCGATCACGCCCGCCGCCCGCTCAAACGGCACGTGATCCACTGCCGATGCATCGGCCCGGACGAGGCGCTCTTCGCGCGGCTCGTCACCCTGGCCGGTCACGGCCTGCACGAGGATGCCACCCTGGTCGCGGCCCAGCTCGTCGCGCCCGCACGCGCCGAGCAAATCGCCCTTCTCGCCGCGGGCCTCGGCCGCTACATGCACCGCCTCAGACCGCGCAGCAGGCCCGCCCGCCTTCATTGATCCAATCCGGCACGCCGCCGAAGGCCTGGAAAAACTGACCTTGCGTTAAGTCTCTGGCACCAGCTGGCCATTACCCGCTTTTCTCATGGCTCTAATCGCATTATTCAGCACCCCATGGGTAGACCAAGGAAATGGCATTCGATCCCTGAATATCAGGCGCTCCGCGCTTTGATGCAGGCCGGCACCACGACCGGCGCCGCCCGTCAGCTTGGCCTGTCGCAATCGGCGATCAGCCGCTCGGTCGCCAATCTCGAGGATCGCGTCGGCGGCACCCTTTTCGAACGGGACGGCGGACGCCTGCGCCCCACACAAGAGGCGGTCCGGCTCAATCGCAGGCTCGACCCGCTTTTCGAGGCGCTCGACCGCATCGACGGCCCCACCGAACCGATGCAGGAAACGCTGCGCCTCATCGCCCCGCCGACCTATGCGCACCGCTTTCTCGTCTCCCAGATCGGCAGCTTCCTGAAAGCCAATCCCAGCTTCTTCGTCAGCTTCGAGGTCAACACCTCCGACGAGGTCACGCGCGGCATTCTCGACGATCGCTTCGATATCGGCATCACCGGGGTCGAGCTAAGCCGCGCCGGCGTCAAGCTGATCCCCTACCGCAAATCCGAGGCGGTCTGCGCGATGTGCCCCGATCATCCGCTGGCCGGTCGCAACAAGCTCGAGCCCGCGGATCTGGACGGTCAGGACATGATCGCGCTCACCCACCGCCATGCGCGGCGCGGCCATCTCGACCGCGTCCTCCAGCAGGCGCAGGCCAAACCGCATCTCATCGCCGAGGTTTCGACCTCCTTTGCCGCCGCCGATCTGGCCAAGGACGGGCTGGGCATCGCTGTCATCAACCCGTTCCCGCTCTATAATTACCGCGCTGACGATCTGGCCTTCGTGCGCTTCGACTCGCCCATTCGCTATCAGATCTATTTCGCCGTCTCCGATACGCGCCCGGTCCCGCGCGTCGCCCGCGCCTTCATGCGGCATCTGAGGATGAACACCGCGACCGATCCCTACTCCACCAAGGGATAGGGCAATCGCTGTGCCTGCACGACAGGCCGGACGATGGCCTTCAGCGCCTGCCCCGGCCGCAATTCCAGCGGCAGCGCCGCCCGGCGCGGCAGCCGCGCTGTCAGCCGGTCCGGCCCCGCCAGAAGCCCAAGCGTCACCATCTGCCCCGAGAGCCGCATCGCATCAACCGTCACATCCAGGACATTGACGGCTCCCACCGCCGCCGGAAGCGCAGCCGCAAGCGTGATCTCCTCGGCCCCGATATGCAGCGCAACGCGCGCGCCCGGCGCGCCCAGATCACCGCTGAGATAAAGCTGCCCGCCCGCCGCCGCGACCTCGGTCAGCCCATCGGCCTGCCGCGCGCCGACCACGCCTTCGATCACCGTGCCGACCGGCGCGTTTGGCGCGACCGGCGCAATCGCGGGATGCGCGGCGACCTCCGCAACCGGCCCGGCCTCGATCACGCGCCCGTCCTCGATCAGAACCAGCGTCGTCGCCAGCCGCAGAACCTCTTCGGCGGCGTGACTGACATAGATCACCGGCAGCTTGGTCTCGGCCACCAGCCGGTCGAGATAGGGCAGGATCTCGGCCTTGCGCGCCGGATCGAGCGAGGCCAGCGGCTCGTCCATCAGCAGCATCCGCGGCCCGCTCAGCAGCGCGCGCCCGATGGCCACCCGCTGCTTCTCGCCCCCCGAAAGCCGCGCCGGATAGCGCGTTAGAAGCCCGCCCAGATCCAGCAGATCCACCACCCTGTCCGGCGAGGCGCCGCTTCGCCCATAGGCCAGATTCTGCGCCACCGTCAGATGAGGGAAGAGCCGCCCGTCCTGAAACACGTAGCCCATCCGCCGCTTGCGCACGGGCACGAACTGCCGCGCTTGGGTATCGACCAGAACCTCCCCATCCAGAACGATCCGCCCGTTACCCGGCTTAAGAAGGCCCGCGACAGCATTGACAACGCTCGTCTTTCCAGCGCCGGATGGCCCATAAAGCGCAGTCACCCCGCCCGGCGCCTCAAAGGCCAGATCAAGCTGCGCGGCGCCAAAGTCATGCGCGATGCGAACCGACAGCGTCATGCGCCCGCGATCCGCCGCGCCGCCCGGCGTGCCAGCGCCTCCGACAGCAGAACCGCCACCATCGCCACCGCGATCGAGATCACGACCAGCGCCAGCACCGCATCCTCCCGGCCCGGCACCTGAAGCGCCGTGTAGATCGCCGAGGGGATCGTCAGCGTCTCGCCGGGGATCGCGGCGACGAAAGTGATCGTCGCGCCGAATTCGCCCATCGCCTTGGCAAAGGCCAGCACCGCTCCGGCCAGCAGCCCCGGCCAGATCAGCGGCAGCGTCACCGTCAGAAAGACCCGCACCCGCGACGCGCCCAATGTCGCCGCCGCCTCCTCAAGCCCCGGATCGACCGCCTCGATGGCCAGCCGGACAGCGCGCACCAAAAGCGGAAAAGCCATCACTCCGGCGGCAATCGCCGCCCCCGTCCAGCGGAAGGCCACGACCAGCCCAAAGGTCTCGTTCAGCCACTCGCCCAGCACACCGCGCCGCCCCAGCAGAACCAGCAGCAGATAGCCCGTCACCACCGGCGGCAGGACCAGCGGCAAATGCACCAGCCCGTTAAGCAGCCCATGGCCGGGAAAGCGCCACCGCGCCAGCGCATAGGCAACGAAGATCCCCAGCGGCAGGCTCACCAGCGTCGCCACGAGCGAGACGCGCAGCGACAAGCGCACCGCCTCCCATTCGGCGGGTCCCAGCAGATCGAGGTCCATCAGGGCTCCAGAAATCCGGCCTCGAGAAAGGCCGCCCGGCCCTCCGGGCCTTGCAGATAGGCAAAAAGATCCTCCGCCGGAGCACTCTCGCTCAAAAGCGCCAGCGGATAGAGGATCCTCGGATGGCTCTCCAGAGGCAGATCCGCCACGACGAAGACATCCACCTCGGCCTCGGCATCCGTCCGGTAGACCAGCCCCAGCGGCGCCTCTCCCAAAGCGACCAGCGCCAGTGCCGCCCGCACATTGCCCATCTCGGCCAGCCGCCCGGCCACGCCGTCCCACAGCCCCAGCGCCTCGAGCGAGGCGCGCCCGTAGATCCCCGCCGGCACCGCATCGGTCATCGCCATCGCCAGCCGCCCGTCGCCCAGCCGCGCCGCCACAGCCTCTACGGTCAGCTCCAGAGCGCCCGGCTCCGGCGCGATCAGCACCAGCCGGTTCGACAGATACGCAACCGGGGCCTCCGCCCCCGCAAATCCCCGCTCCGACAGCCAATCCGCCCAAAGCGGGCTCGCCAGCAGCACCAGATCCGCCGGCGCGCCCTGATCGATCTGCCGCGCGATGGTCGCCGATCCCGCGTAGGCCACCTGCGCCTCGTGCCCCGCCGCCTCCGCCCAGGTCTCCACCGCCTGATCGAGCGGCCCCTTCAGGCTCGCCGCCGCGAACACCGTCACGGTCTCCGCATGCACAGGCCCCGCAAGGCAAAGAAGAAGGCGGATCAACCAGGCCATGTGGCGGACCATGGCGATCCGATTGCGCCGTTGCAAGCCCGCTGGCGGAGCCGTGCCAACGCCGCGCGAATGCGGCTTATGTCAGCGCCTCGTAAGACGCGCCAGCCAGGACATCGCGGCAACGCACTCGATCAAAGGAGATGACATGTCGACACCCCCCATCACCCCGACCCTCAGCGCAGCAGCCCGCATACCGCCGGAGCCGTTCCCCGATCTCGCTCCCGGCCCGCCGCCAGGCGCCCTCGCGCAAAGCCGCCCCGATGCACCGGCCACAACGGACGGGGCCGCCCTTCAACAGGCCCGGATCGAGATGTTCTGGGGCGGCCCGGGCGACAGACATCCCGCCAGCACGCAATCCTTCGCCGACTGGATCAACACCCGCGATCCGATCCCGGCAAGCGAAAGGGATCTCGCGCGCTTTGCCGACAAGACCACCATGAACTGCTATGAATGGGCGCTCCTTGCCGCCATGCGCGCCGGACAGGTCAGCAAACCGGACGCGGCCGCTTGGCGCGACTCCGTTCTCAAGGGCGCGCCGATCGGAGACATTGCCGGAAAGAACCAGCGCATCTTCGGTGCAAACACGCCCGCCGACGTCAGTTTCTCGATGGTCACCAAAAAGGCCGGCGAGGCCGCGAGGGTCGTCGACATCCACGGAACCCAGACCGCCAGACCGGGCGATTTCATCACGTTCAACGGCGCGGACCATGTGGCCGTCGTGGTGGGCCGGGACGACAGCGGAGAGCTCGTCATCGCAAGCCATCCGGACATCTTCTATGGCGATGCCGTCTACCTCGAGAAGGCCAAGCCCTATGTTGGACCGCTCCGGGACTTCCTCAATCTCAACATCCAGAGCCTGCATGACAATGACGGGCCGAACCTCTTCAAGGGAATGACCATCAAGGTCGGCAAACCCGGCTTCCAATAAACGCGCCGTCCGGCCTGCCGCGCGGGACGGCCCCGGGCGGGTGGGTGTCGTGGCGCGCAGCGACACGCAGCTCCCCCCGGGCGCCGGAGATCTGCCTCTCGACAGCATCGCCCCGCGCGGGCACGGTCCGGGCAATGCATCTTTACCGCCTGCTCATCACCCTGCTCGCGCCGCTCCTCGCCGGACTCTTCCTCTGGCGCAGGCTCAGCGGGCGCGAGGATGCCGCCGCCCTGCGCGCCCGCCTCACCGGTCCGCCGCGCGGGGAGGGTCCCGCCCTCTGGCTGCACGGTGCCAGTAACGGAGAGCTCGCCTCCGCCCGCCCGCTCCTCGATGCCCTGCTCACACGGCATCCGCGCCAGCGTCTCTGGATCACCGCCAACACCGTGACCGGCCGCGATCTCGTCGCCGGATGGCAGCTCCCGCGAACCACCGCGACGCTCGCCCCGCTCGATCTGCGCTGGCTCACCCGCCGCGCCCTCCGGCGCCAGACGGTCACAGCGTTCCTCACGCTGGAAAACGAGCTTTGGCCCAACCGCCTTGCCACCTGCGCCGAAACCAGCATCCCGACGGCCCTCCTCGCCGCCCGCATGTCCGAACGCAGCGCCCGGGGCTGGTCCCGCCTGCCTGGCCTCGCCAAAGCGGCCCTCGGCCCGATCACGCTCCTCTCCGCCCAAAGCGAGGAGGCCGAGCACCGCTTCCGCACCCTCGGCGTCCCCGAGGCCGCCATCGCGCCGCAGATCGACCTCAAAGCGCTCTACACCCCGAATACCGATCCCCTGCCCGTCGACCTGCAAACCGCCTTCCCCAGATCTACGACCGTCCTCCTCGCCTCCACACACGACGGCGAGGACGCCCTCCTTCTCGACGCCTTTCTCCTCGCCCGCGACCAGCAGCCCAACCTCAAGGCCATCCTCGCCCCCCGCCATCCCCGACGGGCCGAGGATATCGCCCGCCTGATCACCGAACGCGGCCTCACCCTCGCCCGCCGCTCCTCGGGCGAGGCCCCGACTGCCGATATCTACCTCGCCGACACGATGGGAGAGATGCCGCTCTGGTATCGCCTTGCCGCCGTCACTTTCATCGGCGGCTCCCTCGTGAACAAAGGCGGTCACACCCCTCACGAGCCCGCCGCCTACGGCACCGCAATCCTTCACGGGCCCCATCTCGACAACTTCCGCGCCGCCTACGAGGCGCTCGATACAAAAGGCGGCGCAGCCCTCGCCGAAGTTCCGGACCAGATCGCCAAGGCCATCCTTTCCCATCTGAATGGCTCCGATATGCCCGCCAAAGCAAAGGCCGCCCTCACCTCTCAGATCGATCTCGACGCGCTTCTCGCCCGGCTCGACCCGCTCCTGCCCCGGTAAAGCTCCGCGATCCGCGCCCCAATCTCGGGCCGCACCGACCCGTCGCGTGGCACGTCCCCCAATGTCGTGAACCAATGCTCCGGCGGATTGCGTCCCCGCCGGTCATGCTGCCAGCTCAGCCCCCGCAGCACGGCCTCCGCCGCATCCGGGAGCCGGTCCGGTGGCGGCTGCCCGTTCAGCACGCCCCAGATCCCGGTCCAGAGCCGTCCGACCGACCACGGATTATACCCGCCGCCCCCCAGGGCCAGAAAGCGCGGCGCCATGGGCAACAGCCGCTCCGCGATCGCCCAATGCGCCCGGTTCGACAGGCTCAGCCGCGATTGCGGATCCTCCTCGACCGCATCCGATCCGCATTGCAGCACGATCGCCTCGGGCGCAAAAGCCTCCACCACGGGCCCGATCAGCTCCTCCCGGATCACCGCCATCTCGCTGTCATTCAGCCCGCGCGGCACCGGCAGGTTCCAGACCTGCCCGGCCCCGCGATCCTCCAGCCCGCCCGTGCGTGGCCACCGCCCCTCCTCATGGACCGAGAGCATCAGCACGTCCGGATCTGCGCCGAACGCGACCTCCACCCCGTCCGGATGATGCGCATCGATATCCACATAGGCCACGCGCCGCACCCCATGCGCGCGCAAAGACAGCACCGCAAAGACCGGATCGTTGAAATAGCAGAACCCGTTCGCCCGCCCCGGCAGGCCATGATGCGTGCCGCCCGCCGGATGATGCACGACCCCGCCGCCTTCCAGCAGCGCGCCCGCCAGGATCGACCCGCCCACCGCCGTCGCAGGCCGCCGGAACATCTCCGGATAGACCGGGTTCGAGGGCGTCCCGAGCGCATAAAGCGCCCGCTCCTCCTCCGTCACGGCCCCCGCGGCTTCGGCCCGCTCGACAGCGGCCACGTAATCGGGCGCATGCCACTCCGTCAGCGCCGCCACCCGCGCCCGAGGCGACGTCCTGTACTGCCGGTCCGGCAGCCAGTCCAGCGCCCGCGCCAGATCGATCACGGTCGACACACGCGGGATCCGCAGCGGATGCCAGCCCCCGTAGCTGGAATGCCGGTAGATCTCGTGCCCGATAAAGACCGGCTCCGTTAACCACTTTTTAGTCACGGTTGAGATCCTTTACGGGCTGAACTTTGCAATAAGACCTTGAAACCGCTAACAAGAGGCTTCGAGTCCACCAACAAAGGCTAGACCGCCTCAGACCGATGACCATGATGCGTCCCCTGAACAAGCCCCGAAAGCTCTCGCTCTCGGGCGTCTCCAAGCGCAGCGTCCGCACCCAGTTCGCGGCGCTCTGCTGGCGCGTCAAGAAAGGCGAGGTCCAGATCTGCCTCGTCACCAGCCGTACCTCCAAGCGCTGGATCCTGCCCAAGGGATGGCCGATGCATGGCCGCACGCCCGCCGGTGCCGCCGCCATCGAAGCCTACGAAGAGGCAGGCCTGCGCGGGCGCAGCTACGACATCTGCCTTGGCGTCTTCGACACCCGCAAACACCACGACAAACGCCAGCCCTACCTGGCGCTCGTCTACCCGATCAAGGTCAAGACGGTCCTCAACAGCTGGCCGGAAAAGGATGAACGCCGCCGCAAGTGGTTCACCCCCGAAAAGGCGGCAGAGCGTGTGGACGAACCCGGCCTTGCCGAGATCCTGCGCCGCTTCGACCCTGCGTCACTCTCGCCCTGACCCCTGTGCTCCAGCCAGCGCGCACCCTAGATAACGGCAGGATGTGAAAGACCCCGCATGATCAAATACACCCTCAAATGCGCCGACGGGCACAGTTTCGAAAGCTGGTTCCAGTCCTCGGACGCCTACGAGGACCTGCGCGCCGCAGGCCGCCTGACCTGCCTCGACTGCGGCTCAACGGCAGTCGAGAAAACCCTCATGGCCCCCAAGATCGGCGGCGGGGTCAAGATCGATCCCGTCAAGGCACTCGCAGCGTTCAAATCCCATGTGGAAAGCAATTGCGACTATGTCGGCCCCGACTTCGCGACCGAGGCGCGCGCCATGCAGGACGGCACCGCGCCCGAACGCCCGATCTACGGCGAGGCGAAACCCGCCGACGCCAAGGCCCTGATCGACGACGGCATCCCCGTGGCGCCTCTCCCCTTCACGCCCACCCGCAAGGTGAACTGACGTCCCCTCGACCCGCCTTGCCCGCGCCTTAGATCCTGAGGCCAACAGCTTCGGAGATCCCCCATGCACGCCCTCATCACCGGCGCCAATCGCGGCATCGGCGCCGCCCTGAAAACCGCTCTCGCCCCCCACTACACCGTCATCGGCACCACCCGCGGCACCCCGGACGGAGACGACTGGCGCCAGCTCGACCAATCCGATCCCGCCTCGATCGCCGCCCTCGCCCCGACCCTTCCGGACGCCCTCGACCTCCTCGTCTGCAATGCTGGCATCTACCCCGACAAATCCGAGAGCCTCTCAGGCGGCTACCCGCCGAACATGTGGGCCGACGCCTTCGCCACAAACGTCACCGGCATCTTCGGCCTGATCCAGACCCTCCTGCCCCAGCTCACAGCGGCCAAAGGCAAGATCGCCATCCTCTCGTCCCAGATGGCCTCCGACACCCAGGCGCCCGGCGGCAGCTACATCTACCGCGCCTCCAAAGCCGCCGTTCTCAATCTCGGCCGCAACCTCGCGACCGACCTCAAACCGAAAGGCGTCTCTGTCGGCATCTACCACCCCGGCTGGGTCCGCACCGATATGGGCGGCGATCACGCCGCCATCTCCCCCGAACAAAGCGCAACCGGCCTCGCCCAACGCTTCGCCGACCTCTCGCCAGAGACGACCGGCATTTTCGAAACCTGGGACGGCACAGCCCACCCGTACTGACCTCCTCATCTTGCCCCAAATACCTCGGGGTCCGGGGCAGCGCCCCGGGCGGCTGACCCCTTCAAAGGCAACGCCCGATCCCGCACCCGCGAAGGCCGGGCCGGGCGGGTGTCGCGCCCCCCGGGCGCGCAGTCGCCCAGCTCCGGCTCTTGCCCTCCCGCCCCGCTTTGCCTATTGCCGCCCCGGCGCGCATCCAAAGGACCCCCATGCCTACCCTCGTGATGAAATTCGGCGGCACCTCCGTGGCCAATCTCGACCGGATCCGCCGCGCGGCCAAGCGCATCGGCCGCGAGGTGGCGGCGGGCTATGACGTCATCGTCATCGTCTCGGCCATGTCGGGCAAGACCAACGAGCTCGTCGGCTGGGTCGAAGAGACCTCGCCGCTCTTTGATGCCCGCGAATACGACACCGTCGTCTCCTCCGGCGAGCAAGTGACCGCCGGTCTGATGGCCCTCACGCTGCAAGAGATGGACGTCCCCGCCCGCTCCTGGACCGGCTGGCAGGTCCCGCTCAAGACGACCTCGGCCCACAGCTCCGCCCGGATCGAGGAGATCGGGACCGAAAACATCTCGGCCAAATTCGCCTCCGGCATGAAGGTCGCCGTCGTTGCGGGCTTTCAGGGCATCTCCCCCGAGGGCCGCATCACCACGCTGGGCCGCGGCGGCTCGGACACGACCGCCGTCGCCTTCGCCGCCGCCTTCGGGGCCGAGCGCTGCGATATCTACACCGATGTCGACGGTGTCTACACGACCGACCCCCGGATCAGCTCCAAGGCCCGCAAGCTCGACCGCATCGCCTTCGAGGAAATGCTGGAACTCGCCAGCCTCGGCGCCAAGGTCCTCCAGACCCGCTCAGTCGAGCTGGCCATGCGCTACAACGTGCGCCTGCGCGTGCTCTCCAGCTTCGAGGACAATGATGAAAACGCCGGCACGCTCGTCTGTGCCGAGGAGGATATCATGGAATCCAACGTCGTCTCCGGCGTCGCCTATTCGCGCGACGAGGCCAAAATGACCCTGATCTCGGTCGCCGACCGCCCGGGGATCGCCGCCGCCATCTTCGGCCCGCTTGCCGAGGCAGGCGTCAATGTCGACATGATCGTGCAGAACATCTCAGAAGATGGCCGCACCGATATGACCTTCTCCTGCCCGGTCTCCGACGTGCCCCGCGCCGAAGCCGCGATGGCAGGCGCCAAGGACAGCGGAGAGATCAACTACCACGACCTCGTCGCCGATACCGATGTCGCCAAGGTCTCGGTTGTCGGCATCGGCATGCGCTCCCATGCCGGCGTCGCCTCAAAGATGTTCTCGGCGCTCCGCGAGGAAGGCGTCAACATAAAGGTCATCACCACCTCCGAGATCAAGATCTCCGTCCTGATCGACCGCAAATATATGGAGCTCGCCGTCCAGGCGCTGCACGACGCATTCGAGCTGGAAAAAGCCTGATCCACCACCGGATCCCGTGCAATACTTGACGATTTTTGTCATAGATCTGCCCGACTTTCGTCGCAGTCGTTAATGCTGGACTCAGCGCCTCTCTTGTTTTTAGCTCATTGAATATACCCGTTGCCGGCTTGGGGAGAGCCTGCAAAATAGGGGTTTTGTTGAGTGTTTTTTTAGGGAGGGAGCCATGTTGTACGGCATCCTGACAAGTGTTGCAGTTTTAAGTATCGCCACAGCCGCCGCCGCACAGACCTGCGGACAAATCCACCGGATCGAGGCTGGCGAAACGCTGGGCCAGATCGCTCAGGAGAGGTTAGGAAGCCGAAGCGCCTACCGGGCGATCTACGATCTCAACCGCGACCTGATCGGCCCGAACCCCAACCTGATCGAAATCGGCATGGCCCTCTCGCTCCCCTGCGGCGCGGCCGAGACGGCGCCGGCCTCATCCGCCGGCGCGACCGACTGGGAGGTCCTCGTCTCGCCCGCTAGCTTGGCAAAGCGTCAGGAAAATCAGCCTGCACAGATCGTCGATCTGAGATCGGCGAAAAACGCCGCCGCAGGCGTCATCCCCGGCGCGCTCTCGGTCCCCTATTCCCGCTGGCGCGGCACCAAGGACAATCCCGGCCGCCCGCCCACCGATGCCGAACTCAGCACATTGATCGGAGAGATCGGCCTGCGTCTCGACCAGCCCATCGTGCTGATCCATACCAAAGCCGACCCCTTCGATATGGGCCGCGCCGCTTACGTCTATTGGCTGCTGAAATCCGTCGGCGCCTCCCGGATCGCCATCCTCGAAGGCGGTCACGCCGCCTGGACTAAAGCAGAGCGGCCCGTGGCGGACACGCCCGCCACACCCGAGCCCTACGAGATTACGCTTACCATGACGGATCAATGGTATGCCTCTCTCGGCGAGGTCGAGGATATCGGCGCAGGACACACGCGCGGCCACCTCCTCGACGGGCGCCCGTCGGGGATGTTCTCGCGCCGCAACGACCAGGGTCAAAGCGTTCCCTCCACCCTGCCCGGCGCCGCCAGCATGCCCGCCCCCGGTTTCTATCGTCTCATGGGCGCCGAGATGCCCGAGCTCGAGATGCTCACGACCCTCAAGGCACAATCCGTCTCATGGGAGGCGCAACCGGTCGTCACCTTCTGCAACACCGGAGAGCTCGGCGCGCTCACCTGGTTCTACGCCTCCGAGCTGACGGGCATCGAGAATGTCAAACTCTATCCCGAAAGCACCAAAGGCTGGCTCGCCGCGGGTCTCGATCTGGTCGTCCCCGTGATTCAGTAAGGCCGATGGGCGCGAGAACCAATCGCCCTGTCCAGCTTGGGATTGTTTCTCCCGTTGCGCGGGGCGAGAGGCGCGCGCTGCGTTAACGTGGCGAGCGGCCCCAATTGCCTCCTCCCATATGCCGACCATATGCCGCACGGATGCCGCAGGCCCGATTTCGACCCGAGAGAGCCGTTAACCTTCGAGTCGCCCCCTGACGGACCGCCCTGCCGGCAATTACGCCCCACGCACCGCGCCCTTCATCCGCCAGCGGACAACGCGCCGCTCCCAGACCTGCAGTGCTCCATATTCCAGCACCAGCATCACGGCCACGAAACTCAGCGCATAGGCCAGCACATATCCCACCTCAAAGAGCTGAAAATAAAGGTGAATCTGGAACCCAACGCCATTCGAGCGGCCCAGGAACTCGACCACCAGAACGATCTTCCAGATGATCGCCAGACCGTTGCGCATGGACGAGGCGATGAACGGCCAAAGCTGCGGCAGGATCACATGGCGCAGCCGCGCCCCCATGGGCATCCGGTAGACCCGCGCCATGTCACTGACCTGCCGGTCAAGCGCCCAGACCCCCTCCCGGATCGTCACCGCCACCATCGCCGTCTTGTTCAGCGCTACTGCAGCTATGGCCGCCAACTCATTGAGACCAATCCACAAATAGCACAGCACGATCACGACCAAAGCCGGGATGTTTAGCAGCACGACCACCCATGGCCCGAACCAGCGGTTGGCCCGGTCGCTCGATCCCAGCGCCAATCCCAGCACCACGCCGATCCCCATCGCCAGCGCAAAGGCCGCCGCGACCCGCAGGGCGGTCGCTGTCAGATGCAGCGGCAATTCCCCCGATCGCCATTCCGCCACCCCGATCCGCCAGACGTCCCACGGCGCGGGCAGCACATCGGGATCCGCCCAGATCGAGGAGAGCGCCCAAATCCCTATCAGTGCGGCCAGCGAGATCGCGATGACGCCCGCCCCGGGCTGCGCCCGGCTCATGAAGGATCCGCCTTGTTCATAAGGCGATCCTGCCATGCCGGGCCAGGCAATCCTCCTAGACGATGGTCCCATTGGGACCAGCCCGCACGCCTCCTAATCTGCATCACATGGGAGGACTACGCGCCCTGATCGCCCTCATGGGCATCCTGCTCGCCAGCCTCACCTGGGCCGAGCCGCTTCCGCGCGAGCGCATCGCCGAAATGATCGTCCCGCCGATGTCCCTTGGCGAACCCGTGATCGAGGATGGCGTCTATGCGCTTCTGAATTCCGGTGGCGCCCCAGCGGGTTACGTCTTTGAGACCGAACCGATGGCGCCCCTGCCCGGCTTCTCCGGCAGTCCGATCAATGTCCTCGTGGTCCTCGATCTCGATGGCCGCTTCCTCGACGTGAAGCTGATCGAACATAACGAGCCCATCTTCGTCTCCGGCCTGGGCGAGGCCCCGTTCTTTGCCTTTTTCGAGCAATATCGCGGCCATTCCATCTCGGACAGCCTCGTCGTCGGGACTCCTTACGGGGACGCCACATCGGGCAGCGCGCTCGTCTATCTCGACGGCGTCACCAAAGCGACCGCCTCCGTGCGGATCGCCCATGAAAGCGTGCTCGCCGCCGCCCTTCAGGTGGCGCGCGAAAAGATGTCCGGCATCGCCACCGGTCCGCCCGCCGCCCCCGATCTGACCCACGAGGAAGACCTGACTTGGGACGATCTGGTCGAACAGGGCCTCGTGACCCGCAAAACCGTCATGAACGCGGAAATCGAAGCGGAATTCGCGGGCACTCTCTGGTCCCATGATGACCCCGAGGCCCGCTCCGATCCCGATGCGCCCTATCTCGATCTTTGGATCCTCGATCTGGGTCCGCCCTCCGTCGCGCGGGCCGTCCTTAGCGAAAGATCCCTCGCCGATCTTCAACGATTTCAACAGATTTCCGAGACGGACGAGCCGATCCTTCTCATCGAAACCGCCCGGCACGGGCTGGTGTCCGAGGACTTCGTCCGCAACACGTCGCCTGACTGGCTGTCCGCCGAACAGGGCGGCTTTCCCATCGCGCTCAGGGATGCCGATCTGCTCGTTAACCTGAACGAAACGGTTCCGGACGATCTTCACGATGGAACCGCGATGATCCTTAGAACAGATCGGCGCCTGGGCTTTGATCCCGCTGTCGAATGGACCTTGCAGATCGAGGCGATTCGCGAACACGGCATGTTCCAGCCTCAGATCGGCTCGGTCACGCTCGCCGCGACCCACTCGACGCCCGAGCGGTTCTTCACCCGCCCCGAGCAGGTCGCTCCGAATCCGCCCTGGCTCGATGCGCTTCAGAACCGCGCCACGGATCTGGCGCTTCTGGCCGCCGGACTGACGCTCCTCGTCGGTGCTCTGGCTTTCGCTGACCGGCAACTGGCCGCAGGATCGCGGCTGACGCCGATCCGCCTGACGGTCCTCGCGGTCATCACCGTCTTCATCGGCTGGTGGGGTCAGGGACAGCTCTCCATCGTGACCGCGCTCGGCACGCTCAACGCGGCGTTACAGGGCGGCAGCTTTGCCTTCCTTCTCTACGATCCGTTCTCGCTCCTGATCTGGATCGTCTCCATCGCAGGCCTCATCGCGTGGGGCCGGGGGCTCTTTTGCGGCTGGCTCTGCCCGTTCGGAGCCCTTCAGGAATTCGCCTCCCATCTCGGCCGCCTCCTGCGCATTCCGCAGATCGAACCGAACGCGCAATGGGACGCGCGCCTCAAATATCTCAAATACCTCGTTCTCGGAGCGCTCGTCGCCGTCGCGATCATCGCCCCGCAACACATCGACAAGGCTGCCGAGGTCGAGCCGTTCAAGACCGCGATCACCACGTTCTTTATCCGAGAGTGGTATTACGTCGCCTATGCAGGTCTCTGGCTCGTCTTTTCGATGGCGCTCTTCAAGGGATTTTGCCGCTATGTCTGTCCTCTTGGCGCGCTCTTCGCTCTTGGCGGCCTCCTGCGCGGCCGCGACTGGATTTCCCGCCGCGCCGAATGCGGCTCGCCCTGCCAGCTCTGCCGGGTGAAATGCAGCTATGGCGCCATCGAAAAATCCGGCACCATCCAGTATTCGGAATGCTTCGCCTGCCTCGATTGCGTCGCGATCCATGACGACGCCGACCGCTGCGTGCCTCTCATCCTCGAAGGGAAGGGCCGCAGGATCCCGAACCACCCAAACCTCAGCGTGGTCCCCGCCGAATGATCACCCGCCGCCGCCTTATCGCCATCAGCGCCGCCGCGGCCCTGCCCTCCGCCACCCGCGCCGCCGCCCCGGTCCGCTGGTCCGGGATCGCGCTCGGCGCCGAGGCCACGCTGACCCTGGACGGCCCCGAAGAAACCGCCCGCCCCGCCCTCGACGCCGCCCTGAGCGAGATCCGCCGGCTTGAGAGCTATTTCAGCCTCTACGACCCGGACTCCATCCTCTCCCGGTTGAACCGGGACGGCGCGATCAACGAGGCCCCGCGCGAGTTTCATGATCTCTTCTCCCACATCGACCGCATCCACACCCAGACCGGCGGCCTCTTCGATCCCACGATCCAAGGCCCCTGGGCCGCCCTGGCCCGGCGCGAGCTGAGGGACGAATGGGGCTATGTCGGCTGGAGATACGTTCAAACTCGCGGCTCGCGGGGCTTCAGGTTGATCAATAACCAACAGATGACCCTTAACGGTATCGCGCAGGGCTATATCACCGACCGCGTCGTCGCCGTCCTGAAGGATCACGGCCTGACGGACGCCTTCGTCGATATCGGAGAGCAATCGGCCATAGGCCTGCCCCGCAGGCTGGGCCTCGAAGATCCGGTGCAAGGTCAGGTCGGCACCGTCACGCTTCGAAACACGGCTATCGCCACATCAAGCCCAATGGCCACGCCGCTGGCCGATCATGGCCATATCCTTCACCCGGAAAGCCCGTCGTGGTCTCCGCGCTGGTCCACCGTCTCGGTCGAGGCGACCAGCGCGACCCTCGCCGACGGCCTCTCCACCGCGCTTTGCCTTGCCGAGATGCCGCGCATCCGCCGCCTGCGCGGCCTTCACGGCGTGCGGCGCATCCTGCTGGTCGATCTGGATGGCAACGTTCGGACGGCCTGAAAGGCAAGCAGAAAGGGCGCCCCCCAAGACGCCCCTTTTTTACCAGATCTCCAAGGACATTCAGTGGGCCGAGCTTACCCCCGTCTCGCCCGCAGCCGCCGCTTTCACGGCCCGCTTGGTCATTACGCCCACAAGATGCGCCCGGTATTCCTTGGTGCCGTGAAGATCACCGATCATCCCCGATGGATCCACGCTCAGCCCATCGACCGCCTCGGGTGCGAAATTGCCGGACAGCGCGCTCTCCGCCTCGCCCCAGCGGAACACACCCTCTTCGGACGCGCCGGTAATCGCCACCCGAACGCCATCGTCAAACTTGGCGACAAAGACCGCCACCAGCGGAAACCGCGAGGCCGGCTGAATGAACTTCATATAGGCGGCATGAGACGGCACGGGGAACTTCACCTCGGTGATGATCTCGCCCTCATTCAAGGCTGTCGTGAACATCCCCTGAAAATAATCATCCGCCGCAATCTCACGATTATCGGTGACGATCACCGCTCCCGATCCCAACGCGGCCGCCGGATAGCAGGCCGAGGGATCGTTATTGGCCAGCGAGCCGCCGATCGTGCCCCGATTGCGCACCGCCGGATCCCCGATCCGGCTCGCCAGCCAGGCCAGCGCCGGATAATCGCCCGCGCTTTCCGATACCTGCTGATGCGTCGTCGCCCCGCCGATACAGATCCGACCATCATCGTCGGTGCAGACGCCCTTCATCTGCGCGATCCCGTGCAGCGACACCAGCTTCGAGGGCATGGCAAGCCTTTGTTTCAGCGTCGGAATCAGCGTCTGCCCGCCTCCAAGCGCCTGCGCGTCCTCATCCTTCAGCGCGGCAACCGCATCGGCGATCGTCTGAGGTCTCTCCATCTCGAATGCGTACATCTTCGCTCTCCCATCGAAGGTCGGGCGCGCGGCCCTTCCTTCATCTTGTCCTAAATATGCAAGCGGCGACCGCCACGGGCACCGCCGCCCGATCCCTCATGCGCCCTGCATCGCCGCCCAGACCCGGTTCGGCGACAGCGGCATGTCGATATGCATCACGTTCTTGCCGCCCGATTGCAGCGCATCGATCACCGCATTGACCACCGCCGGGGGCGATCCGATCGCGCCGGCCTCGCCGCAGCCTTTTACGCCAAGCGGGTTATGCGTACACGGCGTCTGGCAAGAGTGATCGACATCGAACATCGGCACATCATCGGCCCGCGGCATCGCGTAATCCATATAGCTGGCCGAGATCAGCTGACCGTCCTCGTCATAGGAACAGTTCTCAAGGAGAGCCTGCCCGATCCCTTGGGCCAGCCCGCCATGGACCTGACCTTCGACGATCATCGGATTGACGACATTGCCGAAATCGTCAGCTGCCGCAAACCGCTCGATGGTCACATGGCCCGTCTCGGGATCCACCTCGACCTCGCAGGCATAGGCCCCTGACGGATAAGTGAAGTTCGCCGGATCGTAGAACGCCGTCTCCTCCAGTCCCGGCTCGATCTCCTCGAGCGGGTAGTTATGCGGCACATAAGCCGCCAGAGTGACATCCCCCCAGGCAACCGATTTGTCGGTGCCCGCCACGGTGAACTGCCCGTCCTTGAGCTCGATATCGCCTTCGGAGGCCTCCATCAGATGCGCCGCGATCTTCTTGGCCTTGGCGATGATCTTTTCGGTTGCCCGCACGATGGCCGAGCCGCCAACCGCAAGCGACCGCGACCCGTAAGTCCCCATCCCCATCGGCACTTTCGACGTGTCGCCATGGACGATCTCGACCATGCCATCATCGATCCCAATCATATCGGCCACGACCTGAGCGAAAGAGGTCTCGTGCCCCTGCCCATGCGAATGGGACCCGGTCATCACGCTCAGACCGCCGGTCGCGTTCACGCGCACGGTCGCACTCTCGTAAAGACCCGCCCGGGCCCCAAGCTGCCCGACCAGCGCGGACGGCGCGATGCCGCAGGCCTCGATATAGCAGTTCATGCCCAGCCCGCGCCACTTGCCCTTGGCTTCGCTCTCGCGCCGGCGCGCCTCGAACCCCGAAATATCGGCGATCTCCTCCAGCTTACTAAGCGTCGCCTCGTAATCACCGGTGTCATATTCCACCGCGACCGGCGTCGCATAGGGAAACTCGGTGATGAAGTTCTGCCGCCGCAGCGCCAGCGGATCGACCCCGAGCTCGCGTGCGGCCTTGTCGATCACCCGCTCCAGCTGGAACGTCGCCTCGGGCCGCCCCGCGCCACGATAGGCATCGACCGGCACGGTGTTGGTAAAGACCGCCTTCACGTTCACATATATCAGCGGCGTCTTGTAGTTGCCCGCCATCAGAGTGCCATGCAGCCAGGTCGGAACGGAGGGCGCAAAGGTCGACAGATACGCCCCCATATTGGCGTATGTCTCGGTGCGGATCGCGGTGAAGTTATTCTCCGCATCCAGCGCCAGCTCGATCTTGGTCACATGATCGCGCCCATGGGCGTCCGACATGAAGGCCTCCGACCGGCTCGCCGTCCATTTGACGGGCCGCCCGATCTGCTTGGCCGCGAAGGTGACGAAGGCCTCTTCCGCGTAATGGAAGATCTTGGTTCCAAAACCGCCGCCGACATCAGGCGCCACAACCCGCAGCTTGTGCTCAGGAATGCCGAGCACGAAGGCCCCCATCAAAAGCCGGATCACATGGGGATTCTGCGAGGTGGTATAAAGCGTGTGATCGTCAGTGCCGGGGTTATAATCCCCGACCGCGACCCGCGGCTCCATGGGATTGGCCACCAGTCGGTTGTTGACCAGCTCCAGCGTCGTCACATGCGCCGCCTCGTCCATGGCCTTGGCGACCGCATCGCGGTTTTCCTCAACAAACCCCCAGTCATAGCAAAGGTTGCTCGTCAGATCGTCATGAACTTTGGTTGTACCGTCCTTAACCGCATCCTTCATGTCGATGACCGCCGGAAGCTCTTCCAGATCGGGCACCAGCGCCTCGGCGGCGTCGCGCGCCTGGGCATAGGTCTCGGCCACGACCGCTGCGATCGGATCGCCCACATGCCGCACCTTGCCCTGCGCCAGAACCGGATGCGCCGGCTCCTGCATCGGCTCTCCGTGCCGGTCCGTCACCTGCCATCCGCACGGGATCGATCCCACGCCTTCGAAGTCCGCCCCGGTAAAGACCCGCACGACGCCGGGCATCCCCTCCGCCTCGGAGGTATCGATCCCGTTGATCGTTGCATGGGCCATATCCGAACGCAAAAAATGCACGTAAAGCTGGCCATTGATGTTGATATCGTCGGTATACTGACCTCGGCCGGTCAGAAACCGCACGTCCTCGCGCCGCTTCGGGCTCGCGCCAATTCCACTATCCTTCGGCATGTCCGTCCTCCCTGTCGAAGGGGACAAGGAACCAACCACTCCCCTTCATCTGGCAAAAAATATGCAAATCCGGCGACTGCCTCCTCGCGCAGAGGCCGGACCCTTACGCGCCCTTACTCTGCGGCAACAGCCGGTGGCTCCACGTCCTGACCCGAGGCCGCCATGATCGCCTTGACGATGTTATGATACCCCGTGCAGCGGCAGATATTGCCTTCCAGATACTGCCGGATCTCGGCCTCGCTCGGCTTGGGGTTCTCCTTGAGCAACGCGGCCCCCGCCATCACCATGCCCGGTGTGCAGAACCCGCATTGCAGCCCGTGATGCTCCTGAAACGCGGCCTGAACGACACCGAGAGATCCGTCCGCATTGGCCATCCCCTCGATCGTCGTGACCTCGGCGCCTTCGGCCTCCAAGGCAAAGATGGTGCAGGCCTTGACCGCCTTGCCGTCCACATGCACGACGCAGGCCCCGCATTGCGACGTATCGCAGCCCACATGGGTGCCCGTCATCTTGAGATCTTCGCGCAGAAAATCCACCAGGAGGGTACGGCCTTCGACCTCCCCTCCGACCTCTTTCCCGTTCACCTTCATCGACACATGCGACATTCAAGTCCTCCCCTCGTATCGGTGCTGCTTGCCTTCAGCTCTTCACCAGCCGTCCAAGCCAGCCTTTTTTCTCACTATCCGTCTCGCCCTCAGCGTCTTCCGCCTCGGGCACGGCCTCATTGGCGGCCGTCTTCGGACCTTCGACCGCTTCCTTGAAATTCGTGAAGAACTGATCAGCCATCTTCTTGGCGAACCCGTCGATGATCCGCGATCCCAGCTGCGCCAGCTTGCCGCCGACCTTCGCCTCGACATCATAGTGCAGCTCGGTCCCGCCATCGGCAGGCTCAAGCCGGACATCCGCGCCGCCCTTGGCAAACCCGGCCGCGCCGCCCTTGCCTTCGCCGCTGATCGTCAGGCTCGCCGGCTCGACCATATCCTCCAGCGTAACGCCGCCCTTGAACGTCGCTTTCACCGGGCCGACTTTCTGAACGACGACCGCTTCGAACCCGTCTTCAGGGGACCCGCTCATCTCCTGGCATCCGGGCACACAGGCTTTCAGGGTCTCGGGATCCAGAAGCGCGGCCCAGACACGGTCCGGCGGCGCATCGATGGTCTGACTGTCCGTCATCTTCATTGGGTAGGGACCTCTCCTGTCTTGCTCACGCTACTGAAGGGCGGATGATGCGCATATGCGACCAAGGTGTATCCATCTCAGCGCTCGGGCGGGGTGAAGGTCAAGCCGTAGCTGTCGAATATCGCCGCGACCCGGCCATCCTGAAGGGCTGCATATATTGCGTCGTCGACCGAATAGGCCAGCGGGCGGTAGCGAAAATTGATCCCCACCCCGAGCGTCCATTTCGACTTGGCAAGCCCCGGCAAGGGCGGCTCGTGCACGCCCATCGCATCGGTCAGGCTGTGATCGATCTGGCTGCGCGGCCCCATTGCCGCCATGACCTCGCCCGCCTCGAGAGCCGCCATCGCCGCCCGCATGGTCGGGTAGTGCTTGACGTTCGCACGCATCTGCCCGCCCGCGAAATTCGACAGATAGAAATCCGAGATCGAATCCGTCTCGACCGCCACGGTGTCAAAGCGAAAATAGGCGGGAACGGGCTTTTCCTCCGGATATGACGCGCTGTCATAGGCGATCGCCAGCGTCTCGGTCATGTATTGCCCGGTAAAGACCACCTGCTCGACCCGGCAGGCGAAGGCGCTGTCATAGGGCACGCGCATCATCATGTTCGACACGCGCGCGGCCCCTCCGATCAGCGGTCCCTTCCAGACATTGTCGCGCAGATCCGCATCGAGGTTTTCGCCCGCATCGACAAAGCTGAACCGGGCCTCGACCCCCAGCTCCTCCGCGATCAAACGTCCGATCTCGACATCGACGCCGGCAGGCTCATCGCCGCGCAGAAAGCTGTAGGGCGGAAAGTCTTCGTAGACGGCAACGGTCAGATAGCCCCGCTCCATGATCCGGTCGAGATCCTGACCGACGTCGTCGCGGCTCGCATTCTGCGGCTTGGCCTGCGGCACCCAGTCCGCACAGGGATCCTCCGCAAAGGCCGGAGCCGCCCCCGCAAGACCGATCCCGAAAGCCGCTGCCCAAAGCGCCTTGCTCACCTGCGCTGCCTTTCCGTCATCCTTGGTGAACCCCGTGGTGGGCCTTACTGGGCCGCCGACAAACCAACGGTCAACGTATCGGCGGCCGCCTTGTATCCTGTCTCGGTCCCATCAATCACCAACGCCGCCCGTCTGGCAATGGAATCGGCCACCGGAGCGCCCGAGAGGGTCTCGATCCCATCCGCGATCTCGGTCAGCTCCATCCGGGCCGCCTCCGCATCGGCGCCCGAAGCATCGCTGGCCCAGCCCGCTATCTGATCGCGCAAAGCTTTCAGCGCATCGGTCTGCTCGGCCACCGCCTGGTCGTCGGGACGGGTTTCGATATAGGTCCGGATCGCCCACCCGGCCTCCTGCCCAAGAAGCTCTCCAAATCCCGGCATCCGCGTCACACCGCTTTGAGTATAGCCATGCTGGTACCGCTCCATGAACCATTCGTCCCCGTATTCCTCGGCCTCAAGGTATCGCAAATCCGGAGCAAGCCCGCCCGACACCCCTTCGATCCCGTGGCAGCGCGCGCAATTCTGGTTGTAGCCCGACGCCCCGATCTCGATCGCTGTGGACCAGACCTCTTCGCCCGCCACCTCCGAACGGTAGGGGTTCTCGATCAGCCAGTCCTCGCCCAGATCGGGCAGGCCCGTCGTATCGACAGCCTGCGGCGTCAGCGGAGGGCCGGCGGCATTCAGCGATCCTGCAATGACAAGGCCCGCGCAAAACGCGATGGCGGGCCGGACGGGGAAGGAAGGGGTCATATCTGTCTCCTCGGGACCTTGAGCGGCGGCCCCTGTCTTGTCCGCCTTTTGCTAGGCGACTGCCTGGCCGATGGATATTGGACCAAAGTCCGGCCCACCAAAGGCCCAAGACAAAAGTCGCATTCGCCCTTCCCCGCCGCGCTTGCTAGCGTCGATCTCAGGGAGGAAGACATGCGACATCTGCTTATGGCGATAGCGGCGTCTGCCCTTTGGACGTCTGCCGCGACGGCGCAGATCGACGTGGTCATCCAGTATATCCATGTCGAGGACCCCGCCCCTCCGACCCTCTCCAATCTCGATCCGCCGCCCGAGGATCTCGGCCTCGCAGGGGCCCGGATCGGGATCGAGGACAATGCCACCACCGGCCGCTTCCTCGGCCAGACCTATGATCTGCAAACCCACGTCGTTGCAGCAGGCGAGGATCCGCGCCCGATAGCCATCGCCGCGCTCGAGCAAGGTGATCTGCTCGTCCTCGATGCCCCCTCAGAGGCGCTTCTCGCCATCGCCGATCTGCCCGAGGCGCAGGAGGCTCTCCTGTTCAACACCAGCGCGCCCGACATGGCCCTGCGCAGCGAGGCCTGCCGCGCCAACCTTCTGCATACCGGACCTTCGCTTGCGATGCGCACCGACGCGCTCGCCCAGTTCATCCAGACCCGCCGCTGGGAAGATCTCGCGCTGATCAGGGGCGAGCACCCCAGTGACATCGCCTTCGCCGAAGCGATGCACGGCTCGCTCGAAAAATTCGGACTGGGCCTGAATGCGGAAAAGACCTGGGCCTTTGACGCCGACATGCGCCGCAACGCCGCGCAGGAAGTGCCGCTCTTCACTCAGGATCTGGGCGATTACGACCTGCTCCTGGTTGCCGACGAGATCCATGATTTCGGACGCTACATCTCTTTCAATACCTGGCGCCCCCGCCCGATTGCAGGCTCCGAAGGGCTGACCGCGGCGGGCTGGTCCAGAGTGGTCGAACAATGGGGCGCCGCACAGCTGCAATCCCGCTTCCACGACGCGGCAGGCCGCGACATGGCCCCCGGCGATTACGCGGCCTGGGCCGCCATCCGCGCCATCGGCGAGGCCGTCACCCGCACCCAAAGCGCTGAGGCCGCCACCCTGCGCACCTACATGCTCGGTCCCGATTTCGAACTGGCCGGCTTCAAGGGCCGCCCGCTCACCTTCCGCCACTGGAACGGCCAGCTCCGCCAGCCGATCCCGCTGGTTCACCCCCGCGCCCTCGTGGCCCTCGCCCCGCTCGAAGGGTTCCTGCACCAGCGAAACGAGCTCGACACCCTCGGCCTCGATGCGCCCGAAAGCGCCTGCACCGCCTTTGGGGCCCCGCAATGACCCATCCGCTTCATCTGGCCAAAAATATGCATAATCCGCCCTCACCCCCACAGCCCCGAGGTGTCCCGATGAGATCCATCCTCGCCGCCCTTCTGATCGCCGGTCCGGTCTCTGCCGACGAAATCTGGGTGACCAACGAAAAAGACGACACGATCTCGGTCATCGACATCGAAACGCTCGAGGTCACGCGCACGATCGATACCGGCGAGCGGCCGCGCGGGATCACCTTCAGCCAGGACCATTCCGTCGTCTATATCTGCGCCTCCGACAGCGACGCCGTTCAGGTCATGGATCCTGAAACCGGAGAGATCCTGCATGATCTGCCCTCCGGCGAAGATCCCGAGCAGTTCGTGCTGCATCCCGACGACCGCCGCCTTTACATCGCCAACGAAGACGACGCGATCACCACCGTCGTCGATACTGAAACCCGCAGGGTCATCGCCCAAATCGATGTCGGCATCGAACCCGAAGGGATGGCCGTCTCTCCTGACGGCGCCATTGCGATCACCACCTCCGAAACGACCAATATGGCCCACTGGATCGATACCGAAACCGAAGAGCTCTTCGCCAACACCCTCGTCGACACCCGCCCGCGCCACGCCGAATTCACCAAAGAGGGCCGCGAGCTCTGGGTCTCGTCCGAAATCGGCGGCACGATCACCGTCTTCGATGTCGCGACCCAGGCCGAAACCGCCAAGATCTCCTTCGAGGTCCAAGGCATCCATCCCGACCGCGTCCAGCCCGTCGGGTTTGAATTCACGCAAGAGGAAGACATCGCCTTCGTGGCGCTCGGCCCCTCCAACCACATCGCCGTCGTCAATGCCGAGACCTACGAGGTCGAGGACTATATCCTCGTCGGTCGCCGCGTCTGGCATATGGCGTTCAACGAGGACAAGTCGCTGCTCTTCACAACCAACGGCGTCTCAGGCGACGTCACCGTGATCAACGTGCCCAATCGCGAAGCCATCAAGTCGATCAAGGTCGGACGCTTCCCCTGGGGCGCGGCCTTCCGTCCAACCGATTGACCGCCAAAGACCTTATGAAGAAGAAAAAGGACCCGCCCGATGATCAGGCTACCCGCTTTTGCCCTTGCCGCCGCCCTTGCCGCGACCTCTGGCCTTGCCGATGACGATAGCGGCTTCGGTCTTGCCGGCATCCTGTCGGCCTCCAACAAGGAGGATCTCCCCCCGATCACCCTCGGCGCGGGCCTGCCTCTCGCGGATGCGCCGCTCGCCCTGAAATCCGGAACCTATTACGAGATCGAGATCGAAGCGGACGGCTCGCAGGAACTGGCCCTTGTCGGCGCCGATTTCTTCCGCGCCATCTGGATCGACGAGATCGTCATCGAAGGGCTCGAGATCCGTCCCCTCGGCCTCGATTCCGTCGAATTCGACGAGGCCGGTACGATGGAGATCGGGTTTCTTGCGATCAAACCCGGCAGCTACGTCCTGCGCGTGCCCGGATCGACCGGCGAAACCCAGCGTCTCGATATCACGATTGAGTAGCGGCCTCTCGATCCGGGATGTCAGCTTCGCCTACGGCTCCCGGCCAGCGTTGACATCCGTCTCGCTCGACGTAGCCCCGGGCGCCTTCTGCGCCCTTCTTGGACCCAATGGCGCGGGCAAATCGACGCTCTTCGCGCTCCTGACCCGGCTGATCACCACCCCGGCAGGACAGATCGAAATCGCAGGTCACGATCTGCGCGCCGGCCCGCGCAAGGCACTGGCCCGGATCGGCGTGGTTTTCCAGCAACCGACCTTGGATCTCGACCTGAGCGTGCGCCAGAACCTGCGCTATTTCGCGGCGCTGCAGGGCCTCTCCGGCAAGCAGGCCTCAGCCCGGATCGACGCCGCCCTCGATCGGCTCTCGATGCGGGACCGGGACCGCGAAAAGATCCGCGCCCTGAACGGAGGGCATCGTCGCCGGACCGAAATCGCGCGCGCCCTCATCCACGATCCGGCCGTCCTCCTCCTCGACGAGCCGACCGTCGGCCTCGACGCCGCCTCGCGCAGCGCGATCACAGCCCACATCCACGATCTCGCTGCCGAAAAAGCGCTCACGATCCTCTGGGCCACTCACCTTACCGACGAGGTCCGACCTTCCGACCGCCTCGCGATCCTGCATCGAGGGCGCCTGATCGAAGACGGGATCGCCAGCGATATCGCGGGCGCCGCCTCGCTGTCGGACCGCTTTCTGACCCTGACCGAGGCCGCATGACCTCCCGCTTCATCTGGCCTCAAATATGCCCGCCGGAGGCCAGCGCGGCCAGGCGGGCGGGTGTCGTGGCGCCAAAGGCGACACGCAGGCGCATGCCGCCGCGATGATCGCCTCCCTTCTCGCCATCATCGCCCGCGAAGCGCTCCGCTTCATCCACCAGCGCGAACGCTTTCTGGCCGCCCTCGTGCGCCCGCTCGTCTGGCTTCTCGTCTTCGCCGCAGGCTTTCGCGCCGCTCTCGGCCTGTCGATCATCCCGCCCTATCAGACCTACATCACCTACGAGACCTATATCGTCCCCGGCCTTTGCGGAATGATCCTGCTCTTCAACGGGATGCAATCCTCGCTCAGCCTCGTCTACGACCGCGAAATGGGCTCGATGCGGCTCCTGCTGACCAGCCCGCAGCCCCGCTGGTGGCTCCTCTTCTCCAAGCTCATCGGCTCGACGACGATCTCCATCCTGCAGGTCTACGCCTTTCTCGCCATCGCCGCCCTCTTCGGCATCGACATGCCGGCCTGGGGCTATGTCACTGTCCTCCCCGCGCTACTCGTCGCAGGCCTCATGCTCGGCGCGCTCGGCCTCCTCCTTTCCTCCTTCATCAAGCAGCTAGAAAACTTCGCGGGCGTCATGAACTTCGTCATCTTCCCGATGTTCTTTCTCTCCTCTGCCCTCTACCCCCTCTGGAAGATGGCGGAATCGAGCGAACTTCTGCATGACATCTGCGCCGCAAACCCCTTCACCCATGCAGTCGAGCTCATCCGCTTCGCCCTCTATACCGAACTGAATCTGCCCGCCCTCGGCTGGACCCTTCTGGCGACCGCCATCTTCACCGCTGCCGCGCTCTGGGGCTATGATCCGGCCCGAGGCGCGATGCGTCGCAAGACCTGACCTTTTCTACGACCACAGAACGGGCTGAAATCGCGGCCCGATCTGCTATGTTCGGATCATGTTCAGACATATGATCACCGCCTTCGCCCTTCTGGCCGCGCCGCTCGCGGCCGAGACCGAAGAAGATCTCGGAACGCTCAATCCGGACGAGATGACATGGCAATCCATCCTGGACAAAGCCGAAACCGGCGAGACCGGGATGGTCATCTGCTCGACCGGCTATGCCCTCACGAAATCCGGCGATCACGAGAGCGCGCGCAAGCTCTTTCTCGCCTGCGCCGAGGACGGCTATACCGGCACGATGACCTGGCTTGGCCAGCTCGACAATAACGGGCTTGCAGGCCCCTACGATCCGGAGGCCGCCGCCAATTGGGACAGACGCGCCGCCGATCTGGGCGATCCCGTGGGCAAGTTCAATCTGGGCCTCAATATGCTGCGCGGTCACGGCGTTGCCCGCGATACCGAGGCCGGACGCGCTCTCATCGATGAAGCCGCAGCAGGCGGCCTGCCCATCGCCAGACGCCTTCAGGGCGCGGATTACGATCCGGGCGAAGTCACCCCGGATGCCGACAACTGGAAATACGCGCCGCTCTTCTGACGCGTCTCGAGAATCCGCGCCGGATGCCCGCCCAGTGTGACGATCCGGTCCGCTAGCCGTTCGGCCTCGGACATCACATGCGTCACCAGCACCGTCGCGACGCGGTGCGTGCGCCGCAAGATCTCAAAAAGGACCATCATCTCCTCGACAAGCTCCGGATCGAGAGAAACGAACGGCTCGTCCATCAACAGCAGATCCGGCTTTGCGGCAAAGGCGCGCGCAAGGCTTAACCGGCGCTGCTGACCCAGCGAGAGCTGACCCGGAAAATCCTGCCAGCGCCCGGCCAGCCCCACCTCGTTCAGGGCATCGATGGCCGCCTCGCGGCTCACCCCCGTCGTCACCCGCAGGTTATCGGCCAGCGTCCGCCAAGACAGCAAAGTCGGCTCCTGAAACACGACCGAACACCGCTCCGGCGCGTCGAGCCGTCCCTCGAACTCGGTCTCGAGCCCCGCCATGATGCGCAAAAGCGTGGTCTTCCCGATCCCGGACGGGCCGACCAGCGCAAGCGTCTCCCCCGCCGCCAGATTAAGCTCCACCGGCCCCAGAACCGGCCCCTTGTCGAAGGCCAGCCCTTTCAGCGACAGACTCAGAACCGGATCGCGCGCGCCCGGATCCTCGACCGCATAAAGCATGCTCAGCTTGCCGGTTCCAGAAAGGTGCCATTCGGAAGGCTCGTCGCCTCGCCCAGCAGCTCCGTTCCACCCAGATCGACCATCAGCTCCAGCATCCGCGCGGCGGCGTCTTCATCGACCGCGCCCTCCGCCGGAATGCCGGCCCGGAACCCGGCCTTCAGCTCCGTGAATTGCGCATCGGTGTCGACATTCATACGCGGACGCAGGCGACTCCATTCGGCCTCATCCTCGGCCAGCAGGTCCTTAGCCGCACGCGAGGCGGCCGCCAGCCCGTGAACCAGGTCCGGCTGCTCCTGCAAAAGCGCGCCTTTCACGACATAGCCCAAAAGCGGCGTCTCGGCATCGAGGCCCAGCGCCTCTGCCGCCTCGCTGGTCGAGATCAGCTCGCGCATCCCGCTCGCCTTCATCTTTGCCATGAAATGCCAGTAGTTCACCGCGCCGGCGACCTCCCTGTCGAGGGCCGTCTTGAAGATCAGCGGCGGCGCGCCAAAAACCTGCTCGGTCTCGCCTTCAAGGTCCATCCCCTGCTGCGCCGCATAGGCCCGCAGGATCAGCCAGCTCTTATCGAGAGGCCCGCCCGCGATCCCGACCGCCTCGCCCGCAAGATCCGCCAGCTCCTGCGCCTCGCTGTCGCCGGCTACCATGATCCCGCCCACGGCCTTAGAATAGGGGATGAACACGTAATCCTTGCCCGCCGCCCGTTGCCGCGCGACCCAAAGCCAGTCCGAGACGATCACATCGGCCTCACCGCCCTGAAAGGCAACCTTCGTCGCCGATCCCCCGGCCATGCCGATCACTTCAAGATCAAAGCCCTCCGCGGCATCCAATCCATGATGGTCGATCGTGTCGAGCTCCCAGTTCACCGTCCCGAATTTGAGCACGGCCACCTTGAGCGTCGGCACCTCGGCCCAACCCGCAACCGCCCCGAGACCCAGAGCCAAAGCTGCTGCGGCAGCCCCCCGAAAGATCCGCATCATCATCCTCCCTGATGGTTGCCGCAAAGCGTAACAAACCCGCCCCCCGCGGCTATGCGACCAAAGGCCAAGCCCGCGTCGCAAGCTCTTACGACCATTGTTCAATGGCTCTGAGCGGGTCCTTGCCGGACACTGCAGGCGGGATGACCGGGCCGCGATTTTCGCTGCGCGCCCGTCACGGAGGACAGGGAGGACGTCCATGAACCGCTTCATTCTTGCCGCTACGGCGACGCTCATATTGGCCGGGCCGGGTCAGGCTCAGATCACCGAGGAAGACCTCGCCAACGATCAGGCCACACCCGAGAATGTGCTCACCAACGGCATGGGCCGCCACCTGCAACGCTATTCTCCGCTGGACATGCTCAACAAGGACAATGTTGCCAACCTGGTGCCCGCCTGGGCCTTCTCGCTTGGTGGAGAAAAGCAGCGCGGCCAGGAAACGCAGCCCCTGATCCATGACGGGATGATGTATATCACCGGCTCCTACAGCCGCATCTACGCCATCGATCTGGAGACAGGCAAAGAGGTCTGGCAGTACGATGCCCGCCTGCCCGAAGGCATCCTGCCCTGCTGCGACGTGGTCAACCGGGGCGCCGCGATCTTTGGCGACAAGATCTATTTCGGAACGCTCGATGCGCGCATTGTGGCACTGGATCTCAAGACCGGCGACGTCGTCTGGCGCGACAAGATCGCCGATTACAAGGCCGGCTATTCCTATACGGCAGCCCCGCTGATCGTGGACGGCCTCGTCATCACCGGCAATTCCGGCGGCGAGTTCGGGATCGTCGGTGCGGTGCAGGCCCGCGATGCCGAAACCGGCGATCTCGTTTGGGAACGCCCGGTGATCGAAGGGCATATGGGCATGCTCAATGGCGAAGAAAGCACCATGACAGGCGAGCTGAACGCGACCTGGCCCGGCGATATGTGGAAAACCGGCGGCGGCGCGACCTGGCTTGGCGGCTCCTACGATATCGACACGGACACGCTGATCTTCGGCGCAGGCAACCCCGCCCCCTGGAACAGCTGGCTGCGCGATGCGGGTACGCCCAAGGATGACAATTCCGGCGACAATCTCTATGCCGCCTCCCGCATCGGCCTCGATCCGGCCACCGGAGAGATCAAGTGGCACTTTCAGACCACGCCGCGCGAAGGCTGGGACTATGACGGCGTGAACGAGGTCGTCGCCTATACCGACCGCGAGGGCAATGCCCGCTACGCGACAGCCGATCGCAACGGCTTTTTCTACGTGCTCAACCGCGAAGACGGCGCCTTTGTCGCGGCCTATCCTTTCGTCAAGGATATCAGCTGGGCCGAAGGCATCGACGAAAACGGCCGCCCAATCTTCGTCGAGGAAAACCGTCCCGGCGATCCCTCCGCCTCGGCCGAAGGCAACAAGGGCGAGATCATCTTCGCCTCCCCCTCTTTCCTGGGCGGCAAGAACTGGATGCCGATGGCCTACAGCCAAAACACCGGCAATTTCTACGTGCCATCCAATGAATGGGGCATGGATATCTGGAACGAGCCGATCACCTACAAACAGGGCGCGGCCTATCTCGGCGCGGGCTTTACGATCAAGCCCAACTACGAGGACCATATCGGCTCGCTCAAGGCCATCGATCCCGACAGCGGCGAAATTGTCTGGGAGTTCAAGAACGACGCGCCTCTCTGGGGCGGTGTGATGACCACCGCAGGCGGCCTCGTCTTTACCGGAACGCCCGAGGGGCGCTTCATCGCGTTCGATGATGAAACCGGCGAAGAGCTCTGGTCCTTCCAGACCGGCTCCGGCATCGTCGGCCAACCCATCACCTGGGAGCAGAATGGCGAGCAATATGTCTCTGTCATCTCCGGCTGGGGCGGCGCGGTTCCGCTTTGGGGCGGCGAGGTCGCCAACAAGGTGAACTACCTCAACCAGGGCGGCCTTCTATGGACCTTCCGCCTCCCCAAAGAGCTGGCCTCGGCCAACTGACCGGACTGACATACCTTGACCGGACCGGCGCGTTCCTTCGGGAGCGCGCCTTTTTCATGGCAAGGCGGAACGCCAATCGATAAGACCTTTTGCCAGATGCGGGGCGGCCCGGGATCGGTCTAGAGTGATCCCATGTCATCCGCCGTCCCCTCCCCCGCCGCCGCTCACGATCCCGACTGGGCCCTCGTCGTCGATGACCATCCGCTTTTCTGCGACGCGCTCGAGCTGACGCTGAGATCCGTCGGGGCCTTCACCGATGTGGCAACCGCCGACCATCTCGAAGCGGCGCTGGATATCCTCGATGGGCGCGATCCGCCGGCCATCGTCATCCTTGATCTGAACCTTCCCGATGTCAGCGGCCTCGACGGTCTGATCCGGCTTAGAACCAAGGCCAAATCCAGCCCGGTGATCGTCGTCTCCTCCATGGCGGAAAACGCCATCGTCGCCGGGGCGCTCAAGGCCGGTGCGGCGGGGTTCGTGCCCAAACATTCCCCCAGATCTGTCTTTCGCGCTGCGCTCGACACCATCGCGGCGGGGAACCGCTTCACACCGGCGGGCTTCGTCGATCCCGGCGACGCGCCGGACGGAGGCGACACACTGACCCGGCTTGCCTCTTTGACGAACCAGCAGGGGCGCATCCTGCAACTGATCTGCGAGGGCAAGCTGAACAAGCAGATCGCCTATGATCTTTCTATCGCCGAGACGACGGTGAAGGCCCATGTCACCGCGATCATGCGCAAGCTCGGCGTCCAGTCCCGCACCCAGGCCGTGCTCGTCGCCAACGAGGCGCGTTTTGCAAATGTCTTGCCAAGATCGGATTGAGTCTCCTAACCTATCCCGAGGGAGATCATTGGAAGACGCAAGGAATGGACGGACGCGATATCCTCGCTGCTGAGGAAACGCCGACCGGTCCCGCTGCCCTGAAGCATGCCGAAGCCGGTATCGACAGCGTCGATCCCCTTCGCAGCATCGCCGAGGGACTTGGTACGGGCCCGTTTTCGCTCGTCCTGCTTTTCATCAGCTCCGACGCGCCTTTCGAAGATCTGATCGCCGCAAGTCGGGACCTCTGGCCCGGCGCTTCCATCGTCGCCTGCACCACCGCCGGAGAGATCGGGGCCAGCGGATATACCGACCGGCAGATCATCGCGACGGCCTTCCCGAAAGAGGACTTCGCCGCCACCTGCATCCCGATCGAGGATCTGTCCCATCTCGATGTCCGCCCGCTCATCGATCGCGTCGTCAAGGCGCAGATCGATCTCTCCCAGTCTCACGCAGACATGGATCACGGCTTTGGATGTCTTCTGATCGACGGCCTTTGCCTGCGCGAGGACACGGTCGTCGCTGCCGTCGCTCCGGCTTTGGGATCGACCCCGCTTTTCGGAGGGTCCGCCGGAGACGGCACCGCATTTCGCAACACGCGGATCGCGCTGGATGGACACGTCCTGCAGGATGCGGCGGTCCTGTGCCTTGTTAGGACACGGCTTCGCGTCAAGGTCTTCTCGATCGATCACATCCACCCGACCGAGCACCGGATGGTCGTCACCGAGGCCGATCCGGCCCGTCGCCTCGTCAAATCGATCAATGCCGAACCGGCGGCCCGCGAATACGGGCGCATCACCGGCCTCGATCCCGACGAGATGGGCCCCTTCGCCTTTGCCGCCCATCCGGTCGTCGTCCGCCTCGGCGGATCGCACCATGTCCGCGCCATCCAGCGCGTCACCGACGAGGGCGAGCTGGTGTTCTTCTCGGCCATCGACGAAGGCATGGTCCTTTGCGTGGCCGAGCCCGAGGATATCGCGGCCCATCTAGACGCCTCGCTGGCCAGGCTCACCGAGCCGCAGCGCCCTGCCGCCATCCTCAGCTGCGATTGCCTTCTTCGCCGGATCGAGGCCGAACAGCGGCAGGCCAGTCGCGCCATCTCCGGGATCCTCTCGCGGCACGGCGTGCGCGGCTTTTCCACCTATGGCGAACAGATCGGATCGCTCCACGTCAATCACACGATGACCGGCGTCGCGCTTTATCTCCCGGACGATCCGTCATGCTAGTCGATCCCAATCTTCCGCTTGAGGATCAGAACGAACGCCTGCTGCGGATCACGCAATCTCTTATGCGCAAGATCGAACAGAACACCGATTCCGACGGTCTGGCCTACGTGCAATTCGAACGCGCCGCCCTTCTCGAGGCGCAGGTGCGCGAGCGGACCCGGGATCTGGAGCGCACGCTTGATCTGCTCCAGGAATCGAATGCGCAACTGGCCGAGGCGAACGCCGAAACCGAAGCGGCCCGGTCCAATCTCGGCGAAGCGCTCGAAACCGTCCGAGAAGGGTTCGCGCTTTTCGATGCCAGCGACCGGCTCGTCCTCGCCAATAGCCGTTTTTGCCGCGATTTTCTGGATATCGGCGACGGGATCTCTCCGGGTCTGTCCTTCACCGGCTATGTCGAGCTTGTCAGCTCAAGCCGGTTTCTCGCGCTCCCCGACGAGGAAACCCCGGACAGCTGGGCCGCCCGCCGTCTCAGCCGCCATGCCGACCGCCGCGCCGAATTCAACGTCGAGCTGATCTTCGACCGATGGCTCAAGGTCAGCGAACACCGGACAGCCTCGGGCGGCACCGTGATCCTGCAAACGGACATGACCGATATCATCCGTGCCGAACGCCAGGAAAGGGACCGCCTGCGCGACCGGCAGGCGCGGATGGTGCGCGCGACGCTCGATCATCTGAACCAGGGCGTTGCGATCTTTGCGCGCGATGGTCATCTCGTTGGGTGGAATCGCAAGATGAACACCCTTCTGGGACTGGCCGCCGCCGATCCCGGCCGGCGCGCGCTCTTTTCAGATCTGCTGGGTCAGCTCGAAGACCAGATCAGCTTTCACGACGGCATCACGGCGGACACACTTCGGTCCTGGGCCGGGCGCGGCTCGGGCCGTTCTCCCCTTGCCTTCGAGGTGCGCCGCGCACCGGACCGGATCCTGTCGGTCTTTGCCCAGGAGATGCCCGATGGCGGCTTTGTCATTTCCTTCACCGATGTGACGGCCGAACGGCAGGCGGCGCAGGCGCTCTTTGAGATGAACGAGCTGTTGGAAAAGCGGGTCGAAGAACGGACCCTCGAACTTGGCGACGCCCTCAGCGCGGCGGAGCGCGCCAATGCCTCCAAATCCCGCTTCGTCGCCGCCGCAAGCCACGATCTGCTGCAGCCTCTTTCTGCCGCAAAGCTCTTCGTCTCCAGCCTTGCCGACCGCCCGCAGGACGATGCCGCCCGCGATATGATCGCCAAGGCCGAAACCGCGCTTTCCAGCGTCGAGGATATCATCGACGCCCTGCTCAACATCTCGCGCCTGGACAGCGGCAAGGCCGATCTGCGGATCGAGCCCATGCGCCTCTCTGCAATTCTGGCGCCGCTTCTGGACGAGCTTGAACCCGTTGCCGAGGCCAAGGGGATCGAGCTCAGGGTCATCAACAGCAGCCTGACCGTCAACAGCGATCCGGGATACCTGCGGCGCATCATCCAGAACCTGATGTCCAACGCGATCCGCTACACCGATGCAGGGCGCGTTGTTGTGGGCGTGCGCCGCACGGGCCGCTTTGCCCGGATCGAGGTCTGGGATACAGGCCCCGGGATCGCGGAAACCGACCGCGAAACGATCTTTCAGGAATTCCGCCGCCTTGGCGACAGACAGGCCGGACCGTCGGGTATGGGCCTTGGTCTAGCGATCGTCGAACGCGCCTGCCACAGCCTGAACCATCCCCTCTCCCTTTGGTCCGAACCGGGGACGGGAAGCTGCTTTTCGGTCGGCATCCCGATCCATGAAAAGGACCTGCCCGAACCCAAGGTGCAGCGCCCCAGCGAACGCCTCCACGGCTCCTGCGAAGGGTTGATCGTCCTGCTGGTCGAAAACGATCTGCAATTTGCCCGCGCCGCCTCGATCACAATCGAAGGATGGGGTGCGCATGTCATCCATGCCACGTCCGGTCAGGAGGCCTTGGACCTGCTCGACGAGATCCAGATCACGCCCGATGCCCTGATCCTCGATCATCAGCTTGACGACGATATGACCGGGATCGAGGTCCATGACCGCATCCGCGACCTTTACGGCGATATTCCGGGACGCATCGTCTCGGCGGATCGCAGCCGGACGCTTCGGCAGGCCTGCGCGGATCGCGATATCGACCTGATCGCCAAGCCGATCGATCTGGAAAAGCTGCACGGATTTCTCAACCGGATCGGCCCGGCGGCCTCGGCAGCCTAGGCGCGCCGCACCGGCACGTCGCGGGCCACCATCGCTGCGTGAAAGAGATCCAGAACAGCCTCTTCGCCATGGGTTCTGGCCAGCCTGCGCAGCCCGAAATGCACATGCGCAAGCTCCACATAGTAGTTCGTAAAGCTCGCATTGATCCCCGCCCCCGCAACGGCCCCGATCAATGGCACTGCCTGCGTGGCAAGCTTCTGGCTCAACACAGCGGCGAATTTAGGCGCAACGCGGGCGATCAGCCCATGCACGGCCGCCCCCGAAAGGCTCAGCCGGGCCCCGATAAAACTGGTATCGACGCCGTCATCCTCGGCCCCCGGCCCGCCGCTCCCAAAGACCCGCAAGCATTCGATCCGCGTCTCTTCGGACAAAGGATCCTCTCCATGGGCCTCCGCCACGCTTTGAACGGCCCGGAAGATCACGGTCGTCGCAACCGGCAACTCGGCCAGAGCCGTGGGAAGCCCGCCGACCCCACCAAGCGCGCCCGAGACGGCCGCCATCACCTTGTGCGATCGATCGCTGGTCTGCTCTCCGACAATGCGCGCAAGGGCCGAGCTGTCCCGGCTGCGCCGCGCCGCGCCATAGCTGATCTCAAGCGCATTGCGCGCCGATTTCTCGACCTGCGTGCGCACACCCTGCGGCAACATCTTCAGACCGTCCTCGACCTGTCCGCCTGCAAAGGTGATGACCTTCATAAGAAGACCGTTCGCCCGCCTCTGACGGCGCGCCATCGCTTCAATCTCGGCTCTCGTTTCCGCGTCGATCGGCTGCGGCACCTGCGCGGGGCTTTGCGGTTCGATCTCGGTGTGCGCGTCGCTCATGTCCTATAGATGCGCCCGTCCGGGGAGAATTTCAATTGCAAGCCCGCTCCACGTTGCCTTCAAGACACGCCCATCCCGGCGGGGCCAGATCGAGGCCCAGCACCCTCTCGGGATTGGTGGGCGGCGGCATCACGACGCCCTCGAGCTTGCGAAACCCGAACCGCTCGTAATAGGGCGCATCGCCCACCAGCAGCGCCCGGACCCAGCCTGCCCGGCGCGCCTGCCCAAGGCCCTCCCGCATCAGCGCGGCCCCCAGGCCCTCCCCCTGCCGCGTGGGGTGAACAGCGACCGGCCCCAGCAAAACCGCCGTTTGCGCGCCCACACGCACAGGCCAGAAGCGGATAGCGCCGCCCAGAACACCGCTTTCGTCCCGCGCGGTTCGGCACAGCGCAGCAACCGGCGCAATACCGTCCCGCAAACGGTAAGAGGAGAGCGCCTCGCGGCCCGGCGCAAAACAAAGATCGAAGAGCGCTTCGACCTCCCACCAATCCTCGGGCGTTTCCTGTGAAAAGATCATGCCGCAGCTCCGAACTGGACCGAGCGTTAACATGCCGATATTGCGAGTGTAATCCGGATCTGCACCATCAGCTCGAGAGGCCTTGATGTTCTACCGCCCCGAAGACGGCCATGGCCTGCCCTTCAATCCCTTCAACGCCGTGGTCTCGCCGCGTCCGATCGGCTGGATCTCGACCCGCGCCAATGATGGCAGCGAAAATCTCGCGCCCTATTCCTTCTTCAATGCCGTCGCTTACGTCCCGCCGCAGGTCATGTTCGCCTCGACCTCGACCAAGCCCGACCGCGACGGCACCAAGGACAGCGTCGCCAATATTCGCGACACCGGTGTCTTTTGCGTCAACACCGTCGCCTACGAGATGCGTGACGCGATGAACCGAACCTCCGGCCCGTGGGAAAAAGAGACCGACGAATTCACCCTTGCCGGGATCGAGCGGGCGGACTGCGAAACAATCGCCTGCTCGCGCGTCGCCGGGGCACCTGCAACGCTCGAATGCCGGATGAGCCAGATCATCCAGCTTGCGGGAGAGGCCAACTTCCTCGTTCTGGGCGAAGTCATCGGCATTCATCTGCGCGACGACTGCCTCAAGGACGGCCGCTTCGATGTCACCACCTACGAGCCGCTTGCCCGGCTGGGCTACCGCGACTATACTCGCGTGACCGATCTCTTCTCGCTCCAGCGCCCGGACGACTGATATGGGCCTGCCGGATCCAGAGCAGCGTTATCCGATCCGCCTTCCGGACGGGTCCCGGCATCAGGGCACTGTTCACCTGAGCCGGGTCATCGATCATCCCGGGATCGAGGTCGGCGACTGCACCTATTACTCGGACTTCGACCCGCCTGAGGATCCCTCCGACTACGCCGCACGCCTTGCGCCCTATCTCTTCCCCTTCTCCGCCGAGCGGCTCGTGATCGGGCGCTTCTGCCAGATCGCCCATGGCACCCGCTTCATCACGGCCAGCGCCAATCACGCGATGGACGGCCTGACCACCTTTCCCTTCACGATCTTCGATCCCGAGACAATGATCGGATACCAGCCCGACACACGCGACACATGCATCGGCAACGACGTCTGGCTCGGCTATGGCAGCCTGATCCTACCCGGCACGACGATCGGAAACGGCGCCATCATCGGCGCAGGCGCCGTCGTGCGCGGGAGCGTCCCCGACTACGCCATCGTCACCGGCAATCCCGCGCAAGTCGCCCGACTGCGCTTTTCTCCGGGAGAGGTCGAAATCCTGACCGCCCTCGCATGGTGGGACTGGCCGCTCGAGAAGATCGCGGCGCATCGCAGCCTGATCGAAGGATCCGACGTCGCCGCCCTTGAACGGGCCGCGGCCGCATCGCCCTAGTGACTGCCGAGGATCCCGGTCCGCACCCCGTAATCCACCGCGACAGCATAGTCGGGATCGTCATCGCTATCGACCATCAAATGCCCGGCCTTCTGCAAAAGCTGGTGGCAATCCCGGCTCAGATGCCGCAATTGAATCCGCTTGCCGGCGGTCTCGTATTTCAAGGCCACCGCCTCGATTGCCTGCAAGGCCGACTGATCGACCACCCGGCTCGCATCGAAATCGACGATCACGGTCTGCGGGTCGCCATCGACATCGAAAAGCTCGCTGAACCCATCGGACGACCCGAAAAAGAGCGGGCCTTGCACCTGATAGACCTTCGCGCCTTCGGGCGTGACATAACTTTTCGCCCAGATCCGCTTGGCATTGCCCCACGCATAGACCAGCGCCGAGACGATCACGCCCACGACGACCGCCACCGCGAGGTCCTCATAGACGGTCACGACCGTCACCAGAAGGATGACGAACGCATCCGCCTTCGGCACCCGAAACAGGATCTTGAGCGAATTCCAGGCAAAGGTCCCGATCACCACCATGAACATCACCCCGACCAGAGCGGCCAGCGGAATCACCTCGATGATCGGCGAGGCGACAAGGATGAAAGTCAGCAGGAACAGCGCCGCCGCGATACCCGCGATCCGCGTGCGGCCGCCGGATTTCACGTTGATCATCGACTGGCCGATCATCGCGCAGCCGCCCATCCCGCCGAAAAAGCCGGTGACGGTATTGGCCACGCCCTGCGCGATGCATTCCTGGCTGGCTCCGCCCCGCTTGTTGGTGATCTCACCGACAAGGTTCAGCGTCAGCAGGCTCTCGATCAGACCAATGGCAGCAAGGATCACCGCATAGGGCAGGATAATCCAGAACGTCTCCATCGTGAACGGCGCAAGGAACCCGTCGTAAAGGCCCCGAACGGGCTCCTCTGAGAAGGTAAACGGGATGTGAAAGCCCGGGAAACCGCCACTGATCGAGGCCAGATCGCCGACGCGCGGCACATCGAGACCCAGCGCGATCACGAGGATCGCAACGATCCCGATCCCAGCGAGCGGCGCGGGGATCGCGTTGGTGATCTTGGGCATGCCCCAGATGATCGCCATCGTCAGCGCCGTCAGACCCAGCATCAGATACAGCGTCGCCGCAGGCAGCCAGTCGCCATCGGGCAGCAGCCCGTGATGGGACGGATCGGCCGTCCCCGCGACCTGAAACTGGCTAAGCTGCGCCAGGAAAATCACGATGGCCAGCCCGTTCACAAAGCCCAGCATCACCGGATGCGGCACAAGACGGATGAACTTGCCCCATCGCAGGGCCCCCGCCGTGATCTGCAAAAGCCCCATCAGGATCACCGTCGCGAAAAGGTACTCAACCCCGTGATCGGCCACCAAGGCCACCATCACGACCGCCAGCGCGCCTGTCGCGCCCGAGATCATGCCGGGCCGCCCGCCGATCAGCGCCGTGATCAGCCCCACAAGAAACGCCGCATAAAGCCCCACCAGCGGATGCACGCCCGCGACAAAGGCAAAGGCCACCGCCTCTGGCACAAGCGCCAGCGCCACCGTCAAACCGGACAAAAGCTCGATCTTGATGCGGGTCGGCGTCAGCTTTTCATCGGCGCCGCTCAGCTCGGTCAACGACAGACGGTCGGCGAATGCCGCCAGAATGGCTCGGGCCATGGGTATCGTCCTTCGATTCGGGATCCATGATCGGACAAGACATAGCCCGCAAGCCGCCTCGCTCTGATAGCTGTCTTTCGGCTCTCCGGACGCGTTTGGCAACCCGTGCCGCCGCGTCCCGGATATGTGTTGTATGCATGGCTCAACGGCTCCGGATGCGCTGGATCCGGAGCGTCCTCAAGAGATGTCTTCCCTATTCCGGCACGGATTGTCATGATCGCATGGGCCGATCCTGGAACGCATCGCTTCATGACAAAGACCTATCTCGGCATTATCGGTGGATCGGGCCTTTATGGCATCGACGGGCTGCAAGACTCGATCTGGCAGTCGATGACGACCTCTTGGGGCGCGCCATCCGACCAGATCCTGACGGGCCGACTGGACGGCCTGCCGCTAGCCTTTCTGCCGCGCCACGGTCGCGGCCATGTCCACGCGCCGGACACGATCCCCTATCGGGCCAATATCGACGCGCTCAAGCAGCTCGGTGTCACAGATGTGCTTTCGATCTCGGCTTGCGGATCCTTCCGTGACGAAATGGCACCGGGCCATTTCGTCCTCGTCGATCAGTATATCGACCGCACGAAGGCCCGCCCCTCCAGCTTCTTCGGCACCGGCTGCGTGGCCCATGTCAGCCTCGCCCATCCTGCCTGCGACCGGCTGGCGGATGCCGTCGCAACCGCCTGCGCCACCGCCGCCGTAAAAGCTCATCGCGGCGGCACCTATCTGGCCATGGAGGGCCCGCAATTTTCCTCCCTCGCCGAAAGCCGCCTTTATCGCGAGACGCTGGGCTGCGACGTCATCGGCATGACCGCCATGCCCGAGGCCCGCCTCGCCCGCGAGGCCGAGCTGTGCTATCTGACCGTCGCCATGATCACCGACTACGACAGCTGGCACCCGGACCACGGCGCCGTCTCGATCACCGACATCCTCGCCACTGCCAAGTCAAACGCAGATCAGGCGCGCGCCCTTATCCGTGCTCTCCCCTCGGCTCTCAACACGAGCCGCGATCCCTGCCCCGAAGGCTGCGACCGCGCACTCGATCACGCCATCCTCACTGCACCGACGCACCGCGACCCGGCCCTCGTCACCAAACTCGGCACAATCGCCGGGCGCATTCTTTAGGGAGCTCCTCATGCCGCTCGATCTCTGGCTGACCTTCGTCGCCGCCGCCACGGCGCTTCTCCTGATCCCAGGACCGACCGTCCTTCTCGTTCTCAGCTACGCGATCAGCCAGGGCCGCCGCGTCGCCGTCGCGTCCGCCCTTGGCGTCGCGACCGGAGATCTCATCGCCATGACCGCTTCCCTCGCCGGTCTCGGCGCGCTCGTTCTCGCCTCGGCCACCGCCTTCACGATCCTGAAATGGATCGGCGCGGCCTATCTCGTCTGGCTCGGGATCAAGCTGTTGCGCAGCGCGCCCTCGGGTGGCCTCGCCCCCACGGATGTCCCGGCAACCCGCGCCAGCCGCATCTTCGGCCACACCGCGACGGTCACCGCGCTCAATCCCAAATCCATCGCCTTCTTCATCGCCTTCGTTCCACAATTCCTGCAGCCCCAGGCGCCCCTTGCCCCGCAATTCGCGATCCTCATTGCCACCTTCGTGACGCTTGCCGCGCTCAATGCTCTGGCCTATGCCCTCTTGGCCGACCGGCTCCGCACGACGATAGGCCGCCCCTCCGTCCTGACCGGCCTGACCCGGCTCGGAGGCGCCGCCTTGATCGGCATGGGCCTGATGACCGCCACGCTAAGGAGAGCCACGCAATGAAGGACATGGCCCGCACCGTCCGCGACTATATCCGCACGATCCCCGATTTTCCCGAGCCGGGCATCATGTTCCGCGATGTTACCACGCTTTTCTCCGACCCGCGCGGCTTTCGCATCGCCGTCGATCAACTCCTGCACCCCTATGCCGGTCTTGAAATCGACAAGGTCGTCGGCCTCGAGGCGCGCGGCTTCATCCTCGGCGGCGCGGTCGCCCATCAGCTCTCGACCGGCTTCGTCCCGATCCGCAAAAAGGGCAAACTGCCCGGCAAAACCGTCAAGCAACCCTACCAGCTCGAATATGGCGAGGCGGTGATGGAGCTTCACGACGACGCCCTCGATCCCGGAGAGACCGTTCTTCTGGTCGACGATCTCCTCGCCACCGGAGGCACCGCCGAAGCCGGCATCAAGCTCATCGAACGCCTCGGAGCCCAATGCGTCGGCTGCGCCTTCGTCATCGACCTGCCCGATCTCGGAGGCCGCGCCAAACTGGAGGCCCTCGGCCAGCAGGTCCACGCGCTTTGTGCATTCGAAGGCGACTAGCACGTAAAGGACTTGTGTTTTCTCAACTCGTTTGATCAAAGCCAAGGCACTGAGATCACTTTGGGTTTCAGCGCTATGCCGGTGCGGAGTCAAAGCCCACGCCGGTTCTTTTTGACTTTATTTCAAAGGAAACACGACCCCATGACTTTCAGACTTGGCACCGCCTTCCTCATCGCCGCAACCTGCGCGACGGCAAGCGCGGCGACCGCAGAATGCACCGCAGAAGAGATGCAGAAGAAGGCAACCGACCTGACGATGGCAGTTCAGCAGCTCGCCGCCACGGATCCCAGCCGGATGCAGGAGCTGACGCTCAAGATGCAGGATGTCAGCACCAAACTGGCACAGGGTGGCACCGCTGACGAGGTTTGCGCTGCCTATGACGAGATCCTGGCCGACCTCAATTAAGACAAAAAAGTTATACTAAGAAACAGCTCCGGCATTGTTCTGAAAGGCGATGCCGGATGCTAGTCGGGATCGCCCTAAACGGCCGCACCGCGCCTTTCGCCAAAAGGTTAAGACGCCTATCACCCGACGCGTAAGAGGCCCGAAACGGCAACCTAAACCGCCCGCAAAACCGCCCCCGGATTCATGATCCCCGCCGGATCCAGCGCCGCCTTGATCGCCCGCATCGCCATCAGCTTTCCCGGATCGCCATATCGCTCGAGATCCTCGACCTTCAGCCGGCCGATCCCGTGCTCGGCGCTGACCGAGCCGCCCATCTCGTCCACCAGATCATGTACCGCCCGCTTCACCAGCGGCCGCTCCGCCTCATGATCCGCCCGCGAGCGGCCCGGCTCCGGAAAGACGTTGTAGTGCAGGTTCCCGTCGCCCACATGTCCAAAGCAGTTGACCCGAAACTCTCCGATCCGGGCGATCGCCTCATCGCCCCGCCGGATGAAGTCCGGAATCGCCCCAAGCGGAACCGAGATATCGTGCGAGCTGACCGAGCCGATCCGGCGGTTCGCCTCGGGGATGCTTTCGCGTACGGCCCAGAACTCGGCCCGCTGCGCCTCTGATTGCGCGATCACGCCATCCGTCACGATCCCGGCCTTCACCGCCGCCTCGAAGAGCTGCTCCAGCATTGTCTCCTGCGATTGCCCCGCTGGTAGCCCCAGATCAACCAGAACCATCCAGTCCGGCGCCTCCGTGAACGGCAACCGCACGTCCGGCATCGTTTCGGCCAAGAACTCCAGACCCATCCGCCCGATCAGCTCGAAGGCCTGCACACCGCTGCCCACCCGCTCTCCGGCCAAGGCCAGCAGATCCAGCGCCGCCTCGGGCGAGGGCACGACAAAGACAGCCGTCCCCTCTTCCACCGGACGCGGTTGCAGCCGCAACGCCGCCGCCGTAATCACGCCCAGCGTGCCTTCTGCCCCAATCAGCAGATGCCGCAAATCGTATCCTGTGTTGTTCTTGCGAAGCCGCGTCAGCCCATTCCAGATCGTCCCATCCGGCAAGACCGCCTCAAGCCCCAGCACCTGATCGCGCGCATTGCCGTAGCGCAGCGTATTGATCCCGCCCGCATTCGTCGCCAAAAGCCCGCCGATCCGCGCCGATCCTTCCGAGGCCAGCGACAACGGAAAAAGCCGACCCGCCTCCGCGGCGGCTACCTGGACATCCGCCAAGATCGCGCCCGCCTCGACCACCATCGCGTTTTCAAGCGGATAGACCTGGCGGATCCGGGTCATCCGCTCCAGCGACAGGATGATCGGCGCGATCCCGTCCGGCGCAATCTGCCCGCCGACCAGCCCAGTCCCGCCCCCATAGGGCACGACCGGGATATGGGCCTCGGCCGCCACTTGGATGATAGCCGCAACCTCCTGGGTCGAGGCCGGAGCGATCACCTGCCCCTCGCGCCCCGCATAGCGCCCGCGCGGCTCTTCCAGATAGCGCGGCTCCAGATCGCGAAAGGCGGCCTCCGGCACGACCTGCCGCAGCCTTGCATCAACCGATGTCACGGGCTTAAGGGCCGTCATTCCTCTCTCAGCCATGCCGGCTGCAGCACCCGGACCGTCGGACGATCCGGCAGCTCGCGCAGCGACACGGTCATCTCGTTGCTGCCCATCCGCTCGATGGCAAACTCGTCCTCCATCCCGTCCAGAAACCGCTCCAGATTGCCCGGGCCGAACCAGTGCATCGGAATGACGATCGACGCGCGAAGCCGCGTCAGAACCCGGATCATCGTCTCCAGATCCAGCGTCAGCCCGCCATCCACGGGCGCCATCACCACATCCAGCCGGCCGATAGCCGCGTAATCGGCCGCTGTCGGCTCGTGATGCAGATGCCCCAGATGCCCGATACACAGCCCCCCCGCCTCGAAGATAAAGATCGAGTTTCCATCCGGCTGCACCCCCGCGCCGCCATCGCGCGAACGAAGATCCGTCGGCACGTTGCGCACCAGCATCTCTCCCAGATCCAGGTGATGCTCGGCGGTTCCATCCGGCTCCCAGCCCCAAAGAACATGCGCAATGGCCGGATCGGGCAGCGCCGTCCAATGGCTCGAATGGGCCCGGTTCATCGTGACGACATCGGGGACGAAATCGACCGCCCCCAGAAATCCGGTGAAATCCGTGGCCGCCGACATCCCTCCGGGCGTCTGCAAAAGAAACATCGCATGATCGACATAGGTGATCCGGATCGTGTCCTCGGCCACCGGATCGCGAAAGCCCGCCTGCATCAGCCGCTCGGGCCCTTCGACCATGGCGATGCAATGGCTGGGCCGCCGATCCTGCGCAGACGCGCCCGTGGCCAGAACGATCAGGCAAAAGATGAGATACCGCATAAGGCAAATCTAGCACATCCCGCGCCGATCTCACCCCTTCATCTTATCACAAAGGCTCAATCGGCGCGCCTGCCCAAAAGCGCAGCACCTGTCTTCGGGCTCTGCGGTATCGCACCGCTCGGCCCGCGCGGCCTTGAGCGCAAAAACATCTCGTGCGGCGCAAGCCGCTCCGGCCTGGATCAGCCCGCGTCGGTCCGTCCGCGCCGGTCGCTGCGCAGGTTGGCGTAAAGAACATGCGTCCGCCACCGACCGTTGATCTGCAGATAGCTTTGCGCCACGCCCTCGTACTTGTATCCCGTCGCCTCCAGAACCCGGCGGGAGGCGACATTCTCCGGCAGGCAGCCCGCTTCGATCCGGCTCAGATCAAGCTGCGTGAACGCATAATGCACCACCGCCTCGATCGCCTCGCGCATATACCCCTTGCGCGAGAACGCCTCGCCCACCCAATAGCCCGTCGTGCCCGCCTGAGCAGGTCCCCGGCGGATATGATCGAGCGTGATCGCCCCGATCAGCGCCTCATCCTCCCGCCGGATCAGAAACAGCGGAACCGCGGTTCCATTGGCGACGGATCGCTGCGCCCAGTAGACCCGGTTGGTGAAGGCCTTCCGGCTCAGATGATCCGCCGCCCAGGTCGGCTCCCACGGCGTCAGGAACTCTCGGCTGGCCTGCCGCAGCGACATCCAGGCGCGGTAATCGGCATGGGTCGGCGGGCGCAGGCTCAGACGCTCGGTCTCAAGGCGCACACGCCGGCGCAGGCTCAGAACGCTCACGCGACCGCGGGCAGCCGCAGCGCATCGAGCCGGGGTGCCCCCTCCACAGGTCCATAAAGCGCCATCGCCGCGCCCGCTTCCGACACCAGCCGTCCGGCATGGGCGCGCACATCGCCCGTCGTGACGGCATCGATCATCGCGACCGTCTCCTCAAGCGGCGGAACCCGGCCCCAGATCGCCACGAGCCGGGCCAGACGCTCCGCACGGCTCGACGGACTTTCAAGCCCCATCAGCAGCCCCGCCTTCATCTGCGCCCGGGCGCGCGCCACTTCCTGCGCCGTCATATCCGAAGCCGACCGCGCCAGTTCGTCCCAGGTCAGCCGCGCCAGATCGCCCAGCTGATCGGCGCTCGTGCCTGCATAGATCGTCGTCAGCCCGGTATCCTCAAAGGCGCCGGCCTGCGCAAAGATCGTGTAGCACAGACCCCGCTTCTCCCGGACCTCCTGAAAAAGACGCGAGGACATCCCGCCTCCAAAGGCCGTGGCAAAGATCTGCGCGGTATAGATCTCCGGATCGCGATAGTTCGGCCCTTCCAGCGCAAGCGCGAAATGGGCCTGTTCCAGCGCCTTGACCTCATGCCGCTCGCCGCTCGCAAAGGTCGCCGGGATCAGTCCCGTCCGCTCGGGCAGCGGGGCCAGATGTCCGAAGAGCCGCTCGGCCAGCCGGACGATTTCGTCATGATCGACCGATCCGGCCGCCGACAGGATCATCTGCCCCGGCCCGTAATGCTCGCCGACAAAACCCTCCAGATCATCTCGCGAAAACGCCGCAACGCGGGCCTCGTCCCCCAGGATCGTCCGCCCCAGCGGCTGATCGGGATAGGCGACCTCCTGCAGCCAATCGAACACGATATCGTCCGGCGTATCCAGCGCCTGCCCGATCTCCTGCAGGATCACACCGCGCTCGACCTCGATCTCGCCCGCATCGAAGATCGGGTTCAGCACGATATCGGCGACCACATCCATCGCCAGAGGCACATCCGCCTCCAGAACCCGCGCGTAATAGGCTGTCATCTCGCGGCTGGTATAGGCGTTGATGTAACCGCCCACATCCTCGATCGCCTCGGCAATCTGCAAGGCGGAGCGCCTCTTGGTTCCCTTGAACGCCATATGTTCAAGAAAATGCGCAACGCCGTTCTGCTCGCCGCGCTCGTGGCGCCCTCCGGCCAGAACCCAGATCCCGATACTGGCCGAGGCAAGCCCCGGCATCGCCTCGGTGACGATACGAAACCCGTTCGGCAACTCGTGTAGACTGACGCTCAAGAGGCGATCCGTTCCCTGATGATGCTTTGGATCGGGGCGAGCTCTCCGGGAACCCGCGTCACCCGTTCCGAACGCTCATACAGGTCCGCCATCCGGGAGGGAAGAGGCGGCCGCACTCCCGTTGCGTCCTCCACCGCATCGGGAAACTTCGCCGGATGCGCCGTCGCCAGCGTGACCATCGGCACGGACCGGTCCAGATGCCGCTCCGCCACGGCGACGCCCACCGCGCTATGCGGGCACAAAAGCTCGCCCGTTCCGGCAAGGGTCGTCTTGATCGCGTCCGAGGTCTCCTCCTCGGAAACCCGACCCGATGCGTAGATCTCCTTCAGCCCTTCATAAGCACCCTGCGAGATCCGGAAGCCCCCGCTCTCTTTCAACTCGTCCATCTGACCGGCAACGGCGGTGCCATCGCGCCCATAGGCATCAAAAAGCGCCCGCTCGAAATTCGAGCTCACCTGAATATCCATCGACGGGCTGATTGTCGGATGCACGCCTTCCTTGACATAGGCGCCGCTCTCCAGCGTCCGGTGCAGGATATCGTTGCGGTTGGTCGCCACCACCAGCCGCTCGACCGGCAGCCCCATCGCCCGCGCGATCGATCCTGCATAGATATCGCCGAAATTGCCCGTCGGAACGGTGAAACTGACCGGCCGATGCGGCGCGCCCAGGCTCACGGCGGCGGTGAAGAAATACACCACCTGTGCCAGCACTCGCCCCCAATTGATCGAATTCACCCCCGCCAGCGCGACGCCGTCGCGGAAGTCGAAATCGTTGAACATGTCCTTCACCAGCGCCTGGCAATCGTCGAAATCCCCATCGACGGCCAGCGCATGCACGTTGCTTTCGGCAGGCGTCGTCATCTGCCGCCGCTGCACCTCGCTGATGCGCCCGTGCGGATAAAGGATGAAGACATCGACCGCCTCCAGCCCGCGAAATGCCTCGATCGCCGCCGATCCGGTATCGCCCGAGGTCGCCCCCACGATCGTCACCCGCGATCCCGACCGCGTCAGCGCCGCCTCGAACATCTGCCCGATCAGCTGCATCGCGAAATCCTTGAAGGCCAGCGTCGGCCCATGAAAGAGCTCCAGCAGATGATGCCCCGGCCCAAGCTGCACCAGCGGCGCCCGCGCCGCATGGCCAAAGCCGCCATAGGCCGCATCGATCAGACCGCGGAACTGGGCGTCCGAAAACGCCTCGCCCACGAAAGGCCGCATCACACGGTAGGCAACCTCCTCATAAGGCTGCCCCGCCATCGCGGCGATCTCCCCGTGCGAAAACCTCGGCACCGAGGCCGGCACATAAAGCCCGCCATCCCGCGCGAGCCCCGTCAGCATCGCCTCCTCGAAACTCAGCTCCGGAGCTTGCCCCCGGGTCGAGACATATCTCATGCCGTCCTCGCCCTGATCCGCCAGATCCAGTAGCCCGTCATCGCCAGCCAGACGGCGGCAAGCGAAAACCACGTGATCGCATAGTTCAGGTGATCGTTCGGAATCCCGCTCGTGTCCACCGGCAAAGGCGTCACCGCAGGATCCTCGACCGACGTCGCCGCGACCACGACCATCACCGGCGCCGTCTCCAGCACCTGCGACATCGCCGCCACATCGCGCCCGAACCACAGGGTGCCCTCCGGGGCAGGGGTCGAGCTGTTCACGTCATCGGGCCAAAGCAGATGCCCCGACACCTCCATCTGCCCGCTGGCAAGCGTAGCGCTGCGCCCGTCCAGACCGACCAGCCCGCGATCGACCAGCACGGTCAGATCCCCGGTCTCGAACGCCTGGATCACCCGGTACCCGGTCCCCGCCGCCGTCCCCGAATCAAGCACGTAAAGCGCCTCCCCGACCGGCGCCCCGCGAAACCGCGTCGCCCGGTATTCGTCCTCCGCCTCGGTCAGCGCCTCGCTCAACGCGACAGGCGCTCCGGCGAGCCGCGCCTCGATCTGCGCCAGCACGCCTTCCTTCCATTCGAGCCGCTGCATCTGCCAGATCCCGAGCGAGATCAGAACAGCGCAGCCCGCAAGGCCCAGAAGGATCGGGGACAGATACCGCATCATGGACGCAAAAGACGCGCGATCCGGACCGCGCGTCCCTTCATCTGGCTATAAATATGCATATCCGACGTCTCATGCCATCACCCGCGCCCGGCCAACTGGATCGGCCGGACCGCGACGGGGCTCAGCCACCCCAGATGTAGACGGCGAAGAACAGGAACAGCCAGACCACATCGACGAAGTGCCAGTACCAGGCGGCCGCTTCAAAGCCGACATGCTTCTCCTGCGAGAAATGCCCGGCCTGCAACCGGATCAGGCAAACCAGAAGGAAGATCGTGCCGATCACCACATGCGCGCCATGAAAACCCGTCGCCATAAAGAAGTTCGCACCATAGATATTGCCGGAGAAGCCAAAGGCCGCGTGCGTGTATTCGTAAGCCTGAAACCCGGTGAAGATCACACCCAGCACGACCGCCAGGATCAAACCCCACTTCATGTCCTCGCGGTTGTCGTCATGAACCAGCGCATGGTGCGCCCAGGTCGCCGCCGCGCCCGAGCACAAGAGGATCAGCGTGTTGATCAGCGGCAGATGCCAGGGATCGAAGGTCTCGATCGACGGGGGCGGCCACTGACCTTCGCTGAACATCTCCATCGGGTAGATGGCATGTTTGAAGAACGACCAGAACCAGGCCGCAAAGAACATCACCTCGGACATGATGAAGAAGATGAAGCCATAGCGCAGACCGATACGCACGACCGGCGTATGGTCGCCCACCCGGCTCTCGGTGACCACATCGGCCCACCAGCCATACATCACGTAAAGAACCGCGGCGAGGCCCATTAGAAACAGATACGGACCGCTCCCATGCATCCACAAGACAGAGCCGAACAGCATGACAAAGCCGCCCACCGCACCGATGAACGGCCAGATCGACGGCGGCAGAATGTGATAATCGTGGTTTTTGGCTCCGGCCATGGATCGGGTCCCCGTCTGCTCTCGCTTCTATTGTATCTCGATGGGTGAGGCGGCAGCCTCTGTCAAGGCGGCCTGCTGATAACCTTCGGGCAGCTCGATCTCGGTGAACTGATAGCTCAGCGTGATCGTGTGCACGTACTGACCTTCGCGGTCATCGACGATCTCGGGATCGACGTAAAAGCTGACAGGCATCTCGACGGTCTCGCCGGGCTGCAAAAGCTGCTCTTCAAAGCAGAAACAGTCGATCTTCACGAAAAAACCGCCCGCCTGATAGGGGGCCACGTTATAGCTCGCCGTGCCCGCGACAGGCCGGTCCGTCGGATTGTGCGCGCGATAATAGGCCAGGTTGGTCGCCCCGATCTGCACCTCCATGGTGCGCTCGATCGGCTCGAACTCCCAGGGCATTCCGCGGGCGACACCGCCATCAAAGCGCACCCTGATCGTCTGGTCGAGGACCTCGTCCGGCGCAACGTCGCTGACGCCCGTCGCCCCGCCGAACCCGGTCACGCGGCAGAACCAGTCATAAAACGGCACCGACGCCCATGCGAGCGATCCCATCAGGAAAACGACCCCGACCGCCTGGGCGGCGGTCTGCTGCGGCGGACTCATGCGCGACCAGATGCTCATTGCTCAGTCTCCGGCAGGATCTGAGGCCGCGCCACGTGGTCGAACTTCTCGAACTTGGCCGCATCGCCAAGCTGCAGGACCTTCACGACGGTCAGACCGAAGACGATCCCCACCATCCCGATTAATGCCACCAGAACCCCAATGTTCCGGCCCGACCGCCGGTGATGCAGCTCGTGCTCGACCTTCTCAAAGCTCACGATGCCCCTCCCAACCGCAATGCGGCCTCGATCAAAAGCGCGCCGAAATGCACGAAAAGGTAAAGAAGCGAGAATTTGAAGACACTCTTCTCGACGGCGTAGCTATCGCTCTCTGCCGCGACCTCGTCCCGCCGCCAGATCGCGACGGCGCCCCTCAGGAACCACAGATTCGCGGCCACCGCGACAGAGCCGTAAATCGAGCCGCCCACACTGGTGAAGGCTAGACCCACGGCAACCGGCACCAGAAGCACCGTATAGGCCAGAATATAGGCCCGCGTCGCCTTGCGCCCATGCGTGACGGTCAGCATCGGCACGCCCGCATCGTCGTAGTCGGACTTCATAAAGAGGGCCAGTGCCCAAAAATGCGGCGGCGTCCACATGAAGATCACCGCGAACATCAACACGCTCTCAAGGCTCACGCCGCCCGTCGCCACGGCCCAGCCGATCATCGGAGGAAAGGCGCCCGCCGCCCCGCCGATCACGATGTTCTGCGGCGTCGACCGCTTGAGCCACATCGAATAGACGACCGCGTAAAAGAAGATGGTAAAGGCCAAAAGCGCCGCGGCGAACCAGTTCGTCGCCAGCCACAGCAGCACGACCGAAAACCCGCTCAGCGCAACCCCCAGGCCCAGCGCCTCTTCGGGCTGTACCTTGCCCGCCGGGATGGGCCGCTTGGCCGTGCGCCGCATCACCGCATCGATATCGGCATCCCACCACATGTTCAGCGCGCCCGAGGCGCCTGCACCGACGGCGATGCACAGGATCGACACGAACCCGATGAACGGATGCACCGGCATCGGCGCCACCAACAAGCCGACGAGCGCCGTGAAGACGACCAGCGACATGACGCGCGGCTTGAGCAGCGCGACATAATCGCCAAATCCCGCCTCATTCGGCAGGCCTTCATTGAGGCTCACATCAGTCATACGTCTCTCATTATGCCGGACGGCGCAAAGCCGTCCTCAGGGCGGGGTTCATCCCGCCAAACCGTTACGCCGGAAACTCTTCCTTCGCGCCCGCCAGCCAATCGGCATAGACCTCTTCGCTCACGACCTTGACCGTGATCGGCATATAGGCGTGGTCCTTGCCGCACAGCTCGGAGCATTGTCCGAAATAGACGCCCTCCCGCTCTGCCGCAAACCACAGCTCGGCCAGACGTCCGGGAACGCCGTCCTGCTTCACGCCAAAGGCCGGAACCGTCCAGGAATGGATCACATCCGCCCCTGTCACCTGCATCACGACAGTCGCGCCGACCGGAACAACCACAGCCGTATCGGTGGCCAGCAGGAATTCATTCTCGGTATACCCGGCCTCTTCAAGCTGCTCGACGATCCCGTCGTTGAGGTTGCCCTCCCCATAGCCGATCATGAAGCTGTCGAAGGCCACCGCCTCGTCGACATATTCGTACCCCCAATACCACTGGTATCCCGTCACCTTGATCGTCAGATCCGCCTCCGGGATCTCCTGCTGCTTGAACAGAACGGGCAACGAAAACGCGCCGATAAAGACGAGAATCACGATCGGAACCACGGTCCAAGCAATCTCGAGCGGCGAGTTATGCGTGAACGTCGCGGGATCCTTGTTGGCCTTAGAATTGTAGCGGATGATCACGTAACCCATCAGCCCCACGACAAAAAGAACGATCGCCGTGATAATCACCAGCAGCATCCCGTCGAGCCAGTGAACATCGCGCGCCAGCTCAGTTGCGGCATATTGAAAGCCCATCTGCCCCTGTTCCGGAGCGCCCACGATCTCGAGATCGTCGATAGCCGTCTGCGCCCGAGCGGCACCGGCAGCAAATACAGCGAAAAGAGAGGCGGAAAGAGTGCGGATCGCGGTCATGTCATGTCCTGCAAAAAAGAGCTACACGTGCGGCTCGGTGTTAGGCGATCTAAAATCATAACTCGCCCAGCGAGACAAGCGATCCCGGCGCGTCAGATAGACGCTAAAGACGGGGCCGATATTCGAGCATCACTGCCTGACGGACCAGCGGCACCGGACAGGCCAGGGCAAACGGCAGGGCAGATGCTCCGCATCGCATCGCATCGAGCAGGATCAGCGGCGCCGGTCCCGACGCGAGCTCATCGGCTGGAACGCGACGCCGACATGGGCCTCGCAATAAGGCTTGCCCTGCTGGACCGGCAGACCGCAGAACCAGAAGTCATCCGTCGCCGGATCGCCCACGGGCCATTTGCAGGTCCGCTCGGTCAGCTCCATCAAAGAGATCTTCTTTGAGCCCTTTTCGACCTCAGACACCTTGGCGAGAGCTTCGGGGCTGATCTCGTTAGCCGATGGCTGCGGCGGCAGCGGTTGGCCTGCCGGAATGATCGCGCGGCGGGCCGCGCTCATCGGGATGACGGGATCGGCCTCTGCCTTGGCTTTGGGCGCTTCCGCGGCCTCGGCCCGCGCCGGCTGCGCGGCGGGTTTGGGCGCGGCTTTCTCCTTGGCCGGCGCCGCCGGAGCGGCCCCCGCGCGGTTCGACAGACCCAGACGGTGCACCTTGCCGATCACGGCATTGCGCGTGACGCCGCCCAGTTCCTTGGCGATCTGGCTGGCCGACTGGCCTTCGCTCCACATGCGTTTGAGCGTTTCGACGCGTTCGTCGGTCCAGGACATGAAAGCTTCCTTGATGGCTGGCGGGCACGGGGGCCCCGGCCCGGAAGACGGGCCTTGAGAAATCTGACGAGGTCCTATTCTAAGCACAGTGCGACGGGATACAAGCCCGTGAGCTGATCTCGAAAGGCCCTGCAATGCGCGACATGACAGCCCAAGACACGGCAACTCCCGCCGGAATGGGTCTGCGCCGCTTCGGACGGGTCAACTGGCTGGGCACCTGGACCCTGGCCAAGCGCGAGGTGCTGCGCTTTCTGAACGTATGGTCGCAGACCGTCGCTGCGCCGCTGATCACGGCGGGCCTCTTCCTTCTGATCTTCACCATCGCCATCGGGCCAGGGCGCCCGGACGTGATGGGCGTGCCCTTCATGGAGTTTCTGGCCCCCGGCATCCTGACGATGACGGTGATCCAGAACGCCTTTGCCAACACCTCCTCCTCGATCGTGGTCGCAAAGGTGCAGGGCAATATCGTGGACACCCTGATGCCGCCCCTCTCGCCCGGGGAACTGGTGGCGGGCTATATCGCAGGCGGCGTCGGACGGGGCCTGCTGGTCGCCGTCGCCATCGCCGCCGGGCTGGCGCTCGCCTTCGGGATCGTGCCGCAATATCCGGTCTGGGCGCTGGTCTTCGTCGTGCTCGGCTCGATCTTCATGGGCGCGCTCGGGATCGTCGCCGCGATCTTCGCCAACAAGTTCGACCAAATGGCGGCGATCACGAACTTCATCGTCACGCCCCTCGCCTTCCTATCCGGCACCTTCTACTCGATCACCGCCCTGCCCCCCGCGCTCGAGCTGATCAGTCGGTTCAACCCGGTCTTTTACATGATCGACGGCGTGCGCTACGGCATGCTCGGCGTCTCGGACAGCTCGCCCTGGCTGGGCCTTGCGGTCGTGGTTCTGTCCTCGGCGGCCTTGGTGGCTCTGTGCTGGCACTGGTTCCGAACGGGCTACAGGATGAAGCCGTGATGCAACCAAAAGGCCGCTTCGCGACACCATTCTTTGTCCGCTGCGGCGCGGTCTGCGCTGCCGCTCTCTGGGCAGCGAATGCGGCCGCCTTGCCGCAGGACGACCGCTTCGCCTCGATCGATGGCGGAGAGCTGGCCCTCTCGGACTGGGCCGGGCAGCCGATCCTGCTGGTGAACACCGCCTCGCTTTGTGCCTTCACTGGCCAATACGAAGATCTGCAGGCCCTTCAGGACCGTTACGAAGGTGCAGGGCTGGTCGTGCTGGCGGTCCCGTCGGACGACTTCGCGCAGGAGCTGGGATCCAACGAAGAGGTCGCCGAATTCTGCGAGCTGACCTACGGGATCGACCTGCCGATGACGACGATCACCAGCGTCAAAGGCCCGGACGCCCATCCCGTCTATCGCTGGCTCAAGGACGAAGCCGGATTCGTGCCCCGCTGGAACTTCAACAAGGTCCTGATCGGCCGGGACGGAGAGATCCTGGACAGCTGGAGCTCCGGCGCCCGCCCTCTATCGCGCGGCGTGACCTCCGCGGTCGAGGCGGCGCTTGACGGCTGACGGTCAAAACTGGCTGTCCGTCTCATCCGCAAGTGCCTCGGCGATGAAAGCGTCAGGATCGACGGTAAAGTCCTGATACAGCCGAAAATGCCGGGTCTGCATCAGATCCACCGGCGCAAAGCCCGACTTCGTCACCTCCAGAAGCGTCGCACCGGGCAACGCCATCAGGATCGGGGAATGCGTCGCCATAATAATCTGGCTCACCTCGCTTTCAGAGATCCGGTTCAGGATGCGCAGAAGCTCAAGCTGCCGACGCGGCGACAGCGCGCTTTCCGGCTCGTCCATGAAATAGATCCCCTGCCGGGTCAGACGCTCCTCGAAGAACCTCAGAAACCCCTCACCATGGGACATGGACAGAAAGTCGGCTGAGGCACTCCCGGCCTCATCAAGATACCGCGCCACCGAAAAGAAGCTTTCGGACCGGAAGAACCAGCCATCCGTTACCTTCGGCAACCATCCGGCGCGAAGAGCATCCGCAAGATCCGCACCGCTGCGATCTTTGGCCCCAGAGTGATCGACAGCACGATACCCCTTCCCGCCGCCCGCCTCGTCATAGCCAGAGAGCGAGGCCACCGCTTCGATCAGGGTCGATTTGCCCGCCCCGTTCTCGCCCACAAGGATCGTGACCGGGGTTTCGAACTCCAGCTCAAAATCGGCACTGAGCCAAGGGAGGGTGAAGGGATACCCGGACCGGGCATCCAACACATCGTCCAAGACGGACAGGCGCCTTAGAAATGGGGCCGGAAGGGAAGTCGGCTTTCGTCTGCGCGCCATGGATCGCTTTTCCGAACAAGGAATTCGCAACAAGCCTAATTTGGCGTCTTCCACAAGGCCAACCGATACTTTATGCAGCTCTCATGAGCAAAGCAGGTATCTTCCGCATCCGACGTCGAGGCTGATTCAGCCTCCCCGTTCGCCTGCCTGCGTCTCATCTTCTTCAAAATCGTTGACCCAAGCCCGCCGCTCCGGCACCAAAGGGCTTCTTTTGCTAAAGGATATGCTCCCATGATCCCTTCCTTGCTGCCGACCTATAACCGCACGCCGATGAGCGTGGATCACGGGCAAGGCTCCTGGCTGGTGATGGCAGACGGGCGACGGTTTCTCGATATGGGCGCCGGCATCGCGGTGAACGCGCTTGGCCACGCGCATCCGGCGCTGACCAACGTGCTGACCGAGCAGGCGGGCAAGCTCTGGCATGTCTCGAACCTCTACCAGATCCCGCAGCAACAGGCGCTGGCCGACCGGCTGGTCGAAGAGACCTTCGCCGATACCGTCTTCTTCACCAATTCCGGCACCGAAGCCTGCGAGCTGGCCGTCAAGATGGCCCGCAAATACTGGTTCGAAAAAGGCGAGGACCGCATGCGGATCCTAGCCTTCGAAGGCTCCTTCCACGGTCGCTCCTCCGCCGGGATCGCCGCCGCCGGGTCCGAAAAGATGACCCACGGCTTTGGCCCGCTCCTGCCCGGCTTCACCCATCTTCCCTGGGGCGATCACGACGCGCTTGAGGCAGCCATCAAAGAGCCTAATATCGGCGCCGTCCTGATCGAGCCCGTCCAGGGCGAAGGCGGCATCCGCCCGCTCCCCGATCAATGCCTCAAGGGCCTGCGCGATTTGTGCGATCAGCACGGCGTTTTGCTGATCCTCGACGAAGTGCAATGCGGCGTCGGGCGCACCGGGCGTCTCTTCGCCCATGAATGGGCGGGGATCACACCCGATATCATGATGGTCGCCAAGGGCATCGGCGGGGGCTTCCCGCTCGGCGCCGTCCTTGCCACCGAAAAGGCCGCCTCCGGCATGACCGCCGGCACCCACGGCTCGACCTATGGCGGCAACCCGCTTGCCTGCGCCGTGGGTCTCAAGATCATGGAGATCATCGCCGATCCCGCCTTCCTCGAGGACGTCCGCCGCAAGTCGGGCCACCTGCGGCAAGCCCTCGAAGGGCTGATCGCGGCCCATCCGGACATCTTCGAAGAGGTCCGTGGCTCGGGTCTTATGCTCGGCCTGAGATGCCGCGTTCCCAACACGGACGTTCTTGCCCGCGCCTACGAGGAGAACCTGCTCATCGTGCCCGCCGCGGACAACGTTCTGCGGATCCTCCCCGCGCTTAACATCGAAGAGGCCGAGATGACCGAAGCGGTCGCCCGGCTGGACCGTGCCGCCAGCGCCGTGATCGCGGCAGCGGCCTGACGCTCTTTGCCTTCCAAATATCCTGCGGGGGTCCGGGGGTGCAAAACCCCCGGTCCTGCCGCCAAGATCCAGGACCGACATGAACCATTTCCTCGATATCCATAAAACCGCCCCCTCCGATCTGCGGCACATGATCGAACATGCCCGCGAGATGAAGACAGCGCGCGAAGGCCGCCCCCGCGGCGCGCTTGACGACGATCAGCCGCTCAAGGGCCGGATGGTCGCGCTGATCTTCGAAAAGCCCTCGACCCGGACCCGCGTCAGCTTTGATGTCGGCACCCGCCAGCTGGGCGGCGAGACGATGGTCCTCTCCGGCTCGGACATGCAGCTCGGCCACGGCGAAACCATCGCCGACACCGCGCGCGTGCTCAGCCGCTATGTCGATCTGATCATGATCCGGACCTTCGACGAGAGCGTCCTGACCGAGATGGCCGAATTCGCCGACGTGCCCGTGATCAACGGGCTCACCGACCGGACCCATCCCTGCCAGATCATGGCCGATGTCATGACCTACGAAGAGCATCGCGGCCCGATCACCGGCAAAAAGGTCGTCTGGTGCGGCGACGGCAACAATGTCTGCGCCAGCGTGATGCACGGGGCCGCCCAGTTCGGCTACGACGTCGTCTTCACCGGTCCCGAACAGCTCGACCCCGAGGCGGAATGGCAGGGCCTTGTGCGCAAATCGGGGCAAAGCTTCTCGATCGAGCGCGACGCGGACAAGGCCGTCGAGGGCGCGGATCTCGTCATCGCGGACACATGGGTGTCGATGCACGATGCGCAATCGGCGCGCGAGCGACGGCACAACATGCTGCGCCCTTATCAGGTCAACGAGGATCTGATGGCCAGGGCCAAGCCGGACGCTCTTTTCATGCACTGCCTGCCCGCCCACCGCGAGGAAGAGGTGACGAGCGCCGTCATGGACGGCCCGCAATCGGTGATCTTCGACGAGGCCGAAAACCGCCTGCATGCGCAAAAGGCCATCATGCGCTGGTGCCTGGACGTCTGACGTCGACCCCGCGCATCACGCGCGCCAAGGCAGCAAGGACAGAGATGCCGGTCCGGGTGGCTCCCCGGGCCGGGTGCCCTACTCTCCGTCTGAGCTGAACCAAATGCGCGCATTCATCAAAAGGACGCCCCCCATGACGAAACTGGCACATCTCGGCCTCTACGGCCTCGGCACGATGGGATCGGCGCTGGCGCTCAACATCCTCGAAAACGGCTTTGAGCTGTCCGTCTCGAACCGCACGGACGACGTGACCCGCGACTTCGCGCGCGAGGCGGGCGATCTGGCGCAGAACCTGACCGCCCATGACGATCTCGCCGCGATGATCCAAGGCATGCAGGTGCCTCGGGCCATCATCGCCATGGTCCCCGCCTCGGCCATGGATGACGTGATCGCGGACATGATCCCGCATCTGGAGAAGGGCGACACGATCATCGATGCGGGCAACACCGACTACACGGACACGATCCGCCGCACCAAGGAGATGGAGGAGAAGGGCCTCAGCTTCATCGGCATGGGCGTCTCGGGCGGAGAGGACGGCGCCCGGCACGGCCCCTCCATCATGGTCGGCGGCACCCCCGAAGCCTGGGACGGAATGCGCCCGGTGATCGAGGCGATCGCCGCCGAGTACGACGGCTCGCCCTGCGCCGATCACCTCGGCCCCGACGGCGCGGGCCATTTTGTCAAGACCGTCCATAACGGCATCGAATACGCGGATATGGAGCTGATCGCAGAGCTCTACGGCCTCATGCGCTATGGCGGCGGCATGGCCCCCGCTGCCATCGGCGAGCAGTTCACGTCCTGGAACGACGGGCGCCTCGCCTCCTTTCTGGTCGAGATCACCGGCAAGATCCTCGGCTATGACTGGAAGGGCGGCCCGGCGGTCGACCAAATCCTCGACAGCGCTGGCCAAAAGGGCACGGGCCGCTGGACCGTGATCGAGGCAATCAAGCTCGGCAGCCACGCCTCCGCCATCGAGGCGGCGGTCGGCGGACGGGTCCTTTCGGCTCTCAAGGAGGCCCGCCAGACCGGAGAGGCGACCTTCGGCGCCATGCGCGAGCCCATCGATCTTGAACTGGCAACCTATGAAAAGGCCTTCCTCGCCGCCCGCATCATCGCCTATGCGCAGGGCTTCGACATCCTCAAGGCCGCCTCCGACGAACATGGCTGGGATCTCGATCACGCCCGCATCGCCGAGATCTGGCGCGCGGGCTGCATCATTCGCTCGGCCCTGCTCGACGATATCTCGGACGCCTTCCGCAGCGATGACCTGCCCCACGGGCGGCTCCTCTTCGCGCCCTCCTTCACCGACCTGCTCACCGACGGCACGGACGCGATGCGCATCCTCGTCTGCGCCGCCACCGGGGCTGGCCACCCGATCCCCGCCTTCTCTGCCGCCCTTTCGTGGTTCGACGGCTTCCGCCAGTCGCGCGGCACCGCCGATCTGATCCAGGCCCAGCGCGATTTCTTCGGCCGCCACGGCTTCGTCGATCTCGATGGCAACAGGGATCAGCACGGACCCTGGTGGGACTGACCTTAGCCCTTCATCTGGCCTGAAATATGCCGGGGGTCCGGGGGCTGGCCCCCGGCCCTACCGCCGGGGCTTGGCCCGCCGCGTCGGCTCCGCCTCCAGCGGATCCTCCGGCCAGGGATGTTTGGGATAGCGCCCGCGCATGTCCTTGCGCACATCCGCATAGGCCCCGGCCCAGAATCCCGGAAGATCCGACGTCACCTGAAGCGGACGCCCCGCGGGCGACAACAGCGTCACCTGAAGCGGCTGGCCCGCAAGGCTCGGATGCACGGCCATTCCGAACATCTCCTGCAACTTGACCGAGATGGCCGGGCGCTCACCGCTATAGTCCACGGCCACCTCGCGCCCGGCCCCCGTCCGGATCTTCGGCGGAGCTGCCTTGTCCAGCGCCTGCCGCGCCGGCCAGTCCAGCATCGCCTCCAGCGCAGGCAGCAGATCGAACCGCCGCCAGTCCTCCGCCGTTCGAACGCCCGCCAGATGCGGCAAAAGCCAGGTCTCAAGCCCCTCCAGAAGCGCCGCATCGTCCATCGCGGGCAGATCCACACCCGACGCACGGACCATCTCCACCCGGGCCCTGAGCCGCGCGGCTGCGGGCGAAAGCCGCAGACCGAGCTCCCGCACCCCGTCCAGCATCGCCCGCGCAATCGCCTCGGGCGGCGCCTCTTTCCAGTGCCGGTCCTCCAGCACGATCGCGCCGAACCGCTCTTGGCGACGCGCGATCACCCGCCCCGCGCGCCGCGACCACCGGCAGATCTCCCCCCAGCCGATCCGGTCCCCGTAAAGACCGCGCAGATCGCTCTCCGAGATCGGAAAGGCAAGCCGGATCCGCGCCTCGGTCGCATCGCCGTCCAGATCGCAGGCCACCAGCAGACGCTGGCCCGCCAGCCCATCATCCGCGGCCAGCACAGCGCCCTTGCCGCCCGACAGCAGATAGCGCGGCGCCTCCCCCGGACGGCGCAGTGCGATCCGGTCGGGATAGGCCAGCGCCGCCTGCTCGCCAGGCCCCAGATCGCTGCGCGCAGAGGTCAGCTTCGCCAGCCGCGCCGCCTCCTTGCGGATCCCGGCAAAGGCGGGATCCGTCCGCACCCCTGTCAACCGCAGGCCCAGATCGCTGCCCGCCCCGCGCAACGGGTCCCGATCCGTCAGCAGCGCCGCCAGAGGCGCCGCCTCCGGCCCCGCCCTCAGCAGCATATGCCCCAGCCGCGGATGCAACGGCAGCCTCGCCAGCGCCCGGCCATGGGCCGTGATCCCCCGCCCTTCCAGCGCGCCAAGCCGGACCAGCAGATCCCGCGCCTCCTCCAAAGCGGCCTCTGGCGGAGGCGTCAGAAACGGCAGATCGCCGCTCCCCCACAGCGCCAGCTCCAGCACCAGGCCGGTCAGATCGGCGGCGGCAATCTCGGGCGGCGGCGCGGCGGAAAGGGCGCCATCCTCCCCCTTCGTCCAAAGCTTGTAGGCCGCCCCCGGCGCGACCCGGCCCGCACGGCCCGCCCGCTGCGTCGCCTCCGCCCGGGTCACCCGCTCGGTCACCAGGCGCGACATGCCCGAGCCGGGATCGAACCGCGCCCGCCGCGCGCGCCCCGCATCGACGACGACACGGATATCCTCAATCGTCAGGGAGGTTTCGGCGATTGAGGTCGACAGCACGATCTTGCGCCGCGCCCCCGGCGCAATCGCCGCCCGCTGCGCCGCAAAGGGCAGCGCTCCATGCAAAGGGCGGATATCGGCCCCGCGCAGGCGCCCGGCAAGCGCCGTCTCGACCCGCCGGATCTCGGGCGCACCGGGCAGAAAGACAAGAAGGCTGCCCTCCCGCTCTTCGGCCGCGTGCACGATCAGATCCGCGCAGGCGGGCTCGAGCTGCCTGCCCTTGGAAACCGGACGATCCAGCCAGACCTCCTCGACCGGAAAGCTGCGCCCTTCGCTCGTCAGAACCGGCGCGGCCTCCATCAGCGCCGCCACCGGCGCCGCGTCCAGGGTCGCCGACATGACCAGAAGCGCCAGATCAGGCCGCAAGGCCGCGCGGATCTCAAGGCACAAGGCCAGCCCCAGATCCGCCTGCAACGACCGCTCGTGAAACTCATCGAAGATCACCGCGCCGATCCCGGCCAGTTCGGGATCGGACTGGATCATCCGCGTCAGGATCCCCTCGGTGACGACCTCGATCCGGCGCCCCGGCTTGCTCGCCCCCCGCATCCGGTACCCAACCGTCCCGCCAGGACTTTCGCCAAGCTGCTCCGCCAACCGCTCGGCAGCGGCGCGGGCGGCCAGACGGCGCGGCTCGAGCATCAGGATCCGGCCGGGCACGACCTCAAGCAGCGCCAGCGGCACGCGCGTCGTCTTGCCCGCGCCCGGCGGCGCCTGGAGAACGGCCCGTCCGTGGATCCGGATCGCCTCGATCAGGTCGGGCAGGATATCGTCTATGGGCAGGCTCATGACCGCCTTATCCTGCGCGCACCCGTTCGGCGCAATGCGGGGCGGTGATCCTCATCTTGCCCCAAATACCTCCGCCGGAGGCCTCCTGCTCGCCCGGCACGCGCTTCGGCTGGACATGGCGGGCAGAGGGTCCCACAACTCGCGGAATGGACATCGACGAGCTAGCAAACAGGATCAGAACCGGCGACCGCCGGGCCCTCGCCCGCGCGATCACGCTGATCGAAAGCGGGCGGAGCGATCATCGCGAGAGCGCCCTGCACCTACTGGACACTCTCGGGCAGGACCGCCAGGCGCTCCGGATCGGGCTGTCGGGAACGCCGGGCGTCGGCAAATCGACCTTCATCGAGGCCTTCGGTCTTATGCTGACCGGGCGCGGGCTGCGCGTGGCGGTTCTGGCGGTCGATCCCTCGTCGGCGCGTTCGGGCGGATCGATCCTGGGCGACAAGACCCGGATGGAGCGCCTGAGCCGCGAGCCCAGCGCCTTCATCCGCCCCTCTCCGTCGCAGACCGAACTCGGCGGCGTCGCGCGGCGCACGCGAGAGGCCGTGGCGCTGTGCGAGGCGGCCGGCTTCGACGTGGTGCTGATCGAAACCGTGGGCGTCGGCCAGTCCGAAACGATGGTGGCCGACATGTCCGATCTCTTCGTGCTGCTGCTCGCGCCCGCAGGCGGAGACGAGCTTCAGGGCGTCAAACGCGGCATCATGGAGATGGCCGACCTGATCCTCGTCAACAAGGCCGATGGCGAGCTTAAATCCCAGGCCGTGCGCACCTGCGCGGACTATGCCGGGGCGTTGCGGCTCTTGCGCAAGCGGGCCCAGGACCCGGACGGGTTTCCCAAGGCGCTGACGGTCTCTTCGACCGAGGCCGACGGGCTCGAGCGGGCCTGGGACGAGATGACGGCCCTGGCCGACTGGCGCCACTCTGCGGGAGTGTGGGAGACCGCCCGCGCCGATCAGGCCCGGTTCTGGTTCCGCGAAGAGGTCCGCCACGGCCTGATGCGGCGCCTGACCGAGGATACCGATCTGCGCGCCCGGCTCGCCGCGCTGGAGCAGGCCGTGGCCGACGGGCAGATGGCCCCGGCGGCCGCGGCCCGCGCGGCGATTGCGCCGTTGCGTCCGAACCCGGCAGAGGATGCTTGACGAGAGCAGCAAATGGTCTTAATCGCCCGGGACTGAATTCAGACAGGTCGCGCTTTGAGCCCTCGATGCCGTGCGACCGTCCCACAGCCTGAGGATGATGACATGTCGCGTCGTTGCGAACTGACCGGAAAAGGGCCGATGACTGGCAACAATGTCAGCCACGCCAACAACAAGACCAAGCGCCGCTTCCTGCCCAATCTGCAGGACGTGACTCTGCAATCCGACATTCTGGGCCGGAGCTTCAAGTTCCGGATCTCGAATGCGGCCCTGCGCACCGTCGATCACCGCGGCGGCCTCGACGCCTTCATGGCACGCGCCAAGGATGCGGAGCTGTCCCCCGGCGCGCTGAAGGTCAAGAAAGAGATCGCGAAGGCGCAGGCCTGATCCCGATCCTCTTTGGGGTTTAATAGGGCGCCCATGCCGGGGCGCCTTTTTCTTTTGGCAAAGCCCGTCCCCGCTCGGGCGGCGATGCCGCCACTCCCGCGAACGGCTCGCGCCTGCGGCGCTTCGGCCCGGTTGAGCGGTTTTTCTTTGGGTGATGCGGCGCGCCAGTGGAGAATGCGGATGCCTCCGGCGGAGGTATTTTTGGCAAGATGAGGATCAGGGCGCGAGCAGGCATTCGACCCAGTCCGGCACGGCCCTGGTTGCGGCGCGATGATCGGTCTCGTCAAAGCGGTGGCTGACCTCCGATGGCTCAAGCGTCAGCTCTATCGTGCGCGCCCCGGCGGCCCGCGCCGCATCGACAAAGCCCGCCGCAGGATAGACCTGCCCCGATGTGCCGATGGCAGCGAAGAGGGTGCAGCCGGCGAGCGCCGTTTCGATCTTGTCCATGTGATAGGGCATCTCTCCGAACCAGACGATATCTGGCCGGGTCGCCGCGGCATTGCAGCTTGGGCAGCGATCCTCGGGCGCCATCTTGAGCGGTGCGGGCCAGCGGTTTGAGCAGACCGCGCAAAGCGCCTGAGACAGCTCTCCGTGCATATGCAGAACGCAGGCGCCCGCTGCCTCGTGAAGCCCGTCGACATTCTGCGTCACGACCGTCACCTGCCCGGCATGATCCCGCTGAAGCCGGGCCAGCGCTTCATGCGCCGCATTTGGCCTGGCGGAGCCTGCCGCGGCGCGGCGGGCATTGTAGAAGGCATGAACGCGGGAAGGATCGCGCGCGAACGCCTCGGGCGTGGCGACATCCTCAAGCCGGACCTGGCTCCAGATCCCCCCGGCGGAGCGAAAGGTATCCAACCCGCTTTCCCCGGAAAGGCCCGCGCCGGTCAGGATGACGATCCGCTCCGTCACGCCGCCCTCACCCCGCCGAGCAGAGCGTCTCGGCCGTTTCCAGAAAGTCCCTGTAGCGCAGCCAGAACGCCTCGTCGCTCGGCCTGTCCGATTGCCGTGTATCCTGCGCCTGCTGCGGATCCGAGAAGAACTCCGCCGCGCGCCGCTGATCGCTGCGGCTCAAGGTCCGGTCCGCCGCGCCCTGCACGCAGGAGCACAAGGCCGGATTGGCCGCCGAGCGTGAGGACGAGGCGCAGGCCTCGCCGACCGTCCCGCTCACGCGGGCGCCGCAGGCCTGAAGCGCCAGGAGCGACATGAGAACAAGAAGAATAGACCGCACTGCTCTGGTCCCTTTTTCGATTGCCTGTCAGTCATCCCGCCCCGGTTTTCCGGCGATCAGGATATCGTTCCGCTCCCTGTATGTGACCTTCCAAGCGATTTGGCAAAGGGATCCTGCGCCCCAGGGAGACCAAATCGGCCCTCCGCAGATGCTAGGGCCTCTTGATCTTGTCACGACCACTCATCTTCCCCGGCCCCCACACCGCGCATCGTCCCCGTTGCAGCGCCCGCCGCACAAAGCTAGAACCGCCCAACCCTCACCCCCCATGCTCAGGAGCACCGCCATGGCCGCCTATCAATATGTCTACTTCATGGACGGCGTCTCCAAGACCTATCCCGGCGGCAAGAAGGTGTTCGAGAACATCCGCCTTAACTTCCTGCCCGGCGTGAAGATCGGCGTCGTCGGCGTCAACGGTACCGGGAAATCCTCGCTCATGCGCATCATGGCGGGTCAGGACAAGGATTTCTCGGGCGAAGCCTGGGCGGCCGAAGGCGCAACCGTCGGCTACCTGCCCCAGGAGCCCCAGCTCGACGAGAGCCTCACCGTCCGCGAGAACGTCATGCTGGGTGTGAAGGCCAAGAAGGACATCCTGGACCGCTATAACGAACTGGCGATGAACTATTCGGACGAGACCGCCGACGAGATGGCCAAGCTCCAGGACGAGATCGATGCCCAGAACCTCTGGGATCTCGACGCCCAGATCGATGTGGCGATGGAGGCGCTGCGCTGCCCCCCCGACGATGCCATGCCCGCCAACCTCTCGGGCGGAGAGCTGCGCCGCGTCGCGCTCTGCAAACTGCTGCTCGAGGCGCCCGACATGCTGCTGCTGGACGAGCCGACCAACCATCTTGATGCCGAAACCATCGCCTGGCTGCAGAACCACCTGATCGAATACAAAGGCACCATCCTCGTCGTCACCCATGACCGCTACTTCCTCGACGATATCACCGGCTGGATCCTCGAACTCGACCGGGGCCGCGGCATCCCCTACGAGGGCAACTACTCCGCCTGGCTCGAACAGAAGGCCAAGCGGCTCGAGCAGGAAGCGCGCGAGGACAAGTCCAAGCAGAAAACGCTCGAGCGCGAACTGGAATGGATGCGCCAGGGCGCCAAGGCCCGGCAGGCCAAATCCAAGGCCCGGATCAACGCCTACGAGGACCTTGCCAACCAGTCCGAGCGTGAAAAGCTTGGCCGCGCCCAGATCATCATCCCCAACGGCCCGCGCCTGGGCGGCAAGGTGATCGAGGTCGAGGGTCTGAAAAAAGCCATGGGCGACAAGCTTTTGATCGAGGATCTCTCCTTCGCCCTGCCCCCCGGCGGCATCGTCGGCGTCATCGGCCCCAACGGCGCAGGCAAATCCACGCTCTTCCGCATGCTCACCGGGCAGGAGCAGCCCGACGAGGGCACCATCACCTACGGCGACACGGTGGAGCTGTCCTATGTCGACCAGTCCCGCGACGCGCTCGCCGCCGATGCCACCGTCTGGGAAGAGATCAGCTCGGGCGGAGAGATCATCCAGCTGGGCGATGCCCAGATGAACTCCCGCGCCTATTGCTCGGCCTTCAACTTCAAGGGCGGAGACCAGCAGAAAAAGGTCGGCTCCCTCTCGGGCGGCGAACGCAACCGCGTCCACATGGCCAAGCTCCTGAAATCCGGCGGCAACGTCCTCCTCCTCGACGAGCCCACCAATGACCTCGACGTCGAAACCCTGCGCGCGCTAGAGGACGCCCTCACAAACTTCGCCGGCTGCGCCGTCATCATCAGCCACGACCGCTTCTTCCTGGACCGCCTCTGCACCCATATCCTCGCCTTCGAGGGGGATGCGCATGTGGAATGGTTCGAGGGGAACTTCGAGGCATATGAGGAAGACAAGAAGAAGCGGCTGGGAGAGGACGCGGTGCAGCCCAAGCGGGTGAAGTTCAAGAAGTTTGCGAGGTAAGGAACGCCGAGCGGTCAAGCTGTGGGATCTGGTCCCTTCTGATTGCTCCGACCCGGATGCAAGCCGCATCTTCCCAAAGCGAACCTGACAACTCCGCCTCAACCTGCCTCAGCTCCTAGTGAACGAAAGAGCAAACCCATTCAAACTTGAGACCGTTTGAGGTCATTTAGAGATGGTATGAAGAGAATTGCACTTACTCTAGGGCTGCTGACGGTCACGATCCAAAGTGCAGCCGCCGATCAGAGATTGCTGACGATCCGGGGGATTAAAGAAAACGGAGAGGTCCTCTCATCTCTAGAAGAGAAGATATATTTCTGGGGACTGAATGAGATTGATACGGAAAAGGTCTTGCCTCTGGTGAAGTACGCAAGAGCTGAATGTGGGGTGGTTTACAGCACGGATGACACGCTCTTTCTTGATTGCAGAGTGGAGCCAAGGCATCTGGTCGGATCGACACGACGCGACTGGCTATCTCTTTATTCTTGGCTACCCCCTCTCGGTTTAGCAAATTACGGTTGTTCGTCGATCTATGCGAACGAGGACCGGGTCCATCTGTCCGGGATGATTTACCATTGCGATCTGAATGGAAAACCTAATCGAAGTGGTAAAATTCAATAGCGGCAAACCATCGGCAACCCGTAGGGTGGGGTTTCACCCCACCATCCCCAGCCCGCTCCATCCTCCACCGGTCGGGTAAAACCCCACCCTACGGCTCCGACCCGGCCCAAACCGCATCCTCCGGAACGACACCGGACCATTCCGGCTCCACACGACCTCGCGCGATGTCCCGGTGGATCGACGAATACGGCCACTCCACCGCACGGGCCACAAACCCGTGCTTCACCGGATTGGCCCAACAATACCGCACACACGCGGCGAACTCGCCCTCGTCCCGGACATGCCGTTCCCAAAACCGGCGCTGCCACAGCCCCGCATCTCCTTTCCGAACCTTGCTCGCCGACCGTAGGGTGGGGTTCCACCCCACCATCCCCGGCCCCTCACTCGCGCCGTCGGTGGGGTGAAACCCCACCCTACAACTCCGCGTGAACCGTGATTTTATGGCGCCCAACCGTAAGCCTTAATCCCGATCCCCTGCCGGCAAGGTCCAAACGCAATGCATGTGATCGGGCAGGACCACCCACGCATCCACCACAAACGGCCGCTCCGCCCGCGTCACCCGCACCGCCTCGCGCAGCCGGTCCACCTCCCGAGTAAGCAAATCGCTCCCCCGCTCCGCCAGGCAGACGGTCAGGAACACACGGGCACCGGTCACTTTGGGGCGAACATAGGTCGGCATCCCGGCACGCTGACCGCAAAGCCCTGAAGATCCGCTTAACCGCAGGGCGGGGTTCACCCCGCCGCCCCGCTCGCCTAAACCAAGCCTAACACAACCCAGAGCGTCCCCATGACCCCCATCCACGTCTTCACCCGGTTCTCCGTCCTCTCCGATCACGGCGGCTTTAACCTGCTCGGCGCCCGCTACCACCGCATCGCCCCCTTCGTGCCCGGATGGTTGCGCCGCGCGCTCTATCGCCGGACCAGGCCCCGGACGCTGGACCAGATCCGCCGGTTCCTCTTCGACGAGACCCGCCTGGCCGAACGGTTCCATTATTTCGAGGCGATCTGCCTGCCATCCATGGCCGCGCAGACCGATCCCGGCACCCGCCACCACGTCCGCACCTCGACCGAGCTGCCCGCCCCCTGGACCGCGCGCCTCGATCGTCTCGCCCAGACGCACGGCTTCGACATCCACCGCCTCACCCCCTCGGACGAGATCAAGGCCGTCGCCGCCAGGATCGCGCAGAGCCAACGCGGCCCTAGCCCCGCCGTGACCGCCCGGCTCGACGATGACGACGCCATCGACCGCGGCTTCTTCGCGCGCATCCGTGACGCCTTAGACGCCTAGGACACCGATTTCGTCATCGCCCAGCCCCGCGGGCTTCAGCTGATCCTGCGCCGCGGCGCCGCCCCGGCCTTCACCCGCTACTACGCCGAGTCCGGCTCCTAGGGTCAGACGCTTGTCGAGCGTGGCAATGCCCCCACCTCCATCTTCGGGCGCGGCTCCCGCGCCAAGATCGGCGCCAAACTCCCCGTCCACCGGATCGAGACCGACACCGCCTATATCGCGACCTCGCATATCTACAACAATTCCAACCGCTTCAGCCGCGTCGCCACGACGGTGAGACGCCTGTCACGCTCGACGCGCAAACGCTGCACGAGAGCTTCGGCATCGATCTCGATGCGCTGAATGCGCCGCCCGCTTGACCCACATCAAGACGCCGCGCGCCACCGGTTGCTAGCCTCAAGCCGAAGATCAAAGGAGGAGCGCCGATGTCCCATACACCCCACGAACTCGCCGAGGAATTCCCGGATAAAGCAGGCCGAATTCACGAGCTGAAAACCACGGATGCCGCGTTCCGCAAGCTGGCCGACGAGTATCACGAGGTGAACCGCGCGATCCATCGTGCCGAAACCAATGTCGACCCCTGCTCGGAAGAACACGAGGCCAAACTGCGCCGCGATCGCCTGTTCCTGAAGGACAAGATCGCCTCCCGGCTGGGCTAAGCAGGCCCCACTCGCAAAAACGGCCAGACCCCAGGGGGGGATCTGGCCAAACCGGTCAGCCCAGCAAGGCCGCCTCATGGCTCTTGAGCGATGTGCGCGCCGACGCATAGCCCGCCCGCCGATCCGCATCGCGTAGTTCGGGAAAGAGCGTCTTGAGCTCTTCAAAGATGTCCTGATGCGCCGCATGATCGACCATATCGCCGGGCTGGAAGCTTTCGGTCCAGCAATTGTCCGACAGGACAACCTGATGGTGGTCGAACATGATGTGGATATAGGTCACGCCGTCGGCTTCGATCTGATCGATCCCCGGACGCGCGGTCAGATGCTTGGCGCGCGCCAGCACCTCGTCCTCGCCCAGCCATAGCTGAACCGACGCATCCCGCATCAGCACCCGGTGCTGGGGCGAGACCATCATGTCCCGGTTCGGAGCGGACGCGCCCAGCGCGCCTTCACGGATCAGGATCGGCTGCAGGGCCGGATTGGCCTCAAGCTCGGCCGCGCTCACATGCTTGCGCCCGATCCAGCGGATCGGCTGCAGCCCGTTATCCAGCGTATCGACCAGATCGCCGACCTTGAGATCCTCGACGGCGATATAGCTGCTTTCGCCCCGGATCATCGTGCCAGGGGTAAAGCAGGGCAGAACGACATTCTCGATATTGACGAAGGTTGCTTCGCTTCCGTCCGAGAAGGTGATCGTCCCGTTCTCGGGATTGTCCGGATCGTAGGTGACCGTCGCGCCTTCATCCTCGATGATCAGCGTGTCGAAATCCGATCCGCCCTCACCGCCATCAACGACGTCGCCTGCACCGATGGTGATGACATCCTCGTCGTCGCCCCCGTCGATCGTATCGGCTCCGGCGCCGCCATCGATCGTGTCGTTGCCGCTGCCGCCGGTGATGACATCGTCATAGCCGGTATCGCCTGCGGTATAGACCTTGACGTTGTCGATCCCGTAGCTCTCGTTTTCGATCCCGATCGAGAAATCGCCACCGAACCCGACCGTGACCGAGCCGTCGGGATCCTGAACCTCGATCCGGACGGGATGGATCTCGTCATCGAACCCCTCGAATCCCTGATCGGACGGCGTTCCGGCGCCGACGCTGATATTGACGATCCGGCCGTCGGCCAGCGTCGCGGTCGCCTCGTAGCTTTCGGATGTGTCCTCATCGAACCGACCGACGAAAACCTCTTCCCCATCGATATAGATGTGGAAGCCGTCATCCGTCTCCCAGTTGCCGATCTCGTAGAAGTCGAACTCCACGATGGCCCAATCCGCGTTCGGATCGAACGTATAGGTCTTCGAGATCGCCTCGGCACCATTGCTGTCGCCGCCGCGCCCCAGAAACTCCGTGAACGAGCCGTCTGGGTCCTCGGCGGTCGTGTTGTTGGTCCAGCCGGTCGCACCACCTTCGAAATCTTCGGAGGAGATCAGAACCGGCTCGGCGTTGCCGCCCGCATCGTCGCCGGTGATCGTGTCATTGCCCGCGCCGCCATCGATCACGTCCGATCCGCCGCCGCCGGTGATGACATCGTCGCCATCGCCGCCGGACAGATCGTCGTTCTGGCCGCCGCCATCGATCGTGTCATTGCCCGACCCGCCGGTGATCTCGTCCTCGCCGTCGCCGCCATCCAGCGTCTGATCGGCAGAGGAGGCGCCCGCATCGATCGTGTCGTCACCCGCCGTGCCGGTCACCGCTTCGATGGTGCTGAAATCGACGCTGTCATCCCCGGCCGTGGCAGAGCCCCGCTCGTCCCCGGTAAAGGTCACATCGACCGGCGAGGTCAGATCGCTGAAATCGAGCGTATCGAAGTCATTGCCGCCTTCATTGCCGCGCACATCGTCGTCGCCAAAGCCGTCTTCGAAGGTGAATGTATCGGCATCGTTGCCACCGCGCAGATCATCGTCCCCGGCACCACCCGAGATCGTATCGTCGCCGCTGCCCGCACGGACGATATCATCGCCGGAGCCGCCATCGATCGTGTCATTGCCGGTATCGCCGCGGATATCGTCGTTGCCAGAGCCGCCGCTGATCGTGTCGGCATCGTTACCGCCCTGGATCGTGTCATTGCCCGCGCCGCCGTCGATCGTGTCGTTTCCGATCCCGCCAAGGATCTCATCGTCTCCGTCGCCGCCCGACAATATGTCGTCGCCGGTGCCACCGTCGATGAAGTCATCATCACTGACCACCGCATCGAAATGCACATCCGTTACGTTGATGAACTGGCCTCCGTTCGACCCGTTCGAATAGACGATTTCGACCCGGCCTACCGGACCGGGGATCTCGACAAGCACGGAGCCTTGGGCATCGTCCGGACTGTCCCGACCTGAAACAGCGGTAACCGTATCCGTCTGCTCGTTGACAACATCATCGCCTCCAGCCGTCAGATCGACTTCTATCCGGTTGCCATTGGCATCATAAGCGCGGATCTCGACGATATCCTGCCATCCGCTCTGGTCGATATCCTGCACACGGAACGTGACATTCTCGACCTCATCCGCAAAATCGGACCCAGCGGTTGCCTCGAACGTCAGCTCCGTCGTCCACGATCCCTGCGTACCGCCGCTCGCGCCAAGATACAAAGAGGAGTCGTTGTCGAACGGATCACCGGCCTCGGTATAGGTCGTCCCGTCATCGACCTCGGCTCTGTTGCCGGTCCCGTTGTTTGTGAACGAAACGGTAACGTTGATCCCGCCGGTATCCTGCGTGAATCCGTCCGAAATGTCCGTCCGGTCCGCCCCTTCATCGGTCCAGTCAAGCGAAAGCGGCGTTGCAGCGACAGGAACTCCGCCCCCATCGACGACATCATTCCCGTCGCCGGCAGTAATGGTATCGTCGCCGCCGCCACCCTTGATGGTGTCGTCGTCGCTCGTTCCATTGATGATGTTGTCTTGGTTGTCGCCTGTAAAGTCAGCCATGTTCGCACCCCTTAAAGAAGTCTCACTCGTCGAGCCCAGATTTGGTCACGCAATATGACCCAATTGTGCCTGATACGCGTTATTTCATTGAAGAACAGTCGAGATTTCTCAGTATGTTGCCTTTACGTTGCGTAAAATCTAATCAGACGAGAAAGCGTCAAATTCGATTTAAACCACAGCGGGAGCGCCCGGGCCTCGGCACCCCCCGCCGGCGGCCTCGGACGGAGCCGGCACGCCCCGCGCTCACCCTGAACATATCACGAACATCGCCCACCCATCGGCACCCGGCCGGACGCCGCCGCACCGCAGCTCGCCCCCATGCCCTCAAGTTTGCGACATCCCGCCGGCCAGCAAGACAAGGCTTGCCAGACGCCCGCCCCCCTGCCATAGGGACCCTGCGCTACGACACTTTCGACCGTTTCCTTGCTCCGCCTGTCGGCCCAAGTTCTTCGATCCAGAGCTGACGACGCCAAGCCATCGCACTTCCGCGGATGGCCCAAACTGCAAGGAAACTTCACATGGCCACTGGCACCGTGAAATGGTTCAACACCACCAAAGGCTTCGGCTTCATCGCTCCTGAAAGCGGCGGCAAGGACGTCTTCGTCCACATCTCCGCTGTCGAGCGGTCCGGCCTGACCGGCCTCGCCGACGATCAGAAAGTCACCTATGACGTCGAAGCCGGACGCGACGGCCGCGAAAGCGCCGTCAACCTCCAGCTCGCCTGATCTGGGTCCGGGCGGGGGTCTCCCTCCGCCCTACTCCCATCCCAGCCCCGGCGGCTCTTCTCCGCGCGCCCGGGCCTCGGCATCGTCCTCCAGAAGAGCCATGTTGCGCGCCGCGCTCACATCCCTCTCCTTCAGCCAGTTCAGGATCCGCATCTGCGCCCATGTGGCCAGGATCCGGTTGATCCGCGGCTGATACCCCTTGCCCATCGCCCGGTAGAACCGCGCCACGCTCTCATCGAGCCACAGCGTCACCTTCACCTTCTTCTCGCTTACATCCAGATCCCGCTCCAGCGTATGCCACGCCTCCGGCACCTTCTGCTCGATATGGCGCGGATCCATCACCACATCGAGGCTGTCCTCCAGCATCAGGCTCACCAGCTTCTCGCGGGCCAGCCGTTCGGTCTTGGTCATCTGCGCCATATCGCACCTCCAACCGCACGATCTGCCCGCAGCCCCTTAACCATCCGTAAGCGCAGCGCCCGGTCCTTCGCCGCCTGCCCGACTTTTGCCCATCCACCGCCCAAAGACGCCCATCGCATCGACCCAGATCAAGTTAGGTCCCGGTTTTTCTTGAAACGATATGGGACTGCGCCCATATTTTTACCGCGACGTTACTTCTATCGACCAACTGTTTCCTCACGGCCTCAGTCCCTCGATTCGACCCTGACAGAGCCGATCCGCTGCCTCCTGCGAGCGGAAAAAGACAAAGGAAACAACACGATGGCAACTGGCACCGTGAAATGGTTCAACACCACCAAAGGCTACGGCTTCATTGCCCCCGATGGCGGCTCCAAGGATATCTTCGTCCACATCTCCGCGGTTGAGCGCTCGGGCCTGACCGGTCTGGCCGACAACCAGAAGGTCAGCTTCGATGTCGAAGCCGGACGCGACGGACGCGAAAGCGCGGTTAACCTGCAACTCGCGGACTGACCCCCATGCCGCGCCATGCCCGGGGCCTCGTTTCGGGCATGATCCTTCTGCTCTGCCCCGCGCTCGCCCCGGCCCAGCAGGCCGATGAAGTCGCCTATGTCAAAGCGCTGATGACCCGGATCCAGCCCGTCTCCTTTGCCAAAAGCAAGGAGCTCTGCGGGCTTCTGGGCCGAAACACCAAGGGCAATCTCGGCACGTCCGACATCCGCATCGGCACCTATGACGGATGCTATATCCCGCCCGTTCCGGACAAGCTCGACGTCATCGCGACCTTCCACACCCATTCGACCTACAGCCGGACCTACTTGTCGGAATTCCCGTCCATCCAGGACATCGAGGCGGATATCTACAACGGTCTCGACGGCTATATCGCGACGCCGGGCGGACGGCTCTGGTTTCACGACATCAGCGAACGGCGGGTCACGCAGATCTGCTCCACCGGCTGCCTGCCGCAGGATCCGCGCTTCGACAAGGAAGACCACGATCCCGCCAAGATCAGCTACAGCTACGCCGAAATGCGCAAGCTCTTCCCAGGCCCCTAACCGGGTGGCGGATCGGCTTTGTCCACCACAAGCCGCCCATCGGGCCAGGGCCGCATCAACGTCTTGGCATCCGCCTCCTCGCCCTCCAGCCATGCCTCAAAATCCGACGGGTCCAGGATCACGCCCATCCGGTGGTGAATATCCCGCACATCCGCCGACGGCGCGCAGGTCACGGTCGCAAGCTGCGGCACCCGAAGGCCGCCCGGCCCTTGCCAGATGTCATAGATCCCCGCAAAGGCCAGCAGCCCCCCGCCCTCGGGCCGGATCGCCCAGGCCGTCTTGCGCCGCGTCTCGCCGGTCCATTCGTACCAGCCGTTCACCGGCACGATACAACGCTTGACCCCGTCAAAGGCCGACTTCTCGAACACCGTCTCGGACCGGGCATTGACCATCACCTCCAGGACGGGCCGGCCCCGCGCATTGGTCCGCCCCTGCGGGATCAGCCCCCAACGCATCCGCTCCAGCCGGCCCCCGGCCAGGCAGAGCACCTCCCCACCCGGCGCCACGTTCAGCCGCGGCGGCTCGTTTGTCCCATCGCTCTCGATGCCCAGAAACGCGGCGACCGCCTCGAGGGGCTCCGTCAGGAAGAACCGCCCCGGCACGCCAAGGCTACTCCGCCGCCTGCTCGGCCAGCGCCTGCACCAGCGGGCCCAAAGCCTCGACCGTCGCGGCAACCCCCTCGGCATTGGGATGGATCCCGTCGGCCTGCATATAGGCCTCCGGCGCGCCCCCGCTCGCCTCGAGGATCCCGTCGAACCACGAGGGATAAAGCGGCACTTCGAACTCCTCGGCCAGATCGGTATACATCGCATCGAAATCGCGCTTGTAATCCGGCCCGTAATTGCTCGAGGCCTCCAAGCCCACCATCAGCACATCGACATCCGCCGCTTCGGCCGCTTCGAGGATCCCGCGCAGATTGGCCCGGCTCACCGCCGGATCGATCCCGCGCAGAAAATCGTTCCCACCCAAGGCAACGATCATCGCATCGACCTCAGGCGTCAGCGTCCAGGCCACCCGCGCAAGCCCCCCCGCCGTCGTATCGCCCGAGACGCCCGCATTGATCAGATCCACCTCGGTGCCCTGCGCCTCCAGCCAGCTTTCAAGCTGAGGCACGAACCCCTCCTCCTGGGGCAGCCCATAGCCCTGCGTCAGACTGTCGCCCAATGCCGCGATCGTGACCTCCGCTTGTGCTGCACCTGCAAAAAGAAGCAGCGCCGCAAGGTTGCGCGCCCCCCGAACTGCCCCATATCCAAAAACGACCGATCTGCGGAGCATGCCCATGACCGATCCCGTTCTCGCCCTCGAGGGCGCCACCCTGTCGCTCGATGGCAATGCAGGCCGGATCGAGATCCTCCACGGGCTGACGCTCGATGTGCGGCGCGGCGAAACGCTGGCGCTGGTGGGTCCAAGTGGCTCGGGCAAATCCTCACTCCTCATGCTCATGGGCGGGCTGGAACGCGCCACCTCCGGCTCTGTCACGGCCCTGGGCCGGGATCTGACCGCGATGGACGAAGACGCGCTCGCCCGCTTCCGCAGGGACCATATGGGCGTGGTCTTCCAATCCTTCCACCTCATTCCCACCATGACCGCTCTCGAAAACGTCGCAACCCCCCTCGAGCTGGCGGGCCACAAGGACGCCTTCGACCGCGCCGAAGCCGAGCTGACCGCCGTCGGTCTCGAACACCGCGCCGACCACTACCCCTCCCAGATGTCGGGCGGAGAGCAGCAGCGCGTGGCGCTGGCCCGCGCCTCCGCGCCGCGCCCCGAGATCCTGCTCGCCGATGAGCCAACCGGCAATCTCGACGAGGCCAACGGCTCGGCCATCATCGACCTGCTTCTTGGTCTGCGCGACCAGCACGGCGCGACGCTCGTTCTCGTCACCCATTCCCAAAGCCTCGCCGCCCGCTGCGACCGCACGATCCGCCTGCGCGACGGCCGCCTCGACACCGATCTTGCGGCAAAGGCCGCCGAATGACCCACCGCGCCCCACAGGCAGGCCGCCCGCCCACTGCAGGGATCCCCCCTTCATCTGGCCAAAAATATGCAAGATCCCGGCGCTGCAAAATGCCCGCCGCCGGCCGTATGGGGCCTCCCGCCCCATGAGCCTGACCACAGCCCTCCGTTTCGCCCGGCGCGAGCTGCGCGGCGGCCTCAGCGGCTTCCGCATCTTCCTGGCCTGCCTCGCCCTCGGCGTGGCCGCCATCGCCGCCGTCGGCTCCGTCCGCGCCGCCATCCAGTCGGGCCTCGAACGCGAAGGCGCGGCCCTTCTCGGCGGGGATGCCGAACTCAGATACACCTACCGCTACGCCACCGAGGACGAACGCGCCTGGATGGACGCCATTGCGCTGGCCGTCTCTGAGATCGTGGACTTCCGCTCCCTGGCCACCACCGGAACCGGCACCGGCGCCGATCGCGGCCTCACCCAGGTCAAGGCCATCGACGATCTCTACCCCCTGATCGGAGAGGTCGCGCTCACCCCCGACATCCCGCTTGCGGATGCCCTCGCAGGCGACGGACCCCTCCCCGGCGCCGTGATGGAAAGCGAACTCTCGGGCCGCATGGCGCTTGAAGCAGGCGACATCTTCCGCCTGGGCACGCAGGACTTCGTCCTGACCGCCACGATGGAGGATATTCCCGACGCCAATGCCGGCGGCTTCGCCCTCGGCCCCACGACGCTGGTCCTGCTCGAGGATCTCGCGGCCTCCGGCCTTCTCGCCGAAGGCACGCTTTTCGAAAGCCGGTACCGGCTCGATCTGCCCGAGGATGCCAATCTCGACACCCTCCGCCGCGAGGTAGAGGACACCTTCCCCCAAGGCGGCGCCCGCTGGTCCGATGCCCGTAATGGCGCGCCGGGTATCTCGGAATTCGTGGATCGCCTCGGCGCCTTTCTCGTGCTCGTCGGCCTTTCGGGCCTCGCGGTGGGCGGCGTCGGCGTCTCGGCCGCCGTCCGCTCCTATCTGGCCAGCAAGACCAGCACGATCGCAACGCTCAAGACGCTCGGCGCCACGCGCACGACGATCTTTCTGACCTACTTCCTGCAGGTCGGCGCGCTCACCCTCGTCGGCATCGCGCTCGGCCTGATCCTCGGCGCCAGCCTGCCGCTGATCTTCGCCCCCCTGATCGAGGCGCGCCTGCCCGTTCCGGCCGAATTTCGCATCCATCCCGGACCGCTGGCCGAGGCGGCGCTCTACGGGCTTCTGGCCGCGCTCGTCTTCACCCTCTGGCCGCTGGCCCGCGCCGAAGAGGTCCGCGCCGCAACCCTCTTCCGCGATGGCGGTGAGGCGGGATCCTGGCTGCCCCGCCCGGTCTTTCTCGTTGCGACATTTGCCCTGCTGGCAGTCCTCATCGCCGCCGCCGCGCTTCTGACGGACAGCGTGACGCTTACGCTCTATACCGCCGCCGGGATCGCCGGATCGCTCGCGATCCTCGCTCTGGCGGCGCTGGCGATCCGGCACCTCGCCCGCCGCTCCACCCGCGCCGCAAGGGGCCGCCCGGCGCTGCGCGCCGCGCTGGGATCCATCGGCGGGCCAAGGTCCGAGGCGATCTCGGTCGTCCTCTCTCTCGGCCTCGGTCTCACCGTGCTGGCCTCTGTCGGCCAGATCGACGGCAATCTGCGCCAGGCCATCGCCCGCGACCTGCCCGAGGTCGCGCCCTCGTTCTTCTTCGTCGACATCCAGCCCGATCAGATCGACGGCTTCCGCACCCGTCTGGGCGAGGACCCCCAGGTCTCCCGCGTCGACAGCGCCCCGATGCTGCGCGGCATCATCTCCCAGATCAACGGCCAGCCGGCCCGCGAGGTCGCGGGCAATCACTGGGTCCTCGATGGCGACCGCGGCGTGACCTATAACGCCGCCCAGCCCGAGAACACGACCGTCACCGAAGGCGCATGGTGGCCCGAGGATTATGACGGCCCGCCGCTCATCTCCTTTGCCGCCGAAGAAGGCGCCGAGCTTGGCCTCCAACTCGGCGACGAGATCACCGTCAATATCCTGGGCCGCGACATCACCGCCGAGATCGCCAGCTTCCGCGAGGTCGATTTCTCCACCGCCGGGATCGGTTTCATCCTGTCGATGAACCCCGCCGCCCTCGCCGGTGCGCCGCATACCCATATCGCGACCGTCTATGCCGAAGAAGAGGCCGAAGCGCAGATCCTCCGCGATCTGGCCAATGCCTATCCCAACATTACCGCCATTGCCGTGCGCGACGGCATCGCCCGCGCCTCCGATCTGCTGGACGGCATCGCCGCCGCCGTCTCCTACGGGGCCGCGGCCACGCTAGTGACGGGTTTTCTCGTCCTGATCGGCGCCGCCGCCGCCGGGGAGCGCGCCCGCACGACCGAAGCCGCCATCCTCAAGACCATCGGCGCCACCCGCCGCCGGATCCTGACAAGCTTCGCCCTGCGCTCGGCCCTTCTGGGCCTTGCCGCCGGGGCCGTGGCGCTTCTGGCAGGCATCCTCGGCGGCTGGGCGATCTCGACCTTCATCATGGACACGTCCTATGCCGTGATCTGGGGCTCGGCCCTGCCGATCATCCTGGGCGGTATCACGGCGTCGCTGTTGGCCGGTCTCGCCTTCGCCTGGCGCCCGCTGGCCGCCCGCCCCGCCCGGATCCTGCGCGCGCGCGAGTGAGGCAAAATTTTCTAGAAAATTTTGAAGCCCAAATCCGTCTAGAAGGATTTGACAAACCAGAATTTTCTAGAAAATTCTGCTCCCCATGATCCATCCGCGCTTTTTTGGCTATGGCTCGCTCGTCAATACGAGGACCCATAGCTACCCCGATCCCCGCCCGGCCAGGCTCGACGGATGGCGCCGTGAATGGCGCTCGACCGATCATCACCCCTATGCCTTCCTCTCCGCCCGCCCCTGCCCCGGCACGGTCCTCGATGGGCTGACCGCGGATGTGCCGAACCATGACTGGGCCGCCCTCGACGCGCGCGAGGCCGGCTACGAACGGCAGGACGTCACCGGCCGGATCACCGGCGGCCATCCCGAAGCGACCCAAATCGCCGTCTACCAGGTCACGACCCCGGCAGGACCCGAGGTCAGACCAATCCTGCTGAGCTATCTCGACGTCGTCGTTCAGGGCTATCTCAGAACATTTGGCGAGGCTGGCCTCGCCGCCTTCTTCGAGACGACCGATGGATGGCGCACCGGCCTGCTCGACGACCGCGCCGATCCGCTCTATCCGCGCGCCCAGCGGCTGACCCCGGCCGAGACGGCTCAGGTCGATGCGGCCCTCGCCCGGCTCGACATCCCGAAGGCCGTCGCCTGACCCGATCGCGATCCATAAGCCGCCGCTTATGGATCTTTAGGGCCCGTTGCGCAGCCCCGCACCGGGCGCTTCGTTAACCAGCAGGTCCCCTGCAAAACGCCTCCTCCCGGATGCCGACGCGATGCCGCCCGGATGCCGCAGGCCCAAATCCCGGCAAATTCCGCCGTTAACCTTTGATTCACGCGCCTTGAAGAGCGGCCCTCGGCCGCCGCGGTGAACAGACGCCCTCAGACCTGCGGCTTCACCTGCAAGAGCGGCATCACCTCGGCCATTTCCGGCCCCCGCGCCCGCCCGGTCACGGCCAGTCTCAGCGGCATGAAGAGCCCCTTGCCCTTGCGTCCCGTCGCCTCCTTGACGGCAGAGGTCCAGGCGGTCCAGGTCTCGTCCGAATAGGGCGGCTCTCCCAACATCTCGAACGCGCTCACCACAAAGCCCTGATCCTCCTTGGAAATTTCAGCCTCCGCTCCATCGCGGAACAGCGTCCACCACCCCTCGATCTCGTCCAGCGTCGCGATGTTCTCCCGTACCACGCGCCAGAACCGTTCGGCCAGCTCCTCCGGCACGCCTGCTGCCGCCACCCGATCCGCCACGGCCTCGAGCGGCAGCGACGCGATATGCCGCGCCGTCAGCGGACCCAGATCGGCCCTGTCGAACTTCGTCGGCGCCGACCCGAAAGCGCCCAGCTCGAACCCTTCCACAACCTCCGCCACGCTCGCCCGCAGCTCCACCGGATCCGAAGAGCCCAGCCGCGCCATCAGCGACAGCACCGCCTCGGCCGCGATCCCCTCGGACCGCAGATCCCGTAAAGCCAATGTTCCCAATCGCTTAGAGAGGGCCTCGCCTTGCGGTCCGGTCAGCAGCGAATGGTGCGCGAACCGCGGAACGGCCCCGCCGAGCGCCTCGATCATCTGGATTTGCGTGGCGGTGTTCGTGACGTGATCCGACCCGCGCACCACGTCGGTGACGCCCATCTCGGTGTCATCCACGACCGAAGCCAGAGTATACAAAACCTGCCCATCCCCTCGGATCAGAACCGGATCGCTGACGCTCGCCGCATCGATCGAGATCTCCCCGAGGATCCCGTCCTCCCACTCGATCCGCTCGCGATCCAGCTTGAACCGCCAGTGAGGCGAGCGCTCTTTGCGCAGCTCGTCTTTCTCCTCCTCAGAGAGCTCCAGAGCCGCGCGGTCATAAACCGGCGGCCGGCCCATATTCAGCTGCTTCTTTCGCTTCAGATCGAGCTCGGTCGGCGTCTCGAAACATTCGTAAAGACGCCCCATTTCCACCAGCCGATCCTTGGCCGCCGCATAACGGTCCAGCCGCGCAGACTGACGCTCCTCCCGGTCCCAGGTCAGGCCAAGCCACTGTAAATCCTCGCGAATGGCCTCGACATAGGTCTCTTTCGACCGCTCCGGATCGGTATCGTCGATCCGAAGGATAAAGGTTCCGCCCGCCTTGCGCGCGATCGCATAGTTGAAAAGCGCGGCGCGCAGGTTGCCGATATGCAGATAGCCGGTCGGCGAGGGGGCGAAGCGTGTCGTAACCATGGGCAAATCTCCTTGCGCAAGCCTCTTCCACGCCCCGCGCCTTTTGTCCATATGACGGGAATGCCCCAGCCGACGACCGACGAGATCGAAGAGATCGCCCGCCGCACCATAGCGGCCCTGCCTGAGCCCTTCGCAGGTCCGGCCCAGGCAGTCGCCATCATCAGCACCGATTTCATCTCCGACGACCTGATGGAGATCCCAGGTGATGCAGACGAGAAATGGGACATCACGGGCCTCTATTCCGGCATCCCGCTGACACAGAAATCCAGCTTTGATCAGCCCGAGGCGCCCGATACGGTCTGGCTCTTCCGCAAACCGATCCTGGCCGAACTTGAAGAGCGCCCCGGGGTCACGCTGGAAGAGCTTGTGGCCCATGTGACGATCCACGAATTTGCCCACCATTTCGGCTGGTCCGACGATGACATCGCAGCGATTGACGAATGGTGGACCTAAGACAGCCGCCAAACGAGGGCTCGCCCGTTGACACCCCGGCTCAGGCATCCGACACCCGCGCGATGACGCGTCCGCTTTTCATAACGTTCGAAGGCATCGACGGCTCTGGCAAGTCCACGCAGGCCCGCCGCTTGACCGACCATCTGCGCAGCCGGGGCCTTGATCCACTGCAAACCCGAGAGCCCGGTGGCTCGCCCGGCGCTGAGGAAATCCGCGCACTTCTGCTGACCGGAGATCCTGCGCGTTGGTCGGCAGAGACCGAGATCCTGCTTTTCACCGCCGCACGCCGCGATCATGTGGAGAAGACGATCAACCCGGCCCTGAAGGAGGGCCGCCCCGTCATCTGCGACCGCTTCGCCGACAGCACCCGCATCTATCAGGGCGCAACCCGCGGTGATCTGCGCGCCATCGTCGATGATCTGCACACCCGCATGATCGGCCGCGAGCCGGACCTGACCTTTATCATCGACATGGATCCCGGCGAGGCCCTCTCCCGCGGCCTCGCCCGCCGGTCTGGCGAAGACCGGTTCGAGCACATGGGCCTGCCCTTTCAGGAAACGCTCCGGCACGGTTTTCTCGCGCTGGCCAAGGACCATCCCAAGCGCTGTGTCCTGATCGACGGCAACCGCCCGGAGGCCCAGATCACCACCGAAATCGCCGCCCGCGCCGAGGCGGCTCTCGCGATCTGAGCAATTCGGGGCTCGGTGGCGCGGATATCAAAACCGCGTTGCCCCCCTTTGGTTGCACCAATACTGCCCCCCGCAAATGCAGTCCCCTGCAAAACCCGTGGCGCGCCCCACGCCAAGGATTGCCCGGATTAACCTTAACTGGCATCAACCTTAACGCGCGCCGATCCTCCCGAGAGCAGAACGCTCCTGCATCATCCTGTCATAACTACTCAAATCCGACATCTGCCGCGCGCACGGTAAAGTTCGCCTGAGGCCCTGATGAGATCCCGCGCTTCGACTGCGGCAGCTCTTACCCGCAGCCATCAAAACCAAACCAGGTCAAACCCGCCGCCCCCTCTTCCAGCCTCCTGCGCATGGGGCTATCCATACCCCACCATGGCAGACGAACAGCTTCCCGATCCAACACAGATTCCCGGTGCTCCCCATCCAAGGGAGACCGAGACGCTGTTCGGCCAGTCTCAGGCCGAAGCAACCTTTTTGGACGCGATGACCTCCGGCCGTCTTCACCATGGCTGGCTGCTCACCGGTCCCCGCGGCATCGGCAAGGCGACCCTCGCCTGGAGGATTGCCGCCGCTCTCCTCGCGCATCCCCCGTCCGACACCGACGCCCTTTTTGCGCCAGCCCCGACCCTCGCCATCCCTCCTGACCACCCCGATCGCCGCCTTCTGCTGGCGGGCAGCCATCCCCGCCTGTTTCTTCTGAGACGCGGGCACGATGAAAAGACCAAACGCCTGCGCGCCACCATCTCCGTCGATGACGTGCGCGCTCTCAGAGGCTTCTTTTCCATGTCCGCCGCCGATGGCGGACGCCGGGTCGTCATCGTGGATGCCGCCGATGAGATGACGGTGCAGGCCGCCAACGCGCTGCTCAAGCTGCTCGAAGAGCCGCCCGCCAACGCCGCGCTCCTGCTGATCTCGCACCAGCCCTCGCGCCTTCTGCCGACCATCCGCTCGCGCTGCCGCACCCTGCGCCTGTCGCCGCTCTCGGCCGAGGATACCGCCGCCGCTCTGGCACAGGCGGGCTTTGCCAGCGAGGAATCGCCTGCCCTTGCCACGCTCACCGCAGGCTCCGTCGGCGATGCAATCCGCCTTCTGGCCATGGATGGCCTGCCGCTTTATGCCGATCTGATCAAGCTTCTGACGACATTGCCCCATCTCGACCGGCCCGCTCTTCTCAAGCTCGCCGAGAGCACCACTGGGGCCAAGAACGCCCCTCGCTTCGATCTGCTCCTCGATCTGACCGAGACGGCCCTCGCCCGCATGGCCCGCGCCGGTCTTACCGGCCCGCCCCAGGCCCAGGCCGCCCCCGGCGAGGCGCTGCTCCTGCAAAAGCTCAGCCCCGACGCCCGCGCCGCCCGAACATGGGCCACGCTGGCCGAGGATCTGTCGTCCCGCGCCCGCCACGCCCAGGCGGTCAACCTTGACCCGGCTCAGGTGATCCTCGATATGGCCTTCAGGATCGAACAGACGGCCCACCGTCTTGCCGCCTGAGGAGCCGCCTTGTCCCAGCCCCGGATCACCGACAGCCACTGCCACCTCGATTTCCCCGATTTCGACGGAGAGCACGAGGCCCTGATCGCCCGCGCCGCTGAGGCCGGCGTTGCCCGCATGGTCACGATCTGCACCAAGCTCCGGCTCGAGCCGCAGGTGCGCGCCCTCGCCGAGGCACATGCCCCCGTCTTCTATGCCGCCGGCACCCATCCGATGAGCGTCGCGGACGAACCCATGGCCAGCGTCGATCAGCTTAAATCCCTGGCACAGCATCCAAAATTCGTCGGCATCGGCGAGACGGGTCTCGACTACCACTACACCGCAAAGACCAAGGCCGTGCAGCAGGAGAGCCTGCGCCTTCATATCGAGGCCGCGCGCCAGACCGGCTTGCCGCTCATCATCCATGCTCGCGCCGCCGACGAGGATACCGCCCGGATCCTCACCCAAGAGCATCAGGCAAGCCCCTACTCCTGCGTCATGCACTGCTTCACCGCTGGCCCCGATCTGGCGCAAGCCGCGTTGGATCTCGGCTTCTACCTCTCGATGTCCGGCATCACCGCTTTCCCGAAAAGCCAGGAGCTCCGCGACATCTTCAAGGCAGCCCCTCTGGGCCGCATCCTGGTCGAGACCGACAGCCCCTATCTCGCGCCGCCGCCCCATCGCGGCAAACGCAACGAGCCGGCCTATACCGCCCACACCGCCGCCAAGGCCGCCGAGCTCTTCGAGATGGACTACGCCGAGTTCGCCGCCCGAACAGAAGCCAATTTCGATCGCCTCTTCCCTAAGGCGGCCGCCTGGAGTTCCGATGCCTGAGCGCCGCTTCACCATCCTCGGCTGCGGCTCGTCCGGCGGTGTGCCGCGCCTGGGCGGACATTGGGGCGCCTGCGATCCTCAGAACCCGAAAAACCACCGCCGCCGCTGCTCTTTGTTGATTGAGCAAACCGGCAGCGATGGCACAACCCGGATCCTGATCGACACCTCGCCCGATCTGCGTGCCCAGCTCCTCGATGCCGGTATCGGAGAGCTCGACGCCGTCGTCTACACCCACTCCCACGCCGATCATGTGCACGGTCTCGACGATCTTCGGATGATCGTCTTCAACATGCGCCAGCGCCTGCCGGTCTGGGCCGACGGCGCCACACAGAACGATCTGCTCTCCCGCTTCGGCTACGCCTTCGTGCAGCCCCAGGGCTCCCCCTATCCGCCGATCCTCGATCTGCACACGATCGACGGCCCCGTCACTATCGATGGCGCGGGCGGAGAGGTCACCCTTACCCCGTTCGAGGTCCATCACGGCGCCATCGATGCGCTTGGCTTTCGCATCGGGGATCTCGCCTATCTTCCCGACGTCGCCGAGATCCCGGACACCGCCTGGCCGGCCTTGGAAAACCTCGACACCTGGATCCTCGACGCCCTGCGCCGCGATCCGCACCCGACCCATGCGCACCTCGCCAAGTCCCTCGACTGGATCAAGAAGATGGCCCCCAAAGAGGCGATCCTGACCAATATGCATATCGATCTCGACTACGAGACGGTACTGGCCGAAACGCCGGACAACGTGCGCCCGGCCTATGACGGCCTGACCCTCAGCCATGACCTCTGAGCAACGGCCCTCTCCTCATCTTGCCCTAAATACCTCCGCCGGAGGCACCCGCATTCTCCACCGGCGCGCGCTCTGACATGGCGGCGCTGACGGTCGTCATCCTGCCGGTCTTCCTGCTGATCGGCGCAGGCTACGGCGCGGTCCGGATGGGCTGGTTCTCGGAAAGCGGCGTCGACGGGCTGATGAAATTCACCCAGGGTTTCGCCATTCCCTGCCTGCTCTTTCTGGCGATTTCCACGCTCGACTTGCAGGCCAATTTCGACCCCGCCCTGCTCGCCAGCTTCTATGTCGGCGCGACGGCAGGCTTTCTCGCCGGCCTCTTCGGTGCGCGCCTTCTGACAGGACGCGACTGGGAAGATTGCGTGGCCATCGGCTTTTGCTGCCTCTTCTCCAACTCCCTGCTGCTAGGCCTGCCGATCACCGAACGCGCCTATGGCTCCGGCGCGCTCGAGGCGAATTACGCGATCATCGCCGTCCACTCGCCGTTCTGCTACGGGCTCGGCATCACGGTGATGGAGATCGTCAAGGCGCGCGGCACGCCCAATACGCGGCTGCCTCTGACCGTTCTCAGGGCGATGTTCCGCAACGCCTTGATCCTCGGGATCACGGCCGGCCTCATCGTCAATCTCTCAGGCATAACCCTGCCGCAGCCGGTTACCGACGCCATCGAACTTCTCGCCCGCACGGCGCTGCCGGCAGCGCTTTTCGGGCTTGGGGGAGTGCTTTACCGCTACAAACCCGAAGGCGATTTGCGGCTCATCCTCGCGGTCTGCGCCATCGGTCTGATCCTCCATCCCGCCCTGACATGGACGCTCGGCCAAGCGACGGGCCTCGATCAAACCGCGTTCCGCTCTGCCGTCATCACGGCGGCCATGGCCCCCGGGATCAACACATACATCTTCGCGGATATGTATGGCCGCGCCCGGCGCGTTGCCGCGTCAGGCGTGCTCATCGGCACAGGACTGTCGATCCTGACGGTCTGGCTCTGGCTGGCGATCCTGCCCTAGCCGCGCCTCTCAGGCGAGGAAGGCACGCGCCTCGAACCCTTTGAGGCTGGGATGAACCGACGGGCCATATGCGCCCTCGACCTCGGCGATCTCGGGAAAGATCTCCAGCAGCTCGGCCCGCGCCGCCGCATCCAGCTTGTCCAGCGTCCGGATCCCGGGATGCAGGCTTTCCGCTTCGACGCCTTCGGCAAAGACGATCTGATGGCGATCGAACATCAGGTGGTGATACTCGATCGTCCCGCCCACGCGCCGCATGATCTTGTGATCGTCGACGAAATGGATCGCGGGGACCAAAGCGTCGGTCTCGCCGAACATCAGCTCGGCCTTCCAGCCCGAGATCGCCACGCGGTGCTGGGGGGACAGGACAAGCTCGCGCGCGTTGCCGATCGCACCCGGCTCAAAGACGACAGGCGCCATCGGCCCGATCGCGGCAAATGTCCGCACGCCATGCCAGCGCACCGGCTGGTAGCCGTCATGACGCGTGCGCACCCGCATCCCGACCTCGATCTCCTCGATCGGCATCGGGCCATCCTCGGTCTCGATCAGTGTACCCGCGCCAAAGCAGACCGGGGTTGCATAATCGGCGGCCGGAAAGTCCGGACCCTCGGCGGCCGACACGACCGTCAGCGGCACACCCACCGGAGGAAAGCCGCCCGGCCCGCCAATAAAGGCGAGACCCTCGAGCGTCCCGTAGCTCGGGCTACCCGTGGCCGCATTGAACCCGACCAGCGTCCAGGTCACCGGATTGCCCTCGCTGTCAAAGGTCCCGTCGGTCACGACGAAGGAGTATTCGGCTTCGACCTTCGTTCCGGCACTGAAGGTCGATTCGTCCAGGCTCGTCTCGTTTACCAACGTCTGGGCTGCATCGCCCCGCGTATCGTTATCGGAGAAGTTGTCGTCGTCGTCCGAAATCTCGACCGGCGTCCAGTTTGGCCCATTCAGCGTGAGCTTATCACCCACCAGATGAGATCCATCCCCTTGGGTCACACCATCGAGGGTCTGGGCACTTCCATCACTGTTCGTCAGCGTAATATCGGCCTCATCGAGGACGTAGATCGTATAGCTCGGCATCTCGGCACTCTTTACCTTGGGTAATCTTTAGCGCTCCCAAAACATATTCAGATGGCTTCGAGAAGGCCCATATGCGACGACGTTGCGGCAAAATCCTTAACTTGGGGACAATCCCCGCAACCGTTCTGACCTCCTGCGCAGCACTTCGAGCATTGCAAGAAGCAGGATCGAAATCCCCACCAAAAGCGTCGCGACCGCCAGAATGGTTGGCGAGATCTGCTCGCGCAGCCCGGTGAACATCTGCCATGGCAGGGTCGTCTGCCCCGCCGATCCCACGAAAAGCACCACGACGACCTCGTCAAACGAGGTGATAAAGGCAAAAAGCCCGCCAGAGACGACCCCCGGCAGGATCAATGGCATCTGCACCTTGAAGAACGTTCGCACCGGCCCCGCCCCCAGATTGGCCGCCGCACGCGTGAGCGACCGGTCAAAGCCGATCAGCGTGGCTGTCACGGTGATGATGACGAACGGGATGCCCAAAGCCGCATGGGCCAGAACGACTCCGAAATAGGTCCCCTGCAGCCCGATCCGGCTGTAGAAAAAGTACATGCCTGCCGCCGAAATGATCAGCGGCACGATCATCGGCGAGATCAAAATCGCCATGATCGCCCCCCGGAACGGCACATGGCTCTGGCTCAACCCGATTGCCGCCAGCGTGCCCAGACTGACGGAGATCAGCGTCGCCGCAGGTGCGATCTTGAGCGAGTTCCACATCGCCTGCTGCCAGTCGTTGCTGGTGAAGAAATCCCGGTAATGCTTGAGCGAATAGCCCTCCGGATCCAGCGCCAGCATCTTGGGCGTGAATGTGAAGAAATCCTGCGCGTTAAAGCTCAGCGGAATGATGACGAGGATCGGTGCGATCAGGAAAAAGAAGATCAGCCCGCAGATCACTCGGAACCCGTAATACCAGATCCGCTGCCCCGTCGTCGCATAAGGTGCCAGTGCCATCTCTCAGCCCCCCAGCTTGACGTTGTCGATGCCAACGATCCGGTCGTAAAGCCAGTAGAGCAGCAAAACCAGCGCCAGCAGGATCGACCCCAGTGCCGCGGCGAGACCCCAATTGAGCGAGGTCGAGATGTGATAGGCGATCCGGTTCGAGATAAAGACACCTTTGGTGCCGCCCACCAGCTCCGGCGTGATGTAGTACCCGATGGCCAGGATGAAGACGAGGATCGACCCCGCCCCGATCCCCGGCACGCTCAAGGGGAAATAGACCCGCCAGAAGGCCGTCCCGTTCGTGGCGCCAAGCGATTTGGCCGCACGCAGATAGGACGGATCGATCGTCTTCATCACCGAATAGAGCGGCAGGATCATGAAGGGCAGCAGGATATGCGTCATCGCGATCACCGTTCCGGTTGCGTTGTTGATCATCACCAGACGGTTCGCATCGTTCAAAATCCCGCTCCAGACGAGGATGTCGTTGATCACCCCTTGCTGTTGCAGCAACACCTTCCAGGCGCTCGTCCGCACCAGAAGCGAGGTCCAGAACGGCAGCAGAACGAGGATCATGAGAAGATTGGCCGTCCGAACCGGCAGGTTCGCCAGAAGCCAGGCAATCGGGTAGCCAAGCAAGATGCACGAGCCGGTAATCAGCAGGCTCATCCACAGCGTCCTAAGGAAAAGCGTCCCATAGACGCGCTGGTTCTCGGGTTGCCGCTCGATCCCCTGCGGGGTCAGTTGCCGGTCGATGGCGCCGAGAAAGTACCCCGCCGTATAGGGATCCGAGAACGCCTCGATGGTGCCCCACACCTCGGGATCGGCCCAATCCTCGTCGATATCTAGGAATGCCGCACTGACATCCTCCATCAGAAAGCCGCCCGCCGCCTCCTCGAGCGATGCAATCGGCACACCGCTCGCCGCAAGCTCCTCGGGGAGCGGCCCAAGCGCCGCCAGATCCTGCACGAGGGCCCGGTAGATAACCGGCCACGGCTCTTCTTCGGTCGGGCTGTCCTCATCCTCAACCTGGATCGTCCGCGCAAAGGCGCGATAAAGATCCGCGCTCAAGGGCAGCGCCTCCTCCACCGCGCCGTTCAGCCGGAACCGAGGCTCCGCCCGTTCGGTCTCCTCGGCGGCCCATTCCGCCTGCGCCTCTATCCAGTCCGGATCGGCCATCAGGGCGACCCAGGTCGCAGGCTCTTCCCAAAGGGCATTCACCCCGATGACCTGCTCCATCGCGGTTTCGCCGATCTCGTCCACGCCCCGCCCCGTCTTGCGGAAAAGGGACGAGATCCCCGTCGTCTCATAATTCAAGCGGCTGCCCAGCCGCGTATGCGCCTTGCGCTCGACCGCGATGTTCAGATCGCCCACCAGCGCCAGAAAGACCGGCTCGCCCGGCACGGTCTCGCCGTCCCATTTGTCCAGCGCAATCACGGTACGCGGCAGCGTCTCGCTGACGATCTGGTTCTCGACCGACCGGAAGAGCATATCGGCAATCGGCGCAATGAACGTGAGCAGAATGAACAGTAAAAGCGGCGCGATCAGCAGGAGCGCCCGCAGCTTGGACCGCCTGAGCGAGCGCGCCAGCGACGCCTTCAGGGGCCGCCCATCCGCCGCCAACATGGGCCCATCCGCCCGCTCGGCATTGCGCAGGGCGTTGTCCGGCGTCGCGCCGGTGAACTGATCGGGACCGGCGACCGCATCCGACATCAGGTGCCTTCCACGATGATGATGCGGCTATCCGCCGTTCGGTGCCGGATCTTCACGACCTCCTGATAGTCCGGATCGTGATAGGCCGCCTTGGCCATCTCGTAGCTTGGAAATTCGATGACGACATGCCGGTCGTAAAGGGCGCCCTCCGGCGCTTCGGATGGCCCGCCCCGGACGATAAACCTGCCGCCCAGCCGTTCGAGGATCGGCGTATCCCGCTCGACATATTCCTTGTACGCCTCGGGATCGTTCACGGTGATATGTCCGATGATATAGCCCTTGGGCATGTCCGTCTCCGTCTTCATCTTGGAAATGGGGCGGCCCGATGGACCGCCCCGGTGGGTCTTATTGCGCGAGCCACGCCTGGAACTTGGCATCCAGATCGTCGCGATAATCCGCCCACCACTCGTAGTTGAAGAGGAAGGTGTTTTCAGCATTCGCCGGATCGGTCGGCATATGCGGGGCCATGTCGATGCCCAGATCCGCATGCTGCCCGACAAGCGGGGCCGAAGACTGCCGCGCCGGACCATAGGAGATGTATTTCGCCTGATCGGCCAGCCGCTGCGTGTCGGTCGCGAAACGCACGAAATCAAGCGCCCGCGCCTCGCGCTCCTCGGACAGGCCCGCCGGGATGATCCAGCCGTCCAGATCAAACATCTGCCAATCCCAGAGCATCGCGATCGGCTGATCCTGCTCCTCGATGGCTGAGAAGAGACGCCCGTTGTAGGTCGAGCCGAGAACCACTTCGCCATCGGCCAGAAGCTGCGGCGTCTCGGCACCGGCGGTCCACCAGATCACGCTGTCCTTGATCGTGTCGAGCTTGGCAAAGGCGCGGTCCTGCCCTTCCTCGGTCTCCAGCACGTCATAGACTTCCTCGATCGGCACGCCGTCACAGATCAGCGCCCATTCCAGGTTCGCGATGGGGCGCTGCTCCAGCGACCGCTGGCCGGGGAAGGTCTCCAGATCGAAGACGGCGCAGACATCCTCGGGCTCCGCACCGTTCCACTCGGCCACATCGGTGCGATAGCCGAAGGTCGTGGAATAGACGATCTGAGGGATGAAGCAGTCGCTGACGATCAGCTCGCCGAAATCCTCGCTCGCGGTCGATCCGTCATCGCCCGGCGCCAGCATCTCGTCATGGTCGATTTCCATCGCCAGACCCTCGTCGCACAGCCGGATCGCATCGGCAGCCACAACGTCGACCACATCCCAGGTGATATTGCCTGCCTCGGCCATCGCCCGCATCTTCGCGGTCGCCTCGGCCGAGCTCTCGTCCCAGGTGATGCTCACCCCTGTATCGGCGGCATAGGGCTCCGAATAGGCTTTCTGCTGGCTGGTCTGATAGGCGCCACCCCAGCTCACGATCGTCATCTCGTCGGCCATATGGCCTTCGGCAAAGGCCAGGCTCGCAACGCCTAGCGCGGTGCTCGTCAGTGCGATTGTCTTGAGTTTCATCGTCATCTCCTGTTGTCGTGTCCCCGGTTCGATTTGGTCGATGCGCCCCGCCCGGGTCGAGGGCACCGAATGGTCAGAGCCTGCGCCCGGCAGGCTCTTTCATCTTGTCATAAATATGCACGATCCCGCCCTCAGGCATCGAGCGCCCGCGCATCCTCGGGGAGCCAGCCGATCTCGACCGTCTCGCCCGGCCTCAGCCGGTCCTGTCCCTGGGCATTGCGGCTCTTGACGATGAAATCGTCCCGCCCCGCAACCCGCAACCGCGTGCGGAACTGGTCTCCCATATAGATGAATTCCAGCACTTCGGCCTTGAGCGTATGCGCATCGGGCGACAGCCGCTCGCGCTTGTGCTCGACCCGCTCCGGCCGGATCGAAACCAGCGTTCGCTCTCCGACCTCGGCCACATTGACCGGCACCGCATCGATCAGCCCGCCATCGTCCAGCCGCACAATGGCGATCCCGTCCTTCAGCTCCTGAACGACCCCTTCGAGCGTGTTGTTTTCCCCGATGAACTGCGCCACGAAACTGTTCTGCGGGCTCTCGTACAGCTCATCGGGCGGCGCCAATTGCTGGATCCGCCCGTCATCGAAGACCGCGACCCGGTCGCTCATCGTCAGCGCCTCGGTCTGGTCGTGCGTCACGTAAACCGTCGTGATCCCCAGCTCATGCGCCAGATTGGTGATCTCGAATTGCAGGCTCTCCCGCAATTGCTTGTCCAAAGCCCCGAGCGGCTCGTCCATCAGCACCAGCTCCGGCTCAAAGACCAAAGCGCGCGCCAAAGCCACCCGCTGCTGCTGCCCGCCGGAGAGCTGCGCCGGACGCCGCCCTCCGAAATCGCCCATCTGCACCATATCGAGCGCGCGCTTGATCTTGGCTTCCCGGTCGGACTTGCCGAGCTGCCGCACCTCCAGCGGAAAGGCGAGATTCTCGGCCACGCTCATATGCGGAAAAAGCGCATAGTTCTGAAAGACCATCCCGATCCCGCGCTTATGCGGCGGGATATTGTTGATCGGCGCGCCATCAAGCCGGATCTCTCCATGCGTCGCGGTCTCGAACCCGGCCAACATCATCAGGCAGGTGGTCTTGCCGGATCCGGAGGGACCAAGCATCGTGAGAAACTCACCCTTGGGCATCGCCAGGTTCAGATCCTTCACGACCAGCGTTTCGCCGTCGTAACTCTTTTGAACCCGCTCGAATTCGACGAACGCATCCGTTCCGGCATGGGCCGTACCGTCTGCCACCAAGGCAACCTCTCCCCTTTGACCGCGCAGCTTATGGGTGCCGCGTCAGCGATGCAGCAAAGCAAAGCCCACCCGCCTTTGCAACCCGCTAGAAGGTCACATCGCCGCAAGAACGGTCATTGACAGCCAAGTGCAAACTCTTTTGGCATTGAGGGCCATGCCCAACCGCCCCCTCCTCAAAGGTCGCCCGATCTCCCTCGGCCTGCTCGATTACGGGCTGTTCCGCGTCCATGACGGGGCGCGCACCATCGGGATCTGCGGCTATCTGATCCAATCGGATGCAGGCGAGACGGTGCTTGTCGATCTCGGCTTTCCTCCGGCCTATACCGACGATCCGCAGGCCGCATCGCAAGCCGACGGTCTTGAAAGCTTTGGAACCATCCTCTCCTGCACGGCGCAGAACACCCCTGCCGCGCAACTGGCCAAGGCAGGCCTGACCGAGGCGAATATCGACCTTCTCATCCTCACCCACAGCCATATCGACCATGTCGGAGACCTCACCTTCGCGCCCCGCGCCCCGCTGGTCCTCTCCACTGCCGAACGCGCCTTGCCGCGCCCTCTTTACTGGGACGGCAAGCATCCCCTTGACTGGCCGGATCGCAAGACGATCACCCTCGAAAAGGACACCGATCTCGGCCCGAACTTGCGCGTTCTGATGGCCCCGGGCCACACACCGGGTCAGATCGCCCTGCTTCTAAGCCTGCCGCAAACGGGGGCGGTCCTTCTGACCTCCGATGCCATCTCCCGCCCGTCAGAGGTCTTCGGCACCGACACCGAACGCCGGACCGCGCGCCGCCTGCGCGAGATCGGCCGCGAACACTCGGCCTGGATCCTCTACGGCCACGACCCGGGTCAATGGCCCACATTGCGCAAGGTCCCGGACATCTATCTCTAGCCGCCCGCAAAATGGCACGGATTGCATAACCGGGTCCGCATCATCGATAAACAAGCTCCATGACCCGCCCCTATCTCGACAACAGGCGCGCCCGCCGCCTTTTTCTCGACCGGCATATGCTGCTGCGCCCCGGATCCGGTCCGGGCCGGGGCAAGGACCTCGATCACGTGCTCGAGACGCTCGGCTTCGTCCAGGTCGACAGCGTCAACACGCTGGCCCGCGCCCATGATCTGATCCTCTGGTCCCGCCGCGGCCAATACCGCCCGCGCGCGCTCGAGCATCTCGTGGCCCGCGACCGAACCGCCTTCGAGCACTGGACCCACGACGCCGCCATCATTCCGATGGCGTTCTACCCGATGTGGCGGCTCAAATTCGCCCGCGACGAGGCGCAGATGCGCGCGCGCTGGGCGCAGACCCGCCGCGAGGGTTGGCAGGCCGAGCTTGAGACCGTCCTGCGCCATATCAACGATCACGGCCCCGCCAGTTCGCTTGATGTCGGCGGCGACGAGAAAAAAGGATCTTCCGGCTGGTGGGACTGGCATCCCTCCAAGACCGCGCTCGAATATCTCTGGCGCTCCGGCCAGCTTGCCATCTGCCACCGCCGCGGTTTTCGGAAGCTCTACGATCTGACCGAACGCGTGATCCCGCCCGAAAGGCTCAACAGCCGCAAAACGGATGCAGAGATCATCGACTGGGCCCTGTCCGAAGCGCTGGGCCGGCTCGGGTTCGCCACCAGCGGAGAGCTGGCCGCCTTCTTCGAGATCGCAACCCCCGGCGAGGCCAAGGCATGGTGCGCTCGGGCGCTCAGCGAAAAGCGAATCCTCGAGGTCGATATCGAACTGGCCGATGGCACCGTGCGGCGCTCCTTCACAACCCGCGCGCTTCTCGATCATGCCGCCAGCCTGCCCGCTCCCTCGTCGCGTCTGCGCCTGCTCTCTCCCTTCGATCCCGCGCTGCGGGACCGCAAACGCGCCGAGCGGGTTTTCGGCTTTCACTATCGCATCGAGATCTTCGTGCCCGAACCCAAGCGCCGCTACGGCTACTACGTTTTTCCCGTGCTGCAAGGCGACCGCCTGATCGGCCGGATCGACGCCAAGCGAACCGATGGAACGCTCGCCGTCCGTGCCTTCTGGCCCGAACCCGGCATCCGCATGGGCAAGGCCCGCAGCCTGGGCCTGATGGCCGAACTGGACCGGATCAAACCTCTCGCACGCGTCACCTCGGTCGATCTGGCAACGGATTGGCTACGCGCCTGATCGACAAAGACGGACCGGTCCGGGCGATCGTCGCCGCTCAATCGATCGCGGCCCTCGACATTCTCGACTAAATTAGTCATCTATCGAATATTCAGCCAGCGCCCGCCGGTGCCAGCCAAGATCCCTCGACGGCACATGGTATGGAGCAGGCGATGACCAGGGGCGTGGCCTCCGATACACACCGGCTGAGGGCCCGCGATTTGACGGCGGGCTATACGCGAGCGACTCCGATTATCGACGCCCTGTCGCTGGATGTGCCCGCCGGAGCCTTGACGGTTCTCATCGGCCCCAATGGCTGCGGCAAATCCACCCTGCTCAAGGCGATGGCCCGCGTGCTGCCGGCCTGGTCCGGCGCGGTCATGCTGAACGGGCAGGACGTGCATGAGATGCCGACCCGCGCCGTCGCCCGCCAGATGGCGCTGCTGCCGCAAGGGCCGATCGCGCCCGAAGGGCTGACAGTGGCCGAGCTTGTCGCACAGGGCCGTTTTCCGCATCAGACGCTGCTGCGCCAATGGTCGCGGCAGGATGCCCGCGCCGTGAAAGAAGCCATGGCCGCCGCCGGCGTGACCGACTTCGCGGACCGCCGGATCTCGGATCTGTCGGGCGGCCAGCGGCAGCGATGCTGGATCGCGATGACCCTCGCACAAGAGACAGAGATCGTGCTCCTGGACGAGCCGACGACCTTTCTGGATCTGCGCGTTCAGGTCGAGGTGATGGGCCTTTTGCGCGCCGTCGCCAGAGAGGGACGCACGCTTGTCATCGTGCTGCACGAGTTGAACGTCGCCGCCGCCTTCGCCGACCGTCTCGTGATGATGCGGGACGGGGCCATCGTCGCCGCAGGCACCGCCGCCGAGATCTTTACGGAGGACAATCTGAAGACCGTCTTCGATCTGGATGCGCGTATCCTGCACGATCCCGAAAGCGGTCGGCCCGTCTGCATCCCGCGCGTTCCGGATATCGGCCCCGCCATCGCGCGAGCCGCCGAATGACCGATGCCGCCCTGCCCCGGTCGGCCGCGGGATCGACCGCGATGGTCGTCGCGATCCTTCTGGCGGCGCTTGCGCTTGCCTTCGCGTGGCATATCGCGGTCGGCGCCAAGACAATCCCGCTCGGCACGGTCGCACAGGCCTTCTTTAACTATGATGACACCGTCTTCGATCACGTCGTGATCCGCGATCTGCGCCTGCCCCGGGCCCTGATTGCCGTCGGGGTCGGCGCCGCGCTTTCGGTGGCCGGAGCTCTCATGCAAGGCGTCACCCGCAACCCGTTGGCAGAGCCTGGGCTTCTGGGCCTGCTCACCGGAGCCTCCTTCGCGGTCGTGGTGGGCTACGGTTATCTTGGCCTCGGCGGCCCGGCGGCGATCCCCCTGCTCGCGGCGGTCGGCGCTCTGGCGGGGGCACTGGCCGTCTGGAGCATCGCGCAGGCCGCACCCGGCGGCGCCACACCATTGACCCTGGTCCTGTCGGGCGCAGCCGTCACCGCCTTTCTCGGCGCGCTGATCTCGGTGGTGCACCTGCTTGATGAGGACAGCTTCGAAACCCTGCGCGTCTGGCTGACCGGTACGCTGGCCGGGCGCCGTCCCGACGTCGCGCTCTGGGCGCTTCCCTGGGCGCTTGGCGGTCTGATCGTCGCCCTGACGCTGGCCCGGCAGGTCACCGCACTTGCCATGGGCGAAGAAACCGCCACAGGCCTGGGGGTCGAGGTTGGGCGGCTGAAGGCGCTGGTGCTGGCGGCAGTCGTGGCTCTGACGGCGGCGGCCGTTGCGGTGGCCGGACCGATGGGCTTCGTCGGGCTGGTGGTGCCCCATGCGGTGCGGCTCATCGTCGGGCACGACTACCGGATTATAGTGCCGGTTTCGGCGCTGGCAGGAGGGGTTTACCTGCTGCTGGCCGATATTGCCGCACGGCTGGTCCTGGCCCCGGTCGAGATCTCGACGGGCCTTGTCACCGCTCTTTTGGGCGCACCGTTCTTTGTCTGGCTCGTGCGGGCGCGCCTATGAGCGACGCGATCTGGCAAAAGCTCGACGGACGCGCCACCTTCGCCCTGCCCCTGCGGGCGCTGACCGTTCTGGGCGGCCTTGTCGCAGCGGCCTTCGCGGTCCTGATCCTCGCGCTGATGACGGGCACCTATCCCCTCACGGCAGCCGAGGTGATGCGCACGCTGATCGGCGATCCGCCTGAGGATATGGCCACGACCGTCATTTGGGACTTCAGGCTGCCCCGTGCCGTCGTCTCGGCCCTTGCCGGCGCGCTCCTTGGTCTGTCGGGCGCCGTCCTGCAAACCGTCACCCGCAATGCCCTGGCCGATCCCTCGCTGGTGGGCGTCAGTCAAGGCGCGGGCCTCGCCGTCGTCGCCGCCATGATCGCCTTTCCCGCTTTGGACGTCGCCTGGCACCCGGTGCTGGCCTTCGGCGGCGCGCTGGCCGTGGCGGCCCTGATCCAATGGATCGCCATGGCGCGGTCAGGCGGCGCGACGATGCGCTTCATCCTGACGGGCATCGGCATCGCCGCCTTTCTGACGGCAGCGACTTCGGCGCTGCTGACCTATGGCGATATCGACCGCGCGCTGGCAGCGCTGGGCTGGCTCGCCGGATCGGTCCATGCGGCAGGCTGGGGCGAGCTGCGCGCGCTCGGCCTCTCGACCGCGATCGTCCTGCCCGTGCTTCTCTGGGCCGCGCGGCCGATGGGAGCCATGCGCATGGGCCCCGATCTGGCCACCGGTCTGGGCGTCGCCGTGCGCCGGGACCGGATCGCGCTGATCACCCTCTCGGTCGCGCTGGCCGCCACCGCGGTCGCTGCCGTGGGCCCCCTGGGCTTCGTCGGTCTCGTCGCGCCTCATATCGCGCGCCGCCTCGCCCGGTCCGGCCCGGGCCTGCATCTTGCGATGACCGGCATGACCGGCGCGCTGCTCGTGTCGGTCGCGGATCTTCTGGGGCGCGCCCTCTTTGCGCCAGTGCAGATCCCCGCCGGCCTCGTAACGGCCATCATCGGCGTGCCGATCTTCGTGCTCCTCATCCTGCGGTCCCAGGCCCGCAGCCAGCTTTGACGCCCCGAAAGGACATCCCCCATGCGTTTGCTCATCTTCGCTGCCACCCTTGCGGCCCTCGCTATCCCCGCGGATGCGCAGGACTGCGAGCCGGGCACCCGCGCCTTCGAGCATCATCTCGGCACCGCCTGCATCCCGGGCGATCCGCAGCGCATCGCATCGCTCAGGGGCGATGCGATCACCACGCCGCTTCTCGATATCGGCGCTCCCATCGCGCTCACGGTCATGAACGAGATGGAGGGCGGCGAGCGCTATGTGCGCGGCGCCGCCGACATCTTCGGCGCGGCCTATGTCAAGGCATCGGGCGTCGAATGGTTCTCGAACCGCGATCCCGTGGATGTCGAGGCGCTCGCCGTCGCCGCACCCGATCTCATCATTGCCCAGCTCTGGAACGAGCCGATCCTGGACCAGCTTGAAGCCATCGCGCCGACGGTCGTCCTACCGCCCCGGATGCCGTTCCTCGACCATCTTGCCTGGCTCGCGGACGTCTCCGGTAAAGCGGATACCTATGAGGAGGAGCTTCTCCGCTACGAGGCTCGCATCGAGGAGGCCCGCCGCGTCATCGGCGATCCCGGCGCGATCACCGTCTCGCGCCTCGACATCTGGGAGGATGGTCTGTGGTACTATCCCAACTGGGGCGCCATCGATCAGGTCATCTCGGATATCGGCTTTGGCAGGCCGACTATCCAGGCCGAGGCGACCGACGGTATGAACGGCGTCAGCGTCGAGTGGCTGGAAGAATTCGACGGCGACGTCCTGCTCTCCTCCCGCGCGCCCCGCTTCGGGCAGACCATCCCCATGCTGACCGCGCAATGGGACGAGATCGCTCCTGTCTGGCGCCAGTTGCGCGGCGTTTCGACAGGCAACCACTACTGGTACGAGCGCGACGTTCTCGTCGGCTACACCTTCGCATCGCTGCATCGCTCCATCGACTTTCTCACGGCCGTCACCGCTGGCCGGGACTTCGACTGACCGGGAACCCCATGAAACACATCCTCGCCGCAGCCCTTCTCGCGCTCGCCCTGCCCGCCGCCGCACAAGAGACGCGCACCCTGACCGACGATACCGGAGCAGACGTTGCGATCCCGCTCAAACCGCAGCGCATCGTCGCCTTGCATGATCTCATCCTGACGATCCCGCTGATAGAGCTTGGCGCGCCGCCCGTCGGCAGTCACGGGCGCGGCGAGACCCCGGCAGACGCGTTCATCCGGTCAAGCGCTCAGGTCACAGCCACCGACTTCGACAATTCCGACATGGAATGGATGGGCAATAATCCTGCCGATATCGAGCGTATCGCGGCCATGGCGCCCCACCTCATCCTGACGACAGAGTGGCAGGGCGTCGACGCCGCACACCTGCGCACGATCGCCCCGACCTTCGTTGTGGACGACGCCCAGCGCACCGATTGGGAGATCTATGATCTTCTCGCCGACATGACCGGAACAAACGACCGGCTGACCGCCCTCAAACGCCGCTATGACGCACAGATCAACCTGATCCGCAGCGTGATCGACACCGAGGCGATCACGGTCTCGACCGTGCAGCCCCTGAATGGCGGTCTCTTCACCTATGCTCCCTACGGACATATCGGGAAAGTCCTGACCGATGCCGGATTTCGGCAGCCCGAGATCATTGAGGCGATGGCCCCCGGCGAAGAGCGAGAGGTCAGCGGCGAAACCATTCAGGCCTTTGATGCCGACTTTCTTTTCACGACCTATCGCTCCAGCGCAGGCCAGACGCCGTCAGATCTGGCCGCAGAGCTCGAAGCCGTGATGCCCGGCTATTGCGACCTGCTCCATGCCTGCCGCACGGGACAGATGATCATGCTCAGCCGGGCCGAGAACAGCGCCTCGTCCTACGACGCGCTCGGCATGGTGGCCTATGCCATTCTGACCTCCATCGGCGGGCAACCGTTCGAACCGATGCCGGACTAGGCGAATGGCTTCTCCAACCCGAACATCCATAGGCAGCCCTCCCGAAAGGCCAGGGCCTTGCATGATCCCGATCGCCTTTGCAGCCTCGGCTGCGCCAGCGCTCACGGCATCCCCGCTCAAGCGGATGGTCCGAACCGGCCGGACCAAGAGACTCAAACCGGCGTGGCGACCCATAATGGCGAGTCTCGAGAGCATCGCCGCGTTCTCGCCGAACCGAGCCCTCGTCGCCAGATGACACGCCCGCCGCTCCAGTTCTGCTCTGTTCTGTCTGCCGAAGTAGGCGAGCCGCTGCCCGGCACGGGCGTCCATCAGCCTGCAAACGTCCTGATCCGCTGGCCCAAGGCGCGGTGGCGATATTCCCTGCGTCTTGCAGACGGGATGCCGCCCGCACTCCTAGACGCCATCGAGGCAAACGTCGCAGCCGGGCGCCGCGTCAATCTGATCGACCGCAAGGGCGAACCTGACACCCACGCGCGCGTCATGCTGACCCCCGAAGAGCTCGCCTGTGATGTCGCCATCGACACCCTGCCAGACCTTCTCGAGGCCATCCTCTCCAAATCCGACCTCGCTCCGTTCAATCCGCGCCCGATGCCCGCCCGGGTCCTGCTGTGCTGCACCCATGGCAAGCATGATCGCTGCTGCGCCAAATTCGGCTTCGCGACCTACAAGGCGCTTGCCGCAGAAGCGGGCCAGCATGCTGCCGATTTCGACATCTGGGAGGCGACCCATCTCGGTGGCTGCCGCCTCGCGGCCTCCGTCCTTTCATTGCCGTCGCGGCGCAAATATGGGCGCGTCGCCCCCAATGCCGCCCGCGCCTTTCTCGATGCCGAGGCGGCGGACGAGCCCTTTCTGCCCTCCTACCGGGGCGCCGCCGATCTCAGCCCGCCGGCCCAAGCCGCAGAAGTTACCGCCCGCATGTCCGGGCATGGCCCGATCCGGCGCGTGACAGAACGATCCGCGACCAAGGATCGGCACATCTTCGAGATCCAGACGGATACGGGATCTGTCGCCATCGCAGTCGACGGCAAAGCCATGGCAACCTACGACGCCTGCGGGGACATCGATGACCCGCAAGAAGAACCAGGCCGGAAAACAGTCTGGACCGGACGGATCCTGTAAGACGTTCAGGCATCATCAGGGCTGCGCGCGATCCGCTTCCGCCGCAATGGCCCAGAGATCGGATTGACACGTCTCGGCGCGAAAGATCCCGGGACATCGCCCCATCAAATCACCGAAACCGCATGAAAAACGGTCCGTGATATCACGATGTGAAGATAGAAATGGTGCGGTCGAGAGGCACCATTTTACGTTTGATTTACAATTATTTAAAATACATGTGCGTAATTTTAGCGTAACCAATCTGGAAGAGTTGTGGGACTTGCTCTTCAAGTCGCCTTTGAGATTTTCGGAGAAGGGGCTGTTCCTTTAAACAGAGCTCTAGGATGAATTTTCACTAATTGGTCGAGCATGCCGCGTAGATCGTCGTTCAAGCACAGCCGCTTCCTACGGGACTTCATCCTTCTCGCGGTACGGTGGTTACCTGCTTTATCCCCTGTCCTATCAAGATGTCATCAATCTCCTGGCAGAGCGTGGCGTCACGACCGATCACTCGACCGCGTATCGCTGAGTGCAGAAATTCGGCCGTGAACTGACCAAGCGAGCCGAAAGATACCTCTGCGTCGGGCCAGTTTCGTTTGGCACATTGAGGATACCAACATACAGGTCGGCGGCAAGTGGTGCTATCTGTGGCTCGTGATCAACGAAACCGGTCAGATGGTCGACTTCTGGTTAACCGCACGACGCGATGCAAAAGCTGCGCTCGCCTTCCTCCGCAAGGCGAGCGAGCGTGTGCGACTGCATGGGCCAGTCACGATCTGCACCGACAGGGCCCATACCTATCGATGCGTCGTTCAGAGGATCAACGATCGATATGACCCGCGCTTTGATAACATCGGCATATTGATCGAAGGCAGCGGAACAACCTGATCAAAAGCGACCACATGGCGATGAAACGGATACCCGGAAATCGGCAGAGCCTCAGATCCTCGCGAACGGCGACAGCCATCATCAGCGGCATCGAAACCATACGAACCATCACACGCGGTCATGCCCATCACAAGGAACCCCGCCTTTAGTGGCGAGATCGAATTCGCCACCCAACTTTTCGACGCCGTGGTGTAACCACCGGTACCGCGCTGCGGAAACTCGTCCTCATCGGTTCAATGCAATAGTTACTTCTCGATTTGGTGCGGCACTAGGTGTTTGATCCCAAGGTTTGATGGTGTGATCTTTTCGTTGGAATGGAAGGAAGCATTATGGGACAAGTTCGTCACGGCAGCGCCACGACCACGTACGCCGTCAGAGCAGCAATACAGCGATCGCAAGCTTCGGTCGCAGAGCTGAGCCGGGAGCTGGGGTCAATCCCAAGACGGTGGCGAAGTGGCGCAAGCGTCAATCGGTTGAAGATCAAAAGACTGGGCCGAAAGTTCCGCGCTCAACTGTTCTCAGCGAGGAAGAAGAGGCCATGGTTGTCGCGTTCCGGCGACACACGTTGCTTCCGCTGGATGACTGCCTCTATGCTCTGCAACCTTCGATCCCACATTTGACGCGGTCTTCTTTGCATCGTTGTCTTCAAAGGCATAGTATTTCTCGACTGCCCGACATGGACGGCGACAAACCAAATCGTCAGAAGTTCAAACGATATCCAATCAGCTATTTCCACATTGATATCGCGGAGGTCAGAACCGAAGAGGGAAAGCTCCATCTCTTTGTCGCAATTGACCGAACCAGTAAGTTCGCCTTGGCCCAGCTCGTCCATAAGGCTAATCGCAAAACAGCCTGGGAGTTCCTTGAACACCTGCTTGAGGCTGTGCCCTACAAAATCCACACTATTCTCACCGACAACAGCATCCAGTTCGCAGAGCAGCCCCGAAACCAGAACACTGCTTATTCTCGGCCAATGCGGTTCGACATGATCTGCACAGCCAATGGGATCGAGCACCGGCTGACGAAGCCAAATCATCCGTGGACGAACGGTCAAGTCGAGCGGATGAACCGCACGATCAAGGATGCGACGGTGAAGCGGTATCACTACGACAGCCACGATCAGCTACGCAGCCACCTCGCGGACTTCTTAAACGCATACAACTTCGCGCGCCGTTTGAAGACGCTCAACGGTCTCACGCCTTACGAATACATATGCAAAATCTGGACTTCAGAGCCAGATCGATTCATCCTAAATCCGATCCACCAGATGCCGGGACTGAACACCAAGGTAATTGTGGCCCTGGCATCGGACGCTTTCAAAGGATTTCCACAAGGGGAATCCAGAGAATTAGGGCTTCACGGAGAAGAGTGTCACCCGGCCGCGTTTGGCGAGCGAAGTCAACCGAGGATCGGTTGGCATTCCATTGGGGAGCGGGCCGAATAGGGTGGCGTGGGTATACTTGGTTTCCCAATTCTGGACGAACGTCTCGGCTTTCTCGTTTGGACTAGGCGTTAGGACCTCATCAAGTTCGGGAGGTTCAGCTGCCCAATGCGCATGGTCGACCCAAGCTTCGCGCACAGAGAGCATATGAACGCCTTGGAAGAGCGATGGCACAAAAACGTCGTAGGCGACCACAAGATGAGCCTGAACGTGAAACAGGCGCTGCTCCGCGCGACCGCCCGGCGCCAAGATTGGGAGCACCCGCGCTCCGGGTGGAAGCTCGGCGCCGACGTCTAGAAGATCAGCTATCTCAGCAGAATGGATCGCTGCCTGCCGCTCAAGAGCAATGCCCCGACCGAGCATGACCGCGCTCACTATTAGAGCCAGCAGAATGGATATACGGGTCGGCACAATCCATTTGCTGCCAGCGATTAGTATCAAGACCAGCACGACCGGTACGCGGATCTGCACCCAAGCTACGCCATTCAGAGAAAACGGTGCTGCTAGTGCGGCGATCCCTAGCGCGATCGCGGGTCCGACCATACGCCTATCAAGCCGCAGAAGACCGCCGCGCCTAAGCAGTTCGACCAGAGCCACCAATAAGATTACCGCGACCAGCGCGCTCGTTATATCAAGAAAAGGCGCACTTAGGACATGAGAATAGACGGGCGACATCGCACCGAGAGCTGCGGTTGCCGGAATCCCGTAGTGGGTTAGCGGAGGCATCGGCGAAGCTGGGCCGGTCAGGATGCCATAAGTCAGCCACGCAACCGGCACGATAAAGGGCACACTTCGGAATGCCAGGCGACCCAACTGAGATGCCGTGGGAATACCGTCAGAAAGAAGAACCTGTATTTCTCTACCAAAGACTGCGATGGCGAGAATTGCGAATCCGAAGAAATGCATAAGAAATAGCGCAGTCGCTAGGATCATCATCGCTGCCATGCGCGGGAGGTTTCCCCAACGCTCTGTTCCGATCCACAAAGCAAGCCCGTAGAGGACAAAAGGCAAGCTGAAGACAAAGTTCTGGAAGCCCCAAAAGAATGGGGCGCTATACACGACCAATCCTACTGCAGCAGGCCAAGACGTCCAGCGACCATGCAAGACTCTACCTAGCACCATTGCGGCCGTGATTAGATTGGCGGCATAGATCGCCAAGAGCGCTTGAGCAAAATTTGCGGCACTACCCGGATGGCCCAGTAAGTACCACAAGAGGTCAGCCGCAGCGTTGGGTACAATTGCGATCTCGTAGTCATAGTAAATTCCGAGAGGACCATCTGGGTCGCTCGCTGCGATATACAGACGCGCGATATGGTTGGGCAAATCGACGAGCGGGAGGTGATCATGAGCCATAATCGGTATGGCTGTCGTCAGTGCAGCGCCGATGAGGGCGACTGCAGGCGCTAAGCGTTTGGGGGACCAAATTTCCTCTGCAGCCGTTTCAGGCGCTTTTGATTTCCTGCCGCTGCGCGAGTGCGCCAGTGCCACTATTCGTCCTTTCTCAGTTGCGAACCGCACGAACTCATGGATCTGCGAATGACTTACCAATCGTCAGCGCAGACCGCCGTCACAGCTCTGGAGCCAAATCACAAGAACTCGAAGGTATCGATGAGTTGGGATATCCCGCTCTCGTCTGATTGTACCGTGCGGTCGAATTCTTCTCTAGGCTGCATAGTATGCGACCGGCCTTTAAGAAGGAGAGCTATGACCTCGCTGAGGTCGGTCTCTACTTCGATAGGATCCAGAAGATGAGTATCTTGCGACCCCGTCAAATCAGAGACATTCCTGAATACAAAACTATCGCCAGTTGCTTCGCTTGCTTTCAATCCGTCGCATACTGCGATCGTGGATACTGTCGATGCCGTCACTAAAGACTTAGTCTGACTAGGGTCAATCAGAGAATCTGAGAGCTCGCGACTGACCAGGACTCGAGAATTCTCATTGATCGCCGCATCATTGTCGCTCGATGGATCGCGATTGATCAGAACCTTTCCATACTCAACTGATTTTCCGGTCGGGTCAGGAAGATCCTCATCTTTTGAGATGATATCCATACTGCCATCGAACATGCGCGTGTCTTCGGCCATAGCAGACCATTCATGTGTCTGTTGGCTCGTCGTAGCGGACATTGCGACAGCTTCATCGTCCTCGAGGCGAAGTAGAAAGTCCTCATGGCTCCAGATTGTCCCATCCGCGAACTCGATCTCCTCAATGAGATTCACGCTTCTATGAAGGTAATGGTCGATCGTAACGACATCGCCGTTTGTGAAGGTCATGACGGCATCGCGCCCATTGCGGGACAGCGTGACGTCATCGGTCAGCAAATCCGTAAATACGAGACGGTCCAAGCTGTTCGCGGTATAACTCTCATCGCTGATCCAATACGATCCATCGCCCCCGGCATGGTAGAAGGTCTCGTTCCAACCAGTACCGACCACTATTCCAGTCGCCTTCATGTCCGAAACCATCTGGTTCCGGAAAGCCTCATGATCCCAAACCGTCCCGTCCGCGAATTCGATCTCCTCAATGATATTCACGCCGCTATGAAGGTAATGGTCGATCGTAACGACATCGCCGTTTGTGAAGGTCATGACGGCATCGCGCCCATTGCGGGACAGCGTCACATCCTCTGCCAAGAGATCGGTAAATACCAACCTATCCATGCTGTCTGGAGCCGTACTCCAATCGCTGATCGAGTACGATCCGTCACCGGCTGCATGATAGTAGGTCTCGTTCCAACCGGTGCCGACCACCGTTCCGGTCGACTTCATGTCAGAAACCATCTGGTTCCGAAACGCCTCATGGTCCCAGACCGTCCCGTCCGCGAACTCGATCTCCTCGATGATATGAACACCGCTATGAAGGTAGTGATCAATGGTGATCACATCGCCGTTCGTGAACGTCAGGACAGCATCTCGCCCATCACGCGACAGCGTGACATCCTCGGCCAAGAGATCCGTGAAGACGAGGCGGTCCAGGCTGATCCCGCCATAATGGGTATCACTGATCCAGTACGATCCATCTCCGCCGGTATGATAAAAGGTCTCGTTCCAATTCGTGCCGACCACAGCTCCGGTTGCCTTCATGTCCGACACCATCCGCTGGCGGAAATCCTCATGGTCCCAGACTGTCCCGTCCGCGAACTCGATCTCCTCGATGATGTTAACACCGTTGTGAAGGTAGTGATCAATGGTGATCACATCGCCGTTCGTGAACGTCAGGACAGCATCTCGCCCATCACGCGACAGCGTGACATC
>CANNFE010000005.1 GCA_947503775.1 uncultured Paracoccaceae bacterium | reverse complement strand
CCCAAAGTCTTCCTGTCAGCTATCGCACTTGCCGCCCTCGTCATCTACTGGCTTTGAAACTCAATGAGTCCTGACCCAAGGTGACCGACTAAAGGGGTCGAAACAATGCCGTAACCAAACCCCGCATTATCCATCCCGTTGCGCCGCAGCGCGGCAGAACGGTCCGTTACTCCGGCACTCGTTGCAATTCCACCGACCGGATACCGACGCGATACCGACCGGATACCGCAAGCCCAATCGCCTTGATAAACGGGCATTAACCTATGATTCGAGGGCCTTCTGACCGAACCTTGGGCTATCCTGCTCGCCGCCGGGTTAAACTTCTGCTCACGGGCGCACCGCGTCCGGCACCTCATCGACGTGATCCTCGTGAATATACCGCGCATCGCAATAGCCGCATTCGACCCAGCCCTTGGTCTGCGAAATCTGGAGCCACACCCTCGGATGCCCCAATGCGCCCTCGCCTCCGTCGCAGGCGATCCGGTAGGAACTGACGATCTTGGTCTCGGGCGCATCCATCGGCTGGGTCCTTGCACTTGCCGGGGCCGCTGCCCCTGTTAGGTAAGCGCGGACAATAACGCTCGCGCCGCCTCGCGCAACAGGAAGACGTTCATGACCCCCGCCATCGAGATCTCCGGCCTGAAAAAGACCTATGCCGCCTCCGGAAAAGAGCCGCCGAAACAGGCGCTTAAGGGCATCGACCTAGATATTCCGCGCGGCTCGATCTTCGGTCTTCTGGGCCCGAACGGGGCCGGAAAATCGACGCTGATCAACATCCTCGCCGGTCTGGTGAACAAAACCGAAGGCACGGTGAAGATCTGGGGCTTCGATCAGGACGTCAATCCGCGCCAATCCCGCGCCTCCATCGGGGTGATGCCGCAAGAGCTGAACCTCGATCCGTTCTTCTCCCCGCGCGGCGCGCTCGAGGTTCAGGCGGGGCTCTATGGCGTGCCCAAATCCCAGCGCCGCACCGACGAAATCCTCGAGCTGATCGGCCTGACGGACAAGGCCAACGCCTATGCCCGCTCGCTCTCGGGCGGGATGCGCCGGCGCCTGCTTCTGGGCAAGGCGCTCGTCCACTCCCCGCAGATCCTCGTCCTCGACGAGCCCACGGCGGGCGTCGATATCGAGCTGAGAAACATGCTCTGGCGCAATGTCCGCCGCCTCAACGACGAGGGCATGACGATCATCCTGACGACCCATTATCTGGAGGAAGCCCAAGAGATGTGCGACGAGATCGCCATCGTCAATCACGGCGAGATCCGCGCCCGCGATACCACCGCCAACCTTCTGGGACGGCTCGATAAAAAGACGATGGTCATCCAGCCCAAAGAGGCGACAGCGGCCGAGATCACGCCGCCCGAAGGGGTCGAGATGGAGGGGCATTCCGACGGGCGGATCTCCTTCACCTATCGCACCAGCCACACCTCTGCGGACGATATCCTCGACGCGCTGCGCCGCTCGGGCGTCTCCATCCGGGATGTCAAAACCACCGAGGCGGACCTGGAGGATGTGTTCCTCGACCTGACAAGGGACGAGGCCGTCTAGGCGCGCATCGCGGCCTGCCCGCTAAAGCCCGCCAGAAGGCAATCGGCATCCACCTCGCCGATGCAATTCCCGTCTTCAAGCACGCAAAGCCGCCCATCCTCTGCCTGCCGCAGCAACTCTGCTGCATCGTTGAGAGACGCGCTTCCCTCGATCTCGCGAACAGGCCGCTCCGCCCGTTTCGGCGCCATCACATCGCGCACGGTCAGCACCGTCGACGGGTTCATATTCTGAACGAAATCAGAGACATACTCGTTTGCGGGATTGGCAAAGATATCGCGCGGCGTGCCGTGCTGGACAATGCGCCCGCCTTCCATGATCGCGATCCGGTCGCCCAGCTTGAACGCCTCATCCAGATCGTGGCTCACGAAAATGATCGTCTTCTTCAGGCGCGTTTGCAGATCGATCAGCTCGTCCTGAAGCCGCGCCCGGACAAGCGGATCAAGCGCCGAAAACGGCTCGTCCATCAGCAGGATCGGAGCCTCTGTGGCAAAGGCCCGCGCGAGCCCGACCCGCTGCTGCATCCCGCCGGACAACTCGCTGATCTTCCGTTCCGACCAATCCGAAAGCCCCACCAGCTCAAGCTGGCGCGCCACCTTCTCGCGCCGCTCGGCCGCCGGCATCCCGGCCAGCTCCAGACCCAGTCCAACATTTGCCTCGACACTGCGCCAGGGCAGCAGCCCAAAGTTCTGAAAAACCATCGATATCTGGCTTTGCCGTAGATGCCTCAGCTCCGCGCCTCTCGCCTTGGCGACATCGACGGCGCCTGATCCGTCATAGACCCGAACCGCCCCGCGCGTGACGGGATTAAGCCCGTTGACAGCCCGCAACAGCGTCGATTTCCCCGATCCGGAGAGGCCCATCAGAACCAGCGTCTGGCCTTCTTCCACGGTCAAAGTGCAGTTGCAGACCCCCAGAACCTGGCCGGTCTTTTCCTGAATATCCGCACGCGACCGGCCCTCATCGGCCATCTCCAAAGCCGTCTCCGGCGCATTGCCGAACACGATCGACACATTGTCGAGATCGACCATCACCGTCATCTGCGGCGCACCCTCAGCATCCGGTCAAGCACCACAGCAACGACCACGATGACGAACCCGCTTTCGAACCCCAAAGCCGGGTTCACCTGATTGAGCGCCCGCACCACCGGAACGCCCAATCCGTCCGCCCCGACAAGCGCGGCGATCACCACCATCGAGAGCGACAGCATGATCGTCTGGTTCAGCCCCGTCATGATCTGCGGGATCGCATAGGGCAGCTCCACCTTCCAAAGCGTCTGTAGCCCGGTCGAGCCAAAGGCCTGCGCTGCCTCGCGCAGATCCTTGGGGGTCGAGCTGATCCCAAGATGGGTCAGCCGGATCGGTGCTGGGATGACAAAGATCACCGTCGCGATCAGGCCGGGGACCATGCCAATTCCGAAAAACACAATAGCCGGAATGAGATAGACGAAGGTCGGCAACGTCTGCATCAGGTCGAGCACTGGCCGGACCGCCGCGAAAAGACGTGGCCTATGCGCCAGCGCGATCCCGATCGGAACCCCGATCGACATGCAGACGAGGCAGGCCATCAGGACCAGCGTCAGGCTCTCGGTCGTCTCCTCCCAATAGCCCTGGTTCAGCACGAAGAGAAACCCGACAACCACCAGAATGCTGGTCGTCCAACTGCGTTGCAAGGCCCAGGCCAGCGCCGCAAAAAGCGCGATGACGACAAGCGGGGGAGGGGCCTGCAGAATCGTGATGATCCCGTCGATCAGGAACTCCATCGCCGGGGAGAACCGGTCAAAGAACCAGGCCCCGTTGATCTGAAGCCAGTCGAACACCGCCTCGGCCGCATCCCCGACCGGGATCTTGGTCTCTGTCAGCCACTCCATCCCGGCGCTCCTGCCTTGATGCGGCCTGGCCGCATGGTGCTAAGGGACCGGCCCCGAGGCCGGCCCGGATGCAACGCGTCTCTCAGAGCCCGAGCGCTTCGCTCACCGCAGCCGCGCTGTCGCCGCCATCGACCGTGGTCACCCCGTCGAGCCAGCCCATCACGACGTCCGGATTGCCGGTCAGCCAGGCCTGTGCCGCCTCTTCGGGATCTTGCCGATCATCGAGGATCGCGCCCATGATCTCATTCTCCATCTCAAGCGAAAATTCGAGATTATTAAGCAAAGCGCCGACATTCGGGCAGTCCTCGACATAGCCCTGACGGGTATTTGTATAGACCGTCGCGCCGCCCAGTTCGGGACCAAAGAAATCGTCCCCGCCGGTCAGATAAGTCAGGTCGTAATTGGCATTCATCGGATGCGGCTCCCAGGCGAGGAACACGATCGGCTCGTCCTTGCCCGACGCGCGACCAACTTGCGCCAGCATCCCCTGCTCAGAGCTTTCGCGCACTTCAAACTCCGACAGCCCGAACGCATCCGCTTCTATCATGTCCATGATCAGCCGGTTGCCATCATTGCCCGGCTCGATCCCGTAGATCGTGCTGTCGAGCGCCTCGGCCTGGGCTGCAATATCCGCAAAATCGCCGATGCCAAGCGCCGCGCCAGCCGCATTGGTGGCCAGCGTATATTTCGCGCCTTCGAGGTTGGCGCGGACAGTGTCGACGGTTCCGGCCTCGCGATACGAGGCGATATCGGCCTCCATCGTTGGCATCCAATTGCCCAGAAAGACATCCACATCCCCTTCGGACAGCGCGATATACGTCACCGGCACCGACAGAACGCGCGTTTCGGTCTCGTATCCCAGCGCATCAAGGATCACCGATGTCGCCGCCGTCGTCGCGGTGATATCCGTCCAGCCGACATCCGCGAATGTCACGGTCTCGCATTCTGCCAGGGCCAGGCTCGTGGTGCAGAGCAATGCGGCCGATGCTGCAGAAACCTTCGAAAACATGGATCTTTCCTTCCTGTTGTTGTCGATGCGCAGGCAAAGCCTCTGCCGGTCCGGCGAAGGGCGCGCGCATCTCTTTGGTCGACGACACTTCAGGGCCAAAGCCCGCCGGGTGTCCAGTGCATGTCCATGGGATAGCGCCCGCGCCGTCCCTGTAGATCCCGCCAAAGGGAGGTCTTTGCGCCGCTCATGTCAACCGGAACCCTTAACAGGCGATTGACAGGACCGGCCAAGTTGGATGCGATATGCCCCGGCGCTTTGCCGATCCCGCGACAGGACAGATCCTCATGACCTCACCGCCATCCCATGCCCGCGCTGTCATCATCGGCGGCGGCATCATCGGATGCTCGGTTGCCTATCATCTGGCCAAGCTGGGCTGGACCGATGTCGTCCTGCTCGAGCGAAAACAGCTCACCTCGGGCACGACATGGCACGCCGCAGGCCTGATCGCGCAGCTCAGGGCCAGCAAGAACATGACCCGGCTCGCCAAATACAGCCAGGAGCTTTACGGCCAGCTCGAGGACGAGACCGGCATCGCCACCGGCTTCGTGCGCTGCGGCTCGATCACCGTCGCTCTAACCCGGGACCGGCGAGAGGAGATCCTGCGGCAAGCCGCCATGGCCCGCGCCTTCGATGTCGAGGCCTTTGAGATGTCGCCTGCCGACGTGAAGGACCGCTATCCGCTCTTGAACACCGATGGCGTCACGGCGGGCGTCTGGCTGCCGAAGGACGGGCAGGGCGATCCGGCCAACATCGCCCTCGCGCTCGCCAAAGGTGCCCGAAACCGGGGCGTCCGCATCTACGAGCAAACCAAGGTCACCGGGATCCACCGCGACGGCAAAACCGTCACCGGCGTCGATTGGCAGACGGACACCGACTCCGGCCACACCACCTGCGACATGGTGGTGAACTGCGCCGGCATGTGGGCCCGCGAGGTCGGGCGCATGGCGGGCGTGAATGTGCCGCTCCATGCTTGCGAGCATTTCTACATCGTCACCGAAGCCATCGAAGGCCTGACCCGCATGCCCGTCCTGCGCGTCCCCGACGAATGCGCCTATTACAAAGAAGATGCGGGCAAGATCCTCCTTGGCGCCTTCGAACCCGAGGCCAAGCCCTGGGGGATGGACGGCATCCCGGACAGCTTCGAGTTCGACCAACTCCCCGAGGATTTCGACCATTTCGAACCGATCCTCGAACAGGCCTGCGCCCGTATGCCGATCCTGGAAAGCGCGGGTATCCACACGTTTTTCAATGGTCCCGAAAGCTTCACCCCCGACGACGCCTACCATCTGGGCCTTGCCCCTGAGAGCACCAATGTCTGGGTCGCCGCGGGCTTCAACTCCATCGGCATCCAGTCGGCGGGCGGGGCGGGCATGGCGCTCGCGCACTGGATGGACACAGGCGAGCGGCCCTTCGATCTGGGCGATGTCGATATTGCGCGGATGCAGCCCTTTCAGGGCAATCGCCATTACCTCTTTGAACGCTCCAAGGAAACGCTCGGCCTGCTCTATGCCGATCACTATCCGTTCCGCCAGAAGGCCACCGCGCGCGGGATCCGCCGCTCTCCGATCCACCGCGACCTTCTCGATCAGGGCGCCGTGATGGGAGAGCTGGCCGGATGGGAACGCGCCAACTGGTTCTCCTCCCCCGGGCAAAACAGCGGCTATACCTATAGCTGGACCCGCCCCGCCTGGTTCTACAACGTCGCTGCCGAACACAACGCCATCCGCACGAATGTCGGCCTCTATGACATGTCCTCCTTCGGCAAGATCCGCGTCGAAGGCCCCGAGGCCGAGGCCTTCCTGAATCATATCGGAGGGGGCGACTTTTCCGTTCCGCCTGGAAAGATCGTCTACACCCAGTTCCTCAACCACTCCGGCGGGATCGAGGCGGACGTTACCGTCACCCGACTGTCCGAAACCGCCTATCTCGTCGTCACGCCCGCCGCGACACGTCTTGCCGATCAGACCTGGATGGCCCGCCATATTGAAGGCCGTCGCGTGACCCTTACCGACGTAACGGCGGGTGAGGCCGTTCTCGCACTAATGGGCCCCAGATCGCGCGATCTGCTCACCCGCATCTCGCCCAACGACTTCAGCAATGCCACCCATCCGTTCGGCACGGCTCGCGAGATCGAAATCGGCATGGCCCTCGCCCGCGCCCACCGCGTCAGCTATGTCGGAGAGCTCGGCTGGGAAATTTACATCTCCTCCGACATGGCGGCCCATGTGTTCGAGGCGCTCCTGACCGCAGGCGCCGATCTCGACCTCAAGCTCTGCGGCCTTCACATGATGGACAGCTGCCGGATGGAAAAGGGCTTTCGCCACTTCGGCCACGACATTACCTGCGAGGATCACGTCATCGATGCGGGCCTCGGATTTGCCGTGAAGACCGGCAAGCCGGATTTCATCGGTCGCGGGGCCGTGCTCACCCGCAAACAGACCGGCCCGCAGTGGCGCCTCGTGCAATTCCTGCTCACCGATCCCGAGCCGCTGCTCTTCCACCACGAGCCGATCCTGCGCAACGGCGAGATCGTCGGCCACCTGACATCGGGAAGCTACGGCCACCATCTGGGCGGCGCGATCGGCCTTGGATACGTGCCAAGCAAAGGCGAGGGCGCGGCGGACGTCCTCTCCTCCACCTACGAGATCGACGTGATGGGAGACCGGATCCCCGCCAAGGCCTCGCTCAAGCCGCTCTACGATCCAACGTCCGAGCGGATGAAGGCCTGACGCCTTTTCAGGTCCGCAACATCCTCAACCCTTGCGTCACATCCATCCGAACGGCGAGCCGCAGGCTTGGCTCGTCCCCGGCGCGCAGGGCCGCTAGGATCAGCTTGTGATGATGCGGCGGTGCCGTCCGTTTCAGCTTGCCATAAAGCGCCCCCATCGTCGGCCCAAGCTGAAGCCAGACCGTCTCGGTCAGCGCCAGCATCGCCGGTGCCTGCGCCCTGAGATAAAGCGCGCGGTGGAATTCGAGGTTTGTCCGGATATAGCCAGACGCATCCTTGCGCATGATCGCCTGCGCGATCGCGGCATTGATCGTCTCCAGCCGGTCGATCAGCGCGAAATGTGCCCGGGGCAGGGCGCGCGAGGCCAGCTCCGGCTCCAGCAGCGCCCGCAAGGCGGCCAGCTCCTCGATCCGGTCGCTCGACAGCTCTGGCGTCGCGACACGCCCCGACGCTGAAAGCGACAGCGCGCCTTCCGCCACCAGCCGCCGCACAGCCTCCCGGGCCGGGGTCATCGACACGTCAAAGGAGCTTGCCACCCCCCGGATCGTCAGCGCCTCCGCAGGCGCAATCTCCCCGTGCAGGATCTGGGTGCGAAGCGTTCTGTAGATGCGCTCATGCGCAGCGGTCGCTGGCGCGGGTGTTACATTCGGCAGCATCATCGCGGGTGATCTGACGGCAGGGGCCGCCCGGCGTCAATCCTCGAACCGGTAAAGGTGCAGGATCTCTCCATGCGCGCGCAGCCATCCGCGTTGGGTCTCGTAACCCGGAAAGATCCGCTCCACCTCGCTCCAGAACCGCGCCGAATGGTCCATATGAACCAGATGCGCGATCTCATGCGCCACGACGTAATCCAGCACATCCCGGGGCGCCATGATCAGCCGCCACGAGAACATCAGATCGCCCCGCGACGAGCAGGAGCCCCAGCGCGACCGCGTATCGCGGAGCGTGATCCGCCCGTAGGGCCGCCCAACCTCGGCGGCATAGGCGTCGCAGGCTGCCCGCAGCCGCAGCCCGGCCTGCCGCTTGAGAAAGGTCATGACCTGCCGCCCGGCCGTCCCGTAACGCTCTGGCACAAGCAAGATACCGGATTCGAGCCTCGCTGTGCGAACCGGCGCCGTGTTCACGCGAATGTCCGTACCCTCGAACGGCACCGACCCTCCGACATCCACGGGCCGAAAGACCGGCTGCGCGTTCAGATGATCCTCAAGCCAGGCCCGTTTGCCCTGCGCAAAGGATCGCGCCTCGCGGTCGCTGACCCGGCGCGGCACCGTCAGCGTCACCCGCCCATCCAGCCCCGAGACCCTCAGCGACATCCGTTTGGCCGCAGCCGACCGCCGCAGCACGACATCGATAGGGGGGTTGCCAGCCAGGACAAGACGTCCCATATCGCGCTCCTGAACAATGAACCGGACCGGGTCTTTGACACGATGCCCGGCTTATGGCAGGGGACGCCGATCCGCTGCAAGTGCACGAATGATCCAGGAAGGGACCTTACCCATGCCGAAGGAAGAATGGGGCACCAAGCGCCTGTGCCCGACGACCGGCAAGCGCTTTTACGACCTGAACGCAGACCCGATCGTGAGCCCCTATACCGGGGAGGTGGTCGAGGTTGAAACCGGCAAGACGCGCACGATGGTCGCGGATGCCGAAGACGCGCAGACCAAAAAGCTCAAGGCCAAGGAAGACGACGACGAAATCGTTCTCGATGATGATGACGAAGAGGACGAGGCTGATGTCGATCTGGGCGATGACGTGCTCGAGGATGACGAGGACGACGATGATGTCTCCCTCGATGATATCGCCGATGTCGCCTCCGACAACGACGACGACAGCTGACGTTTTGCACTTGATCTCGTGCGGGTCACTCGCATAGAGAACGCAGGGCGGCGCCATTCGGCGTCCGCCCGGTCGGGGCCTTAGCTCAGTTGGGAGAGCGCTTGCATGGCATGCAAGAGGTCAGGGGTTCGACTCCCCTAGGCTCCACCAAGCCCTTTTCTTAAGAAAAGGGCCATAGCGGCAGTTGTTTCGCAGAAACGACGAGAGCTTACCCGGTCAGACCCCCAACCGCCTGCGCCACAAATTCTTTTCAAGAAGAAGCTGCACTTCCCTCGAACGAGCGGACCCAACCACGGCTCCGCCCCAAAAGCCCCCCAGCGCCCTAAAGCGCGATCCGGTAGCGCGCAAAGCCCTCCAGGGTCTCGCCCGCAGGCTCGATCGACATGCCTTCGACCGAGGCGATATAGGGCTCGGCGGCCGGACCGGTGTCGAAGAGCACCGTCGTGTCCGGCATCGCAACAAAGCTCCAGTTGGCGTCCGCAGAGGGACTTATCGTGCCCTGCTCGACGATGTAACGCACGATCACGTCCCGGTTCGTGTCCGGCCCTTCGAAGATCACCGTCTCGGGGCTGGCGCCCGGGAAATTGCCGCCGCCGCCCGCGCGGTAGTTGTTCGTGGCGACGACGAAGTCCTGCTCGGGATCGATTGGCTCTCCCTCGAAGGTCAGATTGACGATCCGGTTCGCCTCGGGGTTGATCAGCTCGCCCTCGGTATCGTAGCGCGAGGGCTGCGACAGATCGATCTGGTACGCGACCCCATCGATCACGTCGAAATTGTAGGACGGAAACTCCGGGTTCAGCAGCACCTCGTCGCTCGCGCCGGATGCGACCTGATTGAAGATCCCCGCAGACCGTTCCAGCCATTCGCGCACCTGCGCCCCGGTCACACGCACCGCGCGGACGGTGTTGGGATAAAGATAAAGATCGGCCACGTTCTTGATCGCCACGGGGCCGGCGGCGACATCGGTATAGTAATCCGGCCCGCCGCGTCCGCCCGCCTTGAACGGCGCTGCCGCAGACAGGATCGGCAGCCCCTCGTGCTCGGTGCCGGCCATCATCTGCTCGATATACCAGGTCTGCGCGTTCGATACGATCTGCACCGACGGATCGTCGGCCACCAGCGCGAAATAGGAATGCAAAGGCGCATCCGTCTGCCCGACCTCGGCGCGGATATAGGCCAGCGTCGCCTCGTGCTCTGCCTCGACGGCCTCGATCACCTCCTCGTCACTCTCCACCAGGGCGGTGACGGACCGGTCCTCCCCGCGCTCGTAGATGGGGCGCGCCTCCGAGGTGTGCGAGACGATGCGCCAGCTGCTGCCGTCCCGTTCAACCATCAGATCGACAAGCCCCATATGGCTGCCCCAGAATCCGGCCATGACGGCCGGTTTGCCCATGATCGTGCCCGCCTCGACATCGACACCGGGCGTATCCTCATAGTCGGGCCCCGGGAAGACGCGGTGATGGTGGCCCGTCAGAACCACATCGATCCCGTCGACCCCGGCCAGCGGGACCGAGGCGTTCTCCATCATGTCGGTATGATCCGCCCCTTCGATGCCGGAATGCGAAAGGGCGATGATGATCTCCGCGCCCTCCTCGCGCATCTGCGGCAAATAGGCCTGCGCCGCGGCGATGATATCGCGCACCTGCACATTGCCGTCCAGATGGCGGCGATCCCAGGTCATGATCTGCGGCGGGACAAAACCGATAAGGCCGATGCGGATCGGATGGGTCTCGCCCGCGCCATCGGTCAGCGTCCGGTCGAGGATCGCATAGGGTGGAACAAGCGTCGTATCGGCGGCGATGCTGCCGCCCATCTCGGTCGCGACATTGGCGCACAGCACCGGGAAAGCCGCACCGGCCACCGAATTCATCAAGAACGGCAGACCGTAATTGAACTCGTGGTTGCCCAGCGCCGCGCCATCGAAGCCAAGCGTGTTCATCGCGGCAATCATCGGATGCAGATCGCCCTCGGACATGCCCTTTTCATAGGCCATGTAATCGCCCATCGGGTTGCCCTGCAGAAAGTCCCCGTTGTCCAGCAAAAGAGAATTCGTCGCCTCTCCCCGGATCCCGCCGATCAGCGACGCGGTCCGGGCCAGCCCCACCGTATCTATGGGGCGGTCGCCGTAATAGTCGTAAGGATAGATGTGAACATGGACGTCCGTCGTCTCCATGATCCGAAGATGTGCCTGCCCGGCCTGGGCCCGTACCGAAAACGGATGCAGCGCCATGAAACCTGCACTTGCGGCGAGAAACCCACGGCGATCCAGAAGAATGGGCATGGTCGATCTCCTCGGCTGATGAATGTGAGATAGACCCCAAGACTACCGCAAGCGGGCGATTTGACCAGAGCCGATCGACGCGGCGGGCGCGCGCCCGATCAACAGCTCGTCGGGCTGCACGGTACTCCGCCATATCCGCCGTCAGCGCGCCCCTCCTGACCGTCCCCGCCAGAGAGGCGGTCCGACCTGCGCCCCGCGCTCTCGTGCTGTCACAGAACTTTTTTCTTGGCCCTGTAGCATCCTGTCATCAATGGCAATCTCGCCATTTATCCCAGCCATATCAAGGAGTTCCTTATGAGCAAGGCCGATCTTTCAGACCTGTCCGCAGACGAATGGGATGAGGTTCGATTCCCAAGATCCAAGGTGCAGGAATTCGACCGCGTCGTCGAACGCGCGATCTCGCGTCGCGGCTTTCTGGGCGGAACGCTCGCCTTCGGATCGGGCGCGGCCGTCATGGGAACGGCCTTCCTCAAAGGCAGCCCGGTCGCTGCCCAGCAGACCAGCCGCTTCGCCTTCGAACAGCTCGCGCCGCAGACCGACGGCACCGTGCACGTGCCGGACGGCTATAGCTGGGATGTCCTCGTGCGCTGGGGCGATCCGCTCTTTCTGGACGCGCCAGCCTTCGATCCCGAAACCGGCATCCCCACCGAAGGATCCGACCGCGTTTTCGGCGAGAATACCGACGGGATGGAGCTCTTTCACCAGGGCGGAACCGAGCTTCTGGTGGTCAACAGCGAATACCCGAACCCCAAGATCAACCTGCCCGTGGGTCAGGAGGGCGAAGCGAACTCCGCCGAGGATGTCTTGCGGCTGCAGAACTTCCAGGGCGTCAACGTCATGGAAGTGGTCGAGGGCGAGGATGGTTGGTCCGTGGCCGTCGACAGCACCTACAACCGCCGCATCCATCACAACACGCCCATGGTGATCGACGGCCCCGCCGCCGGACACGACCTGCTCAAGACCGTTGCCGATGAAACCGGCACCCAGTCGCTCGGCACCTTCAACAATTGCGGATCAGGCCGGACCCCCTGGGGCACCTATTTGACCTGCGAAGAGAACTTCAACGGCTATTTCGGAACCACTCAGGAGGTGTCGGGAGACGAGGCAGTGATGCAGGGCTACCGGCGCTACGGCGTCTCGACCGACATCGATGCGGGCCGCTACAACTATCACGGCTTCGACGCGCGCTTCGATATCTCGCAGAATCCGAACGAGCCCCATCGCGCGGGCTACATCGTGGAGATCGATCCCTGGGATCCGGAGGCGACACCGGTCAAGCACACCGCTCTGGGCCGCTTCAAGCACGAGAACGCCGCCTACGCGCTCACCCCCGAAGGGCGCGTCGTCGTCTATATGGGCGATGATGAACGGGGCGAGTTCATGTATAAATGGGTCTCCACGGGCATCTACGTCGCGGGCGGCGATACCTCGACGCTCCTGTCGGATGGCCAGCTCTTCGTGGCGCGGTTCGACGACGACATGACCGGCCAGTGGGTTGCCCTGACGCCCGAGGCGACGGGGATGGAGCCCGCCGAGATCTCGATCTTCACCCGCATGGCCGCCTCAGCCGTCGGTGCGACGACGATGGACCGTCCCGAATGGATCGCGGTCAATCCGACCGCGGTCGAGGCCTATTGCTGCCTGACCAACAACCGCAACCGCGGCGCCAAGGAAGATGGCGGCGTGGTCAAGACCAATGCGGGCGGCGATCCGATGGAGGTCAACGCGGTCAACCCGCGCGAGATCAACAATTACGGTCAGATCGTCCGCTGGCGTCCACATAACGACGATCACGGCGCGGAGAGCTTCGACTGGGATCTCTACGTCATGGCGGGCAACCCCGACGTGCACGGCGACGATCTTTACGCCGGAACGGCCAACATCAACGCGGGCAACCTCTTCAACTCGCCGGATGGGATGCAGATCGACACTGCCGGCCTGATTTGGATCCAGACCGATGGCGACGATTCCAACGAAGGCGACTTCGCGGGCATGGGCAACAACCAGATGCTCGCGGGCGATCCGGCGACCGGAGAGATCCGCCGCTTCCTGACGGGTCCGAATGGCTGCGAAGTCACCGGCCTGACATGGTCGGCCGACCGGCGCACGATGTTCGTCGGCATCCAGCACCCTGGTCAGCCCTTCCCCGATGGCGAAGGCAGCCTGCCGCGTTCCTCCATCGTCACGGTTAAGCGGGACGACAACGCCCTGGTCGGCTAGACATCTCCCGCTCCAGCACGGACGGCGTGCCTCGAAAAGAGGCGCGCCGTTTTCTTTTTTGCCACTCGCTCTGGGCCAGCCACGCGATCGCCGTTTCGCAGATGCAGCACGCGGAATGCCGGAAAAGCTGGACTTTCCCGGGCTGTGACTATCTGAAGCATCAGAAGTGGACGCGATCGATCAGGATGCGCCCTGGCGGGTCGCCTCTTGAGGTAGGGCGGAAACTACCACAAAAGAGGCCAGACTGACGGCCAAAAGGTAAGGAGCTCGCGTGTCCCTCTTCCTCATCGTGGCGTTGCCCTTCCTTGGTGCGCTTCTTCCGGGCCTGATGAACTCCGCCGGTCGGCAAGCCTGCGCGGGCGTCACCTTCACCGTCACGCTCGCCGCTTCGATCGGTCTTCTCTCCCATCTTCCCGCCGTCCTGTCCGGAGAGGTCGTGACCGCCCGGATCGACTGGATGCCGCTTCTGGGCCTCAACGCGACCTTCATGCTCGACGGGCTTGGCTTCTTCTTTGCCGCGCTCATCCTCGGCATCGGTCTGCTGATCATCACCTATGCGCGTTTTTATCTCTCGCGCGACGACAATATGGGCGAGTTCTTCACCTATCTGCTGCTCTTTCAGGGCGCGATGGTCGGCATCGTCCTCAGCGACAACATCCTGCTTTTGCTGGTCTTCTGGGAGCTGACATCGCTCTCGTCCTTCCTGCTGATCGGCTACTGGAAACATCTTCCAGAAGGACGGCAAGGCGCGCGCATGGCCCTTGCTGTCACGGGAATGGGCGGGCTTGCGATGATCGGCGGGATGCTGATCCTTGGCCAGATCGCGGGCAGCTACGATCTCAGCGTGATCCTGCAGAACCGCGAGCTCATTCAAGACTCGCCGCTCTATCTGCCCGCGCTGATCCTGATCCTTCTGGGCTGTTTCACGAAATCCGCGCAGTTCCCGTTCCACTTCTGGCTGCCGCACGCCATGGCTGCGCCGACACCCGTCTCGGCCTATCTGCATTCGGCAACTATGGTGAAAGCCGGGATCTTCCTGATGGCCCGGCTTTGGCCGGTCCTGTCGGGGACGCCCGAATGGTTCATGATCGTCACGACCGCGGGCCTCATTACCATGGTCCTCGGTGCCGTCATCGCGCTGTTCAAACACGACCTGAAGGCGCTCCTCGCCTTCTCCACAGTCAGCCATCTGGGCCTGATCACCATGCTGCTGGGCACTGGCACCGCTTTCGGAGCCATGGCGGCGATCTTCCACATCCTCAACCACGCCACGTTCAAGGCCGCGCTTTTCATGTCGGCGGGGATCATCGATCACGAGGCCCATACCCGAGACATCCGCCGCCTCGGCGGGCTCAGACGCCTGATGCCGGTCACCTTCGTCATCGCGACCCTCGCGGCGCTTTCGATGGCCGGGATCCCGTTCCTCAACGGCTTCCTCTCAAAAGAGATGATGCTAGAGGAAACCACCGACACCGTCCTTTTCGGCATGCCGCTTCTGGTCCCGGTCATGGCAACCATCGGATCGCTTTTCTCGGCCGCCTACTGTTTCCGCCTGATCGGCCACGTCTTCTTCGGCCCCGTCCGCGACGACTACCCGGCCAAGCCGCACGATCCCGGCTCGGGCCTGTGGCTGCCGCCCGCGATCCTCGTCGTCCTCGTCGTGGTCATCGGTGTCGCTCCATTCCTCGCCGAACCCTTCGTCAAACTCGTGACCGCCTCGGTTCTAGGCGGCGAAGCCGACGTGCCGACCGCCTATTTCAAGATCTGGCACGGCCTGGTTCCGGCGCTCTTCATGTCCATCGCTGCCGTGGTCGGCGGTCTGCTCCTGATGGCGATCTTCCGGCCCACGCTGCGCCTTTGGGATGCCACGCCCCGCCCCGAGGCCAAGGTGATCTTCGACGCCCTCATCGATGCTACCGTCCGCCTGTCGCGCAGCCTCACCCATTCGGTCCATGACGGGTCCTTCTCGCGCTATGGCGCTATCTTCGCGATCACCGTCATCGCGGCCGGGATCCACGCCTGGATGACCGGCAGCGTCGGCGCAGCCAGCCGCGCGATGCAGGCCGCAGGCCCGGTCGAGGTCGCCGCCTGGCTCATGCTCGTCGCCGCCACCTGCGGCCTGGTATTCCTGCACCGCAACCGCCTTCTGTCGCTGATCCTGATCGGCATCGTGGGGCTCATGGTCTCGGTCGGCTTCGTCTTCTTCAGCGCCCCCGATCTTGCCCTCACCCAGTTCACGGTCGAGGTCGTCACGATCATCCTGCTACTGCTGGCGCTCAACTTCCTGCCCAACCGCACCCCCAAGGAAAGCAGCATCCTGCGCCGCACCCGCGACGGCGCCATCGCCGTCGTCGGAGGACTCGCCACGATGGCGCTCTCCTATCATTACCTGCTGCGCGACACCGTGGCGCCCGCCATCTCGGAATTCCATATCGCCAATTCCTACAAAGGCGGCGGCGGCACGAATATGGTCAACGTGATCCTCGTCGACTTCCGCGGCTTCGACACCTATGGCGAGATCATCGTCCTCGGCATCGCGGCCTTGCTGATCTACGCTCTGACCGAAACGCTGCTCTCCGGCCCGGTGCGCGCGCGCCTCTTGAACCGCACCCCCGATCAGCCGCTTTCAGGGGATATGCACCCGATGATGATGGTCGTGCTGACCCGCGTCATCATGCCGGTCGTCCTGATGGTCGGCTTCTACATCTTCCTGCGCGGCCATAACGAGCCGGGCGGCGGCTTCATCGCCGGTCTCGTCGTCTCCATCGGGGTTGTGATGCAGTACATGGCCAGCGGCTTTAACTGGGCCTCCGCCCGCCTGCGCTATCCCTATCACGGCGTCATCGGCACGGGCGTTCTGATCGCGGGCCTGACCGGCATCGGATCCTGGTTCGTCGGCAAACCCTTCATGACCACCGATTTCACCTATGTCCGGATCCCCCCCTTCAACGAGTTCGAGCTGGCCACCGCGCTCATCTTCGATCTCGGCGTCTTTCTCAGCGTCGTCGGCGCCGTGATGCTGTCGCTGGAAAGTTTCTCGCGTCTGGCCCGCCGCGCCCATATGGAGGACAGCGAGCACGCCATGGACATCGATCCGTCCCGGGACGATCCGCCGCCCCAAGGCTCCGGTCTGGCAGAGGGGACCTGACATGGAAATCCTCGTCGCCTCCGCCATCGGCATCCTCACCGCCGCGGGCCTCTATCTCGTGATGCGCCTGCGCACCTTCCCGGTGATCCTCGGCATCTCGCTGCTGACCTATGCGGTGAATGTCTTTCTCTTCGCCTCGGGCCGCCTGACGATCGGCTCGCCCGGCATTCTGCGCAGCGGGGTCGATGTCTATGCCGACCCGCTGCCGCAGGCCCTCGTGCTGACCGCCATCGTCATCTCCTTCGGGATGACCGCCGTCGTCGTGATGATTGCCCTCGGCGCCTATCTCGGCTCTGACGACGATCACGTGGACGATCCCACCGAAGGCCCCGAGGCCCAGCCCGAGACGGAGGAGCGGACATGACCCACTGGATCGTCGCCCCCGTCATGCTGCCCGCCATCCTGGCGCCCTTCATCGTGCTGGCCGCGCGCTACCATATCGGCATCCAGCGCGTGGTGTCCCTCGCGGGCGTCGTCGGTCTGATCGCCATCACCGCAGGCCTTGCCTGGCAGGCCTCGGACGGCAGCATCGCGCTCTACCAACTGGGCGACTGGGCCGCCCCCTTCGGCATCGTCCTGGTCGGAGATCGCCTCTCCACCATGATGGTGCTCCTGACGGCAGTGCTCGGCTTCTTCGTCCTGCTTTATGCCGTCAGCTCCGGCTGGGACCGCAAGGGCAGGCACTTCCACGCGCTCTACCAGTTCCAGCTCATGGGCATCATGGGCGCCTTCCTGACCGGGGACCTCTTCAACCTCTTCGTCTTCTTCGAGGTCCTTCTGATCGCCTCCTACGGCCTGATGATCCATGCGGGCGGCAACGAGCGCCTGCGCGCGGGCGTCCAATACGTGCTCTACAACCTGCTGGGCTCGACCCTCTTTCTCTTCGCGCTCGGCTCGATCTACGCCGAGGCCGGAACGCTCAACATGGCCGATCTGGCGCAGCGCGTGACGCTGATCGGGCCCGAGGCGACGGTCGGTATCCGCGTCGCCGCCGTCCTTCTGCTGCTGGTCTTCGCGATCAAGGCCGCCGTCGTGCCGCTGCACTTCTGGCTGCCCTCCAGCTATGCCGAAGCGCCCGCCCCGGTCGCCGCCCTCTTTGCGATCATGACCAAGGTCGGTGCCTATGCGATCATCCGCGTCTACACGATGGTCTTCCCGCCCGAGCTTGAGGCGACGGCGGGCCTGCACACGCTCTGGCTTCTGCCCGCCGCGCTCGCCTCGCTGGCCATCGGCATGATTGGCGTGCTGGCCGCCCGGACGCTCGACCGGCTCGTCGCCTTTTCGGTGATCGGATCGATGGGCATGGTGATGATCTCCATCGCGCTCTTCACGCCCGATGGGATTGCCGCCGCGCTTTACTACATCGTCCATTCGACGCTGGCCGCCGCGGCGCTTTTCCTGATCGTCGATCTCGTCCGGTCGGGCAGGGGGGGCAGCCTGCGCCTGACCGCTATGCCCCCCATGACCGGAGCGGCGCTGACCGCCGCGCTGTTCTTCGTCGCCGCAATCGCCATGACCGGCCTGCCGCCGCTCTCCGGCTTCGTCGGCAAGCTGCTGATCCTGGACGCCGCCTTCACCTCGCCGCTTGTCGTCTGGACCTGGGCGACCATCCTGGGCGCCAGCCTCGTCAGCATCGTCGGCTTTGCCCGCGCGGGCAGCATCGTCTTCTGGAAGGCGCAAAGCATCACGCCCCCCGAAGACGCCACCGCGCCGCCTGCCGCCCCGGCGGCGCTCTCCTATGTGGCGGTCGGCGGTCTGGTGGCGCTTCTGGCGGCCCATACGGTGTTTGCCGGGCCGATGACAGGCTATACAGCCGCGATCTCAGACCAGCTCTTCTCGCCCGAGCCCTATATCTCGACAGTGATGGACACGCCCGGCAAGCTCAGCCCACCGCAGGAGGCGAACTGACATGAAAGGCGCAATCCGCTGGCTTCTGCCGCATCCGTTCCTGACGCTCCTGCTCGCCGTGGTCTGGACGCTGCTGCAAAACAACATCTCGGCGGGGATGATCGTCTTCGGCCTGATCCTCGGCGTCATCATTCCCTGGGTCACCGCCGTCTGGTGGCCCGACACGCCGCGCGGCTTCCGCCTCGGCAAGATGATCTCCTACGTCCTGCTCGTCCTCTGGGACATCCTGATCGCCAATGTCGAGGTCGCCTGGATCGTCCTGACCCGCCCCAATGACAAACTCCGGCCCGCCTGGGTCGTCGTCCCCCTCGATCTGCGCCAGCCTGAGGCGATCACCGTCCTTGCCGGCACGATCACCCTGACCCCCGGGACCGTCTCTGCAGATCTTTCCGATGAAGGCCACAGCCTTCTGGTACACGCGCTCGACACGGACGATCCCGATGCGATCCGCGACCAGATCAAACAGCGCTACGAACGCCGGCTCAAGGAGATCTTCATATGACCTTTGCCACCGATCTCATGAACATCGCCCTCGTCATCGCTTTCGTCGTGGTGGCGCTTTCCCAGATCATGTCGATGGTCCGCCTCGTCATAGGTCCCAATACCGGCGACCGGATCCTCGCGCTCGATACGATGGTCGTGAACGCGATCGGCCTCATCGTCCTTCTGGGCATCGCCCAGGGCAGCCGCATCTATTTCGAGGTCTCGCTGATCATCGCGATGCTCGGCTTCGTCTCGACCGTGGCCTATGCCCGCTTCGTTCTGAGGGGAGATATCATCGAATGACCCTCGAGCTTATCGGAACCATCGCCATTGCCATCTGCCTCTTTATCGGGGCGATCTTCACCCTTGTCGGGGCCATCGGCCTTCTGAAATTCAACGATTCCCTGACCCGCCTGCACGCGCCGACCAAGGTCGGCACGATGGGCGTCGGCGCGCTCCTTCTGGCCTCGATGATCCACTCCTACACCTTCGCCGACGGCTCCATGCACGAGCTTTTGATCATGGCCTTCCTCTTCGTCACGGCTCCGATCTCGGCGAACTTCATGGCCAAGGTGAGCCTGCACCGCCGCAACTGCGAAACCCCGCCGGATCCCCCCCGCGACCGGACATGGTCGACGCTCGATGCGCCGGGCGGGCACGAGGATCTCGTCGACCTCATCGCCGCCGAGCAGCATCGCGACACCGCCTCCTAAATCGGGCCGGGTCAAGCGGATCGACCTATCCCTTGACGCATATCAAGGCCTCCGGCGCCTTCGGCAGGCATCCTGAGGAAGACATCGATCTTCTCGAAGGAGGCATGCCCCATGGACAAGACAATGAAAGCCGCTGTCGTCACCGAGCTTGGCCAGCCGCTCGATATTCGCGAGGTCCCGGTCCCCCGGATCGGCCCGGGCGAGGTGCTGGTCCGCGTGCGCGCCTCGGGCGTCTGCCACACCGATCTGCACGCCGCCGAAGGCGACTGGCCGGTCAAACCGACCGCGCCCTTCATCCCCGGCCATGAAGGCGTCGGAGAGGTGGCCGCCCTCGGGGCGGGCGTCACCCATCTACGTGAAGGCGACCGCGTCGGCGTGCCCTGGCTGCACACCGCCTGCGGCCGCTGCGAGCATTGCACCGGCGGCTGGGAGACGCTCTGCGATCACCAGCAGATGACCGGCTACACCGTGAACGGCGCCTATGCCGACTATGTCGCCGCCGATGCCGACTATGTCGGCGTCATCCCCGGCGGCCTCGACTGGGGTCCGGCCTCTCCGGTTCTTTGTGCGGGAGTGACCGTCTACAAGGGCCTCAAGGAAACCGAGGTCCGCCCCGGCCAATGGGTCGCCATCATCGGGATCGGCGGTCTGGGCCACATGGCCGTCCAATACGCCAAGGCGATGGGCATGCATGTGGTCGCCGTCGATATCGCTCAAGACAAGCTCGACCTGGCCACTTCGCTGGGCGCCGATGAAGCAGTCAACGCCTCCCAAGGCGATCCGGCGGCCACCATCATGTCCCAGCTTGGCGGCGTGCACGGCGTGCTCGTCACCGCGCCCTCCCGCCCCGCCTTCGCCCAAGCCGTCGGCATGCTGCGCAAGCACGGCACGCTTTCGCTCGTCGGGATCCCGCCCGGGGACTTCCCGCTCCCGATCTTCGATGTGGTGCTCAGGCGCCTGACCGTGCGCGGCTCCATCGTCGGCACACGGCTCGACCTGACCGAGGCGCTTGCACTCGCCGCCGAGGACAAGGTGACGACCCAATTCGCTTGGGACGAGCTTGACAACATCAACGACATCTTCGCCCGGATGCGGGATGGCCGGATCGACGGGCGCGTCGTGCTGCGGATCTAGGTCATCTGTGCGCGCGCGGTGGGCAGGATCGCCCCCTCGATCAGCCGCATAAGATCGCCGAAATACCCGCCGCTGCGCGCGGGCCGCGTCGGATCCGAGGTAATCGCAACGGTCAGATCCAGCTCCGGCACGATGCAGATCACCTGCCCGCCATAGCCGCGCGCCAGCCCATAGCGCGCGCCGCCCGACCGGCCCAGAAACCAGCCATACCCATAGCTGAGCCCCGAGAACGGAGACCGCGTCCGAGGCTCCAGCGACCGCGACACCCAGTCGCCGCTCAGCACCTGGGGACCCTCCCAGGCGCCGCCGCGCCGATACATCTCGCCAAAGCGCACCATGGCGGGCAGGCTCATCGACATCTCGTTGCCGCCCAGATACCGCCCCTGCGGATCACGCGTCCAGGCCGGGATCTCGATCCCGAGCGGCCGCCCCAGACGCTCCCGTGCCAGCGCCAGAAGGCTCTGGCCCGACACTTCCGACAGCACCGCGCCGAGCACGTGAAAGGACCCCGTCGAATAGAGCATTCGGCTCCCCGGTTCGGCCACGAAGGGCCGCGACAGCGCATTGGCCACCCAGTCGCCGCTGCTCACCCAGCTGCCGTAATTGGCGCCCGACATCCGCTCCAGCCCCGCCTGCATCGTCACGAGGTTCTCGACCGTGATCGCGCCCACCCGCGCATCGGCGCCGCCCGGGATCAGCCGCGGCGCCACCTCGGCCAGCGTCGCCTCCAGCGACGGGATCTCGCCCCGATCCAGGGCCGCCCCGGTCAAGGCGGCGACGATCGTCTTCGACACCGACTTGATCGGCACCGCGCTCCGGATCCCCGGCCCGCGAAACACCTCCGACACGACATCCGTTCCGCCCATCCGGACCAGCATCGCATGGCACTGCTCAAGCCCCCGCGCCCGCGTCACCACCTCGTCCCAGGGCCGCGCCTGGGCAATCGCCGGGCAGGCAAGGACCCCGGCAAGACCGGTCAAGACATGGCGGCGCGTAAGATCGGACATGGGCGGCTCTTCCTGCTTTGCGATCGGGTAAGGGACTGCCGCTTTCGATGATCGGGACCAGCCGGATTCGCAATTAACAGTCCTGTGACGCCGCGCCGGTCAAAGCCCTTCGCTGAACTCTGCCATCAGCATCTCGACGACCGCCCTCAGCGCTTCCTCCTCGCTCGCGCCCGCCTTCACCGCTGCCCCATGAACGATCCGCTGCCGATCCGCCGAGGTCCCGGCCTGCGCAAGGGTCCGCGCCGCCTCGACCTCCGCCAGACATCCCAGCACGTCCGCATGGGGCTCCACGAACTCGATCAACTCCTCGACCAGCTCCGTCACCGGCACCAGCGTCTCGATCCCCAGATCGATCAGACTGTCCGTCGATCCATAACGCTGCGCCCGCCAGCGGTTTTCCTCCATCAGGAACCGGTCATAGGACCGCCATTGCCGGTTCGACCGCCGCAGATCGCTCAGTGCCCGCATCAGGCTCTGGATCAGCGCCGCCAGCGTGAGCGCATCCTCCATCCGGGGCGAGATATCGCAGATCCGCGTCTCGAGCGTCGGATAACTGTCCGAGGGTCGCAGATCCCACCAGATCTTGGTCGCATCCTCGATATCGCCGGTGCGGATGATCGTCTCGACCGTGCGGCGATACGCCGCAAAGCTGTGAAAGCGCGGCGGCAGCCCCGTGCGCGGCATGTTGTCGAAGACGCTCAACCGGTAAGAACTCAGCCCAGTATCGTGCCCTTCCCAGAACGGAGAGGAGGTCGACAGCGCCAGCAGATGTGGCATGAAATACGAGGCCTGGTTCATCAGATCGATCCGCAGATCCTCGTCCTCGATCCCCACATGCACATGCATCCCGCAGATCAGCATCCTGCGGGCGACATGCTCCAAATCGTCCTCCAACTCGCGATAGCGCTTGCGGTCGGTGAACGCCTGATCGTCCCATTTCGAAAAGGGATGCGTCGACACCGCCAGCGGAGCCAACCCGTATTCAGCAGCCGCCGCCTTGATCGTACGCCGCAAATGCGCCAGATCCGTGCGCGCCTCTGCGATATCGGCGCAGACGACAGTCCCGACCTCGATCTGGCATTGCAGGAATTCCGGGCTGACCTGCCGATCCAGCTCCGCCTTGCACGCCGCCATCAGCGCATCAGGTGCCGGGGCGAGGCTCAGCGTCTCGAGATCGACAAGAAGATACTCCTCCTCAATCCCGATGCTGAAACTGGGCTCTGTCATCACCATCCGCCAAGAGTGCCCGCAAGCAGGGGTCAAGCACAACGGGTTTCGAACGGGTCCCTCTAATCGGCCCGCGCCCGAAGCCAATCGGCCAAATCCTCACCCTCAAGCTTGCGCTGCGCTAGCTCGATGATCAGAGGGCCGATGTCTTCGTCATGATACTGAAGCCGGATCCCATTAAGACGCAGAACAGTATCCATGGACCGGAAAGCTGTTCTTTTATTTGCGTCATTGAAGCGGTGTCCGGTCGCAATTGCGACTGCATACGCCGAAGCAAGATCAAAGATGTCCTGTATCAATCCATAGTCCAGGCGGTTCCGAACACGGGCGAGCGCGCCATCCAGCGATTTGTCCTTGGCCATCCCGTCAAGCTCACCGGGATTGAGGACATCGTCGTGGATGACGATGACCTGCTCAGTCGTCAAAGTTTGGTAGGTCATTTATCTTTGAGGTAGTCCAGAACAGGCTGCACGGCGTCCCGGCTCTCCTCCAGAACCGCAAGAAGATCATCCGTAGACGCAGGTTGATGTGCCTCAAGATCCGACAGAGCCTCGACCGGCACGAAATATCCCACCGGCTTGGAGTTCTTCATAATCGCCACCGGTTTGCCCCGCGCGCGGTCAAGCACCTTCTGCGGCTCGCGCAGCTCGGTCATCGTGGCAATCTCGTTGGTCAGCAGGCGGGTCATCCGACCTCTCCTTCATATATCTTCGCCCGATAGATATACCCCTCATATACTACCGTGCAACTCCGCATACGAAATAATATACATTCAGATGTATAAAATCTGATCGATCCCCGCGGCGCTTCTGCCCCATTGACCGTTCGCCTCTTCCCCCGCATATCACTGCAATGACCGACCTTGCCCATATCCGCAATTTCTCCATCGTCGCCCATATCGACCATGGCAAGTCCACGCTCGCCGACCGCCTAATCCAGGAGACGGGGACGGTGCAGGATCGCGACATGAAAGAGCAGATGCTCGACAGCATGGATATCGAGCGCGAGCGCGGCATCACGATCAAGGCTCAGACTGTTCGCATCGACTACACCGCCGATGACGGGCAGGCCTATGTGCTCAACCTCATCGACACGCCCGGTCACGTCGACTTCGCCTACGAGGTCTCCCGCTCCATGCGCGCGGTCGAGGGCTCGCTCCTCGTCGTCGACAGCACGCAAGGCGTCGAGGCGCAGACGCTGGCCAATGTCTATCACGCCATCGACGCCGACCACGAGATCGTGCCGGTCCTCAACAAGATCGACCTGCCGGCCTCCGATCTCGACCGCGTCGCCGAGCAGATCGAGGATGTCATCGGCATCGACGCCTCTGGCGCCATCGCCGTCTCCGCCAAAACGGGGCAGGGGATCCACGAGACGCTCGAGGCTATCGTCCAGCACCTGCCCGCCCCCAAGGGCGATCCGGACGCCCCGCTTAAGGCCATGCTGGTTGACAGCTGGTACGACAGCTATCTCGGCGTCATCGTCCTTGTGCGCATCATCGACGGCCAGCTTAAAAAGGGCGAGCGGATCAAGTTCCTCTCCAACGGCACAGTCCACCATGTCGACCGCATCGGCGTCTTCAAACCCGCGCTCACCGCCATCGACGTCCTCGGCCCCGGAGAGATCGGTTTTCTGACCGCCTCCATCAAGCAGGTCCGCGACACCCGCGTCGGCGACACGATCACCCACGAGAAGAAGGGCACCACCAACGCGCTCCCCGGCTTCAAGCCGTCCCAGCCCGTCGTCTTCTGCGGCCTCTTCCCCGTCGACAGTGCCGAATTCGAAGACCTGCGCGACGCCATCGAAAAGCTCGCCCTCAACGACGCCTCCTTCTCCTTCGAAATGGAAAGCTCCGCCGCCCTCGGCTTCGGCTTCCGCTGCGGCTTTCTGGGCCTTCTGCATCTCGAGGTGATCCGCGACCGGATCGAACGCGAATACAATATCGAGCTCATCACCACCGCGCCCTCCGTGATCTACCACGTCTACATGCGGGACGGCGAGATGATCGAGCTGCACAACCCTGCCGACATGCCCGACCTCACCCATGTCGACCATATCGAGGAGCCGCGCATTAAGGCGACCATCCTCGTGCCCGACGAATATCTCGGCGACGTGCTCAAGCTTTGCCAGGATCGCCGCGGCATCCAGCTCGATCTGACCTATGCGGGCACGCGCGCGATGGTGGTCTACGATCTGCCCCTCAACGAGGTCGTCTTCGACTTCTACGACCGCCTCAAATCGGTGACCAAGGGCTACGCCTCCTTCGACTACACGATGGAGGGTTACCGCGAGGATGCCCTCGTCAAGATGCAGGTTCTCGTCAACGAAGAGCCGGTGGACGCGCTCTCCATCATGGTCCACCGCGACCGCGCCGAGATGCGCGGCCGCGCCATGTGCGAAAAGCTCAAGGACCTGATCCCGCGCCACATGTTCAAGATCCCGATCCAGGCCGCCATCGGAGGCCGCGTCATCGCCCGAGAAACCCTCGCCGCCCTGCGCAAGGACGTGACCGCCAAATGCTACGGCGGAGACGCCACCCGCAAGAAAAAGCTCCTCGAGAAGCAGAAGGCCGGGAAGAAGAAGATGCGCCAGTTCGGGAAGGTGGATATCCCGCAGGAGGCATTTATCAGCGCCCTTAAGATGGACGGTTAACCGTCCATCTTAAGGGCGAGTGCGCGGCAGCGAATGGCGCAGCCAATCGCGTGCGGCACCCGGTGCAAGGCTGGGTGCTACTGCCGCTGAAGATGGATGGTGAGAGCCCACGGGTGGCAATTAACATTACCATTTCGGCAACGAAGGTTGAGTTTGACACGGACACGGTGTGAGTTTGCTGGAGGACGGCCGAGCTCTGGGTGTGCCGCTGGCGTGGTTTCCCCGGCCGATGGAGGCGGATGCGGCGGCGCTGGCGCAGGCGGAGATCAGCGCGTTCGGGTTGCATTGGGAGGCGTTGGATGAGGATATCTCCGTGCCTGCGCTTCTGGTGGGGTGGGTGGCGGCTTGATGACGGCGCTTTTTTTTAAAAGACACTATCCTCGGGGTATCGTTTTAGATACTTGGTTTATAAAGTTTAGTTTAAGGAAAGTAAGTTGGCCTATCCTCATCCTCCTGAGAATAAGTCTGCAGTTCGTCGGGCAGGTATGGCGTTTGTCGACGGAGCAGAAACTAACTCCGACAATGATTTGATTGATGCTTGGCGTGCATCTCATGGCTACGTAATCAATACATTCCAAGCATGGATACGGGGTCATATCGCAAAGCGATCAGAGGCAGTGGAGTTTGCTCAGCGGCTGAAGAGGCGCAATACTGTCATCGACAAACTTCGCCGTAAGGATAGTTCAGGAAAGCCATTAATCCGAGACGTTACGGCTATGCATGATTTTGCTGGCTGCCGGATGATCTTTGAGTCTATCGGTGATCTTCAAGACTTTCGTAGATACCTACATTCTTCAAGTGTGATGAAGAATGTAGAACATGAGGTCAGACATGATCCTGACAAGTATGACTACTTAAAACATCCAAAGCCCAGCGGCTACCGCGGTATTCATGATGTCTTCCGCCACTTTCCCAGAGGTTCTAAGAGGCGGGAAGCTAAGAAGCCATGGGACGGCCTCTTAGTTGAGGTTCAGTATCGAACAAGGGCGCAACATGCGTGGGCTACTGCTGTTGAAATCTCTGATCTCTTGGATGGTGAACGAACAAAATTTGAGCTTCAAGCCTCTGAGCGAGGCCAGTTCTTTTCCTTAGCAAGTGAAATAATTGCGAGGCGTCATGAAAATATGCACAGAGCTTTCATCGATCTCGAAACATCTGAACTCGAGCGCCGGCTTGAAAGGCTTGAGAAAAAACTTGGGATCTTGCGTAGGCTAGAGTTGTTGCGTCAATTTGAGGTCGAAGATAGCCTTAAAGAACATAATGTTCTAAGCATTGTTCGCGACACAGATCATGATTTTAGGTTGGAGGTTATATCTTTCAAGACAGCTGCTCCTGCGATTGCGAAGGCAACTGAATTAGAAGAGAGCGGTGAAAGTGTAAACGCAGTCTATGTTCGTTCTGAAAATCCTAAGCAACTTCGATCAGCGTATCGTAACTACTTCTATGACCCCATTGATTTCGTAAAAATGATCCGGGCGGAAGTCGGATCGAGTTAGATGACGCAACGCTCAGCAAGCGTAGGATGAGTTCTTGCCACCCATCAACTTTCTCTCCGCCCGCCGACATCACCGGGCAACCCCCGACCGTCCAGTGGGCAGCTCCGTGCCGCTGGCGCGACGGTCTCCCTGACCCCCGCGAGGCGGGCGCTCCTTCCCCCTCCCACCAAACACCCCCGTCCCCTATCCTGACACCACCACTGGCCACTGCCCTCACCTCTCTGTCCCGGCGCGGGCCTCTCTCATTGCCATCCTCAACCCACCCCTCCATGGTCCCGGCATAATCGAGCGGAGATTTCACATGAAGATTTTGGCCATCATCGCAGGCACCGTCTTTGGGCTCGGCGGAGCGGTGGGCGGGTACTATTATTTCTACGCCACATCGGGCGGCAGCCCCTATGACGAGGTGGGGATCACGCTCAACCAGGTGATGCCGGGGGCAGTCAGTGATTGGGGCTGCGCGCGTCTGGAGGAGCGGCTCGCGGGGCAGTTGCCTCCCTTGGGCTGCCAGGCCGAGGGCGATCTCAGACGCTGGCGATAACGGCCAAGAGGCCCGCCTCGGCGATTTTTTGCCGGATCCGTCCACAGGTCCTGTGCGCGCAAACGTGATATTGCATGTGCCCGGCGCGCGCTATGTCCCGCTATGGTTGAGATCTGACCCTGGAACGGAGACATATCCCATGCGCCTTGCCGCCGCTCTTATCGCCACCACCCTCGCTTTGCCTGCCGCCGCGCAGGAGCTGTCGATCCCGTCGGGCACCTATGCGCTCGACCCGACCCATACCAGCGTCGTCTGGAAGGTCAGCCATTTCGGCCTGTCCAACTATACCGGCCGGTTCGAGACGGTTTCGGGGTCCATCGACCTCAATGCCGAAAACCCCGCCGAAAGCAGCGTGAACATCACGGTCGATCCCGCCTCGATCTCGACAGGGTTCCCGTTTCCCGAGCGCGAGGATTTCGATGCCAAACTGGCGGGCGCGGAATGGTTCAATTCGCCGGAATATCCCGAGATGACCTTTACCTCGACCGGGATCGAGGTGACGGGCGACAATACCGGCACCATCACGGGCGATCTGACAATGATGGGCACGACGCTGCCCGTGACCTTCGACGTGACGATGAATGCCGCGCTCGAGGCGCATCCCATGCTCAGCGAACAGGCCGCCATCGGATTTTCCGCGGTGGCGACGATCGACCGAACCGAATTCGGTCTCGAAAACGCCGCGCCTGCCGTTGGTCCCGAGGTCGAGATCATCGTCGAGGCTGAGTTCCTCGAGGCGACCAGCTGACGAAGTCTGACGGTCGAGGGCGGGCGATATGTCCGCCCTCTGACCTTAGAACAGGTTCCCGCCGCGACTTTCGGCAATCGCATCCGCACCGACCGCCGCGCCCGCACCAACCGCCAGCGCGCAGCCCGACAGGCCGCCATGGGCGAGAGTGAGGGTCAGGGCGATCAAAATCATCCGGGGCATCGGCATCTCTCCTTGATGTTGACCAAAAGATATCGCCGCCTCTCCCCGGCGCAAGCGCCCGCCCGCCCCCGCCCAAAAGCCGTCGCTTATATGTCGCGGCCAGTCGGTCCGTCCTGTCGGGGGCGCACGTCGAGATACTGTCACCGAAGCCATCACGAACGATCCGATGGCGGCGCTGCCCATGGACCAACGACGCGGCGACAAAGGCTGCGGCAGATGCACCGAGATGTCGACCGAAGGAGCCCTCATTGGGCTTCTGGCATTGGACGCGACCAGCTGGACAGAGTTCTGCTCTGGAAACGCGGCGGCTGCCGCTGCTCCCGAAATCGCAATGAAGATGAAGGCCCACAGGACGTGAGCTGAAATTGTGGCACCATAGCCACGTCTGTCGTGGCCGGTTCCGGTCGGACGTTTTCTCCCTCTCGGGACAGACTTATAAGAAAGCAAGGCGTTTATTTATTTGTTGTTAAAATAGAATTTCTGAAGGATGTGATAATGCGACCTGGGTCTATTGCAACAATTGTGGTGTCTTCATTTTTTCTAAGTGGCTGTGCCGATCCCATGCTTTCAGGATCGATCGACACCCCGCCCGCCGCGCCAACATTCAAGCCGGCAGCTCAATCCGTGCAACTTCAGCATCTGACCCTCATACCCTTCCGTACTTTCACGTCCGGCGGGGACGAGATTGAAGGCGCGCGATGCACGGTCGAGACGCCATATTATAGCCTGGCGCTGACGACACCAGCCTTGGCCAATTTGCCAAGTTATGGGCCGCAAACGCCGCCGCTCGATGTCGTATGCCGAGCCGATACGCAGGCAGTTCGCATAGCAGTTCCGCCGTTCAACCAAACACGCCAGATGAGAGCCGCCGCGATTGCTGGAGGAGTCGGAGGGGGACTGGGTGCAGTCGTCGGAGCCTCCGTTGCGAGCGCGACTGCGGCAGATGCACCGGGGCGGCAGACGGACAGACTGACCTATGAACCTGTGCGGATCACCTTTCCGTAAAACATAGAAGGATAGTTCAAAATGCGATTTGCTGTATTGGCCGTTATCTCTGCCGTGATTTTGGCGGGATGTTCCGCAGGGACGCTTTCGGGAAGTGGCCTCACCAATCGAAATGAAACTTTGACTGCAGTTGCCGCCACCGATGGCGGCGTGAACGAGTCGTTTCAGATCACCTCGAACACGGGGTGGACGTGCAATGGTGCGTTAACCAGACAACAAGCCCGTCAACTTAGTGGAAGTGTGACGGTGCCGTTGGAGTGTAGCGATGGGCGGACCGGCACGTCGGTTCTGACGGCCCAAATCTGGCAAGGCCAGGTGAGCGGGCAGTTCAGCTTGTCGGACGGCACAACTGGGACGATGATCTTCAATACGCCACAAAGATCCTAACTGACTTTAGGAAAATCCTCTGCGCCGCTTTGACGCACCCCGCGCGGCCTCTAGGTGGGACCGGGCAGGCGCGGCCGGAGGATCCATGCAGTTCGACATCGATTGGGCCTTCATCGCCGAGCAGGAAGGCGTCGCGATTACAGAAGGGTACGTGCCAGCCGACGCCGAGGGCCGGGTCCTTGGCCGCTCGGGCGTGACCATCGGCACCGGCTTCGATCTGGGCCAGCACAGCGAAGAGGACCTGACCCTTATCGCCCCGCGCGGCACGCCGCTCTTTGAGACGCTCCGCCCCTATCTCGGCCTCCGCCGCGACGCCGCCCAGAAGGCGCTAAGCGCTTCTCCTCTCACGATTTCTCCCGAGGATGCCGCGGCGATCGACCAGGCTGTCAAACGCCGCAAGGCCGCCGAGGTCGCGGACCGCTTCGACACCGCAATCGCCCGGATGGGCGAAGCCGGCCACTTCTTTCACGAGTTGCCGCCCCAGGCCCAGACCGTCATCATGTCGGTCGCCTTCCAATACGGCGATCTCGCCACCCGCACCCCGACCTTCTGGAGCAACAGCCTCATGCAGAACTGGCACGCCGTCCATGCCGAACTGCGCAACTTTCGCGATCGCTACCCCTCGCGCCGCAGGCGAGAGGCGGCCTATCTCGAACCGCTTCTGGACGAAGATCTTGCAGATGCCGCCGCCGCAGGGGAGGAAACGCAATGAGACTGGCCCTCCTTGCCCTGATCCTGCCCGGTCTGGCCATGGCCGAAGCGGACAGGCTTCGCAACGACCTGCCGTCTTCCGTTCCCGAAGAGGCGGCCGCCATGGTGACCGGCGTGCCCGCCTATCCGACCTGCGGCGACTATTTGGCCGCCTATCCCGAAGTGCGCCGCAGCCCCGCCGTGCAGCCGCAACGGTTCGTCTCCTGCGAGATCGGATTTCTGCTCGGTATCGGCGAGCCGCTGAAAAGCGACCGCCCGACCGCCTGCCGCGTTCTGGACGGGTCGATCCAGAACATGGATCTGCGCAGCTTTCCCAACGGCTCTGCGCCGCGGTTGCCCGAGGGGACGGATCCGGTGACGCTCGACAAGCTCTACGATGTCGACTGGACCGTCTTTTGCTCGGCGGCGATGGCGCGCGATCCGCATTGGGTGATCAGTATCGCCCCGCTCGCCGTCGGCGATTGGACCGAGGACGGCAAGCCCGATGCGCTGGTGGTCTATGAGGAGCAGGCGCGCGACGGCAGCTTTTACGACGTCTACACGCTGGTCCTGACCGGCCTCGAAGGAGAGGCGGTCACCGCGCTGCCGCTTTGCGTCTTTCTTCCCGGAGAGGATGACGGCGTCGGCAATGCCTGCGATCCGGATTAGCCTGCTAGAAAGGTCCTGAGCGCCGCTTCCACTTCCCTCGGCTTGTCCGCATGCAGCCAGTGACCGGCCCCCTCGACCGTCTCGATCCGCGCGGCGGGAAAAAGCGCGCGGATGCGATCCTCGTGTTCGGCCTGCACATAATCGGACGCGCCTCCACGCAGAAAAAGCGCCGGCCCCTCATAGCGCCCGCCCAGATCCGGAAAGCTCAGGATCTTCGGCATCTCGCTGGCCAGCACATCCAGATTGAGCATCCAGCGCCGCGCCTCGACATCGAGGCTTTGCAGTAGAAAGGCGCTCGTGGGGGCATCGATCCCCTCCAGCGTTACCTCCGACCGGCGCGTGATCCCGCTTAGATCGGCGCGCCGCATCGCCTCGAGCGGGCCCATCTGCGAATGGCTGTAAGACGTCGGCGCGATATCGAGCACCGCAAGGCTCTCGACCAGATCTGGCCGCGTCAGCGCCAGCGCCATTACGGCTTTGCCGCCCATGGAATGGCCGACGAAATGGGCCGGGCCAAGCTCGGCCAGATCGCCGGCGAGATCCTCGTAGCTGTGGCTGGGATAGTTCGGGCTGCTCCCGTGGTTGCGCATATCGGGGGTCACGACCTCAAAGCTGCCCGCCAGCCGCTTGGCGATCACGCCCCAGTTGCGGCCGGACCCGAAAAGCCCATGGGCGATGACGACGCGGGGTCCGGTTCCGTGAGTTATCGTGTTGAGCATTGTCGGCTCCTTTTGCGCGGCCTAAGACGCTCTCATGACACAAGAGACGCGCGTGGACGAGATGGCGGCTGAACTGCAGCGGATGATGGTAGAGCGGCTGGCCCTTCCCAATGTGCCGTTCGAGCGGCAGGTGGCCAAGGCCGGTCGTCTGCTCCCCCGGCGCCAGCGGCGCAACGCCGCCCGTCTGATCGAGGCCCGGTCCTTCGGCGGCCATCCGAAGCTGGCCCGCCAGATCGATCTGCGCACGCTCGAAGGGATCTACCGCGACATGCGGACCTTTCTCGAACAGACCGAACCGGGAGAGCTGCGCTGGACCCGGCGCATCAACCTCGCCGCCGCGATCGCCTTCAACCTGCTGGTGGTTGGGATCCTGATCGTCCTTGCCCTCGTCTGGACCGGAACTGTTTAGACGCGGGGCAGGGCAGGAGGTCCCGGGTCAAGCCCGGGACAGCTTTGCGCCCAAAGGCGCGCGTCACGCCTAGAGGTTCGGATAGATCGGGAATTTCGCGCAAAGAGCCTCGACCTCGGATTTCACCTTGGCCTCGACCTCGGAATTGCCGTCCGCGCCATGGGCCGCAAGCCCGTCCACGACCTCGACGATCCAGCGTCCGATCTGGCGGAACTCCTCTTCGGCAAAGCCGCGCGTGGTGCCCGCCGGAGAGCCCAGACGGATCCCCGACGTGACCATCGGCTTTTCGGGATCGAAGGGGATGCCGTTCTTGTTGCAGGTGATATGCGCCCGGCCCAGCGACGCCTCGGTCGCGTTGCCCTTGACCGCCTTGGGCCGCAGATCGACCAGCATGACATGGCAATCGGTCCCGCCCGTGACGATATCGAGCCCGCCTTTCATCAGCTCATCGGCCAGCGCCTGCGCGTTGCCGATCACCTGCTCCTGATAGAGCTTAAAGCCCGGCTCCAGCGCCTCCTTGAAAGCGACCGCCTTGGCGGCGATCACATGCATCAGCGGACCGCCCTGAATGCCGGGGAAGATGGCCGAGTTTACCTTCTTGGCAATCGCCTCGTCATTGGTCAGGATCATCCCGCCGCGCGGGCCGCGCAGGGTCTTGTGGGTGGTTGTCGTCACCACATGAGCATGCGGGAAGGGCGAGGGATAGACGCCCGCCGCGATCAAACCCGCAAAATGCGCGACATCGGCCAGCACGACGGCATCGACGCTATCGGCGATCTCCCGGATCCGGGCAAAGTCGATATGGCGCGGAATGGCGGAGCCGCCCGCGATGATCATCTTGGGCCTATGCTCCGCCGTCAGCTCGGCCATCTGATCGTAATCGATCAGGTTGTCCTGCTGCCGCACGCCGTACTGGATCGCGTTGAACCACTTGCCCGACTGGTTCGGCTTGGCGCCATGCGTCAGGTGCCCGCCCGCATCGAGGCTCATCCCCAGGATCGTATCGCCGGGCTGCAAAAGCGCCGTGAACACCCCCTGATTGGCCTGACTGCCCGAATTGGGCTGCACATTGGCGAACCCGCAGCCAAAGAGCGCTTTGGCCCGCTCGATCGCGAGATTTTCAGCGATATCGACATACTGGCACCCGCCATAATAGCGGCGGCCCGGATAGCCCTCGGCATACTTGTTCGTCATCACGCCGCCTTGCGCCTCCATCACGGCGGCAGAGACGATATTCTCCGATGCGATCAGCTCGATCTCGCTGCGCTGGCGCGTCAGCTCCATCCGCGTGGCGGCGGCGATCTCGGGGTCGCGCGTGCCAAGACCTTCGGTGAAGAACCCGTCGTCGCGGTGGGGGGCATTCATGGTGTCTCTCCTTTACGTCGGTCAGGCGGCGTTGGCGCGTCTCTAGCGGATCACGCATAGCACGAAAAGGCGGCAAAGGCGCGCGAGACGGATTAATCGCGTCGCTTGCCTTTCTTTAAGGCGCGCGCAAGAGTTGGCCCGAACGACCCGGCAGGAGGGCCAGATGGCCGGACCCAAGATCGCGTTTCTGGCCAGCGAGGTGGATCTCGCACAAGAGGCTCTGGGACGTCTGACCGCCCGCCATGGCTCGGTGCCCCCGGGGGAGGCCGATCTGATCGTGGCGCTCGGCGGTGACGGCTTCATGCTGCAAACGCTGCACGCCACGCAGGACATGCCCGCTGCCGTCTACGGAATGAACCGCGGCACCGTCGGCTTTTTGATGAACGAATATTCCGAGGACGACCTGCCCGAACGGCTCGCCGCCGCCGAAGAGGCCGTGATCCATCCGCTCTCCATGACCGCCGAAACCGTGGGCGGCGCACGCTGCGAGGCGCTCTCCATCAACGAGGTCAGCCTGCTGCGCTCGGGCCCGCAGGCCGCTAAGCTTCGGATCCTCGTCGACGGACGCGAGCGGATGGCCGAGCTTGTTTGCGATGGCGCGCTGGTGGCCACACCCGCCGGATCGACCGCCTACAATTATTCGGCGCACGGCCCCATCCTGCCGATCGGAGCGGATGTGCTCGCGCTCACCGCCATGGCCGCCTTCCGCCCCCGCCGGTGGCGCGGCGCGCTCTTGCCCATGGGCGCGGTCGTCCGGTTCGAGGTGCTCTCTCCCGAAAAGCGCCCCGTCATGGCCGATGCCGACAGCCGAAGATCCGTTCGCGATGTCGCCTGGGCCGAGATCCGCAGCGATCCCTCCATCGCGCATCGGCTGCTCTTCGATCCCGGACATGGGCTCGAGGAACGGCTCATCCGCGAGCAGTTCACCTGAAGGGTCAGCGGTAGACCTGATCCTCGCCCGGAAACGCACGCGACTTCACCTCGTCCGCATAGCTCTTGACCGCCTCTTCGATCATCGGCCCCAGCGAGCCGTAAACCTTGACGAATTTCGGCACCCAATCGCTTAGCCCGAGCATATCTTCCAATACCAGGATCTGCCCGTCGCAGGCTGCCGACGCCCCGATCCCGATGGTCGGGATCGAGATCTCCTCGGTGATCTTGCGCGCCAGCGGCTCCACCACGCCCTCCAGAACCGACGCGAAGGCGCCTGCCTCCTCGACCGCCTTGGCGTCCGCGATCAGCTCTGGCCAGGTGTCCTCGTCCCGGCCTTGCGTCTTGAAGCCCCCCATCACATGGGTCGATTGCGGCGTCAGCCCGGTATGGCCCATCACCGGGATCCCGCGCTCGGTCAGAAACCGGATCGTCTCGGCCATCGACTGCCCGCCCTCCAGCTTGACCGCGCCGCATTGCGTCTCCTTCATGATCCGCGCCGCGTTGCGAAAAGCGACCTCCGGGCTTTCCTCGTAGCTGCCGAATGGCATATCGACGACAATCAGCGCCCGCTTGGTGCCGCGCACGACCGCCTGACCGTGTACGATCATCAGCTCCATCGACACGCCCAGCGTATTCTCCATCCCATGCATCACCATCCCAAGGCTATCACCCACAAGGATGAAATCGGCATGCTGCTCCACGATGGCGGCGGTATGCGCGTGATAGGATGTCAGCGATACGATCGGCTCTTTGCCCTTGCGCGCCGCGATCTCGGGGGCGGTGATCCGGCGGATCTTGGTCTGTTTGCTCATGGAGCGATCTCCCTCTGGTCGATCAGTAATACACCGCCGAACTCGGCCGAGACCAGCAAAGCGGCCCGCCGCGTAAGCGGCCCCTGCGCCCGTTCGAGCGTGTCGGTCCAGACAATATCGACGGCCCTCAGGCTGGCCCGTGGCTCACCGTTGATGGTCCCGCGCAGCAGGCTCTCGATTTCCGAAACGGTCGCCTTCTTGCGCGCCGCCGCCTCTGCCTTATCAAGCGCTTGGGACAGCACGATGGCCGCCGCCCGGTCATCGGGCGTCAGACGCGCGTTGCGCGAGGACATGGCCAGCCCGTCCGCCTCGCGCTTGGTGGGCACGCCGACGATCCGCACCGGCATATGCAGATCGCGCACCATCCGCTTGATGACCTGAAGCTGCTGCCAGTCCTTCTCGCCGAAATAGGCGGCATCGGGCTGCGCGATGTTCAGCAGCTTGGTCACGACCGTCGCCACGCCGCGAAAATGCCCGGGGCGGACCTTGCCGTGCAGCATATTGGCCAGCCGCGTCGTCTCCACGATGGTCTCGTCGCCCTTGGGATACATCTCATCCACCGACGGCATGAAGACCGCATCGACGCCCGCATCCTCGAACTTGCCCAGATCGCCCGCATCGTCACGCGGATAGCTCTCCAGGTCCTTGGGATCGCCGAACTGCGTGGGATTGACGAAGATCGTCGTCACAACCCGCGCGGTCTGAGCCTTCGCCGCCGCCACAAGCGCCAGATGCCCCTCATGCAGCGCCCCCATCGTCGTCACCAGCCCAATCGTCTCCCCCGCCGCCCGGAACGGAGCGATCTGCCGCCGGAAATCGGCAATCTTCGTGCAAACCTTCAAGGGGAAAGCCTCCCGGCGCCGTTTCGATTTTCATTTGCATAAACAGCGCCCTGCCTGTCGGCAAGCGAATGAGACAGGACCCGCTTAGGACTGCGGACGGACGAAGATCCGGAAGGGTCCGATTTCCAGCCTGGGTTCCAACTCTGCGAAAGCCGCGGCAAAGCGAGAATCCTCGGACAAGAAAGTCACCCAGTCGAAACCGGTGTCGTCTATGAAAAGGAGATCGTCATTTATCAAAAGGACATCGACATCTCCGCTCACGAAATCTGACACGATATCTCTTCGCGTCATATCAAGGATCTCGCCGAGCCGTTTGCAGGTCTGCGCAGTCTCGGCGCAGTCTGTCTGGGTCAATTCGTTTAGAGGACCTGGCACGTACCAATAGGCCGGATACCTGCTTGTCCATCGCGCCTGCGTGCCCAAAACCGCTGGGAATGCAGGGACCAGTCCGTCTGAGAAGACGGCAAATCCAGCGCCGGGTCCGTATTCCGCAAGGATAGACCGAAGCAAGTGGGATTCAGGACGGCTATAGGTCCCTGCCGGGATCTGAATGGCGACTGCAAACAGGACATAAAGCAAGGCCGGCCACGCGCGGGGATCTCTCCGGGGCACATGGACCAGAATCCAGAAGCACATGAGCAACCCAAGCGCGACAAGCGGCAGGATATGGTACAAAAAGCCGGCCCATTGCGCGAAATAGGACCCAAGAGCGGCAAGCATCATCAAGATCAGGAATGCGATATCCGAGGCGAGCGCCGTCACCCGAAGGGCGACAATCGCGACAGCGATTGGCAACAGCATGAGTGGGTTGAGCAATCGCGAAAAGATAATATCGACGCCGTCGGAATAGGCCCCATAGACCTCTGTGGCGATTGGAATGACCTCCGTGAAATAGGCTGGGTGCAGAAGAACAGCCCCCACGACGTAAAGTGCTCCGAGCACCCCGAGCGTCATATTCGAGGCTGACAAGATAGGTCTCAGCGATCGCCGACGACCTATCAACCACAGCGTGGAAAGGATCGGAAACAGCAAGAAATGTGGCTTTAGGCAGAGTCCCACGGCTGCAAACGCCGAACGGGCTATCGCCCCGCGACCCTGCTCAGGCACGGGATTGGCGAGATGCGCAACAAGCCATGGCATCATGAAAAGAAGCAAGAGATGCTCGCGCTGCGCGACATTCTGCCATGTCGGGATCGTAACTGTGACCGCCACACCCGCCAGAAAAAAACAAGACGATCCAAGGTCAAGCGTCGTCCGTCCGACTAGATGCCAGACCCAGCAAAGACTGATGAACATTAGGACGGCCGTCCACAGGAATTGTGCGTTGGCCTCTCCCAGCCCCAGCAGGTCTGCGAGCAGGATCGCGGGCACTGTCAGATAAAAATTGAGCGGCGGATTGACCTCGACAATGTCGATATAAAGCTCTGCTCCTTCCAGCCACGCGCGTGTCGCGACGAGATACCACGCCACATCGTGACTGATTTCCGTTCCCCGGAAGATCCATAGAAATGCAAGCGCAAGCGTAAAGGACAGGCAGATGCCAAGCCATAGGCGCTCCTGCTCCGCGGTCGCATCCCTGAAAGCCCAATTTCGCGATCCCAGAAAGCTGACAAGTGGTACGATCACGGCAATCGTCGCCATCGCGACCGCAAAAGGCAGACCCAACCGCGAGAATAGAACGAATGTCAGCAGGCTGCTTATCGCAAGTCCGATCGTGGCAACGATCGCAAAGCGCGGAAGGTGCACCCGGTGGTTGGCATCGACTTGAAACGTAAAACGGCCATGCCCCACATACGAGACCAGAACCGCGCACAGAAAACCCAGCAGGTTGGCCGCCTGCGCCGACATCTCAAGAAAGGCCCGGCCTCCCAGAGCGGCGGTCAGATGCACAACCGTCGCAAGGGCGCCGACGCCGGCAAACCGAACAAGCTGCCCGGCGATCATTCAGACACACCTCGCCGCATGACACCGCACAAAGACAGCCCCAGCGGCAGCTTGGCCCGGCCCAGAAGGTGCCGTTCGCTGGAAAACAGGGAATAAAGTGCCCGGTTAAGCCATGGTGCGGGCATCGTATCGTCGGGTGCATCGCTTTTCATCCGGGCCTTGGCCGCCCGCATCCCGACCGCCACTGGCAAAAGCAGGCTGTTGAAGTAAAAGCTCGTCTGAACGTTTAGCCCCGCCTCATCCGCTGCCTTGGCAAGGCTTTTGCGTGTGTAGCGGCGAAAGTGGTGATGACGCTCGTCATGCTTGGACCAAAGCGCGGGAAGCGCCGGCACAGTCACCAGAAGGGCGCCGCCGGGCGCCAGCCGCGCGCCGAGCGCCGCAAGGCTTTCCACATGCGCTTCCACATGTTCAAGAACGTCGAACAACCCGATCAGATCATACTGCGCCTGTCCGAAAGGGATCTCATCCGGCAAGGCGCCAAACAGCACGTCCAGCCCCGATTTCTCGCTCGCGATCCGCCGTGCGTCCTCGTCGTATTCAAATGCATCGACGCTGCCGATCTCGGCCAGCATCCCAAGATTGCCGCCGGTCCCGCAGCCCGCTTCAAGGATCCGCGCCTCGGCGGGCAGATCGACGATCCGGTCAATCGCCGTGCGGATCAGGTCACGCCTCGCGGCAAACCACCAGTGATCCGCTTCTTGCTCGTTCATTCGTTCATAAACACCGCGATCCATGTCAGTCCCTGCTGTCCTCGTTATCTTGCGCGTCGCGGTGAACGGACCGAACGATATAAAGTGGGCGGCTGCGAACCTCCGAATAGATGCGCCCCACATATTCGCCAAGAATTCCAAGCGCGATCAGGTTCAGCCCGCCAAAGGCGAGGATCAGAATGACGGTAGAGGCATAGCCGGGCGTGTCGGTGCCCGCAAAAAGCGCATAGAAAAAGATGAAACCTGCGTAAAGGAACGACGAGATCGCAAGGATCAGGCCGATATAGCTCCACATCCGCAGCGGTGCGGTCGAGGAGGTAAAGATCCCGTCCAGGGCGAAATTCCAGAGCTTCCAGTAGGTCCAGGCGCTCGATCCGGTCGTGCGTGCCGGGCGGCTATAGGTCACCTCGGCCGTCTCGAAACCGACCCAGCTGAAAAGAGCCTTGTTGAACCGGGCACGCTCTCCGAGCGAGGTCACGACATCCAGAACCTGCCTGTCAAGCAGTCGAAAATCCCCCACATCAACCGGAATCGGACGGTCGGCGACCGCGTTGAACGTTCTGTAAAAGGCCCGCGCCGTCGCCCGTTTCGCCCAGCCATCCTCGGATCTGGCCACCCTGCGCGCGTTCACAATCTTCGCGCCCTCCCTCCAGGCCGCGATCATCTGTGGGATCAGCTCCGGCGGATCCTGCAGATCCACATCGATCGGAATGGCCGCATCGCCACGCGCGTGGTCAAGTCCGGCCGACAGGGCCGCGTCCTTGCCGAAATTGCGCGACAGGTTGATCAGGCCCACCTTCGCGATCTCAACCATCACGCCTCGTATCGCGATCTCGGTCGCATCGGTGCTGCCATCGTTCACGAACAGGATCTCGTAGTCGACCGATGGTTCCAGATCCCCAAAGACCTCGGAGATCCTATCGACAAAAGGCCGGATCGCATCCTGTTCGTTCAGAACGGGTACGACGATCGAGATCAGCGGCTGCATAGACGGCGCTAGGGCATCTGCGGGATCGTCGGCGACAGCTTTTGCGTCCTTCATGCCGTCATCAGACCCGGGACGGGTCCCCTCTGCCAAATGGAGTGTTTAAGTTATCAATCGCCATATCAGATCCATTATTGTTCAAAATACGGCAACATGCGGGAAAAGTGACACGGTCGGCAGCCAAAGGGTCATAGCGGCGTCCGGTCACAGAGCCAAGGTCGCATCCGCGCCCCATAGCGTCGGACGGCGCTTGCGAAAGCCTGCCCCGGATCGATACGCTCACCGTCAATTCGGGGACGGGAGAGATCAGTGAAAACCCATGTGAAAGCGCTTGTCGTCGGCGGCGGGGCCGTCGGGACCTCCATCGCCTATCATCTCGCTAAGGCCGGGTGGGAGACGATGCTGCTCGAACGGGACGAGCTGACATCGGGCTCCACCTGGCACGCGGCGGGCCTGCTGCCCTATTTCAACATGAGCTACGCCTCCACCCATATCCACGACTACTCCATCAAGTTCTACAAGACCCTCGAAGAGGAAACCGGCCTCAATCCCGGCTTTTCCGTTGTCGGCAACCTGCGCATGGCCCAAAGCCGCGAGCGGATGGACGAATACATGCTCTATGCCACAACGGCCGAAAACGTGGACGTCCCCTACGAATGGATGAGCCCCGATCAGATCCGCGAGCGCTACCCGCTGGTGCGCACCGACGATCTGGTCGGCGCGATCTTCCATCCCACCGACGGCTACATCAACCCCGCCGATGTCACGATGGCCATGGCCAAGGGCGCGCGCCAATACGGCGCCGTGATCGAGCGGAAATGGCAGGTCGACGGATACGACTGGACCGGCGATCACTGGGACGTCACGATCACCAAGATGACCGAAAAGGGCGGCAACCTCGTCCCCACGGAGGAACAGCAGGTCATCCATGCCGAACATGTCGTCACCGCCACCGGCAACCACGCCCAGCGCACCGCGCGGCTTCTCGGGATCAAGACGCCCGCCGTCCCCATCGAGCATCAGTATATCGTCACCGAACCCGATCCCGCCCTCGTCGAATGGCGCAAGCAAAACGGCGAACATCCTGTCCTGCGCGACGTCGATGCCCGCTGGTATGTCCGCGAGGAACGCGGCGGCTGGATCCTCGGCCCCTATGAGGACGGCGCGCCCCACCGCTTCCGCTTTGACGTCCCGCACAGTTTCCGCGCCGATCTCTTCCCGCTCAATCTCGAGCGGATCGAGCAGGAATATATGGACTTCATCCACCGCATTCCCTCGACCGAAGAGGTCGGGCTCAAGGACGATTTCAACGGCCCCATCTGCTATACGCCCGACGGCAATCCCCTCCTCGGCCCCGCGCCCGGGCTCAGGAACATGTGGCTGGCTGAAGGTTTCTCCTTCGGGATCACCGCCGCCGGCGGGGCAGGGCACTACCTCGCGCAGGTCATGACCGCAGGCGAGGCCGAGATCGACATGGCCAGCCTCGATCCCAAACGCTACGGCGACTGGATGACCTCGGAATATGCGGTCCGGAAGAACGAGGAAACCTATCCGTTCCTCCTCAAGGTCCACTGGCCCGACGAGGAACGCCCCGCCGCCCGGCCCCTGCGGACCGCGCCCTGCTATGACCGGATGAAGGCGCAGGGCGCCCAGTTCGGGCAGGTCAACGGCTGGGAGCGGCCCAACTACTTCGCCCCCCGAGGCTTCGACGACATGGCGGCGAGCAGCTTTCGCCGCGGCGGCTGGTGGCAATACGCCAAGGCCGAGGCCGAAGCGATCCGCAGCGGTGTCGGTCTGATCGACGCCACCGCCTTCGCCAAGCACCGCCTCACCGGGCCAGGGGCCACCGCCTTTCTCGACTGGTTCACCACCAACAAGCTGCCCAAGGTGGGCCGCATCAACCTGACCTATGCGCTCGGCCCTGCCGGAACGACCCACACCGAATACACCATCGTCCGCCAGGCCGAGAACGACTACTACCTCGTCTCCGCCGGGGGCTGGCACGCCTATGACGAGGATTTCCTCTACAAGGCCATCGAGGACAAAGAGCCCGAGTTCGGCCGCATCAACGAAGAGGACGTGACCACCCAGTGGGGCGTCTTCGCCATCGCCGGTCCCAAATCTCGCGCCGTCCTGGCCGAGCTGATCAACGATCCCGATCCCGAAACTGCGCTGTCGAACAAGCGCTTCCCCTGGCTCTCCATGCGCAATATCGAACTCGGGATGGTCCCCGTCAAAGCCATCCGCGTCGCCTATACCGGAGAGCTGGGCTGGGAGCTGCACCACCCGATCGAGATGCAGAACCACCTCTTCGACCTTCTCATGACGGCGGGCGAAAAGCACGGGCTCAAACTCGTCGGCGCCCGCGCCCAGAACTGGCTCCGGCAAGAGAAATCCTACCGCGCCTTCGGCACCGAACTTGGACGCGATGCCACCCCTTTAGAGGCAGGCCTCGACCGCTTTGTCGACCTCGGCAAGGATTTCCACGGCAAGGCCGCGATGGAGCAAACGGGCCTCCGCTTCAAATGCGTTACCCTGCTGGTGGACGGCCCGGCAGATGCCGATCCCTGGGGCCGCGAGGCGATCTATCTGGACGGGATGCGCGTGGGCCGCTGCACCTCCGGTGGCTATTCCGCCCATTTCGGCAAATCCATCGCCATGGGCTATGTCCGGCCGGAGCTGGCCGAATCGGGTCAGGCGCTCGAGGTGAAGATGTTTGACCGTCTCTGGCCCGCAACCGTGACCGAAGACAGCCCCTATGACCCCCGGAACGAGCGGATTCGTGTGGATAACTGAATCTTGCCGCGCCTCCGCCGCAATTCGGACATGACTCGCGCCGTCTGACCATGATCCTGCCGCAGTGCTATGCAGCATTGTTTCGGTAGGGGATTCAGAAGGGCGCGGTCATGAGCTTTATCTCAAAGATCGGTGATAACGTAACAAGTGCTGTTGTCACCGGGCTCACGGCAGATGCCCAACTTCGGACACCTTGCGGCGAACGCCGCGTGGAGAATATCCGTCCGGGAGATCTGATTGTCACGCGAGGCGGCGGTCTGCAGCCGGTTCGCATGGTCTGGACGCGCACGCTGTCTCTTGCCGAACGGCAGGAGGATCCATCCTGCGTTCCCGTCTGCCTTGGGCCCCGCGTCGTGGGTCCGATGATGCCGCAGCGATCCCTCACGCTTGCGCCGGATCATCGGATCCTCGTCCCGGCCCATTTGCTCAGCGATGTGGGCGGGCAGGGCGGCCTGATGAAGGCGCGCGATCTCGTCACGCTCAGCGAGGGCGCCGATCTCGACCGCGATACCGCCGACATCACGCTTTACAACATCGTCTTCGACAAACCGCAGGTGATCATGGCCAGCGGCCTTCCGGTGGAAACCTACCATGTCTGCCCCGACCGTCTGGGCGATGTGCCCGAAGGCGCGCGCGAGGCGCTGATGCGGCTCTTTCCGGTTCTGCGCGGCAAGGGCAGCACGGTCCCGGCACTGTCCTTTCCGGCCGTCAAGGCCGAGGATTACGCCCCCGCCTTCGCCTGACGCCTAGCGAAACCGCGCAGGCGACAGCGCTCGGACGATATCGCCCTCCAGCTCCGGCCTTCGCCCGAAGACCAGATCGGCCACCAGCCGCCCCGCCGCCGGGGCCGTCTGCATCCCATAGCCCCCTTGCCCCGCGCACCAGACAAAGCCCTCCGCGGCCGGATCGGGCCCCAGCACAAGCGCCCGGTCCGGGGCAAAGCTGCGCAGCCCGGCCCAGGACCCCTCCAGCCGCGTGACCGGCTCCGTGACCATCGCCTCATAGCGCTCCAGCCCTTCGGCCAGAACCATGTCATCGGCCCAGGCATCCTGCGGCTCCACCGGATCCTCATCGGCCGGAGAGACCAGCCATTTGCCCGCCTGCGGCTTGGCATACCAGCTCTCGCCCACTCCATCGAGGAACGGCCAGCCCGACACGTCATGCCCGCCCGGCGCGGGCAGCACCGCCATCGACCGCCGGCACGGCTGGATCCCCAAAGGCGGCGCCCCCGCCATGGCCGCGACCCCATCCGCCCAGCCGCCCGCCGCATTCACCAGAAGCGCGCCCTGCCACGCCCGATCCCCGGAGCGAACGGTCCAGACACCGCCCTCCCGCGTGATCTGCTGAACCGCGACGCCGGTCACGATATCCGCGCCGTTCGCCCGGGCCTGCCGCGCAAATCCCTGCAAAAGCAGATCCGTATCCAGATCGAATGCATCCTCGCGCCAGGCCGCATGACGAACCCGCTCCGACAGGATCGGCATCCGCGCCTGCGCCTCGTCCATCCCAATCGGCGCCAGCCCCAGATCCTCGGCCTCCTCGGCGAAGGCCTTGGCCTCCTCCGCCGTCCCGACCAGCATCAGCCCGCGCGGCGCCAACACGCCCGCATCCCGATGATAGGCCGCGCTCGCCCGGCTCAGCGCCCGGACCGGGGCGCTGCCGTAATCCTCCAGAAACATCGCCGCCGACCGGCCCGACGCGTGATAGCCAAGCTGCGCCTCCGCCTCGAGCACCGTGACATCGGCCGTCTCGGACAAGGCCGCCGCCGCCGACAGCCCGGCGATCCCGCCGCCCACGACTATGATCCGTTCCATCCCGCGCCTCCTTTGATCAGACAGACCTAAAGCCGCCCCGCCGCGCAAGAAAAAAGGCCCTCCGCAGCGAAGGGCCTTTCCGGTCAACAAGGGGGCCAGATCCCTATTCGGGGATATCGCCCTCGATCCCTTCGACATAAAAGTTCAGACCCAGCAGATCCTCATCCGAGGCCGTCTCGCCTTCGGCCAGCCAGACCGATCCGTCCTGGCGGTTGATCGGCCCGGTGAACGGGTGATACTCGCCCGCCGCGATCCGCTCTTTCATGTCGAGCGCCTCGGCTCTCACATCCTCGGGTACCGCATCGGTGATCTCGCCGATCCCGACCATGCCCGGCCCGATGCCGTCCCAGGTATCGGCGCTCTCCCAGCTGCCATCGATGACGGCCTGCACGCGGTCGATATAATAGGGGGCCCAGTCATCGATGATCGAGCTGACCCGCGGGCTCGGCGAAAACTGCGCCATGTCCGAGGCCTGCCCGAAGCCGATCACGTTCCCCGCCTCCTCAGCCGCCGCCAGAGGCGCGGTCGAATCGGTGTGCTGCAGGATCACGTCCGCGCCCTGATCGATCAGCGTCCGCGCGGCCTCGGCCTCTTGGGCGGGATCGAACCAGGTGTAGACCCAGACGATCCTGTACTCGACATCCGGGTTCACCGCCTTGGCGTGCAGGTACGATGCGTTGATCCCCCGGATCACCTCGGGGATCGGGTAGGACCCGATATACCCGATCACATTGCTCTCGGTCATCTTGCCCGCAATATGGCCCTGAATGGCGCGCCCTTCATAGAACCGCGCCGAATAGGTCGACACGTTATCGGCCCGCTTAAAGCCGGTGGCATGTTCGAATTTCACATCCGGAAACTTCTCGGCCGTCGCGATGGTCGCATCCATATAGCCAAAGGACGTGGTAAAGATCAGATCAGCCCCATCCAGCGCCATCTGCGTCATCACCCGCTCGGCATCCGCGCCTTCGGGCACGCTTTCGACAAAGACCGTCTCGACCGCATCGCCGAAATGCTCCTCGACCGCCAGGCGGCCCTTGTTGTGCTCATAGGTCCAGCCGCCATCGCCGACCGGGCCGACATAGACGAACCCGACCTTGACCGGATCGTCCTGCGCAAAGGCCATTCCGGCCAGCCCAAGGGCGGCAGCCGCCCCAAGAAGTGTTCTGCGATACATTCAAATTTCCCCTGTAGGTGTAAGCGGGCTCAGCCCGTCTTGTGGAAGATGCGCCCCAGCGAGCCGGGCGCACGACCCGAGGACATTAGGACAAGGACCAGAATGGTGACAAGATAGGGCGACATCGACAGATACTCGACCGGAAGCGCGATCCCCGCCGCCTGAAGATTGAGCTGCAGCACGGTCACACCGCCAAAAAGCCAGGCACCGAGCAAAGCCCGCCACGGCTTCCAGGCCGCAAAGACCACGATCGCCAGCGCGATCCACCCCGCCCCGCCGGTCATCCCTTCGGTCCATTGCGGCACACGAACAAGGCTCAGATAGGCCCCGCCAATCCCGGCGCAGGCCCCGCCGAAGGCAATCGCCGCCAGCCGCACGCGCACCACCTTGTAGCCCAGCGCATGGGCCGCATCGTGGTTCTCGCCCACCGCGCGCAGGATCAGCCCGGCCCGGCTGCGCGTCAGCAGCCACCAGACGGCGACCACCAGCGCGAGGCCCGCATAGACCATCAGATCATGCCCAAAGACGATCCGCCCCACGACCGGCAGATCGCTCAGGACCGGAATATCGAGCCGCGCGGGCGTCGGCCCCTTCACCCCCTGATAGCCCTGCCCAAGCAACGCGCTCAGCCCCAGCCCGAACAGCGTCAGCGCCAGCCCTGTCGCCACCTGATTGCTGAGCAGATACTGCGTCAGCACCCCGAAGATCAGGCTGAGCAGCGCCCCGCCCGCAGCCGCGCCCAGAAAGCCCAGGTAAGCGCTCCCGCTCTCGACCCCGACGATGAAACCGCAGATCGCGCCGGTGATCATCATCCCCTCGACCCCGAGGTTCAGAACGCCCGCCCGCTCCACGACAAGCTCGCCCAAAGCCGCAAAAAGCAGCGGCGTCGCCGCCACGATCAGCGAGGCGACTAAAAGAACGGGATTGATCGCAGACAGATCCATCTACTCCGCCGCCTCCGTCCTCAGCGCAGGCGTAGCCTCGCTGCGACCGAACTTCAGCCGGAAATGCGTCAGCACATCAACCGCCAGCAAAAAGAACAGCAGCATCCCCTGGAACATCGAAATCGCCGCTCCCGGCAGGCCAAGCTGCGACTGCGCGATCTCCCCGCCGATATAGGTCAGTGCCATCAGCAAGCCCGCCAGCAGGATCCCCACCGGATGAAGCCGGCCCAGAAACGCCACGATGATCGCCGTGAACCCGTATCCGGTGTTGAAACCGATGGTGATCTGCCCGGCCGGTCCCGTCACTTCAAAAATCCCCGCCAGCCCGGCCAGCGCTCCCGAGATCCCCAGACACAAAACCACCAGCCGCCCCGGCACGACACCTGCGAACCGTGCCGCCTTGGGCGCTTCGCCCGACAGGCGGATATGAAAACCCAGTACATGCCGCTCGAGCAGCACATAAGCGAAGATCACCGCGATCAGGGCGGCAACCACGCCCCAATGCATGCCGGTCCCCGCGATCAGCTCCGGATTGGCCGAGGCGTCCCATTGCGACAGGTTCCGCGATCCGGGAAAGCCGCGCCCTTCCGGATTGCGCAAAGCGCCCAGCGCCATCGCGCTGAGCAGCCGCTCGGCCACATAGACCAGCATCAGCGAGACGAGGATCTCGTTGGTGTCGAACCGCACCCGGAGCAGTGCCGGGATCATCGCCCAGAGAAAACCGCCCAAAGCCCCGCAAAGCACCATCAGCGGAAAGATCCACCGCGTCTCGGCCGGATAAAGCGCAAGCCCCACCGCCGCGCCGCAAAGCGCGCCCATGATGTATTGGCCTTCCGCGCCGATATTCCAGATCCCCGCCCGAAACCCCAAAGCCAGCCCCGTCGCGATCAGAACCAGCGGCGCGGCCTTCACCAAAAGCTGCGGGCGATAGTAAAAGGCGAACTCGCCGAAAAGCGGCTCCCAAAAGATCACCCGGATCGCAGCCACCGGATCCTTGCCCAGAAGCGCGAACATCAACCCGCCCGCCAGCATCGTCGCCAGCACCGCCAGACATGGCGTCGCAAAGGCCATCACCCGTGACGGCACCGCCCGCCGCTCGAACGAGATCACGCGCGCCCCTCGCAGGAGGCGCGGCGCGCAGCGCGCTCACCCATCGCAAGCGCTTCGCCGTTCCGCACATCCCGCAACGGCCAAACCGGATATCCCGCCCAGCTCCGGCCGAATCCCGTCCCGATCCACCGCGTGACGCGATGCAACCTCTCCAGCCCGGCCCCGGTTTCGGCGCCCCGGCAGCCCATCATCGAAACCCGGCCGATCCCCAAGAAGAGAGAGCCCCGCCTCACAGGCCCGATCGCCTCCGGCGTCCCGTTAAACGTCCCCATTAACCCTAACCGCCATTAACCTTAACGCCCCTTCCCCCGCTCGATCCTTCATCTTGTCGAAAATATGCAAATTCCGCACGCTCAAACATGCGCCACATCCATATCATGCGCCCCGCCCAGCATCAGGCCGATCTCCTCGACCGTCAGTCCCTCGGCGGGCCGCGGCGCGCTCAGCCGGCCGTGATTGAGCGCCGCGAACCGGTCCGAGATCTCCATCAGCTCATCAAGATCCTGCGAAATCGCGACGACCGCTGCCCCGCCTGCCGCCAGATCCAGCAGCGCCTGCCGGATCTGCGCCGCCGCCTTCGCATCCACGCCCCAGGTCGGCTGATTGACCACCAGCACCTCGGGCGCCTGCAGGACCTCGCGCCCGATCACGAATTTCTGCAGATTGCCCCCCGACAGGGCCTGCGCCGCGCTCGAGGCGCCCGGCACGCGCACATCGAACCCCGCGATCACCTCTTCGGCGAACCCTTTGGCCGCCCCCCAACGCAAGAAGCCCCGCCGCGCCAGCCCCTTGCGCGTCATCGCAGAGAGCAGCGCATTCTCCGTCAGGCTCATCGCGGGCGCCGCCGCATGGCCCAACCGCTCTTCGGGCGCGCATAAAAGCCCCAGCCGCCGCCGCGCCTCCGGCCCCAAGGCGCCCACCGGCCGATCCCCGAACCGGACCATCCCCGGCGCGACCTTCATCTCGCCCGAGAGCGCCGCCAAAAGCTCGTCCTGCCCGTTCCCGGCCACCCCGCCGATCCCCAGCACCTCGCCGCGCCGCACCTTAAGCGAAATCCGCTCGAGCCGCGTGCCGAACGCCGTCCGCGCAGGCGCCGACAGCCCGTCCAGCACCAGCACGACGTCCCCGGCCGCGTGCCGCTCGCGCGCAGGCGGCTCAAGCATCTCCCCGACCATCAGCTCCGCCAGCTCCCGCGCCGTGCGCGCGCGCGGATCGCAGCGCGCCACGACACGTCCCTGCCGCAGGATCGTCGCCCCGTCGCAAAGGCTCCGGATCTCCTCCAGCTTGTGCGAGATATAAAGGATCGCCGTGCCCTCCGCGCTGATCTTGCGCAGCGTCGCAAACAGGATCTCCACCTCCTGCGGCGTCAGCACGCTCGTCGGCTCGTCCATGATCAGCAGCTTAGGCGCCTGCAGGAGGCAGCGCACGATTTCCACCCGCTGCCGCTCCCCGGCCGACAGATCGCCCACCGCGCGGGCCGGATCCAGCGGCAGCCCGTAAGCCTCGCTCACCTCCCGGATGCGTGCCGCCAGCGCCCGCTGCGGCGGCGGATCGGCCATCCCCAGTGCGATATTCTCCGCCACGTTCAAGGCATCAAAGAGCGAGAAATGCTGGAACACCATCGCCACGCCCGCATCGCGCGCGGCATTGGGGTCCCCGGGCGCATAAGGCGCGCCCTCCATCTCCATCCGCCCCGCATCGGGCGCGACCAGCCCATAGATCATCTTGACCAGCGTCGACTTGCCCGCGCCGTTCTCTCCCAGCAAGGCATGCACTTCGCCCGCCGCGACCGCAAAGCTGACATCGTCATTGGCCTGCACGGCCCCGTAGGCCTTGTCCAGCCCCTCCGCCGTAAAGAGCGTCACGCCCGTTTCTCCTTCACCCCTTCAGAGGGCGCGCGCAGCATCGCCTGCGCGACCCCGATGGCGATCTGCTGCGGATGCTTGCCCAGGGACGGATCCCCGATCGGGCAATCGATCCGCCCCAAAGCCGGCTGAGAATGACCCAACGCCGCAAGCCGCGACCGGAACCGCGCCCATTTGGTGGCCGACCCGATCAGCCCGCAGCGCCCAAAGCCGCGCCGCAGCAGCCGGTGGCACAGCTCCAGATCCAGACCATGCGAAAACGTCAGGACCAGATGCTCCGCCCCTCGCGGCGCCCGCTCCACCAGATCCTCCGGATGCGCCACCGCCAGCACCCTCACACCGTCCGGCACCCTCTCCGGAAATCGGCTCAGCTCCGTATCCGCCCAAGTGATCCGCAAGCCGGGCAGAGGGCTCAGCACCTGCACCAGCGCCCGGCCCACATGGCCCGCGCCCCAGATCCAAAGCTCCCGCTCGGGTTCCGTCACCGGCTCGATCATCCAGCCATCGACAAGGGCAGGCGCCGTCTCTCCGCGCGCCCGGGCCCGGTCCAGCGCCCGCCGGACCGCCAGCGTCTCGCCGCGCCCCTCAAGATCGCGCGCAATGAGCGGCCCGCCCAGCCCCTCCAGGGCCTGCGCATCCCAAAGCTCCGTCACCAGCGTCACCGCCCCGCCGCAGCACTGCCCCAAAGCAGGCCCAAGCGGATGGCGGCTGATCCCCGTGCGCCCGCCCAAGGCCGCCTGCGCCGCCTGATATTCCAGTGCGCCGCCCCCGATCGTCCCCGACTGCCCGCCCTCCCAGACCAGCATCGCCGCCCCGACCTCGCGCGGCACCGACCCGCGCGTGGCGGCCACGACGACCCGCGCGATCGATCCATGCAAAGCCACCGCCGCGCGCAGCGCCTCGAGATCGAAACTCACGCCTGCACCCGCCGCACCGCGGCCAGAACCCGCTCCGCCGTCGCGGGCGCATCCAGCGCCGGATAGCCCGGCCCGCAGGCCGCGACCGCATCGCTGAGCGCCAGCCAGACCGAAATCCCCAGCATGAAGGGCGGCTCGCCCACAGCCTTGGAGCGATAGATCGTCTCCTCCCGGTTTTCCCCCTCCCACAAAGCCACGTTGAACACATCCGGCGCATCCGACGCGCAGGGGATCTTGTAGGTCGCAGGCGCATGGGTCCTGAGCCGCCCCGCATCATCCCAGACCAGCTCCTCAGTCGTTAGCCATCCCGCGCCCTGCACGAAGCCGCCCTCGATCTGCCCGATATCCAAAGCCGGGTTCAGCGAGGCGCCGCAATCATGGAGGATATCGGTGCGCAGGATCCGGTTCTCCCCGGTCAGCGTGTCGATCACAACCTCGCTGACGGCGCAGCCATGGGCAAAGTAAAAGAACGGTCGCCCCTGACCCTTGATCCTGTCCCAGCGGATCTCGGGCGTCTTGTAGAACCCCGTCGCCGACAGGCTCACCCGGTTCTCGTAGACCAGCTTGGCGGCGGAGGCAAAGCTCATCTCCTCCACCCCGACCCGGACCATCCCCCGGGCAAAGACCACCTCCGCGGCCTGCGCCTGAAACAGCTCCGCCAGGCAGGCCGCCATCCGGTCCCGGATCGCATCGCAGGCGGCCATCACCGCCATCCCGTTCAGATCCGATCCGCTCGACGCGGCGGTCGCCGACGTATTCGGCACCTTGCCCGTATCCGTCGCCGTGATCCGCACCACCTCCGGCGCCACGCCGAACCGCGCGGCAGCCACCTGCGCGACCTTCTGGAACAATCCCTGTCCCATCTCGGTCCCGCCATGGTTCATGGCGATGGTCCCGTCCTGATAGACATGCACCAGGGCCCCGGCCTGATTGAGATGCGTCAGCGTGAACGAGATCCCGAACTTCACCGGCGAAAAGGCGATCCCCCGCTTCAGCACCCCGTTCGCCGCATTCCAGCGCGCAATCTCCGCCCGCCGCGCCGCATAATCGGAGGTCTCGAGCAATCGCGCCGTCATCGCGCCCAGCTCGAAATCCGTCACCTCCATCCCGTAAGGCGTCGTGTTCTGCCCGCCCGCAGGAACGGCGCCCCCCCGCTCGGACGGCACCCGCCCCACGGCCCCGCGAGAGGCCGCATCCCCCGAGACTGCGATCTCCACCTCACGCGGATCCTCCTTCATCTGGCCGGAAATATGCCGGGGGGGCGCATCAGCGCGGGGGGCAGCGCCCCCCTCGGACCGCTCCGCATAGTAATTCCGCCGCCGCAGCTCCACGGGCTCGATCCCCAGCGCATGGGCCGCGTGATCCATGACCCGCTCGATCCCGGCCATCCCCTGCGGCCCGCCAAATCCCCGGAACGCCGTCGCCGATTGCGTATGCGTCTTCAGCCGGTGCGAGGTGATCCGCGCGGCCGGCAGCAGATAGGCATTGTCCGCATGCAGCATCGCCCGGTCCGCCACCGGCAAGGACAGATCCTGCGCCCAGCCGCAGCGCATGTAATGCGTGAAATCCACCCCAAGGATCCGCCCGCGCGCATCAAAGCCCGCCCGATACTCCACCCGGATATCATGCCGCTTGCCAGTCACGATCATGTCGTCATCGCGGTCATAGCGCATCTTCGCCGGCCGCCCGGTCCGCGCCGCGATCACGGCGCAGGCCACGGCCAGGGCATTCCCCTGGCTCTCCTTGCCGCCAAAGCCGCCGCCCATCCGCCGCACCTCGACGCGCACGTCATGCATGGCAAGCCCCAAAGCCTCGGCCACCTTGTGCTGGATCTCGGTCGGATGCTGGGTCGAGGATTGCACAACGACCCCGCCATCCTCCTGCGGCAAGGCAAGCGCCGCCTGACCTTCGAGGTAGAAATGCTCCTGCCCGCCGATCTCGACCCGGCCCTCGATCACATGCGCCGCCCCCTCCAAAGCGGCCTCGACATCGCCCTTCGAATAGACCCGCGGCCCATCCTCGAACCGGCTCTCCGCCGCCAGCGCCTGCTCCACCGTCAGGATGGGCTCCATCGCCTCGATCTCCACCACGGCCCGCCGCACCGCCGCCCGCGCCGCCAGATGGCTCTCGGCCGCCACCAGAAAGAGCGGCTGCCCGGCATAAAAGACCTCACCCTCCGCGAGAAGCGGCTCGTCATGCGCTGACGGAGACACGTCATTCGCCCCCGGCAGATCTGCCGCGACCATCACCGCAACGACCCCCGGCGCCGTCCGCACCGCCTCCAGATCCAGCGAGACGATCCGCCCCCGCGCCACCTCGCTCAGCCCGAAGGCCAGCGACAGGCACCCCGCGGGCATCGGCACATCGTCCACATAGCGCGCCGCCCCCGTCACATGGAGCCGCGCACTGTCATGCGCCAGCCCCCGCCCGACAGCGCCCGTCACCGCAGCCTCGTCCTTCATTCCGCCGCCTCCCGCGCCACCGGAGCGATCTGCAGAACCGACACGGGCGCGCCCTCCAGATCCTCAAAATACCGCGCGATCATCCCTCGCGCCGCCTCCAGCCGATACGCCGCCGAGGCCCGCATATCGCTCAAGGGCTCGAAATCCTCCGCTACCGCCGCGGCCGCCGCCGCCACGCTCTCGCGCGACCAGCGCGCCCCGATCAAGGCCGCTTCGACCGCCGCCGCCCGCTTCGGCACCCCGGCCATCCCGCCAAAGGCCACCCGCGCCCTCGACACCGCGCCATCCTCGACCGTCACCGACAGGCACCCGCACACCGCCGAGATATCCTGATCGAACCGCTTGCTCAGCTTGTAGCACCTGAGCCGGTCTGCCTGCCGCGCAAAGCTCACCGCTTCGACGAACTCCCCCGGCGCCCGGTCCTGCTTGCCATAGTCCAGAAAGAACTCCTCCAGCGGCATCTGGCGCCTTACCTCGCCATGCCGCAAATGCAGCACCGCCCCCAGCGCGATCAGCGCCGGCGGCCCGTCCCCGATGGGCGAGCCATTGGCGATATTGCCCCCCAGCGTCGCCGCCTGCCGCACCTGGACCGAGCCATAGCGCCGCAGCATCTCGGCAAAGGACGGATGCAGCTCGGCCACGGCCTCCCGCACCGCCTCGACCGTGGCCATCGCCCCGATCCGCACCCGCTCCGGCCCGATCTCGATCCCCTTCAGATCGTCGCACCCGCCCAGAAAACAGACCTCTCCCAGATCCCGAAGCCCCTTCGTCACCCAAAGCCCCACATCCGTCGCCCCCGCGACCAACGTCGCCTCCGGATGCGCCGCATACCACTGCGCCAACTCGTCCCCGGACGACGGTCGCACCGCCGACCGCGCCCCGATCCCCGGCACGTTCATCTGGCCAAAAATATGCAAATCTGACCACGCGCGAACCACTCCCGCGCTCCCGGCCCTCAAAGCCTCCCCCGCCTGCCGCGCCCCTCCCCCCGCAGGGGCGTCCGCGCGGATCTCCTCGGCCAGCCAGTCAGGCACCGGTTCATCCTCACAGGCCTCCGCCGCCCGCAGAATCGGCGCATATCCCGTGCACCGGCACAAATTTCCCGCAAGCTGATCGGCGTGATCGCGCCGCCCATTGAGATGCGCCACCGCCATCGTCACGACGAAGCCCGGCGTGCAAAAGCCGCACTGGCTCCCATGATGCTCCACCATCGCCACCTGAACCGGATGCAGCGTCCCATCCGGACCCGAGACGCCTTCCACTGTCCGGACCGAACAGCCCTCGAGCTGCCCCATGAAGAGGATACAGGCATTCAAGGCCACCGCCTCGCCATCCCGCACGACCATCACCGAACAGGCCCCGCAATCGCCTTCGTTGCAGCCCTCCTTCGTGCCGGTCAGCCCGCGCGCCTCGCGCAGCCAGTCAAGCAGCGTCACCGTCGGCGGCGTCTCGATCCGCACATCCTCTCCGTTCAGCCGAAAGGAGACCTCCATCATGAAAAACCCGCCGCCTTACCAGATGCATCCCGGATCCGCCCTCGATGCGGCGTAGAAGGCGGACTTCGGTGATCAAACCCGCCCGCCCGGACTTTTGCAAGGCTCGGGCCTGCGGCAAAGCTGGCAATATCGCGTCAAACGCCCGCCGGACCGCTCGATCCGGCTCCGCCCGAACCGGGGGTGCGAAAAGATCACAGGGTTTGACTAAATGTCGGGCATCCTGAGACTCGCGCAATCCGCCATAATGAGGCCCAAATCAGAGGCCGCATGTCCCGCAAGTCCGAGAGTTCGGACGATCGACTGAGGAAAGGACATATTATGAAGACGAAGGTTTATGCTCTGGTTTTTCTTGGTATGGCGGCCTGCGCCCCGCTTGTCGTGAATGGCGTTGATTTTGGAACCGACAGCAGCCGCTTCGCCAATGACGGCGAATGCGATGATCCCCGATTTGCGGGGGCGGGCATGGCGCGCGATCTTTATGGGGTGAATATCAAGGAAGACGCGACCGATTGCGCAAGGCTGTTCGAAGCGCAGCAGATCCGTCCCGTGCGCAGCCGCGCGCAATCCTCCCCGGCAGAGTGCCGATCGATCGATTTCGGCAATAACAGCTCGGAGTTTGCCAATGACGGCGATTGCGACGACCCCCGCTTCACCGGGCCGGGCACGTTCTCCGTCATGCTCGGCGATGACGAAAAGGCCGACGCCAATGACTGCCGGCAGCTTTGCGCATCCGGCGGCGCCTGGCTAAGGTAAGGCGCCGGCCGGATGCAGCGCCCAAATCGCATCCGGCCAGCCCCATCTGCCGGCACCCTCCCTCGCGCCGGCGCGCGCCGCCGGTCCGAACGCAGCGCAGCGACACTGAAGGTCCCACAAAGCCAATCCGCGGATGCTCCCAAAGCCAATCCGCGAATAAAAGATCCCAAACACCCGCCCCGACAGACCCAGGCACCCTCCCAATCCCCGCCATCCCCTCACCGGGTTAACCTTAACCGCCATTAACCTTAACGCCTCCCGGAAGAAGACCGCGTCCCAATCGCGCACCCTCCGCTTCATCTGGCTCTAAATATGCTGGCCAAAGACCCAACTCCTCTCGAAACCGGTGAGAAAGGGGACAAGGATCCTCCTCAAGACGATCCGCCTCCGAACGAGGAGCGTCCCATGTCCAAAGACCCGCACACGGGAAACCTCTACCGGCCTTACCTGACCACCCTTACAAAAGCCCCCATGACCCTCACAGCGCTCCATCACGTCCAACTGGCCATCCCTCCGCAAAGCGAAGACAGCGCGCGCGCCTTCTATGCGGGCCATCTCGATCTGCCCGAGGTTGAAAAGCCCAAAGTCCTTGCCGCTCGCGGCGGCCTCTGGTTCGAAACCGGCACCGTGCGCCTGCATCTGGGGATCGAGGATCCGTTTCATCCGGCCCGCAAAGCCCATCCCGCCTTCACGACCCATGATCTGCATGCGCTCCGCAAGCGGCTGATCGCCGCCGGGATCGACGTGACGGATCTCTCCGCGCTGCCCGGCCTCACCCGGTTCTATGCCAGCGATCCCTTCGGCAACCGCCTGGAATTCGTCCAGCCCGCCTGAGCCTTCCGCAAATTTCCTGTGGACAACCCTCAGCCGCCGCTTTCCCCGGCACCCAACACCACATATTGTGGTCCCATGACCGGCCCCCCCCGATTCATCCATCTGCGCTGTCACACTGAATATTCGCTCCTCGAAGGCGCGGTCCCGGTCAAGAAACTCCCCGGTCTCGCCGCCGCAGGCGACATGCCCGCCGTGGCCGTTACCGACAGCAACAACCTCTTTTGCGCGCTGGAATTCTCCGAAGGGGCCGTCAAGGCGGGGGTCCAGCCGATCATCGGCTGCCAGATCGATGTCGCCTATCTCGACACCGATCCCGGCAAGCGCCCCGAGCCGCCCGCACCCATCGTCCTGCTGGCCCAGACCGAGACCGGCTACGAAAACCTCATGGCCCTCAATTCCTGCGCCTATCTCGATGCGGGCGGCGAGTTGCCAAAGGTCACGCTGGACGAACTCGCCGGCCACAGCGATGGGCTCATCGCGCTGACCGGCGGCCCGGACGGCCCGATCGGGCGCCTCCTGACCCTCGGCCAGACCGCCAAGGCGCAGGGCCTGATGACGCGCCTCGCCGCGATCTATCCCGGCCGCCTTTATGTCGAGCTTCAGCGCCATCCCGGCGAGGACGGCGCACCGGAGCCCACCGAACGCGGCCATCTCGAGATGGCCTATGCGATGGACCTGCCCATCGTCGCCACCAATGACGTCCACTTCCCCAAGACCGAGCTCTTCGAGGCGCATGACGCGCTGCTATGCATCGCCGATGGCGCCTATGTCGACCAGAACGAACCGCGCCGCCGCCTGACGCCCCAGCACTATTTCAAATCCCAGCAGGAGATGGCCGCCCTCTTCGGCGACCTGCCCGAAGCGCTCGAGAACACTGTCGAGATCGCCCGCCGCTGCGCCTTCAAGGCATTCAAGCGCGATCCCATCCTGCCGAAATTCGCCGATGACGAGGTCGAGGAACTGCGCCGCCAGGCCGAGGCCGGTCTCAAGGCCCGCCTCGCCGTCATCCCCCATGCCGCGACGGTCGACGAGTACGAGAAACGCCTCGACTTTGAGCTCAAGATCATCGAGGGCATGGGCTTTCCCGGCTACTTCCTGATCGTCGCGGATTTCATCAAATGGTCCAAGGACGAGGGTATCCCCGTCGGCCCCGGCCGCGGCTCCGGTGCGGGCTCGCTCGTGGCCTATGCGCTCACGATTACCGACCTCGATCCCCTCCGCTACTCCCTCCTTTTCGAACGCTTCCTCAACCCCGAGCGGATCTCGATGCCCGATTTCGACATCGATTTCTGCATGGACCGGCGCGAGGAGGTCATCCGCTATGTTCAGCAGAAATACGGCCGCGACCGGGTCGGCCAGATCATCACCTTCGGCGCGCTGCTCTCCAAGGCCGCCGTCCGCGATGTGGGCCGCGTCCTGCAGATGCCCTACGGCCAGGTCGACCGCCTTTCCAAGATGATCCCGGTCGAAGGCGTCAAACCCGTCTCGATCGAAAAGGCCCTCGCCGACGAGCCGCGCCTGCGCGAAGAGGCCAAATCCGAAGAGGTCGTCTCCCGCCTTCTCACCTACGCCCAGCAGCTCGAGGGGCTGCTCCGCAACGCCTCCACTCACGCCGCCGGCGTCGTCATCGGTGACCGTCCTCTCGACAAGCTGGTCCCGCTCTACCAGGACCCGCGCTCGGACATGCCGGCCACCCAGTTCAACATGAAATGGGTCGAACAGGCGGGCCTCGTGAAATTCGACTTCCTTGGCCTCAAGACCCTCACCGTCATCCAGAACGCCCTCGATCTGATCACAGCAACCCGCCCCATTCACCGCTCCGCGGACGGCACCGAGCTTTACGAGCCTGCCTCCGGCACTGAAAACGACATCGGCGCGATCCCCCTCGATGACGAGGCCAGCTACAAACTCTACGCCGCCGCCAAGACCGTCGCCGTCTTTCAGGTGGAAAGCTCGGGCATGATGGATGCGCTCCGCCGCATGAAGCCCGACTGCATCGAGGATATCATCGCCCTCGTCGCCCTCTACCGCCCCGGCCCGATGGAGAACATCCCGAAGTTCTGCGAGGTCAAGAACGGGATCTCGGACCGCGAAAAGCTCCATCCCCTCGTCGATCACATCCTCGACGAAACCCAAGGCATCATCGTCTACCAGGAACAGGTGATGCAGATCGCGCAGGACATGGCGGGCTATAGCCTTGGCGGCGCCGACATGCTCCGCCGCGCGATGGGCAAGAAGATCCAGGAGGCGATGGACGCCGAGCGGCCGAAATTCCTCAAGGGCGCCAAGGACAACGGCGTGGACGAAAAGAAGGCGATGGAGGTCTGGAACCTCCTCGACAAGTTCGCCAATTACGGCTTCAACAAATCCCACGCCGCCGCCTATGCCGTCGTCAGCTACCAGACCGCCTGGCTCAAGGCGAACCACCCGGTGGAGTTCATGGCCGGCGTCATGAATTGCGACATCCACCTCACCGACAAGCTCGCCATCTACTTTCAAGAGGTCAAAAAGGGCCTCCGCCTGCCGTGGCAGCCCCCTTGCCTTAACCGCTCCGACGCGACCTTCACCGTCAAGGACGGCACGCTCCTCTACGCGCTTGGCGCGCTCAAGAATATCGGGGTCGAGGCGATGCGCCTGATCACCGAAGCAAGAGGCCCCAAGCCCTTCGTCAACGTATTCGACCTCGCCCGCCGCGTCGATCTCAAGCGCGTCGGCAAGCGGCCCTTGGAAATGCTGGCGCGGGCAGGGGCCTTCGACCAGCTCGACCCCAACCGCCGCCGCATCTTCGACAGCCTCGACGCGCTCACCGCCTATTCCGCCGCCATTCACGACCAGCGCGGCTCGAACCAGACCTCGCTCTTCGGCGAGGCGGGCGACGACCTGCCAGAGCCGCGCCTCTCCCCGGTGCAGGACTGGCTGCCCGCCGAACGTCTGGCCGAGGAATTCCAGGCCATCGGCTTCTACCTCTCCGGCCACCCGCTCGACGATTACATGGCCCCGCTCAAGCGCAAGCAGGTCATGACCCTCGACGAGGTGACCAAACGCGCCGAAAAAGGCCCCGCGATCCTCAAGATGGCCGGCACCGTCGCCGGGCGACAGGAACGTAAATCGGCGCGCGGCAACCGCTTCGCCTTCGTCCAGCTCTCCGATCCGACCGGCCAATACGAAGTCACCATGTTCTCCGACACGCTCGAGGCGTCCCGCGATTACCTCGAAACCGGCGCGCAGGTCGTCCTGCAGGTCGAGGCCACGATGGAGGCCGAGCAGCTCAAGCTCCTCGGCCGTTCCGTCTCGCCCATCGACACCGCCGTTGCCGAAGCGGGCAGCAGCGGCCTGCGCGTCTTCATCGACAACCCCGAAGCCGTCCCGACCATCGCCCATGTCCTCGAAGAGGCGGCCCAAACCGTCAAACGCGCGGGCAAGGGCCCGATCATCCTCGTCCTGATGGACGACACCCTCCCCGGAGAGGTCGAGATCGAAACCGGCCAAAACTTCCCCGTCAATCCGCAAATCAAGGGCGCCGTCAAATCCCTGCCGGGAGTGGTGGCGGTCGAGGATGCGTAAGGCCCCGATTCGGCCTCTCGCCTGACAGCGCGCGATCTAGGCAGGAACAGCCGTCGCATCGCTTTATCGAGGGCCCCGGCGCAAAGAGGCGAGACAGCCCGGCCACATCCTCTCATTTTCGAGCCTAAACAACCCGATAGCCTAAAAATTGCCTGGATCGATCGCGATCTCATCGACTTTACGTCAAATCGAAAGGTGAAGCGTATGGGCAGATCCGTCAAACCGCTCGTCTGGGGCGGCCTTCTTCTCCTTCTTCTGGCGGTAATCGGGGTCGCGCTGGCTTTTCCGGCAGCCCGGACGCAGTTTATCGATTTGCTCTCGAGCCGGGAAAGCTGGCGATCCATCGGTCTACAGATCGTCCTGCCCATCGGTGCGAACATCGCCCTCATCGGCGGTCTGACCTGGCTCTCCCTGCGCGGGCGCGACCGAACCGATCACGTCATCGGCGGACGGAGAATCCTTTATCTGAAACCGGGGGCATTCTGGATCGGATCGATCTCCTGCGTCGCCCTGACCGCTCTTTTCATCTGGGCCGCCCTGACGATGACCCATCCTCCCCTGCAGGGTCTCGCCGCCGTGTTCGCGGCTCTCTTTCTCTACATCCTGATCTGGATCCTGCGCGCCCGCGTCACCTATGACGACTATGAGCTCGCAGTCATCGGTTGGACACTGCGCCCGGTCAAACACCGCTGGGCCGAGATTACGCGGGTTCATTACGCGCAAGATGCGCTCGAATATCATCTCTTTTTCGATTCCGGTCGCCGCGCCCGGGTCAGCTCGGTCTTCTCGGGGCTGGACGACCTCATCGCGACAGCATGGTCCCATCTTCCGAAAGCGGATCCGTTCTTCGACGATTTGGGCGAGGACTGAGATCGGGATCTGCGCGGGCCCGGGGGAGCCTTTTCGATCAATAAGTCACGGCTTATGAATTTTTTTGAACAATCACGCCAAAGACGAACCATTGTCCTCAAGCCCCACAAAGTGTTGCGCGGGCCACCACCGCCCGCTTGGTTAAGCTCGTCTCTCGGCGATTTCCCTCCTCCCGGATGCCGACGGTACTCCGACCGGATGCCGCCACGCCGATGTCCCGCAAAACAACGCGTTAACCTCTGATTCGCCGCGGTCCTCGCCGGCCAGCCCGGTGCAGGGGTTACGGATCGTTCATATATGGCAGCGCCACTCCGCCGATCCCGCCCCGCGCCGCGGCGTCGCAATGGCCAAGCCCGCCCCGGCGCGATATCACAAGTCATTGTTCTTGCTGGACGACCGACATGATCAGATCTTTGGGTGCCCTGCTTTTGCTGGGCTTTCTTGCTGCGTGCGACCCTGCCGCCGATGTGACCCGCCTGTCTCAGGGCGCCGACACCATCGATTTGCCGTCCGGAGCCGCCCCGGCCTTCGGCCAGATGGTGCGCAGATGCGGCATGGACGTCACCCGCGATGCCGCCAAGATCGGCCGTTTTCCCGATACACGTCAAGGGGTTACGCTCTATGACAGCGACCCCCAAAGCACGCGGATGCGCCCCTTCTTCCTGACCGGTTTCACCGATGGCTGCCCTCGCCAGTTCATGGCCGCCCTCGTGACGACCGGCACTCCCGGAGCCCATGAATTCGTGCGGTATCAGGCCACCCCGGCGTCCGTTCCCTATAGCCCCACCGACACCGCCTATGAAGTGATCAAGCGCGCCACCTGTGGCGTCGGGACAGGCAAACCTTGCGGTAAGCGTCTGTCACGATTGGAAAATCAGGCGACCTTCATCATCGCCTATCAGCGCTTCGCCACGAACGAGACCTGGGCGGAGTTCCTCATTCATAACCGAAATCTGATCGCCTCTTCCCTTGAGCAATAGGGGCCTGGTCATCAATATGCCACGGTCAGGTAAGAGAGTTCCGATATGACAGATATCGTCCTCATCACGCTTCTCATCGGAATTGTCGTCGTCGCCGCGTTCTATCTGACGTCCAAGTCCCGGATCGCGAAACGACCGAAAAAACCGAATGAAGAGACTGATATCATTATAGAACCGCCCGAGGACGAGGGCGAGCGCCGCGACTGACCGCTAGTAATGCGGCGGGCGTTCATCGCCCAGAACCACGCCTCCGCCGCCCTCCGCTTCGCGGCCCGCCTCCCGCTCCATCAGCATCTGAACCCGTCGTTGCAGGACCGCGATTTCGGCGTCCTGACGGGCCACGACCGCGCTCAGATCATCGGTGACCTTCGAGAGCTCCGCGATCCGCTCTTCCAGCTTGATGAGATCCGTTGTCATATCAACACCTTACGTTGCCGCCTGCCGCCTCTTGGCCCGGCGACTGTTGCCCCCCGCGCAGCCCCACGCTAGACGGCTCGCGCACGATCCGGAAGGCATCCCGATGGCCAAAGTCAAGAAACAGCCCCGCCCCAAAGCGGCCAACCCGCGCGGTTTGCGCGACTATTTCGGCGCCGAGGTCACCGCCCGCACCGAGATGCTGCGCACCATCGCCGAGGTCTATCACCGCTATGGCTTCGATGCCCTAGAAAGCCCCGCCATCGAGACGGTCGAGGCGCTGGGCTCCTTCCTGCCTGACGTGGATCGCCCCAATGCCGGCATCTTCGCCTTCCAAGAACCGGGCGAGGAAGACGGCGACTGGCTCGCCCTCCGCTACGACCTGACCGCGCCGCTGGCCCGCGTCTACGCCCAGCACAGGGGCGACCTGCCGATGCCCTATCGCCGCTATGCGATGGGCCCGGTCTGGCGCAACGAAAAGCCGGGACCGGGGCGATTTCGGCAGTTTTATCAATGCGATGCGGACACCGTTGGGACGGCGTCGATGGCCGCGGATGCCGAGATCTGCGCCATGCTCGCCGACACGTTCGAAGAGCTCGGGCTGGGCAGTCAGTACGTGATCCGCGTCAACAACCGCAAGGTCCTCAACGGCGTGATGGAGGCCGCCGGTCTCTCGGAAACCCACGAAACCGAGCGCGGGATCGTCCTGCGCGCCATCGACAAACTCGACCGGCTCGGTCCGGATGGCGTGCGCGCCTTGCTTCGCGAAGGCCGCAAGGACGAGAGCGGTGATTTCACCAAGGGGGCCGGACTATCCCCTGGGCAGACCGACACGATCATGGCCTTCATCGAGGCGCGCCGCGATACCGGAGCAGAGACCGTCGCCTGCCTTCGCGAGATCGTCGGCACGGCCCAGATCGGCCTGGACGGGGTAGAGGAACTCGCCCAGATCGCCACTCTGCTCGAGGCCCAAGGCTACGGCCCCGACCGCATTCTGATCGATCCCGCCACGGTTCGCGGTCTCGGCTACTATACCGGTCCCGTCTACGAGGCCGAGCTGACCTTCGAAGTCACTGATGAGAAAGGACAAATCCGGCAGTTCGGCTCTGTTGCAGGGGGCGGGCGCTACGATGATCTCGTCAAGCGCTTCACTGGTCAGGCTGTCCCCGCCACAGGTATTTCCATCGGCGTCGACCGTCTGCTCGCCGCTCTCCATGCCACGGGCCGCGTCAAGACCGGGGCGCGCGGACCGGTCGTCGTGACCGTCATGGATCGCAGCCGCCTGGCTGACTATCAGGCCATGGCCACTGATCTGCGCAATGCCGGGATCCGGGCGGAGCTTTACCTCGGCAATCCCAAAAACTTCGGCAACCAGTTGAAATACGCGGACAAACGCGAAAGCCCCGCCGCGATCATCCAAGGCGAGGACGAGGCCGCCCGGGGCGTCGTCCAGATCAAGGACCTGATCCTCGGGGCCGAACTCTCGGAGACGGCGACGCTGGAAGAATGGAAAGACAATCCTTCGCAAATCGAGGTTCCGGCAGAGGACCTGGTGGCAGAAGTGCAGAAGATTCTTAAGCGGCATCAATAGCATGACCGCCCCCGCTATCCGCGCCGAGGCCGCGCGCCTTCTTGCCCATTTCACGGACCGTGGCGCCCAGCCCTTCGAGACCGGAATCCTTCAGCCCGCCGAAACCCTTCTCGATCTTTACGGAGAGGATATCCGCGCCCGGGCCTACACAACGCAGGATCCCCAGCGCGGCGAGATGATGCTGCGTCCAGACTTCACCGTCCCGCTGGTACAATGGCACATGGAAAACGGCGCCGATCCGGCCCGCTACACCTATGCCGGAGAGGTCTTCCGCCGTCAGGAAGATCATCCGGACCGCCCTGCCGAATACCTGCAGATCGGCTTCGAGATCTTCGATCGGTCCGACCCGGCCAAGGCGGATGCCGAGGCCTTTGCCATTATTCGCGATGCGCTTGGGCCACTGACCCCCTCGACTGGGGATCTCGGCGTTCTAACCGCCGCCATCGACGGGCTTTCCACGACCCAGGCGCGCAAACAGGCGCTCAAGCGGCACATCTGGCGACCCGCCAGGTTCCGCGCTCTGCTCGCCCGCTACAGTGAGGAAACACCGGCCAAGGAGGTCCCTGCGACAGATGCGCCGCTGATCGGCAAGCGCAGCGCGGCCGAGATCGAAGCCCGCCACGAAGCGCTCGCCGAAGAAGCGCGGACCCCGGCGCTCACTCCGCAGGATCGCAACACGCTCGATGCGATCCTTGCCCTCCGCGATACCGCGCCCGCCGCCCTCGCGGCCCTGCGCCACCTGGCCAGGGAAACTTCACATCTTTCTCCCGCGGCAGACCGGCTCGAGGCGCGCCTTGAGGCTCTCCTGTCCTTTGGCGTCGATCCTGCCCGGTTGCCGTTTCAGACCACTTTTGGGCGCACGCTTCTTGAATATTACGACGGTTTCGTCTTCGGTCTGTCCCCCGGTCGCGGCCTCCAGCCGGTTGCCACCGGAGGGCGCTATGATGCGCTGACCCGGCTTTTGGGACAGGGCAGGGCGCTGCCTGCCGTTGGTGGGGTCATTCGCCCCGATCTGGCGCTGGAGGCGGCGCAATGACACTCAAACTCGGCATTCCGTCCAAGGGCCGCCTGATGGCCGACACGATGGATTGGTTCGCGGTGCGCGGCATCACCCTTGAAAAGACCGGCGCAGATCGGGAATACGCCGCCCGGGCCATTGGGATCGACGGCCTCGATCTGCTGCTCCTTTCCGCCTCCGAGATCCCGCGCGAACTTGCGCGCGGACGTCTGCATTTCGGCGTCACCGGGACAGACCTGATCCATGAACGCCTTGCCGCGCCCGATAGGATCGTAACCGAAGAGGCGCGGCTCGGCTTTGGCCAGGCCGACCTGATCCTTGCGGTTCCCATGGCCTGGACCGATGTGCAGACGGCGCATGATCTGGACGCCGTGGCCGCCCAGTTTCGCGCGACACATGGCCATCGGCTCAGGATTGCGACGAAATATCACCGTCTGACCCGGGCCTGGCTGAAAGAGCAGGGCGTCGCCGATTACCAGATCGTCGACAGTCAAGGCGCAACCGAGGGTACCGTCGCAGCGGAAACGGCAGAGGCGATCGCCGACATCACCTCAACCGGCGAGACACTGACCGCCAATCACCTGCGCCCGCTGGACGAGCCTCCGATCCTGCAAAGTCAGGCCACGCTCTGGCGCAGCCTTACGTCGCCTCTGTCGGATGATGAGAAAACCGCTCTTGAGCAATTCCGCACAATGCTGGATCTCTAGCGGCAACGCGCCCCGGCCTTGAGCCGGGGCCTCTGGTTCAGCGCACTCCGATTTCGGCCAATGCGGCGCTGAGCGAGGGCGGAATGCCGGCTTCCGCATCGCGGCCCTTCGGCAGATCGCGCGGTGCGTCCTCCGGCTTGAGATAGCGCCATCCCTGAAAGGGGCGCCGCAGGACCGCTTCGGTTCGGATCACCTCATCCTCAAGAACGACCGCGCAGCGGCTGATACCATCGGTCCCGGTCACAGGCTCGAACCCGATGATCCTCTGACGGGCCTGCATCACGCCCGCAATCACCCAGTAGATCGACCCGCCCGCGAGGATCTCATCGACCCGCTTCGGCCACATCCGCGTCTGATGATAATATCGCCCGCCGATCCGCTGTTTCGAGCGGTTTTGCTGCCAGTCGATCAGGCTCTCGACGCTCTCGGATCCGACCGAAAGCTTCTGCATGTGGATAAAATCTGTCATAGAGACCCCATATATCGAGGTATCATAGCCCGATTCTCGCGATCTTCACAATTGACCCAAAGGGTCGCAGCCCGTATTGCTGGTTGCCCCGCCGCCTGCCAGGAGCCTGCCCATGAGCCGTTTCGCCGCGCCCATTTCCGAGACCATCTGGGATATGAAATATCGCTTCAAGGCGGCGGATGGCACGGCCCATGACGAGACGGTCGAGGATACCTGGAGCCGCATCGCGACGGCCTTGGCCAAAGTCGAGGAAACCCCCTCCGAATGGCAGCCGAAATTCTACGCCGCGCTCGAAGATTTCAAGTTTCTGCCGGCTGGCCGCATCACGGCCGGAGCCGGTACGGAGCGGTCGGTCACGCTCTTCAACTGCTTCGTGATGGGCACCATTCCCGACACGATGGCGGGCATTTTTGATGGGCTGAAGGAAGCGGCCCTGACCATGCAGCAGGGCGGCGGGATCGGATACGATTTTTCGACCATCCGCCCGAAAGGTGCGATCGTGCACGGCGTGGCTGCCGATGCGTCCGGGCCGCTCTCCTTCATGGATGTCTGGGACGCGATGTGCCGCACGATCATGTCCGCCGGCGCCCGCCGCGGCGCGATGATGGCCACCATGCGCTGCGATCATCCCGATATCGAGGATTTCGTAACGGCCAAATCCGATCCCGCGCGGCTCCGGAACTTCAATGTCTCCGTCCTTGTAACCGATCCATTCATGGAGGCGGTGAAGGCCGATGCGGACTGGGATCTCGTCTTCGATGGCACGGTCTACAAGACCCTGAAGGCTCGCACACTATGGGACGCGATCATGCGCTCGACCTACGATTTCGCCGAGCCGGGCGTGATCTTTATCGACCGCATCAACCAGATGAACAATCTGAACTATGCCGAAACGATTGCGGCCACTAATCCGTGCGGCGAACAGCCCCTGCCGCCCTACGGGGCCTGTCTGCTAGGCTCGATCAACCTCGCGCGACTGGTCTCGGACCCGTTCGAAAACGGCGCCGAGATAGACGACGCCGCGCTTGAAGAGCTTGTCGCCACGGCCGTGCGTATGATGGACAATGTCGTCGACGCCTCTCGCTTTCCTCTCCCCCAGCAGCAGGACGAGGCGAGGAGTAAACGCCGCATCGGCCTTGGTGTGACGGGGCTGGCCGATGCCCTTTTGATGCTGGGTCTGCGCTATGGATCAAAAGAGGCGGCGCGTCAGACCGAGCGCTGGATGCACCGGATCGCGCGCGCCGCGTATCTGGCGTCAGCGCATTTGGCACGCGAGAAGGGGGCCTTCCCGCTTTTTGAGGCCGAGCCTTTCCTCGCCAGTGGATCGCTTGAGCATATGGACGAGGACGTGCGTGCGGCCATCGCCGAGCATGGGATCCGCAACGCGCTGTTGACCTCGATCGCACCCACTGGGACGATCAGCCTTTACGCCGGTAACGTCTCCTCAGGGATCGAGCCGGTCTTCGCCTATAGTTACAGCCGCAGGGTCCTTCAAAAGGACGGATCACGCACCGAAGAAGAGGTCGTCGATTACGCCGTTCAGCTTTACCGCGATAAACACGGGGCCGATGCCGAGTTGCCTGAGCATTTCGTCAACGCGCAGACCCTGGCGCCGCTCGACCACGTGCGCATGCAGGCCGCCGCGCAGAAATGGATCGATTCCAGCATCTCCAAGACGATCAACTGCCCCGAAGATATCTCCTTCGAGGCCTTCAAGGATGTCTATATGGCGGCCTGGGATCAAGGCTGCAAAGGCTGCACGACCTACCGGCCCAACGCTGTCACCGGATCCGTACTGACCGTGTCCGAGGACAAACCCGACGAAATCGCCGAGCCCGCACGCGATCAGGCGGAAATGGGCGGCGAGGTCGTCTACATGTCCGAACCGCTTGACCGGCCCTCCGCTCTTGAAGGGCACACCTACAAGCTCAAATGGCCCGACAGCGAGCATGCCATCTACATTACGGTCAACGATGTCATCCTCAATGGCCGCCGCCGCCCGTTCGAGGTCTTCATCAACTCCAAGAACATGGAGCATTTTGCCTGGACGGTTGCCCTCACCCGGATGATCTCTGCCGTCTTCCGGCGCGGAGGCGATGTCAGCTTCGTCGTCGAAGAGCTCAAAGCCGTCTTCGATCCCCGTGGCGGCGCCTGGATGAAGGGGCGCTATATCCCATCAATCCTGGCCGCAATCGGCGGAGTGATCGAGCAGCACATGGTTGCCATCGGCTTTCTCGAAGGCGAGGGGCTGGGCCTTAAGGCCGATCCCCATGCAGAGAGCGCCAGCCAGCCGCGAGGCGCGGCATGTGCATCTTGCGGAAGCTTCGACCTAAGAATGGTAGAAGGCTGCGTGACTTGCGGAAATTGTGGATTTTCGAAATGTGGTTGAGGCGGCGCGGAGTGCCTGTGGACATATCCATTATTTTGCCATTTTGACCTCAGGAATTGCCATTATGTCCTCATAAAACTGCCATTGGTGATTTCTTGTTTGGTGAAGCCAAACTTGAAAGCTGAACCAATGGCACTTCAACTAGAGGGGTGCTGGAATTCAGGCCTATTCTGTTGAAAAGCTCTTCCTTTATTGATCAGTAAGTCGCTGATTCAATTCGTTCTATAGGGAGGGATTTGCGATGATGGGATCGAGGTAGGAAGCAAAATCTACGCTGTTTTTACGAGTTCTTGTTGGAAGGTCATACTCTAGAAGATCACCTGTTGCGGTCAATTCAGCGCTTGGTAGATGCTGACCAGCATTCGCACGCATCTCGCGGATTTCTACAGTCGCACTGGCCGCCCCTCTGTCGATCCTGAATTGCTGATCCACATGCTGCCAGTTGGGTATTGCTTCGGTGTCCGATCCGAACGGCAGCTTTGCGAAGAGGTTCATCTGAATTTTGCTTATCCCTGGTTCTGCCGCCTCGATTTGACCGATCGCATGCCGAAACACTCTAACTTCTCCAAGAGACGACAGGGTCGTTACCGCGAGAGCGAGCTGCTGCGTCCTGTGTTCGAGTCGACGGTAGCGTGCTGCATTGAGGAAGGATTGGTCAGCGGCCAGCGCATGGCCATTGATGCCAAAGCTGCACTACGCGCCGTAAGGGACTATCTCGAACCCCAGACGAAGCAGCGTTCGGCGTGGCGACAATCGTGCCACCTAAGTTCATGTCCTTCTCTGATCCCGCAAGCCAGTGGACCGCAGCGCGCAAAGGCCCCGCATTCTTTGCTCATTCCGGCACCTATCTCGTTGATACTGATCATGGCGTGATCCTTGATGTCGAAGCCACCCGCTCGACCCGGCAGACCGAGGTCGGATCAACAAAGACGTTGCTGGACCGGGTGAAGACGAAGTGCGATCTGCACCCCGAACGGCTGATTGCCGATACTGCCCGCGGCTTCGCCCCAATGCTTGGCTGGTCGGTAGATCCTAAGAATGCGCCCCACGTCCCGGTGATCGACAAAACAGGCTGCACGGATGGCACCCGGTCTCGCGCCGACTTCAAGTGGGATGCTGAGAACAACCAATACATCTGCCCTGCAGGTGAGGCATTGAAGCAGTTCCGCCGCAATTACCAGACTCCAATCGCGGCCCAGCCGGCAAAGAGGCTGCCAAATACCAAGCTCTCAAACGCGCCTGCCAGGCATGCCCGTTTAGACTCAAATGCTGCCCCAAGGCGAACAGCCGCAAGATTACCCGCGAAGAGCACGAGGATGCCCGCGACGTCGCCCTCGCCCTCCGCGGAATATTCCAGCACAGGATCTCAGCAAGGCTCAGAACGAAAGTCGAAATGCTCTTTGCCTACCTCAAACGCATACTGGACTTGGGACGCCTTTGCTTAGCTGGGCTATGCGACGCAAACGACGATTGCCTCCTCGCCGCCACCGCCCAGAACCTCCGCAAGCTGGCCAAGAACGTCTTCCAAGTTCATGGGATCAATGCCACCGAGGAAGTGGTGTTCAACAAGCCGCTGCGGCGGAAGCAGTTTCTACCTTTCTTCGCGGAATTGGAGCCCTATCCCGAGGGGCCTTGGCCTGCGTCATCGGGTTGGCCGAGAACATCACCCTTAGTGAAGTGCTCGACTTGCCGGACATCGCCATTGAGGTGGTCCGTAACCTGTACGAGCAACTTATGGCTTTGCATCAATGGGTTGGCTGGTATGAAGACCGCTTTAGGCGATTCGCAAGAGAGGATGCGCGTGTTTGTCTCCTGCCTACGATCCCTGGTATTGGCGCGGTGACGGCGTTTGCCACCATCGCCAGCATCGGTGGCGGGCATCAGTTCCATAATGGTCGAGAGTTCGCAGCTTGGCTTGGTCTAACACCCGCGAACAAATCCGGGCCGGCAAAGAAAAACTGGGCAGGATCACAAAGATGGGCGACCAGTATCTGCGGTCGTTTCTTGTCGTCGGCATGATACCATTGGTCTGACAAACCCGATCTTATCCGGAGCGCGCCAGAAAATGGCTGACGTCATTGTTAGAGCGCAAACCCGCCCGTGTCGCGACAGTCGCCATGTCCAACAAGACTGCCCACATCGTTTGAGCGGTGCTTACCCGCAACGAACCTTACAGCCCAAGTGCCGCAGCCTGAGAAAAAGCAACAGAGAGTTAGCAAGACCCGCAAGATGACGGTGCACAAGTCAGCCGCCAAAACCAGGACACCCCGCCTAATGTCCCAGGCGTCAAAGCCTGCTAAACCGTAAGGGGACCTAGTTTGTGGAACCCATGCGAGCCAGCGGTCAAAACCGCGCAAACAGGCCGGACAAATGACTGCTTCTCACAAACGCACAAATCAGATCAAAAAGGCTTGCCTTGCAGAAGCCATCCACACAGCGCATTCGTTGTGGGCTACCAAAATACATTTGCTTTTTCCAAGAGCTGGTACTCATCGTGCTTTTATGAAAGCCCTAACCTTCGATCGACGTTCAGCAAGGAATGCCACCTAACCTTCCAAGGTCAAAATGCCGTAAGGGCTATCTTTTGACGATGCAAGTCGCTCCTCGACCTCATTTAAAGCCTGCTCCACAGATGGCGGCTTGGCGTCTGAAAGCATCAGGCGGTTTGCGAGATCGATATCTATCTTTCGACTATCTTGGACGGTAGGGAAGATCGGCATGCAGTGTGGATTATACGCTGTGCTAGCTCTCCGAGCCTGTCATCTTTAAAACTACGGGCTATCTTGGGTCGTTTGTCCCAATATGCAGTGTTAAATGGGTCGCAAAGGTTGACGTCGCTAGGGCTTAAAAACAGAAGAAAGTTTCTCTTCGACGTGTGTTGGCTCGGAATACTTCAGGCGAGACTTAAAGAATATGTCAGTGAGCCGTGCCTTAAAGCATGGTCGTTCACGATTTGAGCGGCGTAATTTTCTAGTTTCTCGTATGACAGCCCCCTGGTAGCTCGCCAAGGGCTTTCCAAAGCGGTATCATCGAGGGGCTAACATTCGTTCGGACTTTGCGGAGAGGGCTTAGTTTTCTAGATATTTTTGCCGTTATTTTTTCACCTGACATAGAAGCGATATCTTCGACCGACGTGTATAAGCTCAGACAGAGCATGCTGTTCGCCTGCTCGGGTTCATTCGCCAAGAAAACCACAGGGGTATGGTAAGCCTTATTGGAAAAAATTCGGTGAGCAAGAAGAGATCATCAGACGAAACAAAATCTGTGGCTGTAGCCTTCTTGGAAAGACGAGCAAAGCTTCGCCAACGATTAGGACTCAGCCTCTTCACACGGCGACAAAGATCAAGTGTCGTTTCAGTGTCAGACGATGCATCGCGTGCCTTTGTTGGTAATATGTCATTGGCAGTTGCCAAGTCTTGCAGTTTGAAGTTTGCGCCGCCGCTCTTTCAGCGGAACGGATAGAGCGCTATCCCCTGAAGCAGAGCATGCCAAAGTCAACGACATTACGTTGTCGCGCCCGTTTCAATGAAAACTTGTAAGGTCAGGAAGATTGAGGGCTTGATATAGCACTTGACGAAGAAACTCTTCGTCAAGTTGTTCAGCCCCCTAGATGGTTCAATTTAAGTGTTAGGGCCTGCCCGGCCTTGGGTCCATTGGGACGATGCTTTCGGGGCCGGTGGGCGATAAGCCAAAGCGCTGTGGGGCCTCTTTGTGCTGTAATGACGTCTCCATCGCTCGATCAGGATTTTGGTCTCCCGCAGACTGCAGAAGATCTCGCCATTGCGCAGCTCGTCGCGGACCCTGGCGTTGAAGCTCTCGCAATAGCCGTTCTCCGATGGCGATCCCGGCTCGGCATGAGCCGTCTTGGCACCGATGGCAGCGATCCAGTCGCGCATCGCCTGCGCACCGAACTTTGCGCCATTATCTGACCGGATGTAGGCGGATGCTCCGCGCAGGAGGAACAGGGCACTCAGCGCGTTGATCACGCTGGTTGCGGTGAGCGTCCTTTCGATCTTGACCGCCAGGCATTCCCGGTTGAACTCGTCAAGGATGTTCAGCGTCCGGAGGGCCTTGCCGTCATCGGTCCGGCAAGGCACGACGTCGTAGCTCCAGACGTGGGTCCGATACTCGGGTCGCAACCGGGCACAAGACCCGTCGTTCAGCCAGAGCCTATCTTTCCTCGGCTGGCTCATTGGCACGTTCAGCCCCTCCCGCCGGTTCGCCAGTATGGCCCTGATCGGTCCGAGGCCTATGGCGGTCGCCGTAGCGGCCATACTGGCAAGCCAGCTCGATCATGCCCGTGACACGCCGGTCGTCATCGGCTCGGCCCCGCGGCACCTTGCGCTGCGTCGAGCGATGCTGGCGTAGAATGCGTCCTTCGCGGCTCGCATCCACGCAGGCCATTCCCTGCCCAACGAGCCCCTCACCTGCCGCAGCTTCCTATCAATCTCTCCCGGCTTGCAACGCTTCGTCGCTATCGTGATCCTCCGTCGCCCAACCATAAAGGCGCAAAACTTCAGTGAAGAAGGCTCAGGTGAGCGACAGAAGCGCTAGGAGATTGTCGCTCGAGAGTCACCACACGACATGGTAACGCGCATGTCCCGTCCACGCTGGCTTGGTGGCGTGCGATGCGTTCCAGTCGAAGACTGTCGGGATGGCGCTACAGCCCAATGTGGCAATCGTCAGCAGTATCTTGGCCGTAAGTAGCATCGAGCACCCTCCTATGCGCGGATCAATCGTCCTGGAGCGCCATGGCTACGGTCGGGTTAATGGATGTTTTCTCAACGCCCCGCCGAGCCGCGGCCGCATCTACGCGGCGGCCGATTTGATCTCGTCGCTCAGCGAGGCGACGAAGGCTTCCATCGTGATTTCGCCAAGATCGACAGCCCTTGCCCCGCCTCTTGCGACGATGGTGATGTCATCGATCCCGATCGCATTCAGGATTACCCGGAGATATTGCGTAGCGATGTCGCGGTCGTCGATGGGCGAGCCCTCGGTGTAGACACCTCCGGAGGCCATCAGAACCGCCGCTTTCTTATCGGTTAACAGTCCCGAGCCATCCATCCCGAGGGTCAGACCTTTACGGACGATATGGTCGATCCAAGCCTTCAAGGCTGCGGGAACATTGTAATTATAGACGGGCGTGCCGATGGCGATCTCGTCGGCGTCGAGCAGTTCCGCCACCAGTTCGTCCGACAGAGCGAGGGTCTCGCTCATTGCGGGGGTGTGCTGATCGGGCGGGGTGAAATATGCTTCGAGCCAAGATGCCGTGACGAAGGTAAGCTTTGTCTCTGCCAGATCGCGCCTGACGACCGTGCCGCCTGGATGTCTCGCCCGCCAATCCGCGACGAAACGTTTGGTCATGATGCGCGAGACCGAAGCATCTCCGCGCGGGCTGGTTTCAACGACGAGAAGTTTGGTCATTTCAAGGCTCCAATGCAGATGTCGATCCAATCGATACAGATTGCCCTTGCTCTGCGGGAGTGATGAAATAACGATCGTCTCCACCGCTAAAGGAGATGGAGATGGAGATTGATTGGTACGCTGACCCTCGATCAACTTAGGATCCCCGTCGCCATTGCAGATACCGGCAGCTTCTCCGCTGCCGGGCGCGCGCTCGGGCGTGCGCAGTCAGCCATCAGTCAGTCCATCGCGGGGCTCGAAGCTGTTCAGGGCGTCACCATATTTAACAGGAGCGGCTATCGTCCCACGCTGACGCATGCGGGACGGACCCTCGTGGCACAGGCCCGTCTCGTCTTGTCGAGCGCCGCGCGTTTCGAAGCCGTGGCCGGTGGCATCCGCGGCGGACTTGAGCCGGAACTTCGGCTCGCGGTAGATCCCTTAGTGCCGAGCGATCGTCTGACGGATGCATTGCGAGAGCTTCGCAGCCGCTTTCCCGATCTGCCAGTTGCCTTCTCGACCGAAGGCTTAGGCGGTGCGCTCAGGCGCTTGCGTCTCGACACCACGGACCTAGCGATCTGCCTGTTGCTGCCAGCGGTGCCAGGAGATATTTTGGCCCGCCCGATCCTGCAGATGGCGATGAAGGCCGTCGCGGCGCCAGTACATCCCCTGGCCAGGATCGATGGGCCGCTGACCCGAGACGATCTGGCCCCTTATATACAACTGGTCCTGTCCGATCCTTCGGGCGACACAGATGCGAATTATGGCCTTCTCTCAGAAAGACGCTGGCGGTTCGTCGACCTGGGGCGACGGCTCGATTTCCTGCATGCGGGTCTCGGATGGTGCAGGATGCCAGACCACATGATCGAGGCCTCGCTCTCGGACGGGCGCCTCGTGGCTCTGGATCTTGCAGAAGACGATCCACAGGCCGGCAATCTAGTTATCCACGCGGCGCATCGATTTGACCGAACCCCGGGGCCGGCTGGTCGCTGGCTGCTTGAAAGACTAAGCGGCTCAGAAATCCTTCAGAGCCATCCTGAGAGACCATCAGTCTAGATCTGAATGACCATGTCGACCGAAGCTTCCAGAGGGCGTCGATCCAATGCAGAAAAAGGGGATGCAGCCTGACTTCAACCTCAGGGGCATGTTCCGAACCGGGGAGGACGACCGCTATCATTTCTGAGGCGCAAAACCGAGGTTCTATCCAATCCCCGATCACGGAACTTTGGGCAAGCTCTTGTCAGGTATGGGGTTTCATCCTTACAGACCGGCGCATCTGCATTACGACCGCGAAGCGCAAGACTATGAAACGCTCATTACTCATATCTTCGATCCTGATGACGAATATATTCGCTCAGAGGCGGTCTTTGGCGTGAAAGAAAGCCTGCTCGCCAAGTTTGATCTGATCGAAAATCCAGAGCCGATTGCGCGCGAATATTCCGCCGGTCCCTTCTATGAAGGGGTACACGATATTGTGCCGGCTCCGGAAAAATGACGAGACCTTGTATCATCTGCGTGGCGATCACTGGCTCATTGCCAACCAAGACAGACAATCCCGCCGTGCCCATCACGGTGTCCGAGCAGATCGAGAGTACGCAGGAGGCCTTTGAAGCTGGCGCGTCAATCGTTCATGCGCATGTCAGAAACGCCGATCAGAGCCCCTCAAGCGATCCGGAGGCGTTTGCTGCCCTGAAAGACGGGATCGAGAAACACTGCCCGGGCATGATCATCCAGTTTTCTACAGGTGGACGGTCCGGCGCGGGACAGGAGCGCGGCGGCATGCTGCCTCTTAGACCTGACATGGCTTCTCTTTCAGTCGGATCGAATAACTTCCCGGCGCGTGTCTACGACAATCCGCCCGATCTGGTCGACTGGCTCGCGAAAGAGATGATGGCAAATGGCATCAAGCCGGAGATTGAAGCCTTTGATTTATCGCACATTTTCAAAGCGGCCGAGATGTACCGGAACGGCCAGATTGCAGAGATACCTTACGTGCAGTTCGTGATGGGCGTGAGAAATGCGATGCCCGCGGACCGCGCCGTCTTCGACTTCTACGTTCAAACGGTGAAGCGGCTGTTCGGCGCAGAAACGCATTGGTGCGCCGCCGGGATCGGGCACGCGCAGCTTGCCCTGAACGAATGGGCCATCTCTGGCGGGGGCCATGTTCGGACGGGGTTGGAGGACAATGTGCGGCTGGATCGGGATCGGTTGGCTCCGTCCAATGCGGCGCTGGTCCGGCGGGCTGTGGAGATTTGCGAGGCTCAGAAGCGCCCGGTTGCGAGCCCGCAGGAGGCTCGGGAGATGCTTGGGTTGAGACCGGCGGGGCGCTGTTGATCCGGAAAGTGGCCTTGATGCCATCGCGGTCTTGAGTCGGTTTGCTCTGGTTAACGGCCGAAATGGGCCTGCGGCATCCGGGCGGCATTGCGTCGGCATATGGGAGGAGGCGATGGCGCAAAAGCGGATCGTTATACTTGCGTACGGCGGTGTTGCGTGAGGAATACCCCATCGTGATGCTTGATTGTTGCGGTCTTGGGAACAGTTGCGAAAGCCCAAACTGCACCCATAAGCTGCGGCTTATGGATTGATCTGGCTCAAGCCGGAGGAGGGAGATCGGGGGTAGGCTCTTGGCAAAGGAGGGCCTCGATATGCTCAGGATTTTGACACTACTTCTTTTGTCCGCACCGGCGGCCGCACAGGATCTGGTGGAAGGGGAGCGGACGTTTTTCGTCTTCTGCTCGTCCTGCCACGGAGAGGTGGCCCGGGGGGACGGGCCAATGGCCGAGATCCTCACCGTCCCGGTTCCGGATCTGACGATGCTGCGCATCAATGGGGACGGCACCTTTCCGATGGAGCGGGTTCTGCGCCAGATCGACGGGCGCGATCCGGAGCTGGTCCATAGCGGGGTGATGCCCGCCTTCGGGATGCTGCTGGAGGATGTTCCGGTGTCCCATCAGTTGCCGTCCGGTCAGACGATCGTGACGGAGAAGGGCCTCTTGGACGTGGCCTTGTGGCTGGAGAGCGTTCAGGAGTGACCGCGCTCAGGGGCCGCGCCCCGCCAGTTGCGTGAGCGCGACCCCGGCGGCCATCACGCAAAGGCCGAGGATACGGATCGGCGAGAGCTCGGCCGGGCGGGCGCCGAAGAGGCCCCAATGATCGATGATCGCTGCTGAGATGAGCTGTCCCAGCAGAACGAAGAAGACGGCGTTGCCGACGCCGAAGACGGGGGCGATCCATGTGATCGTCAGCACGTAGAAGGCGATGAGCAGCCCGGCCGCGAAAAGATGCGGCGGCTGACTAGCGATGCGGGTCAGGGCCTGCGGACCGGTGATCAGGGTAACGACGGTGGTGGCGACCAGAGCGACGGTGAAGAGGACCAGAGCCGCGGCAGCGGGCGCGCCGATATTGCTGCCGAGCCGGGCATTGAGCGCGGCAAGGATCGGGATCCCGATCCCGGCGGCCAGCATGATGAGCGCGTGGTGCATGGAGGGTGCCTTTCGGTTGAGGGGAGAGTTGCCGATTGGCGAGGATATGTGAAGCGCGTTGGTGTTGGCGGGGTGAGAGACGTCTCGGAAATCGTCCAGTGGACGATTTCAGTCTCGAACGCGGGGCGCGCAGGACGGGAAGAGTGAGAAGATGCGGTGGGTGAAATCACCCACCCTGTGGCGCTGGCTCTTTTTGATAGAGAGGATTTTCCGGAAATGGCCGGGGAGGCCGTAATTTTATTTTAACCCGCCTTTGCTTGAACTGACGGGCGAAGTGGCAAACCGATATAACGTTGAAAGACAATGATCCTCGACACCGGCAAACGCTCCTCGGAAGATATCATTCAGCGCGCGCTGTCCAGTGTCCGGGAACATCTGGGCATGGAGGTTGCCTATCTGTCGGAGATACAAGGCAGTGATACGATCTTTCGGGCGGTGGATGCGCCGGGGCTGGAGCATCTGGTCAAACCAGGGGATCGCAGATCTCTCGATGATGTCTATTGCCGCCATATCGTCGAAGGGCGGTTGCCCTCCCTGATTACTGATACGGCTGAGATTCCGATGACGGCAGAGATGCCGATTACAGCGCAGGTTCCGATCGGAAGCCATGTCAGCGTGCCGATCCGCCGCGAGGATGGCAGCGTTTACGGCATGTTCTGCTGTCTGTCGCCGACGCCCAACCCATCGCTGAACATGCGTGATCTGTCGATCATGGAGATGTTTGCCGATTTGTGCGCCGATCAGGTCAACGGGGCGATTAACGAAAAAACGATGCGCGAGGCCAAGACCGCGACCATTCGGAGCGTCCTTGCTCAGCGCGATTTCGATATTGTTTTCCAGCCGATCTATCACCTTGACAGCATTCGACCTTCGGGGTTCGAGGCGCTTTGCCGGTTCCGGCCAGAGCCTTACCGCTCGCCCGATATCTGGTTCGCCGAGGCCGAAACGGTCGGACTGGGACTGGACCTTGAACTGGCGGCCATCGACCGGGCGCTTGAGGCTTTCGCCGATCTGCCGGACGATCTTTACCTGTCGGTCAACGCGTCTCCCGCGACCGCCGCATCGGGCCGCTTGCGCGAAGTTCTGAGCGGTCGCCCGATCGACCGGATCGTTCTGGAGATTACCGAACATGATGCGATCGAGGATCCCGCCTCTCTGAACGAAGAGTTGCGGGTTTGGCGGGCGGACGGTTTGCTGCTGGCGATCGACGATGCAGGGGCGGGCTATTCCGGTTTGCAGCAAATCGTGCAGCTCTCGCCCGATATCCTGAAGCTCGACATGTCGCTGACCTCGGGCATCGAAACGGATACCGCGAAACGCTCGCTCACCGCAGCCATGGTGCATTTCGCGGCCGAGCAGCAATCGATCATCGTTGCCGAAGGCATCGAGACCGAGGCCGAGCTGACCACGCTGCGCAAGATCGGCGTGCATCGCGGTCAGGGGTGGTTCCTGGGAAAGCCGACCTCGCTCGACATCATTTGCAAGGCTGTCGCATGAAGCCGTGGCAGATGGACACTTGGGTCAGCAGATTGGGTGTCTCGCGCGAGCCCGAGCTTTGTCACTGATCTGACCGGTCGATGTGACGTCAGACGTCCAGTTCCTCCACGAACTTGGCGTTCTCCTGAATGTATTGGAAGCGCAGTTCCGGCTTTTTGCCCATGAGGCGTTCCACGAGATCTCCGGTCTGGCCCGGGTGGTCTTCGGCGACGGTGACGCGGATGAGCTTGCGGGTCGCCGGGTCCATCGTGGTTTCCTTGAGGTCCTTGGCGTCCATCTCTCCCAGACCCTTGAAGCGGGAGACGGAGATCTGGCCGCCTCCTTTCGATTTGGGGCCGCCCAAGCCGCGCGCAAGGATCGCGTCGCGTTCGGCCTCGTTCAGCGCATAGGCGCGGCGGGGGCCTTGCGTCAGTTTATAAAGCGGCGGGCAGGCCAGATAGAGGTGGCCCGCATCGATCATGGGACGCATCTGGGTGAAGAAGAAGGTCATCAGGAGCGAGGCGATATGCGCGCCGTCGACATCGGCGTCGGTCATGATGATGATCTTGTCGTAGCGCAGATCATCGAGGCGGAACTTGGTCCCCATGCCGCAACCGAGCGCTTCGGAGAGGTCGCGGATCTCCTGGTTCTGGCCGAGCTTGGAGGAGGCGGCGCCGAGGACGTTGAGGATCTTGCCCCTGAGCGGCAGGAGCGCCTGTGTCTTGCGGTCGCGCGCGCCCTTGCCGGAGCCTCCTGCCGAGTCGCCTTCGACGATGAAGAGCTCGGTTCCGTCGCGAGTGTTCGAAGAGCAGTCAACAAGCTTGCCGGGAAGGCGGGTCTTTTTGGTGGCGGTTTTGCGGGCGGTCTCCTTCTCCTGCTTGCGGCGCAGGCGTTCCTCGGCGCGCAGCACGAGGAAGTCGAGGATGGCGCCCGCCGATTTGGGGTCGGCGCCGAGCCAGGTGTCGAAGCGGTCGCGCACGGCGCCTTCGGTCATCTTGGCGGCGGCCTCGGTTGAGAGGCGGTCCTTGGTCTGGCCGACGAAGGCAGGCTCGCGGATGAAGCAGGAGACGAGGGCCTGGGCGCCGGTGGTCAGATCCTCGCGGGTGATCTGGGCGGCCTTCTTGTTGCTGGCGAGTTCTCCGTAGGCGCGGATGCCCTTGAGGATGGCGGCCCAGAAGCCCGCCTCGTGGGTGCCGCCTTCGGGGGTGGGCACGGTGTTGCAGTAGGACTGGAGAAAGCCGTCGCGGACGGGGGACCAGTTGATCGCCCATTCGACGGAGCCGGGTTCGCCGAATTTCTGCTGGAAGTCGACTTTGCCCGCGAAGGGGGCGTCGGCATAGGTCGTGGCGGTGCCGAGGGTTTCGGCGAGGTAGTCGGCGAGGCCGCCGGGGAAATGGAACGTTGCCTCGGCGGGCACCCCCTCGGCTTCGATCGCGGTCTTCCAGCGGATCTCGACGCCTGAAAAGAGGTAGGCCTTGGAGCGGACCATCTTCATCAGGCGGGCGGGTTTGAAGCGCGGATCGGGGAAGATTTCGGCATCGGGGTGGAAGGTGACGGTGGTGCCGCGGCGGTTGGGGGCGGCACCGATCTGTTCCACCGGGCCGAGGGGCAGCCCGCGCGAGAAGCGCTGTTCGAAGAGCTGGCGATCGCGGGCGACCTGGACGGTCATCGCGTCCGACAGCGCATTGACGACGGAGGCGCCGACGCCGTGGAGGCCGCCGGAGGTCTGGTAGGCCTTGCCGGAGAATTTGCCGCCCGCGTGGAGCGTGCAGAGGATGACCTCGAGCGCGGATTTGTCCGGGAATTTCGGATGCGGGTCGATCGGGATGCCCCGTCCGTTGTCGCGGACGGTGACAGAGTGGTCGGCGTGAAGCTCGACCTCGATCCGGGTGGCGTGGCCCGCGACGGCCTCGTCCATGGAATTGTCGAGCACCTCGGCCACCATATGGTGGAGCGCGCGTTCGTCCGTGCCGCCGATATACATGCCTGGCCGTTTGCGGACGGGCTCGAGGCCCTCGAGAACCTCGATGGAGGAGGCGTCATAGGCCTGGGATCTGGACTTTTCGGGATCATGGCCGCCGAGAAGGTCGTCTGGCATGTCTGTGCTCCGCTCGTTTTTCTTGTTCTGACTTGGAGTCAGTTTTGCCGACAATAGAACAGGTCGCCGCCTTCAAGGAAAGACAATCGCAAGGGCAGGTCGAGATTACGTGTCGGACGGTCTTGAGCGGCCCTCGATGCCCCGTTCAAGGCGGTCTGGATGTGAAATGACATAGCGGCGAGCGGTGCGTGCGGGCAAAAATCCGCCGTTTGCCGGCGAGCTGGACTGGGCGGGTCGGCGGCCGGTTCACCGGGTGGATCGGGGTGCGATATGCGACGTGATTTCGGCACCGAAACCCGCCGGATCGACGCTTTCCGAAGCCGAATCAGATATTTATCCTAAACTCCGCGCAGTCTTGTTCTTTGCCGATCGGGGCCATTCCCCGCCGGATTCGCCTAGAAATAGAAGAAGATCGGTCGAAATTATCGTCAGTTCTGCCACAGAATCGTCCTTTTGAGACGAATGTCTTTGCGCTTCGCGATTTGCCTGCTACATCTCTGATCGAGAGCACGTAATTCCACTAAGGAGGCCTCCATGAAAAAGCTTCTCACCGGCGCAGCTGTCGCTGCACTTCTTATCCCGACCCTTTCGAGCGCGGGTGGTCTTCTTGCCCCCCAAGGCGAAGTTGAGCCTGTCGCGCCGGTTGTTGCCGCTGCACCTGGTTCCTCGGCTGGCAACCTCGGCACCATCGCTGCTGTTGCTGCGGGCGTCCTGCTGATCGCTGCGATCGCATCGGGCGACGATGACGACGATGACGACAGCGGTTCCGGCACCGGCACCAACTAAGCGTCACACGACCAGAGATTTAGGACCGCGCGGAGCTTGTGCTCTGCGCGGTTTTTCGTTTGCGCGCGCGATAGGGCGCAGATCGCGGATTGCGGGGGCCGCCTGCCGGGCGTAGGTGGCACATATGGCCGCCGCTCCTTTGTCATATCGTCGCGACGTCTCCCGGCTGATGGAGCTTGGACTGCCGCTGATCGGCAGCCAGCTGGCGCAGCTGAGCATCGGGATCACCGATGTCGTCATGCTGGGCTGGTACGATATTGGCGCCTTGGCCGCCGGAGTGCTGGGACAGTCGATCTTTTTCGCCATCCTTCTTCTTGGCGCTGGCTTTGCCTTTGCCGTGATGCCGATTGTCGCGACGGCGGCGACCGAAGGCGACACGACCGCCCTGCGCCGCGCCACGCGGATGGGGCTGTGGCTGTCGATCGGGTTCTCGCTCCTGATCCTGCCGGTCCTGCTGATGGGACCAACGCTGTTCCGGCTGATGGGGCAGGCGCCGGATCTTGCGGATGGGGCGGGCCTTTACCTGCAGATCACTGCCTTCGGCATGGCCCCCGCGCTGGTTCTTTTGACGATGCGGAGCACGCTGGCCGGGGTGGAGCGCACCAAGATCGTGCTGTTGGTCACGGTCGCTTCGGCGGTGCTGAATGTCGGGCTGAACTGGGTTCTGATCTTTGGCCGGTTCGGCGTGCCGGAGCTGGGCCTTGCCGGATCCGCGCTGGCCTCGGTCGGGGTGAACCTGTTCGGCGCGGCGGCGCTGGTCCTTTATACGCGCCGGGTGCTGGCGGCAGAGCGGCTTTTCGCCCGGCTCTGGCGGATCGACCGGCAGGCGCTGGTCAAGGTGGCGCGGCTCGGCTTTCCAATCGGCCTCACCTATCTGAGCGAGGTCGGCCTATTTGCCGCCGCTGCCATCATGGTCGGATGGATCGGCGAGGTCGAACTGGCGGCGCACGGCGTCGCGCTGCAGGCGGCGTCGGTGACGTTCATGTTTCATCTGGGGCTTAGTCAGGCGGCCACGATCCGGGCCGGGAACGCCTATGGGCGGCGCGACCGGACAGGATTTATGCGCGGCGCCGTGACGGCGTTTACGCTGTCGGGCGTTTTTGCGGTTCTGACGGTTCTGATTTTCGTGCTGCTGCCGCGCCCGATTGCGTGGATCTTTCTGGATGGCGCCGATCCGCAGGCGCCCGCCGTGGTCGAGATGGCGGTGATCCTGATTTTCATGGCGGCGCTTTTTCAGGTCGCCGATGCGGCGCAGGTCATGGCGCTGGGACTGCTGCGCGGGCTGCATGATACGGCGGTGCCGATGTGGCTTGCCGTGGGCAGCTATTGGGGCCTCGGGATCCCGGCGAGCTATGTGCTGGGCGCGCGGATGGGCTATGGCGCGGTCGGGGTCTGGGCCGGGCTGGTCGTAGGGCTTGGCGTGGCGGGCGGGCTGCTTTTGCTCAGGCTCAGAGGGCAGGTTCGGATCATGACTGAACCGGGGCGCGGTTCGGTGGGTTAGGCCAGATGTTTGATCTGATTTCCGGCTGGATCGAGGCCGGTGGCGCGGCCGGGGTGTTCGCGCTGATGCTTTTGGAGAATGCGTTTCCGCCGATCCCGTCGGAACTGGTCATGCCGCTTGCGGGCTTCAAGGCTGCGCAGGGTCTGATGCCCTTGTGGTTGGTGGTGCTGGCCGGGACGGCGGGCGCCACGGCGGGGGCCTATCTGTGGTACTGGATCGGCTCTGCGATCGGCGCGGACCGGTTGCGGCGGCTGGTGCAGCGGCACGGGCTGTGGCTGACCATCTCGGAGGAGGATATCGACCGAGCGCTGGGCTGGTTCGACCGGCACGGGGAAGCGGCGATCTTTTTCGGGCGGATGATCCCGGGGGTGCGGACGTTCATTTCAGTGCCTGCCGGACTGGCAGGGATGCCGAAAGGGCGGTTTCTGGTGCTGACCGCGCTGGGGAGCGCGATCTGGACCGCGCTGCTGACGGCCGCGGGCTATATCCTGGAGGCGCAGTACGATCTGGTGAAGGACTGGCTGAACCCGGTGACGAGCGTGATCGTGGCGGGGATGGTCGGGCTTTATCTCTGGCGGCTGGCGCGGGCGCTGCTTCGGCGGCGGCTGCCCTGATCGCGGGCGGTCACGAGCGCGCGAGCGGGGCTATCGCGATGCGGCGCGGGCGGTAGGGTGCGGCCAGTCTAAATCTTCTCAGGAGTGCACCTGTCATGCTGTCATCTCTTCGCGCCGCGGCCCTTGGGCTTGTTCTTGTCGGCTCTCCCGCTTTGGCCGGTCCGCAATTCGTCGACGGGACCGGGTTTGCGGTCTCGGGATACGATGTCGTCGCCTATCGCGATCTGGAGCAGGCGCCGGTCGGGCAATCGCAGCCGGAGGGCATTCCGGGACGGGCCGATATCACGGCGGAGTATAACGGGGCGGTCTTTGCCTTTGCGAGCGAGGAGAACCGGGACCGGTTCCTGGCCGATCCTGACTTCTACGCGCCCGCTTATGACGGGCATTGCGCTTACGGTGTGGCCAAAGGCGGCAAGGTGCCGGGCAATCCCAATCTGTGGCGGATCGTCGATGACCGGCTGTATCTGAACATCACCGAGAATGTCGTGACCTTCTGGGAGGAAGACATTCCGGGAAATCTCACGCTTTCCGAAGGCAACTGGACAGGACTTGAGCCGGATGCGGCGTCGGATCGGGCGATCCCTCAGTTCAATTCGGAGGCGCCGGTTGATGGTTGATCGCCGGACGGTGCTGGCCGGAGGGGGCGCTGCCCTCCTTGGTTCGGCGGCTGTCTGGGGGGTTTCGCGGCCTGCACAGGCCGAAACGGAGCTGACGCCGCCTCAGGCGCGCGAGGCGGCGCTGGCCGGAGAGATCGTGCTGGTCGATATCCGCCGCCCGGACGAGTGGAGCGCCACCGGCATCGCTGAGGGCGCGGTGCCGCTTGATATGCGGCGCGAGGATTTCGTGGCGCGGCTGCGCGAGGTCGCCGGTAGGCGGCCCGTTGCAATCATTTGCGCCGGGGGAGTCCGCTCGCGCCGGGTGACGGTGCAATTGAGCGAGGCGGGCGTGGACGAGGTCATCGACGTGCCGGAAGGGATGCTGGGCTCGCGCGCGGGCCCTGGCTGGATCGCGCGGGGGCTGCCAGTCGTTCAGGTTGCGAATTAGGCGGCGGGATCCGGTTTTGGTGGTAAGGCAGGGCAAGAGGTCCCGGATCAGGTCCGGGACGCCTGCGGCATGGGGATCGAGATGATGCGACTTTTGAGGCTTTTGGCGGCTCTTGGACTTGCGGGTGCATCGCCGGCCTTGGCGGGCTGCGCGGGGGAGGAGACGGCCTGCGAGATCGAGGGCGGGCAGTATCATATCGTCCTGCCGGACGAGGCGGATGGGCCGCTGCCGGCGCTGATGTTCCTGCATGGCTGGGGCAGTTCGGGCGAGGGCGTGCTGCGCAATCGCGGCCTGGTCGAGGCGGCGCTGGCGCGGGGATATGCGGTGATTGCGCCGGACGGTCTGCCGCGCGAAGGGGCGAACGGGCGCAGTTGGTCGTTTCATCCCCAGAGGGCGCAGCGGCGCGACGAGGTCGGGTTTCTGACACGCGTGCGCGACGATGCGGCCCGTCACGGCGTAGATATCGAAGAGATCGCGCTGGGCGGCTTTTCCATCGGCGGGTCGATGGTGACCTATCTGGCCTGCGCTGCGCCCGAGACCTTTGCGACATATCTGCCGGTGGGCGGCAGTTTCTGGCGTCCGCATCCGGATATGGCCTCCTGCGGAGGGCCGGTGCGTCTGCTGCATACCCATGGTTGGACCGACGGGACGGTGCCGCTGGAAGGGCGGCTTTTGCGCGGAGAAAGCTGGCAGGATGCGGATGCCGTCGTTCAGGGGGATGTCTTTTACGCGATGGAGATCTGGCGGGCGACCAATGGTTGCGCGCAGTCGCGTCCCGATACGGACCGGTTCGTGACGGATGACTATTACCTGCGGCGGGCCTGGATGGAGTGTTCGGAGGGAAGCGCGCTGGAGCTGGCGATCTTTCCGGGCGGGCATACTGTGCCGCGGGGATGGGCCGATTTCGCGCTGGATTGGGTCGAGGCCCTCTAGGCGCCAAGGTGCGCCGGGCTTGACCCGGCGCCTCTGGTTCCCCTGTGCCTGGTAGGGCCGGTTATTCGGCGGCGATGGCCGGGATCGGCCGGGGCGCGGCGTCTTGTGCGGCCCGGTGCTGTGCTGCAGCCCTGGCGATGCGAGGCGGATGCAGCGATTGCGGCGTATCGAGACGCAGCCAGGCCGGAGCCCTCCCAAGGCTGACGCCCGAGAGGGCAGAGAGCGGCACGGCCAGAAGCAGGCTGGCCGCGATCGGCAGCAGCCAAGGCGAGACCAGACCGGCGACAAGGCCTGCGGTCAAAAGCGCGCCGAGGATCGTCTCGACCCAGTGAAAGCGCAAAAGCGTGACGGCGCGGTAGCGTTGCGCGCCGCGATGCTGCGGGCTCCAGGCGCCGGTGCCGAGCATCGCGCGCAGGACCGCCTGCATCTGCTGGATCATCAGGATCGGCGCATAGGCGATGGACAGCAGGATCTCGATCCCGGTCGAAGCCGCAAGCCGCGAGGGCCCGCCAAAGCGGCGGCGCGCGGCGCGGTTGGTGCCGATAACTGCCGCTCCGATCAGTTTCGGCGCCAGAAGCGTGGCGTAAAGGGCGATCAGAAAGCCAAGCCCTCCGGGGGCGTTCAGCTCGGGCCAGGTGGGATAGAGCGGGTTTTCGGCATTGAAATAGGTCAGCACCGTCGCCTCGGAGGTGCCGAGCAGCGCCCAGGTCAGCAGCAGCACGAACCAGAGCGGGGAGAGCAGATAGCTCATCGCGCCGTGAAAGAGGTGAAAACGCGAAATGGGGTGCAGGCCGCGGGCGGCGATCAGGCGCAGGTGCTGGAGGTTGCCGCGGCACCAGCGCCGGTCGCGCAGGACATGGTCGACGAGATGGGCGGGCGTTTCCTCGAATGAGCCGCCGGTCCCCGGCAGAAAGCGGACATGCCATCCGGCGCGTCTGAGAAGGGCGGCCTCGACGAAGTCATGGGACAGGATCGTGCGGCCCGAAAGGTTCGGCAGGCCGCAGGCGGCGGCGAAGGCGCGCGTGCGGATGATCGCGTTGTGGCCCCAGAAATTGCCCGCGTCCCCCGACCAGAGCGCCAGGCCCTCGGCCAGAAGCCAGCCATAGGCCATGTTGGAGAAGGCCTGCAGCCGGGCAAAGAGGCTATCGGCGCCGATCAGGGCGGGCGCGGTCTGGATCAGCCCGGCCTGCGGATCGGCGGCCATGGCGCGCATCAGGCGGCGGATCGTGCGCGCGGACATCAGGCTGTCGGCATCGAGGATCAGCATGGCATCCCAAGCCGCTCCGTTCTGGCGGATCCAGTCGGCGATGTTGCCGGTCTTCTGGTCGGTATTTGTGGTGCGGCGGCGGTAATGGACCGGAAGCGGCGCGTTGCGGCGCAGGGTCTGGACGGCCTGCCATTCGGCCTCGGCGATGGCCGGATCGGTGGTGTCCGACAGCAAAAAGAGCGCCGTTTCGCCGGGCAGTGGTCTGGGGGCCAGCGCCTCGAGCATGGCGCGGGCATTGGCGGTGACTGCGCGGGGATCCTCGTTGTAGATCGGAATGAGAAGCGCGGTGGAGAGGCGTCCTTCGGGGAGCGGGCCGCGCTGGCGCTGGCGGCGGGCCATCAGCCCGATCGCGGCGGTCGAGACCGAGAGCGCGACCCAGATGAAGGTCGTCGCGATGAGGGCGGTCAGCAGGATTTCGACCGCCATCAGCCCGTTGGACGACAGCCAGAGCGTGAGCGCGGCGGCGAGCCCCATCGTCGCGAGGATGGCCGGCGCGAAGACGGCCCAGCGCCAGATCTGCCGCTGGGGATCGGCGGGGCGCGGGGGCGCGGCGCGAAAGCTTTGCACCGGCATGGCGAGCGGCGCGCGCGGCGGCATCGCGCAGCGGACCGGGTCCCAGCCGGGGGCGGGCGTCATGCGGTCCATCGGTACAGCCAGACTTCGGAGAGGGGATCCGTCTGGGATCTGAGCTGGACGCGGAATTCGGCGAGCGTCGCGTCGCCGGGGCGGAAGGTGAAGGCCAGGCGCGGGCCGCCGGTATCGGGGTTGCGCTGCAGCAGGCCGCCCGTCGTCTCACCCGCGCTGGCGCGGATCAGGGGCACGATGGTGTCGAGATCGGGCAGCCCGCCTGCGGGAGCGAAATCGATGGCGATGACGAGGCCGCCTTCGGGGCGGGCGCCGATGCGGGTGTTCAGGACCTGCGCCAGGGTATGGCCCGGCGCGGGGGCCTCGCCCCAGTCGAGGCGGTAGGCGAGGGTCTGTTCGCCGCCTTCGGCGAAGGCGGCGGCGGGGCGCCAGTAGGCGACGATGTTGTCGTAGATCTCGAGATCGGCGGGGATCTCGACCAGGGTGACGGCGCCGCGGCCCCAGTCGCCTTCGGGCGTGACCCACAGGCCCGGGCGGCGGTGATAGAGCGCTTCGAGATCGGCGAAGTCCGAAAACGTGCGGGCGCGTTGCATCAGGCCAAAGCCCTTGGGCCCCATATCGGCGAAGGCCGAGAGCTGGAGCTCGCGCGGATTGGCCAGCGGGCGCCAGATATGCTCTCCGCCGCCATTGGCGATCATCAGGCCGTCGCTGTCATGGACCGCGGGGCGGAAGTCGGAGAAGCGGTCGCGCATCGTTTCGTCGAAGAGAAACATCGAGGTGAGCGGCGCGAGGCCGAGATGGGTCAGATCGCGGCGGGCAAAGAGCGTGGCGCGCACCTGCATGGAGAGCGGCGCGCCGGGCGTGATGTCGAACCGGTAGGCGCCGGTGATGGAAGGGCCATCGAGGAGGGCGTGGAGCGTGACGGTTCCGGAGCCGGGCGCGGGGCGTTCGATCCAGAGCGCGGTGAAGCCGGGGAATTCCTCGCCAGACGGCTCTGCGGTGTCGATGGCGATGCCGCGCGCGGACAGGCCGTAGATCTGGCCTGTTGCGATGGCGCGAAAGTAGCTGGCGCCCTGCACGACGGCGAATTCGGTGAAAATGCCCGGCTCTTCAAGCTCGGCGCGCAGGCGCAGGCCGGTATAGCCCAGCGTCGCATCGCGTGGCAGGTCGGGAAAGACGTCGGTGGTGTCGAAGACCGCCTTGTCGAAGGCGATGGTGCGCGCCTCGCCCTTTTCGACCACGGCCATCTGCACGGCTTGCGGAAAATAGAGGCCGGGCGGGAAGAAATCGACGCGCAGGGGGGCTTCGGTTCCTTCAAAGAGCGCGTTACGATGGTCGAACCAGATATGGCGGAACTGATCGTAGCTGAGATCGCGCCATTCCTGCGGGATCTCGGGGCGCGGCGCGTATGGGCTTTGCGCCAAAGCGCGGGCGCGGTCGATGACGTCGGTTTCGGAGAAAGGCTTGGCGATGCCGAGCGTCAGGCCCGGCTCGTCCGCGAAGGCCTTGAGCGGTGCGGCGGCGATGGCCGCGATGGCGGTGAGGACAGAGCGGCGGTTCATCGTCTGGCCTTCCACGGCTGGGATTTGAACCAGCCCGCGCCGTAGGCGGTGGCGATCAGGATCAGGCAGCCGGCGATGTTGACGAGGGTCTGCGTCAGGTAGGTGCTGCCGACGACGTCGAAGGCGAAACCGAGCACGCGGGCCAGGAACATCGAGGTGATGAAGACAGCGAGCGATTGCTGGCCGACTTTCATGATGGCGGCCAGGCAAATGCTCCAGATCCGGGCGACGGGGCCGTTGCCGTCGGGCGGGAGCAGGCGGCGGCCCGCTTCGCCTGCGAGGGTCCAGGCGAGATAGGCGAGAGCGAGGAAGTGCAGGTAGCGCAGGATGCCGAAATCGCTCTTGTCGAACCAGACGCCGTTCTCGCCGCGCCAGTCGCGGGCCCAGTCAAAGCCGAATTCGCGCATGCCGATGCTCGAGAGCGGGATATTGGCCAGAACGACGAGGGCGGCCAGCGCGATCAGGAGCGGGACGACGGGCGGCTTGGGGATCCAGCCGCGCATGAGCGCGAAGCCGGTGAAGAAGATCAGCGCCCAGCCGAAAGGGTTGAAGAACCAGTTTCGCTCGGACCACGGCTCGGCCGGGAAGGCGAAATGCGGCAGGCCGAGCGCGGAGGTCAGCCCTTCCTGCGCCATCAGCCAGAAGAAGAGGATCGGTGCGGCCGCGGCCCAGAGATTGATCCGCGCGAGCGCGACGACGAGCGGCATCATGGCGAGCACGACCATATACATCGGCAGGATGTCGAAATAGTTCGGCACGTAGCGGAGCGTCAGAAGCGCCAGCATGTTTTCGGTATTCGACCAGTTTTCGCTATCGACGAAGAGCGGCCAGAGGTTGAGCTGGCCCCAGTAGTTGCGGTCCGTCATGTCGAGGTTCGTCAGAAAGATCGTCAGTCCCACGACCGCGACGAACAGGCCGATATGGGCCCAGTAGACCTGCCAGATCCGGAAGGCGACGCGGGCGGTGCCAAGGCGCCAGCCGGCCCGGTCGAAGGTGCCGCCAAAGGCGATGGCCGAGGCCATGCCCGAGCAGAAGACGAAAATCTCGGTCGCGTCCGAAAAGCCGAACCGGGCCGGGATCCAGAGCGTCACCCAGTTGCCCGGCGTGTGGGCGAAGAGGATGATGAACATTGCAATGCCGCGAAAGAAATCGAGCCGGGGGTCTCGCACGCGCACCACAGGCGCGGCCGCGATGGGGGCGGGCGTCTCTTTGGCCATATCTGCGGGATCTGCGAGGGTCATGGCGGGGTCACTGCGCGGTCAAGGGCGCGGATCTCCAAAGCGTTTATTGCGCCGGTATGGCGACAGGTTCCCGGCGCGCGGCATCGATCTGCGCCAGCCGTGTTTGGGTGAACGTATCTGCCTGTCCGGCCCGGCGCGCAAGCCGGTCGTTCAAAATGGTTTCGGTCTCGGCCAGATAGCCCGCGCGCAGGCCGGCATCGACGGTCATGCGTTCGAAGACGTCGCGCTGGGCATGGGAGCCGCCGACGGTCGGCATCTTGGGGCGCGCCGCGGCCAGCGCGCGGAAGGCGGTGTCGTAGGCGCCTTCGCCAAAGGCCGCGAGCCCGTGGGCGGCGGCCTGGCCGGGATCGTCGAAGATCTGGCCCATATCGGTTTCGGTTCCCGCCTCGCGGCGGACGCGGGCGACCATGGTGCGGGCGGCATCCTCTTTGCCTGCGCCGGTGAGCGCGAGCATGTAATGCAGATCGGCAAAGACGAGGCAGCCATCGCCGGACCGCGCTTCTGAGAAGGCGGCTAGTTCATCCCAGCGGCTGCCGACATCGACGCCTTCCAGTTCGAGCCGCGTAAGAAGCGAGGTGGCGTTGGCGATGTCGCGATAGTCGTCGGTCTTGTCGGCGCGGATCTTCTGATCGTAGAGCGAGAGGACTTCCGCGATGTCGCCGAGATCGAGATGGAGCAGCGCCTTGTGCCACCAGACGTGGTAGCGGAAGTTGTTGCAGTGCATCCAGGCGCCGTCGTTTTCGGCGATAAGGCGGATACCGTCGGTGGACCGGGCGGTCATGTCGTAGACATGGGCGACGGCATGCAGGCCCCAGGCATCGTCGGAGGCCAGCGCTAGACCGGCCCGGCCCGCGCGTTCGGCGGCGGCATAATCGCCCGTCTCTTCGAGCGCGAAGGCGTGACAGCCCAGCGCGTAGCCCCGGCAGGCATGGGCCTCGTCGTGATGGGGCAGGGCCCGCTCGACCGAGGCGCGCATGCCGGTCGCGTCGCCGAGGATGAAGCGAATGGCGTGGATCAGCTTCATCGTCATCGTATCGCGGGGATTGGCGGCGAGCACCGCCTCGAGCGCGGCTATGGCCCGGGTGGGGCTGCCCGCCAGCCAGTGGCCCAGCGCGTCAGTCCAGCCGCGGGCGCGCAGATCGAGAGGACTGGCGGCGACGGCGAGGGCATGCGCCTCGGCGGCGGTGCCGACCAGCTCGCGCCGGCCCATGAGCATGGAGAAGAGCCCCTTGGCCGCCTGGGCGATGGCCAGATCGGGCTGGCGGGTCAGGAGCGATCCCAGATGGGTCGGGGTTTCGGTGCCGTGGGCGAGGAACGCCAGGACCATCGCGTTCCAGTCTTCCAGTGCTTCGGGGGAGGTGGTGGCGATGTCGCTGTCACAGATATCATACATAAGCTCGGCTCCTGTGCCGGTTTTTCACGCACTGGTTTACTTAAATGTAACGACCGCGCCAGCCGGGGCGTCTGACGTGACGCAAGCGTGATGGCAAGCCGCTGATTTCGTGAACTGGGTTAAGCGATGCGTTGCCGATGGGTGTGATTTGCCGGGAAGTGCCTGTGATTTAGTCGTTTTCAGGCTCGGTCTCGGCCAGAACCGCCTTGGTATGTTCGCCCAGACGCGGGGGCGGGCGGGTATAGCGGACAGGCGTGTTGGAGAATTTCAAGGGATTGCCGAGAAGCCGGAGGATCGCGCCGTCCTGCTTTTGTTCGATGACAGCCTCGCGGGCCCTGGCCTGATCGGTGGCAAGTGCCTGATTTATATCGTTTATCGGGCCGACAGGGACCTTGGCGGATTCGAGCCGGTCGATGATCGTGGCAGCGGGGATCGCCGCCAAAGCGGGGCGCAAGTGTAACATAAGCGCGTCCCGGTGCGTGATCCGGGCGGGATTTGTTACAAAGCGCGGATCCTCGTGCAGCGGGCCAAGTTCGAGCGCGTCGCAGAACCGGGCGAACTGCGCGTCATTGCCCACGGCGACGATGACATGGCCGTCGGAGGCGTCGAAGACGTCATAGGGCACGATGTTGGGATGAGCATTGCCGCGCCGCTCGGGGGGCTTGCCGGACATCAGGGTGTTCGTGCCCTCGTTGATGAGCCAGGCCATCTGCGTGTCGACAAGGGCCAGATCGATGCCCTGACCTTCGCCGGTGCGGGTGCGGTGGTGGAGCGCGGCGAGGATGCCGGTCGCGGCGTACATGCCGCACATGACATCGGCGATGCCGACGCCGACCTTCATCGGCGGGCCGTCCGGGGCGCCGGTGAGGGACATGATCCCGCCATAGCCCTGCGCCATCAAGTCATAGCCCGGCTTGTCGCGGTTGGGGCCGGTCTGGCCGAAGCCGGAGATGGAGCAGGTGATCAGGCCGGGATGGGCCTTGCGCAGCGTTTCAGGATCGAGGCCGTATTTGACGAGGCCTCCGGGTTTGAAGTTTTCGACCATGATATCTGCGCGGGCGGCGAGCTGTCTGATCCGGGCCTGACCTTCGGGGGAGGCAAGATCGACCGCGACGGACATCTTGTTGCGATTGGCGGCGAGAAAATAGGCGGAGAGGTCCTGAACCCCGTCCTGGGTCTCGGCATAGGGCGGGCCCCAGCTTCGGGTGTCGTCGCCGTGCGCCGGGCTTTCGATCTTCCAGATCGTCGCGCCCAGATCGCCGAGCATCTGCGTGGCGGTGGGGCCGGCGAGGATGCGTGTCAGGTCGAGGACGAGAAGACCCTCGAGCGGGCCTTTAGAGGCGTCCGTCATAGCTTTCCCTTTCGATGACGCAGCCGATCACAGTGAAGGTGTCCGCCTCTTGCGCCTGCTGGAGCGCGGCCTTTAGCGCCTCGCGGCTTTGGACCGTGTGGCCTTCTCCGCCGAAGGCGCGGCCGATAGCGGCGACGTCCTGCGCGTCGAAATCCACGAAGCTGTTGGGCAGCTGGCGCTGGCGCTGCTTGAGCTCGATCAGGGCGAGAGAGGCGTCGACGAAGACGACGAAGATTGTCTCGAGTTTGCGCTCGGCGGCGGTGGCGAGCTCTCCGGTGACCATGAGGAAGCCTGCATCGCCCGAGAAGGAGACAACGGTGCGGTCCGGCTGGGCAATCTGGGCGCCGATGGCGAGCGGCAGGGCGCAGCCCATGGTGCAGAGGGCCGAGGATTGAGTGAGGGCGCGGGGCTCGTAGCAGTCCCACATCTGGCTAAGGAGGATCCGGTGCGCGCCGCTATCTGCGGTGGCGAGCGCGTGTCGCGGAAGGGTCTTGCGGCAGGTGTCGATGATGGCGGCAGGACCCCAGTCCTCGCCCATCGGGAAGGCCTCGGCGAGGGCCGTGCGGGCGGCGGCCAGTTCAGGTTCGGGCCATCCGTCGGGGGCGGTGAGGCCCTGCGTCAGCGCAGCGGCTGTTCCGGTGATCGAGCCGATGATGTTGAGGCTGCCCTGATGCATGTAGTGGTGGTTCGGCTCTGCCGTTACGTCGATGATGTGCTGTCCTTGCGGATCGAAGACGTCCCGCCAGCCGGTGCGCATCTCGATCGGATCATAGCCCAGACAGAGGACGACATCGGCCTGTGCGACTAGCGGCAGGAGGATCTTGTCGGCCTTGGGAGACAGGCCCGCGCCGCCGAGCGCAAGGGGATCGTCTTCGGGCAGGAGCCCCTTGGCCTTGTAGGTCGTGATGACGGGCGCGTTGAGCAGATGCGCGATTGGCGTCAGATCCAGACCGTCGGTCATCGCGTCGACGCCTGCGATGATGAGGGGGCGTTTGGCCTTTGTCAGCCACTGGCGGGCCTGCTCCAGCGGCTCTTTTGCCGGGACAGTCGGGGCGGCGGGCCTGCGGCGCGGGGGCGTGGGGGCGGTGACGGGTTCGGTGACGGCGGTGATCGGCAGGTCGATATGCACGGGGCCGGGGCGGCCTTCGGTGGCGATGGCGACGGCCTTGTCGGCGATGACATGGGCCGCCTTGGCGTCGAAGGTGAAGCCCGCCTTGACGATGGGGGCGAAGACGGCGCGCTGATCGAGAACCTGATGGGTGTAGGTCTGCGCCTCCCACGGATCGACGCAGCCCGTCAGCACGATCAGAGGCACGCGGTCCTGATGGGCATTGGCCACCGCGTTGACCCCGTTGAGCGCTCCCGGGCCGACCGTGGCCACAAGAATGCCGGGCGCGCCGGTGCGGTGATAGACGCCTTCGGCCATGAAGGCGGCGGCGTTTTCATGTTTGGCCAGGATCATCTCGATCCCCGCGCGGGTGAGCGCGTCGACGATGGTCAGCACCTCTCCGCCCGGCATTCCGAAGGCGTGACGGCAGCCTTCGTCGTAAAGGCGGCGCGCCAGAATGTCGGCAGCAGAGGGGGGCGAGGCAGGCATGGGCGGGCTCCGGCAGAGGGTCGGGCTGAGATGTCGCCGAGCGCGCGAAAAAGAGCAAGGCTGGTCATTTGCGTTTCGCTGACACACGGTTGGTACATGAATCGGTGATTGAGCATGCTCAGCAGGACATGGTGCTTTGGTTTCTTCCCCCTCTCCAAGACAGGACTTGCCTTATGTTTTCTTCATTCTTTTCCCGCAATTATATCTTCGGCAGCTTCGATGACGACACGATCACCGGCTCGGATCGGGACGATACGATCTTTGCCCTGACTGGCGATGATGTGATCGATGCCGGGGCGGGCGACGATGTGATCTTCGGTGGTTTCGGGACCGACACTGCCGTTTTTTCCGGCAGTTTCGAGGCGTACGAGATCATCTCGGGCTCGCCGTTCTTCTTCAATCCGGTCTCGGTCGTGGGCGCGGATGGGGCGGATCTGCTATACGGCGTCGAGGTTCTGCAGTTCGACGATGCGACGATCTTCGTGGATGGGCGCAACAACGGGCCGGTGGCGCGCGGCGACGAGGTCGCGGCCTTAGAAGATGGCGGCGCGGTCTTTTCGGCGGCGGAGCTGCTGGCAAATGACAGCGATTTCGACGGTGACGCGCTGAGCCTTACGGGCGTGTCGGCGCTGAGTGAGGCGGGCGCGTCGGTGACGCTGGTCGATGGCGCAGTGTCCTACGATCCGGGCGATCTTTTCAATGCGCTGGGCGAGGGCGAGACGGCGACGGACACGTTCACCTACACTGTCAGCGACGGAGAGGGCGGAACCGAGACGGCCACGGTGACAGTGACGATCACCGGGAGCAACGATGCGCCTGTGGCGACGGTCGATGGGTTTGAAGCGGATGTCGACCTTGATCCACGGGCGGAGTTCTTTCCTCTTCGTATCGATAGCGATGCTCTGTTGAGCAGCTTTATTGATCCGGATGGTGATGAGCTTGACCTCGAGGTTGTTATGACAACCGAACTGGGGGTGACCGTTGAGCTGGATGACGAGGGTTTCATTGTCTACAATCCCTTCTCTTCGAACGATGAGTTTCGCGAGGAACTCAACGCTCTAGGACGTGATGTCCTGACGGACACGATCACATTCACTGTTGAAGACGGAAACGGCGGGGTCGCGACAGAGACCATCAGCGTCGATATTTTCGGTGTTAATACCCAACCCTTCTTCACCGGGCCGGTGGCCTTCCAGGTTGACGAAAATGAGACGTTCATCGGCCAGGTCCAGGCTGAGGATATCAACGTAAATGATGAGATAACGTTCTCTATCCAAGGCGGTGAAGACGGCAATTTATTCGATATTACAGACGATGGGAGACTGTTTTTTATCGACCCTCAGGACTTCGAAAGTCCTGCGGATGCGAATGGCGATAACGTCTACGAGGTCTTGATCGACGTCAGCGATGGAGACGATTCTGCCCTTACTAGCCTCATTCAGCAGATCTTCACCGTCACCGTTGAAGATGTGGTGGAGGCGTCCGACGCGACGCTGGTTCTGTCCGAGATCATGTATAACCCGGCCTCTGCTGAGGATGACTGGGAGTGGGTCGAGGTCAGTAACACAGGGGCCGCCGATCTGGATCTGGCGGGGTATGTGATCGATGACGGCAATGCCACGCAGGTGTCGAGCGCGAATATCGCGAGCGGGACGGTCGCGGCGGGCGGCAGTGCGATCCTTTACAATGCCGACGATCTGACGGAGCAGCAGTTCCGCGATGCGTGGAACCTCGAGGAGGACGTGACGCTGATCGCGGTGACGGAGTGGAACGATCTGGCGCTCAATAACGGGGGCGACACGATCTCGATCTGGTCGGATTTCGACAGTTACCAGTCCGATTTCGAGGCGCGCGAGAACACGGTCGTGACCGTGACCTATGACGACAGCGGGGATTGGCCCTCCGATGACAACAGCGCGTCGATCTATCTGACGGACTTGGCCGCGGACGCCAATGACGGAAGCAACTGGGCGCTTTCGGTGGCGGGCGGCGATACGCCGGTCAATCAGGGGCAGCAATCCGATACCAATGGCGGCAATTCGGGGGGCGATGTGGGCTCTCCCGGCGGGGCGAGCGGCACCGGAGGCGGGGGCGAGTTCGTGCTGATCTCGCAGGTGCAGGGCAGCGGCAGCGAAGCGGCGCTGCTGGGCGAGACGGTCACGGTCGAGGGGATCGTCACCTATACGACGAGCAACGGCTATTACGTGCAGGAGGAAGACGCCGACAGCGACGGGGATGCGGCGACGTCCGAAGCCCTCTTCGTCTTTACCGGGTCGGGGTCGAACCCCGGCGATGGCTTGGTCGAGGTCGGGCAGACCGTCGAGGTTAGCGGGAGCGTAAGCGAGTTCAGTGGGCTGACGCAGCTTTCCGGCGGGACCACGACGGTCACGGATGCGACGATCCGCGATCTGCCGGAGGCGGTGACGATCACCGTGTCCGAGACGACGGATGCGGAGGTCGACTACGAGGCCGTTGAGGGGATGCGGGTCGAGGTTGTCAGCGGAGAGCCTGACGAAGCCTTGACGGTGACGCAGAACTTCAACCTTGACCGGTTCGGCGAGATCACGGTCAGCGCGGGCACGCAGACGCAGCCGACGCAGCTTTTCGATGCGCAGACCCAAGCGGACGAGATCGCGGCGCTTCAGGAGGCGAATGGGAACAATCGGCTGATCATCGATGACGGGCCGCTGGGGTCGAACCCGAGCGAGTTCGCGTTCATTCCGAATACCTCTCCGGGCGATAACGGCAACGGGATCCTCGATGCGGCAGACGATTTCGATCAGGGCGGCACGTTGCGGCTGGGCGCCGAGGTGACGGTGCCGATCGAAGGGATCATGTCCGAAGGCTTTGGCAATTACCGCGTCTTTGCCACCGAGACGATGGAGATCGACGAAAGCACGAATGGCGGGGCGCGGCCCGAGACGCCGGACGATGTGGGGGGCGATTTGCAGGTCGTGTCGTTCAACGTGCTGAACTACTTCACCACGCTGGACCGGGACGGGAATATGACCGGACCGGACGACATGCTCGAGCCGCGGGGCGCATCCTCCGAGGAGGATCTGGCGCGGCAGACAGACAGCCTGGTCAACGCCTTGACCGGAACGGGCGCGGAGGTCTTTGCCATTCAGGAGGTCGAGAATAACGGCTTCGGCGAGGATGGAGCGATCGTCAGGCTGGCCGCGGAGTTGGATGCGGCCGATCCGGCGACGGATATCCGCTTTGTCGATCCAACCGATCCGGGCAGTGATGGCTTTATCGGAACGGATGCGATCACGACCGGTATCATCTATGACGCAAACGCGGTGACTCTGGTCAGTTCCGAAACGCTGGTCTTCGAGGAGGCGAGCGGACAGGCGACCTTTGCGATTGCTGAGCAGCTCAATCCTTACGTCTCCGATGGCGATCAGGTCGGGGATTTCCAGCGGAACCGTCCGGCGACCATTGCGACGTTCGAGGATAACGAGACCGGGGAGAGCTTTACGGTCGTATCGGTCCACCACAAGTCCAAGGGCGACAGCAACCTGCAGGATCTTGCAGACGGGATCGAGACGGCATTGGCGAATGGATCCATCCCGCCCGAGGATGTGGCGATGGTCGAGGCCAATCTGGCTGCACTGAAGGCCGATCCCAACTTTGATCAGGGAGATGGTCAGGGCTTCTGGAATGCGGTGCGGGACGATGGATCGACCGAGCTGACCGAGTATCTCGAGGACGAGTACGGAACCAGCGATGGCGCAAACGTTCTGGTTCTGGGGGATTTCAATGCCTATGCGCAGGACGATCCCACGCAGACGCTTCGCGATGTCGATCTGAACGGGGACGGATCGGCGGACTATGTCGATGTGATCGATGAGTTTGCAGGCGGTCAGGAGGATGCGTTCAGCTTCATCTTCGACGGCCAGCAAGGCACGCTCGATCAGGGGTTCGCCTCGGCGGGTCTGGCGGACAACATCACTGGCGCGACCGAGTGGCATATCAACGCGCAGGAGCCGGATCTGCTGAACTACAATTCGGCGTTCAACGATGCGGGTTTCTTCAGCGATGATGTCTTTGCCGCGTCCGACCACGATCCGCTGATCATCGGTCTGGACTTCGGTGTGAACGCAGACGCGCTGCTGTAAATCGACTGGGCCCGCCGGGATTTTCCCGGCGGGCCTGGCTTATCTGGCGGGCTGGAAGGCGACCTGGCCTGCAAGCACTTCGCGCATGGCGGCCCGGCGCTGGTCGAGCCGTTCGGGCAGGATCAGGCCGCGCGCGACCTCGAAGGTCTGCAGGTAGGGGCCGGTAAAGAGGGCGCGATGACCGTGGAACGGCGCGAGTTGGGCGGCGTCGTCAAAGGAATGTCCGAGACCTGCGAGCCGGTATCCGGGCGCTGCGGGAGCCGGGCGCAGGTAGCCTTCGACGGCGAGCGCATCGAGCTGTGCGCGGCGGCTGAAGCGGCCGGTCATCTGGCGGCGAACGGTAAAGCTATCGGCCCCGGGCGCGCCCATGGCGGTGACGTAGGTGCCTGCGGTCGGGCGGATGCCGAAGGGCAGGTCGAGCCGGGCCGCGCCGATCCGCCAGCCGCTCGCCTCATCGGGCAGGATATCGCCCGAGATGACCGAATAGGGCGCGCCGGTGATCCGGTCGAAGCGGCTGGCCACGACCGCATCGTCCTGCCACACGCCGCTGACCGCGACGACGGTCCCGGCGGCGGGCCGCCCGATGGCGCCGGGTTCGGCGATGACGCGGATGCCGTTGACCGATCCGTCCGGCATCAGGGTGCCGATCAGCGGATAGCTGACCAGAACGCGGCGGGCGACAAGGGCGCCCTGCCGCGCGACCGCCTCGATCGTCAGGGCGCTGCCGATGCCGATATCGCGTTCTCGGGCCGCGCCGAAGGCGTTGATGAAGCGGGTGCGATTGTCCGTCTCCACCCGGCGCCCGGCGACGATCAGGCTGCTGAAATCGGTCAGGATCCCGACGATGCCCGTGCCGCCGATCCCGCCCTCGGAGGGCGGCAGGCTGTCCTGTGCGGCCACCCATGGCGCGCTGAGAACTGTACCGGCTGAGGCGGCAAGGAAGGTGCGGCGTTTCATCGTGGCGATCCGTATTCAGTCCTTGGGGGCGCTATCTGTTTTCTCACGGTAGAAATAGACCCCGTATCTAAATCGCTGCAATGCTCCGCCTGTCTGAACGTCCTCTTTCTGCAATTCGCGGGCCAGGGCGTTGATCTCGAGCAGGGCGGACTGGCTGAGATCGCGGGCGCGCGCTTCGATCCTGTCGATCGAGCCTTGGCTGAGATTGTTGTAAAAGACCGCGCGTTCCAGAAATTCCGGCGTCTCTTCGGTCAGGTTTTCGGACGCGGTGGCAAGGTGGTCGCCGACGTTTTCGGCAAAAAAGAGCGCCTTTTGGTCGGCATCCCCGGGGCCGATGACCGCGGCGGGATCGAGCGTGAGCCTGTCCTCTTCGTCGAGTTCGACAAGGCCCAGGCGCAGCAACTCGTCAAGAACGGTGCGGGGGCGGACGTCGCGGTTGATCTCGCGCACGAGCGCCTCGAAGCTCGGCCCTTCGGCGGCTGCGCGGGGCAGGGGGCGGGGCGTGCCGTCGGTGGCGCGCAGGGCGTCAGAGCCGGTCCAGCGTCCGATCACGGTGGTCAGAAGGGCGGTTTTCTCGCGCGTTGCGCGCTGTCCGCTTTCGGCGCCCTCGCGGATCGATTTGACATCGCGCCGGTGGATGCCGGTCAGGATGCTGACGCGGCTGTCGGTCTGGCGCTGGGATCCGATGGCGAAATCCTCGACGGCGGAGGCGACATAGATGTCTTTCAGCGCCCGATAGACCATCGGAGCGGTCACGCCGCGCGCGATCAGAAGGCGCACCAGAGGACGGAGCAGACCTTTGAGAATCTTGATGAACTGTTGAGCCGGATCGCTGGACATACTCGAATAACTAAGAGCGTGTGGAAAAATGTTCCACATGAAACTTGACTTATTCGGCCGGTGTGACACTTCGTCATGTGTGAAAAAATCACACAAGAAAGATCGATCCGTCTAACACTGCATTGGAGACCCTCATGATCACTCGTCGCTCGCTGCTTGCCGCTGGCACCGTCCTTTCCGGAACCGCCCTTTTGAGTGCCTGCGCACCGATGGCCGAAACCCAGCCCGACATCGTGGATACGGCGATCGCCGCCGGAGATTTCACGACGCTTGTCGCCGCCGTTCAGGCTGCGGGTCTTGTCGAGACGCTGAAAGGGCCCGGCCCGTTCACGGTTTTCGCGCCGACGGATGATGCCTTTGCGGCGCTTCCGGCCGGAACGGTAGAGAGCCTGCTGGAGCCCGAGAACAGGGATCAGCTGGTGAGCATCCTGACCTACCACGTGGCGCCGGGCCGCTATCCGACCTCGTCGCTGGCAGGGCAGACCGGGCGGATTCCGACCGTGCAGGGCGGCACGCTGCGCCTGCATGGGGCGAATGGCGTGCGGATCAATTCGTCGAACGTGATCACGCCGGATATCAACGCATCGAACGGCATCATCCACGTGATCGATGCGGTTCTTCTGCCGTAAGGCATTGCTTTGATGTGAGTAAGATCAGCCCCCGATCCGCCGGATTGGGGGCTTTTCGTTTGGGGCTTAGGGTCAGGACCCATTAATCCTGCACCGCTGGCGCCAAATCCGTGAAATATCAGTGGTTTGGATCGCGCCAGGAAGGGTGGCCCCCTTTCCAAGCGATCCAAGCCGCTGAGATGAAGCGGATTTGGCGTCCCAAGGGATTTGACGGATTTTCAGCCTGACGGCTTCATAGACGCTTGAAATAGAACCACTATTCCTGCGCGCCTATTCATTGTCAGACAGAAAATCTGTCAAACCAGCGGCGCAGGATTAATGGGTCCTGACCCTAGCTGTCGGTGTCGAGGCCGAGACGTTTGAGAGCGGTCAGTGCGAGGGTGCGATCGGTCTCATTTGCGCTGAGCAGCCTGTCATTGAGGTGCCGAACCGTCGTCGACAGAGACTTGGTGACGATCTGTTTGCGGATGAATTCGGGTACATCCTCGTCCCGAAGGCTTAGAATATGATTCGCGTCGGATGCGCTATCTTGCACGCTGATCTCCCGGCCCGCTTGTGGGTCACGCCGGTATCGTTAACCGCTCGAAAACGGCGTGACGAGTCCTTATTCGGGAAACGGACTGGATCCGGGCCCGGGTGAAGCCCTTGGATTGTAAGGATCTTGCCAGGTACAACCTTGGCGGTTCGAGATCCGGGGCGGGCCGGATCAGGCGACTTTTGGGAACCAGCTTGTATCGACCTCGGCGAAGCGATCGATGAAATTGACCTGCCGGATCCAGTCTTCGCGCTTGGCAAGACGGATATAGGGGCGGTCTATCTCGATATCGCCGTTCTCGGAGAGCTGGCGGAGGATCTTGTTGACGTAAACGGAGGTGATCCCGAGCACGTCGCCGATTTCCTGCTGATTGAAGGGCAGGTGGAAGCGGTCCCCCATCCCCATGATCGACACGGCGAGGCGCGATCTGAGGCTGAGAAGGAAATACATCATCCGGTCGCGGGCATCGAGACGGGTCAGCGTGAAGATCTGGTCGCGCATCGCGATCTGATCGAGGCTGGAGAGCGCGGTGAGCAGCGACATGATGCGGGGATGTTCGATCCAGAGCTGGGGCAGGCGGCCCTTGTCGAAGGTGCCGACGATCCCGCTTGTCTGCATGGTGACGGTATGGGGCGTCTCAAGCAGGCCGAGTTCGGCAAAGCCAATGACCTCTCCGGGCAGATAAATGCGGGCGATGGAGCTGAGCCCCCGGCTTGGCTGGGTTCTGACGACAGCCCAACCGGATTTCAGCACGTAGATCTGCTTTGAGACCTGTCCGCGATCCAGAAGGATGTCGCCCTTGTCCAGACGCAGCTCGGATTTCTCGAGGCCGGCAACCGTCTCGCGCTCTGCGTCCTGCAAAGCCAGATATCTTTCGAGCCTGATTAACAGGGAGCTCGAATATCGCGACATGTCGTTCTTCTCCATTTGTCGTCCGACATCGCCATGGGATCACGGCAAACGGATTTCAGGTTGAAGAACAGCTACCCGAAAGTCAGGGGGAAAGAATTAAACAGGATTAATTGATGTATGGAAATGAGGGGCTTATCTTCCAAGCCCTTATCTAGATTATGTTTTTTCTTAATGCATTGGTGAGCCAGCCGGACGGCAACGCAAGCTTTGGAACATGTCAGGTGACAAATGGAAGCATCGTGGCGCGATCAACTTCTGGGTGACGTTGCGTCAATTATTAACCCTGATTCTGCGATTCTGTCAGACGACATAACAAAATCGCCGGGCAAGAAATTGCCCGGCGATTTAATCTTTTGCGTAACCGGTCAGGCTGTTCTCGTTCGGGCCAGATGAGGCTCGTCCCGGGCTGAGCCGGACGGGTCCGTCAGGCTGTCCTTGGCCGCATCCTTGGCATCGCGCGCGGCGTTCTTGGTGCGGGTGCCGACCTTTTCGATCTCTGTCTTGAAGACATGCTCTGCCTCGTCGAAGAGCTGATCGCTATAGTGCCCGAATTCGCGATCTTCGAAGTCCGAGCGGGGCAACGCGCCGCCGATAGCCGCGCCAAACGCCATGGACAGCGCGCCGGCCACCAAGGGATATTCCTCGAAGAGGTCCCCGACCTTTTCGCGGTTGGCCGCATAGCTGGCTTCGAACTGGTCGCGATAGTAGAGCGCCTTTTCCCGGGCGATCAGCACGCGCAGACGCGCCTCTTCGCTCAGGCCTTCGGTCCCCTCGGACAGGCGGTCCTGCCATTCCTTTGAGCGCAGCTTGAGACGGGCGACGCTGGCCTTCATCTCGGCCTCTTTCTGCTCTGGCGTCGGCTCTGCCCGCCGGTCGATCTGTGCCCATTGGCTTTCGGCCGCGGGCGGCAGAGCAGGATAGGCGGGCGTCTCATGCGGGCGCGCGAGGGGACGGGTCTTTGGGGTCTTGTCGCGCGGGGCGCCAAGCGTCAGCCAAGCGATCCCTATCCCGGTCAGGGCGAAGGCGACCGGATTTTCGCGGATCGTGTTGACGACCGTCCGGGCAACATCGTTACCGTTCTCGCGGATTTGCGTTCCGATCTTGTCCACGACCGCTTCGGGGGAGAAGGAGTCCTGCAGACGGTTCAGGGTCTGGGAGAGGTTCTCGCGCTCTTGTTCGATCTCGCGCTCGATCTCTTCGGGGGTGCGTTTGTCGTCAGGCATCATAGACCTCCTTTACCGCGTTGGCATCTCTCTTGAGGTTTTTGGCGGTCCGGGTCGGCGCCATCGAAGACAACTTGAGGGCATTTACGCCCATGAAGATCATCACCGCGGCCACCAGGCCGAAGAGGCCGGCAACGGCCAGGGCGGCAAGACCCGGGGTCAGGCCCAGCTCTACGAAGAAGGCCACCAGGGCGCCGGCCAGCACATGGAGCGCGGTCACGGCAAGGAGCGCGGCGACGAGGATCAGAACGATGCCCTTGACCGCACGGGTCAAGTTTTCGCTGATCTCGGCGCGCGCCAGATCGACCTCGCTGCGAAGCAGCCCGCTCATCTGGCGAAAGGCGTCTTCGACGAGGCCTTTGGGGGGAATGTTTTCCTGCACGGACATCAGATGCGGTCTCCTGTCAGGGGATCGATGGGGCCGGTCGCCAGCGCGGGGCTGCTGGCGCGGGCAAACCGGGTGGCCGCGAAGCCCAGCACGGCGGCACCGCTGAGAAAGAGCGCGGGATTGCGGCGGGCGAACTGGCTTAGATCCGTTGCGAGCTCTCCGATCGTTTTGGTGTGGAGGGCCGTGGAGGCGTCGGTCAGGCCGCGGGCCAGTTCATCCAGCGTTCGCTGCTGCGGGCTGCCGGGGGACATCCGGCTTGCGGCATCCTGCGCCGCCTGTCCGGCAGAGCCGATTTCAGCGGCGACATCGGCCTTGGCGCCGTAGACGCGGCCTTTCGCTTCGTTGGTGGTGTGTTGGGCGACATCGGCCACTTCGGCCTTGAGCCTGCGCGCTGTGGCGTCGGGATCCCAGCTTGGGTTGGTGCTTTTTGTCTCGTCCATCGTCAGAATCTCCTCGGTCTCGAATGAGGCATGGGGGAATGTTGGTTTTCCAACGCGGTTTGGTGCCGGATCGTTCCCCTTAACCTTCTGCGCGGAACCGGACCTGCCGTCGTCTGTTGAGCCGAGAACAGGAGTTCGCCGGATGAGCCAGGACGAAGACAGCTGCTTTGTGCAAAAGCTGTCGCATTACATCACGCTTGACGATCTTTCGCGCCATCACCTGGCGCAGCTCGAGCTTGACGAGACCCAGTTTCGCAAACACGAGGTGATCAGCGCGATCGGGAGCCAGACGCCGCATCTCTTTGTGGTCAAGACGGGCTGGCTTTACTCTTACACCGACATGCCCGACGGGCGCAGGCAACTGGTTCGGATCTATCATCCCGGCGATATCATCGGGTTTCCCGATATCGCGTTTCATCATGCGACCACGACCGTGCAGGCGGCCGAAGAGGTGTGTCTGTGCCCGTTTCCGAAGAACCGGCTGGACGAGATCTTTGGCAAATCGCCCCGGCTGACCGCGCTTCTTTTTACGCTCGCGGTTCGGGACCAGGTTATCTTCATGGACCTCGTCCGGGCGATGGGGCGGATGAGCGCGCGCGAGCGGATCATCTCGCTTTTGCTCGATGTCATCCACCGCCTTCGGATCACGAACCTGTCGATGACCAATGAGATGCGCTTTCCCCTGTCGCAGACCGAGATCGGAGATCTGCTTGGCCTGACGAATGTCTATGTCAGCAAGACATTTCGGCGGCTCGAGGATGACGGATATATCGAGCGGCCGGGCGGCCTGATCCGGCTGCTGCGCGAAGATGACATGATCGCCATGACCGATTTCTGCAATCGCTATCAGGACATGGATATCAGCTGGTTTCCGAGCGGAACGGGCAGCCTGGACAAGGCCCTGTGATCCGGGCCTTTTGGGCGCGGAGCTGAGATTAGGGCGAGGGCCGTGAAAGCAATCATTGCGGGCGGAGGGATCGGCGGGCTGACGGCGGCGCTTGCGCTGGACCGCATCGGCTGGGACGTCACCGTGCTTGAGCGGGCGCGCGCGCCGCGTGAGGTGGGGGCCGGGGTCCAGATCTCTCCCAATGGGATGCGGGTGCTGCGATGGCTCGGCGTGGCGCAGGATCTGGAGCCGTTTTTCTTTGAACCAGAGGCGATCGAGATGCGGCTTGGCCGGTCGGGGCGGGCGATCTTTTCGCTGCCGGTGGACCGGCTTGTCGGGGGGGCGGACGGGCAGGGCCCGCTTTACGTTCAGATGCACCGCGCCGATCTGGTTCAGGTCCTGCGCGCGCGGCTTGAGGCCGTGCAGCCGGGCCGGTTTCTGTCCGGGCGGCTCGTGACGGGATACCATCAGACGAAGGCCGGGGCCGAGGTCGCCTTGGAGAGCGGCGAGCGGATCGGCGGAGACCTTGTTCTGGCGGCAGACGGGATCGGGTCGGGTCTGGCCCGGCAGATGCATCCGGGGATCCGTCCGCGGTTTTCGGGATATGCCGCCTGGCGTATGCTCGCCCCGGTCGACGCGATAGAGGGGCCCGTGCCGCCGCCGACGGGGTGTATCTGGGCCGGGTCCGGTCGCCATGTGGTCACCACGCGGGTGCGGGGCGGCGATGTCGTCAACCTGGTGGGCGTCGTCGAAACGCCGGGCTGGGACGCCGAAGGATGGGGCACGAAAGAGCCCGCCGCCGGGGCGCTGTCGGATTTCGAGGGCTGGCACCCGTCCATTGTCGCCTGCCTGAGATCGGCCGAGGAGATCTGGCGGTGGGGCCTTTTCGAAAGAGATCCGCTGCCGTTCTGGTCCGATGGAGCCGTCGGCCTTTTGGGGGATGCGGCGCATCCGATGTTGCCGTCGATGGCGCAGGGCGCGGTTCAGGCGATGGAAGATGCGGCCGTTCTTGCGCGGCTGCTGGAGCGGCACCCGGTTCAAGATGCGCTGCCGCGATACTATGCGGCCCGGATCGAGCGGAGCCGGAGGATCGCGGATCTGTCGGCGCGTAACGTCAAGTTATTTCATAAAAAAACCGCAGCATCGCGGCTGGTGACCTATGGTCCGGCCTGGCTTGCGGGGCGGTTTGCCCCGGCGGTTTTGCGGCGCCGGTCGGCCTGGATTTACGATCTGGATCCGACGGAATAATCGCCGTAGCGCTTTTTTTTCGCAAAGCTGCATTTTTCTTGGAACCCAACTGTGGGTTGGGGGTTCACATCCCAGAAGAGACACTCCCGAATGTCTCTTGTCCCCTGATCATCGGCGGCATGTCCAATCTACCGTCCCCCCTGGACATACCGCCGATGACACCCTTACCCCCGAAATTGGACTTGCCGTTTGCGCCGTCTTCCTGACGCGCTAGTCTAAGGGGATGTCTCGTTTTTTTGGATACCGGCTTCGGACATGGATCAAGGCCGTTCAGTCGGTGGCCCGGATGATGGACGAGAAGAACCTCGGGCTGATCTCTGCCGGGGTCGCGTTTTTCGGGATGCTGGCGATCTTTCCCGGGCTGGCCGCGATCATCGCGATCTTCGGTCTGGTGGCCGATCCGGTCGTTGTGGATGCGCAGCTTGATCTGATGCGCAACATCATCCCCGGGGATGTCTTTACGCTGATCGATCAGCAGATAGAAAGTCTGACCGGGGCACGCACCGAGGAGCTGGGTCTGGCGACGCTGATCTCGATCGGAGCGGCTCTGTTCACGGCGCGGGCCGGTGTCGCCGCGCTGATGCGCGGTCTTAACGCGATCAACCGCCAGCCCAATCGCGGCGGGGTCCGGCATTTTCTCATCGCGTTTTTGCTGACGGTGAGCCTTGTGGGGATGGCGATCATCGCGCTTTTGGCCATCGTGGTTGCGCCGATCGTTCTGGCGCTGCTTCCGCTTGGGCCGACGGCGGGAGCCGTGGCCGAGCTGGTGCGCTGGACCGTCGCCGTTCTGGTGCTGCTGATCGCGCTGAGCCTGCTTTACCGCTTTGGGCCGAACCGGCGCGGCGCGCGGATGGCGTGGATCACGCCCGGCGCCTTTGTGGCGCTTGTCGCCTGGGCGGGCGCGTCGGCGGCGTTTTCGATCTATCTGACGAATTTCGGCCGCTACAACGAGATCTACGGCTCGATCGGCGCGGTCATCGCGATGCTGATGTGGACCTATATCAGCGCGTTTCTCATCCTGCTCGGCGCCGCCTTGAACGTCGCCCTTGAAGACGCGCGGGCCGACCGGATCCGCCGCGACGCCATCGATACGGCCGCGGCGAAGACCGCTACCGGCTGATCAGCGTTTCGGTCGAGGCAAAGAACATCGCCTGGCTGACGGCCGAGCGGACCTGCTCTTCGGTATAGGGTTTGGCGATGAGAAAGGCCGGTTCCGGCTTGCGCCCGGTCAGCAGGCGTTCGGGGAAGGCGGTGATGAAGATGACCGGAACGTCCCCAACGATCTTAAGGATATCACCGACCGCATCGATCCCGGAGGAATTGTCGGCCAACTGGATATCGGCCATCACCAAGGCGGGTTTTTCGGCCTTGGCGAGCTTGACCGCGTGATCGCGCGTGCGGCCGATCCCGGTGAGCGTGTGGCCCATTTCCGTGACGATGCTTTGCAGATCCATCGCGATGATCGCCTCGTCCTCGATGATGAGGATGCGGCCCGCGACGACGTCCTGCATTTCCTGGCGGGCCGTCTGAACGAGGTCTTCGGCCTTGTCGCGGTCGATCCCGAGGATCTGGCCGATCTCGTTGAAGGAAAACTCTTCGATCGCGTGGAGCAGGAGCGCCTCGCGGCTGTTTCCGGTGAGCTGCGCCATGTTCTTTTGCGCCTGGCTGTGCAGGCGGTCATCCTGGTCGTCCACGTCCGCATCGATCGGTCTGCCGGTCCAGATGTCGTGGAAGACCTTGAAGAGAGCGATCTTGATCTCGCCCCTCTCTGTCAGGGTGCCAGACCGTTCGATCGTCGCCTCGAGCGCCTCGACCGCGATGGCGTCGCCTGCCGTCTGGCTGCCGCACAGCGCCCGGGCATATCGCCGCAGAAACGGGATATGCGTCTCGATATGTGTTGCGAAGGTTTCGGATTGGGTCATGGACAGCCTAATATTATTTGTGCACTGGTCTAGTGACTCTAGCTCACGATAAAGCTTTCAGACAGCTAGTTGAATGTTAAGTAGGCGAAAACAGAAGACATACATGGCCGGACCGAAAAAAACGGATGAAATCGAGGAAAACCTTAAACGGGTCTATCAGGAAGCGCTTGATGAAGAGCTTCCGGACCGGTTCAAGTTGCTTTTAGAACGTCTGAGGACAGAAGGTCCGGATGCCGTCGCAAAGACGCAGGACGATACATGAGCTTCCGAGATCCCAAGGAAGAGCTGATCGAGCATCTTCCGGCCTTGCGGGCCTTTGCACTGAGCCTTGCCCGCAACGGGGCGGCGGCGGATGATCTGGTGCAGGATACCGTCGTCAAGGCGTGGAGCAACTTTGAGCGGTTCAAACCCGGGACGAACCTGCGGGCCTGGCTGTTCACGATCCTGCGCAACACGTTCTATACCGGGCGGCGCAAGGCCAAGCGCGAGGTCGCGGATGTCGATGGTGTGTTCGCCGCCGGGCTGGCCGAAAAACCGGCCCATGACGGCCGCCTACAGATGAAGGACTTTCGCCGCGCCTTCGAGCAGTTGGCCGATGAGCAGCGCGAGGCGCTGATCCTGGTGGGGGCCTCGGGCTTTTCCTACGAGGAAGCGGCCGGCATGTGCGGCGTGGCGATCGGGACGATCAAGAGCCGCGCCAATCGGGGGCGCGCGCGCCTGACCGAATTGCTCGAGCTCGAAGAGGGCGATGCGCTCGAGATGACGGATAATGCGACGATGGCCGTGCTGACGGGCAACAACAACAGCTCGATCTAGCCGCCTCCCTCGGCCAGCAGCCGGTCGATGAGCGGGCCGGATGTCTTCTTGAACTTGAAATATCCTGCGGTCGCGCGCGGCCAGGCGTCGGCGTCGTAGCGGCGCGCGATGCGTTTCAGGGTGATCCCGGCGGAGGTCAGGCGCGGCTCGAGTTTAAAGAGATCCTCGGCGGTGGGGCCGACCGGGGGGTGGGACGTGACGATCTGCTTGAGGTTGTTTTGCGTGGCCCAGGTCAGGATATCGTTCGGGGCCGGGCAATGTGTCGTCTGCTCTGCGAGGGATGTGCCGCAGGCGTCGATCGCGTCGGAGACGAATTGGATGACCTGCGGCGAGACGGCGAGCGGCGATCGCTCTTGGGTGGCCTGATAGCTGGCGACGAGGCGCGGCCGGCTCTTTTCCGGAAAGAGATCAGCGGGCGAGAGGTCTTCTTCGGTGATCAGAAGACCGGTTGGAAGATCCGCATCCCAGTCGAATGTCAGGTCGAGATCCGCCGGGTCCGGCGGGGGCGGGCCGTCGAGAGGGGCGGGGTTGGTTGCCAGACCTTGCGCGCGGGGAAGGCGGCCTTTGGTGAACTTTGCGATATTCGAGGCGTCGGCGACATAGATCTTGCCCCGGGTCTGGAGGCCCGCGACCCAGCGCCATCCCAGCGTGTTGGAGGCCGGATCGCCATCATAGAGATGGCGCAGGAAGAAATCGGCGCCCAGCTCCCAAGGCAGCCGCAGGGTGAAGATCCAGATAGAGGCGAACCACATCCGGGCGTGATTGTGCAGGTAGCCGTCCTCAACAAGCTGCTGGGCCCATGCGTTGAAGCAGTCGATTTCGGTATGGCCAGAGCAGGCGGCCTCCCACGCGGATCGCAGGCCGCTTTCGGTATGAATGCGGTTGAGCGCGGCCTGAACGCCAAGGCGGTAGTCGCGCCAGACCGCTGGGCGCATCTCGAGCCAGCCTTTCCAGTAGGTTCGCCAGAGAACCTCGTCCACGAACTTTTGAGCGCCCTCGGGACCATGGGCGGCCAGAGCGGTGCGCAGCACCTCTTCTTCGGTGACGATGCGGTGGCGCAGGTAGGGGGACAGCTGCGAGACGTGGGGATGCTGCGGCAGATCGTAGCCGCGCAGAGCTGCGTAGTCGGGGCCTGCGCGGGGCACGAAATCGGACAGCTGCCGCAAGGCGTCGTCCCGCGTTGCGGGCCAGAGTGATCTGGATGAAGTCATTGCACGGCAGAGATGGCGCAGCCGGGCGAGGCTTCAAGCCGTCAGGCCATGACGGGCCGGGCGCAGGCCTTGAAGGCAAGAAGGATCTCCTCGGGGTCCGGGATCCATTTGCAGGCCGCGACCGCGTCGGCAAGCGCAAGAGGCAGCTCGACCAGATCAACGCGCGTTCCGTCCTCGATCTGGGTGAAGGTCAGCAAAAGCTCGATCACCTCGTCGCCCTTCTGCCAAGTGAAGGTCAGGCTCTCTCCCGGTTCGAAATGGGTGATCCGGCCCAGGATTTCGGTGTCGTCCTCGGGGCCAGTGCGCTTGAGGGTGCCGCCGAAGCCGGGATCGAGCGTGATGGTCGCGCCGTCCTTGGTGGCGGGCCACCATTTGTCCAGGTTCGCCGTGAAGAGATCGAAGGCCTCGTCCTGATCGAGGGTCACGGTGATTGACTTTTCGATGTGTTTGGGGGTCTTCATCATTTGTTAGCCTTCTTTTCGGATTGTTTGACGGCGTTGTCGCGGAACGCGGCCAGGGCATCGTCCCAGAGATGGTCGAGATAGCTGCGCAATTCCTCGAGCCCTTCGGGCGAAATGGCGTAATAGCGGCGGGTTCCGTGCTGCGTGACGGTCAGAAGCCCCGCATCGCTGAGCACGCGCAGGTGCTGGGAGACGGCGGGCCTGCTGATCGGCAGGGCCTTGGCCAGATCGCCGACCGGCGCGGGGCCGCGGCGCAGAACATCGACGATGGCCCGGCGGGAGGGATCGGCAAGAGCGGCTATTGCAACTTCGTAAGTCATGACTTACCGTAAGCCATTACGAACCCAGACGTCAAGTGACGGCCGCCCTTGAAGGCCGCATGGAGCACAACTAGTCTCTCTCGAACCCAGACCGGATCCTTTCCCCAAATCAGCAGGCACCCGATGCAAGATCCCGCACAGACCTACATGAACCTCGTCCCGATGGTGGTCGAACAGACCGCACGCGGTGAGCGCGCCTATGACATCTTCTCGCGACTCCTAAAGGAGCGGATCATCTTCGTGAACGGTCCAGTCCATGACGGGATGAGCCAGCTGATCGTGGCGCAATTGCTACACCTCGAGGCGGAAAATCCGTCCAAGGAGATCTCGATGTACATCAACTCGCCCGGCGGCGTCGTGACATCGGGGCTCTCGATCTACGATACGATGCAGTACATCAAGCCGAAGGTCTCGACGTTGGTCGTCGGCCAGGCGGCGTCGATGGGATCGCTTTTGCTGACCGCGGGCGAGGCCGGGATGCGGTTTTCGCTGCCCAATTCGCGGATCATGGTGCACCAGCCCTCCGGCGGATATCAAGGCCAAGCCACTGATATCATGATCCATGCGCAGGAGACGCAGAAGCTGAAGACGCGTCTGAACGAGATCTATGTCAAGCATACCGGCCGGACCCTCGAAGAGGTCGAGAGCGCGCTGGAGCGGGATAACTTCATGTCGCCCGAAGAGGCCAAGGAGTGGGGACTGATCGACGAGATCGTCGAGAACCGCACAAAGGACGACGACGAAACGGACGAGTGAGACGAAACGCCCGGATTACGTGACAGTGATCCGGGCATTTTGCCGTTGTGGCCCGTTGGGGGCTGCCTTAGTCTGGCAAAACGACAATGCTGCCCTGGTTCGGCGGCTGGTAGCGTCACCGAGGATCGCCCTATGGCAAACACTTCCGGAAGCGATAGCAAGAACACCCTTTACTGCAGCTTTTGCGGGAAAAGTCAGCACGAGGTTCGCAAGTTGATTGCGGGACCGACCGTGTTCATCTGCGATGAATGCGTCGAGCTGTGCATGGACATCATCCGCGAAGAGACCAAGAGCGCGGGTCTCAAGGCGGCGGACGGTGTTCCGACGCCCAAGGAGATTTGCGAGGTCCTCGACGATTACGTGATCGGTCAGGCCCATGCCAAGCGGGTGCTGTCGGTTGCGGTGCACAACCATTACAAGCGCCTGAACCATTCGTCCAAGTCGACGGATATCGAGCTGGCGAAATCGAACATCATGCTGATCGGTCCGACGGGCTGCGGCAAGACGCTGCTGGCGCAGACGCTGGCGCGGATCCTCGACGTGCCGTTCACGATGGCCGATGCGACGACACTGACCGAAGCGGGCTATGTCGGCGAGGATGTCGAGAATATCATTCTCAAGCTGCTTCAGGCCTCGGAATACAACGTTGAGCGGGCGCAGCGCGGCATTGTCTATATCGACGAGGTCGACAAGATCACGCGCAAGTCCGACAACCCCTCGATCACCCGCGATGTGTCGGGCGAGGGCGTGCAGCAGGCGCTGTTGAAGATCATGGAAGGCACCGTGGCCTCGGTGCCTCCGCAAGGCGGGCGCAAGCATCCGCAGCAGGAATTCCTGCAGGTGGATACGACCAATATCCTTTTCATCTGCGGCGGTGCCTTTGCGGGTCTCGACAAGATCATCGCGCAGCGTGGCAAGGGCTCGGCCATGGGGTTCGGCGCCGATGTGCGCGACAATGACGAACGCGGCGTGGGCGAGGTCTTTATGGACCTTGAGCCTGAGGATCTGCTGAAATTCGGTCTGATCCCTGAATTCGTGGGCCGCCTGCCAGTGATCGCGACGCTTCAGGATCTTGATGAAGATGCGCTGATTACAATTCTGACCCAACCGAAGAACGCCCTGGTCAAGCAATATCAGCGTCTTTTCGAGCTGGAGAGCACGAAGCTGACCTTTACCGAAGACGCCTTGGCGGCCATCGCCAAGCGCGCCATCGAGCGCAAGACGGGCGCGCGGGGCTTGCGGTCGATCCTCGAGGATATTTTGTTGAACACGATGTTCGATCTGCCGGGTATGGATGCCGTCACCGAGGTTGTCGTGAATGACGACGCGGTGAACTCTGACGCGGCTCCGCTGATGATCTACGCCGAGGGCGAGAAAGAATCCGCGTCTGCCGGGTGATTAAGCGCATTCACAGTGGCGGACCTTTTGAAACAAAAGTTGGATATTGCCGCGCAGTCGTGGCCAGCGAGACAGTGTATGTGGCTGGCACCTGTGCGCAAGGAGATGACGTTCCAGATGATGTCTTGGAGCAGTGTAAATCGGCACTAAACGTCATAAAGGCTGCTCTTGAAGAAGCCGGGACAAACATGGCGCATGTGGTGCGTGTGACCTACTATCTTCCTGACATTAATGACTTTGAACCATGCTGGCCAATTCTGCGCGAAGCGTTTGGTGCACATCCGCCTGCCGCGACCGTCATTGAAGCCAGATTGCTCGATCCCAAAGATCGGATAGAGATCGAGGTCACGGCACATCTGCCCTCTGCCATAGACTAGACCTTGAGCTATTGATCGGTCATAGACGAGCGTAATCGAGGGAGACGGTCATGGGACTGAAATCAGGCTTGCTGCGCGTGCTGACATGGTGGAACAGCCAGACGCTGGGCACCCAGATCTTTACCTGGCGCAAGGGTGAAGAGGTCGGCCGGGATGAGTTCGGGAATATCTATTACCAGACCGATGGCGGCAAACGGCGTTGGGTGATCTACAATGACGAGGCCGAGGCCAGCAAGGTCAGCCCCGATTGGCATGGCTGGCTGCACTATACCTGGGACGAGCCGCCGACCGAGAATCCGCTGCCGCGCAAGGAATGGGAAAAGCCGCATATCCCGAACCTGACCGGAACGCCGGCCGCCTATGCCCCGCCGGGATCGATCCGGCGGCGCGATCCGGCCCCGACGACGGATTACGAGGCTTGGACACCAGAATGAGAGGTCTTGCGCTGATCTCGATGCTGCTGGCCGGTCCCGCCTTGGCGCAGAACGAGGTTACCTCTGCGTCGGGCGGCGTTCTGAGGATCCTCGACAAGACGACCGGCGCTTTGGAGGATGTCGATGTGGCCGTCGGAGAGACCGGCGGGACGGGACGAGTGGAAATCGCGCTGGAAGATTGCCGCTATCCTTCGGGCAACCCGTCCGGAGACGCCTTTGCCTTTGTCACCGTCTTTGTGCGCGGGCTGGAGGATCCGGCGTTTCGCGGCTGGCTGATCGGATCGGCGCCGGCGCTTTATGCGATGAACCATCCCCGCTATGATGTCTGGGTTCTGAGCTGCACGACCTCCTGAGCGGTCGGAAGCGGCGTTGCTCCGAAGCTGGCCGATCCGGCCATCGCCTCTGCGAGCCGTTTGCGGTAATCGTGTCGCGGAATTTCGATCGCGCCCAGACTGGCGAGGTGATCGGTCAGAAACTGCGTATCGAAAAGCTCGAACCCGTCTGATCTGAGGCCTGTCACAAGGTAGGCGAGCGCGATCTTTGAGGCGTCGGTTCTGCGCGAGAACATGCTTTCCCCGAAAAAGGCCGCGTTCAGCGTGACGCCATAGACACCGCCGACAAGGTCTCTCTCCTCCCAGATCTCGATCGAATGGGCAAAGCCGAGATGGTGCAGGTCGCTGTAAAGATCGAAGATCGTCTTGTTGATCCAGGTGTCGTCGCGGTCGGCGCAGCCCTCCACCACCTGCGCGAAGGCCTGATTTCGTGTGATGCGGAACGGTGTCTTGAGGATCGTCTTGCGAAGGGATCTGGAGATGCGAAACCGGTCAAGCGGGAAGATCCCGCGCTGGCGCGGATCGACCCAGAACACCTCGTCGGTGTCGCGGCCTTCGGACATCGGGAACACGCCGGAGGCGTATCCCTGCAGCAAAAGATCGGGACTTAGACCGGCAGATCCGGTCACCTGGTCAGCCGAGATGCGTGTCGAGCCATTCTTCGAGCCAGTGGATATTGTAGGATCCGGTCAGGATATCCTCTTCGGCCAGAAGGCTGTTGAAGAGGGGGATCGTCGTTTCGACGCCGTCGACGATAAGCTCGCCCAGCGCCCGGTCGAGCCGCGCCAGCGCTTCGGTGCGGTCGCGGCCATGGACGATCAGCTTGCCGATCAGGCTGTCGTAATAGGGCGGGATCGAATAGCCGTCATAAAGCGCGCTGTCCATCCGCACGCCAAGCCCGCCGGGGGCATGGTATTGCGAGATCTTCCCCGGTGAGGGCGCGAAGTTCGGAAGCTTTTCGGCGTTGATCCGCACTTCGATGGCGTGTCCGTCGATCTTGAGATCGTCCTGCGTGAAGGACATCGGTAGCCCGGCGGCGACACGGATCTGTTCGCGCACGAGATCTTGCCGAAAGATCGCCTCGGTCACGGGGTGTTCGACCTGAAGGCGGGTGTTCATCTCGATGAAGTAGAATTCACCGTTCTCGTAGAGAAATTCGATCGTGCCGGCGCCGATATAGTTGATGCGGGCGACGGCATCGGCGCAGGTTTTGCCGATCTCGGCGCGGGTTTTGGCGTCGATGGCCGGGCCTGGCGCCTCTTCGAAGACTTTCTGGTGACGCCGCTGGAGCGAGCAATCGCGCTCGCCCAGATGAACGGCCTGGCCCTTGCCGTCGCCAAAGACCTGGATCTCGATATGGCGCGGGGTGGTCAGGTATTTCTCGATATAGACCTCGTCATTGCCGAAGGCGGCCTTCGCCTCGGACCGCGCGGCGCCGAAGGCGGTGTCGAGCTGGCCTGCGTTTTCGGCGACTTTCATGCCGCGCCCGCCGCCGCCTGCCGTGGCCTTGATGATGACGGGATAGCCGATCTCGGCGGCGATACGGCGCGCATCCTCAAGCGAGGGAACGCCGCCATCCGAGCCGGGTACGCAGGGGACGCCCAACGCTTTCATCGTCTCGATCGCAGTGATCTTGTCGCCCATCACGCGGATATGTTCGGCAGTGGGGCCGATGAAGGTCAGGTCGTGATCCTGCACGATCTGCACGAAGCTCGCATTCTCGGAAAGAAAGCCATAGCCGGGATGGATGGCCTGCGCGCCGGTGATCTCGCAGGCGGAGATGATTGCGGGGATCGACAGATAGCTTTGCGGGCTTGGCGGGGGGCCGATGCAGACGGATTCGTCGGCCATCCGGACATGCATCGCGTCGGCATCGGCCGTGGAATGGACGGCGACGGTCTGGATGCCCATTTCCCGCGCGGCGCGGACGACGCGAAGGGCGATTTCGCCGCGATTGGCGATGAGGATCTTGTCGAACATTACTCGACGATCATCAATGGAGCGCCGAATTCGACCGGTGCGCCGTCTTCGACGAGGATGCGTTTGATCGTGCCGGACCGGGGGGCGGGGATCTGGTTCATGGTCTTCATCGCTTCGACGATCAGAAGCGTATCGCCTTCCTGCACCTGCTGACCGACGGTCACGAAGGGCGGATTGCCCGGCTCGGCCTGCAGATAGACGGTGCCCACCATCGGGGAGGTGATGGCGCCGGGATGGGCGGCGGGATCCTCGCTGTCGGTCGCCGGAGCGGGCGGCGCAGGGGCGGTGCTGGCTGGTGCGGCGGCGGCAGGGGGTGCGGCAAGGACGGCTGGGGCCGGTGCGGCTGCGATCATGCCGCGGCTGACGCGGACGTCGAGCGAATCGTTTTCGGCGTAATCCCGTTTGACCCGCAACTCGGTGAGATCGTTCTCTCGCAGAAGCTCTGCCAATGCCTGAATAAAGCTGACATCGCTATCGTGCTGAGTGTTCTTCGCCATCTTGTCCTCGACCGGTTACGCCGTTTTCACAGCCTTTTGCCGTAAGTGGGTCGCTTAAAAGAGGCCGTCTTTCAAGAGGGAAGGGATGTATCGCCCGATCTGTGCGTCATCAGGGGGGCGCAGGGTTTGCCGGACGCGCATCGCGGTTAGGCGGTAGCATCCTGATATCATAGGGTTTGAGCGTCACCTCGATCTGCCTGAGAAGATCGGGCAGGTCGAATGCCCTATCGGTCCGGCTTTCAAGAAGACTTTGCCCAATGGCTGCTTTTTGCCCCGGATCCGGCGGCGGCAGCACGGGGATCGCAGCCCGGGACGGGCCTGCGAGATTAGGGGAGAGACCTGCCGAGGCCGGTTTGATCCAGGCGGTTGCGGTCTGACCCGTGTTCGGCGGGCCAACTGAAATCTGGAGGATGTCCATCTCACGCTCCAATACGACCAAGACCCCCACCGGATCTTCGATAAGACCGAAGTCTGAAGATCCGGTGAAGATTTTGACCTAGCTGACCCGATCGACAGCCGGGCTGACCTGGGCCTCCGCCATCTCGCGCACCAAAGATGCATCTTCGGCAAAGCGCGTATCCTCGGTAGGCTCGCGTCCGGGATCGGTGATCGAGGTGATCTGATCCAACACGGCGGCCATGCGCAGATCCTCCTGCACCGCCGCCGCCTTGGCGCGCGCCTCGTCGAGGGAGGTCTCTTGCGAGGAGAGATCCAGATCGGCTGTCTCTGCGGCCTCAAATGACGGGGGCGGGGGCGGCGCAACATTGGCCACGAAGACAGGATCCGCCGCCGGTTGTGCCGGCGTCACCGCTGCCGGTGCACTTGGCGGGAGCGGTTGCGACGCCTCTTTGGGCGGATCAGAGGCCGCCGGGCCGTCAGTCGGCTTTGCCTCGCCCTTGGGCTCGTTATCCTTCGGCGTCGTCTCTGCCTTGTCCTCCGGGCCCGGCTCGTCCCGGTTCGGGGTGCCCTGGGGCGGAAACAAAAGTGAACTGCCAATACTCTCGATCGTCATACGTCATCCTCCGGTCAATGCCTCCACCCGGTGTGCCGCAAGACTACGTTTATCTCTCCTAATGAGAGGTTAAAACGCGCGCATATCTGAATATAGAGTTAACAGATCGCCAGGATCCGGCGATCTGCAAGGGGCTATCGGTTCATCCGGTTCTCGATGAGATCATCGACAACCTCCGGTTCGGCCAGGGTCGATGTGTCCCCAAGACTGCCATAATCATTCTCGGCGATCTTGCGCAGGATGCGGCGCATGATCTTGCCCGAACGGGTTTTCGGCAGGCCGGGGGCCCATTGAATGAGATCCGGCTTTGCAATCGGTCCAATTTCGGACCGGACCCAGGTTTCCAGCTCCTTCCGCAGCTCCTCGCTTGGCTCCTTATCGGACATAAGCGTTACATAAGCGTAAATGCCCTGACCCTTGACGTCATGCGGATAGCCCACGACAGCCGCTTCCGAGACGGCCGCATGCGCGACAAGCGCGCTTTCGACCTCGGCCGTGCCCATCCGGTGGCCCGAGACGTTGATCACGTCATCGACCCGGCCGGTGATCCAGTAATGGCCATCCTCGTCCCGGCGGCATCCGTCCCCGGTGAAGTAATAGCCCTTGTATTGCTGAAAATAGGTCGCCTCGAAGCGGGGGTGATCCTCCCAGACCGTGCGCATCTGGGCAGGCCAGCTGTCTGCGATACAAAGGACCCCCTCGGCGGGATTGTCATCGATGATCTTCCCGCTTTCGGGTTCGAGAACGACCGGTTTGATCCCGAAGAACGGGGTCATGGCAGAGCCGGGTTTGGTCGCGATGGCGCCGGGCAGCGGCGTCAGAAGGTGGCCGCCCGTTTCGGTTTGCCACCAAGTGTCGACAATCGGGCGTTCGCCCTTGCCGACGATATCGTTGTACCAATTCCACGCTTCGGGATTGATCGGCTCTCCGACGGTGCCGAGCGTCTTGAGCGATGACAGATCGCATTTCTCGACGAATTCGGTGCCCTTGCCCATCAAGGCCCGGATGGCGGTCGGGGCAGTGTAGAACTGGTTGACCTTGTGCTTTTCGCAGACCTGCCAGAAGCGGGATGCGTCCGGATAGGTCGGCACGCCCTCGAACATGAGCGTGGTGCCGCCATTGGCGAGCGGTCCGTAGACGATGTAGCTGTGCCCCGTGACCCAGCCGACATCTGCGGTGCACCAATAGACGTCGCCATCGTGATAATCGAACGTCATCTGATGGGTCATCGACGCGTAGACGAGATATCCGCCCGATGTGTGAACGACGCCTTTCGGCTGCCCGGTTGATCCGGAGGTATAGAGGATGAAGAGCGGATCCTCTGCCCCCATCTCTTCGGGGGGGCAGTCCTCCGAGACGGTCTCTTTCATCTCGTGCAGCCAGTGATCTGTGGCAGAGCGCCAGGCGACCTGTTCGCCCGTGCGGCGCACGACGAGCGTCTTGCAGGTATGCATGACGTTCAAAAGCGCCTGGTTGACGTTGTCCTTGAGCTTGGTTACGCGGCCGCCGCGCGGGGCGCCGTCTGACGTGATGACGACCTTGGCGTCGCATCCGTTGATCCGGGCCCCGAGCGCATCGGCCGAGAAACCGGCAAAGACGATCGAGTGGATCGCGCCGATCCGCGCGCAGGCCAGCATGGCATAGGCAGCCTCGGGGATCATCGGCAGGTAAAGAACGACGCGGTCGCCTTTGCCGACGCCAAGCGCCTTGAGGACGTTTGCCATCTGGCAGACCTCGCGGTGCAGGTCCTTGTAGGTGATGTGCAGGGCGTCGTCGGTCGGATCGTCCGGCTCCCAGATGATGGCCGTCTGGTCCCCGCGCGTGCTCAGATGGCGGTCGATGCAGTTGGCCGCGACGTTGAGCGTTCCGTCCTCGTACCATTTGATGGAGACGGCTCCGAAATCGAAATTGGTGTTTTTGACGCGGCTATAGGGTTTGATCCAGTCGATCCGTTTGCCGTGCTCTCCCCAGAAGGCCTCTGGGTCGTTGATGCTGTCGGCATACATCTTGTCATAGGTGGCCGCGTCGACATGGGCCTTGGAGGCGAAGGCATCGGACGGCGGATATGTCGGGGTCTTCTCATCAAGCATATCGATCTCCTCGGTTCTGTCTGACCGCAGGTTTACCGCGCGGCATCCGGTCGGCGATTTGGCGGCGTCGTGCCGGGGGAAGGGGCCGCCTGGGTCTTAGATCGCAAGATATTCGGCGCGCAGTTTCTCGTCATCCAGGACCTCCTGGGCCGAGCCGTCATAGACCACCGATCCGGTATCGAGGATGACGGCGCGGTCTGCGAGCTTGAGAGCGGCAACCGCATTTTGTTCAACGATGATAGTTGTAATGCCCTGATCGCGGATGACGTTCAATGTCTTGGCGATCTCCTGAACGATCACGGGAGCAAGACCTTCGTAGGGCTCGTCAAGAAGAAGGACCTTGATGTCCTTGCAAAGCGCCCGCGCGATGGACAGCATCTGCTGCTCGCCGCCCGACAACGTCACGCCCTCCTGTTTGCGGCGCTCGCCCAGACGGGGGAAGAGCTCGTAGACCCGCTCGATCGACCAGCCTTTCGGCGGAGCGATCTGGGCCAGTTGCAGGTTTTCCTCGACGGTGAGGCCGGGGATGATCCGGCGATCTTCGGGGACGAGCGCGATACCGGCGGCCGAGGCCTGATGCGATTTCATCTCGTGGAGCGGCTGATGATCGAGCCAGATCTCGCCGTGGCGCAGTTCGGGATTGTCCAGCCGAGCAATGGCGCGCAGGGTCGAGGTCTTGCCCGCACCGTTGCGCCCCAGCAAAGCGAGGATCTCGCCTTCGTGGATATTGAAGGAGATATTCTGGACGATATAGCTTTCGCCGTAATAGGCCTCGATTTCCCAAAGGGAGAGAAAGGCCGGATGGGTGGCTGCGTTATTGGCGTGCTTGTTGAACGGGGCGTTCATGTCTCTCTCCTCCGGGTCAGATTTTTCTAGAAAAATCTGACTTTGAATTTTCTTCTAGAAGAAAATTGGTCTTCAAAATCTTCTAGAAGATTTTGGCGCCTCAGACCTGTGCTTCTCCCAGATAGGCCTCGCGGACCTTTGGATGCCCTTTGATATTCTCGGGCGTATCCTCGACGAGCGGTGTGCCCTGCGCGAGGACCGTGATCCGCTCGGCCAGCGAGAAGACGACGTGCATGTCATGCTCGATGATACACATGGTGATATCACGCTTGTCGTTAATCTCCTTCAGCAGATCGATTGTGTTATTCGTATCCGCCCGGGCCATTCCCGCCGTCGGCTCGTCCAGCAAGAGAAGGCGCGGATCCTGGACCAGGCACATCGCCATCTCCAGGCGCCGTTTGTCGCCACGCGACAGCGCGCTGGCCAGCATGTTGCGCTTTTCCAGCATGTTGACATCGGCGAGCATCTCTTCGGCCTTGTCCTGCAGGCTTTTCTCGTTCTCGACGCTTTCGATCGCATGCAGCCGGAAGGCGCCATCTCGTTTGGCAAAACACGGGATCATGACATTTTCGAGCACGCTGAGATCGGCAAAGATCTCGGGCGTCTGAAAGACCCGGCTGATGCCCATCTGGTTGATCTCGTGCGGCTTGCGTCCGAGTACGGATTTGCCATCGAAGAGGACCGAACCGGTATCGGGGATCAGCTTGCCGACAAGGCAGTTGAGCAGTGTTGATTTGCCTGCCCCGTTCGGGCCGATAATAGCGTGGACGGTGCTTTCCGCGACCGAGAGATTGACGTCCCCCAGCGCCTGCAGGCCTCCGAACCGTTTGCCGACGCCTTTGACTTCAAGAATTCCCATCTGCCGTCTCCTTATTCGCCGGGATGGCCGGGCTGCTTTTTGGCCGCATCGCTTTCGACCGAACCGGCATTCTTGTCGCGCCGAAAGACCGTTGCGAGCTTTTGGCCGCCCTGCACCAGACCGCCGGGCAGGAAGATCACCACCAGCATGAAGAGCAGGCCAAGCGTCAGGTGCCAGCCCTTGCCCACGAACGGATAGATGATCGCGACCACGACATTCTCGAGCCCGTCGGGCAGGAATGCGAACCAGTCATGCAGGACCGTGCTGTTGATCTTCGAGATGATGTTCTCGAAATATTTGATGAAGCCCGCACCCAGCACCGGACCGATCAGGGTGCCTGCGCCGCCGAGGATCGTCATCAGCACGACCTCGCCGCTTGCGGTCCAGAACATCCGCTCTGCCCCCACCTGCGTGTCCATGGCGACCAGCAGCCCTCCGGCGAGGCCCGCATACATGCCCGAGATGACGAAGGCCGCCAGCGTGTAGGGCTTTGAGCTGATGCCGGTGTAGTTCAGGCGGTTCTGGTTGGATTTGACCGCCCGCAGCATCATGCCGAAGGGCGAGCGGAAGATGCGGATCGACAGGTAGAAGGCCAGCAGCATCATGAAGGCGGCGAGGTAGTAGCCCGCATTGAAGGTGAAGACCCAGCTGCCCAGCTCAAGCTCGTAGCTCGAGGTCATGTTCAGGCCAAAGAGGTTGGCGCGGGGCGGGTTTCCGGGCGCGAGTTCCGCGTCGAGGATCCGGGGGTCGAAGTATTTGAGCTGAAGCCCCGTCTCTCCGCCCGTGATCGGGGTGAGCACCGAATAGGCCAGCGCGAAGGACATCATTGCGAAGGCGAGCGTCAGGATCGAAAAGTAGATGCCTGAGCGGCGCAGCGAGATGAACCCCACGATGAGCGCGAAGAGGCCCGCGACGACGATCGATCCGATGATGGCGGGAATCACGTTGGTCGTCAGCAGCTTCATCATCCAGATGCCTGCATAGCTGCCGACCCCCAGAAAGGCCGCGTGACCGAAGGACAGATAGCCGGTCAGGCCGAAGAGGATGTTGAAGCCGATCGCGAAGATCCCGAAGATCACGAAGCGCTGCATCAGGTCGGGATAGCCCGCGTTGAACTGCGAGAGCGCCGAGCCTTCGGGGAACGGGTTGAGGATGAAGGGCGCAAAGAGCGCCAGCCCCAGGACCAGCAAGAAGAGAGAGAGATCCTTTCCTCCCAGTCCCAGGACCCGGCCGGAGGCCGCCTTGGTCTTTGGGGCGGAGGCGCGGACGGCGCCGGTATCGGTGGTTTGATCCGTCATTGCTTTAATCCTCCATCACGCCTTTGCGTCCCATCAGACCGCGCGGCCGCGTGAGCAGCACGATGATGGCGACAAGGTAGATGATGATCTGGTTGATGCCGGGCAGCACGTTCAGAACCTCGGTCATCGAAGCGAAGGCTTCGATGATGCCCAGCAGGAAGCCCGCCAGAACCGCGCCGGGCAAAGATCCCATGCCGCCGACCACGACGACCACAAAGCTGAGCACCAGAAAATCCATGCCCATATGGTAGTTGGGCGAGTTGATCGGCCCGTACATGACCCCGGCCAGGCCTGCGACGGCGGCCGCGATGCCGAACATGATCGTAAAGCGCCTGTCGATATCGATGCCGAGCATGCCGACCGTTTCGCGGTCCGCCATGCCGGCGCGAACGACCATGCCGAACGTGGTGAATTGCAGGAAGGCGAAGACCGCGGCGATCAGGATTGCAGCGAAGAAGAAATAGGTGAGGCGCCAATAGGGATAGACGATCGAGCCGGGGTCAAAGCCGAGCAGGACGCCGAAGTCGAAGCTGCCTACGAAGGCCGATGGGGCCGGGGTGGGGATCGGATTTGCGCCGTAGAAATACTTGATGATCTCCTGCAGCACGATCGCGAGACCGAAGGTGACGAGGATCTGGTCGGCATGGGGGCGCTTGTAGAAGTGCTTGATCAGGCCGCGCTCCATCGTGACGCCGATGGCGACCATCACGGGGATGGCAAAGAGGATCGACAGCGGGACGGCCCAATCGATGATCGCGTTGCCCGTGCCTTCGCCGAACCAGTGGACGACATAGGGCGTCTCTTGCTGGAGGGCGCCGAAGCTGAAGCCTCCGACCGACGTGTCGCCCGCATCCTCGGGCACGAAGCCCAGGCTCAGCAGGCGCGAAAAGGTGACGGCGCAAAAGGCGCCCAGCATGAAGAGCGCGCCATGGGCGAAATTTACGACGCCCAGCGTGCCGAAGATCAGCGTCAGACCGAGCGCGATCAGAGCATAGGCGCTGCCCTTGTCGAGACCGTTCAGGATTTGAAGGATGATGGCGTCCATGACGGCCCCCTGCGCATCTTTGGATCAAGGTTGCCGCCGCCCGCGCAACGCGCGGGCGGCGGCGGTCAGGCGATCAGGCGCCCGGGTTGCAGCTGCCGAGCGAGCCGCCAGCGAATTGCGGGTGATCGGGCTCGTAGGTGACCTGATCGACCGGCGTGACCTCGACGATCTCCACGAGGTCGAACTCGTTCTCCGGGTTCTCCTTGCCGCGCACCACAACCACGTCCTTGAAGCACTGGTGATCGTCGGCGCGATAGAGCGTCGGGCCGTTGCCCATGCCATCGAATTCGAAGCCCGACAGCGCCTCGTCCACGGCGCAGGGGTTGAACGACCCGGCGCGCGTGACGGCATCGGCATAAAGCAGCGTCTGCACATAGCAGGTATGGGCCGCCTGGCTGGGCGGGAAGCCGTATTTGTTGCCGAAGCTCTGCACGAAGGCGTTGGTGCCCGAATAGCGCGCGCCCAGCTGGTTTTCGAGCTTCCAGTCCCAGTTCTGCGAGCCGAGGATCCCGGCGATGTTCTCGCCTGCGCCGCGGGCCATCAGCTCCGAATAGAGCGGCACGACGATCTCGAACTGCTTGCCGTTCGCCTCGCGGCTGCGCAGGCCGAACTGGACGGCATTGGTCAGCGAGTTGACCATGTTGCCGCCATAGTGGTTCAGGACCAGCACGTCCGCTTCGGATTGCAGGACCGGTGCGATATAGGACGAGAAGTCGGTCTGGGTGAGCGGGGTCTTGACGGTGTTGACCGTCTCCCAGCCAAGCGCCTCGGTCGAGGAGGTGATCGCCTCTTCGGTGGTATAGCCCCAGTTGTAGTCAGCGGTCAGGTGATAGGCCTTGCGGTCCGCGCCATATTGGGCGGCCAGGATCGGCGCGAGGGCGGCACCCGACATGTAGGAGTTGAAGAAGTGGCGGAAGCCGTTGGCCTTCTTGTCCTTGCCGGTCGTGTCGTTGGCATGGGTCAGGCCGGCCATGAAGATCACGCCCGCTTCTTGGCAAAGCGCCTGCACGGCCACGGCCACGCCCGAGCTCGATCCGCCCGAGACCATGATGGCGCCGTCTTTTTCGATCATCGACCGGGCCGAGGCGCGGGCCGCATCCGATTTGGTCTGCGTGTCGCCGGTCACGAACTCGACGCGCTTGCCCATGATCCCCGTTCCGTCGAGGGCCTTGGACGAGAAGGTCTGCAACATGCCGCCGTCGCCTTCACCGTTGAGGTGCTCGACAGCCAGCTCGAAGGCGCGCAGTTCGTCCGCACCTTCATCCGCATAGGGGCCGGACTGCGGAACGTTGAAGCCCAGCGTGACCGTGTCGCCCTGCGGCGCGTTGGTGAAGCCGGTATGCGCCTCGGCCCAAACCCTGCTGGTGAAAAGCGTTGGCGTCGCAAGAGCGGCCCCGCCCAAGGCGCCGGTCCGCAAAAGCCCCCGACGCGTGAAGTTCGATTTCGCCATGTTATCCTCCCGATGGATGGTCCGTCCCATCCGCGCCTCCTCGCGCGCCTGGCACGTCCGCCGTCTTTACAGCGTGCACGAGTCATGGCCGTTGGCGGAAAATCTCGCAACAAGACCTTTGCATGACTGCGTTTTTCTGTAAATTTGTCGACAATGCAGCGCAGAATGCTGTAAATCTTTTTATCTGCGCAATGCAGCGATCTGTTGATAAGGCAGGAAAAATCGATGGCGCTTTCGACAGGGCAAATCGGCTCGAGGATCCGCAAGGCGCGAATGGCCGCAGGGGTCAAACAGGCGGATCTTGCCCGGCAGGTTGAGATCTCGGCCTCGTATCTCAACCTTATCGAGCATGACCGGCGCCGGATCGGCGGGCGGCTGGTCAATGCCATCGCCCGCGAGTTGCAGATGGATTCGCATTTGCTGATGGAAGGGGCCGAGGCCGCGCTGGTGCGCGATCTTCAGACGGCGGCCAATGCGCTCGATGTCAAAACGGAGCTGGACCGGATCGACGAATTTGCGAACCGGTTTCCCGGCTGGGCAAAGCTGGTCGCCGCGCAGGCCTCGAGGATCGATCTGCTGGCCGAGCGGGTCGAAGCGCTGACCGACCGGATGGTGCACGATCCGGATCTGGCCGCGTCCCTGCACGAGACGATCTCGGCGGTTACTGCGATCCGGTCGACCTCGTCGATCCTCGCCAACGGAGAGGACCTCGATGCCGATTGGCGCCGCCGCTTTCACGCCAATCTTTACAATGACAGCCTGCGTCTGGCCGAGCACAGTCAGGCGCTTGTCGACTATCTGGAGCGTGATGCGGCCGAAGGCGCATCGGAAAGCCCGATGGACGAGATCGGATCCGTCTTTCAGGCGCACGACTGGCGCCTAGCGTCCTTGGAGGAGGGCGGGCCCGAGGCTGTGGAAGAGGCGCTCGAGACGCTTTTCTCACCTCAGGCGCGCCGGACCGCGCGACCGGTACTGGAGCGGTATGCCCGCGATGCCGCTGCGATCCCGGAGGCCGCGCTTGCGTCCTTTCGCGCCTCGAAGGATTTTGATCCGTCGCGCCTGGCGGTGCAGTTCGACGTCGATCTCGGGGTTGTTCTGCGCCGGCTTGCGGTCGGAATAAGCGGGCTGGGCGGGCGGCCGACCGGTCTTGTTCTGTGCGATGCCGCCGGAGCGATCCTCTTTCGCAAGCCGGTGGCCGGGTTTCAGATGCCGTCGCTTGGGGCGGCCTGCGCGCGCTGGCCGGTCTTTACCGCCTTGGGACGGGCCGGATTGCCGGTGCGGGCGGATCTCGTCATGCCCTCGGCGCCGCCTGCGCGGTTCACGGCCTTCGCGACCGCCGAGATGCGCGGCCCCGGGCGGTTCGACGCCCCGCCCGTGGTCGAGGCGACCATGCTTCTTCTGGCGGATGCGCCCGAAACCTCGGCCGCGCTTGAGGTCGGGTCAAGCTGCAAGGTCTGCCCCAGAACAAGCTGCGCCGCCCGACGGGAGGCCTCTATTCTTTGAGAACCGCAGCCTTGCGGATCGGCAATGAATTTTGACAGGCTTCTTCTTTGCCGCAATAGTCGAACCCAAGAGCCGGACCACCGGCCACGGAGGGGGTTTGGGAGGACCTGACACGATGGGACGACGCGTCCTGCTGATCGAAGATGAGCCGAATATCATCGAGGCGATCAGCTTTATTCTCAGTCGAGACGGATGGACCGTGCATACGCATTCCGATGGGCAAACGGCGACGGACAAAGTCCGGGAGGGGCGGCCCGAGCTTGTTATTCTCGATGTCATGCTGCCGGGGCGGAGCGGGTTCGATATCTTGCGCGACCTTCGGGCCGATCCGGCGACCGCCGATATTCCGGTACTGATGCTGACGGCCCGCGGCCAGACCAAGGACCGCGAAATGGCGGACCGGCTGGGGGTCAGCCGGTTCATGACCAAGCCTTTCTCAAATGCGGAAGTTCTGGAAAGCGTGCGCGCGCTGGCCGCGTCATGAGCCAGCGCCCGTCGATCTTTCTCGCACGCGACACCTACCGCCGCCGCCGGCTGAGGGATGTGGCGCGCGTGCTGCCGGTCGCGGGCACGGTTCTGCTGATGCTTCCGCTGACATGGTCGGGCGGATCCGGCGACGGGGCGCAGCTTAACTCGACTGCGGCGATCTACATCTTTGGCGCCTGGCTTGTCCTCATCCTCGCGGCGGCGGCCCTCGCTGGACCGCTGAGCCGTCCGGAGACGGAGGAGACCGGCGGCGGGGACGGCTGATGCTGTCGTTCAATCTTCTGGTCGGGATAGCGCTGAGCTATGTCGCGATCCTGTTCGTCGTGGCCTTCCTGGCCGAGCGGCGGGCCGAGCGCGGACGCGACGGTTGGCTGCGATCACCGCTCATCTACACGCTGTCGCTTTCGGTCTACTGCACGGGCTGGACGTTTTACGGCGCCGTTGGATATGCCGCGCGGTCGGGGCTGGAATATCTCGTGATCTATCTTGGACCCACCCTCATCCTCGTGGGCTGGTGGGCGCTCTTGCGGAAACTGGTGCGCGTGGGGCGCACCCAAAGGATCACCTCGATCGCCGACCTCATCTCGTCCCGGTTCGGCAAGTCGAACACGCTGGGAGTGATCGTCACGGTCATCGCCGTCGTGGCGACGACGCCCTATATCGCGCTGCAATTGCAATCGGTGACCCTCTCCGTTTCGGTTTTTGCGGCCCAAGGCTGGGGGGAGGCCGAGCTTCAGGCGACGGCGTTCTGGGTTGCCGTGGGTCTCGCGCTCTTCACCATCCTCTTCGGCACGCGCAACCTTGACGTGAACGAGCGGCATCACGGCGTGGTCATGGCCATTGCGCTGGAGGCGGTCGTCAAGCTTTTTGCGCTGCTGGCCGTCGGGGTCTTCGTCGTCTGGCAGGTGGCGGATGGACCCGCAGATGTGCTGGCGCGGATCGATGCCTCTTCGCAGGCCGAATGGCAGATCGGGCCGGGACGCTGGGCGGGCCTAATCTTTCTGTCGGCGGCGGCCGTCTTGTGTCTGCCCCGGATGTTCCACGTCATGGTTGTTGAAAACTCGGACGAGCGTCATCTGGCGACGGCAAGCTGGGCCTTCCCGCTTTATCTGGGCGCGATGAGCCTTTTCGTTCTGCCGATCGCCGTGATCGGACTGGACGTCATGCCGGAGGGATCAAACCCCGATCTTTTCGTTCTGACGCTTCCCCTTCATCTGGGAGCGGAGGGCCTTGCCTTTTTCTCGTTCCTCGGGGGCCTGTCCTCGGCGACATCGATGGTCATCGTGGCCTCTATCGCGCTGTCCATCATGGTCTCGAACCACATCGTCATGCCGATCTGGCTTAGCTCAACGGGCGACAGAGCCAGCATGTCGGGCGATGTCCGGCGGATCGTGATCCTCTCGCGCCGGGTCTCGATCGCGGTCGTTCTGTCGCTGGGATGGCTCTACTTTCAGCTTTCGGGGGCGCGGGAATCGCTCGCCTCGATCGGGCTGATTTCGTTCGCGGGCAGCGCTCAGATCCTTCCGCCGCTGCTGGCGGGCCTGTTCTGGAGGGGTGCGACACGGATCGGGGCCGGGGCCGGGCTTGGGATCGGGTTCGCGATCTGGGTTTACACGCTCTTTCTGCCGGGAAGCGGGCTGGGTCTGCCGGAGAGCCTGATGACTGACGGCCCTGCAGGGATCGGCTGGCTCAGGCCGCAGGCGCTTTTCGGGATCGAAGGGATGGATCCGGTTCTGCACACGGTCCTGTGGTCGATGCTCTTTAATACGCTAGCGGTCTTTGCTGGCTCGGTCCTGTCCTTCCCAAGCCCGCTCGAGCGGCTTCAGGGGGCGCAGGTCGTCGATGTCTTCGCCCATTCGGACAGCCCCAAGGGATGGGGGCAGGGAACCGCAGAGGCCGAGGATTTGCTCGTGATGGCGCAGCGGATCCTTGGCAGCGCGCAGGCGCACCGGCTTTTCGAGGGGCAGGCGCGCCTTCAGGGCACGGCCGGGTATCTGCCGGAGGTCACGCCTGATTTTCTTCACCGGCTCGAACGAGAGCTTGCCGGGTCCGTCGGGGCGGCGACCGCCCATGCGATGATCGGTCAGATCCAGGGCGGAACCTCCGTGTCCGTCGAGGATCTGATCGCCGTTGCGGACGAGACGGCGCAGATGCGGGAATATTCATCGCGGCTCGAGGCGAAATCGGCGGAGCTGACGCTGACCGCCCAGAAGCTTCGGGAGGCGAACGAGAAACTGACGGCCTTGTCGATCCAGAAGGACGGGTTTCTCAGCCAGATCAGTCACGAGTTGCGCACGCCCATGACCTCGATCCGGGCGTTTTCCGAGCTTTTGCGCGACGGCGGCGTTCCGGCGGACGAACGGGCGCGGTTTGCCAGCATCATCCAGGATGAGGCGGTCCGGCTGACCCGTCTTCTGGACGATCTGCTGGATCTGAGCGTGCTGGAGAACGGTCAGGTGACGCTCAACATTGCGGGCGGCTCGCTGGTTGATCTGATCGATCGCGCGATGGCGGCAACCGAGCGGCAGACGACCGGTTTGCGGATCATCCGCGACCGCGACGCCGAGGCTGGATGCCTGCTTGAGACGGATCTCGACCGGCTGAGCCAGGTCTTTATCAACCTGATTTCGAACGCCGCGAAATACTGCGATGCGGCGGTGCCAGAGTTGCGGATCGAGGTGAATGGCCGGACGATCGACGTGATCGACAACGGAAGCGGTATTCCAAAGCCGTCTCGCCGGATCATCTTCGAGAAATTCTCGCGCCTTTCGGATCACGCCGCCGCCGGAGGCGCGGGGCTGGGCCTCGCCATTTGCCGCGAGATCATGGAAAAGCTTGGCGGATCAATAGATTATCTGCCCGGCCGCGAGGGCGCCGCGTTCCGTGTCGTGCTGCCTGAAGCACAGGCTCTCGCGGCGGAGTGACGACTTAACCCCCCGGTAATGTTCAGCGGTTAAGACTTGCCCAGATGGGCGCAAGGCAGGCCGAGGACATGACAGGACAGGACCGGACAGACCCGGTATTGCGTCGCAAGCTGCGACCTGTCGGCGCTGGCGCCGCGCGGGATGATGCCGATCTCAAGGTGTTGGGACGGGCATTTCGCAAAGGGGCCGAGCAGGCCACCGGTCTGGATCTGCGCATCACGGATGGGCAAGAAGACGTCAGACAGCTCGCGGATTGTCTGTCGGATCTGCAGGACGACGCGATGATCCTTCTGCTGCGCGGCCCGGACGAGCAATCGGGTCTGATCGCGCTGGGCCAGCAGGTCATGGCCGCGATCGTGGAAATGTCGACAACCGGCCGGGTCGCGGCGGAGCCGTCCGAGCCGCGTCGCCCGACCCATACCGATGCCGCTATGGCGACGGCCGTGATCGACGCCGTATTGCTGCAGATCGCGGATCTGGCGGCCGGGCTGTCCCTTGCGAAACGGTTTAAGGGGTACGCGCAGCCGACCCTTTTGTCAGAGGTGTCAGCGGCGGAGCTTTTGCTGGAGGATGGCGCATTTCGGATGACGGATCTGAAGGTAGCGCTTGACGCGGAAGGACGGCAGGGGACGCTCAAGATCATTCTGCCCGAAGCGATGCAGCCAGCGACGGAAACCAAAGCGGGAATTGAAACCTGGCGCAAGCAGTTCAAGGCACGATTGATGACCGCCACGGCCGAGCTTGAGGCGGTGCTGCACCGACCCAGCCTGCCTTTGGCTGATCTGCGCGCCCTCGAGGTTGGAACGGTTCTTCCGGTGCCGGTCGCCGCGCTCTCGCATGTCAGGATCGAAACGATGGCCGGCGCGGTCGTGGCGCGGGGCCGTCTGGGGCAGGTTTCGGGCTCGCGCGCGCTTAGGCTTGTCAGCGATGTGGTTTCTCAACCGGTCTTCGATTTGGCCGAGATTGCGTCTCCGCCGGGCGCTGCACCAGAGCTTCAGATGCCCGCCGAGATGAAGGAACTCAATGCGGTCGAGGATGGGGCGGAGTGACTGGTTTTCAGCCTTTCGCCAGATGATCGAGCTGCGGACGCAGCCCGGCCAGATCATAGCCTGCGCGGGCCGTTGCCTCGATGATCTCGTCCGTCGTCAGATCGCCCGCCTGCCCCAGGGACCACACGATCGAGGACCGGGTCCCGGAGGCGCAATAGGCCAGAACCGGGCCTGATGAGGCATCCAAGATGCGCCGCTGATCCGCGATGATCTCTGGCGTGAGGCTTTGATGGGTGACCGGAAGATCCTTGAAGACAAGGCCCTCGGCCTCTGCCGCACGCCTCAGCGCGTCGCTTTGAAGGGCCGGCGGCACCTCGATATCGGGGCGATTACAGATGATCGTGGTGAACCCCGCCTCGCGGATCGCCAGAATATCTGCCGGTTCGATCTGAGGAGAGACCGCGTAGTCAGACGTGAGAGGGCGAATATCCATAGCTCTTGGTAGCGGCCGCCGATCCTGCCGTCCAGCGGCCTGAAATCGAAAAGAAAACCGGGGCGAACCTGAGGTTGATGTAGATCAAGCAAAAGGCGAGCGAATCTGTTATGGTCCTCTTGTCTCATTGGGGAGAGCGAGATGACCTGCCAACAAATGGAGTATGAGCTAAGCGATCTGCTGCAACGGATCGAAGGGAGTTCGGATCGGGTCAGCCTTCAGCCGAGGTTGCACCGTGTGATTGTCGAGATGGACCAAAGACGCATGGCCGTGCCCAGGAGGGCGCGCCGCCTCGAGGCATCTTTACGCGACGAGGCGATCGAAGCGCAGTTCGACAATATGCCGGTCTAGGCGTTGGCCTTAAGGCGCTGATGCGTCATACTTTTTCCTGCGTGTATTTACGCAACTCCGCCCGGGCGACCTGACGTCGGTGAACTGCGTCCGGCCCGTCGGCAAGGCGGAGTGTGCGCAAATTCGTCCACTGCCGGGCCAGCGGCGTGTCCTGCGAGACGCCCATGGCGCCGTGCATCTGGACGGCGGCATCGGTGATCCGAAGCGCGATTTCAGGCGCGATCACCTTGATTTTGCTGATCCACGGGGCGGCGGCGCGTTTGTCGCCCTGATCCATCATCCAGGCGGCCTTGAGACAAAGGAGGCGGGCCTGTTCGATGTCCATCCGGGCGTTGGCGATCTCGTCGTAATTGGCGCCAAGCTGGGCGAGTGGTTTGCCGAAGGCGATCCGACGGATCGATCGGTTTGTCATCAGTTCCAGGGCCTTCTCGGCTTGACCGATGGCGCGCATGCAGTGGTGGATGCGGCCAGGACCAAGACGGCCTTGCGCGATTTCAAAGCCGCGTCCTTCCCCCAGAAGAAGGTCCGCGGCCGGGACGCGGACATCGGTGAACCGGATATGCATGTGGCCGTGAGGGGCGTCGTCGTGGCCGTAAACCTCCATAGCTCTTAGCTTTTTTATACCGGGCGCGTCGGAGGGGACCACGAACATCGAGTGCTGGACGTGTTTGGGGAAGTGATCTCCGCCGGTTTTTGCGAGCACGATATAGACGGCGCAGCGCGGATCGCCTGCGCCGGTGGCCCACCATTTCTCTCCGTTCAGGATGTAATCCTCTCCGTCGAGGATGGCGGACATCGCGATATTGGTGGCGTCCGAGCTGGCGACGTCCGGTTCGGTCATCAGGTAAGCAGAGCGGATTTCCCCGTCTTTCAAAGGGGTTAGCCAGCGCTCCTTGAGGGCATCCGTGCCGTAGCGCGAGAAGACCTCCATGTTCCCGGTATCGGGCGCGTTGCAGTTGAACACCTCGGCGCCCAGATGGCTGCGGCCCATTTCCTCGGCCAGATAGGCGTAGTCGACAGTGCTGAGATCGCCGCCCGAAAAGGTGTCCCAGAAATTCCAGAGACCGCGGGATTTTGCTTTGGTTTTAAGGGTTTCAAGGATCTCGGTCTGGCGGTCCGTGAAGGTCCAGCGATCGCCTTTATCGACTTCGGCCAGGAATTCGTCGTCGAGGGGGGCGATCTCGGTTCGGACCATGTCGCGGACGGCATCAAAGGTGGTCTGAAGCGAGGGGGAGAGGCCGAGATCCATGGGTGAAGCTCCTTGGTTGGAGCCCGAGAGTGCCGGGGGAGCGGTGGGGCCGCAAGCCCGCGATTGGCCGAAATCGGCGTGGCGGCATCCGGGCGGTATCCGGGCAGCATCCGGTCGGAGGGGATGAACCGGGAACATCGCGCGCTGGGGCCCTCTGGCAGGACTGCCCGCCGGGCAGAGGGTTGCCGCGTCAGGGGAATTTTCTTGAACCTTGTGAGCGAGTTGGGTCTAGCTAGGACATGACAGAAGACAGCGCCCCCCTTGGAGTGGAGCCATCGGTGATCGCCGATTGGCTTGAGGCCCATGTGCCGGGTCTCATAAGTGTCGACTTATTGGTCAAGTTCGGCTCGGGGCAATCCAACCCGACATACCGGATCGATCCCAAATCGGGATCCTATGTCCTGCGGTCGAAGCCGCCGGGCAAGCTTCTGAAATCGGCGCATCTGGTGGAGCGGGAATATCGCGTGATGGCGGCGCTGGCCGGGACGGATGTGCCGGTGCCGAAGATGCTGGCCCTGGCCGAGGACGAGGCCTCGCCGACGGGGCGGGCGTTTTTCGTGATGGAGCATCTGGACGGAGAGATCTTCTGGGATCCGATCCTGCCCGAGATCGCGGTGAAGGATCGGCGCGGCTATTACGACGAGATGGCGCGGGTTCTGGCGGCGCTCCATTCGGTCGATCCGGAGGCGGTCGGGCTGGGCGATTATGGCAAGCCGGGAAATTACTTCGAGCGGCAGACCGAGCGCTGGGCCGGGCAATACCGCGCCTCGGTCGAGACGCCGTCGGATGCGATGGTGCGGATCGAGGCCTGGCTGCGCGAACGGATGCCCGAGGATGACGGGCAGGTCGCGCTGGTGCATGGGGATTACCGGCTGGACAACATGATGTTCGCGCGGGGGGATCCCCGGGTGATCGGTTTGCTCGACTGGGAGCTGTCGACGCTGGGCCATCCGCTGGCCGATCTGGCCTATCAGTGCTTTCAGTGGCGGCTGCCCCATGGCGGGCAGATGCGGGGGCTTGCCGGCAAGGATCGCACAGCGTTGGGGTTGCCGACCGAGGAGGAATATGTCGCGGCCTATCGCGACGCGCGCGGGATCGACGGGGTCGGGGACTGGACGTTCTATCTGGTTTTTTCGGGCTTTCGTCTGGCCGCGATTCTGCAAGGCGTCGCGAGCCGCGCGGCGGCAGGGAATGCATCGGATCCGAAAGGCGCGATTTACGGCCAGCTGGTGCCGCTGCTGGAGGGGATGATCGTGGAGATGCTGGATTGATTTTTTCAGCACCGCAATTCGATGTCTGGCCCGGCGGCAACGCCGGGCAGCGCCCGACCCGCCCCCCACGGGGCGGGCGCTTTTGCAACGATTCAATTCGCGGTTCGGGACCACGTCTCGTCAGTCGGTCCCTAGCTTTAAGCCGCCCCGCCGGGTCGGGCGCTGCCCTGTTCTCTTTGTGTTTTAGCTCAGGATCACGCCCACGACGACGCAGATCAGCCCGAGCATCGATAGGAAAAACGCGCCCAGATTGACCGGCACGATCTTTTGCATACGCAAGCGCAGCTCTTCGTCGGGCAGGCCTTCGCGGCGGGCTTTCATGACCTGCAGAAGGCTCCAGACGATGCCAGCAAAGCCGATCAGGGTGACGAGAGCTCCGATCCAGACGAGCGCTTCCATGCAGATTTCCTTGTCGCTTGAATGCCTTGCGGTAGCGCGGGCGTGGCCTACGTGCAAGCGGGCTTGCGCGGGCGCGGCCCATCGGGCTAGGACCGCGCGTGGCAATTTCCCGATCAGAGGCGAGCGATGAGCGACGAGACGAGCAGTGTGACCGAGCAATACCGCGTGACGGCAGACGAATTGCGGTCCTTCATCGAGCGGTTCGAACGCCTCGAGGCGGAGAAAAAGGACATTGCCGAGCAGCAAAAAGAGGTCATGGCCGAGGCCAAGGGGCGCGGCTATGACACCAAGGTGATGCGCAAGGTCATCGCTTTGCGCAAGCGCGACCGGGACGATATCGCCGAAGAAGAAGCCGTGCTTGAAATGTACAAGGAGGCGCTGGGGATGTGACCCTGGCGATGGCCGCAATGCGTGATGCGCCTGTGACCCTGCCAAGCGATGCGGCCTTCCGGGCGGCGGTTCTCGAGCGGCTCGTATCCGATCACGGCGGGCGGCGGGATCTGTGTTCGGTACGGCGGGCGATGGCGGCGGCCTTGCGCGGGGCAGTCGTGCCGATCTGGCAGGACGCCCTCGTGCGCGGGGCAGGCCACAAGCGGGTCGCCTATCTGTCGATGGAGTTTCTGATTGGGCGGCTGGCTGGCGATACGCTGCTGTCGCTTGGGCTGCGGGACGCCGCCGAGGCTTTGTGCGCCGAGTTGGGCCTGACGCTCGAAGATGTGCTGGAGGCCGAGCCGGATGCGGCCTTGGGCAATGGCGGGCTTGGTCGGTTGGCGGCGTGTTTTCTAGAATCGATGGCGACGGTGGGCTGTCCGGCCGTGGGCTACGGGCTGCGCTACGAGCACGGGCTTTTCCGGCAGGCGATCGAGGATGACAAGCAGATCGAGACGCCCGAAGACTGGCTGAGCCGGGGCTATCCGTGGGAGCTGCGCAGCGCGCGTAGCTACGGGATCGGGTTTTTCGGCACGGTCGAGGGCGGGGTCTGGCAGCCTTCCGAGACGATCTGGGCGCAGGGCTATGATGTTCCCGTGCCAGGCTGGCAAGGCGCGTTTGCCGGGACCTTGCGGCTTTGGGCCGCCGAGGCCGTGCAGGGCTTTGATCTGGGCCGGTTCAATGGTGGCGATCACGTGGGCGCCTCGGCGGCGGAGGCGTCGGCGCGGGCGCTGTGCCGGGTGCTTTATCCCGATGACGGGAGCGAGGCCGGGCAGACGCTGCGGCTGAAGCAGGAATATTTTCTGTCGGCCGCCTCCCTGGCGGATCTGCTGGCGGATCATAGGGCGGCGGGTCTCCCGCTCGAGGCGCTGCCGGATCATATGGCGATCCAGCTCAACGACACGCATCCGGCGATCGCGGGGCCCGAGCTGATGCGGGTTATGATCGACGAGGAGGGGCTGGAATTCGACGCGGCACTTAAGCTGGCGCGGGGTGTTCTGAATTACACGAACCACACATTGTTGCCCGAAGCCTTGGAGAGCTGGTCGGAGGCCTGGGTCGGCTGGCTTTTGCCCCGGCATATGGAGATCATCCGCATGCTGGCGGGTGCGATGCCGGGGGCCGGGATTCTTGGCGGCAGCGAGGTGCGGATGGGCAATCTGGCCTTCGCGATGGCGGGCCGGGTGAACGGTGTTTCGGCTTTGCATACCGAGCTTATGAAGGAGACGGTCTTTGCCGGGCTGCATCGGCAGCATCCGGAGCGGATCGTGAACCAGACGAACGGGGTGACGCCGCGCCGGTGGATCGCGGGCTGCAATCCGGGGCTGGCGCGTGTCGTGACGGAGGCGATCGGTGACGGGTGGCTCACGGATCTGGAGCGGCTGGGCGAGCTGGAGCCCTTGCAGCCGGGCGTCGTGGAGGCGATGGCCAAGGTGAAGCGGGCGAACAAGGTGCAGCTGGCGGCCTGGCTTGGCGCGACGCAGGGCGTGCAGGTTGATCCGGGCGCGATGTTCGACGTGCAGATCAAGCGGATCCACGAATACAAGCGCCAGCATCTGAACATTCTCGAAACGATTGCCCTTTGGCAGGAGATGCGGGACGCACCGGATGCGGGATGGGTGCCGCGGGTGAAGATTTTCGCGGGCAAGGCGGCGCCAGGGTATCACTTCGCCAAAGAGATCATCCATCTGGTCGGCAAAGTCGCTCGGATGGTGAACGCTGATCCAGTGACGGGCGATCTGCTCAAGGTTGTCTTTTTGCCGAATTACAACGTCAGCCTGGCCGAGCGGCTGATTCCGGCGGCGGATCTGAGCGAGCAGATTTCGACGGCGGGCAAAGAGGCGTCGGGCACGGGGAACATGAAATTCGCGATGAACGGCGCGCTGACCATCGGCACCCTGGATGGCGCGAATGTTGAAATTCGGGAGCGGGTCGGGGCGGAGAATTTCCTGCTCTTCGGGATGACCGCCGAAGAGGTCTCGGCCCGGCGCGCGGTGCAGGATCATGCCGCCACGGCGATCGAGGCGGAGGCTCGGCTGGCACGGGCGCTCGAAGCGCTGAGGGATGGGACCTTTATTCCGGACTGGCCGGATCTGTTCGCGGGGATCGCCGATAACGTGAGCGGCCCGGATCATTTCCTCGTCGCGTCCGACTTCGCCGATTACTGGCGCGCGCAGCGTGAGGCGGACCGCTGGTTTGCTGATGCAGACGGCTGGGCCGAGAAGGCGGCGCTGAATGTCGCGCGGTCTGGCTGGTTCTCGTCGGATCGGACGATCCGCGGCTATATGGCGGATATCTGGGGCATCTCGACTGTTAGCGCCTGACGGAACCGAAAACGTGCCCTAAGGTTAACCCCGCAACAAGGGGGACGACCAATCAGCATGCCGTCCGGAACAGAACTCACCCGCGCCGATATTCTCGATGCCGAGACGGCGCATCTGATTGCCGAAGGGCGGCATCCCGATCCGTTTTCGATCCTTGGGCCGCACGAGCGCGGCGGCGTACTGACGGTTGTGGCCTTCGATCCGGGCGCCTCGCAGCTTTGGGCGGTCGAGGAAGGGACGGAGTATCCGCTTTTGCCGACGGATGTGCCGCATGTGTTTGCAGGCGAGGTTCCGGGGCGGGTCTACCGGCTGAAAGGTGCAGCGGATGGGGCCGAATGGGAGTATGACGACCCTTATCGCTATGGGCCCGTGCTGGGCGAGACGGATGAGTATCTGTTGGGCGAGGGCACGCATCGGCGGATCTGGCAGGTGCTTGGCGCGCATGTGATGGAGCATGAAGATGCGCAAGGCACGCATTTTGCGGTCTGGGCGCCGAATGCCGACGGGGTCGCCGTGGTGGGCGATTTCAACTTCTGGGACGGGCGGCGGCATGTGATGCGGCGGCGGGGCGGGACCGGCGTTTGGGAGATTTTCGTCCCCGGTATGGGCGAGGGCGCCAGCTACAAGTTCATGATCCGCGGCGCTGGCGGGCGACCTGTGCCGATGAAGGCCGACCCGGTGGGGTTTGGGGCGCAGCACCCGCCCGAGACAGCGAGTGTCGTGCGCGATATCGCGGGCTATGGCTGGGACGATGGCGACTGGATGGCGGGGCGCGCGGCGCAGAACCGGCGGGACGCGCCGATCTCGATCTACGAGGTCCATCTGGGAAGCTGGAAGCGGCGCGAGGATGGACGGCCGATCTCCTACAAGGAGGCGGCGGATGAGCTGGTCGCCTATGTTTCTGAAATGGGCTTCACCCATATCGAGCTGATGCCGATCAGCGAATTCCCCTTCGACGGGTCCTGGGGCTATCAGCCGGTGGGGATGTATGCGCCGACGATCCGCTTTGGCCCGCCGCATGAATTTCGCGATCTGGTCGAGGCCGCGCATAAGACGGGCCTTGGCGTGCTGATCGACTGGGTGCCGGGGCATTTTCCGAGCGACCCGCATGGGCTGGCCCTGTTCGATGGGACGTATCTTTACGAACATGCCGATCCCAAGGAGGGGTTCCATCAGGACTGGAACACGCTGATCTACAATTACGGGCGCAAGGAGGTTGCGAATTACCTGACCTCCAACGCCTTGTATTGGCTGGAGGAATATCACCTCGACGGGCTGCGGGTGGATGCCGTGGCCTCGATGCTCTACCGCGATTACTCGCGCAAGGACGGCGAGTGGATCCCCAACAAGGATGGCGGTCGCGAGAATTACGAGGCGATCGCGATGCTCCAGCAGATGAACACGATCACCTATGGCGAGGTGCCCGGGATCATGACGGTGGCCGAGGAATCGACGGCCTATCCCGGCGTGTCCTCGCCGGTGGATGCAGGCGGGCTTGGCTTCGGGTTCAAGTGGAACATGGGGTGGATGAACGACACGCTCGAATACATGTCCGAGGAACCGATCAACCGGAAATACCATCACCACAAGATGACTTTCGGGATCGATTACGCCTTTACCGAGAATTTCATCCTGCCGATCAGCCATGACGAGGTGGTCCATGGCAAGGGATCGATGCTGGGCAAGATGCCGGGGAGCGATTGGGAGAAGTTCGCCAATCTGCGGGCCTATTACGGCTTCATGTGGGGGCATCCGGGCAAGAAGTTGCTTTTCATGGGCAATGAGGTCGCGCAGGGGACGGAGTGGAACCACGATGCCTCGGTCGATTGGGACGCGCTCCAGAACCCGGCGCATGAGGGGATCCGGGCGCTGATCCGGGATCTCAATGGGGTCTATCGCGACTGGCCTGCGCTGCATGTGAAGGATTGCGAGGCGGACGGGTTCCAGTGGATCGAGGGCGGCGATGTGGATCATTCGGTCCTGTCGTTCCTGCGGCTGGGCGGCGAGGGGGATGCGCCGTTCGCGGTGATCTGCAACTTCACGCCGGTCGAGCGGGCGGACTGGCGGATCGGCCTGCCCGAGGCAGGGCGCTGGCGCGAGATCGTGAATACGGATGCCGATGTCTACGGAGGAGGTGGGCGCGGCAATATGGGCGGTGTCGAGACGGAGGAGGAGGGGGCGCATGGCCAGCCTTGTTCGGCCCGGCTCGTTCTGCCGCCTTTGTCGGTGATCATGCTGGTCCATGAAGGGTCATAAGGGAGGATTGCGATGTCGATGTCGAACCAGAGGCTGTCCAGCCGGACGATGGCCTTCGTGCTGGCGGGCGGGCGCGGCTCGCGCCTGAAGGAGCTGACGGATACGCGGGCGAAACCGGCGGTCTATTTCGGGGGGAAGACGCGGATCGTGGATTTCGCCCTTTCGAATGCGCTGAACTCGGGCATTCGGAAGATGGCGGTCGCCACGCAGTACAAGGCGCATTCGCTGATCCGGCATTGCCAGCGGGGCTGGTCCTTCTTTCGCGCAGAGCGGAACGAATACCTCGATATCCTGCCCGCCTCGCAGCGGGTGAGCGAGGAGAAGTGGTATCTGGGCACCGCCGATGCGGTGACGCAGAACATCGATATCGTTGACAGTTACGACGTGGATTACCTGCTCGTTCTGGCGGGCGATCACATCTACAAGATGGATTACGAGCTGATGCTACGCCAGCATGTCGACAGCGAGGCCGACGTGACCGTCGGCTGCCTGACCGTGCCGCGGATGGATGCGACGGCCTTTGGCGTGATGCATGTGGATGAGCAGGACCGGATCACTTCGTTTCTGGAAAAGCCCGCCGATCCGCCGTCGATCCCGGGTGATGCCGATCATGCGCTGGCCTCGATGGGGATCTATGTCTTCAAGTGGTCGTTCCTGCGCGAGCTTTTGCAACGCGATGCCGATGACGCCGAGAGTAAGCATGATTTCGGGGGCGATATCATCCCCTACATCGTCAACAACGGGAAGGCGGTCGCGCACCGGTTCGATGACAGTTGCGTGCGGCACGATGCGGAGGCGCCCTCTTACTGGCGGGATGTGGGGACGATCGACGCCTATTGGCAGGCCAATATCGATCTGACGAATTTCGATCCGGATCTGAACCTGTGGGACAAGAATTGGCCCGTCTGGACCTATTCAGAAAGCGTGCCGCCCGCGAAGTTCATCCATGACGAGGAGGACCGGCGGGGGACGGCGGTGTCGTCCTTGGTGGCGGGGGGCTGCGTTGTCTCGGGGACGGAGATCCGGGAATCGCTGCTCTTTACGCAGGTGCATACGAATTCCTACGCGTCGCTGACGCGGGCGGTGGTGATGCCTTACGTCAATGTGGGGCGGCATGCGCAGCTGACGAATGTCGTGATCGATAGGGGCGTGGAGATCCCCGAAGGACTGGTCGTGGGCGAGGATCCCCAGGAGGACGCCAAGTGGTTCCGCGTCTCCGAAGGGGGCGTCACGCTGATCACGCAGCCGATGCTGGATGCGAGGGCCGCGGCGCAGTGAAGGTTCTGTCGGTCGCTTCGGAATGCGCGCCCTTGGTCAAGACCGGCGGGCTGGCCGATGTCGTCGGCGCCTTGCCGGGCGCGCTGGCTGAGGTCGGTGTCGAGATGCGGGTTCTGCTGCCGGGTTACCCGGCGGTGATGGCGGCGCTTGAGGGCGCGAAGGTCGTTCTGAAGATCGACGAGTGCTTTGGCGGCAAAGGGCGTGTTCTGAGCGGCAAGGCGGCGGGCCTCGATCTGCTGGTGCTGGAGGCGGCGCATCTCTTTGACCGGGGCGGATCGCTATACCTCGATGAGCACAAGCATGACTGGCCGGACAATCCCGAGCGGTTCGCGGCGCTAAGCTGGGCGGCGGCGGAGATGGCGAGGGCGGGCAAATGGCGGCCCGATGTGGTGCATCTGCACGACTGGCAGGCGGGGCTGGCGGCCTATTACCTGAAGGATAGCGGCATTCCGACGGTGCTGACGATCCACAACATCGCCTTTCATGGACTCGCGGATCAGGACCGGATCGAACGCCTTCGGCTCGATCCCCATGACTTTGACCGGGAGGGGTATGAGTTCTGGGGCAAGATCAGCGCGCTCAAGGCGGGGCTCGTCTGGGCGGACCGGATCACGACGGTCAGCCCGACCTATGCGCGCGAGCTGATGCGGCCCGAGTTCGGGATGGGTCTGGACGGTGTGATGCGGGCGAGGTCGGGCGATTTGAGCGGGATCCTCAACGGGATCGACGAGGCGATCTGGAACCCGGCGAGCGATCCCGAGATCAAGGGCTACAAGTCGGCCAAGGGCAAGGCCCGCAACACCGCTGCCCTGCGCAAGGAGCTGGGATTGCCGGAGAGCGACGGGCCGCTTTGCGTCGTGATCTCTCGGTTGAGCGATCAGAAAGGGCTCGATCTGCTGCTCGAGGCGCTGCCGGCGCTGATCGACAATGGCGGGCAGCTTGCGCTTTTGGGCTCGGGCAGCCCGGCGATGGAGGTGGCTTTCACCCATGTAGCCGAGGCGCATGAGGGCGTGGCGGTGAGGATCGGCTATGACGAGGGGCTGTCGCACCGGATGATTGCAGGCGGCGATGCGATCCTCGTGCCGTCGCGGTTCGAGCCGTGCGGCCTGACGCAGCTTTACGGGTTGCGCTATGGCACGATCCCGGTCGTGGCGCTGACCGGCGGGCTGGCCGATACGGTGATCGATGCCAACCCGGCGGCTTTGGCGGCGGGCGTTGCGACGGGTATTCAGTTTCACCCGGTGACGGCAGAGGCGCTGGCGCAGGCGCTGATCCGCCTGACCGAGCTTTATCGAGCCCCTGAGATCTGGGCGCGGCTGCAGAAGAACGCTATGGCCCAACCTGTGGGCTGGGGGCCATCGGCGCGGGCCTATGCCGATCTATACGAGGTGCTGGCCAGCGCATGAGCGACATCACGGTGACAGGCGGACGGCCGTTCCCGATGGGAGCGACGGTCACGGAGGACGGAGTGAACTTCGCCGTCTTCTCGGCCCATGCGGACCGGGTGACGCTGTGCCTTTTCGATGAGGACGGCCGCGAGGATCTGGTGATCGACCTGCCCGAACGGGAAGGCGATATCTGGCACGGGCATGTTGCCGGTGTGGGCGTGGGGCAGACCTACGGATTTCGTGCGCGAGGCCGGTACGTGCCCGAGGAGGGACACCGGTTCAACCCGCATAAGCTGCTCCTCGATCCCTATGCCAAGGCGCTGACCGGCCTGCCGGTCTGGGACGATGCGCTGATGGGCTATGAGGTCGGCGCGGGTGATCTGACGCTCGATCCGCGCGACAGCGCGGCCTTCATGCCGCGCGGGATCGTCGTGGACGAGCGGTTTGACTGGGAGGGCGATCGGCTCTTGCGGCGGCCCGCGGCCGAAACGGTCTTCTACGAAGGGCATGTGAAGGGGCTGACGGCGCAGCATCCTGAGGTCTCGGAGGGCGGCTTTGCCGGTCTCGCCAGCGATGCGATGATCGCGCATTACACTAGGCTGGGCATCACGGCGCTGGAGCTGCTGCCGGTCCAGACCTTCATCACCGACCGCTTCCTCGAGGAGCGGGGGCTGGTGAACTATTGGGGCTATCAGACGCTCGGGTTTTTCGCGCCACATCCGGCCTACGGGACGATGCGGGACTTTCAGCAGATGGTAAAGCGGCTCCATGCCGCCGGGATCGAGGTGATCCTCGATGTGGTCTACAACCACACCGCCGAGGGCAACGAGCTGGGGCCGACGCTGAGTTTTCGGGGGCTGGATAATGCGAGCTATTACAAGCTCGATGCGGTGAATGCGCGGCATTACGTGAACGATACCGGCACGGGCAACACGCTGGATCTGACGCAGCCGATGGTGCTGCGGATGGTGCTGGATTCGTTGAGGTATTGGGTGGAGGTGGGCCATGTGGACGGGTTCCGCTTTGATCTTGCCAGCGTGCTGGGGCGCGAGCAGGGGGGCTTTGATCCGGGTGGCGGGTTCTTTCGGGCGGTGCGGCAGGATCCGGTTCTGGCGGGCGTCAAGCTGATCGCGGAGCCGTGGGATATCGGGCCTGGAGGATATCAGCTGGGATCCTATCCGCCGCCGTTCATGGAATGGAACGACCGCTATCGCGACGGCGTGCGGCGGTTCTGGCGCGGCGATGCGGGGCGGGCGCCGGATATGGCGGCGCGGCTGGCGGGATCGGCGGGGGAGTTCGATCATTCCGGGCGGCTGGCGACGTCATCGGTGAACATGCTGACGGCCCATGACGGGTTCACGCTGGCCGATGTCGTCTCGTACAAGCGGCGGCACAATTTCGACAATGGCGAGGACGGCCGGGACGGGCATGGCGAGAACTACTCGGACAATATGGGGCAGGAAGGCCCGTCCGAGGAGCTGGCGGGCGCGCGCGCGGCGCGGCGGCGGGCGATGATGGCGACGCTGCTTTTGTCGCAAGGGGTGCCGTTGATCCTGGCGGGCGACGAGATCGGCAATTCGCAGGGCGGCAACAACAACGCATATAATCAGGACAATGCGACCGGCTGGATCGATTGGGACGGCGCCGATTGGGATTTCTTCGACTGGACGCGGCGGATGATCGCGTTTCGCAAGGCGCATCCGGCTTTGCGGCAGGTCCGGTTCCTGCATTCGCGCGAGCGGCTCGTTGACGGGACGCCTGATCTGTTCTGGCACAAGGCGGATGGCAGTCCCATTCAGCCGGGCGACTGGAGCGACGAGGCACTGCGGCTGGTGATCGCAGAGGTGCGCACGGCCTCGGGAACGCCTGAGTATGTGGATCGGGACGGAGCGCTTCTGCTGATGCTCAATGCTGGCGCTGCCGAAGAGATCGCGATGCCCGAGACGCCCGAGGGGACCATCTGGTGCCGCGAGATCGACAGCGCCGATCCGGGCGCCGAGATCCGCCCGGCCGGCGCCTCCGAGACGGTGGCGGCCGGATCCGTCACGGTTTTCGTACTTCAACCCTCACCCTCAGAGGAGACCACGCCATGAGTGTTCTGAGCATCGAGACGACGCCCATCGAGGGGCAGAAACCCGGCACGTCGGGACTGCGCAAGACGACGCGGACCTTCATGGGCAAGCATTACCTTGAGAATTTCGTGGCCTCGATCTTTGGCGCGATCGGCGGGGCGGAGGGAAAGACCTTCGTTCTGGGCGGGGACGGGCGGTATTTCAATGACCGCGCCGTGCAGGTGATCCTGCGGATGGCGGCGGCAGAAGGCGCGGCGCGGGTGATCGTGGGGCAGGGCGGTATCCTGTCGACGCCGGCGGCCTCGAACCTGATCCGCAAGCGGGGCACGGATGGCGGGATCATCCTGTCGGCCTCGCACAATCCCGGCGGGATCGATGCGGACTTCGGGATCAAGTTCAACGGGCCCAATGGCGGGCCTGCCCCGGAAAGCCTGACGGCAAAAATGCATGATCTGACGACCCGGATCGTGGGCTATCGAATCTGGGAAGGGGCGGATGTCGACATGTCCTCGTTGGGAGAGACCTCCTGTGGGGATATGACGGTCGAGGTCGTGGATCCTGTTGCTGACTACGCGCAATTGATGGAGGGCCTTTTCGACTTCAGCGCTTTGAAGGCGCTGTTCGCGGGCGGGTTCACTATGCGGTTCGATGCGATGCATGCGGTGACCGGCCCCTATGCGACAGAGATCCTCGAGAGGCGGCTCGGCGCGCCTGCGGGGACCGTTATGAATGGCAGCCCGAGCCCCGATTTCGGGGGCGGACATCCCGATCCGAACCCGACCTGGGCCAAGGAGCTGATGGCGGTGATGACAGGGCCGGATGCGCCCGATTTCGGGGCGGCTTCGGACGGGGATGGCGACCGGAACATGATCGTGGGCAGGGGCGCCTATGTCACGCCGTCCGACAGCCTTGCCGTTCTGGCCGCGAATGCGACGCTGGCGCCGGGCTATGCCAAGGGGCTGGCGGGTGTGGCGCGGTCGATGCCGACATCGCGCGCGGTCGATCGGGTGGCCGAGGCGCTGGGGATCGAGGCCTATGAGACGCCGACGGGCTGGAAGTTCTTCGGTAACCTCTTGGATGCCGGAAAGGTCACACTGTGCGGCGAGGAAAGCGCGGGGACCGGATCGGATCATGTGCGCGAGAAAGACGGGCTCTGGGCGGTGCTGCTGTGGCTGAACATTCTGGCGGAGCGCAAGATATCGGTGGCCGAGATCATGGCGGATCACTGGAAGACCTATGGCCGAAACTACTACTCGCGCCATGACTACGAGGCGGTTGAGACAGGCAAGGCCAATGCGCTGATGGAGCGGCTGGAGGCGAAGCTTGCCGATCTGCCGGGTACGATCGTGCAAGGGACGACAGTCGAGGCGGCCGATCAGTTCGCCTATGACGATCCGGTCGATGGATCGCGTTCGGAAGGGCAGGGTGTCCGAGTGATCTTCGAGGGGGGAGCGCGGATCGTCTTTCGCCTCTCGGGTACGGGTACACAAGGCGCGACGCTCAGGGTCTACCTTGAGGATCGGGTCGAGGGGCCGGAAGGTCTGGACCGGCCCGCGGACGAGGCGCTTCAGACGATTATCGCGGCGGCGGACGAGATCGCGCAGATCCGCGAGATGACCGGCCGGAATAAGCCTGACGTGACGACGTGACCGGCGGACCGGGCGCCTAAATTATGGGCGCCGAGCCCATGATCCCAAAGGATATCCGTGGTTTGCGTTGTGAAACGCATGGCGCGCGGTTAGCCTGACCGAATGAATGAAGACCGTCACTTCGACGAGATGTTCGGTCGGGGGGAGCATCCCCGGCGACCGTATCAGGACTTTCACCAGTGGTTCGATGCAGAGGATCCCAGCCGGCTCCGCAAGAAGGCGCAGCAGGCCGAGGAGCTGTTTCGCCTGACCGGGATCACCTTCAACGTCTACGGGCGCGAGGAGGCGGGGGAGCGGCTGATCCCGTTCGATATCGTCCCGCGCATCATCTCAGGCGCGGAGTGGCGGCGGCTCTCGAAGGGGATCGAGCAGCGCGTGCAGGCGATCAACGCGTTTTTGCATGACATCTATCATCGCCAGGAGATCCTAAGAGCCGGACGCATTCCGGCCCATCTGATCGCGCAGAACGAGGCGTTTTTGCCCAAGATGATTGGGGTGGAGCCGCCGGGAAAGGTTTACACCCACATTGTCGGGATCGATCTGGTGCGGACCGGCGAGGACGAGGTCTATGTGCTGGAGGACAATGCGCGCACGCCGTCGGGGGTGAGCTACATGCTCGAGAACCGCGAGACGATGCTGCAGATGTTCCCCGAGCTGTTTTCGCAGAATCGGGTGCAGCGGGTCAGCAACTACCCGAAACTCTTGCATAAATCGCTGTGCCGCAGTGCGCCCGATAGTGCCGGACGGCATCCTGTTGTGGCGGTGCTGACGCCGGGGATTCACAATTCGGCCTATTACGAGCATTCCTTTCTGGCCGATCAGATGGGGGTGGAGCTGGTCGAAGGGCACGATTTGCGGGTCATCGACGGGCGTGTCGCGATGCGCACAACGCGGGGCTACAAGGCGATCGATGTGCTCTATCGGCGCGTGGATGACGATTTTCTCGATCCGCTGAACTTCAATCCCGACAGCGCGCTGGGCGTGCCGGGGATCATGGATGTCTATCGCGCGGGCGGGATCACGATTGCAAACGCGCCGGGGACGGGTATTGCCGATGACAAGGCGATCTATAGCTACATGCCGGAAATCGTTGAGTTCTATACCGGCGAGAAGGCCTTACTGAAGAATGTGCAGACGTGGCGCTGTTCCGAAAAGGACGCGCTGGCCTATGTGCTCGACAACCTCGCCGATCTGGTGGTGAAGGAAGTCCATGGTTCGGGCGGCTACGGGATGCTGATCGGGCCGACCGCCTCGAAGAAGGAGTTGGCGGAGTTCCGGGCAAAGCTCGAAGCCAAACCCGGCAACTATATCGCGCAGCCGACGCTGAGCCTGTCGACGGTGCCGATCTTTACCAAGGCGGGGCTGGCGCCGCGCCATGTCGATCTGCGGCCCTTCGTTCTGATGAGCCCGGGCGGGATCGAGATCACGCCGGGCGGGCTGACGCGGGTGGCGCTGAAGAAGGGATCGCTTGTCGTCAATTCCAGCCAGGGGGGCGGCACCAAGGATACCTGGGTGCTGGAGGAATAGATGCTGGGGAAAACGGCAGGCGGGGTCTATTGGCTCTTTCGGTATTTGGAGCGCTCAGAGAACACGGCGCGTCTGGTTGATGCGGGCCAGAGGATCGCGCTCACCCGGTCGTCGGACGCGGACGCCGAATGGGAGTCGGTGCTGTCGGCGGCGATGGTGCGGGATGCGTATCTGGCCAAGCACGAGACCTTCAAACAGGATACTGCCATCGATTTTCTGCTGCGGGATCTCGATAATCCGTCGAGCGTGCGCAGTGCCATCCATGCCGGCCGCGACAATGCCAAGACGGTGCGGACCGCGCTGACCCGCGAAGTTTGGGAGGCGGTGAACGAGTGCTGGATGGTGCTGTCGCCGCTGCTTGAGCGGAAGGTATCCCTGCGCGAGTTGCCCGATGTGCTGGGCACGATCCGGCAACGATCGGCCTTTGTGCGCGGGGCACTGCACGGCACGATGATGCGCAACGAGATCTACAATTTCGCCCGGATCGGCACGTTCATCGAACGGGCGGACAATACGGGCCGTATCCTGGACGTGAAGTATTATGTGCTGCTGCCCCATACCTTTGCGGTTGGCACGTCGCTCGACAATGTGCAGTGGGAGACGATCCTGCGCTCGGTCTCGGCCGAAGGCGCCTATCGCTGGGCCTACGGTCAGGATGTGGATCCGCGCCAGATTGCCGATTTCCTGATCTTCGACGGGCGCATGCCTCGGTCGCTGCTCTTCTGCACCAGCAAGATCGGGGAGAACCTGCGCTACCTGTCGGATGACGGGCACGGAACGGACAGTCTGGACGTGTCGGATGCGCTGAGGCGCCTGCTGAAGGACACGGATATCGACAGCGTGATCGAACTGGGCCTGCACGAGTTCATTCAGAATTTCATCGAGACGATCAGCGCGCTGGGCCAGCGGATCGAGCTTCAATACAGGTTTCACGGATGAACACGCTCGTTATCACGCATCGCACGACGTATCGCTATGACGTGCCCGTCGCCTTTGCGATGCAGCAGCTTCGGCTCACCCCGAAAAGCCATAACGGACAGCGGGTCCTCGACTGGGATATCACGGTGACGGGCGGCGCGTTGCAGTTGGAATTCGAAGACGAGCATCGCAACCGGGTTCAGCTGGTCAACGTCGATACCTACGCGACCGAGATCGTCATCGAGAGCCGGGGCACGGTTCAGCTTGAGGAAACAAACGGCATTCTGGGCACCCATGGGGGCTATGTCCCGCTGTGGCTGTTCAAGCGGGATACCGGGACGACGCGGCCTGGCAAGACGATGCGGGGGCTGGTCAAGGAGATCGGAAGCGAGGGCGTGCCGCTGGACCGGCTGCACGCGCTGTCCGAGGCGATCCGGGGCAGCGTCGCCTACGAGACCGGACGAACCGGAGCGGATTGGACCGGCGAAGAGGCGGCGGCGGCGGGCCACGGCGTGTGCCAGGATCACGCGCATATCTTCGTAGGATGCGCGCGGATGATGGACATCCCGGCGCGCTATGTCTCGGGCTATCTGATGATGAACGACCGGGTCGAGCAGGACGCGACCCATGCCTGGGCCGAAGCCTATGTCGAGGGGCTCGGCTGGGTCGGTTTCGATATCTCGAACGGTATTTCCCCCGATACCCGGTACGTCAGGGTCGCCACGGGACTTGATTCTAACGAAGCTGCCCCGATACGTGGGACGAGATTCGGCGCGGGCGAGGAGGAGCTTGACGTGACCGTGTCTGTGCAACAGCAGCAGTAGGACCAGTGCATGACATATTGTGTGGGGATGAGGCTGGATCAGGGCCTTGTTTTCATGGCCGATACCCGGACGAATGCGGGGATCGACAACATTTCTGTCTTTCAGAAACTGCACACCTGGTCGATCCCGGGAGAGCGGGTCGTCACGCTGATGACCTCGGGCAACCTGGCGACGACGCAGGCCGTCATCTCGATGCTGGACGAGCGGATGAAGGCGCCGGTCGAGCGCAGCCCGAGCCTTTTGGAGGCGCCCTCGATGTTCCAGGTCGCCCGGATGGTGGGCGAGACGGTGCGCGATGTGATCGCCGAATACAAAGGCGCGGCCCAGCAGGCGGAGGGCGTTTTCGATGCCAACGTGATCGTCGGCGGTCAGATCAAGGGCAGCGCGCCGCGTCTGTTTCTGGTCTATCCCGAGGGCAACTTTGTCGAGGCTGGGGACGACACGCCGTTTTTTCAGATCGGCGATACGAAATACGGGCGGCCCATCATCGTGCGCGCCTACCGGCCCGACATGTCCTTTGAAGAGGCGACGCGGCTCTTGCTGGTCAGCTTTGATTCCACGATCAAGGCGAACCTGTCCGTCGGGCCTCCTCTGGATCTGCAGGTCTATGCCAAGGACAGCTACGAGGTCGGCGTGACCCGCCGGTTCGAGGCGGATGACGATCTGATCCGCGACGTGTCCTCCCGCTGGGGAGAGGCGCTGGGCAGGGCCTTGGAAAGCCTGCCCATGCCGGAATTCGATCTTTAAGAGGCCTGCGGGATCCGCGCGCGCACCTCTTTGGCGACGGGGATCGGACCGACCGCGCCATATCCGGTGACAGAGATCCCGGCGGCGGTGGTCGCATAGGCGGCCGCCTCGCGCGGCGTGTCATTGGCAGCAAGACGGGCCAGGAAGGCGCCGTCGAAACAGTCGCCTGCGCCGGTGGCGTCGACGGCCTCGACCCTGAGCGGCAGAAGATGGGTAATCGTCCTGGAGTCGGAGACTAAGGTGCCTTCCGCGCCCATGGTCAGGGCGACGATCTCGGGGCCGAGATCATGGTAAAGGGCGATAATCGCCTCGGGGTCGGTCAGGCCTGTCAATTGCTGCGCGTCGTCGAGCCCCGGAAGCGCGATATCGGTGAGCTTGAGCGCACGCTCGATCTGGGTCCGGGCCTTGTCCAGCGGCCAGAGCTTGAGGCGCAGGTTGAGATCGAACGAGACCTTGGCCCCGGCCTCGCGGGCGATCTGAGCGGCGGTCAGCGCCGCCTCGTTCGCGCTGTCGCTGATCGCCAGGCTGATGCCCGAGAAATGGAGGATCTTTGTCTGGCGCAGCGGGTCTTGCGGGAGCGTCTGGGCGGTCATGCGCGCGGCGGCAGAGCCGGCGCGGAGATAGTCGAAGACATGCCCGTCCTCGGTTTGGCGTATGAAGTAAAGGCCCGTCGGCGCCCCGGGATCCGTTCGGCTATGGCGGTGATCGACGCGCTCGGCCGTCCAGAGATTGCGAAAGCTGGTCCCGAAGCTGTCATCGCCAAGCTGCGTTACGATCCCGGTCCTTGCCCCCTGCCGGGCGGCGGCGATGGCGACGTTCGAGACGTCCCCGCCATGGCCCGAGCGCCAGCTGTCTCCGGAGATATGGGCAAATTCGTAAAGCGGCTCGCCGAGGGTGAGGAGGTCATAGGTCATGATCCATTCTCTCCGCCCGGCCAGGCACGGCAAGGGGAAATGGCAGCATCCGGTAGAGCGCTGGAGAAGCGGTGGGTGACGGCCACAGGGGGCGTGGGTCGGACCTTCGGTATCGCGTCGGTTTGCATATGGCGTTCGGCGGGGGGACGAGGCCGTTCTGCCGCCATGCGGCGCACCTCAGTGGATCGTGGCAGCGATCTTGTCTGGAGCGGTCCGGTTCGCCGGAGGGGGCAGTCTTTTCGGTGGAGAGACTGAGGGTCGACCGGGCGGAGCCCAAGAAAACCGGCACAGCGCTTGCGGAGGGAGAGGTCCCGGGTCAAGCCCGGGACGGAGGCTGGCCGCGCGGTATCTTGGGCCCGGACACCAACTTGTCGGGAATGAATGGGCTTCGGGGGCCAAAGGGCTTAAGTCGTAGGGAATACATAAACAACCGGTAGCCAACCTGACCCATGACCCTTCTGATCCTTTTCGTAGTTCTCGCCATCGGGGTATCGTTCCTGTGTTCGATCCTCGAGGCGGTGCTCTTGTCGATCACCCCGTCCTATGTCGAGGCTACCGAGGCTGAGCGTCCTTCGCTGGCCAAGAAGCTGCGCCGGCTGCGCGCCGATATCGAGCGCCCGCTGGCGGCGATCCTGTCGCTCAACACCATCGCCCATACGGTCGGCGCAACGGGGGCGGGCGCGCAGGCGGCGGTTGTCTTTGACGATGCCGGGGTCGGAATATTCTCGGCGCTTTTGACCTTGGGGATCCTCATTCTGTCGGAGATAGTTCCGAAAACGCTCGGCGCGACGTATTGGCGGGGTCTTGCGCCCTTTGCGGTCCGGGTGCTGCCGATCCTAATCTGGGTGCAGCTCCCTCTGGTCTGGATGAGTCAGGCGATCACGCGCGTCATGACCCGCGGCTACAAGGGAGATGAGGTCTCGAGGGATGAGATCACCGCCATGACCACCGCGGGCCAGCGCCTGGGGGTGATCGAGGAGGACGAGACACGCATCGTGTCGAACCTGTTCCGCCTACCCGATACGCCGGTGCGGGATGTGATGACGCCGCGCACGGTGATCGAGCATGTCCAGGACGGGCAGACGGTGGACGCGGCGCTGGAGGGACGCGATGCGATTCCCTTCTCGCGGCTGCTGGTCTCGCGTGAGACGATCGACGAGGTCAGCGGATTCGTCCTGACGCGCGAGTTGCTTCTGGCGGCGTTGCGCGGTGGCGGGGACCGACCGCTCGGCGACTTTCTGCGAGAGCTGCCCCGTGTCGCCGAGGATATGGATCTCGACACGCTTTTCGATCAGTTGATCGAGGGGGAAATGCACATCGCTCTTGTCGAGGATCCCTATGGCGGCACGGCCGGACTGGTGACGATGGAGGACGTGATCGAAACCCTGCTGGGCACAGAGATCGTGGACGAGCATGACGAGGATGCCGATCTGCAGGAGGTGGCCCAGCGACGCGCCCGCAAGCGGCGCGAGCAGAAGGCCGGGTGATCTGCGGGGGTGAGATCCGGTCCGCCTGAGGCGGCAGTCTCTTTGGTGTAGAGACTGAGGATCGAACGGGCGGGGGTGAGATCCGGTCCGCCGACGGTGGCAAACTCTCCGGTGGAGAGTTTTAGGATCGAACGGGCGGAGGTGAGATCCGATCCGCCTGAGGCGGCAGTCTCTCCGGGGGAGAGACTGAGGATCGAACGGGCGGAGCCCAAGGAAGCCTACACAGTGCTTGTGGAAAGAGAGGTCCCGGCTCAAGGCCGGGACGGGGTAGAGTTGATGACGAAGGGCGCTAGCCCGGCGCTTTAGATTGGGGTCGGCGGACAGGCGGGCCGATCGCCCGCTCTATGCCCCCATGACGCCATCAATGGGCTTCGCGTAACTTCGGATAGTCTGCAGCTTCGATCTTCATTATGAGACTTCCGGCACGCGTGATCTCTATACGGTCGTAGGTGCCCGATAAACGATAGATGAGGTCGTTCAGATATTTCCAATCAGATACGGACTTGATCCTGTCTTCGTCAAACCTTTGGCCTGTCACCGCGATACATCCAATAACGGCACCGATCCCGCCGCTTGCCAACATTGGAGTGCGCGACCCGGAGTGGAGAAGATGGTTATCTTCGATCTGCCAGCATTCCGACCCAGCTGTCGTGATCATCGTATTGAGCTTATAAGTCTTTGCTTTCGCTAACCCGACGACCTTGGGCTTCGGCGATGGGTTGCTGTCCGTGGGATACTTCCATTGAACCCCAAATCGCATGACTTCGAATTCGAACGTTTCGCAAACCCCGCCCACGGAATCGCCCTCGACGATCATCTTATAGAGCGGGATGTAAAACCTACCTTTTCCAGCCGGGTACCCATATGTGACGGCATGCTGCTTTGTCACTGTTGAGGTCACGGTGATATTAACGGTCCTCGGCTTAGGCTTCATAAGCACCTTAAATCTCCTAAATAAATCCGATGCATGTTCCAACGGATTAAAGCGTGATGCAATCCCCGTTCGAGATCCATGACCGTATAAGAATGGAAGCTGTCCGGTCATTCCCGACATCGGATCTCGTGCGCTCTGCCCTAGTGATTATTCCGCGGCAGGCCCTTTGAGGCCACGTCGAGAAACTCAGGCGCTCCGTCCAGGACCATACCGTCGGCGAAGGGTCTGACCTTTTCGCGGAAGAGGGCCTGCCAGGGGGTTTGGCTTTCGGGGGACTTGAAGCCGCCTGCGGTGTCGAGGTCCGCGCGGCGGGCGGCGAGATCGTCTTCGCTCACCAGCATGTCGGCGCGGCGGGTCTTGAGGTCGACGCGGATGCGGTCTCCCGACTTCAGCAGCGCGAGGCCGCCTCCGTCCGCCGCCTCGGGGGAGGCGTTGAGGATCGAGGCGCTGCCGGACGTGCCCGATTGGCGGCCGTCTCCGATGCAGGGCATGGCGTGGACGCCCTGTTTGATGAGGTAGGCGGGCGGGCGCATGTTCACGACCTCGGCGCCGCCCGGATAGCCCTTGGGGCCTGCGCCGCGCATGACGAGGATGGCGTCGGGGGTGATGCCCAAGGCGGGATCGTCGATGCGGTGGTGGAAGTCTTCGGGGCCGTCGAAGACGACGGCGGGGCCTTCGAAGGCGTCGGGATCGTCCGGGTTCGACAGATACCGGTCGCGGAATTCGTCGCCGATGGCCGAGGTTTTCATGATGGCGCTGTCGAAGAGGTTGCCGGAGAGGTTGAGAAAGCCCGCATCGGTCTTGAGCGGCTTATTGGGACTGAGGATGACCTCTGCGTTGTGGACGGGGGCGTCTTGATAGGTCTCGCCGATGGTCTTGCCGGTGATGCAGAGTGCGTCGGGGTGGGGCAGCAGGCCCGCGCGGAGAAGCTGGCCGATCACGGCGGGGACGCCGCCCGCATGGTGGAAATCCTCGCCCAGGTACTCTCCGACCGGCTGGAGGTTCACGAGGAGGGGGATGTGGTGGCCGATCCTCTCCCAGTCGTCGTTGGTGAGCGTGATCCCCAGATGGGCGGCCATGGCGTTGAGGTGGATGGGCGCGTTGGTCGACCCGCCCAGGGCGGAGTTGACGACGATGGCATTCTCGAAGGAGGCGCGGGTCATGATCTGCGAGGGGCGGCGGTCTTTCATCACCGCCTCAACGGCGGCCTTGCCGGTGTGATAGGCCATCTGCCCGCGCTCGCGGTAGGGGGCGGGGATGGCGGCGGAGCCGGGGAGCTGCATGCCGAGCGCTTCGGCGAGCGAATTCATCGTGGTCGCGGTGCCCATCGTGTTGCAGTAGCCCGTCGAAGGGGCGGAGGAGGCGGCGATCTCGAGGAATTCTGCGGCGTCGATCTCTCCGGCGGCGAGGCGCTGGCGGCTGTCCCAGATGACCGAGCCGGAGCCTGCGCGCTTGCCCTTGTGCCAGCCGTTCAGCATCGGCCCGACCGAAAGCGCGATGGCGGGGATATTGACGGTGGCGGCGGCCATCAGGAGCGCGGGCGTGGTCTTGTCGCAGCCGATGGTCAGCAGGACGCCGTCGATCGGGTAGCCGTAGAGGATCTCGACCAGGCTGAGATAGGCGAGGTTGCGGTCGAGCATCGCGGTGGGGCGCTTGCCGGTTTCCTGGATCGGGTGGCAGGGGAATTCGAGCGGGATCCCGCCCGCGTCGCGGATCGCCTGGGCCGAGCGCTTGGCCAGATCGACATGGTGCCGGTTGCAGGGCGAGAGGTCCGAGCCCGTCTGCGCGATGCCGATGATCGGGCGGTTGGAGCGGAGCTCTTCGGGGGTGAGGCCGAAGTTGAGATAGCGCTCGAGATAGAGCGCTGTCATCTCGGGATCGGCGAGGTTGTCGAACCAAGAGCGGGAGCGGAGGGTGGGGGTGTCGGCGGAGGTCATGTCATTCGATCCTTGGATATCTCTTGGTCATGGTCATGGTCGCCGTCGTTCAGAAGATGCCATGCTTGGCGGTACGGTTCCATCCAGCCTGCAGGATAGGGATTTGGCTGAGGGCGGTAAGCGAAATCGTAATCGGGCACGAGGCGGCGCAGCTTGCTGTCTTTCCGGACGTGGCCGTTCTTTCCGGGGTTCGAGAGCCAGGCACGATGCGATGCGTAGACGACTTCGGCGACCTTTGCGCTTGGTATGACGAAAACGTCGGCGCTTTGGTCGACAGCTCTGCCGAAATCTACAAAACAGTAAAACAACTTTTCCGATATCAGACCTTCATGTTTGGCTCCCATATGCCAGCCGCCGTCGCTTCCCTTGTCGAGCCGGGACTTCACTTGGATCGCGCAGACTAGATCGGTGACAACGATATCCATGTGGGGCACGCCCTGAGGAGCAAGGGCTGCGATATAGTCGCGTCGAAGCAGTTCGCACATGACCAGATGCTCGCCAGCCGATCCAAGGAGCGCGGTTTTCGAGGTCATTGGGCAAACTCTTGCAACTCAGCTCCGTAGCTCGAGTGCTGCGTTATGACGTTGGCGATCGTTGTCATCTTTGCGCCTTATCCCCCTGCGATCGCGGGGAAGGCGATGAGGATCGCGAGGGCCAGGATTTGCAGGCAGATGAAGGGGAGGAGGGAGCGGAAGATCTCTCCTAGCGAGATGTCGGGCGGGGTGACGGATTTGAGGTAGAAGGCGGCGGGGCCGAAGGGGGGCGAGAGGAAGCTGACCTGCATGTTCATCGCGAAGACGACGCCGAACCAGACGGGGTCGAGGCCCATCTCTCGGATGATCGGCACGAAGATCGGCATGGTCAGAAGGGCGATGCCGACCCAGTCGAGGAACATGCCGAGGATAAAGAGAATCGCCATCATGAAGAGGACGACGATGGTGGGATTGTCCGAGATGCCGGTGATCAGGCCCGAGACGAACTGAATGCCGCCCATCAGGTTGAAGACGCCGACGAGGGCAGAGGCGCCGATGCCGATCCAGACGATCATGCCGACGGTGGCGAGCGTCTGGCGGGCCGCGCCCATGAGGAGTGTGAGGGAGAATTCGCCCCGGATGACGGTGGAGAGCGTGACGCCGATGACGCCGATGGCGGAGGCTTCGGTGACGGAGGCGATGCCGCCGTAGATCGAGCCCAGCACGAAGATCACCACCATGATCGGGAGGATCAGGCCCTTGAGAAGACGGAGTTTTTCGGCGGTCGGGATCTCTCCCTGTTCCGGGATCGGGGCGATGCTGGGGTCGAGATAGGCGCGGATCAGGACGTAGGCCACGTAGAAGCTGGCCAGCATCAGGCCGGGGATGAAGGCGGCGGTGAATAGGTCTCCGATCGAGACGGAGGCGGTGAGGCCGTAGATGATGAGCACGATCGAGGGCGGCACCATCGTGCCGAGCGCGCCGCCCGCGCAGCAGACGCCGATGGCGAGGCGCCGGTCATATCCGAGCCGCAGCATCTGGGGCAGGGCGAGAAGGCCAAGGAGGACAACTTCTCCGCCGATGATGCCCGACATGGCCGCCAGGATGACGGCGACGAGAAGGGTCTGGATTGCAACGCCGCCTCTGAGGCGGCCTCCGACGACGCGCATGGCGTCGAAGAGATCGCGCGCGATGCCTGACCGATCGAGGATCGCCGCCATCAGGACGAACATAGGGACGGAGACGAAGACGAAGGAATTGACGAAGGAGAAGATGCGGGAGGTGATCAGCGGGACGGCCATCGGGCCGAACCAGCCCAGCGCGAAGATCAGCGCGACGAGGAGCGTGACGAAGGCCAGCGGCATGCCGGTGAGCAGCAGGCCGATGAGCATGACGAGCATGGCGAAGGTGGCCCATTCGATGCCCATGGCGGAGAGGTCGGGGAGGAGGTCCATCAGGGGTGGGCTCCAAACAAAGGTCTTGCTGAATTGAGCCGAACGCGGCTCCGGGGAAGCAGCGCGAAGAGGGTAGCGCCCGGCCCGGCGCGGTGGGCGAAAAGCGCCCGCCCCGTGGGGGGCGGGTCGGGCGCTGCCCGGCGTGCCGCCGGGCGGTCTGACTGTGAGGATCGTGCTTTGCTATCCAACGCCGTGCTTTTGGATAGAGAGGCTCCGGCTCGAGGCCGGGGCGCGGAAGGGGCTGGCATCGTCACTGGCCTTTTCCTCGGGCGTAGTTGATCGCGAGGATCGTGAACTGGAGTGCCAGCAGGATCAGGACGATGAAGAGGAAGAGTTTGAGCAGGCCCGGCGTTGGCGGATCCCAGGCGGAGCCGGTTGTTTCGAAGCGGATCTCTCCGGCGGGGGTCCAGACGGCGCGGGCGACCGAGGTCCACATCGCGGCGGCGAAGGCGGCCGAGGAGAGCGCGCAGACGATCGAGATGACGATGTTGAAGATCCGGCGCAGGCGCCCCGACAAATGGTCGTAGATCAGGACGACCCGGATATGGGCGTCTTGGGCCGCCACATAGAGCCCGCCGAAGACGAAAGCTGCGGCGTTGAGGAAAATCACCGTCTCATGCGCCCAGATCGTCGGGCGGTTGAGGCCGTAGCGCAGGATCACCTCCAGAAAGAGGATGCCGGCGGAGGCGAGGATGCCGATGGCGAAGATCACGCCGATGGCGTTGATCGCCCGGCCATAGAGTCCTGCCGCTTCTGCGGAGCCGGGATCTTCGCGGGTGGGAACGGGATCGGGCGTGTCAGTCATGGCGAGGCTCCGGGAAGAAGCGGCGGCGCCCCGGGGGAGGCGCCGCCGGTTTGGAGCCTAGTTCAGCAGGCCGTTGGATTCGAGATAGGCGGTGAGTGTGTCGTAGACCTTCTGCGAGGCATCCGAGGCTGAGGCGGCCTTTTCCCATTCGGTGGTGGCGATGGAGCGGAAGCGGGCGCGTTCCTCGGCGGGCCAGTCGTGGATCGTGACCTCTCCCGACGCTTCGGCTTCGGCGATGGCGGCCTGATCGGCTTCGGCAAGCGCTTCGACCTGCATGGTGGCGAAGTCGCTGACGCTTTGCTCGAGCGCGGTTTGCAGATCCTCGGGGAGGGCGTCCCACTTGGCCTTGTTCATGGAGACCTCGACCAGCGGCATGGAGTGAAAGCCGGGATAGACCGGGTGTGTGGCCACGTCATGCATGCCCTGGGCGTGGTTGGTGGAGAAGACCGTGTAGTCGGCGGCATCGATCACGCCCTTGTCGAGCGAGGTGAAAACCTCGGACCCCGGCAGGTTGACCGGTGCGGCGCCTGCGGCGGCGAAGACGCGCTGCACCATGCCTTCGGGGGCGCGCATCTTGAGGCCCTGTAGATCGTCGACGCCTTCGAGCGGGACCTTGGAGAGGAAGGATTCCAGACCCGGCGTGGTCGCGCCGATGAACTGGAGCCCGTAGGGGTTGAGCATCTCGTTCATCAGCTCCTTGCCGCCACCACTCTCCATGAAGTCGAACATCTCCTGCGGGTCGGACCAGGCGCCGACGGGATTGGCGATGAGGCCGAAGGCAGGCTCTTTGCCCGCGAAATAGGAGGTGTCGGTGAAGTGGCCGTCGAGGATCCCGGCGGCGACCGCGTCCTGCGTTTCGGTATGGGCGACGATGGTCTCGACCGGCAGAAGCTCGACCGCGACGCGGCCATCGGTCAGCTCAGAGACGCTTTCGGCCCATTGCTGCTGAAGCTGGAAGTTGGCGTTGCCCGCGGGGTCGGATGACTGGAAGCGGAAACTGTGATCCTGGGCGCTGGCGGTTGAGGCCAGAACGGCGAGGGCCGTGGCGATGAATGTGGCACGCATGGTGCATCCTCCCTGATGTCGTGTTCAGATCTTGGGCGATCCGATTGAATGTTGGTTAATGATTGCGCAATCATAAGTCAAACCGCGAGATCCTCCAAAGGGTTTGCGGATCGGGTTTCTTGCTGTATTTCAAAGCAGATGAAGGAAATCGATCCTAAACGTAGCGCGGTGACCATGGTCGATGTGGCCGAGGCCGCCGGTGTTAGCGCGATCACCGTCTCGCGGTCGATTCGCAGGCCCGAGCTGGTGTCGGAGGAGGCGCGGCTTCGCGTGGCGGCAGCGATCGAGCGGCTGGGTTATGTGCCCGATGCGGCGGCCTCCGCGCTGGCGTCGAAGCGCACGGATGTGGTGGGGCTCTTGGTGCCGTCGCTGACCAACAGTGTCTTTTCGGAGGTGCTGCGCGGGATCTATGACGCGGTGGAGGGGACGCCTTACAGTGTGCAGATCGGCAATTTCCGCTACAGCCCGTCGGGGGAGGAGCGGCTGATCCGAACCTTCCTGCGGCAGAAACCGGCGGGGATGATCGTGGCGGGGCTGGATCAGACGGATAGCTCGCGAGCGATGCTGGAGCAGGCGGAGTGCCGGGTGGTGCAGATCATGGATCAGGGACCCAAGCCGGTGGATCTGGCGATCGGGTTCTCGCACAGGGATGGCGCGGTCGCGGCGGTCGAGCATCTGCTGGAGCAGGGCTATGAGCGGATCGGATTTATGGGCGCGCGGATGGATCCGAGATCGCAGCGGCGGCTGGCGGGGTTTACCGAGGCGCTGAAGGCGCGGGGTCTGTTCGAGGCGCGGCGGGTGGTGACGACGCCTGCGGCTTCGACCGTGGGTCTTGGCGGTCAGCTTTTGGGGGATCTGCTGGCGCGCGCGCCCGAGGTGGATGCGGTTTTCTGCAACAATGACGATCTGGCGGCGGGCGCCTTGCTGGAGGCCGCGCGGCGCGGGATCGAGGTGCCCCGGCAGCTGGGGATCTGCGGGTTCAACGATCTGGAGATGAGCCGGTTTCTGAACCCCGCGCTAAGCTCGGTGGCAACGCCGCGCTACCGGATCGGGCGCGGAGCGCTGGAGCTGCTGATGCGAGTGATCGATGCGCCCGAGGAGAAGCCGGAGGCCGTTGATCTGGGGACCGAGGTCAAGGCGCGCGCGTCGACGGCGCGTCGGGGGTAGGCGCCGGTCCGGAAAACCGATCCGGCGCCGTTTTCAGCGTCGCCCTAGTGGATGAACTTCTTGATCTCGCCGGATTTCAGCCGCTCCTGATAGCTGCGCAGCTCGCGGCGGACGACAGGCATCAGGAAGTAGAGGGCGAGGATGTTGACCAACGCCATCGAAAAGATCGCTGCATCCGAGAAGCCAATGACCGCATCGAGTTCTGCCGCCGCTCCGACGATAACAAAGAGGCAGAAGATGACCTTGAAGATGAGCTCCTTCGCCTTGCCTTCGCCGAACATGTAGGTCCAGGCCTTGAGGCCGTAATAGGACCACGAGATCATAGTCGAAAAGGCGAAGAGGATTACCGCGATCACCAACACGTAAGGAAACCAGCTGAACGCGCTTTCGAAGGCGGCCGAGGTCAGCGCGACGCCGGAGGTGCCGCCCACGGTCTGGATCGCGCCTTCGCTGATAAGATAGTTGCCGGTTTCGGCATCTATCATCAGCTGGCCCGAGATCGTGATGACCAGCGCGGTCATCGTGCAGATGACGACCGTATCGATGAAGGGCTCCAGAAGCGAGACGAAGCCTTCGGTGACCGGCTCTTTGGTGCGGACCGCCGAGTGGGCGATGGCCGCCGATCCGACGCCCGCCTCGTTGGAGAAGGCGGCGCGGCGGAAGCCCTGGATCAGGGCGCCGATGGCGCCGCCGACGATCCCGGTATCGGTAAAGGCGCCGCGGAAGATCTCTCCGAAGGCCCAGCCGATCTGATCGAAATTTATCAGCAGGATCACGAGGGCCGCGCCGACATAAAGAACGCCCATGAACGGAACGACCTTTTCAGTGACGCGGGCGATGGATTTGATCCCGCCGACGATGACAGCAAAGACGACCAGCGCCATAACGGTGCCAGTGATCCAGCCCGGATAGTCTCCGGTGACCCCGATGATCTGAGCATGGGCCTGGTTGGCCTGGAACATGTTGCCGCCGCCAAGGGCGCCCAGGATGCAGAAGATCGAGAAGAGGATGGCGAGAAATCCGCCGCCGGGCAGGTTTCGTTCGGCAAAGCCTTTCTTCATGTAGTACATCGGGCCGCCCGAGACGGTGCCGTCGGGATATTCGTTGCGGTATTTCACGCCGAGCGTGCATTCGGTGAATTTGGAGGCCATCCCGAGAAGACCCGCGAGGATCATCCAGAAGGTCGCGCCCGGCCCGCCGATGCCGACGGCGACGGCCACGCCCGCAATGTTGCCAAGACCGACTGTGCCCGAGAGGGCGGTGGTCAGGGCCTGAAAGTGACTGACCTCTCCGGCATCGTCAGGGTCGGAATAGTCACCTTTGACCAGCTGGATCGAATGGACGAAAGCGCGGATCTGGATGAAGCCGAAATAGATCGTGAAGACGCTCGCGGCGATCACGAGCCAGAGCACGATCCACGGGAAGTCTGTGCCGGGCAGGGACGAGAAGATGAAGCCGACGAAGGGGCCGGTGGCGGCAGCGAAGGCGTCGTTGACGCGTTCGTCGATACCGGGTGCCTCCTGGGCATGGGCTGCGGCGGTGCAGAGCGCGAGGGCGGCTGCGGTGAAAGCTGTTTTGTATGTCACTGGAACGCTCCTCATCCGACGACGGTCACGGGGACGGTGGAATGCATCACGAGATTGGCTGTCGAGGAGCCGAAGATCCGGCGGATCATTCCTGTCTCGGACGTGCGGGCGACGACGATCTGATCGGCCTTCTCCTGCTTGGCGACCCGGTCGAGCGTTTCGGCCACGTCGCCGTGTTTGACGAGGCCGCGTATCGGTATGCCTTCATCGGCGAGCCGGCCGAGAGCGGGCTGGATGATGCGGCTTTGAGCGGCGGAGATCTCTTCCTCGCGGCGCTTGTGGCGTTCTTCGTTTTCTTCGGGGGTCTGGAAGGTGAAGGGCGACCACTCGATCACGTAGACGAGGATCAGCTCGCAGGATCCGATCTGACCGGCGAGTTTCTTAGCATAATCGACAGCGCGGTTTCCTGAACCGCCTCCGTCGAGTCCGACGACAATTTTCGCGCTCATGATGTACCTATGTCTTGGGATATTCCTTTGGATGTCGGGGCGCGACCGCGCTGCGCCCGGAGGGCGGCCCGTCTCCTGACCCGGGCCCTGTCGCGCGACGGGAGGATCCGAACGGCGGATCCGATGGGGGAACGGAGGCCTGTCACGCCCGAAGCACGGTCGCCTCGGGACCACCGCACAAAAGGCGCGATCCAAGAAGCTTACCCGATTCAAGGACTTAAGCTAGTTTAAATTTTGGGCTGGTTTGAAACGGTGGGGTCTGGCCAGGTCCCGCGCAGGATATCGGGGCCTGACCCTGCGCGGTTACTCGGCCGGTTCTGCGGTCTTTGCCGTCCGCCCTTCCTTTTCGGCGGCATAGCTGTTTTGCGCGGTTTCGACCGCCTTGGCATGGATCTCGGCCAGTTCGGGGCGCATCTTTTGCGCGCGCATCGCGGCGTTCATGGTCGAGATGTGCTGGCCCTGAAAATGCGGGAAGACGTCGCGCGCGATCAACTCGTAGCTGCGGCGGGTCGCATCGAAATTGGCCCAGTTATGCGCCAGCATCAGATAGGCCCCAAAGCCGCCATTGCTTTGCGTCCAAAGCCGGTCGATCTGCGCGCGGCACATTTCGGGCGTGCCGATGGCGCCAAAGCCACTGTCGTTGATGAAGTCGATCATCTCCCTGGCGTTCTGGCCGGGCATCGACATCTGCGGGAAGGCGGCGATCTCCTGGAAGTAGTTAAACCAGTGCTCGATCCCGTATTCGACGTCGCGGCGGGCCTGTTCGGCCGTCTCGGCGATATGGCAAAGTCCGACGAGCCGCCATTTGGAGCGGTCGACGGTCTGTCCGTGGTGTTCGGCCTCCTCCTCGATGACGTCCCAATGGAGCGCCAAGGCGTCGAAGCCCGCAGCGGTGGTGGCGCCAATCGAGATCAGGCCGGTGCCGTATTTGCCCGCCAGCTTGGGCCCGGTGGGCGAGGCGACGGCGGCGGTGGCCAGATCGAAGTTCGAATAGGGGCGCAGGTGAAGCCGGGCCTCCTTGAGCGTCCAGCGGTCGTTTTCGAAGGTGACAGGCTCGTCGCTGCGCAACAGTCGGGTGATGATATCCAGCCCGTCCGCGAGCAGGCCGCGCGTGTCCTTTTGCGACAGCCCGATCATCGCCGCATCGGTCGGCAGGGATCCCGGCCCGAGGCCCAGCATCGCGCGGCCGCGCGTCAGGTGATCGAGCTGCACGATCTTTTCGGCGACCCAAAGCGGGTTGTGGTAGCTGACCGACACGACGCCGGTTCCCAGCTTGATCCGCCTGGTGCGCGGCGCCGCCGAGGCGATCATCAGTTCGGGACTTGCGGAAATCTCGGACCCGGCGGAATGGTGTTCGCCGAACCAGACCTCGTCGTAATCACATCGGTCGAGCCAGTCGACAAGCTCGAGATCCTGCTCGAGCGCCAGCGTCGGGTTGATGCCCGGCTTGTGGAATGGGGCGAGAAATATGCCAAAGCGCATACGGTCAGTCATTGAAGATCCTCCCTTTGCCGTATCCGTGATCAGGGATGCGTTCTTGACGTTAGGTCAAGTTTGTAGGGGGCTCCTAATCAACTTTTGCACTTTGGGCCGGGGCCGGAATGTCCGGCCTGCCGGAAGAAGACAGCCGCCGCAGGGGCGTTTCGTTGAAAAGAGCGCCTATTTCCATATCGTTAGATCATCCGCACCGCCGCCCCCCAGGGGGCGCTTGTCTGTCTGCCCTGGTGTCGAGCCGGCCCGAAATGACCGAGGGCAGGGAGGCCTCTATGTTCGAGAGCCTTATCGCGCCCGTAGATCTTCGCCATCTGGAAATGCGGGGCGGGTCGCTGCCTGAAAAGATGTCCGTTTTCAGCTAGAAGGACAGCCTCGGCAAATATCGTCTCACCTGCGACACGCTAGCGGTTTTCCCCCAGCACGGACTGTCATAAGTTGCAGCCATGCGGCGACGTTCCCTCCTTCCGGCTATGATTGCCATTGGCCTTGTCCTGTTCGTCTCCCTGGCGAGCGCCTGGTCCGCGCCTAAACGCGCGCAGGCCGCAAACGAGATGCGCGCCGCCTATGCGATGGGGCTGACGGCCGCCGATTATTGCGGGGATGTCGCGGGCGGCCACGATCATTGCCCGCTCTGCCGTCTTCTGGACGAGGCGCCCGAGACAAAACCGGCCCTCGCTTTGGCGGATCTGCCCGTCCTTGCGCCCCGCGCCACGCGTGTGGGCGCGACCGTCGCAGAGGGCATCCGGATCCCCGGATCGAACCGGCAGCGGGCGCCGCCCGCGTTCGGCTAGGACCGATCCTGTCCCGAAAGCGGGACGCCATTTCCCACCGTCGGCCCTGACGCGGGGCCTTTCCAGATACAGGAGGGCGCGATGCGCTCATTCACGTTTGTCGCGGGCCTTGCCTGCCTTGCCGCCAGCCCTTTGGCGGCCCATGAATTCAAGATCGGCGATCTGCATGTCGATCACCCCTACAGTTTCGAGACAAACGCCACCGCGATCAGCGGGATCGGCTACCTGTCGATCACCAATGAGGGCGACACCCCCGATCGCCTGATCGCGGTCGAGGCGGATTTCGAACGCGTCACCCTGCACCGGACCGAGATCGACGATGCGGGCGTTGCGCGCATGCTCTCGCAGGAGGATGGGATGGAGATCGCTCCGGGCGAGACGCTGGTGCTCGAGCCGAGCGGTCTGCACATCATGTTCATGGGCCTTGGCGGCGATCCCTGGGAAGAGGGCGAGACCTTCGAGGCGACGCTGATCTTCGAAGAGGCGGGCCCGCTCGAGGTCGTCTTCAATGTCGAGGCCCGGGATGGCGCGATGGAGGAGATGGATCACTCCCACCACCATATGGACGGCGAGGCTGCGATGCAGATGCCGTTTTCCATGACGTTCCAGGCCATGGCGAACGGCTCCGCCGTCGATTGCACCTCGCAGGTTGCAGGCTTCGGGCCGGAGGGCGACATGACGATCGGGATCAACGATCTGCGGTTCTATGTCAGCAATCTCAGCTTCGAGGATGCAGGCGGCACGTCATATCCCGCCACGCTCGACGAGACGCCGTTTCAACTGGTCCATTCCGCGGGCAGCGTCGCGCTGGTCGATCTGACGGCCAATACCGACGGCACCTGTGCGCCCGGCTCGATCAGCTTCGGCGAAGGCACCGCGCGGGTGAACGATGCCGTCACCGGATCAGTGACGGGCGAAGGGATCACGTCGGTCAGCTTCGACATCGGCGTTCCGCAGCCTCTTATGCAGGCGGTCATCGCGGGCGGCACGGCAGAGGATGCGCCCTCACCGCTGGGCGAGATGTACTGGAACTGGGCGTCGGGATACCGCCACTTCGTGCTCAATCATACGGTCGATGTGGCCGATGGCACTTATGGCGAGGGCTATATCCATATCGGATCGACCGATTGCGGCCCGGCCGAGGGCAAAGCGCTGTCAGACCGGGAGCGGTGCGGATACCTCAACACCGCGCGGGTCACGCTGCCGGTCTCGGATCCATCCGATCTGCAGGTGATGCTGGATCTCGAAGCGGTTCTGGCGAGGCTCGATTTTCAGGCGCCGATCATGAATATGGAAACCCGCGAAATGCTTGGCGTGCAGCCGGGCACAAGCTGCCACAGCGCCAAGATGCAGCAGGATTGCGCGACGATCTTCCAAAGCTTCGGCATCGATGTGGATAGCGGCGCGAGCGACGCCTCCGGCAACATGGCCTTCAAGGTCATGCCATGAGACGCGTGCTCTGGCTTCTGGCGGGGGCGGCCGCCCTCGTCAGCACCGCGCTGGGCGCGCAAACCCTGAGCGAGGAGGAGGCCGAGTTGCGCCGCCTCCTCCACCTGCCCGATCATATCGCGCTGCCTGCGATCCCCGAGTTCAATCCCCTGACCGCCGAGAAGATCGCGCTGGGCCGCGCGCTTTTCTACGACACGCGCCTTTCGGGCAATCAGACGCAGTCATGCGCCAGCTGTCATCTGCCGGAACTCGCCTTTACCGACGGGGTGGAGCGCTCTGAAGGCTCGACCGGGCAGATCCATCCGCGCAACTCCCAATCGCTGGCCAATGTCGCCTGGTTCTCGCAGCTGACCTGGGCGAGCCAGTCGCTGATCACGCTCGAAGAGCAGATCCACATCCCGATCCGCTCCGACCGCCCGGTCGAGCTGGGCGTGAACGATGCCAATGCGCCCGAGGTTCTGGCCCGGTTCGACGACGATCCCGAGATAGCGCGCCTTTTTGCCGAGGCCTTCCCCCAGAGCGAGACCGGCGCGAGCTTCAACAAGATCAGCTTCGCGCTGGCCAGCTTTCTGCGCACGATGACGAGCTTTGGCAGCCGCGCGGATGCGTTCGAGCAGGGCGACCGGGACGCCCTGACCGCAGAGGAACAGCTTGGCCTTGCCCTCTTCAACGGCGAGCGGCTGGAGTGTTTTCATTGCCATAGCGGGCCGACGCTTTCGACGGCCTATATCGACAGAAACTCCGATCCGGCCTCGCGTCCGTTCATGTTCTTTTCCAACGGGCTCTATAACGTGGGCAATACCGGCGACTACCCGGCAGGCAACCAGGGCCTCTTCGAGCAGACGCAGAACCGGCGGCATCGCGGGCTCTTCCGCGCGCCCAGCCTGCGCAACATCGCGCTCACCGCGCCTTACATGCATGACGGCAGCATCGCGACGCTGGACGAGATCGTGGATCACTACGCCGCCGGCGGGCGCCATCTGACCGAGGGGCCTTTCGCCGGCGACGGACGGCTCAATCCCAACAAGTCGCATTTCGTCCGCGGCTTCGAGATCACCCCGACCGAGCGGGCGGCCCTGATCGCGTTCCTGGAAAGCCTGACCGACGACGCCTTCCTGACCCGGCCCGATCTTTTGCCACCGGGAGAGGAGTAGCGGATGATCGGTGTGACGGAATACTCTTGTGCTGATGATTGGACGACAGTCCAGAAAAGCGGCGACCCGCATCGCACTGGCGATATTCGGGTCGGAGTTTCATCAACTCCGCCTAGAAACGCCGAATAGTTAAGCCAGAGCGGCGGGTTTCCGCACCGATGCTCCATCGCTGCTGGGTGTATGTGCAAATCGCCATTGCTCGGGACTAAGATCAAGGGACTTGTATCCGTCACGCATCGATTGGCAGCACCGGCAAAGAGACAAGATGTCATCGGCCAAAAATTGCTATCCTAGGTTGTCTATTATACGTTTCTATAAGCCTATGGAGGAACCCTTCGAATGCACCAAAGTCACAGCCCCGCCTTGGCAAAGGCTTTCTTCAGTTTCCGAAAAGCGACGCTTGCCGCGATCCCGGACATCTCCTTGTTTGCTGCAAATCTCTATGAGCTCTACAGAGATTTTGGCACCAAGGATGGTCTGGATTACACATCCGAAAACGGCAATCGCATCGTGCTGCGTAATGCCGGAACACCCACCGCGCTGAAACGCACAACCGTGTATTTTCAAGGCAAGAACAATACCATAGAGCTGGATGATCTCAAGAAGGTGCATCGGCTCGACGTCGCCTGCATCGGCGGCTCCGCCGTGTCGATGCAATCCCCTTACACCATCCGCGGTATGACCGCCGTCGCCTCTCAAGGTGCGCGCATCGACGTCGGGCAAGGCTGCCTGATATCGCGGGATGTGCTGCTCTATGCGTCGAAGGCGCATGCCCTTTATAACGTGACCGATGGGGCGCGCCGCCATAAGGAGACAATCGTGATCGGTGATCGGGTCTGGCTTGGCCAGGGAACAAGGGTGCTTGTCGGCGCCGAGGTCGGTGCCGGATCCGTCATCGGCTCCTATAGCGTTCTGGCTGGCAGGATCGGGAACAACTGCGCGGCAGCCGGCAATCCCTGCCGGGTCACGACCAAGAACGTCTTTTGGACGCCTCAACCTTCGGGTGAAAACTATTACGAAGCGCTAGGCGAAAGCGGAGGCGCTCTCCCGGATTTCATCAAGATGACCGATGACTGAGGTTCGATCCGTCGTCATGGTTCCCCTTCGCCATTGAAAGCCGACCGCATCCTCCTTGCGAAACATCCGGCGTGGCAAGATCCTTGGATCTTGCTGCCGCACCATCCGTGAACTGCCACATTCCAAACCTTCTCCAAACGAAGGCCTGACCTCCGGTAGGGTCAGACTGTGAAGCGGGGCATGCTGTGGGACATCATCAATGCAAGTGATGGTGCCCCCACACGGACTCGAACCGCGGACCTACTGATTACAAATCAGTTGCTCTACCAGCTGAGCTATAGGGGCACGCCGTCCATTTACGCGCGGCGCGGGACAGGTGCAAGTCCGGGATCGCCTTTGTCGGATCGCGGCCGCCGATGCGGGCGGAAAGCCGTTGGACTGATCCCAAAAGCTCCTATAGTGCGGCAAAACAAAGCAAAAGCAGGCGGCCACCATGGAGATCGCATACCATATCGGCGCGAATTGCACCGATGACGACCGCCTGATGAAGGCGCTCATGGGAAATGCGGATGCGTTTCTGAAGGCCGGCATATCCGTTCCGGGCCCAAGCCGCTATCGCGCGCCGATCCGGGAGGCGCTTCAGGCCTTAGACGGGGCTACCGCCGATTCCGGGACCCGGGACGCCCTGATCGAGGAGATCTTCGAAAAAGGCGTGGACCAGGTCCGCGTCAAGCGGCTCGTGATGAGCAACTGGAGGTTTCTTTGCGTCCCGCGCCGGATCTTCGAGAACGGGATCTTCTACGAGCAGGCGACACCCAAGGTCAGGGGATTGGCCGAGATCTTCTCGGGCGACCGGCTGCATCTCTATTTCGCCCTGCGCAACCCCGCGACCTTCGTTCCGGCCGTGCTGGAGGCGGCGGGGGGTGTTCCCTATCGCACGATGATGAACGGTCTGGATCCGCGCGATCTCTACTGGTCGGAGGTGATCGAACGCATGCGCGTTGCCGCCCCGAACGCGCAGCTGACCGTCTGGTGCAACGAGGATACGCCCTTCATCTGGCCGGCCTTGCTGCGCGACATCTCAAGCATCGATCCGGAGACCGAGATCAAGGGCGAGCTTGATATGCTGGACCGGGTTCTCACTGCGGAGGGACGGACAGAGCTGCGCAAGCGGCTTTCCACGGAGGAGATCACCGATGTCGACAACCAGCGCGCGCTCTTGTCCGACATCCTGTCCCGCCATGCCAGGCGCGAGGAGGTCGAGCAGGAGGTCGATCTGCCCGGCTGGACGCAGGATCTGATAGACGAGCTGACCGACGCCTACGAGGCCGATGTCGCCCGTATCCTGCAAATGCCCGGTGTCCGCTTCGTGCTGCCCTGACACGCAGTGTGAGAGGTGCGCTTTCTCCGATGATTTTCCGACAAAAGGTATCGAACATGCTGATAATCCGATCTGTTCCAACCGGCGTTTTCCTGGCCGGCCTGACGATGGGCACGGCGGCCATGGCCCAGCAGGCGCCGGTCTGCCCGGAGGTCGACGCCGCCGCGCAATGGGCCGGCGGCAGCGAGGCGACCTCGGACATCATCGCGGCGGGCAGCCCGTTCGACACGATGACCTTGGTGCCGATCGACGGAAAGGCGGCCAGTGTCTTTCGTCTGTCGCAGCAGGCAGAGATCCGGGTGGAGGCGCGGGCCCAGGGGGACGGCGATCCGCTCTTGCAACTGACGGATGTGACGGGCCGCGTTTTGGTGGAAGACGACGATGGCGGCGGCGACCGGGCGGCACGGGCCGAGCTGACGCTGGAGCCGGGGCAGTACTGCCTGAGCGCAGGCAGCTTCGATGGCGCCCTGATGATGGTTCAGATGCGTGTGGGCTTGCAAGCGCATGAGCCGCTGACAACCGGCAATATCGTCGAGGACGGGGGGACCTGCCGACCGACGACCCAGGCGGTCGATCTGGCGGACGGGCCGGTGGATGCGGATCTGGAGGACGGCGTCGAGAGGACGGCCGCCATCGGCGAGACGGGGTTCTATCGCTTTTCTCTGGATCGGCCCCGGACGATGACGATCACAGCGACCAATGAAGAAGCCGATCCGGTTCTGCGGCTGTATTCTTACGAGGGGGACCTACTGGAGGAGAACGACGATGACAGCGTCAGCCTCAATTCCCGGATCGATGTCTCACAGCCGCTGGAGCCGGGATCATATTGTCTGGGGCTCGAGGCGCTGTCGGATGCGTCGGCGCCGGTGACGGTCGCGCTTTCGGCCTATGATCCTGTGGCCGCGGAGCGGATCCGCTATGATGCCGCCGAAGCCGCGCCGCGTCTGGACGGCGATCATCCGATGACCTCTCTGGGTCTGGTGACCGGGCGGCAAAGGATCGATGCGAGGGTCGGTGATACGGCGGTCTGGTACAGCATGCAGGTCGATGCCCCGGGCCTGGTGGTGATCGAGGCGGTCGGGGCCGACGAGGTGGATCCGGTCGTGAGCGTCTTTGACGATCTCGGCCGGATCGTGGCAAAGAATGATGACGGCGCGCCCGGGCGGTTCGACAGCTTTGCCGCGGTGCGGGTTCTGCCTGGCACCTATACGTTCGCGATCCACCAGCCAAGCGGAGCCGAAAGCCAGGGCCCGGTGCGTGTGGTCATCGAGCGCTATGCTTTGGTCGAGTAGCCCCAGAATTTTCTAGAAAATTCTGCGATCCAAAATCTTCCAGAAGATTTTGAGCCAAAGGTTTTTTCTAGAAAAACCTTGCTCCGTCTAATGGAAGTCGCGCGATCCCGGCATGATGCGCACATTGCGGGGATGGCGCTGCGAAGGCGCCCTGAGCGGGTTTCGAACGTGATCGGCGCGGGCGATATCGGGTTTGACCATATCCTGGCTCAATTTCAACAGCGCGTCCGAGCGGTCCTCCATATGCTGGGCCACGACATGGATCAGTTCGGTGTCGCGTTGCACATATCCGTCGACCTGCAACAGGCGCGAGGCCATCACGACCGGCCTGTAGGCCGCCATGACCTTGGGCCAGATCACCAGATTGGCCACGCCCATCTCGTCTTCGATCGTGATGAAGCAGACGCCCTTGGCGCTGCCGGGGCGCTGACGGATCAGCACGACCCCGGCCATCTTGACCCGTTGGAAATTGCGCGCCGTCTTCAAGCCCCCGGTTGACAGATATCCCTGCCGGTTCATCGACCGGCGCAGAAACGACATCGGATGCGCCTTCAGGGAAAGCCGCAGGGTCTGGTAATCGGCCACGACCTCTTCGCTTTGGGGCATCGGCGGAAGAGGCACATCGGGACCGGGCGCCTCGTCCTGAGATCCGGCCGCATCAAAGAGCGGCAGGTCCGGCGCATCGTGCAGCGCGCGCGTCTCCCACAGGGCCTGACGCCTCGGCAGACCCAGGGAGCGAAACGCATCGGCGGCGGCAAGCCGCTGCAGGACAGGGGCGCGAAGACCGCTGCGCGCCTGCACATCCGCCATGTCGGCATAGGGATGCCCGCGCAGACGGATAAGCGCGTCTGCCTGCTCCTCGCCGATCCCGCCGACCTGCCGCAGCCCCAGACGCAGCGCGAACCCGGTGCCGCGATCCCCGGGCGGCGCGATCCGGGTCCGGCCGGCCACCGGCTCCAGCGTGCAGTCCCAGCTTGAGTAGTTCACGTCCACATCGCGGACCGTCACGCCATGCTCCGCCGCATCGCGCACGATCTGGGCGGGGGCGTAGAACCCCATCGGCTGCGAATTGAGCAAGGCAGCGGCGAAGGCATCGGGGTAATGGCATTTCAGCCAGCTCGAGACATAGACCAGCTTGGCAAAGCTGGCCGCATGGCTTTCGGGAAAGCCGTATTCCCCGAAGCCCTTGATCTGGTCAAAGCAGCGCTGCGAAAATTCGGGATCGTAGCCCCGCTTGACCATACGCCCGACCATCTTCTCCTGCAAAAGCTCGATCGTCCCGCGCGAGCGGAACGTCGCCATGGCGCGGCGCAACTCGTTCGCCTCCGCCGAGCTGAACTGCGCGGCCTCCAGCGCGATCTTCATCGCCTGCTCCTGAAAGATCGGCACGCCCATCGTCCGGCTCAGGATGTTTTTCAGCTCGTCGGGATCATACTCCGGCCCCGGTTTGGGATACTCGACCTTCTCCGCTCCGCGCCGCCGCTTGAGAAACGGATGCACCATGTCCCCCTGGATGGGCCCGGGCCGGACGATGGCGACCTCGATCACCAGATCGTAGAATTTACGCGGCTTCAGTCGCGGCAGCATGTTCATCTGCGCCCGGCTCTCGACCTGAAAAACACCCAGACTGTCGCCCTTGCAGAGCATGTCATAGGTCGCCTCATCGCCGGGCGGGATCGTCGCCAGATCATGGCGCAGGCCATACCGCTCTTCGATCAGATCAAAGCATTTGCGGATGCAGGTCAGCATCCCCAGCGCCAGCACATCGACCTTGAAGATCCCCAGCGCGTCGATATCGTCCTTGTCCCATTCGATGAACGAGCGGTCGGGCATGGCGCCATTGCCGATCGGCACCGTCTCGCAGAGAGGCCGTTCGGTCAGGATGAACCCGCCCACATGCTGGCCCAGATGACGCGGCAGGCCGATCATCTGGTCGGCCACGATCATCGTGCGTCGGATCAGCGGATCGGTCAGGTCGATCCCCGCCTCGCGGGCATTCTGCTCGCCGATCTCGCGGCCCCAGCTGCCCCAGATCGTCTTGGCCAGCGCCGTGGTCACGTCTTCGGACAGGCCCATCACCTTGCCCACCTCGCGAATGGCCGACCGCGGGCGGTAATGGATCACCGTCGCGCAGAGTCCGGCGCGATGACGGCCATAGGTCTTGTAGATGTGCTGGATCACCTCCTCGCGCCGCTCGTGCTCGAAATCGACATCGATATCGGGCGGCTCCTTCCGCTCTTCGCTGATGAAGCGCTCAAAGAGAACCTGATGCTCATCGGGATCGACGGCAGTGATGCCAAGGCAAAAGCACACCGCGGAATTGGCGGCCGAGCCGCGCCCCTGGCACAGGATCGGCGGCTTGGCCTCGTAGCGGGCGAAATCGACGATGCTCTTGATCGTCAGGATGTAGCGGGCGACGTCCATTTTCTCGATCAGGTCCAGTTCCTTGTCGAGAACCTCCTGCACCTTGGACGGCACGCCGTTCGGATAGCGTTCCGCCGCGCCGAGCGCCGTGTCATGGCGCAGTTGCGCGATCGGCGAGCGGCCTTCGGGCTGGCTTTCATGCGGGTATTCGTATTTCAGCTCGTCCAGAGAAAACCGGCACCGGTCTGCAACCTCGCGCGTGGCCGCGATGGCGTGAGGCCAGTCTGCGAAAAGGCGCACCATCTCCTCGGGCGATTTGAGATGACGTTCGGCATTGGGGACCAGACGCGATCCGGCTTCCGCGATCTTCACCTTCTCGCGGATGCAGGTCATCACGTCCTGCAAGGGCCGCCGGTCCGGCGCATGGTAAAGAACGTCGTTGGTCGCCAGGATCGAGATCCCGTGCGCCCGCGCAATCGCATCCAGCCGGTTGATCCGGGCCCGGTCGTCGCCTCTGTAAAGATAACGCACCGCGATATGGCGCAGGCCGGGAAGACGGCGCAGAAGACGCGGCAGGCCGCGTCCAAAGGCCTCCGGATCGGGGCCGGGGAGGGCAATCAGCTGGATCCCCGCCCCATGGGCGGCCAGATCGTCGAGCGTCAGATCGCATAGACCCTTCTGCTGCCAGGCCCCGTCCGTGCCATGGCGCATGCCCTTGGTGAGCAGGACGGAAAGGCGGCCATAGGCCTCGCGATCTTCGGGATAGGCGAGAAAGGCCTCGCCAGTGACCAGCACGATCCGCGCGCCGATGACAGGCCGGATCTGTGTCGTGCGGCATTCCACATGGATGCGCACGACCCCGGCCAGGCTGTTCCGGTCGGCCACCCCGAGACGGTCATAGCCCAGCTCCCAGGCGGTCAGGGTCAGATCGACCGCATCCGAGGCGCCGCGCAGGAACGAGAAACAGGTGGCGAGCCCCAGTTCGACGAAAGGGGCGGGGGTATTGGCGGTGAACTCCCCGGTCGAAGACAGAGTGCGCCTGGACGCCTGGTGATCATTCTGAGGCATGGGCTGGCCAGAATTTTCTAGAAAATTCTGCTACCCAAAATCTTCTAGAAGATTTTGGCGTAAAGATTTTTCTAGAAAAATCTTCCTCCGTCTTGTGCGAAATCTCATGCGAAAATCCCGTGAATGCACCACCGCGGCGGATCGGGTCGCCCGTCGCCATGCACGCCTTCGCGAAACAGCCACAGGCGGCGTCCGGTCTGATCCTCGATCCTGTAATAGTCGCGCAGCCTGCAGGAGGGCCGATCCGCCCACCATTCCGGCGAGATCCGTTCGGGTCCGGCAAAGCGGATCACGCGCAGGGTCTGCTTGCGCCAGACGATCTGGGCGGGCGGTCCTTCGGGAACGGCATAGAGGACATGAACCTCTTCGGGCGTGTCGAAGATCTGCAAGGGCCGCGGCGCGCGGTGCGCAGCCGCCTGCATCCGGGCCGGGGCCGCTCCCAGCGCAGGCACCCAGCCTTCGCGCCGTTCGGGAATGTGACTGTCGCGCGGCGCGGGCGCGCTGACCGCGCGGGGCCCCAGCCGGGCGGTCAGCCGGTCGACCATCCGCGCCAGTGCGACCTCATCTTCCGCGCCGCCGCCCAGACGGGTCTGGCGGCCTGTCAGCGGCTCGGACCAGCGCGCGCAAAGCGTGATCAGATCGAACCCGAAGCCCGGATCGATCCGCTCCAGCCGGTCGTCCCAGAGCCGTTCGAGATGCGCCGGATCGCGCGAAGCGGCCGCGGTCGCCGCCTCCAGGTGGCGAACCTCGCCATCGGTGCGATAGATGCTCAGCCGCAGGCGCCGCGCGCCCATCCCCTGGCGCGCCATGATGCGGCACAGCTCTGTGCAGAGCGCGGAAAGATGCGGGGCGGGATCCTCCACCGGTTCGGGCAGGCGAGTCTGGACGGAAAAGTGTGGCGGATCCTCGGGGCAGGAGAGCGGTTCGGCCAGTCGCCCCGCGACCTGATCGAGCCGCAAGAGCGGATTGTCCTGTGCGGCGGTGGTGCGAAAGCGCCGCGTCAGGGCCGCGCGCGGCACTTGCGCCAGCGCGCCGATGGTCTTGAGCCCCAGCCGGTCCAGCAGAAGGGCCTGCCCTTCGCTCAGCCTAAGCCCGCGGACCGGCAGACCGGCCAGATCGGCCGCCAGCGTCTGCGCCGTCGCAACGCACCGCACCGGGCCGAACCGCGCCAGCGCCCAGGCCGCCCCCGGTGTCGGCGCCATCGCGATATCCGCCGAAAATCCCAAGGCCGAGAATGCCTCTTCGATACGGGCCAGCAGCGCGGCCTCTCCGCCCCAGAGGTGATCCGAGCCGGTCGTGTCCAAAAACAGCCCGTCCTCTCCATCGAGGGTGGTCCAGGGGCACCAGCGCCGGGACCAGAGCATCAGCCGCTCGAGCATGGCGCGATCGCCCGCGATATCGGCGTAATCGGCGCGCAGATCGGGGCAGATGGCCCGCATATCCGTCACCCGTGCGCCCGGTCTGATCCCCAGCGCTTCGGCTGCGCGGTTGGTGGCGTGCAGGACGGGCCCGTGCGGGCCATCGACCGTCAGCCCGGCAGGCAGATCCTCCGGCGGAGCGTCCCCCGACCGGCCCAGCACCCGCTGCCAGCGCTCGATGGAAAAGCGCGGCAGATGCACCGAGACGATCCGCCGGGCCGCGGTAGAGCCGGATCCGGGCCGGATCTGGGCGGCCTCCGAAGGGACGGGAAGGCAGGAGAGAAGCGACATGCCGGACCCTCTCAGATCGCCTGGCGCAGCGGCGTATCCGCGCTCTGCGGGGCCTGCGGTGCCGTCTCGATCTCCAGCCGATCCGCCAAGGGGGTCAGGCGCCAGCGTCCAGGCGTGCCGGTCCGGGTGCGGAACAGCTCTGCCTCCCAGCGGATCTGCCCGGGCGCCTGGGGGTCATCGGGATCGGCGAGCGAGGGCGCAGGAGAGAGCCGCCAGCGCCGCCGCGCCGCGCTGAGGTTCGGGGCCGCCGCTCGCCGGATCAGCCAGGCCGGAACGCCCGAGCTTTCCGACCGCATGGCGAGCCGCTTGCTGGCCGTGAAATCGAGGACCTGCGGATCGCCCCATATCTCTGCGATCACCGCGCCCAGCATGCCGCAGCGCAGCCCTTCCTCCATCGCCCAGAGCGCATCGACCGGGCGCGAGGCATCGACGCGAAGCACCCGCAGCCCGGGACGCATTCCGCCCAGATAGGGCCGTCCCGCCTCGTGCCGCGTGAGCCGGTCGCGGATCCAGAGGATCGGCGCCCCGGTAAAGGCCCGCTTGGGCAGTTGCGACAGAACGAACCCCACCGGCACCCCGCAATTTCCTGTCGCCGAGAACACTTCGGACAAAAGCGGCGCGCCGGGGGCAAGCACATCCTCCATGCCATCGGCAGAGCCCGGGGCGGACCCGCTCAAGGGGCGCGCCGCGCGCGGCAGCCGGTCGATCAGGGAAGAGGCATGGCGTAGCCTTTCGGCCGTGGAGGGGGTAACGGACATATTCAGAACCAAAGGACAGACAGTGTTTGTTCCCTTTATGTTCTAATGCGCCCTTCGCCCCGAGTCAAACCCCGCAAGGCTGCGGATCTTCGCCCCGACGCCCGCCAACCCCGCCAAATCCGCTTATTTTTCCTGCCTGGCCTGGATCAGCGCCTGCTTCAGCTTGTCGCTCCCGAAGGGTTTGCTCAGGATCGGAGCCTCCGGATAATGCTGCACCAGATCGTTCGCGCTGCCATAGCCGGTCGCCAGAATGAACGGGATCCCGTCCTTCTTCAGACGCTCGGCCACCTGCGCAGAGGTCTCCGCCCCCAGATTGACGTCCAACAGCGCCATGTCGAACACCTCCCTGTCCAGAAGCGACATCGCCTCGCCCACGCTGCTGGCGACCTGCGCCGCCGGAACGCCCAGCTCATCCAGGCTGTCCGTGATATCGAGCGAGATGATCATATTGTCCTCGACCACGAGAACATGGGACGGCATCGGCCCGTCCTGGGTGTTGTCCGCGACCACTTCGATACTGGGCGCGCGCGCCTTGCCTTCGCTCACATAGCGTTCGGGAATGACGAACCGGGCATGAAGCCCCGTCAGCCGGTAATCCAGCTCGGCCTCGCCCTTCAGCTCGAACGGAACCGAGCGCTCGATGATCGTCGAGCCAAAGCCGCGCCGCGTCGGCGCCGTGACCGCCGGTCCGCCGGTTTCCGTCCAGTCGATGACCAGCGCGTTCCGCTCGTCCCGGGACAGATCCAGCGCAATTGCTCCAGTTTCGTTGCTAAGCGCGCCATGCTTGGTCGAGTTGGTGACCATCTCGTGAATGACCAGCGCCATCGTGGTCATCGCCTCGGGGGCAAGAAGAACATCGCCGCCGGTCACATGGACCCGGTTCGCGCCATCGGCAACGAAGGCCGCGACCTCCAGCCCCATCAGCTCGCTCATCGAGGTGGGCGCCCAGTTCTCTGCCGTGATCAGATCATGGGCGCGCGCCAGCGCCTGGATCCGTCCGCTCAGTTCGCGGGTATAGGTCTCGGTTGACAAGGCATCTCCCTCGCCCTGACGGACCAGCCCCTGAATGAGGTTGAGGATGTTGCGCACCCGGTGGTTCAGCTCGGCGATCAGAAGATCTTGCTTGTCCGCCGATTGCTTGCGCGCGACAGCCGCCGCATCCGAAAGCTTCAGAACGACTTCCAAAAGCGTGACCCGCAACGCCTCGGCCGCGTTCTTTTCGCTGCGCGTCCAGGGCATCGATCGCCCCTTCACGATCTCCTGCCAGGCCTCGAAACTCTTGCGGGGGGTCAGCCGGATGCCGTTCGGACCCGTTTCGACGGGTTTGTCCGGGTTTCCGGCCCATTTGACCGACCGCGCCACCTCGCGCCGGAAAAGAACGATGTAATCGCGCGGATGACGCGAAATCGGCAAGGCCATCACGCCCGCGACCCGGTCGCCGTAATCGGCGGCGGGCGGATGGCGTTCCCTCAGCGCGTCGGAGGTAAAGACGTTCGAGGCCGCCGTGGTGTTCAGAAACCGGATCAGCGCCATGAATTCGTCATCGTCGAGGGTCGATCCAAGCCGGGTGATCTCATTGCCGGAATAAAAGATGATCCCGTCAAACGGGATGACCTGACGGATCTCCTCGCTGATGGTCTCGAAGTTCTTGGCAAACCCCTCCTGATCCGTCGCGCGGGCCATGAGTCGGTCATGAAGCGTCCTGGCGTCCTCGGCTTCCTGCCGGTCCCGCTCGGATTCCTTCAGGGCGATCTCGTAATTGAAAAGCTGGGCATAAAGCTCGATCATCGTGCGCTTTTCGTAATCGATCACGCGCGGCGTGCGATGATGGCAGGCGAAAAGGCCCCAAAGCTCTCCATCCTTCAGGATCGACACTGACATCGAGGCCTGAACCCCCATATTGCGAAGATATTCCAGGTGGATCGGAGAGACGGCCCGCGTCACGCTGAGCGTCAGGTCAAGCGGAAGGCCCTCGGCGTTCAGCTCCGGCACGACAGCAGAGACCGGCGCATCGATATCCGCGATCAGGCGCAGGACGCTGCGTTTATACATCTCGCGCGCCTGTTTGGGGATGTCGCTCGCCGGATATCTCAGGCCCAGATAGGGATCCATCCCGGGCTGCTTGACCTCGGCAATGACCGATCCGCTGCCATCCTCGTTGAACTGATAGACCATGACCCGGTCAAAGCCGGTGATCGCGCGGATGGCCTGCGCGCCTTCCATCGCCAGCCGATTGATGGCGTTGTGCCGGCGCAGGCGCGCCACCAGCGGCTGAACCGACCAGATCCCGTCGGGTGTCGTCTCGATGGCGCCCTTCGGCTCAAGCTCGATCACCCAGTTCGATCCCGATTGATGAACCGCGATGTCGAAAAGCCGTCCATCCTGCAGAACGTCGACATTGAACATGCGCGACGGCGTTTCGGTATAGGCCGCGATCTGCAGGCGCGAGCGAAGGCTGTGCAGAATCTCAGCCGGCAGGTGATCGGCCATCGCCGTCCCGATCACCGCCTCGGGATCGAGCCCGATCATCTCTTTCGCGTTTTCCGACAGATGGGTGACGATCCAGTCTCGCGACACCGCGATCAGACATCCGAACGACTGGACATTGCCAAGGATGTGGATCGGCTCGCGATCGCAATTCGTCAGATCGATGTTTTGCTGGCTTTGGGAGTTACGCTGGGACATGGGGGCCATGACGTTTGGGCTCCAACACTGGGGAAAGGGAAGTTCGGCAGAGCTCGAGGCTTGCCGAGAATCTCTGAAACAGCGCGCGGGCATCGGCCACGACCTCGGCGGCCTGCCGGTCCGCGCCGCTCATGGTGCCGAGCGCGTCGGTCAGCGCGCGCCATGCGGCGCCTTGCGCGGGCAGCGAGAAATAGGCGTCGGCGGCTTTCACCTGAGGGTCCGCTCCGGCCAGCCACCTCTTGCGCAGCACCTGCGTGCCCAGACGCGATCCGATCAACACGTAATCCAGCGCCAGGGGATGCACCCTGACCGGCGCCAGAGGGGCCGAGGCCGGATCGCCCAAAGCCTCTAGATCCTCGGCGAGCGCGCGCACCATCTCGTCCAGCAGGCCCGTTGCGTCGCCGCCCTCTGCCTCGATCCCGCTCAGGGCCATATGGGTCATCGCTAGAAAGGCGCGGTACTCCCCGCGGTCGGTCAGATCGAGCGTTGAGATCTTCTGGTCCAGCGCGTCATGTACAGCCTGCAAGTCCTCCCGAAGCCGCTCTCGCAGCGACACGGGGTATGTTAGGCGGTCTTGCATCCGATACGGCGCCTCTTCAATATCCGAAAAAAGGGGGATCGCTGGTCGCTAAGGTCGAGTTTATGCCTCAAAATGCTGCGCTGAAAGAACAAAGTTGGAAGGCTGGCGATTTGAGGCGGGAAAACCTTGTTATAGTTGAGCTTTCAGGCTGGAAAGACCTGCGTCACTTGGGGCGCTCCCTCACCCTCGCGGTCCTGACGGCCCTTGCCCCTGCGGCAATCGCCGACTCGCTTCCCGCCCCCGTCGACGCCTCCGGCTACACGGCGGCGGACCCCGCCGAGATCCGGCTTGGCCAGCTTCTCTTTTACGATCCCATCCTGTCGGGCAACCGCACGGTCTCCTGCGCAAGCTGCCACCATCCCGCCTTCGCGACCTCCGACGGATTGCCGCTCGGCCTCGGAGACGGCGGCCAGGGCCTCGGCCCCGCGCGCCGCGCCGACCCCGAGAACCCCCCCGAGCAGCGCATCCCCCGCAATTCGCCCGCGCTCTTCAACCTCGGCCACGCGTCGTTCACCACGCTCTTTCACGACGGCCGCATCGAAGCCCGCCCGGACGGCACCCTGCGCACCCCCCTGGGCGCGGACATGACCGAGGGGTTCACCTCGATCCTCTCGGCACAGACGATGTTCCCCGTTCTCTCCCCCGACGAGATGGCCGGTCACTATTCGGAAAACGAGATCAGCCAGGCCGTCCGGATGGGCCGCATCACCGGGCCGGGCGGCGCCTGGGCCCTCATCTCGACCCGCATCGCCGGGATCCCCGCCTATGCCGAGGCCTTCCGCCTCTATCCCCATATCGACGGGCCGGGTGACATCGCCTTCACCGATATCTCCAACGCCATCGCCGCCTTCATCGCCCATGAATGGCGCTCCGACGACAGCCTGTTCGACGCCCATCTACGCGGCGAGATCCCCCTGACCGGAGCGGCGGCCGAGGGCATGACCCTCTTTTACGCAGAGGCCGGTTGCGCCGCCTGCCATTCCGGCCCGTTCCAGACCGATCACGGCTTTCACGCGATGGGCGCGCCGCAGATCGGCCCCGGCAAGGCCGCCCGCTTCGAACACCACGCCCGGGACGAAGGCCGCTTCCGCGTGACCAGCCGGGCCGAGGATCTCTACGCCTTCCGAACGCCGTCCCTGCGCAACGTCACCCGCACCGGCCCCTGGGGCCATGCGGGGGCCCATACGGACCTGCACGCCTTCCTCGCCGATCACGGGGACCCCGAAGCGCTGGCCCGCTTCGCCGCGGCGCCGCGCAGCCTGCCGCTGCCGCAGATGCAGGTGCAAGACTACCGCATCGCCGATGACCCCGCTGAGACCGCCGCCATCGCGGCCGCCCTTCGCGCACCGTCAAAGAGCCTCTCGCCGGGTGAGATCGACCGCCTGATCGCGTTTCTGAGAGCTCTCGAAGATCCCGTCGCGCTGACCGGACGTCTCGGCATCCCGGACATGGTCCCTTCGGGCCTGCCCGTCGAACACCCGTAGCCAAAATCTTCTAGAAGATTTTGGCGTCAGGATTTTCTAGAAAATCCTGCCTTTCCCTACCGGTCGTGCCCAAAGACCACGGTCTCGCCGGCCTCGACGCTCTGCCAGGGACCCCAGTCGCCGAACGGGGGACGCAGCCGCACCTCGGCCGCCTGTGCCGCGCCGATCCCGAAATGAAGCGGCAGCGCGCGCCCGCCCGCATGACCGCCGCCGACGGTCAGCTGCTGGCTTTGCACGCCCGCTTCGGTCCGCAGCTCCACGCGTCCGCCAATGCGGTGCGGCGCCTCGACCAGGACGACCCCGCCCGCATCGCTCACGTTCCGCCAGAGCCCCATCGGCGCGCGCCGGTTCACCACCACGAGATCGAGCCGTCCGTCCAGATCCAGATCGACCAGCGCCGCCCCGCGCGACCGCGCGCTTTGCGCGACGCCCGCCCGCCCGGCGACCTCGCGGAACGTCCCGTCCGCCTGATGCATCAAAAGCGAGTTGGGATCCTCCATCGCATTGCCCGGCATCTGATCCACGTTGCCCTTGGCGATGAAGAGATCCGCCCGCCCGTCATTATCGACATCCCCGAACTCGGCATGCCAGCCGGTCGAGGGCCGCCCGTCATCGCCCTCATGGGGCCGGTGCGCGGTCGTGCCCATCTCGAAGGGCGCCGCCAGATAGCCTCTCTCCCGGGCGATCTGCAAAAGCTGATCGCCCATCGAGGTCAGCATCACCTCATCGGCCCCATCCCCGTTGAGATCGCGCGAGGCGATGCCCATCCCCCAAAGCTGCGGTCCCTCCCAGCCATCCTCGGGCCCAAGAAACCGCTGCTCCTCGATATCCCACATCTGCTCGGCCCCGCCGGTCAGGTAGTAATGCCGGTCGTTCGAGATCCGAAGGGTCATCCGCCCCCGCGCATCCTCCGCCGCCAGCATCGAAAGGGTGCAGTAACCGGGAGAGAGGGTCTCCTGCCGCCACATCGTGACCGGGATCGGTTTCGAATTGCGGCCAAAATCCATGCCCCTCGTGACAGGGTGGAGGATCAGATGCTCGTCGCAGGTCCCGAACGGTCCATTCGGATCGGTGCGATCGACGTAGTTCCCGATGGCAAGCGTCGGTCTCGTCTCGCCTGGCTCGACCCAGGCAGTGAACGCTGTCGTCCAGCGGTCGCCGCCAGACCCGCCTAGGCGATGGCTTACTTTGCTGAAGCCGCAATCCCCCTTGCCTCTCAGGATCTCGTTCGGACCGGCCCGCATCACATAAAGATCCAGCGTCCCGTCTCCATCCACATCCAAAGGATAGGCTCCGGTGACACCGGTCAAATGCTGTAATGGCGCCTCCTCGAAGGCGAAGTCGCCCCGGTTGATGAAAAGCCGCGCCGGGTTCTCTCCGCCCGCCGCAAAGATCTCGGGCCGCCCGTCCCCGTTGCAGTCAAAGACCGCCACGCCGCCGCCCACGAAATGCTCCCAGCCGCCATCATAGACATGCTCGGGCAGCGCGTCCGACCGGTCCTCGAACCGTACCTCCGCGCTGGCTGCCCCGGCAAGCAGCAGGGTCGTGACCAGCGCCCTCATCGGCCCAGGCGGTCCGCCGTGACGGCATCGAGCGCCAGCGCCGCCGCGCCGCGCGCCCAGACCCAGTCGCCCCAGGCATGGATTTCCACAGGCACCGGAGGACGGCTGAGCGGCAGCGACATCTGGGCCATCTCGGCCATCGCCTCTTCGGCATAAAGATAATCGTAGCGCAGGCGCTCTCCGCTCAGCAGGATCTTGGTCGGATCGAACAGCTGCACGACATTCGACAGGCCCAAAGCCAGATACCGGCCCGCCCGCCGAAAGATCGCCTGCGCCGCGCCGTGGCCGTTCTTGGCCTCGGCATAGAGATGTTCGAGGATCGCGCTGGCCCCTTCGGTCATCTCCCGATCAAGCGCGGTCGCCGCCTCGCGCACCAGCGCATAATCGGCGACATAGGCTTCAAGGCAGCCGCGCCGTCCGCACCGGCAGAGCGCGCCGTCGAGATGCACCTTGGTATGGCCCAGCTCAATGCCGAGCCCTTGGGCCCCCCGAAAGAGCTCGCCGCCCAGAACCAGCCCCATCCCGACACCATGCTCGATCGTCACGACCGCGAAATCCGACATGCCGCGGCCCGCACCGAACCACAGCTCGGCCAGCGTCAGCACGTTTGCATCGTTATCAAGATGCACGGGCACGCCCAGATGATCCCTGAGACAGAGGCCCAGATCGGCATCCGTTTCGGTCAGGATCGGCGACCAGGCGACGATCCCTGTGGCCGCATCCACGATCCCGGGCAATCCGACCCCGATCGCCGAGATATCGCCCCGCTGCCGTCCGGCGCGGTCCAGAAGCGTCGTCAGCAGCCGGTCGGCCTCATCGACCGTCACGCCATAGCTCTGCCGCCGCCCGCCGCAGGGCTCTTCGGCTTCGGCCAGCATGCGGCCGGCCATGTCGACCAGCACGGCGGAATGCATGCGGTCGGCCAGTTTCATGCCAACGACCAGTCCCGCCTGTCCGGCCACCTGCAACGCCACCGGAGGCCGCCCGCGCCCTGCCTCGCGCGGCGCGCTCTCGACCTCCTCCAGAAAGCCGCTTGCGATCAAATCCGAGGTCAGCGAGGTGACTGAACCGGGAGAGATCTCGAGCAGCCGTGCCACGTCCATCCGGGGAGCCTGACCGGCGGCCCGGACGAATTCGAACACCTGCTGGCGCAGGGGCTGCGCCTCGCTCCGCGGCCCGCTCGGTCTGGGGCCGCAGCCGGAATCGTCGGCCTCGTCATACATTATTTCAGTCCGCGAATTATTCCGCACCGCAGAAACGGCACGATCCTCCCTCTGCCGCCTTTTTCGGCGGCTTTCTCGTCGGGATTAGTGCTTTTCAGGCGCCTTCTGTCAATTTTATTTTGACTCCTGAATTAAATTGCGCATCGTATCTGAACAGAAGCGAGTTTGCTTCGCGCCTGGCCTGCATCAAGACGGGTCCGGCGGTTCACAGGGAGGACTACCATGCGCAACGCGATCATCGCGGCGGCCATCGCGGCTGCCGGTCTTTCAACCCAGGCCTATGCCCAGGACATCACCGTCGGTGTCAGCTGGTCCAACTTCCAGGAGGAGCGCTGGAAGACCGACGAGGCCGCCATCCGTGGCGCGCTCGACGCAGCCGGCGCCGAATATGTCTCCGCCGATGCGCAATCCTCCTCGGCCAAGCAGCTCTCGGATGTGGAAAGCCTGATTGCCCAGGGCGTCGACGCGCTGATCATCCTGGCCCAGGATACGCAGGCCATCGGCCCGGCCGTTCAAGCCGCCGCCGACGAAGGCATCCCGGTTATCGCCTATGACCGCCTGATCGAGGATGACCGCGCCTTCTACCTGACCTTCGACAATATCGAGGTCGGCCGCATGCAGGCCCGCGCCGTGCTCGAAGCCGCGCCCGAAGGCAACTACGTCATGATTAAAGGCTCGCCCACCGACCCGAACGCCGACTTCCTGCGCGGCGGCCAGCAGGAGGTCCTGCAGGAGGCAATCGATTCAGGCGCCATCACCATCGTCGGCGAGGCCTATACCGACGGCTGGCTGCCCGCCAACGCCCAGCGCAACATGGAGCAGATCCTGACCGCCAACGACAACAACGTCGATGCGGTCGTCGCGTCCAATGACGGCACGGCGGGCGGCGCCGTGGCGGCCCTCACCGCGCAGGGCCTCGAAGGCGCCGTGCCCGTCTCGGGCCAGGACGGCGATCATGCCGCCCTCAACCGCGTCGCCCTCGGCACCCAGACCGTCAGCGTCTGGAAAGACGCCCGCGATCTGGGCCGCGAAGCCGGCGAGATCGCAGTCGCCCTCGCAGGCGGCACCGAGATGTCGGGCATCGACGGGGCAGGCGAATGGACCTCGCCCGCCGGTACGACGATGACGGCCAAGTTCCTCGAGCCGATGCCGATCACCCGAGGCAATCTGGATGCCGTCCTCGATGCCGGCTGGATCGAGAAGGACGCGCTCTGCCAGGGCGTCAGCGGCGTCGACGTCTGCAACTAAGCGCACAGGCGCCCCGGGCTTGACCCGGGGCCTCGAACCGGGACCCTCTCGCCAGAGGTCCCGGCGCGGGGGCCGGGACATGGCCCGCCCCGCCCTCAGCCGGATAGGCCCAATGACCGACACATCCACCGACACAACGCCCGCCGCCCCCAAGCGCACGCTCATCCAGAGCCTCGAGATCGACCTGCGCCTTCTGGGCATGATCGGCGCCTTCGCCATCGTCTGCATCACCTTCAACCTGCTCACCGAAGGCCGCTTTCTGACGCCGCGCAACATTTTCAACCTGACGATCCAGACGGCCTCGGTCGCGATCATGGCAACCGGCATGGTCTTCGTGATCGTCACCCGCCATATCGATCTGGCCGTCGGTGCGTTGCTGGCAACCTGTTCGGCGATGATGGCGATGACGCAAACCACCTGGCTGCCGCAATATCTGGGGCTCGAGCTGGGCCATCCCTTGATCCCCTGGATCGCCATCGCTGTCGGCATCCTCACGGGCGCTCTGATCGGCGCCTTTCAGGGCTGGCTCGTCGGCTATATGGCGATCCCCGCCTTTATCGTCACGCTGGGCGGGCTGCTGGTCTGGCGCAATGTCGGCTGGTATCTCACCAACGGTCAGACCATCGGCCCGCTCGATGAGACCTACCGCGCCTTCGGCGGCATCTCGGGCACGCTGGGCGAATTCTGGTCCTGGATCTTCGGCCTTGTCGCCACGGCCGCCGCCCTCTGGATCCTCGCCGCGAGCCGCCGCAACAAGAAGGCGCATGGCTTCCCGCTCAAACCGCTCTGGGCCGAAGGCGTCGTCGCGGCAATCGTGACCATCGGCATCATGGGCTTTATCTGGATCCTCAACAGCTACCAGATCCCCTCCCGCGTTCTGGCCCGCGATTTCGCCGCGCGGGGGCTCGAGGTCCCCGAAGGCTACAGCGCCGCCTACGGCCTGCCGATTTCGGTCTTGCTTTTGATCGCCGTCGCCGTCGTGATGACCATCGTCGCCCGGCGCACCCGTCTGGGGCGCTACATCTTCGCGACCGGCGGCAACCCAGACGCGGCAGAGCTTTCGGGCATCAACACCCGGCTTCTGACGGTCAAGGTCTTTGCCATCATGGGCGCGCTCTGCGGTCTGGCCGCGCTCGTCGCCTCCGCGCGGCTGGCCAATCACTCCAACGATATCGGCACGCTGGACGAGCTGCGCGTGATCGCCGCCGCCGTCATCGGCGGCACGGCGCTTTCGGGCGGGATCGGGACAATCTATGGGGCGATCCTCGGCGCGCTCATCATGCAATCGCTGCAATCGGGCATGGCGATGGTCGGTGTCGATGCGCCGCTTCAGAACATCGTCGTCGGCGCGGTGCTGGTCCTCGCGGTGCTGATCGACATCATCTACCGCCGCCGGACGGGGGCAGGATGATGGAGCGTGTCCGCATGGCCGGACGGCACTCATCGGCCTTCGCTTATGGATCCGCCGATACATTAGCCGCCACTTATGGATCGGGCGATCCGGCCAGATCGTCCGAATTGGCCGGGTCCAGCAAAAACAGGGATCTGGCGACATCGTCCGGGCCGCCGATGGGCGAGGGGGCGAATTTGCCTCCTCCCGGATGCCGACCGGATGCCGACCGGATGCCGCCACGCCGATCTGTAAGCTCAGCTAACACCCCATCCAAGGTTCTGCCATGACCCAGACCCCGCTCGTTGATCTGCGCGATATCTGTCTGTCCTTTGGCGGTGTGCGCGCCGTCGATCACGTCAGCATCGACCTTCATGCCGGCGAAGTCGTCGGCCTGCTCGGCCATAACGGCGCCGGGAAATCCACACTGATCAAGATTCTGTCGGGCGCCTATCAAAAGGATTCCGGCGAGATCCGGATCAATGGCGAACTGGCCGACATCAACTCCCCCCGCGATGCCCGCCGCTATAACATCGAAACGATCTACCAGACGCTGGCCTTGGCCGATAACCTCGATGCCGCCTCCAACCTCTTTCTGGGCCGCGAGCTGACCACCGCGCTGGGCTTCGTCAACGACGCGCAGATGGAGGCGGAGACGCGCAAGATCATGGCGCGCCTCAACCCCAATTTCAAAAAGCTGAAAGAGCCTGTCTCTGCCCTGTCCGGCGGTCAGCGCCAGTCGGTCGCCATCGCCAGGGCCGTTTATTTCAACGCCAAGATCCTCATCATGGACGAGCCGACCGCGGCCCTCGGCGTGCACGAAACCCAGATGGTCGCCGATCTGATCAAAGAGCTGAAGGCGCAGGGCCTTGGCATCTTCCTGATCAGTCACGACACGCGCGAAATGCTCGATCTCTGCGACCGCGTCTCGGTGATGAAGAACGGCGCGTTGGTCGGCACCGAGCGGGTCGAGGATGTAACCGAAGACGACATCCTGTCGATGATCATCATGGGCAAGAACCCCAAGAAAGCCGCATGACCGCCCCGGCATCATCGCCTATGCTCGCTGCGTTAACCTTCACGTAGGACGGCGCATGTATATCGGTCTCGATCTTGGCACATCCGGGCTCAAAGGCGTGGTTCTGGACGCGGATGACGCAATCCTCGCCGAGGCCTCAGCGCCGCTGACGGTCCAGCGTCCGCATCCCGGCTGGTCCGAGCAGGATCCGGACAGCTGGATCGCCGCGGCCGAGGCCGTTCTGCAGGCGCTGGTGCAGCAAGTCGATGTAAGCGCAGCTAAAGCCATCGGCCTGTCGGGTCAGATGCATGGCGCCACTCTCGTCGGCAACACCCACCGCGCGTTGCGTGCCTCGATCCTCTGGAACGACACCCGTGCCAGCCAGGAGGCGGCGTCTCTCGATGACGGCGAGGCGCGACAAGCCACTGGAAACATTGTCTTTCCCGGCTTCACCGCTCCGAAACTCCTCTGGATCAAGGCGCACGAGCCCGAGATCTACGGGCAAATCCACAAGGTCCTGCTCCCCAAGGATTTCCTGCGCCTCTGGCTCACCGGAGAGGCCTATACCGACCTCTCCGACGCCTCCGGCACCAGCTGGCTCGATATCGGCGCCCGCGACTGGTCGGACCGGATGCTCGAAAGGACGGGGCTCGGCCGCGATAACATGCCCAGCCTTGCCGAAGGCCCTGACATCACAGCGCAAATCCGCAACGAGATCGCGGACCGCTTTGGTCTGCCAAAGGGCATCCCCGTCGTCGCAGGCGGCGGAGACAACGCCGCCTCCGCCATCGGTCTGGGCGTCACCGATCCGGGCCAGGCCTTTGTTTCGCTTGGCACATCCGGCGTCCTCTTCGCCGCCACAAACGGCTATCATCCCGCTCCTGAAACGGCCGTGCATACCTTCTGCCACGCGCTTGCCCAGACATGGCACCAGATGGGCGTGATCCTCTCGGCAACCGACAGCCTCAACTGGCTCGCTCGCCAGATGAGCGTTGATCCGGCGGAGCTGACAAAGGATCTGGGCGACCTCCAAGCCCCTGGACGGTCGCTCTTTCTTCCGTATCTGGGAGGCGAACGTACACCGCATAACGACGCGCAGATCCGGGGCCAATTCCTCCATCTCGACCACTCCACAGATCGCACAGCGCTCACGCGGGCAGTTCTCGAAGGCGTCACTCACGCCCTGCGCGATTGCCATGATGCGCTGGCGGCCACGGGCACCTCGATCCACCGCCTCATCGCCACTGGCGGCGGCGCCCGGTCGGACTATTGGCTCAGGGCCATCGCGACATCGCTGGAGATCCCCGTCGATCTGCCGCAAAGCGAAAACGGAGCCGCCTTCGGCGCCGCACGCCTTGCCATGGGCCCCTCGGGCCGGACTGAGTTCGACACGCCGCACATCGCGCGCAGCATTGATCCCGATCCAAAGCTCGCCGAGGCTTTTTCCACCGCGCACACCCGCTACAAGGCTGCTTATCAGGCAGTGAAAGGACTGACATGACGGACTTTTTCGCCGGTATCCCGAAGATCGCCTATGAAGGTCCAGAGAGCGATAACGACTATGCGTTTCGACACTATAACCCGGACGAGGAGGTCTTCGGCAAACGGCTGGAGGATCATCTGCGCTTTGCCGTGGCCTATTGGCATTCCTTCGCCTGGGAAGGAGGGGATCCCTTCGGCGGCCAGACCTTCCTGCGCCCCTGGTTCGGCGACACGATGGAGCATGCCAAGCTGAAGGCAGATGCCGCGTTCAAGATGTTCGCGATCCTGGGCCAGCCCTTCTTTTGCTTTCACGACGCCGATATTCGCCCCGAAGGCGACAGCTTTGCCGAGAATACCAATCGTCTCAAAGAGATGACCGACTATTTCCAAGGCAAGATGGAGCAGACGGGCACGCGCCTTTTGTGGGGGACGGCCAATCTTTTCAGTCATCGCCGCTATATGGCAGGGGCCGCGACGAACCCTGATCCCGACGTCTTTGCGTTTGCCGCAGCGACCGTGAAGACATGCATCGATGCGACCCAGCAACTTGGCGGTCAGAACTATGTCCTTTGGGGCGGGCGCGAAGGATACGAAACGCTGCTCAATACCGATCTGACGCGAGAGCGTCAGCAGGCCGGGCGGTTCCTCTCCATGACGGTCGATTACGCGAAAAAGATCGGCTTTGACGGCACGATCCTGATCGAGCCGAAACCTCAGGAGCCGACGAAACATCAATACGATTACGATGTCGCTACGGTTTACTCCTTCTTAACGGAGTTCGGGCTACAGGATGAGGTGAAGGTCAATATCGAACAGGGCCATGCCATACTCGCGGGGCACTCTTTCGAGCACGAGCTCGCCCTGGCTGCAAGTCTGGGTGTGCTCGGCTCGATCGATATGAACCGGAACGATTATCAATCCGGATGGGATACCGACCAGTTCCCCAATAGCGTCCCCGAGGTGATGCTGGCCTATTACGAAGTGCTCAAGGCGGGCGGTTTCACCACCGGGGGGACCAATTTTGACGCCAAGCTGCGGCGGCAGTCGCTTGATGCCTCCGATCTGATTCTCGGACACGTCGGCGCGATGGATGTTTGTGCCGCAGGTCTGAAAGCGGCGGCTCGGATGCTGGAGGACGGCAAGCTCGAAGAGGCGAGAGCCGCCCGCTATGCCGGTTGGACGAGCGAGCGGGGGGAGATCCTTGATCAGGATCTTGAGACGATCGCGTCGTCGGTCGAAAAAGACGGCATCAACCCGCAGCCGCATTCCGGCCGGCAGGAGGCCTTGGAAAATCTGGTGAACCGCTACCTCTAGCGGATGTTGACGGACACTCAGATCGAAGAGGTGGAACGCCTCTCCGCGACCGCGCCCGACGGGCTTTATGGAGCGTTGCCGCTGGTCTGGCGGCACGAGGGTGCAACGAGTTATGTCGACATCGACAGCACGCTTTGGCAGCGCGATCTCGACCCCGAGGGACGGCTTTTGGCTCTGGCCTGCGGCGCCCGGATCGAGGCGGCGGTTCTGTCGCTGTCGCAGCACAACATCGCAGTGCGGGTCGCCAATATGCTGAGCCTTCGCCTGCTCGAGGCCGAGGGGCGTGCGCCTGTCGCAATCCTGCTTTTGTCCACCGGCGAGACAGCGAAACCGGCCCATCGCATGATCGCGCGGCGAACCGATTGGCATGCTCCTTTTCTGGAAGGTCCCGTCGATCTGTTCGGGTGGAGCCCCGATCGCGCGCGGCTTGTCACCGATGCGCCGGGACGGGAGTTGATTGCAGATCTCACCTCATCTGCGCAGGGGCTGGACGAGACGTGGGACGGGGATGCTGCTGCGGCTCAGGTCCGGTCCGCTGCGGTGGTTGCGCTGCATACCAGCCCGGTCGAAATGAAGCATCTCGATTCGGGCCGGATGCTCTATCGTCTCTGGCTGGATGCTGCCGGTTTGCGCCTCGCCGGCCGCCAGATCGATGCCTTGGCGGCGGATCCGGAGGTGTCAGAGGCCTTGTCCAGGCGCTACGCGATCGGACCGGATCGACGTCTGGATGGCGTGGTTTGTTTCGGTCGCACGACGCGACCCGAGGATGATGACCGCCAGATTTAATCGATGGGCAGACCGCTTGGGACCGCTTCCGGTCGCCCCATGGGGCGGTCCTCCGCGCTCTTGCCTGTCAGAGCAGTCAGAAACGCCACAAGTTCGGAGATCTCCGCATCGCTCAGCGAAATCGGTGTGATATCGATCTGGCGCCGAGACCGCTCCTGTTCGCGGCCATCCGTCGTGATGATGAAGTCTATCGCGGCGATCTGCGGTGCGTCGGGCAGGCGCGCCAAATCCGTGTTCCACGCCTCTCTCGCGGCTTGGGGGTTGATATGTTGGCGGATGATCCCGTCCAGCGTTGGCCAAGCTCCGTTGTGGCCGTAAGGGGCGGTGAGCGCGACGTTTCGAAGGGACGGTGTCCTGAACCGATACGCATCTTCAAGCGCGTCGCTTTCGCCCATGCGGCCCACATCCCGCGGCATCGGATCGAACCGGCGGGTGCGGCCCGGACCGAAGGCCGGCAGACCCAAGGCGTGAAAGGACTGATCCGAAAAGAGCGGACCCGAATGGCAGGATGCGCAGTTTGCCTTGCCGAAAAATAAAGCCCGTCCTCGCTCTGCCTTCGCCGGAAGCGGAACCCCGGCAAGCCAGTTATCATACGGGCTGTCATGGCTTTGCCATTCGCTGACGATGAAAGCGCCAAGGGCGTTGGCGATTTCGACGATTGTGATGTCGGCGCCGGTCTCGATCTCGTCGAAGGCCTCGACAAAAAGTTCAGCATAATCGGGGATTGCCCGGACCCGGGCGGCCAGAATGGGCCATGCTGCATCGATCCGGTCATGCACCGCGCCGGCGACGTCGTTCTCGCCGGGATTTCCGGCCATTTCGAACTGAGCGGTCAGCGGAAAGAGCGCTTGTGCGGCCACGATGTGATCAAGGCCCTGCGGCAGCCATTCTTCGGCCGGGGAGTTGAAACCGTTGCCGAAAAGATCAGAGATTTCGAGGCGCCCGTCGTGAAAAAGGATGCGGATGTCCTTGTGCCCCAGGTTCCAGAGCGCCGGTGCATTTCGGGGGATGCGTTTGCGGATGTCGCCCGCGCGGCGTTCGGGACCGAGGCCGTGTCCGCCTTCTCCGATCCCAAGGGAAAGGCCATCGGTGCCGTGCAGATCGTGATGATGGCAGGTTCCACAAGAGATATTCCGGTTCCCGCTCAGGATCTTGTCGTAGAAAAGCAGCTGCCCGATCCGGGCTTGCGCCGGGTCCGCAGGCAGGAAATCATCGGGCTCGATCGGCTTTGCCATGGCGGGCCCTGTCAGGCAAATCAGAAGGAGCAGAAAACGCATGGTCCGGATTGTCGCCCTATGGGCCGTGATGGCAACCCTTTCGACAGGCGCTTTGGCGGAAATCGAAGAGGCCCGCGATCTGATGGAGGCGGGGCAGTTCGAGGCGGCGCGAGAGGCGCTCTGGCCCGCGGCGCGGTCGGGCAATGCCGATGCCGAAGAGCTGATTGGCGTGATGTATGCCCTTGGCCTCGGGGTCGAGAAGGATCCGGTCCGGGCGTTCGACTGGTATCTGCGATCTGCCATGAAAGGTCATCCGGGAGCGCAATCGGGTGTCGGTTGGTACTACGAGGAAGGGATCGGGATGCCGGCGCCCGATCTGGTGCGGGCCTATATGTGGTATGTTCTAAGTGCGATAGGCGGCGATCCGGATGCGGCCATCAGTCAGGAGGAGGTGGTCAAGAAGATGACCGCCGATCAGATCCGTCAGGCCGAAGCGATGGTGGCCGATTACCGGGTCTGGATGTACCCGTTCCGGTAAAGGGCTGCCCCGCAGGGCAGCCCTTTGATCGCATGAGAGATCAGTTCAGGTCCGCTTCGTAGACCGCATCGATCTGCGCTTCGGCCTCCTCGACCGCAGAAAGCATTGCATCTAGGATGTCGGAGCCACCTTCGACATTCTCGCGGAACCAGTCCTGAACCGGCTGCGCGGCTTCGGCGAAGGCGGCCTTTTCCTCGGGTGTGGGAACATAGAGATCGCCGTTTCCAGCGACGAAGTCTTCGTAGGCTTGGATCGATTTGCGCTTTGGCGAGGCAAAAGTGGCCTGCTGAAGCTGATAGAAGCCATCGACAACGACCTTGCGCATGTCCTCGGGCATGCCCGTGAAGACCTCGTTGTTCATGAACCAAAGAGCGCCCATATAGGCGTGCCCGTCGAGCGTGACATATTGCAGGCCGGCATCGGGGAACTTCATGTTCATGATGTCGGTGATGCCGTTCTTGGAACCATCGACGACACCGGTCTGGAACGAGGTGAAAAGCTCCGGCCAGGGGATCGGGGTCGGAGATGCGCCGAGCGCCCTGACCAGCTCTTGCGGCAGGTCGGCGACGACCGTGCGGATCTTGAGGCCTTCCATATCTTCGGGGCTTTGCACCCTGCGCTGCGTGTTTGCGAAGTTGCGCCAGCCGCCCGTGTTGCCGACCGTCATCAGTCGGATCGCATCGCCGGAGCTTTCGCGCACCATCTGCTGCATCTGGGTGATGAAGGGCGAGCCGTTGGCAAGCACCGTCTCGGCCACACGGTCATCGGCCATCACATACGGCAGATCGAGGACTTGCACGAAGGGAAAGATCCCCGCCGTGCCGCCGGAGGTCGAAACATAGATATCGATGGAGCCTTCCGCGACCCCTTCGAGACATTCCGCCCCGGTCGAGCAAAGCTGTGTGCCGATGAAAAGCTCGACGGCGATGGCGCCGTTGGATGCCGCTTCGACATAGTTCTTGAAGACGACAAGGCCGTCATAATCCTCGTCGTTTTCGTTGGAGTTGGCGGTGGCGCGCAAGGTGTAGTCCTGCGCCGCCGCGCTGCCGGCGATGAGCGCGGCCAGTGCCGCTGCGCCCAGAGTTTTCAACATGGTTATCCTCCCTATGGATATTGGTTGAGTGATGATCATTGGACGAAGCCCGTCAAGCGCGGGATCGTCATGGAAATGGCCGGAACGTAGGTGATGAGAAAGATCACGAAGATCTCGACGGCCAGAAATGGCAGGATCGCTTTGGAGATCGTCTCGACCTTCTCGCCCGAGACGGTCGAGGCCACGAAAAGCACAAGCCCCATGGGCGGCGTTGCCAACCCCACAGTCAGGTTCACGGACATGATGATGGCGAAATGGACGGGGTGGACGCCTAGCTCGGTAAAGATCGGACCCAAGATCGGGCCGAGGATGATGATGGCAGGCCCCGCATCAAGGAACATGCCAACGAGAAAGAGAAGGATGTTGATCAAAAAGAGCAGCGTCAGCGGGTTTTCCGAGAGCGACAGGATGTACTCCGTCAGGATCTGCGGCGCGTAGGAGAGCGAGACAACGGTTTTGAAGGCGACGGCCGCTCCGACCAGCAGCAGGACGGCCGAGGAGGCGAGCGCGGAGCGGGAGAGCGTGTCGATGAGATCCTTGATCGTCATCGAGCGCAGGATGAAAAAGCTGACGATCAGCGCATAGGCGACAGCCACGACAGAGGCTTCGGTCGGGGTCATGACACCGACGAGGATCCCGCCCAGGATGATGATCGGGGTTTGCAGCGGCGCAATCGCCTTTTTGCAGACGATGCGGAAGTCCTCGCTGACAGATCTGCGGATCTGGCCGACGATGATATGGGCGATCGGCAGAAGGACGGCGAAGACGATCCAGCCATTCGGTTCGCTGACAATGCCCGCCTCATCGGTTGTGGAAAGGCCAAGCGGCCCTTTGAGGAGAGCGTAGATCGCATAGAGCAGCCCGGCGATATTGATGCGGATCAGAGCCCAGCTGACGACGCTTTCGGTCGCGGTGATGGTCTGGCCTTTCGTCACGATCCGCTCGGCCTTCGGCAGATTGTATCGATCCGCCAGCAGGCGGACCATGACCATGAGACCGACACCGACCATGATGCCTGGCACGATCCCCGCCAGAAACAGAGCCGCAACGCTTTCGCCCATGACATAGGCGTAGATGATCATGATCCCGGATGGCGGGATGATCGGACCGATGACCGAAGAGGCAGCGGTCACAGCTGCGGCGAAGCGGCGGGAATAACCGTTCTTTTCCATCGCTGGGATCAGTGTCGAACCGAGTGCCGATGTGTCGGCGACAGCGCTGCCAGACAGGCCCGCGAAGAGGATCGAGGAGAGAATATTTACATGCGCCAGACCGCCGCGCAGATGCCCCATGAATGCCTGGCTGAACTCGACAAGGCGGGTGGTGATGCCGCCGCGGTTCATGATCTCTCCGGCGAGCATGAAGAAGGGCAGCGCCATGAGAGGGAAGCTGTCCATCCCATTATAGACATTGCGGTAGAGGATCGCGAGATCGCGCTCTTGACCGGTGATGAGAAGCATTGCCCCGGGAGCAGCCAGCAGAGCAAAGACGACCGGCAGGCCGATCATGAGCAGGATCAGAAAGAGCGGGAGGAACCAGATCAGCATCAGGAGGCCCCGGAGATTTCTTCATCTGGCCGCAACGGCTTTAGCTTGGCGCCGCTGCCCAGTGCGACGATCAGTTGCCGCAGCATCAATTCGACGCTGACGAGGATCGAGAGCAGCACGCCGGTGACAAGGGATGCATAGGCCCAGGCGTTGCGAAAGCGAATGCGCTCTCCACCAAACCAGTCGAGGGGCAGGCGCAGGGTCGAGGATGCGCCGCGCCCGGACAGGCTGTCCACGTGATTGTTGATCCCCTTGTCGGCCATGAAAACGAGGACGACGAGTGCAATAGTAAGAAGGATCAGGGTGAGAATCGCCGATAGTCTGCGGGGCAGGGCGCGTTCCAGCATGTCGATGGCCACGAACCCGCCGAGCCGGTAGGCAAGCGGCGCCATCAATCCGACCATCCAGAGCATACCGAACCGTGCCGCCTCTTCGGTCCAGTTCAGCGCGTCTCCTATTGCGTAGCGAAAGAAGATCTGCGCCAGGATCAGGCAGACCATGATTGCAAGCGCGGCAATGGCGATGGCCCGGCCAATCGCGAGCACCACGTCATTGACGCGCTGGAGCGGCCAGAGCAGACCGAACAACACCGCCATGGCGGCTCCTCCCTTCAGCCCGTTGAGGGGCCTTTTTCGCCCGAGCCTTCCGGCCCGGTCCCTGTTTCAGCCCTTGAGGCTGACGAACCGTCCCGCCTGAAAGAGCAGTGGCAGGCCGTCCCTATGGCTGACCTTCCGAACCCGTCCGACGATAATGAGATGATCACCCGCATCATGCGTGACGTCCAGTTCACATTCGAACCGAGCCAAACATCCGGAGATCAGGGGAATGTCCCCGAACCCGGTCTCCCAGTCGAGCCCGTCGAAGGCGTGTCGATCTTTTGTAAACCCGTTGCAGATCTGCTGTTGGTGCGCGTCCAGAACGTGGATGGCGAAATGCGGCGCCTTGTCGAAATAGCTAAAGCGCCGCGAAGCCTTGTCCGGGGACCAGAGCACAAGAGGCGGGTTCAGCGACACGCTCGCAAAACTGTTGGCGACGATCCCGACCGGGCCTTCCTCGCTTGTCGTTGTCACCACGGTGACACCCGTCGCAAAACGGCCGAGCGCGTCCCGGAACCCTCTGAGGTTATCTTCGGGGCGAAAGCCCGGATCGGTGCCCGGCTTGCTCAAGCGACTTCACGTCCCAAGGCGGCGGTATAGAGCTCGTACCAGGCTTCGCGGTCCATCTCGACGTTCAGCGCATCCGAAAAGGCGCGGATGCGGTCTAGGTTATTCGTGCCCATCACCGGCATGATCTGCGCCGGGTGGCGAAGCAGCCAGGCGATCGCAATCGCTGCGCTGTCGACGGAGTTGTTCTGGGCCAGCGTCGCCATCGTAGTTCTCAGAGCCGCTTCGGCATTCGATCCGACGAGATCTCCGCCGCCCAGCGGGGACCAGGCCATCGCAGGGATGCCGCGTTCTTGCAGGAACGCCAGATCGCCGTTCACGAAAGGCATATGCTCCTTGAGGCTGATTTCGATCTGATTGGTTTTCAGCTTTGTCGTCATTGCCGATTGCAGAAGCGTCCAGTCCCACGGACGAAAGTTGGACACGCCAACCGCGCGGACCTTGCCGGACGAGACGACCTCGTCAAGCGCGCTGCCCGTTTCCTCGTGATCCATCAACGGATCAGGACGGTGGATCAAAAGAAGATCTATCGTGTCGATCGCCATCTCCTTGAGGGAGGTTTCGACCGATGACAGGATATGATCGCGAGAGGTGTCGTAATATTTGACGCGGGCAGAGGCATAGCGCCCCATCGGTGCGACGATATCGCATTTCGTGATGATCTCGCATTGATCGCGAAGGGACGGCGCGGCCTTGAAGCAGTCCCCGAGGAGCGCCTCGGCCGTGTAGCCGCCGTAGATATCCGCCTGATCGAGGGTCGTGATCCCCTGCTCGAGGCACGCTTCGATCTTTGCCTGAACATGGCTAGGCGAGGTGTCGGCGTCATCGCCCAAGCGCCACATCCCGTAGACGATACGGCTCAGCTCCAGCCCGTCTCCCAGATCCACGCGGTCTATCATCTTCTTTCTCCAGTTCCGAGAGGGGTGGCCGGTGTGCCGGCGGGCACGCGGTCATAGATATGAGGCAGCGAGCAGGTCTCCAGCTCTGGCATGACGAGCCGTCCGAAATGCCGACACTCTTCTATGTGAGGATAGCCCGAGAAGATAAAGGCGCGAATGCCCATCTTCTTGTACTCTTCGATCTTGGACAGCACCTGATCAGCAGACCCGACCAACGCCGCGCCACACCCCGACCTGGCGCGCCCGATCCCGGTCCAGAGATGAGATTCGACATAGCCAAACTTGTCGGCTAGTTCCCGCGCCTTGGCTTGATGCGCGACGCCGAGCGAGATGGAATCGTGCGCCCGATCGCGGATCAGCTTTCCGTAGTCGTCGTCGAGTTTCGAGACCAGATACTCGGCATAGTCCTTTGCCTCGGCTTCGGTGTCGCGAACGATCATGTGAACCCTGAGACCGTAATCCAGCGTGCGCCCGTAGCTTTCAGCGCGCTCGGCCACATCCTTCATCCGCTGCGCGATCTGGTCCTTTGGTTCGGGCCACATGAGGTAGACGTCGCAATGCTGCGCGCACAGATCGAGCGCCGCGGGAGAGTAGCCGCCAAAGTACAGGAGCGGCCCGCCGTTCTGCTGGTATGTGCGGGCGGGATCGGTGGGGACGTTCTTGAACTGATAGACCTCTCCGTCGTGGTTTATCTCGTCCTGCGTCCACGCTTGTTTGAGGATCTCGACGACTTCCTTAGAGCGTTTGTAGCGGTAACTGCTTTCGGCCACTTCGCCGGGGAAGTCGGACGAAATCACGTTGAGGGTCAGGCGTCCTTCTAGCATGTGATCCAGCGTCGCGACGGTTCTGGCCAGCATGATGGGCTGCATCTCGCCGCAGCGGATCGCAGCCAGCATGTTGATTTTCGATGTCAGGGGGGCGCATCCGGCCACGAAAGACAGCGTGTCCTGACCGACCTGGTAAGAGGACGGGCAGAGGATGTTGCGAAACCCCTGCATTTCCGCCTCAAGAAGGATGTCTTGACAATGGGCCCAGCTTGATCGCAGGTCCCCGTCCGGCACGCCAAGGAACTGATAGTCGTCAGAGCAAAGCGCCGAGAACCACGACACTTCTGCCGCCTGCAGATCCGCGCTTTTGACCGGCACTATCGTCATTGCCCATTCCCCTGATGGCCTTGCCTCTTGGCTCTTGCGTATCAGGCTTCAAAAGGTGCATCAATCATATATCAATTCTCAACTCGATAGACGATGTGAGCCAGAGTCTTCCGCTTTATCTTCAAATCAGCGAGCGACTGACCCGCGAGATTGCCGCAGGTCGGTTGGCCGATGGAACCCGGTTGCCGCCCGAACGGGACATGGCAGTGCAGGAGGGGATCTCGATCGGTACGCTGCGCAAGGCGCTGTCCGAGCTTGAAGAGCGCGGACTTCTGGAGCGGCGGCATGGATCCGGCAACTACGTCCGGGCGCGGGCCGCGACGGGGATCTACAGTTTTCTGAGGCTCGAACTGCCTGACGGAGGAGGTCTGCCAACGGCGGAGACCCTTTCGGTCAAGGTGCAGAACGGGCCTTTCGAAAGATCCCACCGGATCCGACGGCTTCGCTATCTCGACGGAAACGCCGTTGCCCTTGAGGAAATCCACCTCGATGCCGCTTGCGCAGAGCCGCTCGAGACGCCATTGCCCGAAGCGCTCTACCGGCATTACGCGGAGGCGTTCGGGCTCGTGATCGAACGGGTCGAGGATCGCGTCAGCATGGCACGTGTTCCGGATTGGGTGCCGGCGAGTTTTTCGATGGCGGCGGATGACGTGTCCGGCCATGTCGCGCGACAGGCCTGGGCGGCGACAGGTGAATTGGTGGAAGTCAGTGAGACGTGGTTCGATCCGGAGAAGGCCCGGTACATCGCCCGCGACAGTCAGGGGATATAGATGACATCGAAGAAATACGGGCTCATCGGGTGCGGGATGATGGGTCAGGAGCATGTGCGCAATGTCGCATTGCTCGATGGGGCAGAGATTGCGCGGACCTATGATCCAGTCGCGGACCTCTCAGCCGCGGCCGCATCGCTGGCCGGAGGAGCGACGCCCGCATCCTCGCTGGACGAGATCATTCAGGATCAAAGCCTCGATGCCTTTGTGATCGTCAGCCCGAACCATCTTCATGTCGGGCAGTTGCAGCAGATCGCGCGGCATCGCGATGTGCCGATCCTTGTGGAAAAACCGCTTTATACGCATCCAGAAAACGCAGACGAGATCGATGCATTTGCCAAAAGCTACGGCGCACCTGTCTGGGTCGCGATGGAATATCGATACATGCCACCGGTCGCAGCTCTGATCGAACGGGCCGATGAGGTCACAGGCGGCATTCGTATGCTGACGATCCGCGAGCACCGGTTCCCGTTTCTGCCGAAAGTCGGCGACTGGAACAGGTTCAACGCCAATACCGGCGGAACGCTGGTCGAGAAATGCTGTCACTTCTTCGATCTGATGCGCCTTGTTCTCAAGGCGGAACCCGTGCGGATCATGGCCAGTGGCGGGCAGGACGTGAACCATCTGACAGAGGAGTTTGACGGCCGGACGCCGGATGTCTGGGACAATGCCTATGTGATCGTCGATTTCGATAGCGGGGCCCGCGCGGTGCTGGAGCTGTGCATGTTCGCCGAAGGCTCCCGCTTTCAGGAAGAGATCATGGCGGTCGGCGCCGCAGGAAAGATCGAGGCGCGAGTTCCCGGCCCGGGCCGCTTCTGGCCTGCAAAGCTCGGTGATCCTCCCGTGCCGGAACTGGTGACATCGCCGCGCAGCCCAATGGGCCCGGTTCGCGAGCTTTTGCCGATCAACCCCGATCTCCTGGCCGCCGGAGACCACAACGGATCGACGTTTTTCCAGCACCAGAGGTTTCTCGAGGTGGTGCGCGGCAAGGGCCAGGTCGAGGTGACGCTGACCGATGGCGCCGCTGCCGTCGCGATGGGCCTTGCCGCGCAGAAATCCGCGACCGAGAGTGTGGTTGTCCGGATGTGAGAGGGGGCTCACGGGGCAGCTTCTCGGTTTCGAGAGGCTTTGGGTCAGATCAACAGATGTCCACTTTCGTCGCTTCTTTGAAGCGGCTGCCGCTCTGTCGGTGATGCTTCAAGACAGGAAGCGCCTTCTTTGCGGAAGGCGTTTGGTGGGCGACCCTGGAATCGAACCAGGCGTGCGTCTCCGCGAGGGAGTTACAGTCCCCTGCCACACCTTGCGGCCTGTCGCCCACTGCGCTGACATCGAAGTCAGCGCCAGCGGGAGATAGCGAAGGACTGCGGGGGCCGTCAACTGCGAAAACGCAGCTGGCTGGCAGGCCGGGGCCGGATCGGATAGCACGGCGACCTGAGGCGGATGGAGCGGTCAATGAAGAAGCCAAGCTGGGTGGTCGAAAAGGAACGCGGCAAGCGCGCGGCTGCGTCCGAAACGCTGTGGCTTTTCGGGCTGCATGCGGTCCGCGATGCGCTGATGAACCCCGCCCGGCAGAAGCTGCGGCTGGTGCTTACGAGAAATGCAGAGGCCCGGTTGGGGGAGGCTGTGGCTGCAGGCGGGCTGGAGCCAGAGATCAGCGATCCGCGGCGGTTTGCGGCGCCTCTTGATCCCGGGTCTGTCCATCAAGGGGCGGCTTTGGAGGTCAAGCCGCTTGATTGGGGGTCGCTTGACGACGTGGTGATGACGGGGGAGCCGCCCCTGGTTGTTTTGCTCGACCGGGTGAGCGATCCGCATAATGTCGGCGCGATCCTGCGCTCGGCTGAAGTGTTCGGAGCGGCGGCGGTGATCGGCGTGCAACGTCATGCGGCGCCTGAGACGGGTGCGCTTGCCAAGACGGCCAGCGGCGCTTTGGAGCGGCAGCCTTATTTGCGGGTGCGCAATCTGGCCGACACGATGGGGCATCTGCAACAAATGGGATTCGTAATGCTGGGTCTCGACGGGGAGGCGGAGGTCAGTCTGGCCGGGGCGATGGCTAAAAGGCGAAATCGGCCGATCGGTCTGGTTCTGGGGGCGGAGGGGCCGGGTCTGCGCGAGCGCACGCGGCAGACCTGTGATCTTTTGGTCAGGATCGATGCGCTTGGGACATTTGGATCGCTCAACGTCTCAAATGCGGCCGCGGTCGGCTTATATGAGGTCAGACGAGGCGGAGAGGTGTGATGGCCGGACAGAAGATTGCAACTTGCTGCTACTGCGGAACGCGCGCGGCTTTGGTCCTGACGGGCCGCGACCGCCATGAGCTTGCCTGCTCGTCCTGCGGCGCGCCGCTTCACGAGATGAAGATGATCCCGTCCCGCAAGGCCAAGCCGGCCAAGCGGGCGACTGCGCCTGCGGCGACACCCGCCCACCCGGCCTCGCGGCGGTCGCGCTATGACGACAGGCCGCGCCCGAAAAAGCGCAAGAAGAGCCTCAAGCGGAAGATTCTGTCGGAGGCATTTGATCTGATCGAAGATATCTTCGACTGATGCGGGATTTGCCCGAGCTGGCCCTGTCGGTGCGACAGCCTTCGGCTTGGGCGATCCTCCATGGTAACAAGGTGATCGAAAATAGGACCGAAGGTGCGGTCCGATCCGGCGGGATGGATTGCCGGAGAATCTGTATTCATGCGGCAACGGGCATGCGGCAGGTAGAGTATAGCTGGAGCGCCTGGAAGATGGCGCAGCTGGGCGTCGTCACACCGCGGCCCGATGATTTGATCCGCGGCGCGATTATCGGAACCGTCTGCGTTGTCGACTTCATAAAGGAGAGCGAGAGCCCATGGTTTGGCGGGCCGGTCGGTCTTGTCCTGGAGGATCCGGTAGCGGTCGAGCCGATCCCGGCGGTCGGAGCGCTTGGCTATTTTCGCTGGCAGGCTGCAGGCGCTTTGGCCGAGCCGCGTCCCTGGATGCGCCGTTATGGCCTTGCAAGCGGGGATACGCAGACGGTGGATCTTTTTGAAGATCTTGCGCCGTCTTTCAAAGTGCCGCCGGAAAAGCCTTTTGGGCGGCGGCTGACGGAGGATTGAAACATTTCACACAGGCGATCACGAGCTGCGGAGGCGGGTTTCCCGACAGGCGTTCGAGATGCATGTAAGCGGGCAGAGAGATGCTATTTTTCGTTAGAAAGAAGAGCTCAGCCCATGTTGACACGTCGCCAGACTCTGACTGCCCTGCTCGCCGCTCCTGCTGTCCTCAGCTTGACCGGGCCCGCCTTCGCAGGCCAATCGCGGTTCTACAAGGAGGACGGTATCGCCATCGATGGTACCGATCCCACGTCCTACTTCGCTGCCGGTGAGCCCATCCCGGGCCTCGAGGCGCATTCGCTCGACTGGCAGGGTGCCATCTGGCGGTTTGCCAGCGCCGAAGCGCAGGGTATCTTTGAAATGAACCCGGACAAGTTCGCGCCGCAATATGGCGGATATTGCGCCTGGGCGGTTGCGGAAGGTTATACTGCTTCGACCGTGCCAGAGGCCTGGCATATCGAGGAGGGTAAGCTCTACCTCAATTTCTCGCGCCGGATCCAGCGACGCTGGTCGCGCGATATTCCGGGCAATATCGCGCGAGGCAATGCGAACTGGCCGCGTGTTCTTTCGAGCTGAGCTTTTGCGCCGGGCGAGTCTGATCTACCAATGAGACATGGAGTATTCGGACGCGCTTTTGCTGGACGTTCTGAAACGGGTTCGCACGATCGCGGTTGTCGGCGTTTCAGCGAACCCGGTGCGTCCAAGCTATTATGTGGCGCGGTATCTTGCTTTGAAGGGATATCGCGTGGTCCCGGTCAATCCTGGTCTGGCCGGGCAGGATCTGCTGGGAGAGCGGGTCTATCGCACGCTAAGTGACATTCCAGGCGACATTGACATGGTCGATATCTTCCGCCGATCCGATGCTGTCCCTGGGATCGTCGACGAGGCCCTGACGCGTTGGCCAAAGCTGGATGTTATCTGGATGCAGATTGGGGTGCGTCATGCCGAAGCTGCCGCGCGAGCAGAGAGGCAGGGCGTGACGGTCATTCAGGATCGTTGCCCGAAGATCGAGTATCAGCGGCTCTTTGGCGAGCTGCGGATGGGCGGATTTGCGACGGGCGTGATTTCCTCGAAGCTTTGACCTTGCTTCTCGGGGCTGAAGCAAAGACGCAGCAGCTTGCCTGCTCAGATCGGCAATTCTGTCGTGTCCTTGATGTCATCCATCACGAAACTCGCGGAGATATCGGCGACCGGCACCCTTTTGATCAGGCGCTGATAGAAACGATCGTAGCTTTTCACGTCGGCGACACGCACCCGCAGGACATAGTCGAGATCGCCGCTCATCCGGTGGGCCCCGACGATCTCGGGCAGGGACCGAACGGCTTTCTCAAAGTCTTCCAACCAGGCGGGATCGTGCGCATTTGTGCGGACAAGGACAAAGACGGAGAGGCCGAGGTCGAATTGATCGGGGTCGAGAAGGGCGACACGAGCGATGATGATGCCCGCATCCTCCATCCGTCTGATCCGCCGCCAGCATGCATTTCGTGACAGATGAACCCGCTGCGCGAGGGCATCCATGCTTAACGTAGCGTCCTTTTGCAGAACGCGAAGAATTTGGCGGTCAATCTCATCAAGATTCGGCTTCATGATGGGATAGTATTCTAAGTTATGATGAAAATGGAGGGTAATTTGGGACCTTTGATCGTCATTTTGCTGTCATTCTGAGAAGCGGCAAAAGCATGAAAGGTGCAAGATGGCGCAATCCGATGACATCCAGTCGAGCCCCGGTTTCTTCCGCTCATTCACCGCGCATCCCGCCAGTGTGGGAGAAAGCTACGGTCAGCACCTTCTGTTTGCTATGCGGTTTTCCGGGCGGCTTTTCCTCGCCGGAGGGGCTGCGCTTGTCCATGCTATCGTCCCGGCCTGGTGCGAGACAACGGCCAGTGATCAGATCAAAGCTCTGCACGCCGAGATTACGGCCCGGGCTACAGGTAGATCCTGATCGCTCAGCGGCGGGCAGCCTTTTCTTCGATCCCGCTCAGGCTGGCGCGTGACGCAAGCTCTGCCTCGATATCGGCAAGCGTCACGTCGCGGGCGGCGCACATGACAAGAAGATGATAGAGCGCATCCGCGGCCTCTGACGTCAGGCGGGCCTTGTCGCCTTTGACAGCTTCGATAATAGCCTCGATCGCCTCTTCGCCGAACTTCTCGGCCGCCTTTTCGGGACCCTGCGCCAGAAGTTTGGCCGTCCAGCTTGAAGAGGGATCTGCGGTCTTGCGGGCGTGAATGGTCGCGGCGAGATCGGCGAGGGTCATGTCAGCCTCACGGGAATACCGGCATTGGCCATATGGGACTTTGCCTGGCCGATGGTGAAGGTGCCGAAGTGAAAGATCGACGCGGCCAAGACCGCCGAGGCGCGGCCTTCGGTGACGCCTTCGACGAGATGATCGAGGGTACCGACGCCGCCCGACGCGATGACAGGGATCGGCACCGCATCCGAGACAGCGCGCGTCAATGGCAGATTAAAACCTGACTTCGTTCCGTCACGGTCCATCGACGTCAGGAGGATCTCTCCGGCGCCCTTGTCCGCGACGGTTCGGGCGAATTTAACGGCATCGATGCCGGTGGGCTTGCGTCCCCCGTGAGTGAAGATCTCCCATTTGCCGGGGGCCGTGGTCTTGGCGTCGATGGCAACGACGATGCATTGGCTGCCGAAGCGGTCGGCGGCGCGCGCCACCACATCGGGATCGGCGACGGCAGCGGAGTTGAAGCTGACCTTGTCAGCTCCGGCAAGCAGCAGGTTACGGACATCCTCGGGCGTGCGGACGCCGCCGCCGATTGTCAGCGGCATGAAGCAATGCTCGGCGGTGCGGGTGGCTAGATCGTAAAGCGTGCCGCGATTTTCATGTGTGGCATTGATGTCGAGAAAGCACAGCTCATCGGCCCCGGCTGCATCATAGGCGATGGCCGCGTCGACAGGATCGCCTGCATCTATCAAATCGACGAAGTTCACCCCTTTGACCACGCGGCCATCGGCCACGTCGAGGCAGGGAATGATGCGGGTCTTGAGCATGTTGCGGGTTTAGGCGAGCGTTCGTTGGATGAAAAGGCCGCTTTGCGCCGAAAAGGAGCGTCACAAATTTGTGGTATGCCGCAAGGCTCCCGATTGGCTAGCGTCCGGGATGAGCGGTGCGGGAACCGGTTCGGTCTCCGTCCGTTCGGTCATGAGATCTGAAGTCTGAAGGAGACTGCTTCATGCGACCTATGCTTTTTGCCGCTTTGTTTGCGATTTCAGCCGGTGGCTGCGCCATAGCCGATGACTACGAGACAACGTCATCCTCCAAGTCTGTCACCGAAACGATGGATGCGCTCGTGGCCGCAGTGGAAGGCGCGGGGGCAACCATTTTTGCACGCGTGGATCATACGGCTGGGGCGCAGTCGGTCGGGCTGGATATGGCGGAAGCGCAGCTCTTGATTTTCGGCAATCCAGCCTTGGGAACGCCGGTCATGCAAGAAGATCCGCGCGCCGGATTAATTTTGCCGCTGCGTGTGCTTGTCTATGCGGATCGAGGCGGCGAGACGCAGGTCTTCTATGAAGAGGTCGATGATATGTTCGACGATCTCGATGTGGATGACGACCTTGATGCGGTCAAGAATATTGAAGCCGCGCTTGAACGTCTGACGGCTGCGGCGGTTGCTCAGTGATCGGCGGACAGGCTCGAGAGCGCGTCTTCTAGCCTGATCGCCCCGTCATAAAGCGCGCGTCCCGTGATGGCACCGGCAATGACGCCGGTGGCATCAAGGGCGGTCAGATCAGCCATTGAGGACACGCCGCCGGAGGCGATGACCGGGATCGAAACGGCGTTTGCAAGAGCTTCGGTCGCGGCGATATTGGGGCCACCCATGGCCCCGTCGCAGTCGATATCCGTATAGATAAGCGCGGCGATCCCGGCATCTTCAAAGGCTTTGGCCAGATCGGTGACGGTCATGTCGGTCTCTTCGGCCCAGCCCCGTGTCGCCACTTGACCCTTGCGTGCATCGAGGCCGATGGCCACCTGGCCGGGGAAGGCACGGGCGGCTTCGCGGACGAGATCGGGATCTTCGACGGCGGCGGTGCCGAGGATGACGCGTTCGATACCGCGGTCGAGCCAGCTTTCAATGGTCCCCAGATCGCGGATGCCGCCGCCGAGCTGGGCGGGGATCGAGATCGCCTCGAGGATCGCGCCGATCGCGGCGGCGTTGACAGGGTAACCTTCGAAGGCGCCGTTGAGATCGACAAGGTGGATCCACTCACAGCCTGCCTTTTCAAAAAGACGCGCCTGGGCGGCCGGATCGGTGTTGAAGACGGTCGCTGCCTCCATCTCTCCGCGCAGAAGGCGAACGGCGTCGCCGTCCTTGAGATCGATGGCAGGGTAGAGGATCATGCTTACTCTTTCTTCAGATCTCGGGCGTCTTATCCGGCAAAAGAGGCGATATGCAACACGACCCTACGTCAACCTTGATTGCCTGGGGCAAGTGCGAAGAGGGTTATGAGAGAGGAACGGGAGGCTTGACTATGAAACGGATGATCTTGGCGGCGGTTGCGGCTTTGGGATTGGCGGGGGCCGCAGCGGCAGACCCGCTGGTGGGGATGTGGCGGACCGCGCAGGACGACGACGGCAATAGCGGGCTGATTGAGGTCGCGCCCTGCGGTGCAGCGCTTTGCGGGACGCTGGTTCAGGCCTATGATGCGAGTGGAGCCGTCATTTCGTCTGATCGGATCGGCACTCAGATCATCAGCGCGACCGTGCCCGAAGGCGGCGGGGCCTATCGCGGGAAGGTCTATTCGCCGGATCGGGACAAGACCTATAATTCGCGCCTGCGGCTGAGCGGCAATCAGCTTGCCGTTTCGGGATGTGTGCTGGGGATCTGCCGGGATGGTGGAACCTGGGTTCGCGCGAACTGACCGGGCGGAGACGGGCCCGGATCCGGGCCCGCCACGACATGCTTTGTCTGGCGCCCGGCCTCTCCGTTTAGCTCTGATGCAGGCGTAAATGCGGGAGCCAAGGGCGCCCGCTTATGAGGATTTACGACAAGATGAGGAGAGAGCTGGGCACTCAGGGCGCCCAGTTCAGGAAATTGGCGATCAGCCGCAACCCAGCGGATTGGCTTTTTTCAGGGTGAAACTGCGTACCAACCACGGTGTCCACGCCCACGATAGCGGTGACGGGACCCCCATGATCGGTATGGGCGATCAAATGGGCCGGGTCGGCCACCTGCATATGGTAGGAATGGACGAAATAGGCATGGTCGCCGGTTTCGATACCGCCCGTAACGGCGTGCGGGACATCGAGTGTCAGCTCGTTCCAACCCATATGGGGCACCTTGAGGGCCGGATCGGAGGGTGTGATGCGCGTGATCTGTCCGCCGATCCAATCAAGGCCGGGTGTGGGTTCGTATTCCAGACCGCGCGTCGCCAGAAGCTGCATGCCGACGCAGATCCCGAGAAAGGGCCTGCCCTTAATGCGAACAGCCTCGGTGATTGCCTCGACCATGCCGGTTTCAGCATCCAGCGCCCGGCGGCAGGCCGGAAAGGCGCCGTCACCAGGCAGAACAATCCGGTCAGCGGCCGCCACACGGTCGGGATCAGTCGTGACCTCGACCGTGCCGCCTGCGCCTTCGCGGGCCATCCGCTGAAAGGCCTTTTCCGCAGAGTGCAGGTTGCCGCTGTCATAATCGATGATGACCGTCAGGCTCATAGGCTGCCCTTGGTTGACGGGATCTGATCGGCGCGGCGCGGGTCGGGTTCGACCGCGTCCCGCAGGGCGCGGGCGGTCGCCTTGAAGGCAGCCTCGGCGATGTGGTGGCTGTTGATCCCATGAAGCTGGTCAAGATGCAGCGTGATCCCGCCATGGGTCGAAAGCGCCTGAAAGAACTCGCGCACCAGTTCGGTGTCAAATGTGCCGATCTTTGCCGTCGGCAGGTCAAGGGTAGAGACAAGAAATGGGCGACCCGACAGATCCAGTGCGCAGCGCACGAGCGCATCGTCCATCGGCAGCAGGCAGGCTCCGTAGCGGCGGATCCCGCGTTTGTCACCAAGCGCCTGCGTCAGCGCCTGCCCCAGCGCAATGCCGGTATCCTCGACCGTGTGGTGGTCATCGATATGCAGATCGCCTTCGGCCTTAATCGTCAGGTCGATCAGGGCGTGACGGGCGATCTGGTCGAGCATGTGATCGAAAAAGCCGATCCCGGTCCAGCAGTCTGAAACGCCAGTGCCATCAAGATCGAGCGTCACGGAGATGTTGGTCTCGGACGTCTGGCGGGTAATGGTTGCCTGCCGCATGACCGGCCCTCCTGTTGCTCCGCGCGGGGTATAGGAGGGACGGATCGCTTTTCCAAGGTGAAGCTGCTGGTTAATCAGGTCCGCAATCTTGGGATGTGTTGTCCGCATGAGAGGCCCGCGGGCCCTTCCCGTCTTCAGGATCGGCCTGTGCGAACTCTGCGATGCGAATGATCGTTCGGATCGGTTTGGGGGAGAGATGGCCTTCGGTACGATCGTGCGATCTGTCTTTTATCATCTGAAAAGTCTTCATTCTTAAATTTGAGGCTCGTACGAACAGGACCGAAACAAAACGGGGCGCTTACATGTGGGGAGACTGGTGTTTGCGCCTCGGCCCTGTTCGCAGATCAAAGGTGACCCAAGGGCAGCGGGCCGGTAAAGTACCCTGTGCTATCTTGACGGCGGACTGGCGGTTTATTCACGCGCGACGCGGTTTTGCGCAGGGTCAGCCCCAATATCGTGAAAACTTCGTCAAGGCCGTACGCCGCATTCGGTCTGGATTTGACCCTTGCGCGGCGCGCGTTTCAATCTGACGATACCAAACGGGCCCTTGGAGAGAGTGTGATGGCGGAGACAGAAAAGCAGCGGCGGCGCAGGTTTAGGGGTGATCCATATGCGCATTTTGCGCGCTATCTTGATCTCGAAGCCGGACAGAAAGAGGCTCCCCTGGGACGGGACGGCGAGCAGGCTTACGAACTGGCGCTTGTTTCCTTGATCGTCGGAGAGGCGTTTGACGTGCTCGAGGACGCGCGCCAATGGCTTCTCGAGGAACTGCTAAGCGGCGATCCTGAAAGCCTGCGTGCCGAGGAAAGCGAGATCAGTCTGCTAACGGCACGGCTGGAGCGAGGCGATTTTCGTCCCGATCAGTCACCGCAGCAAACAGACAAAAGAGGCGAGCCGCCGCTGGCGGAGGCCTATTCCGTTTACGCGCCGTGGGTCTCCGAAGACGAGCAGATCGAGCGCCTCGAAGCTCGGTATGAAGGGCGGTTGCTTGTCGAGATCGTCGGGCCGCGAGTCTTTCTAGGTAGAGAACGGGCGCTGTCGAGCTTTCCTGAACCGCTTACCAAACCACAGGATGCGCCGACGATCGCGATCATCGATGATGGCATAGGATTTTTGAACCAGCGGTTTTGCCGGGATGGCGATCCGATGACGACGCGGTTCGAAGGGCTCTGGATGCAAGCGCTCCAACCGATCTTCATCCCGAATTTCGGGCCGGTTTACGTGATGGCTGGTGCAGCTTTGAGCCCAGGCGATATCAACGCAATTCTCGCCGACGGACCCAAGCTCGAGGAAGATGCGGTCTATCGCGAAATCAACCGTACACTCGTGTCCCCCGGCGAGCATCCAAGTACCGAATTTCCGTTTACTCACGGCACCTTCGTCGGCGATCTTGCAGGCGGAGCGGAGCCCGGAACTGGCGATCCCGTTGAGGACTGGCCCCTTTTGGGAGTGTCGCTTCCGCCCTTGGCCGTCAGCAATACCGCCGGAACCCAGCTTGAGCCAAGTATCGTGATGGCGGTGCATTGGTGCCTTGTCCGTGCAGAGGCGCTTGGCGGCAACGGACCCTTGGTCCTCAATGTCAGCTTCGGCACGATGGCGGGTCCTCGCGATGGCAGTAAGCTTTTCGAGCGGATCATCGCGTGGGATCTGGCGGAATGGGAAAAGCGGACGGGCCGGTGTGCCCGGATCGTCTTTTCCTTCGGCAACAACCGGGTCGACCGCTTGGTCGGACGGATCGATCCTTCGAAGGAAAAGGAGCTGAGCGCAGACTGGCGCGCTTTGCCGGATGATTTTGCGGCCAGCTATCTTGAGGTTCGGGCGGATGATCCCGCAGATCTGACGCGGCTCGCGGTGCAGCTTGGCGCGCCCAATGGCAGCGATCTGGATGCGACGGGGCTCCCTGCAGGGTTCTACATCTCGCTGTCAAGAAACGGGAAAGACTATGCGCGCATCTATCATATCGGAGCGCGTCATGCTTTTGGCGGCGGGATGCAACCCCCGTACTACCTGCTCGCACTAGCCCCGACGATGACCTGGACCGCGATCGAGCCTGCGCCGCCCGGAGCCTGGCCCCTCGCCATCGGGGTCACATCCGGCGGCTCTGTCGAGGCGCGGCTCGAGATTCAGCGGGGCGATACGCCGACCGGATACCGGCTCAAGGGTCGGCAGAGCTATCTTGATCATCCCGACTCCCATGTATGGGAGCCCAAGGTGCAATCATGGACGGGATTGGGCCCGGACGCACTGATCACGCGGGACGGAACCCATTCGAGCTTTGCCACGATCAAGCTTCACTCGCATCAGGCCGTGACTGTCGGAGCCGGCGTTCCTGATCCTGAAGTTGGTCCCTGCTATCGGGTGCCGGCGCTCGACGAAGCGCCGCGCCGGTATAGCGCACAAGGCGCGCCCTGGTCGATTTCAGGTCCGACTTTGGCCGCCTTGGGGGATGACGGGTTCGGACTGGTCGGCGTTGTGGCATCCGGCACAATCAGTGGTTCGGCCCAAGCGATGAATGGAACCAGCGCCGCTGCAGGGCAGGTCAGTCGTGCGCTGGCCTATGTGATGGCTGATGAGGGATGCACACCGGGCGTGAGCGTAGCGGAACAGACCGCAGAGATGATCGACCGCTTCGGTGTCCCGAGTAGCCCAGGGATGGAGCTGCAGGCCGGTGCCGGTCTGCTGAGCGCACAGCTTGGCGGCCGCAAGCGCTAAGGGCATTCGCCTCAACGAAAACGGCGCGGGATTTCCGCGCCGTTTTTTCCTCAAGCCTGGCGTGGCGCTACCACTCGGTTTTCGCGATGGCCCAGAGGGGCGAGAGAAGACCAAGATCAAGCCCGCCCGGAATAGCCTCCGTTCCAGCACCGAGCTGCATCGTATCCTTGAGCGTCGTGAGATCGAAATCGCCGGTAAAGGCCGCACCGTCGAAGACGCGGGTCGGCGTTTGGGCCTCGCCCTCGAGCATGTTCACGATCATCTCGCCGATCGTCATGCCCAAGATCGCCCCGCACATGCTGTCTGAGGGGTAGTGAACACCCGCAACGGTCCGGTTCGCCGCGATCCTTTGCGCAAGGCGCATATAGAACGACGTGTCGGATACCTCGTCGAATGCGTTGACAGATCCACCATTCTTCAGGGCGCTTAGCACCGTGGCGACGGCAAAGGCCTCTGTGGCGTGCCCGCTGGGCCAGCTGGGATGACCTGGCGTCTGGATCATCGGCTGCACCTCTTGGGCGACAGTGATGGGGCGCGGAAGGTCGAAATGCAGCTTGAGCCGCATCTCGTTGACCGTCACCGACCGGAAAAGCGCGCCGATGAGCTCCAGCGATCGTTTGGTGGCTTCGGGATCGAGATACGAAATGGCGCCGAAAAACGAGAGAACGTCGCCTGTCTGAATGGTGATCTCTGCCGTGCGATCAAGGCGCAGATCGGCATAGGTGCGCAGATACGGCATCTGATCCTTGAGGAAATCGATGTCGAAATCCGGCCGGATCAGTTCGACCAGTTTGGCGTTTCCCAGAAGGGGCGCGCGGACCTCTGCTGTGGTCATCGCGGTGACATCGAGCGATAGAAGGCGCGCCATCTCCCCGTCCAGAACCGCAGAGCGCGGCCCGGCATCCATTTTGCGAAACGCGTCCCATCCCCCCGGCAGCGGAGGATTGGTGACAACTCCGCCATTCTGCCCGGTCCATGCCCGGGCAATGCCGTCGCGGGTGGTTATGAGCGCATTGGCGAGGAGGGGGCCGCCGGCGCCACCCACACCTTGAGCAGCTTGAGCTGCCTGTGCTGCTTGAGCGGCCTGCGCTGCCTGTGCAGCTTGAGCCGCCTGCGCCGCTTGAGCGGCTTGTGCTGCATTCTGTGCCATGTGATCCCCATCCATAACGCGTTGAATTGATAGTGGTAATGAGCCTCATTTAGAGAGTATCGTCAAAGGCTTCGGTGGCATATACAATCATCTTTGACGCACTTTTCACGAAACCTCATTTCAGACAGCCGCGTTTTGGATAATTGTGATAAGTTAAACTGGATCAGGAAGGGGAGCCTACTCATGAAGCCAGAGGCTTCTAAGCGACAATCGGTCGAGTTGGTTCTCTTTGGTCGCTTTCTGGTGCGGAGTGAAGATGGAGCGGACCTCACTCCAAAGAGCCGAAAAGCGTGCGGAATCATCGCTTTGCTAGCCAAGGCTCCTGAAATGCGGCGGAGCCGGCGCTGGATTGCTGACCATCTTTGGAGCGACAGGCATCCGGATCAAGCGGGAGGCAGTCTTCGTCAGTCTCTTGTCGATATAAAGCGAAGCCTTGGCGATCTATCCTATGCTATTGGTGCAGACCGTCGCGATATATGGCTTGAAGCAGAATTCGTGCGGATCGCCGATCAGGCGGACGCACCGGCCGGAGCCGAGTTCCTTGAAGGCCTGGACATTCGCGATCCCGCCTTCGAGGACTGGAGAGCCGCCTGCCAACCGGTTGATGTGATGGCTGCGGAGTCTGCTCTAGCCTTGAGTGCTCCGCCTACATTAACGTTAGACAGCCCGCTCAGCCCGCTCAGGCGTGACAACGCTCCTATTGTAATTCGGTATCGTTCGAAGAGTCCTCAAGGTCTCAATGCGATGCTGATCGGCGAGATGATATCGAACCAGATCGGCAACGGGATCGGAGAGCATGTCTCTGTCTTGAAATATGCTCCTCCGTTGGAGGGAGGCCGGGAGCCCGAGAAGAAGACCGATATCGAAGTCGAATGCGATATCATCGAAGATGACGGTGTTTGTCTTGCTTTGATCAAAGTTCTGCATGCACCCAGCTCAGAGGTTCTCTACTCCAAGACCTGTCGGATCAGTGGACCCGCCTCTTCTCTGATTGGAAGCAGGGCGATTGCGCAGATCTCCTTTGATGCCGCGGAGGCCACGCTGGCGCACCTGCCACATTCGCTGGGGCTCGGACGTCCTGCAAGCCGTGCAAACGCGCTAGGCCAGCTTGCGCTTCACAAGCTTTTCTCTTTCGATCCCGATACCTTCGATGAAGCAGAGCTTCTCTTCAACGAGGCCCATACGACGGATAAGAAAGGTGTTTTTCTCGCCTGGTCAGCACTTCTGCAGCTCGCTCGTACGATTGAGATGCCGCAGGCTGACCGCGCACCTTTGCAGCAATACGCTCAAGAGCTGATCAACAGAGCTCTGGCGAGCGAGGGGACGAATGCGGTTGTTCGATCTCTGGTTGCCCAAACCGACGCGATGCTCTGGGGAGATCCAACAACGGCCTTGCCTCTGGCGACGGGTGCAGTGGAGGCAAATCCCGATAGTCCTTATGCTTTACAAGCGCTTGCATCGGCTAAGATGCTCGAAGGTGCGCAGGATGAAGCGTATAATCTCTCGGCCCGGGCCCGAGCTTTCGCGGCGCATTCAAGGTTCAGGCAGTGGTGGGATTTGCATCATTGCAACATCTGTGTGGCGACAGGACGACTGGACGAGGCGATTGCGACTGGAGAGGCGGCTGTGAGGGCCGCTCCGGCTTTGAGGCCGGTTCACCGGCATCTCATCGCGCTTTATGCTCATCGCGGAAATCTCGAAGCAGCTGATCAGGTTCGTCAGAAGCTGGTTGCCATCGAGCCGGGTTTTACGCTGGATCAGATGATAAACGATCCAGAGTATCCAGTTCGAACACTTAGGAAAACAGGTCTCATAACAAACGTTAAGCGGATCAAGTAACGCTCTGACTGAAAATCTTTTTTGGAGCGGGCGATGAGATTCGAACTCACGACCCTAACCTTGGCAAGGTTATGCTCTACCCCTGAGCTACGCCCGCATCCATTGGGTGAGCGTCAGATAGGGGGGTTCGGCGTTCTCCGCAAGAGGAAAATCGAATGACGCGGCGGCTTGGCCCCCCTTTGGGCTTGGGAAGGTGCAAGGGGCTCTGAACCGGCGAGAGGTGGCAGACCGCGGGGTTGGGGCTTTGTGGGAGAATCAGGGTTAACATCTTCCTTGGTTGAAAATCGGCCATGCGGCATCCGGTCGGAGATCCGTCGGCATCTGGTCGGAGGAAAATCCGGGTCAGGGCGCATTAAGGCTGCGACCGCCTCGGTGCGGCGCGCAACGTTGGAAGCAATGCTGGGTCTCACTGCGGGATTGTTGAAAAACCTTCACGTGGCAGATGCAGGAGCCTCCGAGGCGGTCTTTTGCGGCAGATGTCTGCGGAGGGCGTCTGCGGCGGGGCGCTCGACATAGCGGTAGCAAGCAGCTGCAAAAATATGTGCGACGGCGAAGGCTAGAGCGAGGCCGGTATAGGTTGGGATCTGATTGACGATGAGGTGCAGGACCAGAAGGTGGCACAGATAGAAGCTGTAGGACCATGAGCCGAGCAGTCGCATGACGGGGTGACGCAGCAGGGCGGCGATCAGGCCCGTTCCTGTGGCCAAGGACAGGATGAGGGCGACCGAGCAAAGCTCGACGATTGTGATCTCTAGGAGGTCGGCGGCGCTTATGTATGGCGGAAGCATCAGGCTGAAGATAATGGCGATGGCCAAGGCGGTGGAGACATTCGCCAGCAGTGGGGACGGGCGCCAGCGGATGGTGGCGAGCCATGCGCCGAGAAAGAGGCCCGACATGCGAAAGAGCGAGTTGAAGTAATCCTCGAAATACGCGTCGCGAAAGAGACCGCTGGCGATCCGGAGCGCGGTTGTCAGAAGGAATGCGGCCAGTGCGATCTTTTGCAGACGTGATAGGCGATCAGAGCGCGATCTGCCGGGCCTGCCCCGAACCAGCGCTAGCCATAGCAAGAGCGAGATGACGAGATAGAAATGCATCTCGACGGCGAGGGACCAACTGGGAATGAGCGAGCCTAGATTGGCGCCTTCCATCAGGGCGAGGTTGCTTGTGAAGGTCAGCACGGTCGCGGTGATGAGGACGGCATCGAAGTCGCCATAGAGATGTCGCGGAAGGCAGGCGATGGTCACGACGAGCAGGGCCGGATAAATGCGGATGAACCTGCGGGCGACGAAGATGACCGGCGAGAAGGGGCCTTGCGCGGCAAGAGCGACCGAGACCGTCAAAAAGCCGCTGAGGACGAGGAAGACATCGACGCCAAGCGCTCCGCTGGGCAGGATCCTGTCGTCGGCGCCGTGGAAGAAAAAGATGGACAGAGCCGCAAGATAGCGCAGGCCATCCAGTTCGGGGATGTACCGGAACCCCGTTTGACCGGCCGCATCGGTTCCGCTTGATCCGGATGGCAGAAGAGAGGCTGTCATGGGCCGTTATGCTTTGGGTGAATGTCTCGAGGTCACCCAGCTTTCTAGACGCAAAATCGGGCCAATTCGTGTCGCTCTTTCTTTACTCCAATTCGACCAACAAATCCTTGGCATCGATCTGGGCGCCCGGCGTGATATGGACGGCTTTGACGACGGCGTCGCGTTCGGCGTGAAGGCCGGTTTCCATCTTCATGGCTTCGATCGTCAAGAGCAGATCGCCCTCTTTGACCTTGGCGCCGGTCTGGGCGGCGATGGTGGCGACGACGCCGGGCATGGGCGCTCCGATATGGTTGGCATTGCCGTCTTCGGCCTTGGGGCGGGCCTGGGTCGCTGCAGCGATGAGGCGGTTCGGCACGCGGATATTGCGCGGCTGGCCGTTCAGCTCGAAGAAGACCTTGGCCTCGCCCTTTTCATTGGTCTCTCCCATCGCCTGCATGCGCACGACGAGGGTCTTGCCGGGATCGATTTCCACCTCGATCTCTTCGCCCGGCTGCATGCCGTAAAAGAAAGTATGGGTCGGCAAAGAGCGGACGGGGCCGTATTCGGCGTGGCGGGCGGCGTAATCGGTGAAGACCTTGGGATACATCAGGTAGGCGGCCATATCCTCGTCATCGATTTCGGTGCCGGTCTGGGCGGCGAGATCGGTGCGGGTCGCCTCCAGATCGACCGGGTCGAGGTGCTTGCCCGGGCGGTCGGTGAGGGGCTTTTCGCCCTTGAGGATCTTGGACTGGATCTTCTTGGGCCAGCCGCCGGGAGGCTGGCCGAGCGCGCCGCGCATCATGTCGATCACGCTGTCGGGGAAGGCGACATCGGTGTCCGGATCCTCGACCTCGGCGCGGGTGAGGTTCTGGGCCACCATCATCAGGGCCATGTCGCCGACGACCTTGGAGGAGGGCGTGACCTTGACGATATCGCCGAACATCTGGTTCACGGCGGCATAGGTCTGGGCGACCTGGTGCCAGCGTTCCTCAAGGCCCAGGGAGCGGGCCTGCGCCTTGAGATTGGTGAACTGGCCGCCGGGCATTTCGTGCAGGTAGACCTCGGAGGCGGGGGCCTGCAGGCCGCTTTCGAAGGCGGCGTAGTGGGCACGGACGGCCTCCCAGTAGTTCGAGATCTCGCGGATTGTCACCGGATCGAGCCCGGTATCACGCGGCGTGGCCTTCAGCGCCTCGACCACAGAGCCGAGCGTGGGCTGGGAGGTGTTGCCCGACAGCGCGTCCATGGCGCAATCGACGATGTTCACACCCGCCTCGGAGGCGGCGAGGATCGTGGCGATGGCGGCGCCCGATGTGTCGTGAGTGTGGAAGTGGATCGGCAGGCCGACCTCTTCCTTGAGAGCGGTCACGAGCCGGGTTGCGGCGGCGGGTTTGAGAAGGCCCGCCATGTCCTTGAGGCCGAGGATCTGGGCCCCGGCCGATTGCAGCTCTTTGGCGGTGTCCACGTAGTATTTCAGATCGTACTTGGCGCGGTCCGGGTCGAGCAGGTCACCGGTATAGCAGACCGTGCCTTCGCAGATCTTGCCCGTCCCGAGCACGGCATCCATGGCGACGCGCATATTCTCCACCCAGTTGAGACTGTCGAAGACGCGGAAGACGTCGACGCCACTTTCCGCGGCGGTCTTGACGAAGAACTGGACGACGTTGTCGGGATAGTTGGTGTAGCCGACCCCGTTCGAGCCGCGCAGCAGCATCTGGGTCAGGATGTTGGGCATCCGCGCCTTGATGTCGCGCAGGCGCTGCCACGGGCATTCCTGCAAAAAGCGGTAGGCCACGTCGAAGGTCGCGCCGCCCCAGCATTCGACGGAAAAGAGCTGCGGCAGCTTGTGGGCATAGGTCGGGGCGGCGGCGATCATGTCGAAGCTGCGCATGCGGGTGGCCAGGAGCGACTGGTGGCCGTCGCGCATCGTCGTGTCTGTGATGTGGAGGCGCTTGGAGGCGTTCAGGTGAGCAATGACACCCTCCACGCCTTTCTCCGCGAGGATCGTCGCGGTCCCTGTAGGCGGTGCGTCGATCGAGGTGACGGGCGCGCGGGGTTTGCGCGCCTCGGGGGAGGGCATGGGGCGGCCCTGGGTTTCGGGGTGACCGTTGACGGTGATGTCGGCGATGTAGCGCAGGATCTTGGTTGCGCGGTCGCGGCGGGGCGCGAAATCGAAGAGTTCGGGCGTCTCGTCGATGAACTTGGTGTGGTATTCGTAATTCAGGAAGGTCGGGTGCTTGAGCAGGTTCTCGACGAAGGCGATGTTGGTCGAGACGCCCCGGATGCGGAATTCGCGCAAGGCGCGGTCCATCCGGGCGATGGCGGCCTCGGGCGTGGGGGCCCAGGCGGTGACCTTTTCCAGCAGGCTGTCGTAGTAGCGGGTGATGACGGCGCCGGAATAGGCGGTGCCGCCGTCGAGCCGAATGCCCATGCCGGTGGCGCCGCGATAGGCGGTGATGCGGCCGTAATCGGGGATGAAGTTGTTGGTCGGATCCTCGGTCGTCACGCGGCACTGGATGGCGTGACCGTCAAGCTTGACGTCGTATTGCGAGGCGGTGCCGGTCGCCTCGACCAGGCTTTTGCCTTCGGCGATGAGGATCTGGGCGCGGACGATGTCAATGCCGGTCACTTCCTCGGTCACGGTATGTTCGACCTGCACGCGGGGATTGACCTCAATGAAGTAGAACTCGCCGCTCTCCATATCCATGAGGAACTCGACGGTGCCCGCGCATTCGTAGTTCACGTGCTGGCAGATCTTCTTGCCCAGCGAACAGATATGTTCGCGCTGGGTGGGCGACAGGTAGGGGGCGGGGGCGCGTTCGACGACTTTCTGGTTGCGGCGCTGCACGGAGCAGTCGCGTTCGTAGAGGTGGTAGATCTCGCCATGGCTGTCGCCAAGGATCTGCACCTCGACATGGCGAGCCTTGAGGATCATCTTTTCCAGATAGCCCTCGCCGTTGCCGAAGGCGGCCTCGGCCTCGCGGCGGCCTTCGCGGATCTTCTCTTCCAGCTCGTCGGGGCCGGTGATGGGGCGCATGCCGCGCCCGCCGCCGCCCCAGCTGGCCTTTAGCATGAGGGGATAGCCGATCTTTTTGGCCTCTTTGGCGATGGCCTTCATGTCATCGCCCAGCACATCGGTTGCCGGTATGACCGGGACGCCCGCCTCGATGGCGACCTTGCGGGCGGAGGCCTTGTCGCCGAGCTGGCGCATCGTCTTGGCCTTGGGGCCGATGAAGGTAAGGCCGGCTTCGGTGCAGGCATCGACAAAATCGGGGTTCTCGGAGAGCAGGCCATAGCCCGGATGGACGGCATCGGCGCCCGAGAGCTTGGCGACGCGGATGATATCCTCGATGGAGAGGTAAGCGGCGACAGGGCCGAGACCCTCGCCGATCTTGTAGGCCTCGTCGGCCTTAAAGCGGTGGAGGCCCAGCTTGTCCTCTTCGGCATAGACGGCGACGGTCTTCTTACCCATCTCGTTGGCCGCCCGCATGACGCGGATCGCGATCTCCCCCCGGTTGGCGATGAGGATCTTGGAGAACTCGGTCATGGTCACGCTCCTGTTTGCAGGTGCAGCATGTCTAGGGCGTTTGCGGCGGCGCGGCAATATGGCGCCGGACGCGGGCGACTGCGCGGGGCCTGCGGCCCTCGCGGCACCCGCCCGGCCCGGCCGTCGGGGGCGACTTGCTGACCGCCTCTGAGCAGCGCCCTGCGGCGCGGCTGGGCGGAGGCCGATCGGTTGAGACGCGAGCTCAGGTCATCTCGGGGCGCCGCGCACAGCGTGTGCGGTTGAGCTGAAATCTTGAGAAAGGGCATCTTTGTGGAAGGCCGCAGAAATCTGGCATGCGCTCGTCTTACCGAGTGCTGAAAAGCCATCAAGGGCAGCTTTGCAAAGGTCAGGGGCTTGCGATGCAGAGGGGGGGTGTCCAGCCCGGAAAGGGTCTGAATTCTTCAGATTATTTCGTCTTCATCAAACATCGGATCGTCGGCAAGCTGGGCTGAGTGGTCGTCCATCGCGTTCTCTGCCTTCTTCACAGACTTAACCCGCGCGAGGTGAAACACGGCATCCCCTTCGTTGACGACGGGGAGCACCGCTCGACCGACAATGATCCCATCAAAAGGTGCAGTCACTTCGGTCTCATCTTCACCGAAGGGATCGGAAACGAGACCCAAAACGTCGTCTTGGCGCACCGGATCCCCGTCTGCCTTCAAGCTGCGAAATAGACCTCCCATCGGTGCGCGCAGCCATTTGCTGGACGAGCAGAATTGCGCTGGAGCCTTGGCAGCGGCGACGCCCCGCCCTGATATCATGCCAAGTGATTTCATGACCCTCAGGATACCGGCCAGGCCTGCGCGAACAGAGACTTCATCGAACCGCAACCCTTCCCCCGCTTCGAACAGAAGAACCGTTTTTCCCATGTCTTTTGCCGACTGTCGTAACGAGCCCTGCCGGATAGGAGCCTCCATGATAATCGGTGCGGCAAACACATCCGCGAGCGACCGTGCCGCAGGGTCGTCCGGGGAGACACGCACCTGCGGATAGTTGATCCGATGGATCGCTGCCGAATGGAGGTCGATCCCGAAATCCGCGCGCGCGATGATCTCCTTGAGAAATAGATGCGCCAGGCGCGCGGCGAGCGATCCGCCTTCGCTTCCGGGAAATGATCGGTTCAGGTCACGCCGATCCGGCAAATACCTGGACCGGTTGATGAACCCGAACGAATTCACGATAGGAATGACAATCAATGTGCCTCGCAGGCCCTTCAACGCTGGTGATTTCAAAAGACGGCGGACGATTTCGATCCCGATCACTTCGTCGCCATGCACGCCGGCACTCACGAAGATCACAGGGCCATCGGTCCTTCCGTGGACGATGTGGGCCGACATGTTAACCGGCGTATGGTCAGATAACGAACTGACGGGAAGGTCGATCGTACGGCGCTCTCCCGGTAAAATTTCCTCACCGCCGATGTCGAAGCTCCTGCGCTTCAGCATCAACCTTTGCCCTTTGTTCTTGTCTTTCCAGGCTTGGCGTTTTTCTCGATAAACTCGATCATTTTTCCTGCAACATCGAGCCCTGTCGCCTTTTCGACACCCTCCAGTCCAGGGGAGGAATTGACCTCCATCACGACAGCTCCGTGATTGGCGCGCAGCATATCGACGCCGCAGGCATTCAACCCCATGGCCTTGGCTGCCCTGACGGCCGTAGAACGCTCTTCGGGCGAGAGCTTGACCAACTGGGCGGAACCACCCCGGTGCAGGTTTGAACGGAACTCCCCTTCGGCTCCTGTCCGCTTCATGGCGGCGATCACTTTCCCGCCGATGACGATGGCTCGTATGTCCGTGCCACCCGCCTCTTTTATGAATTCCTGGATCAGGATGTTTGTCCCGGAGGCGCGGAAGGCCTCAACGACGGATTTTGCCGAACGGTTTGTATCGGCAAGGACGACGCCCAGGCCTTGCGTTCCTTCAAGGAGCTTGATGACGAGCGGGGCCTCGCCAGCAACCTCTAGAACTTCTTCTGTCTGCTTGGGATCGTGGGCAAAGGTCGTCACCGGCAGTCCAACCCCATCGCGCGCCAGCAGTTGCATCGAGCGTAGCTTGTCCCGTGACCGGCCAATGGCGACCGACTCGTTCAGGGGATAGACGCCTTGCATCTCGAACTGACGCAGCACTGCCATTCCGTAGAACGTGACTGATGCGCCGATCCTTGGGATCACGGCATCGTATTTCGGGAGCTTCTCGCCGTTGTAGTAGATTTCAGGCCGGCGCGAGGCGATGTTCATATAGCAGCGCAACGTGTTGATGATATCGAGTTCGTGGCCGCGGTCTTGGGCAGCTTCTTTGATGCGTCTGTGAGAATAAAGCTCGGCGTTTCGAGCCAGCATTGCGATTTTCATGCGAAATTCCCTTTTCCAATCTTCAGTTTCGTAGCTGTAAGCGTCGTCAGATTGCGTTTGCCGGGGTCCACGAGGATCGAATGGCCACGAAGAGCGGTTCGGCCGATGATCATCCGAAACGTCATCTCCGTCCTTTCGGTCAAGGAGAGATCGATCTTCCAGAGCCGGTTGGATATCCGAAACTTCGTCCGGATCACGTATCGGCTTTCCGGGATCCCGCTCGTGTTGGTGATTTCGCGCTGATCATGAATGGGGCATTCGACGTCGGTATCAGGCGCATCGTCATCAAAACGAGTGTGGAAGTGTACCCAAGGGGCTCCATCACGCTCGAATGCCATGATGTCGGTGGCGTGCAGGGCCGACGTGCGGGCCCCCGTATCGATCTTTGCTTTGAGGTTCTTGAGCCCGAGAAGCGGAAGATCAACCCGCTCCTGCCAGCCGACAACGAGCATGATAGCCGTCTCCATTTTCCTTAGCTCAGACTGTTATCGCATCTCGTCGGCCAGAAGCCAAATTAGGCCTTGTTTGTCAGAACGCAGACGTTCGTGTCGGAACGTCCAAGGCCGGTGACGCGGACAAGGGAGCGGCGCGTGATCGGACGCCTGGATTGAGCTGACTGGGGAAGGGGTTGTTTTGAGTGTTGGCTGTTCCTGCTGGTCCCGCCTTCGGGGGGCTAGGCGAGGGTTTCCAGCCAGTGATCGGTGGCGTGCTGGCTGGTCAGGTGGATCACCTTCAAGTGCGGAGGCGGGGCGTCGGCGATGGCGGCGAGTTTAGCGCGGGCTGTTTTGCGGGTGCGCCAGATGAAGGCGATGAACTCCAGCGTCTGGCCGTTGATCTGTTCGGGACAGCCCTCCGGCAGATCGGGGCGGGTTTGGCCGCGGTAGCGGAGCGATCGGCGCAGGACGCGGGCGAGGCGCAGGGTTACGGGCAGGTCGAGCCAGATGAAGGTGTCGGCGCGAGAGACGCGTTCGGGATAGGTTCGCGAATGGCCGCCTTCGAAAATCCATCGGTCCTGAATGTGGACGGCATGGGTGAGCGCGCTTTTCTCGTCGCTGTCCCGCTCGATCCATCCGGATTTCCAGTGGATGTGATCCATATGGTGGACCGGCAGGCCGGTGCGCTGACCGAGGGCGCGGGCGAGGGTGCTTTTGCCGGAGCCGGGCCCTCCGGTAATCATGACGCGCTGCATGGCGTTACCCTTTGACTGCGCCGTCGCTGAGGCCCGAGACGAGATAGCGCTGGGCGATCAGGAAGACGACCGTGATCGGCAGTCCCGAGAGGATGGCGGCGGCGGCGAAGTCTCCCCAGAGATACTGGAATTCGTTGAGATAGAGCCGGGAGCCGACGGCGAGGGTCATCTTGTCCTCGGAGCGGATCAGGACCGAGGCGATGGGGTAGTCGTTGATGAAGCCGATGAAGGCCAGAACAAAGACGACCGACATGATCGGGACGGCCAGCGGCAGGAAGATGTGGCGGAAGGTCTGCCAGGGGGTGGCTCCGTCGATTTCGGCGGCCTTGTCGAGGGCCGTGTCGATGCTGTCGAAATAGCCCTTGATCGTCCAGATATGGAGCGTGACGCCCGCCAGATAGATGAGGATCAGGGCAAGGTGGGAGTTGAGGCCGAGGGTGGGCGTGACCTCTCCCAAAGCGTCGAAGATGGCGTAGATGGCAACCAGCGCCAGCGTCGTGGGGAACATCTGGATCAGGAAGAGCCCGTCGAGGAGCGCGCCTTTGCCGCGCAGGCGGATGCGGCTGAACGCATAGGCCGAGATGGTCGCGATGGCGAGGACGCCGGTGCTGGCGATCAGGCTGATCTTGATGGAATTCCACATCCAGAGGAGCACCGGGTAGGGCGGCTCGACCACGGTGCCGTCGGGGCGGGTGAAGTCCCGCCCGAAGGCGAGGACCCAATGTTCGAGCGTCGGGTTCTCGGGAATGATGGAGCCGACGGCGAAGTTGCCCTCTCGGAATGAGATCGAGAGGACGACGACGAAGGGAAAGAGGATCAGGATCAGAAAGAGGATCAGGAAGCCGTGTGCGAGGAACTTCTTGATCAGAAGATCGCGGGGGCGTTCGACGATCATGCGGGCCTCCCCGAGCGTCTTTGCGCCGCGCGGCGCATAGCGACGAAATTGGCGTAGGAGATCGCGGCGACGACGAGGAAGATCAGGAGCGTGATGGCGCCGGCGAGGCCGAATTGCTGGCCGGCATTGTCGAAGGCCAGCCGGTAGGTGAAGGATGCGAGGATGTCGGTCTCTCCGGCCGGGATCACGGTGCCGGGGATGTCAGGCAGACCGCGGGTCAGCAGGAAGATCAGCACCAGATTGTTGAAGTTGAAGGCGAAGGACGCGATCAGAAGCGGCAGGAAGGGCGGGATGATCTGCGGCAGCGTGATCGTGAAAAAGACGCGCAGGGCCGAGGCGCCTTCGAGGGCGGCGGCTTTCTTGTGGTCCTCGGGGACCGATTGCAGGAACCCCATGGCGAGCAGCATCATGTAGGGATAGCCGAGCCATGTGTTGACGACGAGGACCATGATCCGGGCGAGCGTTCCGTCGGTGAACCAGCTGGGGCGCAGGCCGAAGAGGCTGTCCAGGATCAGGTTAATCTCGCCGAAATTCTGGTTGAAGAGGCCCCGGAAGACGAGGATCGAGATGAAGGCCGGGACGGCGTAGGGCAGGATCAGCAGGATCCGGTAGAGCGCCTTGAAGCGCAGGTGCGGCCATTGGAGGATCACGGCGAGGGTCAGGCCCAGCGCGAAGGTCGCGGCGACGGAGGCCGCGGCAAAGATCACGGTCCAGAGGAAGATCGAGACCATGGGCTCACGGATGCCTTCGGAGGTGAAGACCCGCTCGAAATTGGCCCAGCCGATGGGGACGCGCCAGCCGGGCGGGACACGCTCGCCCGCCTCCGTCGTGAAGAAGCCGGTCTCGGGATCGGCGGTGAGGAGGGTGCCGTCCGCGCCGGTCAGCTCATCCGGGCCGGTCTGGGTGTAGTCGGGGGTGACGGTGGCGAAGGTGCGCAGGCCTGCATTTTGCAGGAGCGCGCCGTCTTCGGTCTGAAGCTTAAGGGTTTGCAGGCCACGGCGGAGTTGGATGGCGTCCCGGCGTTCGAGCAGCGCATCGGGTTCACTGGATTCGGTCAGAGCGGCGGTCTCAGGCGCGGTGAGCGTGACCGGGTCCGAGAGTAGGCCGCTTTGCGGCAGCCAGATGCGGAAGGCATCGCCGTCGGGGGCCACCGCGAAGGGCTCTTCGGTGGCCGGATCGATGGAGCCTCGGGAGGTGAGGACTTCGACCGTGCGCTCGTAGCTGAGCAGGTTGAAGGAGGAGTAGTTCGTGAAGCCAATATAGATTGTGTAGATCACCGGGAAGGCGATGAAGATCAGAACGGCGGCGACCCCCGGGAAGATGAAGCGGGTGCCGTAAAAGCGGCTGGCGCCGTAAATGACGGCAAAGCCGGTGGCGAGCGCGAGGACGATCGCTCCGAAGAGGGGCTGGGCCAGCGTGTAGAGATAGAAGGCGACCGCCAGCAGGCCGAGCGTGACCGCGCCCACGACCAGAAGGCGCGGGAGCGGAGAAGCTGTGGGCGCGTCGGCGGTGAGGCTCATGGCCCGGGCGCTACTCGCCGAGGATGCGGGCGGCGGCGTCGTTCAGCGCCTCTTCGGGGGTGGAGGTGCCGGTCGTGATATTGGTCAGCGCGGGCGCCATGGCGGCCCAGAAAGCGCCCATTTCGGGGTTGGAGGGCATGGGCACGCCGTTTGCGGCCGCTTCGAGCATGCCGCTGACGTTGGGATCGTCCTGTGCCTCGGCGGCGGAGGTGTCGGCGAGGGCGCCCAGCTCTCCGTTGGTGTTCCAGGCGGCGAGGCCTTCGTCGGTGGCCAGGTAATTCTCGATCAGCTCGGCCGCGAGATCGGCATTGGGCGTCGCCGCGTTGATCCCGAGGGTCAGAACGCCGAGGAAGGGCGGCGCGATCTCTCCGTTCACGGTGGGGATGGGTGCGACGCCGAAATCGATGCCGGCCTCCTCGAGCGCGCCCCAGGACCACGGACCGTTGAGGATCATGGCGACATCGCCGCGGTTCATCGCGCCTTCCATGACGCCGTAATCGACGCCCTGGGGCATGACACCGTCATCGAAGAGGGATTTCAGAACCTCGGCGCCCGCGATGGCGCCGTCGGTGTTCACGCCGGTTTCGGATCCGTCATAGCTGCCATCCACCTTTTGGAAGGCGTAGCCGCCACCGGCCATCAGCATGGGCATGGTGAAATAGGTGTTGTTGTAATCCCAGAGGATCTTGGGTCCGTCGATCTCCATCCCCGCGATGTCTTCGAAGGCAGCGGGAGGGGTGTCGACGAGGGCGGTGTTGTAGATCAGCGTGACCGCCTCGACCGCGATGGGGTAGCCCCAGGTCTTGCCGTCGAACTGCACCGCCTCCATCGCGGCGGGCAGGATGCCGGAGGACCAAGCTTCGCCGGGGGCGACAGGCTGGATCAGGCCGCCGCTGGCCCATTCGCCGAAGCGGTCATGGGCCCAGAGGACGATGTCGGGGCCGTCTCCGGTGGCGGCGGCCTGCTGGAATTTCTGGGGCAGATCGGGATCCACGATCTCGACCACGACATTGATGCCCAGATCCTCGGTAAAGGGAGCGGCCGCCTCGAGCAGGGCCTCGCGGTCGCGGTCGGAGCCGGTCCAGATGGTGAGCGTGCCGTCATCGAAGGCGAAGGCGGGCGTGGTCGCAAGCAGCAGCGCGAGCGCTGCGGGGGCGGCTTTGGTCATGGTGGATCCTCCCTGGTCGTGGTCTGTCGTCCCGATTTTGGCTTCGGGTGTTTGCGCCATCATGTTTACCATCCCCGGTGGAGGAGGGCGACACCTCAAACCCGCCGGGCGGTGAAAACCGCCTTTCCCGTGCCGGATCGGAGCGGCTAGGATCGTCCTGAGGTTGAACGCTGGTCCTGAAGAGGAGACGTCATGGCGCTGGACGGACAGGCAGGTGTCGTGCTCGCGGCGGACGGGGTGAAGAAATCCTATGGGTCCGTCGAGGTGTTGCATGACATCGGGATCGAGATGGCCGAGGGCGAGTTTCTGGTGCTTGTCGGCCCGTCGGGTTGCGGGAAATCCACGCTTCTCAACTGCATCGCCGGGCTCGAGGAGATCACGGCGGGCCGTCTGCATATCGGCGGGCGGGACGTGACGCAGGAGCCGCCGAAGGATCGCGATATCGCGATGGTGTTCCAGTCCTACGCTTTATACCCGACGATGTCGGTGGGCGAGAATATCGGTTTCGGGATGAAGATCCGGAAGGTGCCGCGCCCGCAGATGGAGGAGAAGATCCGCGAGGTGGCGACGCTTTTACAGATCGATCATCTGCTGGACCGGCGGCCCAGTCAGCTGTCGGGCGGCCAGCGGCAGAGGGTCGCGATGGGGCGGGCCTTGGTGCGGGATCCGGCGCTGTTTCTGTTCGATGAGCCTCTGTCGAACCTCGATGCCAAGCTGCGGGTCGAGATGCGGGCGGAGATCAAACGGCTGCACAAGAGGGTGGGCGCGAGCATCGTCTATGTGACGCATGATCAGATCGAGGCGATGACATTGGCGAGCCGGATCATGGTCTTGAAGGAGGGGCACATTCAGCAGATCGGCACACCTCAGGAGATCTATGACCGGCCTGCGAACACGTTTGTTGCCGATTTTATGGGATCGCCGCCAATGAACCTGATCCCGGCCCGCGTGGTGGGCGGCGAGGTGCAGGTCGGCGATGTGCGGCTGGCAGGGGGCGCGGGGCTGCCGAAGCGGGTGATGCTTGGGATCCGGCCGGAGCATCTGAGCCTTGCGGAGGGCGCGCCGGATCTGGAGGTGCGCCCCGTGATGATCGAGAATACCGGATCGGAGAGCTATGTGAGCTTTGATCTGGGTGGCGTGCAGGCCGTGGCCCGGCTGGCCGGGCGGATCGCGGAGGACAGCACTGAGAGGTTGCGGCTGAAGGTGGCGCCGGGCGCGTTGCGGTTTTTCGATCCCGAGACGGGCGCTCGGCTGGAGCGGGGCTAGTCCAGAGGTCTGAGGCGGGCGGAGAGATCGGCGAAGCTGCTCGCGCCGATCTGGTGCATGTTGGCGATGAGATCCTTTTGCAGGATATCGAGCAGATGGGCAGGGCCCTCCTTACCGAGCGCGGCGAGCGCGTCGTGCGGCGGCTGGCCCATCATCGTGAAATCGGCACCGAGCGCCAGCGCCCGCAGGATATCAAGGCCGGAGCGGAGGCCTCCATCGAGGATCAGGGGAAGATCGGTGGCCGCGCGGATGGCGGGCAGCGCCTCGATCGGGGCGGGAGCGGCGTCGAACTGGCGGCCCGCATGGTTGGAGATCCAGAGCGCGTCGGCGCCGGCCTTCTGGAGGCGCGGGACGACCTCGGGATCGAGGACGCCCTTGATGATGAGGGGACCCGTCCAGGCCTCGCGCAGGTGGTCGAGATAGTCCCAGTCGGGCGATGTTCTGAGCAGGTAGCCCGCATGTTCGTTCGAGGCCATGGCGGTGCGCGTTTCGATGTAAGGATCGAGCGTGCGCATGCGCGGCAGGCCCGCCTTGGCGGAGGCGAGGGCCCAGGCGGGCCGCTGAATCGTTTGCCAGAGAATGCGCGGGGTCAGCTTGGGCGGATTGGTCAGGCCGCCGCGCACCTGCCGCTCCCGCCGGGAGGGCGCGGGGACGTCGACGGTCAGAACGAGTGTGGTGAAGCCTGCCGTCTTGGCGCGTTCGAGGAGATCCGCGAGGATGTCCAGATCGCGCGGCGGGTAAAGCTGGAACCAGGCATGGGGGCCGAGATCGGGGGCCAGATCCTCGGGGGATTTCGTTGCCACGGTGGAAAGCGCGTAGGGGATGCCCGCTTTGGCGGCGGTGCGGGCGAGGTGGTGCTCGGCCCCGGGCCAGATCAGGCCGGACATGCCGACGGGGGCGAAGCCGACGGGGAGGGGATGGGTCTGGCCGAGGATCGTCGCGCTTGTCTCGGGGCTGATGTCCCCGTGCAGGATGCTGGGGGTAAAACGGATCCGGCCCAGCTCGGTCCGGTTGCGCCGGGCGGCGCTTTCGGTGCCGGTCGCGCTGTCGAGATAGTCCCAGACGAACCGCGGCAGCCGCCGGGCGGCGCGGGCCTGCAGATCTGAGAGGCCGGGATAGCGGCTATGCCATGTCATTGCGCCTTGCTACGGGGTTTGGCGCGGGCTGGGAAGCCGGGGGATTTGCATATTTTTGGCCAGATGAAGCGGAGCGGAACCTTGGAAGCGGTGCTCTGTTGGTCCGGGGATGATCAATATGGAGCATGGCATGGCACGATTTGACGGAAAGCGGATCCTGGTGACGGGAGGAACGAGCGGGATCGGGCTGGCGACCGCCCTTCGGATCGTCGAGGAGGGCGGCGAGGTGGCCGTGACGGGCACGACGCAAGAGCATCTGGATCATGCGGGGCGCAGCCTTCCTCCGGCGAGCCTGGTTCTGCGCAACGATGCCTCCGATCCCGAGGCCGCCGAGGAGCTGGCGGGCAAGATCAAGGACCAGATGGGGCAGATCGACGGCGCCTTTCTGAATGCCGGGTACGGAAAGTTCTGGCCGGTCGAGGACACCGAGCCGGAGGCGTTTGACAAGATGATGAACGTGAATGTGCGCGGGCCGGCGCTGCATATGGCGCATCTCAAACCGCTGATCAAGGATGGCGGCGCGGTTCTGGTGACCTCGTCTGTGGCGCCTTATCTGGGGCAGGGCGAGGGGGCCGTCTATGGCGCAAGCAAGGCGGCCTGCTATGCGATGGCGCGCGGCTGGGCGCGGGATCTGGCGCCGCGCGGGATCCGGGTGAACTCGGTCGCTCCCGGGCCGATCGAGACGAATTTCTTCGCCGGTATGGGTCTGAGCGAGGAGGAGAAGGAGGGCTTCAAGAAGCAGATCCTTCAGATGGTGCCTTTGGGCAAGATGGGTACGGACGAGAATGTCGCGGCGGTGGCCTGTTTCCTGCTGTCGGACGAGGCGGCTTACGTGACCGGGTCGGAATACATGGTCGATGGCGGCATGACGATGCGGTAGCACCGGGTCATGGACCGGATCATTGTCACGGGCGCGAACGGGGCGGGCAAAAGCTTTGTCGCGCGCCGGATGGGCGCGGTGCGGCCCGGCGTGCCGGTTCTGTCCTTCGATGCGGTCAAGCTGACGACGGGCTGGGTTCGGAGGCCGCGGGCGGAGGTCGAGGCGGAGCTTAGGCGGATCGTGGCAGGGCCCTCGTGGATCCTCGAAGGCGGGCCGAGCCTGATGCCGGTTGCGGTGGGGCGCGCGCAAGGTTTGATATGGCTTGATCCGCCGGTCTGGCTGCGAGCCGCGCGGCTGGGCTGGCGGCCGCTGCGGCATCTGGGGCGGACGCGGGCGGAGCTTCCGGAGGGGAACCGGGACTGGCCGCCCCAGCAGTATCTCTTTGCGATCCGCAGCCTGAGGGCCACGGCGCGGTTTCGCGCGGGGATCGAGCGGGCGGTCCGAGAGGCGGGCGATCTGCCGGTCTGGCGGTGCCGGAGCGCTGACGAGGTGACGGAGGCTCTGGACGCCTGGGCGCGGTCCGGGCGTTAGATGCGTTTCGGAACGAGGCGCGCGGGGTTTCCGGCGACGGTTGCTCCGGCGGGGACGTTCCTTGTGACGACGCTGCCCGCACCGATGATGGCGCCGGCCCCGACCGTGACGCCTGGCAGCAGGATGGCGCCGCCGCCGATCCAGACGTCCTTTTCGATGCGGACGGGGCGGGCGATTTCGAGGCCCTTTGCGCGCTTGCCGGGGTCGCGGTGGTGATCGGCGCAGTAGATCTGGACGTGGGGGCCAAGCATGGAGCCTGCTCCGATCTCGACCCTGGCGCTGTCGAGGATCGTGCAGCCTGCATTGAGATAGACGCCTTCGCCAAGCGAGATGTTAAGACCGTAGGAGCAGTGGAAGGGCGCTTCGATGATAGCGCTTGGCGGGGCATGGGCCAAGAGTGCGCGCAGGGCCGGGGCGATGGTGCGGCGCTTTTCGGGGGCGGCGGTGTTGTGGGCGTGAACGGCGGTGCGGGCCGCGATCCGGAGGCGTTCGAGCTCGGGGTCGAGGCAGGTGTACCAGTCGCCGCGGGCCATCTTTTCACGTTCGGTTGTCATGGAGGCAGAGTGCCTTCTACTCGCGGGATTGTCACTTTTGCCTTGATGCGACGAGATGCTCTAGCTCTGGTAGAACATCTGGCGAACATACTCTTCCCTGAGCCTTCGCGATGGAGTAGAAAAGCGTATGAGCGACTCTTACGAAGATGACGCCTTCGAGGCGGCGGTTCCCCTGTCCCGGCGGGCGATGCAGGCGGCGAGCGCGCCCTATATGGACGGGTTGAACCCGGCGCAGCGCGAGGCGGTGGAGGCGTTGGAGGGGCCGGTCCTGATGCTAGCGGGCGCCGGGACCGGCAAGACCAAGGCGCTGACGACGCGGATCGTGCATCTTCTGGCGACCGGCACGGCGCGGCCGAACGAGATCCTCGCAGTGACCTTCACCAACAAGGCGGCGCGCGAGATGAAGAACCGTGTCGGGCGGCTGATGGGCGAGGCGGTCGAGGGGATGCCGTGGCTGGGTACGTTCCATGCGATCTGTGTCAAGCTGCTGCGGCGGCATGCGGAGCTGGCGGGGCTGAAGACCAATTTCACCATCCTGGATACGGACGATCAATTGCGGCTTCTGAAGCAGCTGGTGGCGGCGCATAACATCGACGACAAGCGCTGGCCCGCGCGGATGCTGGCGGGGATCATCGATGGTTGGAAGAACAAGGCCTGGACGCCCGAGACGGTCCCGACCGCCGAGCACGGCGCCTACGATCACAAGGGCGTCGAGATCTATGCGGAATATCAGGCGCGGCTGAAGACGCTCAACGCGGTCGATTTTGGCGATCTGCTTCTGCATGTCATCGGGATCTTCCAGACCCATGAGGACGTGCTGGAGCAGTATCGGCGCTGGTTCCGTTATATCCTCGTGGACGAATATCAGGACACGAATGTCGCGCAGTACCTGTGGCTGCGGCTGCTGGCGGGCGGGCACAAGAATATCTGCTGTGTGGGCGATGACGACCAATCGATCTATGGCTGGCGCGGTGCGGAGGTGGGCAACATCCTGCGCTTCGAGGAGGATTTCCCGGGCGCCGTGGTGGTGCGGCTGGAGCAGAACTATCGCTCGACCGGGCATATTCTGGGGGCTGCCTCGGGCGTGATCGCGGCTAACAAGGGGCGGCTGGGCAAGACGCTTTTTACCGATGGTGAGGATGGCGAGAAGGTGCGCCTGATCGGCCATTGGGACGGGGAGGAAGAAGCGCGCTGGATCGGCGACGAGATCGAGGCGATGCAGGTTGGCACGCGGGGGCTGGATCCTATCTCGCTCGATCAAATGGCGATCCTCGTGCGGGCGTCGCACCAGATGCGGGCCTTCGAGGATCGGTTCCTGACGATCGGGCTGCCCTACCGTGTGATCGGGGGGCCAAGGTTCTACGAGCGAATGGAGATCCGCGATGCAATGGCCTATTTCCGGCTCGCGGTGTCGCCCGATGATGATCTGGCGTTTGAAAGAATTATGAACAAACCAAGACGCGGCCTTGGAGAGAAGAACGCAAAAAAAGTGTTTATGGCAGCACAGGCGAACCGCTTTTCGCTAGCTGAGAGCTCACGAATGCTGGTTCAAACTGGCCAGATTACTGGGAAGGCTCGGACCGGCTTGGGTGAGTTAGTTGATGGCATAGCTCGCTGGACACAATTGATTAGCAAGGTTGGAAGCAAACAAGATATTCAAGCAATCTCTGAGCAAATTAGACACCTACAGGATCAAGACTTTAGTGGTGTCGAAGAAGAATTGAGACAAAAGGAAGAACTCGCTCGTGATGCGCAGGTCAGTCTTCTCGAACGAGATGTTTCTATATTAGGTGGGAATCACGTTGCTCTGGCCGAGATGATCCTCGACGAAAGCGGCTATACCGGCCATTGGCAAAACGACAAGACACCCGAGGCGCCGGGGCGGCTGGAGAACCTCAAGGAGCTCGTGAAGGCTTTGGAGGGGTTCGAGAACCTGCAAGGCTTCCTCGAGCATGTGTCGCTGATCATGGATAACGAGGCCGATGGCGCGGAGGAGAAGGTGTCGATCATGACGCTGCATGCCGCCAAGGGGCTGGAATTTCCCGCCGTGTTCCTGCCGGGTTGGGAGGATGGGCTTTTTCCGTCGCAGCGCTCGATGGATGAAAGCGGGCTGAAGGGTCTCGAGGAGGAGCGGCGGCTGGCTTATGTCGGCATCACGCGGGCAGAGGAGGTTTGTACTGTGTCGTTTGCCGCGAACCGGCGGGTCTATGGGCAATGGCAGTCGGCGCTGCCGTCCCGCTTCATCGATGAGCTGCCTGAGGATCATGTGGAGGTGCTGACGCCGCCCGGATTGTATGGCGGCGGCTATGGCGCGGCGGGGATGGCCTCATCGATGGGGATGGCGGGAGCCGCCTCCCCGGTGCTGAACGCGATGGCTGGATCGGATCTGCATGCGAAGGCGGCGGAGGCGAATGTCTACAACTCGCCCGGCTGGCGGCGACTTCAGTCGCGCAGCGCGGAGCGGCCGATGAGCCAGCCGAAAGAGAGCCGGAACATGGTGATCGATCTGGATGCGGTCTCGTCCTTCGGGGAAGGGGACCGGGTCTTTCACCAGAAGTTCGGCTATGGCGAGGTGATGGGCGTCGAAGGCGACAAGCTGGATATCGAGTTCGACAAGGCGGGATCGAAAAAGGTTGTCGCCCGCTTTGTCATTGCTGCGGGCAGCGAAGGCGACGTGCCGTTCTGAGGCGGCACGCCGCTATGTGCTTTAGAAGACGTGGACCTGCGTGCCGATGGGCGTGATCGCAAAGAGCTCGGCGATTTTGTCGTTGTAGAGCCCGAAACATCCCGACGAGGACGGACGCCCGATCTTGCGCGTGTCGTGGGTGCCGTGGATCAGGTAGGCGGGCCAGGTCAGATACATCGCATGGGTGCCAAGCGGATTGCCCGGGCCCGGCGGCATGAAGGCGGGTAGGCTGGGGTCACGCGCGCGCATCGAGGCGGTGGGCGTCCAACTGGGGCCGACCTTTTTGCGCACGATCTCGGTATAGCCGCGACGGGTGAGATCCTCTGTCTTGGGAACCGAAGTCGGGTAGATGCGGTGATCGGTGCCGTCGGCATTCCAGAAGAACACCGCGCGCGATTGCACGTCGCAGAGGATTGTGGCCACGCCCAGCGTGTCGAAATGATCGCGCCAGTTGCGGCTGACAAAGCTTGACGCGTTGCGTTGGGGGGCGTCCAGTGCGGCATTGGCGCTGAGAACAGACGGGGTGGCCAGAAGGCTTGCGGCACCGGTCAGAATTGCGCGGCGGGTCGGACGGGTCATTGGGGCTCGTTCCTTTGGTCGGTGTCTTTCCAGCTAGAAACGCGCGGGAGCCCGATCAAGCACCATGCGATCACAGCGATGTGACCTCACGCGACAATCGGCCAGAGGGATCCGACAAGGAGGATGGCCATGATCCAGTTGAAGATCCTCAGACGGGTCGGGGAGGACAGGAACGTTCGGAGCGCGACGCCGAGGCCTGCCCAGACGCCGACAGAGGGCAGGTTGATCGCGCCGAAGATCACGCCGACCAGAAGGATACCGGTCAGATCGGCGCGGGGCAGGTAGACCGTCGTGGCGCTGACGGCCATGGCCCAGGCCTTGGGATTGACCCACTGAAAGGCGGCGGCCTGCAGGAAGGTCATGGGCGTTCCGGTCGTCTCGGGCGCATCGGGAGAGGCCGGGGCGGCGGTCGCGATCTTCCAGGCGAGATAGAGCAGATAGAGACCGCAGGCGATGTTGAGGATCGTCCGGGTGATCGGCCAGATTTCGAAGATGCGGACGATCCCGACGCCGACCAGGATCACCATCAGGACAAATCCCAAAGCCACGCCCAGCATATGCGGCATCGTCCGGAGCAGTCCGAAATTCGCCCCCGACGCCATCAGCATCAGGTTGTTCGGGCCCGGCGTGATCGAGCTGACGACGGCAAAAAGGGCAAGAGCGGTGAAAGCTTCGAGGGTCATGCGCTGAGGATGACACTGGAGGGGTTGAATGAAATTGCAAAGATATCGATATTTTGCGATAGTCTGCAATTCATGAGCGGGATGGATCAGATAAGCGCAAGGATATTGCGAGTTTTGGAAGCCGAGGGGCGGATCAGCAATCTTGATCTCGCCGAGAAGGTGGGCCTGTCGCCCTCCGCATGCTTGCGCCGGGTCGCGGCGCTGGAGAAAAGCGGCGTGATCACTGGCTACCGGGCGCAGCTGGACCCGGTTCAGGTCGGGCGCGGCTATGTGGTCTATGTCGCGGTGGGGCTGTCGGAGCATTCCAAGGAGGCTCAGGAGGGGTTCGAACGAGCAATGACCCGGTTCGAGGAAGTGGCCGAGTGCCACAATATCGCGGGGGCGTTCGAATATCTGCTGCGGGTCGAGACGGCGGATCTGCCTGCCTACAAGGCGTTTCACACCGACAAGCTCGGGACGGTTCCGCATGTGCGGTCGATCACGAGTTATATGGTGATGGGATCGCCGAAGGATGAGCGGGGTTAGGTCAAGTTTAGCCGGTGAAGCGCCGATAGTCTCAAGAAGACAGGAGATGTCCGCAAATCGTGCCAGTCGGCTTTTCATTCGGACACATAAGCGAAGCTCTTGGCTGTCTCGCGCCCGAGACCAGAGATATGCCAGTAGAGGCTACTTTGAAGAGATTGCTTAGGTCCGCTGTGTGGACGAAGCGGACCGTGGTGGTTCCTTTCACGTCAATCTGAGTAGCCAGCGCTACGTGCTTCTGGTGGCGCGAGAAGCCTGGGAATTGTTCCGAGGATGAACCCAAGAAAGACCGACTGAAGAACAAGTGGTCCAACGAGAATATCAAACCTAAGAACGATCGCTGCATATGTGTTGACCGAGACGTCAACCACCATGACGACCAATGCGCATACGGCACCCCATCGCTTGCTCTGCGATAGCAGAAGATAGGAGACCGCAAGGTCGATCACCAACAGGCTGCTCCAGAACAATTCAAAAGGAAGAGGAGCCACCGCGTAAGGCCGCCAGCCGTAGACCAGGAAATCCCTTCCGTGTGAAGCAGCTCCAATCAGGAAGCAAGTCGCATAGACTGCAGCGATCCTGTCTCGATTGAGCGTGAACAGCCTAGCCATATAAGGACCCTATCAGCGTCGTCTTGTCAGTCAATTTGGGCTCGGAACGGACATTATTCACGTTCCTATTGCGATGCTCATGATGTGTTGGTCCGTGCGCAAGCAGATATGAGTCAGCGCGATTTGCGAACGTTTCAAAAAGAAAAAGCGACGATACCGGGAGGAGGTATCGCCGCTCTTCTTTGTGCCGCGCCGGTCAGGGAGGAGGAGACCGGGTTGGCGGATCGGGGCGCGCTCAGGGAGGAGGAAGAGCGGCTCCCGAATTCTGTTCTTCAGGCGGTGTCGCCGTAGATGGCGTCATAGGCGACGCCCTGGATCATCGACCGGTGCAGTCCCAGATCGGACAGATCGCGGTCGGTGAGCTTGTTGAGCTCGTTGAATGTCGTGCGGTAGGCGCGATAGGCCCCCCAGCGTTTTGCGTATGTTTTGCGAACGTCCGCGATGCGGTCGAAGAGACTTGCGGAGGCGCCGCGCGAGATATGTGCGTATGCCATGGTTGGTTCCTTAACTGCTCATGCCCGTTTGGGGCTGTTTGCACCCCATGGGTCTTTGTCGCGCCGGATTGCGCTAACAGGGATGAAGATAGGCATATGCTGCGCTCGCACAATCCCCTGCGACGTCAATGCCGCTATGCAGCAAATGCATAAGTGTTGCTGCCCTAGTTTTAGGCGTTTTGAGCGGCCGATGTATAAAGCCTGCGCAGGGTGGTTGCGGATCGGCGCGGCTCGCACGACTTAAAGGCTGACATGATGAAGGAGTGACCCATGCCCGCTTCGCGCGATGACATCCTGACGGCCCTGGCCCGCGTTGGATTGCCCGATGGCGGGGATCTGGTGAGCCGCGATATGATTCGCGCGTTGACGGTCGAGGGCGATGCGGTGCGGTTCGTGATCGAGGCGCCCGATGCCGATCAGGCCGCGCGGATGGAGCCGGTTCGCGCGGCGGCCGTCGAGATCGTGCAGGAGGTGCCAGGGGTCAAAGCTGTCTCGGCGGTGCTGACGGCCCATGGCGGTGCGCCCAAGGCGCCGTCCCTGAAGATCGGGGGGCACCCCAAGCCGCAGGCCGGTCCTTTCAAGCCCGCAGGGGTCGATCGGATCCTGGCCGTGGGCAGCGGCAAGGGCGGGGTGGGCAAGTCGACGGTGTCGACGAACCTCGCCGTGGCGCTGGCCAGACAGGGGCGGCGGGTCGGGCTGCTGGATGCGGATATCTACGGGCCGTCGCTGCCGCGGATGATGGGGGTGTCGAAGCGGCCTGCCTCTCCGGATGGGAAGATCATCGAGCCTTTGCATGCGCATGGCGTGACGGTGATGTCGATCGGGCTGATGGTCGATCCGGCCAAGGCGGTGGTCTGGCGCGGGCCGATGCTGATGGGGGCGCTTCAGCAGATGCTGGGGCAGGTGGCCTGGGGGGAGCTGGACGTGCTGATCGTCGATCTGCCGCCGGGGACGGGCGATGTGCAGCTGACGCTGTGCCAGAAGACCGAGCTGACCGGGGCGCTGGTGGTTTCGACCCCGCAGGACGTGGCGCTTCTGGATGCGCGCAAGGCCATCGACATGTTCGGCACGCTCAAGACGCCGGTTCTGGGGCTGATCGAGAATATGTCTCTTTATATATGTCCTCAATGCGGACATGAGGCGCATCTGTTCGGCCATGGAGGCGTGCGCGCCGAGGCCGAGACGCTGGGCGTTCCGTTTCTGGGCGAGCTTCCGCTCCATCTGGATGTGCGGCTGGGCGGGGATGGTGGCGTTCCGGTCGCGGCCGGGGAGGGTCCGCTTGCGGACGCCTATGCGGCGCTGGCGCGGGGTCTGGTTGCGGGCGGGATGGCCTGAGGGATCCGGCGCCGGCTCTCCGGGCGACCGCCGGGCTGCATATTTTCGACAAGATGAAGAGAGCTGTGGCGCGCAGGTCGCTGCCACTGGGAAATGATGGGACGGCTTTCCAACGGGTATCGCTAATTGGGATTCGGTGGGACATAGCTGTTTGAAAGAGGGATATTGCCGGGAATGCCGGGATCTCTCTGAGATAAATGTCTTGCCTGTCGCATTTATAGCACTTTGAGCCGATCAGAATTAGCAACATGTAGCGACACTCGTCCTAGGCATGACTATATATGCGATATCCATGGTGTCTGGTCCTGTCGTTTCCGCCGAGCTTCCGGGTTTTCCCATAAATTCCCTTGTTTCCCATGAAATCCCGGCGCATACAGTTCTTACACGAACGACGGATCAAGGGGCGCTTAAGACCCCACCGAGGCACAAACTGGTTTCATACAGGCAACCCGACTTCGTGAACGATGAGATCCGGCGCGCGAGCGAGCAGACATCCCCCCAGGTGGCGCGCGCAGTCGGACATTCCCGGAAACGGGACGAGGGCGGCGGATCGAGCAGTGGCAGCAGCTCGATCCGCCGTTTTCGATTTTGAGGACAGCACTTCGGGGGCAAAGGGGCCGCGGGACAGTGGCACTGAGGTTCAGAGGCGAATTCAACCAGAAGGTTGATGCGAAAGGGCGGATGTCGATTCCGGCTCGGTTTCGCCGTGTCCTTGAAACCGGGGACCCCGATTATCCTGAAATCAACGGTCAGGCCTCGGTGGTTCTGCTTTATGGCGACCACCTGACGGACTGCATGCATGCCTATACGGTCGAGGCCTTTCGCGAGATCGAGGACGAGATCCTTGCCATGCCGCGCGGATCCGAGCAGCGGCGGCTCTTGTCGCGGCTGGTGCTGGGTCAATCGCTCGATGCCGAGGTCGACAAGGACGGGCGCGTCGTGATCCCCAAGGAGCAGCGCGATAAATACAGCCTTTCGGGCGATACGGTCTTTATCGGGATGGGCGATCATTTCGAAATCTGGCCCGCCGAAACCTTCGAGGCCAAGGAGGGTGTCTTTGCCCGCGACTTCCTCGAGCGGCAGGAGGGGAGCTTTGATCCGCTTTCGCTGCTGCAGGGCGGGTCGTGAGCGCGCATGTTCCGGTCCTGCTCGGCCCCCTTCTGGAGGCCGTGGCCCCGGTTCGCGGCACCTGGATCGATGGCACCTTCGGGGCGGGCGGTTATACCAGGGGGCTTCTGGAGGCCGGGGCGGAGCGCATTATCGCAATCGACCGCGATCCGCTGGCCTTCGAGATGGCGGCGGACTGGATCGACGACCGGATCGAGACGCGGCAGACGACGTTCTCGCGGATGGAGGGGCCTGCGGATGGCGTGGTTCTGGATCTGGGCGTCAGCTCGATGCAGCTCGACCGCGCGGAGCGCGGGTTCTCCTTTATGAAGGACGGGCCCCTCGATATGCGGATGAGCCAGGACGGCCCGTCGGCGGCGGATCTGGTGAATGGCGCCGAGGAGGGGCTGCTGGCCGATATCCTCTATCAATACGGCGAAGAACGCGCCTCGCGGCGTATCGCGCGCGCGATCATCGCGGCGCGCCCTCTGGCGACGACGCTGGATCTGGCGCAGGTCGTCGAGGGGTGCCTGCCACGTGCCAAGCCGGGGCAGAGCCATCCGGCGACGCGGACCTTTCAGGCGCTGCGGATCGCGGTGAATGACGAATATGCAGAGCTGGCAGGCGGTCTGGAAGCAGCGGAGCGGGCGCTGGTGCCCGGCGGCAAGCTGGCGGTCGTGACCTTTCATTCGATCGAGGACCGGATGGTGAAGCGATTTTTGCAGGCCCGGTCCGGCGGGGGCGGGAATGCAAACCGCTATGCGCCCGAACGCAAGGCGCCTCCGGCGGGCTTCGAGATCCTGACGCGCCGCGCCGTGGCGGCGGATGCCGATGAGATTGCCGCCAATCCGCGCGCGCGGTCCGCGAAGCTGCGGGTGGCGCGGCGCACCGATGCCGAGGCCACACCGACCGATCGGCGGGCTTTGGGAATGCCTCAGCTGGAGGGGATATTTTAGATGCGATCGTTTTTGTTTGTGCTGTCCGCGCTGGCCATCGTGGGCCTGGCTTTCTGGGCCTACCGGGAAAACTACGCGACCCAGCAAAGCCTGCGCGAGGTGCGCGATCTGCATGACCGGATCGGGGCGGCCCATGCGCGGCTGACGGTCCTGAACGCCGAATGGGCCTATCTGAACCGACCCGACCGGCTGCGCGATCTGGTGGAGCTGAACTATGAGCGGCTCGAGCTGCTGCCATTGACGCCCGAGGCGTTCGCCCGGCTGGAGCAGGTGGCCTATCCGCAACCTGATCTGGGGCCGATCCTGGAGACGATCGAAACCTCGAGCGATGGGGAGGACCGACCATGATCCGCACACCGCTTCGCCCGCTGGCGCGGATCCTGCGCGCGCGGGAAACCGGAGAGAATCCCGACGTCATCGAGCGCGAGAACAAGCGCCTGCGCCACGAGGCGATGCGCGACCGCGAACGGATGCGCGCGGAAGGGCGGCTGCTTGTTCTGGGATCGATGTTCGTGGGCGCGTTCTTCGTGGTCGGCATGCGCATGGGCGCGCTGGCGGCGACCGATCCATCAGAGCCGCGGGCGACCGCGGCAGGCAGCGCGATCATGGCGCAGCGTGCGGATATCGTGGACCGGAACGGACGGGTCCTCGCGACCAATCTGGAGACGCACAGCCTTTATGCGCAGCCGCCGCAGATGGTCGATCCGGTCGCGGCGGCGAAGGGGCTGGCCGCGATCTTTGACGATCTGGAGGAGGAGGAGCTTGTCGAGGACTTTACCGGCAAGCGTAAGTTCCTTTGGATCAAGCGAAAAATCAGCCCAGAGCAGATGCAGGCCGTGCACGAGATCGGCGATCCCGGGCTGCTTTTTGGGCCGCGTGAGATGCGGCTTTATCCCAACGGTCCGATCGCGGCCCATGTTCTGGGCGGCGCATCCTTTGGGCGCGAAGGCGTGGCCTCTGCCGAAGTGATCGGCGTGGCGGGTGTCGAGAAGCATTTCGATGCCGATCTGCGGGATCCGGCGCGCGATGATGCTCCGCTGCAATTGTCGCTGGATCTGACGGTGCAGGCGACGGTCGAGCGCGTGTTGCATGGCGGCATGACGATCATGAACGCCAAGGGGGCTGCGGCGGTTCTAATGGATGCCTCGACCGGAGAGATCATCGCGCTGGCGAGCCTCCCCGATTTCGATCCGAACAGCCGCCCGCGCGTGCTGACCGAGGGGGATGCCTCTGACAGTCCCCTCTTCAACCGGGCGGTGCAGGGCGTCTATGAGCTGGGATCGGTCTTCAAGATCTTCACCGCGGCGCAGACGATGGAGCTGGGGCTGGGCCATGCGGAGACGCTGATCGACACCAAGGGCCCGCTGACCTGGGGACGCCACCGGATCCGCGAGTTCCGCAACAAGAATTACGGGCCTTTCCTGAGCGTCACGGATGTGATCGTGAATAGCTCCAACATCGGGACCGCCCGGATGGCGATGGAGATCGGAGCCGCGCGCCAGCAGGTGTTCTTGAAATCGCTGGGCTTTTTCGAGGCGACGCCGCTCGAGATGGTGGAAGCCGCGTCAGGGCGCCCGCTTCTGCCGCGCAACTGGTCCGAAATCTCCACGATGACAGTGAGTTACGGACACGGGATTTCGACCTCTCCGGTGCATCTGGCGGCAGGCTATGCCTCGCTTCTGAACGGCGGGACGCGGGTTCGGCCAACGCTGATCAAGCGCGACGCGCCGCAGGTCGGAGAGCGCGTGGTGCGGCCCGAGGTGTCGGCGGCGGCGCGCGATATGTTGCGCGCGGTCGTGCAAGAAGGTACGGCCAGCTTCGGCGATGTCGAGGGCTACCGCGTCGGCGGCAAGACCGGGACTGCCGACAAGCCGCGACCGCGTGGCGGCGGCTATTATGATGACAAGGTGATCGCCACCTTTGCCAGCGTCTTTCCTGCGGACAATCCGAAATACGTCCTCGTCGTCACGCTGGACGAGCCGGTTGAGACCTCGGACGACGAGCCGCGGCGCACGGCCGGATGGACCGCCGTGCCTGTCGCGGCAGAGATCATTCGGCGCACGGCTCCGCTCATGGGGCTGAGACCGGAGATTGAACCTGCAACCCTCGAAGGTGTAACACTCACCTCGAACTGAGCAGGAGGGGTCATGACCCGGCAGGCACGTCTGAGTGAGTTGGGACTGACCGCGAAAGGCGGGGCAAACCCGGTGATCGGCTCGCTGATCGTCGATAGTCGGGAGGTGACGAAAGGCGCGCTTTTTGCCGCCTTGCCCGGAAGCCGCGTGCATGGCGGGGAGTTCATTCAATATGCGCTTCGGATGGGGGCCAGCGCGGTTCTGACCGATGCGGTGGGAGCCGAGATTGCCAGCGATGTGCTGGCCGGATCAGACGCGGCGCTTGTCGTCGCCGAGGCGCCGAGGCAGGCGCTGGCCTATGCTGCCGCGCTTTTTTACGGTGCCCAGCCGCAGACGATGGTGGCCGTCACCGGCACCAATGGCAAAACCAGCGTCGCCCATTTCACACGCCAGATCTGGGAGGCGTTGGGACACAGCGCCGTCAATCTTGGCACGACCGGGGTCGAAGGCAGCTGGACCGCGCCGCTCGATCACACCACGCCTGAGCCGATCACGCTCCACCGGGCCCTGGCCGCCGCCGCCGAAGCTGGCGTGACGCATGGCGCGATGGAGGCGTCGTCCCACGGGCTTGCGCAATACCGGCTTGACGGGGTGACCCTGGCGGCTGCGGGGTTCACGAATTTCAGCCAGGATCATCTTGATTATCACGAGACATTCGAGGCCTATTTCGACGCCAAGGCCGGTCTTTTCGGCCGGGTTCTGGGGGATGGTGCGCCTGCCGTGATCCATCTGGATGACAGCCGGGGACCTGACATGGCCGAGATTGCGCGGCAGGCCGGTCATCCGGTTATCGGGGTCGGTCGGCGCGAGGGGGCCGATCTGAAGATCGAAGCGCTCCGCTTCGATGCGACAGGTCAGGATTTGCGCTTTGCCTGGAAGGGGCAGAGCCGCCAGGTGCGGCTTGCGCTGATCGGCGGCTTTCAGGCGGAGAATGCGCTGGTTGCCGCCGGATTGGCCCTCGCCTCGGGGGACGAGCCGGAGACCGTCTTTGCCGCGCTCGAGCAGCTAGGAACCGTGCGGGGCCGGATGGAACTGGCGGCGGTGCGCGCGAACGGGGCGTCGGTCTTTGTCGATTATGCCCACACGCCCGATGCGGTCGCGACCGCGTTGCAGGCGCTCAGGCCCCATATCATGGGGCGGATCGTCTGCATCGTGGGGGCGGGCGGAGACCGCGATACCGGCAAGCGGCCCCTGATGGGACAGGCGGCGGCCGATTATGCGGATCAGGTCATCGTCACCGACGACAATCCCCGCAGCGAGGATCCGGCGGCGATCCGGGCGGCGGTCATCGGCGGTGCCGGACCCGATGCGGTGGAGGTGGGAGACCGCGCCGAAGCGATCTTGCGCGGGGTCGATGCGCTGGGGCCGGGCGATGCGCTTTTGATCTCGGGCAAGGGACATGAGACCGGCCAGACCGTTGGCGATACGGTGCTGCCTTTTGATGACGCGGAACAGGCGAGCATCGCAGTGACGGCCCTCGACGGAGCGCGGGCGCGATGAGGGGGAAAAATCTTCTAGAAGATTTTTGGTGCAAGATCGTTCTGGAACGATCTTGTTTTGCAGAATTTTCTAGAAAATTCTGGGGCGCCTTATGACTGCGCTTTGGACATCAGAGGCGATCGGTGCGGCGACGGGAGGCGTTGCCTCCCATGAGTTCGATATCCAGGGGATTTCGATCGATACACGCTCGCTGATGCCGGGTGATCTTTTTGTGGCGCTTTCTGCCGAGCGGGACGGTCATGATTTCCTTGCTGCCGCCTTCGAGGCGGGCGCGGCGGGCGCTTTGGTCAATCGCAGGCCCGATGGACTGCCCGAGGCGCATCCGCTGATCGTGGTCGAGGATGTCCTTGAGGCGCTGGGTGCGCTTGGCCGCGCCGGGCGGGCGAGGACCGGGGCCACGGTCCTTGGCGTCACCGGATCGGTCGGCAAGACCTCCACCAAGGAGATGCTGCGCACGGTTCTGGAGCGGCAAGGCCGGGTGCATGTGCCGGAGGCGAGCTACAACAATCACTGGGGCGTGCCGCTGACGCTGGCGCGGATGCCGCAGGAGACCGAATTTGCCGTGATCGAGATCGGTATGAACCATCCCGGAGAGATCGCTCCGCTCGCGCGGATGGCGGATCTGGACGTGGCGCTGATCACGACGGTCGCGGCGGCGCATCTGGAGGCCTTTGCGGATGTGGATGGGATCGCGGTGGAAAAAGCGTCGATCTTCGAGGGCTTGCGGGCGGGTGGCTCGGCGATCGTCAATGCCGATATCGGGGCGACTCCGATCCTGCTGGAGGCGGCCGGGACAGCGGAGGCGCGCCCTGTCCTTTTCGGGCGGCAGGGGGCCGATTGGCGATTGACGGATTTGCGCGTCGGCTCAAACACGACCACGTTGCAATGCGAGCATCATGGGGAGGATTGGCTTTTCAAGCTGACCGTGCCCGGAGCCCATTTCGCGATGAATGCGCTGGGCGCTCTGGCGGCCGTCGAGGCGATGGGCGGCGATGCTCAAATGGCCGCGCGCGATCTGGCGCTTTGGGCGCCCTATGCCGGTCGCGGCACCCGTGAGCGGCTGGTTCTTGACGATGCCGAGGACGGGATGAGCTTTGATCTGATCGATGATGCATTCAATGCCAACCCGGCTTCCGTTGCCGCCAGCCTCGAGGTGCTCGTTGCCGCGGAGCCGCTTGACGGGGTCGGGCGGATCGGGCGGGGGCGGCGGATCGCGATCCTTGGGGATATGCTGGAACTTGGGCCGCAGGAGACGGCGCTTCATCGCGAACTGGCGGATCTGCCGCCGATGGCGCGGGTCGATCTGATCCATTGCGTGGGACCGCGCATGAAGGTGCTGCATGAGGCGCTGCCCGAGATCAAGCGTGGCCGCTGGGTGGCGACCGCGGACGAGCTGGTAGAGCGGCCGAGCCGCCTTGTGGATGCGGGCGATGTGATCCTCGTCAAGGGATCCAAGGGCATCAAGGTCAGCCGGATCGTTGACGCGTTGCGCAAACTGGGGCATCCGGTGAGGGACGCGCAAGAGCGATAACAATAAGAAAACAAGAGGCGAGCGCATGCTCTATTGGTTGACCGAGCTGTCGGATGGGGGGGATCTTTTCAATCTCTTCCGCTATATCACCTTCCGGGCCGGAGGGGCGTTCCTGACGGCGCTCGTCTTCGGATTTCTCTTCGGTCCGCCGCTGATCAACGTTCTGCGGCGCAGGCAGGGCAAGGGGCAGCCGATCCGCGATGACGGCCCGGAAGGGCATTTCGTCAAGGCCGGTACGCCGACGATGGGCGGTCTGTTGATCGTGGGGGCTTTGCTGACCTCGACGATCCTCTGGGCTCGGCTCGACAATCCCTATGTGGTGATGGTCATTCTCGTCACGGTCGGCTTTGCCATGATCGGATTCGCGGATGATTATGCCAAAGTGTCGAAGCAGACGAGCGATGGCGTCTCGGGCAAGATGCGGCTGGGTCTGGGATTTGCCATCGCGGCGGCGGCGGCGGCCTGGGCGGCCTGGCATCATCCCGAGGATCTGACCAATCAGCTGGCCTTTCCGGTCTTCAAGGATTTGCTGGTCAATATGGGGGTCTTCTTCATTCCCTTTGCCACCATCGTGATCGTGGGGGCGGCCAATGCGGTGAACCTGACGGACGGGCTTGACGGGCTGGCGATCATGCCGGTGATGATCGCGGCGGCGGCCCTGGGGGCGATCGCCTATGTTGTGGGGCGGACGGATTTTACGGAATATCTGGACGTGAACTACGTCGCGGGGACAGGAGAAATCTTCATATTCACCATGGCCTTGATCGGCGGAGGGCTTGGCTTTTTGTGGTATAACGCGCCGCCTGCGGCCGTCTTCATGGGCGATACCGGATCGCTTGCCTTGGGCGGGGCTTTGGGCGCTATTGCGGTGGCGACCAAGCACGAGATCGTCTTTGCGATCATAGGCGGAATTTTCGTGATGGAGGCTTTGTCCGTCATCATCCAGGTCGCCTATTTCAAGAGCACCGGCAAGCGGGTCTTTCTGATGGCGCCGATCCATCACCACTATGAAAAGAAGGGCTGGGCGGAGCCTCAGATCGTGATCCGGTTCTGGATCATTGCGCTTATTCTGGCGATGGTCGGGCTTGCCACGTTGAAAGTTCGTTAGACCATTTTAGCGCCGGACCGGGGGCCAGCCCCCGGACCCCCGGGATATTTGGGAAGGCAAAGAGCTGGGGAGGGTTTGACCGATCCGGGGTCCGATGAGGTTAACGCCGCGAGCGGCGGCTGGAAGGAGAGCGGCATGATCCCGGTGCGCGGGTTTGACGGGCGGACGGTCGCCGTTCTGGGGCTTGGCCGGTCGGGGCTGAGCGTCGCTCATGCCCTTGATGCGGGCGGGGCCGTCGCCGTGGCCTGGGATGACGGGGCGGCGGCGCGCGAGAGGGCAGAGGGCGAGGGGATCGTTCTGCGCGATCTGACTCGGGCCGGGGCGTTCGAGGATGTGGCGGTTCTGGTGGTCTCTCCGGGGATCCCGCATCTCTACCCGGCCCCCCATCCTGTCGTGGCCACCGCGCAGGCGGCGGATGTGCCGGTCGACAATGATATCGGGCTCTTTTTCCGGTCCTTTGGAGGCGAGGAGTTCGACCGGTTCGACACCGTGCCGCGGGTGATCGCGGTGACAGGGTCGAATGGAAAATCAACCACTTCGGCACTGATCCATCACATTCTGCAGGAGGCCGGGCGCCCTGCGCAGCTGGCGGGCAATATCGGGCGCGGGGTCTTTGACACGCAAGCGGCGCGGGACGGGGAGGTGATGGTGCTGGAGCTGTCCTCCTACCAGACGGAGCTGGCGCGGGCGCTGACGCCGGATATCGCGGTCTTCACCAACCTGACGCCGGATCATCTGGACCGGCATGGCGGGATGGGCGGCTATTTCGCGGCCAAGAGGCGGCTCTTTTCCGAAGGCGGGCCGGACCGCGCGGTGGTGGGCGTCGATGAGCCTGAAGGGCGGTATCTGGCGGGACAACTGGCCGAGGACGGAGCCGAGATGCGGGTCATTCGGGTGTCGTCGGGGCGCAAGCTGGACGGGCCTGGTTGGTCGGTCTTCGCGCGCAAGGGGTTTCTGAGCGAATGGCGCGGCGGGCGGCAGGTCGCCTCGATCGATCTGAGGGATATCAAGGGCTTGCCGGGCGCGCATAACCATCAGAACGCCTGTTCGGCCTATGGCGCCTTGCGCGCCGTGGGGCTGGGGCCGCAGGCGATCGAGCGGGGATTTGCGAGCTTTCCGGGTCTTCCGCACCGCTCGCAGCATATCGCGGAGAGCGGCGGCGTGGCCTTCGTCAATGACAGCAAGGCGACGAATGTGGATTCGGCGGCCAAGGCGCTGGCGGCGTTTTCACGGATCCGCTGGATCTGTGGAGGGCTGCAGAAGGAGGGCGGGCTGGAGGCTCTGGTGCCGTTTTTAGGCCATGTCTCAAAGGCTTACGTTATCGGACGCGAGGCAGAGGCCTTTGCCCGGCAGCTGACGGGCTGCGAGGCGGAGATCTGCGGAACGATGGATCTGGCGGTCGAGCGGGCCATGGAGGAAGCCGAGGATGGCGAGACGGTTCTGCTGGCGCCTGCGGCGGCGAGTTTCGATCAGTATGACAGTTTCGAGCGGCGCGGAGAGGATTTCGTTTCTGAAGTGACGTTGCGTCTTAAGCGGTGAGGATCGGGGGTCAGATCCCCCCAAAATGACCCTTCGAATCGGCTGAAAGAGGCCCAGTTCCACCGCTGAAACGGGCATGCGGCATCGGGGCGGCATCCCGTCGGCATATGGGAGGAGGCATTTCGCGAAAACCGGGTTTGACCCCCGGCTTAACGATGCGCCCGCTCTGAAAATCGCGCAACAGCGGCGATAATTTCGCGCCGGGCACCTCGATTGTTTCGGCGGCTTAAGAGGCCGGTTCGACGGCCAGCGTTTCGGCAGCGGTGTCGATCACCTCGGTCAGGCCGGCCTTTTCCATGAGGACCTGAGCGGCCGTGCGCAGGGTGGGCGTGAAACCGCCCCGGTCGATGCTTTCGCCTGCGACGAGGGGCAGGCGCGTCTCGGGCAGACCCTCGAAGGTGATCACCAGTTCGGCCACATCGTCGCCTTCGCTGATCGGCGCCTCGAGGGGGCCGCGATAGCTCACGGTTGCCTCGATCCCGTCCTCGTTCAGGATCGGGACGAGCAGGGATGTCTCCTCGGGCAGGACAAGATCGACGGTGGTCTTGGAACCCATCCAGACGGGGGCCTCGGCGATATAGGTGCCCGCATCGCCGAGATCCTTCTGCGCGAACTGGCGGAAGGCCCAGGTGACGAGGCGCTCGGCCTCTTCGGCGCGCTCGGCGGCGGTTTCGAGGCCGGTGATCACGAAGATGACGCGGCGGTCGCCCTGCTCGGCAGAGCCGGTGAGCCCGAAGCCCGCCTCCTGGGTATGGCCGGTCTTGAGCCCGTCGACGCCGATGCCCAGCCCCAGAAGCGGATTGCGGTTGCGGGTGTTGGCGGGCGCGCGTCCGTCGAAGGCGAATTCCTGTTCGGCGAAGAGAGGATAATAGGTCGGGAAGTCCTCGATCAGCCGTTCGGCCAGGATCGCGAGATCCTTCATCGACATGACATGACCTGCGGCTGGCCAGCCGCTGGAATTTTGAAAGACGCTGTCCTCCATCCCAAGCTGGCGGGCGCGGGTCGTCATCATGCGGGCAAAGCCGGCTTCGGTGCCGTCCGGGCTGATGGCTTCGGCAAGCACGACGCAGGCATCGTTGCCCGACAAGACGATGATGCCGCGGATCAGATCGTCCACGCTGACGCGGTCGGTCGTGTCGAGGAACATGGTCGAGCCGCCAAAGCTGGCCGCATGGGCCGACACCGGAAGCTCTTCGCCCAGGGTCAGGCGCCCGTCGGCCACAGCCTCGAACGTCATGTAGAGCGTCATCAGCTTGGACATCGAGGCGGGCGGCAGAGGCTGGTGGGCGTTCTTTTCCAAAAGCACCGTGCCGGTGGTCTGATCCATCACGTAAGCTGCCTCAGCCCGCGTGTCGAAACTTTGGGCAATGGCAGGCGCGGCCAGAAGCGTCAGGCCAAGATAAAGGCGCAACAGCATGGCGGATCCTTTCCTCGTGTGGGCGGGCTAGCCCTGAATATACGCGTCGGTGAAGCCTGTGGCCTTCACCTGTTCGAGCAATGCGGCACGCTCCGCTCCGGTTCCGATATTGGGCACGACGACGCGAAAGACGGGTCTGCCGCCGCTCTCGCCGGACAGGACGGCGGGGGTCAGACCGGCGGCGCGCAGGCTTTCCGCGGCGACATTGGCGTTGCGTTCGGTGCGGAAGGTCGCGGTCTGTATGACAGCATTGGAGGATGACGCGGTCTGCGCTGCTGCCGGGGCCGGGGCGGCTTCGGCTGCGTCGATGGCGGCCGCGGCGCCGGCGATCGGATCGGCATTGGTTTCGGCGCCGTCCAGCGGGGTGACGCTGACATCGCTCGGGGCGGACAGATCGTCCACGCCTTCCTCAAGCGGGGCCGGGGCGTCGGTGACAACCTCGACCGTTTCGGTCTTGAGCGCGATCACGCTAAGCTGCGCGGGCTGTCCGGCCAACATCCCCAGCGCTTCGGCGGCATCGGAGGAGACTTGGATCGTCGGCCCCGGGTTGTCGCGTTCTCGGCGAAAGAGTGCACCGGTGACGTTGGTGTTGTTCTCGGTGTTGCGGATGATCACGCGCTCGGCGTCCTGAACGTCGGGATGGGCGACCCAGATCCCGCCAAGGGACGGGCGGCCATCCCAGAGGCCCGTATCGGTCGCCTCGAAGATCTCGGGCGCCTCGACATCGCGGGTGACGCTTTCGGTGGTGCCGCTCGCGGGGGTTGCGGCGGTGCTGTCGCCGCCGCCGTTATTGCCCGAGAAAGGGGAGAAGCCGTCTTCGCAACCTGCCAGGGCAAGGCATGCAAATGTCATGGGAATGAGCCGTGTGATGGCCATGGAAATGTGTCCCTCTGCCTGTCGGTCCGCCTCGTGCGCACCCTTGATCTGCCGATACGGTCCGGTCTGTGCCGGAATTGTCGCCACTTTAGCCATAGTAGAGCCGCTTTGGGAAGGCTGCGGCTGAAGGCTGGGCGAATTTTCGGATGCTTTCCGAATCGCTGTGGTCCGCGTATCGGGATCGGCAGACCGCGGAGGAGTGGCAGAGTGGTCGAATGCACCGGTCTTGAAAACCGGCGTGCGTGAAAGCGTACCGTGGGTTCGAATCCCACCTCCTCCGCCATCCACCTGCCTTGGTTTTGTGGTGTGCTTTCCCGGCGGATTTTGTGTTGAGATCTCAGTGCTTTGGCAGGCGCGGTTTCTTGGTGAGACTTGGTTCTGGGCTTGGATATGGTCGGTTTTGGGCCTGCGTCTCTGTCGGGCAAATGCGCGGTACGAGTTTGCCGATGCGGGGTAGGTTGGGACGGTAGCGTCTCGCTGTATCGCTGCGGCTTGGGGGGCGTTGCGCCTACCGCTCAGTGTAATCGCCGATGCTTTAGAGGCGGATCTAGAGATCAGCGACGTGCTTGATCTGGTCTGCCCAGAGGGGTGGGAGGCCGGTTTTGACGAGGTAGTCGGTGGTCAGGGCCGGGGGTTGGGTGCCTTTTGCGATGGTCTCCAGGAGGTGTGGGGCGAGCAGCGCGAGAGGGAGGAGGTCCTTGATCCGGCGGGGCGAGGTGCCGTCTGCGCTGGCGATCCCGGCGATGCTCTCTCCGGCGAGGATCCCGGTGAGCCAGCCGCGCGCCTTAATGATGTTCCGGATCAGGGTCTGATCGATGTTGGGTGGCGCGTCTCCCAGATGCAGCTTGATCTCGACACCTCGGCGGCGCGTCTGGAAGGGGGCCTCGATCCGGAGACTTTTGGGGTGCAGATCGTCTGGGATGCATCCGGCCAATTCCGCGACGGCCTTTGGTTGAAGCTGGACGGTGAGCGCTCCCGGTCGTAGGTCGACCCGGTCGATGAGAGAGAGTGGGTTGGCGTCACCGGTCCGCGCGGCCAGCTTCTCGGACGCGCTTGCAAGCGTTGCGGCGGGTTGATCCTGCAGCAGCCGCGCAGCGGTTTGCGGCGCGGAGAGATGCGCCTGGATCAGGTCTGTCAGCATGCGCTCCAGCGGCGCGGCGGGCAGGCGCCAGGCATCGGGATGATCTTTGCTCCGTCCGGTTATCAGTCGGCGCGAGACGTAGTAGCGCAACCGTTTGCCGCCCTTTCGGCTGTGGCTGGGCGTCAACCTGTCCCCGGTCTCGTCGAAGAGCCGGCCGATCAGAGGGGAGGGCGCGGTCTTGCGCGTGCCGCCGCGGGGCTGCGTTGCTTGGTCTTGGAGCTGCTCCTGGACGCTCTCCCAAAGTGCGGGGTCGATGAGCGCGGGATGCTGGCCCTCATGAACCTCGCCCTTGTGGCGGATCCGTCCGGCATAGATCGGATTGGTCAGGATGTGATGGAGGTGCCCGCGCGAGAAGGCCAGACCGCCCACGGTGCGGCCATCGGCCCGCTCCCGCCGCCGCGATCTGAGCCCGAGAGCCACCGCCTGCAAGCGCGTCTCGTGCAGGCAGCCATGGGTCCGGTAGAGATCGTAGAGCGTCCGCACCGTCTTGGCCTCAGTCGCATCAATCTCCAGGCTGCGGCCCTCTGCCCGGTAGCCCAGCGGGACCGTGCCGCCCATCCAGAGCCCCTTGCGCTTGGAAGCCGCGATCTTGTCGCGGATCCGCTCAGCCGTCACCTCGCGCTCGAACTGGGCGAAGGAGAGCAGCATGTTGAGCGTCAGCCGGCCCATGCTGGTGGCGGTGTTGAAGGACTGGGTGACCGAGACGAAGGAGGCCTCGGCCGCCTCCAGCGTCTCCACCAGCTTGGCGAAGTCCGACAGAGATCGCGTCAGCCGGTCGATCTTGTAGACGACGATCCGGTCCACGCGCCGGTCGCGGATCGCCTGCATGAGCCGCGTGAGCGCCGGTCGGTCGAGCGTGCCGCCCGAGATCCCGCCATCGTCGTAGCGTTCTGGCAGCAGGTACCAGCCTTCGTGCCTCTGGCTGGCGATATAGGCCGCGCAGGCCTCCCGCTGGGCGTCGAGGGAATTGAAGTCCTGGTCTAGCCCCTCCTCGGAGCTCTTGCGAGTATAGATCGCGCAGCGGATCCGGCGCATCAGGCCAGCCCGAAGAAGCGCGGGCCGGACCAATGCGCATCGGTGATATGCCGGGCGATGGCCGAGAGCGAGCGCCAGCTGCGGCCCTCCATCAGATAGCCGTCCTCGGTCACCTCGACCCGGTAAGTGCGTCCGTTCCACTCTCGCACGAGATGGGATCCGGGGGTCACCGGGCGGGCGCAGGCGGACCCGCTGGCCAAGCGGGCCAGCTCCCGCTCGGTCCGGGCCGAGAGCCCGCCCACCACCTCGGTCTGGCGCTGCCAGATCAGCAGCTTGCGCAGAAGAGGCAGAGACAGATGCTTGGGCGGCGGTCTGCCGAAGGCTGCGCGCCATCGCGCAAGACAATCGGCGCGGGAGGCCTGGGCCAGCGCTTGCAGATCGGCCGCCAGCCGGTCCGCGCAGGGCCGGGTCATGGTTTGGCCCCCTCGGTCACGATCCGATAGACTGGCCCGGTGTCACTGCGGGTGCGCTCGATCCTGTGACCGGCCTTGCGCTGCGCCGAGATCGCCGCCCGCACGGTATGCGGCTGCCATCCGAAGGCGGTCTGGATCTGGGCCATCGACGCGCCGGATTTGCGGCGGAGCAGCTTGGTCAGCTGCGCGCTGCGGGTGGGCTTGGCCTTCGAGATCGGCTGCCGCGACCGAGCGGGCTTGCCCTTCGGTCGGACCGGTTGCTCCGATGGGATTGTTTCGTCCTTCGGTCGGGCTGCGTAGGCCCTGCTCCGGGTTGAAGGCTTGGCTTTGGTCATCGTCGTCTCCACATCTGCCGGCGCGAGACAATCCCGCGCCCCGTACCGAGTGGAGCCCGGCAATCCGGGCGACGACACGAGGACAGTACCGCTCCCGGCAACAGGGAAGTCCAGAGGAAAGAGCGGCGTCCTGTGGAGCACGCAAGGGCAATCGACAGGAGAGCGGAGGCACCGCCGCAAGCACCTGTGGGCAACCGCCCTAACCACGTGGTTCACACGGCCTTCAAGACAGCTTAAATCCGCATCTACCGCCTAGATCTTTCGCAAATTGGCGACGGCCTTCCCGCACCGCAGGACGCGCAGGACACCGGACCAGGACGTCAATCGCGCCCAGCTTGACGCGCGCCCTTCTGTGTGCTCACCACGTAGTTTTTCAGAAGAATCGGCGGAGAACCGAATTTCGCTGCAGCATTAACGAACGGCCGCTTCGAGGCGGTCAGCAGACTGGCGGCTTTCGAACGGTCCTTCTATGCGCCATCTGTCTTCCAGTAAACGGCATATGACGAGGCAGTCGCACGGATATCAATGATGCTCCCGTAGAAACATCTGATATTTTTCCGAGGACCTCAGCAGGTGCGGGCGTCCATCGATCACAAATCCATCAAGTTGATGCGCCAACGTGTACGCCGAAAGATCGGATGCCGCATTGATGAATCCTCTGTGCTTGAAGTTTAGAGATGTGTTGCACAGCACTCCATAGCCTGTCATCGATTTGAACGCTTTCAGCAGATCGAACATTGGCCGATTGCTCGATGCAGACACTGTTTGCAGCCGCGCGGTTCGGTTCACATGGGTTACCGCTGCAAGCTCATCCGTTAAGGCGTGATACGTATAGAGCATGAATGGGCTCGGATCGGTGCATCCGAACCACTTGTCAGCCTCCTCTTCTAGGCAAACGGGAGCGATCGGACGAAACTGTTCCCTCTGTTTGATGACATTCAGCCGTTCTCTGGTGCTCGCCTTGAAGGGCGCTGCCAAGATGGAGCGATCTCCTAGGGCGCGAGGTCCAATTTCGTATCGGCCGTTGACCCAGCCCAATATCAAGTCGGCAGCCAACATCTTGGCAACGATCTCGTGGCTCGGTTCCCACTGGTCAAACAGCGCATTGTCCACAGGTTCGTCCTGCAGGAAGGTCGATCCAGAATATACGTCCCAAGAAATCTTTGGATCGCCGGTAAAATGGAACTGGGCATCGATGGCCGTCCCGATCGCAGAACCCGAGTCGTTCGCGACGGGCGGGACGATTACCTCGCTGAACAATCCCGATTCTCTCCATTTGATGTTCCAGTCGCAGTTGAGCCCGCATCCGCCCGAGATAAGCAACGGCATTCCTCGCTTCAGACTATTGTCCGCGAAGTAATAGAAGCGCTCAAATAGGCGATCGCTGAAAATTCCGGCAAAATTACAGAACTCTTCGTCCTCGACACCGACATTATAGTAGCGTGTTTTTTTAGCTCTTTGCAGTCCTGCGGCCTCAGATGCCTGCAATCCTGCAGCAAAAAGGAAGCAATCATCTCTTCTTCGTCGGTTGCCCGGCTTCTTTTCGAGAATGAAGCGAGTGCCATCAGTTTTCCGGCATCAGACAACCGGGAAAATTCGGCAGTATCAAAGTCGAAAGTCGGGTCGGCCAGGGCATAAAGCATCGCATAGCGATGGCCGGGCTCAGGCATCACGTCCGCGATCTTCGTAATCTTAAGCTCGGCATCTATTTCGTAGAATGCTCCGACAACGCCCTCCCAAAGCAGCGCATAGCACGGTGTCCCCTTCGGCAAATCAGACATCCCGAACGCACATAGAAGATGTGACCGCTCATGTGACGACGTAAAGAAGTCAATGGTCTTCCCTAAGAAGGGTCGTTTGCCGAAGATAACCTGATCAAGATCGCTGCCGCGATACTCAGCCATTATCTCGCAGTCGCGCGGCGCATCGCCCGGCCACCAGCCGCCCTTGCAAAGCACATCTGGAACAGCGCGAAGTCCGGCGAGCGCGTCGAATGCATCGGGGACCGAGAGCGACGAATGTCGGTACCTCGAACCTTTTTCGGCCTCCATCGAGAATACTAGGCGCCCGTCTTCCACATAGGCGAATGCGCCGTCGTGGCCCGGGTTGTAGGACAGTATTCTCAAGCTGAAGCTCCACCTCTGGTTGGCTGGTCCGCACCCGTGAGCCCTTGAATTAGCGGTTCGGAGTTAAACGAGTCGAAAGCGGACGCGCGTACCTTTTGCACCTCGGCCATTGCGGGCAGTCTGCGGTTGCTGAGGCGCCCTGCGAGGCGTGACGCGCGGGAGGGCCAGGCGTTGAAATGCAGCTTCATCGGCAGATGCGGGATCGGGGTTGGCTCCCACAGATTGCGCCTATGGACAAGCTGGTCATCCACAAACCATCGGATCTCGCATGGGCTCCACTCGATCGCGTAGCGATGCATTCCTTTCGAGGCATCAAAGCCAAGATCGATCTGGCTTGGACAACCTCTGTAGCCAAAGTCGAATTTGTCACCCGGGCTGCCCGGGTTGTAGAAAACATTGACTAGCAGGCGATCTGGCTTGCTCCCGAATATCTCGACGTCGATTTCCTGATGCGGCGAGTTGCGGTGAAGGAAGAACCCAGAGATCACCCCGGGCGCGTCGGAGGCTCTAAAGGTCGCCTCATACCTGCCAAAGAGAAAATCAGTATGACTGGTTAGAGCGCCCGCGCTGTACTGGCGAACGCCAAGATCCTCGCATCGAATGTGAATCTTTGCTCCGGTGAGCCCGTCATGCTCGACATTTGACGGCCGAAACAAAGCCAGATTACCAGTAAATGTGTCCGACCGCGCGGTCCAATGCCTGAGATCGAGGTCCTGGACGTCGTCGCCGGCATCGCTCCAACTACCATCCTTCTCAGGACGCCGTAGCGAAGTTCGAATGCCTGTCCAAGCGCCACGATCCGGCTCAACGATCCATGGAGACCGATCCCACTTAAAAGCTGCGCTCTCGCGGGAATGCCTGGACTGCCCAAATGTTTCAATGACAGGACGCTGCCCTAGGTCCTCCAGCGTCGGGAAAGGGCACAATGGTGGCGCGCATCTGACGTGCTCGCATAGAACCCTCCAAGCTTTGACGTCGCTGGTATCAAGCACGATCACGTCCGCGCCGGCGAGCCGCGCCAGGAGGTCGCGTACGATTTTGGCAGCGTGAGCGCCGGGGGCGGCTGTCACGATGAACTTGGCCTCCGGATAGTTGCGTCGAACGTTTTCAACCATTGCGTCAAGGCGCCCCACATTGACGTACGCGTTGAAAACACGATCGGTGCTTCCATCGCGAAGCCGCGTCAGTTCACAGGGCGGCAGCTGTTCCAGATCGCTGCAGCATCGATAGCCGAGCATCGACAACGCCATCGCGAGGGAAGACTGGCCCGAGTCGGCGGGGCCAAATGCAAAGACCGGCAGTTGTGTCGGACGCGCATGAAAGAGGGCGGCGCCCTCACTATTTATCGCGCCGATCGTAGAAAGCGCTGGGAGAATGGAATAGGAGTTGGTCGAAAAGATATCTCTTCTCTGGCGGACAATCGCCCGCCTCGTCGCGAACACGTTCAGCTTGCTGAACTGATGGTTGATCCAGAGATCGACCGGACCCCGGCATGGCAGCAGGTCAAGTAGCTTCCTTGCGCCCTTCCGGGAGAGAACATACCCGGACAAGTACCACAATCCTCGCTCCGGTACAAACACGTGCCGCGACAGGAGATGCTTTGGAGCGCCATGCCTTGCCTCCAGGTAGGAAACATAGAGGACGTCGATCTCGTTATCTTCTGCCCGCGTCGTCAGTTCCTTCCACGCCTCGTCTATGTAACGACCGAAACTTGGATGAAACCACACATCGTCCTCAAGGACGAGAGCGTGCGCCTCGTCGCCCAGTGCAATTCGCCTCCAGATTTCCATGTGCGACCTGGCAACAGCGATCTCGGCCCTGCTCATTCGAATGGGCGCGGCCAGCTCGAACCGCGTCGGAAGTGTCAGGGGCTGAGGCTCGACAAATAGCTGATCTGCTAGCGTGTAGAACGGATCCAAATCCTCATCGGCGGGAGGGTCCAGCAGAAAGCTGTTTGCATCAACTGCGCTATGGCGCTCTGTGATACCGAGCAAATCATTGTCGAATTCGTCGACTATACGTCCGAGTTCGTCTTTAGCGCGGGACCATCGATCTGGAGCGCGATCGAGGTTGATTACGTAGATCTTGTCGATCGTCCTTGCAGATGAACCGCGTTGCCCGAACGTTGCAGATATCTGCTTGGGAAGAAATCTGCGGAGGCCGTATCCGAGGCGAAACGCTAGCCGCACGACCGCCAGCGATGAGCGATTCAGATTCATCGCTCCTCCGATGGCGACCCGCTGTACCGCTTTTGATTGGACAGCCTCCAGTTCCGCGCGTCGCTACGATAGCTGAGCGGCCACTGGCTGGTGGACGTCAGCTCCCAGTCATGTGCGACCAGCAGCGCTTCAGGCGAGCATCCCTCACTAACAATTTCAGATACTGATCGAGTAAGATTTCCCGGTCCGGTTGTAGCCTGAACCTCGGGTAACCCGTTCGCGCTGTCCGCTTCCAGGGATGAGGTGGCGTTCAGCAAAGCTCTCTCGATCATGGGGTGATTGCGCGCCGCAATCATTGGAGTCGTGTTGAAGTAAAAGATCCAACCGGGTTGATCGGCCCCGGCCTTGGTAAATATCGATGGCGCCACCATTTGAGACGTTGCGAGATCGTAGCAGAATGGTTGAAGCTTCAGCCTCCCGTCGTCGAAGAGGTAGTCAATTGGCGTGCCTTGATAGACATCGTCAGCGTCAATATAGAAACCGCCTTCAACGAGAATGTATGAATAGCGGAAGTAGTCCGACATCATGGAAGGATGATAGCAGCGAGCAAAGGCTTCCTCGTGGCGACTTCCCAAACGGTCGCGGATGAAATTGCTCGCAGAAGTCCTGTCGAAAACCTCAAGCTCAAAGCCGTCCGGTTGCAGCTTTCTCCAGGAATTCATGCAGGCTTCGACGTCGTCGGGCAGTTGCTCCAGATCGTCCCAGAACTGCACTATTCCCCTTGGGGTCGGGCCCGGCCACGCGGTCGAACCGGATTTGGAAGCTCCGCTCCGCTGCACAAGATCACGGACAAAGTTGGAGCGTGCGCGTTCCTTAGGCGATAGTGGATCGATCTCTGCCCCTTCGTTCACTCTTTCTCCATTCTCTGCATTTTTCTCTAAGACAAGTCTTTAATGGCGCCACTGCTGGCCGCCCCCGTTCTGCATTCTCGCGAGATCGGCGGCTGCTATCTTGGGATAGGTGCTCACGATCTGCTCCGCGGGCTCCATGTCACCAATTAATTGTGCAGAACTCCGTCGCGAACGATTTCCGCGATGCTACCATCCTCCCGTGTCGTGGCCTCAAAACGCGGCATGACCGCATCTTACCGGATGGCTTTAGGCGTTCAAGCTCGCCGCCGCGGCGGCTTCCGAAGACGACTTTCCGCACTGGCCAAAAGCGCAGGCATCGGGGCGAAGCGGCCCATGGCAGGGCAAATCAGATCAGCAGTGTCCGCCTTAGGGGCCGCGGCAAACTGTCTTGGACGTCGGATTTGGGGGCGAAAAGCGGACATCGATCTCAGTGCTCATGGACGGCAACTATGGGCCGGATCAAGTCGATGCCACGATAGCGTAAGAAAGCATAGTAGGCTGCCTTGTCAGATGAAGCTGTGGGCAACCACCGACAGCGCAAGTGTCCGCAAGCAGACTGGACTTTGCAGAGGATACCTTGCGATCATCACGGTCGGGGCTTGCAGGCTAGGACCTTAGTAAGAATCTTGGATGAGCATGACATGCCGAGTGATCAAACGTTAAAGCAGTTTGGTTTGCAGCCATGTTGATGTAACCTTTAGTTGACAGCGTGACTGCCTCAAATAACTTACAGTTGCGATTGGGTGGGTCAAAGCCATGCTTTCAAGAATTGCACCGGTATTTATTGCTCTGTCTCTCTCCGTAAAAGGTTCCAGTGCGGATATCTTGGATATCGATCAGCTTCCCCGAATATTTATCGAAGCTACAGCTCAGATTTCCGAAGAGATGCCCCCTTTATCCAAGTGGAACAAAAAGCAGCTCAATATACGTCTTATCTATCGTGGAGGTGACTTAGACGATGAAATCAAGCAAGCATCTTCTCCATTGGCCATCAGCACTGCAACAGTAGAAGCAGGTACCAATTTTGAGTTTAACTTCCTAGATAGTAATGCAGATCAAAGCGAAACAGATATTCTTATTATATTTGGCACTTACGAAGAAATATTACAGCTAGCAAAAGAATCTGAAAACGCAACGGAGAGTAAGCGCCTAACTAATATCGTTGGCGCTCAAAAAGAGGTAGGCGAAAAGGTATGTGCATCATCTAATTTTTGGAATGAGGAGTATGCAATAGTCTTATCAATAATACTTATTGAGATAGACCAGCATTCAAAATATTGCGTTCCTGAAATGCTTCTACAGAGCCTAGGCCTCATACGCGATATCGATGGGACTCTTCCCTCTGCAATAAGCCGCGGCAACAAATTTAACTCCATAGGCGTGCTAGATTTGGCTCTTCTTAATATCATAGAAAGCGAAGACCTAGTAGCAGGCCGCAGACCAACAGTTTCAGATATAAATAGTATAATATCTAGTATTGGTTCAAATGAAAATTAGATCGGAGAAAAAATATGACTGCACCAGAGACCTCTCTAAGACCTCGACCTCGCCCATGGGGTGATGAAGGACCCGGCCCCGAAAACGGATATTATGGATCCGATGATGACGACCAGCAAACCTACGAGCTTGACCGCCCGATCACTCGACAAGAAGCTGAGGAATGGGGCATCGACTACGATGCTTTTGTTGAAGAGTTCGGAGAAGGGGCACTCGACAATCTTGGAGAGCTCCTAGAGGCAAGCGGTAGTGAAGCCGCTCGCGCCCTTGGATCCGCACTCAAAGGCGCCACGAAGGTGACAGAAGTTATCGACATTATAGAAGACTTTGGAGATGTCATAACCGTTGAGGAGTTTGATGGAACGCTGGGGACAGCACAAATCACAGTTGATCATAGAGCCTTTGCCGAGACAGTTGTATCAACAGGTATTAGCTTCGGGACGTTCGGAATATCCGATATTATTCAGCGTGATGGAGAGTCAGGATCCGACTATGTGGGTCGCAAAACAGCAGATGGACTTGAAGCTGTAGGTGATGCGGTTGGGACAGAGGTTCACAATCGTATGGAGAATATCATCAACAACACGTTGAACTCGTCGACAAGAGCGCAGCCAGTCGTGTTGGACTTAGACGGAGATGGTATTGAATTTTGGTCAGGTAGCGGAAACAAGGTCGATGTAGATAACGACGGATTTAAGGAGCATGTTGCATGGGTTTATCAGGACGATGGGCTTCTGGTTTTTGATCTGAACGCAGATGGTAGCCGGGGAGACGGAGACGGACAGATTGATCAAACCAAAGAGTTTATCTTTACTGAATGGAATCCGGCAGCTCGGACAGATCTGCACGCACTAGCAATTTCTAGAGACTCAAATGGACAACTAATCTTTGACACCAACGGAGATAAGAAGCTTACCTCATCAGATAGCTCATGGAATGAATTCAAGATCTGGCAGGATAAGAATTTTAATGGTGAGGTTGATGATAACGAGCTCAAGTCTTTAAACGATCATGGAATAACTCAGATTAGTTTGCGTTATGATAACGGAAAAGGCTACGGCGATACGAGCGATGATATATCACTTCTGAACAACATAGTTCACGGGAGGGCGTCATTCACTAAGGATGGCAATGTCAACAAAGGGGGTGTTGGCGATTTTTCGTTCGCTTACGATCCAATCGGATATCGTGTGATCGAAGAGCCTACCCGCTTTGTCTTAGAGTATGAAGACGGCGACCGGCATAAGTATTGGAAGATCTTGCCAGATCGCTCACCCGACATGACAATTAGTATTATTGGCCTGTACGGCGGTATTGGTGATGAGCGAGCCAATAAGATAGACGGCTCACAGGGCCTATACAACTTATACATTGACGGCTTCGGGGGGAATGATGACCTTCGAGGTAGCAACCAGAATGATGTCCTGCTTGGTGGCACTGGTGACGATCACATTATCGGAGGATCTGGGAATGATTATATCAACGGCGATACCGGCAGTGATGTGATCGGAGCAGGATCCGGCGACGACACTGTTTACGGGGGAGCGGGGCACGGTCATGACACGTTATATGGTGGTAGCGGAAATGACATTATGTCAGGTGGCTTTGGTCACGATAACATCAGCGGCGGGTACGGAGACGACATCATTGAGGGCGGTCGTGGTGAAGATCGGATCAACGGAGGCCCTGGAAAGGACGTGATGCGAGGAGGAGCTGCCGCCGATACCTTTGTATTTAATGCAGACCACGTCGGCACGACGGATTATGTATACGGGTTCCAAGATGGACTCGACACTTTGGAGCTTCACAATATTTCCATGCACATATGGGACACTGATTACTTCGATGTGAAGGTTGAGTCGGTCGTTGAGGATGGTAAGAACTTCGCCAAAGTAACGTTTGAAGATCATGTTATCATGGTCGGCGGTATGAACGCCGACCTTCTTGACCATAACGATATGGTCATCTTCGAGGATACGGTCATATCTAATGATATGGTTCTCGCTGACGATATGATTTTTGTCTAGAAAGGTACTGTTTTCTCGGCCTACCGATGATCGCAGCGGCCTTCGACAGATCCTTCGAGGCTGATTAGCCCCACCTGAGTGGTCCAATTTGAGTGTTAGTGCATGGCCGGCCTCGGGTCCATTGTGACGATGCTTTCGTGGGCCGGTGGGCGATAGCCCAGAGCACTGTGGGGTCGCTTGGTGTTATAGTGTCTCCTCCATTGTTCGATCAGGATTTGCGCCTCTCTGAGACTGTAGAAGATTTCGCCGTTGAGCAGCTCGTCGCGGAACCTGGCATTGAAGCTCTCGCAATAGCCGTTCTCCCACGGCGATCCCGGCTCGATATAGGCCGTCTTGGCACCGACGGCGGCGATCCAGTCGCGCACCACCTGCGCAACGAACTCAGGGCCATTATCCGACCTGATGTAGGTGGGCACGCCGCGCAGTATGAACAGGTCACTCAGCGCGTCGATCACGCTGGTGGCGTTTAGCCTGCGCTCGACCTTTATCGCCAGACACTTGCGGCTGAACTCGTCGAGGATGTTCAGCGTCCGGAATGCCTTGCCTTCATCGGTGCGGCAATGAACGAAGTCGTAGCTCCAGACATGGTTGCGATGCTTGGGACGCAAACGCACGCAGGAGCCGTCATTCAGCCAGAGCCGACCCTTCTTGGGGTGTTTCATTGGCACTTTCAGCCCCTCCCGCCGCCATAGTCTTTCGACACGCTTGTCGTTCACCTGCCAGCCCGCATCCCGCAGCAGAGCCGCGATCCGGCGGTAGCCATAGCGACCGTACTGGCGGGCCAGCTCGATCATGTCCGTGACAAGCCGGTCTTCATCGGATCGGCCCCGCGGGAGCTTGCGCTGCGTCGAGCGATGCTGGCGCAGAACCCGACAAGCACGACGCTCCGAGACACCCAGGTCTTCGCGAACCAGATCGATGCAGGCACGGCGACGGGCGGGGCTCAGACGTTTCCCTTTGCAGCCTCGGTCAGGATCAGCTTGTCCAGCGTCAGATCCGACACGGCCTTCCTCAGCCGCTCATTCTCCCTCTGAAGGCGTTTGAGTTCCTTGAGCTGGTCGGTTCCCATGCCGCCGTACTGCTTGCGCCAGCGATAGTAGGTTTGCTCAGTGATGCGCACCTCGCGGATTGCATCCACACGGGCCATTCCCTGGCCGACAAGCACCTCAACCTGCCGCAGCTTCGTGACAATCTCTTCCGGCTTGTGCCGCTTCGTAGCCATTCTGATCCTCCGTTTTCCTAATTATAACGGCGGACCACTTCAGTGGGGGGAGGATCACTTGGGCAGGTGGCAAACCAGAAAGAGGGATGCCTTCTGGTTTGCCTCCGCAGACGTGGAAAAGAACTCTGCGGTGAGATGTAAGCACTGGATCGTTGTTAGTTCATTTCTATTTTGTTCTCAGCAAACGTGGCGATCTGATTGCAAGGTCAATCAAAGACCTTCGAGAGCCTTTCGAGACTATTGGCGATGAGAAACAGCTCCGTCGTCGCTGTGGTCGGGATCTCGGCCGCTGTTTGATAAGATAGCCGCTCTATTTCGGCGACCATTCTGGCCAAACTCAGCGCATGACCCCTGGATGCCCTCTCTGGTGCCTCTTCAGCTCCTTGGCTCCCGTAGATGCTGGCCTCATCGAAGATCTGCATAACCCATTTCCCTTTAACATACATCGTAGTTGGAGCGTCGAAGGCCACTCTATGCAACCCAAGGTTAACGATATGTGAAGCAGAATATTGACGGAGAGATGGCGGCCATGGGGCTTCATCTTTTCGGTGGTAAGAAAGGGGACCCCCAGGTGATGCGCTCGGGTAAAGGGCTCACCTGGGAATCTTCCAAACCAAGAGCGGGATACTCATTGGTCTGGCACCGCAGCGATGGGATCAAGACTGTCTGCGGCTGACGAAAGAGGTGCTTGATTCCCGATAATACAAGGTTAACGAGATCTCATCCTATGGTTAGGCCCGCCGATTTCTGCGAGATGGCTTGGCTGACGGCTTGAAAAACAAGCGGTGACCATATCTGATCTTGTTTTGGCTAACGGATGCGCAAGTGACGCATCTTGAGTCCTTCTTTCCCAGGCCCCCGGCAAGCCAAATGTTGACGAGTGGCATAACCTATCTCAAAGCCCGTCTGACGAGGCATCAGTTTCGCGACCGTCGACTGCGACATAGTCGAATGCTTGCTGTCCAGCTCAAATCTCCGCCTGGAGATGATCGATGCGTCCGAACGCGGCCACAGAGCCGATTGCCACTCTGAGCGGGCCTTGGCAGAGCGCGCTACTGAGAGAGTGAAGCAGCTGTTGCCTCATGTCGTTGCTGTGGAAGACAGCGGACGAACCGGCGGCTATGGCCCGCCCGCTTGTCTCGCTGCGCCTGGCCAACGGCTATACCGTCAGTGACGTCCTTTTCGCAGAAGGGCCGGCGGTGCCATGGGCGGGCCGCCAGCACAGTTGGTCTTGGTGATCGGCGTGTTAGCACACCGCTCTGCCGGAATGAGGCTCGCTGATGCAGCTCTGGTCCAAGGTTTCAGATCAGTATCTCTCAATCAACCAGTCAAAGACCCAATCGCCCGAGGAAGCCCCAACACTGCGTCCGGCACGCTCTCATTCAGACGATGCACGACATGCGTCTTCAGGTTTGCCTTGGCGACGTCTGGACCGAGCCGAAAGGTGTTGGTTTGTCCTTAGCCAACAGATCGGCCTTGCTGTGCGGCGGTATGTTCGCTCAAGCCCAAAGGGACGGATGCTGCGCAGCGCACGAACGTCCGGACAGACTCTTGCAGCATGAAATCTGATGCCCACTTGAACGCTGTAGTTTGGCAGAGAGACCCCAAAAAATGAATGCGACACTTCTCGTCGTTTTGGGCCTTGTCGGCCTGGTCATTGGTGGCGAGTTTTTGGTGCGTGGGGCGGTTTCTGCGGCTAAGTCGTTCAGAATCTCGCCGATGGTCATTGGCCTCACACTGGTGGGATTCGGTACCTCTTCTCCGGAGTTGGTTACGAGCTTACAAGCTGCGCTCTCGGGCTCCTCAGGAATTGCAATTGGAAACGTCGTCGGCAGTAACATCGGAAATGTGCTTTTAATTCTCGGTACTGCCGCCTTGATCGCACCCATAGCAGTTGACTCAAAAGCCTTTCGACGGGACGGAACGGTCGTTGTTCTAGCAACCCTCTTTTGCCTGGGCACTGTTCTTTTCGGCGAGGGCGGCCGACTGATCGGTGCGGGACTGGTGATCGCCTTGGCGGCATATCTGTGGTTCACGCTTTGGACTGAGAAACAGACCGTTAGGACACCTGCGGCGGCTGTTTACGCGGCTGAAGCAGATGCCATACCCGGTCCGGAGATACCTCTGGCCATGTCCTTACTACTCGCGCTTGGAGGTCTGGTGATCACCGTTCTCGGGGCGCGCTTTTTGGTCTTAGGCGCAGTTTCAATTGCTCAGGCTGCAGGAGTTTCGGAAGCTGTGATTGGTCTAACAATCGTAGCGATCGGAACATCGATGCCTGAACTTGTAACCTCGATCATTGCGGTTCGAAAGGGCGAAGGCTCTGTCGCGCTCGGCAACGTTTTAGGCAGCAATATCTTTAATATCTTGGGTATCTTTGGCATCACCGTCCTGGTCCAACCCATGCAAATCCCGAGCGAAATTGCACACCTTGATATCTGGGTACTGTGCGCAACCACAATTTTACTAGTTGCATGCGCACGCAGTGGCTGGACGATCTCGCGACGTGAAGGCGGTATGTTTGTTCTAGTATATGCCGTATACCTCGCTGTGCTTTTGACCTGAGGAGCGACAGAGCCGTGTGGAAACAAAAGCGGCCGTTAGGCATGCTCTAACGATCGCCTGCTTCAGTTCGCTCAGCTGATCTTGTCAGCCATCCGCATTACGCCGTTACAAATAACGGCAACTTCGACGTGCTTCATCGCAGCATACCAACGAGCCGACGAAGGTCCGCAATGGGCTCTCCTTCTCCAGGAAAATGATCATATTCTTGGGATCCTGCGTGTGCTCCACACTTTACGTGATAGCACCACTGCCAAGTTCACAATTTAACTATGCTTGCGGCGAGGAAGAGCAATGGCGACGCAATGACCCGGTCGGACCTGAGCCATGGTGGATATCTGGTCAGTGCCTGGTTGTCTTCGAACAGTAGATGGGGCCAATGAAAAACACGAAACGAGTATTGGCTGTCTGTAGCTATTTGATGGCGCTCACTCTCTCAGCAACGGCGCAAAACCTAGCACCAGAATTGAAGGAACAAGCGCAGGATCAGCTTATTGGTCGAGTTAACACCGCCATGATTGGAGTTCCCCCGGTTTGGTAGACACTTATCACTTGATGAAGGAGAGTGTTTTTCATGCCGAGAACAAGGAATC